>CBFIAR010000004.1:0-183334 GCA_965660625.1 Glaciecola sp. | reverse complement strand
CTAGTAATCGTAGGTCAGCATACTACGGTGTGTACAAGGCCCGGGAACGTATTCACCGTAGTATGCTGACCTACGATTACTAGCGATTCCGACTTCATGGAGTCGAGTTGCAGACTCCAATCCGGACTACGACGAGCTTTAAGGGGTCCGCTTACTGTCACCAGTTTGCATCCCTTTGTACTCGCCATTGTAGCACGTGTGTAGCCCTACTCGTAAGGGCCATGATGACTTGACGTCGTCCCCACCTTCCTCCGGTTTGTCACCGGCAGTCTCCTTAGAGTACCCAACTTAATGCTGGCAAATAAGGACAAGGGTTGCGCTCGTTGCGGGACTTAACCCAACATCTCACGACACGAGCTGACGACAGCCATGCAGCACCTGTATCTTGGTTCCCGAAGGCACTCATTCATCTCTGAAAAATTCCAAGTATGTCAAGAGTAGGTAAGGTTCTTCGCGTTGCATCGAATTAAACCACATGCTCCACCGCTTGTGCGGGCCCCCGTCAATTCATTTGAGTTTTAACCTTGCGGCCGTACTCCCCAGGCGGTCTACTTATCGCGTTAGCTTCACTACTCACGGATTAAATCCACAAACAGTTAGTAGACAGCGTTTACGGTGTGGACTACCGGGGTATCTAATCCCGTTCGCTACCCACACTTTCGCACATGAGCGTCAGTTATTGACCAGAGAGTCGCCTTCGCCACTGATGTTCCTCCAGATATCTACGCATTTCACCGCTACACCTGGAATTCCACTCTCCTCTCCAAAACTCTAGTCTGCCAGTTCTAAATGACCCTCCCACGTTGAGCGCGGGGCTTTCACATCTAGCTTAACAGACCGCCTGCGTGCGCTTTACGCCCAGTAATTCCGATTAACGCTTGCACCCTCCGTATTACCGCGGCTGCTGGCACGGAGTTAGCCGGTGCTTCTTCTGTTGCTAACGTCACAGCTGATGGGTATTAACCACCAACCTTTCCTCACAACTGAAAGTGCTTTACAACCCGAAGGCCTTCTTCACACACGCGGCATGGCTGCATCAGGCTTTCGCCCATTGTGCAATATTCCCCACTGCTGCCTCCCGTAGGAGTCTGGACCGTGTCTCAGTTCCAGTGTGGCTGATCTTCCTCTCAGAACAGCTAGAGATCGTCGCCTTGGTGAGCCTTTACCCCACCAACTAGCTAATCTCACCTGGGCTTCTCTTTGCGCGGGAGCTAAAAGCCCCCTTTGACCCGTAGGTATCATGCGGTATTAGCCATCGTTTCCAATGGTTATCCCCCACACAAAGGCAAATTCCCAGGCATTACTCACCCGTCCGCCACTCGACATCATCTAGCAAGCTAGACATGTTTCCGTTCGACTTGCATGTGTTAGGCCTGCCGCCAGCGTTCAATCTGAGCCATGATCAAACTCTTCAATTAAATTTTTTGTAAATCGTTTTTTGTTGTCGACACTCTTAATGAGTGCCCACACAGATTGTCTTGTTATAAATTGTTAAAGAACATGCCAGCTTCTTTCTATTTCACTGGCGGCTTGAAGGCGACTTAATGTGCCGTCTCAAGCGGGATGCGTATACTACCTGCATCGATTTTATTGTCAAGCTTTTTTGCAATTTAATTTGAAGTTATTGTTAACCGAAGTTACTGATAAAACCAATCTAAACTGCCCTTAAACTCACTGTCTTCGTGAACCAGCAAACCACTTGTTGGCTGCCTCCCTTGAACAGAGCGCGCATTCTACAGAATCAAATAAAGTGTTCAAGTGTTTTTTTTAATTATTTTGTATATGTAGGCAGAAAAGATCACATCAACTGTACATAAATACTACAATATCACAATTAAATTCAATAAATTCAGTCTGTTAATGGAATTACATTTCACATCTTTTATTTATGTATCAATTTAATTCCTCAGCGTTAAGTTGTGAAATTAGCGATAAGCTGCTTTTTTCATAACTAACGGCTACTTATTCCAATATTATCTTTATTTAATTATCACTGATTACTTAACTGTTTCTTGATCACGGTCTTTTTTATTGACTGTGTTTGTATTTAGCGACGCATCGTTAGTGGTGGCGTCAGTATTATCCTCAGGCATCTCGGTAAAATCGGCATCTTCTTCGGTTTCACCAATGACATCTTCGAGTGTTACCTTTTCTACCGTTCTAAACGTGTTAACTGGCCCGGCAACCGCATACAGTGAGAATACGATGAAAAGTACAAGAGAGGGGGCAGTTGCCACAACAATAAATACCAACATAATAATGAGTATTGCTACAAACGGCACTTTTCCATGCAAATCTATTGTTTTGAAACTGTTGTATTTGAAATTACTGACCATTAATAGCCCTGAAATACCAGTCACTAACGCAACAACTATCCCATACTCATTTCCGTCAATATCATAATCAACTCCTACCCAAACGAGTCCAGCAACAAGTGCGGCTGCTGCAGGGCTCGCCAACCCTTGAAAGAATCGATTGTCTGCAATCCCTACTTGTGTATTAAATCTCGCAAGTCTCAGTGCCGCGCAAGCAACATAGACAAACGCAGCCAACCACCCAATTTTACCTAATTCAGAAAGACCAAAGTTGTAAGCAACCAATGCTGGCGCCATACCAAAAGAAACCATATCTGCCATTGAATCATATTCGGCACCGAAATCACTTTGCGTATTCGTCATTCTGGCAACGCGTCCGTCAAGCCCATCAAATATCATGGCAACAAAAATTGCAATTGCTGCCGATTCAAAATGATTATTCATTGACATAACAACCGCGTAAAACCCAGAAAAGAGGCCGGCCGTGGTTAGTAGGTTAGGCAATAGATAAATACCCTTTCGTTTATTTGCTTGCATATATATCTGTACTCAATAGTTTTAAATTGACCGCGCTGTAAAATGAAAGATCATATTATCGTGACCGCTCATTGATGTTTGCGCTTATTTTGTTTACCCCTGAATTGTATACATAAACAATAGGCCTGTATATGTTAGTCCGGCCTGTGTTATTGTCAGCTTGAGTATAGATATTTGTGTCAGCTTTTTTTACACTTTACTGATAAGGCGCGAAGAAAAAATCACAAGCAATTGATAAGTAAAAGAAATTATTTTAGGCATTAAAATTGCTTAGAATATTCAGAGAACATTAATGCGTAGGAACGATATGAAGAAGTTGTGTTTAGTGGCATTTGCATTATTAGCAGCAGGAAATACCGTTGCAGGAACACAGACCTGGAACTTTGGCAACTCACAAGACTCATTGTCGGGTGATAATAGCGGGAATGAATTAGTTTTACGCTCAGGTTCTGGTGGCGATCAAGTAGAGCTAAGGGTAAGTGCGTGGGCATCGACAGACGAATGCGAAGATGACGACGATAAATTGTGCGTCGAAGAGGCCGAATTGAAAAAGTGGAGTTCGGGCTTGGGTATTGTCAATGAAAATGAAGATGATGATGTATCGGCGCCAGACCATGCTATAGATAACATCCGTGATTCCTGGGATGGTAAGTATGACGACGACCAGTTCGAATACGAAATGGTGCTCTTCTCTTTTTCAAGTGAAGTGAACTTAACAGAATTAAACATCGGTTGGTCTTGGTGTTATAATGACTGCAGCACATCGAAAGACGCTGATATGTCTGTGCTCATGCACGATGGTTCTGCAGTCAATTTTTTCAATGCTCAAACAAAATGGTCTGACATTGCAAGTCAAGGTTGGAGTGTCATTGATAATTACGCTAATTTAAAGGACGATGTGGATGTGGTCGTGAACCAAACGCAGTATTCGAAACACTGGTTAGTGGGTGCATATAATCGCGTATTTGGTGACAATTGGACCGTTAACAATGATGCGTTTAAACTAGCTGGTTTAAGCACCATGACGCGTGAAACAGAGAAACCAGAACAAGTAAGCGCGCCGGCCACACTCGGTTTATTCGGACTGCTTACCTTAATTTTGTTGCAACGCCGTAAAAAATAAAGCACTAAAAATTATAGCATACTGAAAAAGCTGATTGTAATATCGGCTTTTTTTATACTCGTTAATAAGGCCTTTTCATGTTTTCAAGACTTGCAATTATCATTCTCCTTTTTGTTTCCTTAACAAGCCATGCCCAACAACTGTCAGATTATGAAAAAGCGAACACTGCATTTAACAATGGCCTTATCGACGAAAGTTATATTCACTTAAAAAATTCATTGAATAATGATCCAGAGCATCTCCCTTCTAAAATATTGATGGGTCAAGTGTTAGGATTGTCTGGCTATTTTTCTGAAGCAGAGCTCGAGTTAAAAGAAGTCCTAGCGCGCGGTGGCGATGCAAATTTGGTGATAGAGCCACTGATGAGCGTGCTTTTAACCCTTCAACAATACCAAGAAATTACAGATTTTTCTGAGCAACAACTGAGCCCTATGAAGAAAGCCTTGTTACTCTCCACCAAGGGCATCGCATACAACAAGTTAGGTCAACAACAGAGCACTATCAAGGCGTTCGAAGCCGCTATTAAAGTAGCACCAACCTCTATTGTCGCTATGAATGCATACGCTAACTATTTAATTAGCAGGGGGGAACTTGCGACTGCTCAAGCACTGATAGAAAAATCACTGGCAATTAACCCTAGCCTCCCTGGCACGTATATATTACAAGCTGGTATATTTAAAGCGAAGAATCAAACATCAAACGAAATAGTATCGTTATATCAAACCTTAGCCCTAGCCCCCTCTCATCCCATTGGTTTACGCGAACTCGCGGCTGCACTTAGCAAAGAAAACCGATATGAAGAAGCAAAAAGCGTATTGGAAAAAACGCTAGCGCTGACACCAAATGATCCGATCGGTCAACTTTTATTGGGCTGGGTGGCTTCAAAATTAAATGATGACGCACTTACTGAAAAAACACTCAGTACTCTTGTTAATAACTTAAGTCTTATTGATTCTGCTGCATTGTCAAATAATGAAGAGTTATTATATGTTGCTGGCATGGCAAATTATGCGAATAACAATTTAGAAGCAGCGAAACAGTCACTTAATCAATACCTATTTAAGCGTCCTGAGAATATTCAAGCAGCGACTATTTTAGTTGATATATACAAAGCGGAGGGGAATTACACCGGCGCCATCGGTATTTTAGAAAAATTTGAGAGTACCTTGGAGGACGATTTACCTTCAGCCATGAATCTTTGTGAGCTTTATATTGCGGCCAAACTGAACCATAAATGTGCCTGGTTACTGACCCGACTGGAAGCTAAATATGCTAAAAATAATAGCTATATTGAAATGAGTGCACGCCTCTTAGCTGCCAGAGGCAAGTTAGATTTAGCGCTGGGGAAGCTTGACGAAATAGGCTCAGGAAACCTTGCCACCCTCTTACAAAAAGCAATATTAAGCATTCGTTCAGAGCAATATACCGAGGCCAATCAGCATATTGACGCATTATTAAAAGACCTTCCAGATAGTCCGGGTATACAAAACCTTAAAGCTGCAGTGTTATCAAAAACTAACCGAGGTACAGAGGCTAATGTCTTGTACAGAAGCATCATAAAAGAACACCCCGGACACTTCGAAGCCTCGTTTAACCTAGCAAATAAATTATTTAGCGAAGGTCGCTCCAATGAGGCCTTCACTTATGCAGAAACTTTATATTCAGAGCGTCCAGATTCAGTTGATGTCTTGATTCTGTACGGTAGAATATTGGTGCAACTAGGGAGAAAAGAGCAAGCTCTAGGAATACTTCAAAATGCGAACGCTAGAGCCCCGAAAAATATTGACATTAAAGAAGCCTTAATTGACTTAAATATTACTAATGGGAACAATTTTAACGCATTAACAATAATTAATACTCTTATAAAGGATGACTTTTTAAACCCCGAGTATTTGTATAAACGAGGTTTGATTTACACCAACTTAAATGAGCTTACGAAAGCGAAAGACGATTTCAAAACACTGTCAGGCATTTATAGGGATAGCGTCAGCGATTTGTATCGTTTAAGTTTGGCTCAAGCACGTATTTCAGATACCCAAGGTAGTTTAGTCTCTATCAATAGAATTTTAGAACTAGATGAAAGCAATTTCTTTGCGAAACGTGATAGTGTCAGAATGTTGTTAGCCCTCGGTAGTATTGATGAAGCCACAACACGCTTAGATTCATTACACAAACGCTATCCTAAAAATCCAGATGTGGATTTACTGATGGGTGATCTATATCTATCTAAAGATAATTTTGAGGCCGCAGCGGCCAGATATGTCAATGCTGTTAGATCACAAAGTTCATTAGCGCCGGCCTTAATCAAAAGCTATCAATTAGCGATAGAAGGGCACGGTGAAGACGGGTTTATTATGGCGTTTGAAGGACTTGCAAGAGACTACGAACGTAATACCTTCTCAACAAACCTACTTGCCGATTATTATCTGACAATAGGCAGCAATGAAAAAGCAAAACCCTTATATCTCTCACTTTCTAATGCCACCGATTATGTTGGTAGACCATTAGTATTAAACAATTTAGCTAATTTGTATATTCAAGAAGATAAGATTGATGCGGCATATAATTTCGCTCAACAAGCATATGAAGCACTGCCCAATAACCAAGCCATACTCGATACTTTAGGTTGGATACTCACATTACGCGGTAACCACGACAACGCACTAAATCTGTTGCGAGAGTCATTTTCGATGAACGCCTCGGACCCAGGAGTGCGTTACCATCTTGCATACACTCTGATGAAATTAGGACGCAAGAGCGAAGCCCTAAATGAGCTCAACATACTGCTTTCAGACTTTGCTGAATTTGATTATCGCCAAGATGCAGAAGTTTTGAAAAAGCAGCTCTCTAGCTTATAAAAACAACGTATATTATGATATTCATCGCTTCATTGAAATCATGCCACTAACATTGTTAATGGCATGAACAAAGCGTATTAAGCTATAACTAAGACGCCATCAAGCACGTCAATTCTTACTACTTCCTTGTCAACGAGTTTATCGCTTAATAGAGTTTCAGCGAGGGGATTTTCAATCTGAGTTTGAATTGCTCGTTTCAGTGGTCTAGCACCATAGATAGGATCAAAACCTGCATCAGCAATAATATCTAGGGCAGCACCCGAGATTTCTAATTTTAGTCCCATTTCCTGCAAACGCTGACGCAAACCTAACAGTTGAATTTTAGCAATAGATTTTATTTCTTCCCTACCTAGTGAGTGGAATACCACAATATCATCAACCCTATTGATAAATTCAGGCCTAAAATGAGCTGACACTTCCACCATTACTTGCTTCTTCATTTCCTCGTAGGTGCTATCATCAGTGTGCCCCTGAATAATGTCAGAACCCAAATTTGAAGTCATAATAATTAAGGTATTTTTAAAATCGACTGTTCTACCCTGCCCATCTGTCAATCTGCCATCATCCAGAACTTGTAGCAATATATTGAATACATCAGGATGCGCTTTTTCCACTTCGTCTAATAAGATCACGGAATAAGGTTTACGTCTAACAGCTTCAGTTAAGTACCCCCCCTCTTCATAGCCTACGTATCCTGGTGGCGCCCCCACTAATCTTGACACAGAATGCTTCTCCATGAACTCGGACATATCAATACGAACCATGGCATCTTCGGTGTCAAATAAGAAGTTAGCTAGCGACTTACATAGCTCAGTTTTTCCTACCCCAGTTGGACCTAAAAACAAAAATGATCCGGTTGGCCTATCTGGATCAGCAAGACCAGCCCGAGAACGCCTAATCGCATTTGAAACAGCCACAACCGCCTCCTTTTGACCAATGACACGTTTACCAATACTGTCTTCCATATTGACCAGCTTATCTTTCTCACTGTCCAACATCTTACTTACGGGAATACCTGTCCAGCGAGATAACACATCGGCTATTTCATTCTCGGTCACTTTGTTTTTTATTAGCTGTGTTTCCATTATGTCAGACTCACTGGCCTGCTCTAGTTTGAGTTCTAATTCAGGGATACGACCATATTGGAGTTCTGACATTCTGGATAAATCAGATGCTCTGCGTGCTATTTCAAGATCAAGTTTCGCTTGTTCGAGCTCTCCTTTAATAAATTGAGTGCCCTGCATTGCATTCTTTTCAGCACGCCAAATTTTGTCTAAATCACCAAATTTCTGTTCTAACTGCTCGCGTTCAATTTCAATCACTTCTAATCTTTTAAGGCTGGCCGTGTCGGTTTCTTTAGATAAGGCCTGTTCTTCAAGTTTTAATTGAATAATACGTCGCTCCAGTTTGTCCATCTCATCCGGTTTGGAGTCAATTTGCATTCTAATGCTAGATGCAGCCTCATCTATTAAATCAATCGCTTTATCTGGCAGTTGTCTGTCACTTATATAGCGATTCGATAGCCTAGCAGCCGCGACAATAGCGGGGTCGGTAATATTCACTGAATGGTGCAGCTCATAGCGCTCTTTTAGACCGCGCAATATCGCTATCGTGTCCTCTACCGAGGGCTGATCTACCTGAACTTTTTGAAAGCGTCGTTCGAGCGCCGCGTCTTTTTCAATGTATTGCCTGTATTCGTCGAGCGTTGTCGCACCGACGCAATGCAACTCACCGCGTGCTAGTGCGGGTTTAAGCATGTTTCCTGCATCCATCGCTCCTTCACCTTTACCAGCACCAACCATGGTATGAAGCTCGTCAATAAATAAAATGACTTTGCCTTCTTCTTTGGATAACTCATTTAACACGGCTTTCAAACGTTCTTCAAATTCACCACGATACTTTGCACCCGCTAATAGTGATCCCATGTCTAAGGACAATACTCGCTTATTCTTGAGTCCCTCAGGTACTTCACCGTTGATAATTCGTTGTGCTAGCCCCTCAACGATAGCTGTTTTGCCAACACCCGGCTCACCTATCAACACGGGGTTATTTTTAGTTCTGCGTTGTAAAACTTGTATCGTTCGACGAATTTCGTCATCGCGTCCGATAACTGGGTCTAATTTTCCTTGTTCGGCACGCTCTGTCAAATCCATCGTAAACTTTTCCAGTGCTTGTCGAACATCTTCAGCATTGGGATCAGTTACTTTTTGACCATTGCGCAATGCATTAATTGCAGACTCAATCGCTTCTTGTTTAACGCCTAATGTTTTGAATATCGTGCCTAGTTGACCTTTATCTTCCATACATGCAAGCACAAATATTTCAGACGTGATGTAGTCGTCTTTGCGCTTCTGTGCAATCTTGTCGCTTAGATTAAGTAGTTTTAAAGTGTCATTACTAAGTTGAACATCACCGCCGATACCTTGCAATTGAGGTAGCCTTTCAATGGCTTCTGATAAGGATGATCGCAAGCTATTTACGTTCACTTTTGCTTGATCAAACAATGGACGAACTGAGCCTCCCTGCTGATTTAATAAGGCCATCATCAGATGCACAGGTTCGATATATTGGTGGTCTCTGCCTAATGCAAGGCTTTGTGCATCTGAAATCGCAATTTGAAACTTGCTTGTAAATCGGTCTAAACGCATAAGTAACTTAACTCCATGGTATATATCGTATAAATGTGGAGTCAAAGACGCGTACTTTCAAGCGCATTTTTTATTCAATCGAGGCCTTATTTGATTAAGATCAAGTTTGCCATTCGACCACACGCAGATAAGCCTTGATGTGTAGAGTGTCGATGTGAGAATAAATTAGCTGAGGAATAGGTACAAATATTTGAATAGTAGCGTTGAAAAATGCCCAGAGCGTCGAGCTTTAGATTAGCGACTTCAAGCAAGTTTAGTAATGTTTTATCTTTTACCGTAGAGGCTTTTAACGCGCTTGGAAACTTCGAAAATAAGGTTTTAAGGTCTTCTCCAATCTCAAAATGCTGCTGACATATAGCGGGGGCGAACCATACGTGAATCTGACTGCGTTGTGATGAAAAATGCTCCACTGTATTTTCAATGACACCATTTAATAAGCCTTGCCAACCAGCATGCACGGCAGCAACTTCAGTACCCTTCGTGTTTGCAATCATCAGCGCCATGCAGTCTGCGGTCATAACGCTACATGGCAAATCAGTGATTGTAGTGAACGCAGCGTCTGCCTCGACTACGCCAGGTTCTGTAGCCTCCAACAAGCTAACAACGTTCGTACTATGGGTCTGACTAAGCCATGAAATTGGCTTCATCTGTGGCACAAGACCTTTCAGCTCATTTGCTAAGCGTTGACGATTCATCTCAACCCTATGTGGGTCATCGCCAACGTGGGAACCTAAATTTAGGCTTTCAAACGCATTGGTACTGACACCTCCGATAGCAGTGGTACTTACACAAAAGACTCTCTTATTTACCGGCCACGAAGGCTGTATAAATTCGATAGAAGCCAATTAGATATCAATTCCGTTTATTTTTGTGTCTTCCCGTACTTCTTTTAGTAGAGTAACAAAATCTTCTGGAAGCGGTGCTTTAAACGTCATCTCTTCTCCACTAATTGGATGTAGTAAAGTTAATTGTGCAGCATGCAGTGCTTGACGCTTAAACGCGCGCAACGCTGTAATAAATTTTTCACTCGCATTCTTCGGCAATCTCGGTCTGCCGCCGTAAAGTGCATCGCCCACCAATGGATGATTAATATGCGACATGTGAACTCTGATTTGGTGCGTTCTGCCACTTTCCAGTTTCAAGCGAAGGTAAGTGTAGGCGCGAAACTTTTCTTTTACTCTATAATGCGTGACAGCGGATTTACCGAATTCTCTTACCGCCATTGCCGTTCTTTTTGTTGCGTGTCTGCCGATAGGTTCATCAACAACGCCACCAGCAATCATTGTTCCCATCACTAATGCTTCATATTCACGGCCCATGCTTCGAGCTTGCAACTGCTCAACTAAGCTTGTTTGTGCTGGCAACGTTTTTGCCACAACCATTAAACCCGTTGTATCTTTATCCAGGCGATGCACAATACCCGCTCTCGGAACTTGATCAATTTCAGGCACTTTAGCCAACAATGCATTTAGCAGAGTACCGTCATGGTTTCCGGCACCTGGATGCACTACCAAACCGGCTTGTTTGTCGATAACTAGTATGTGCTCATCTTCATAAACAACATTCAAATCGATATGCTGAGCTTCGCTAGTGACTTGTACTTCTTGCTCAGCGTCGATAAGAATTTCTTCACCGCTTTTTAGTTTTAGTCGTGGTGTGTCGATTTTTTCACCATCGACACTTACAAACCCAGCTAGTATCCACTCTTTTAGCTTAGATCTTGAGTATTCAGGGAACAAAACCGCCAAACATTGGTCTAGTCTTTTATCGAATAAATTTTCGGGCACTGTCGCCGAAAGCTTAATTTGGAGTTTATTGGAAGCCATAACATTCGCATTAATAAATAGTGTGCATAGTATAGCAAGCAACTTATGTTGCATAACAGCAAGAATTTCTAACACAGCAAATAAAGCTTAGTGTAGAATAGCAAAATTGGGTGTAGAACGTGGTTAATCCCGCATAGAACCACCGAAAAGCAAAAAGAGTTGATTTGAAAATAAAACAACTCATTAATAAATAGAAAAAGGTTAAGCAATTTCAAATGATACTGAAAAATAAAATAAGCATAGCAATACTTGCGGCAGCAATGATTAGCTTAGGAGGTTGCGCCTCCTCTGAAGATCAGGAAGCGAAAGCAGTTGCTAACGATGGCGTTCAAGCGCTTTACGCTGACGCCCGTGAGAGCATGGCTATAGGTAACTATGCGCAAGCCGCACAAACCTTAGGGATGATTGATTCAAAATATCCCTTTGGCGCGCATTCTCACCAAGTTCAATTAGATCTTATTTTTGCATATTATAAAGTGGGTAAGCCTGACCAAGCATTAGCTACCATCGACAGATTCGTTCGACTAAATCCCAATCACGCCGACGTTGATTACGCTTACTTTATGCGCGGCGTGACGAACATGGAACTAGACAATAATCTTTTTCAAGAAATACTTGGCGTTGATCGTTCTGACAGAGACCCGTCCAAATCGCGAGAAGCTTTTGAAGATTTCAGACGTTTAATTCAGAAATATCCGAACAGCAAGTATGCAATTGATGCTAGTGAGCGCATGCTGCATATAAAGAATCGACTGGCGAGTTACGAAATTGCAGTTGCTCGTTATTACATGAGAAGACAAGCCTATGTAGCGGCCGCTAATAGAGGGCGATATGTCATTGAGAATTTTCCAGATACCACACAAGTGCAACCGGCGCTTGAAATTATGGTATCGAGTTATAATCAACTTAATTTGACTGAATTGAAACAAAACACGATGAGAACACTCCGCTTAAATTATCCTGATAGTGAATTTATTGATTAAAGGGGATTCGCACTTCACGATAGTCGTCGTAATGATGAAAACTAAAAAAGCACGCCTTAAGCGTGCTTTTTTAGTTTTGACTGCAGAACAGAAACCCCGATTGTGATTACTTAAAGAATAAATGACTAAATGGGTTTATAAGTCGCGCCCAACCAGAGGTAAAATGCAACGGTTTGTCAACTATACTAAAGACCAAACATCCTTCATCAGAATTAGTTGATGGTGTGTGAATGTTACTTCCATCCATAACCATAAAGTCACCACTATCATAATCTGCCAAGCCGTCACTAAATTCACCGTTGACAACTAATGTCATTTCGCTACCTCTGTGAGTATGCTCTGGCACACTGCCGCCCTTTTCCATAAAAATGAAATTCGCGACGTTGTCACCGCCAATATTGACAGGTGCCTGCCATAACTTACCCACCATGTGAGACCAATTACCCATTGATTCTGACAATCTATTTAGTGAGCGTGGTAAAACAAACTGCCTACCGTCCAACTCCAAAACTCTATTTCGAGGCTCCACTTTCATGCCCCTATCTACCTCTTCAGAAGTAATCTGAGAGAGCATATCACCAAAGACGCCGGCGTCTACCTTGGGAGCGTTTTGGTCAAAAATCGCTTCAGCACTGGCGTCGGTATACAAAGCAACTTTCGTTGCACATTGTGAACACATATCGCAGTGTGCTGAAATAATTAACGCCTGGGCAGGTGACATAAAGCCATCTGCAAAGGCACCTAGCATCTCGTTTGTCGGATGAAAATTAATCATGTGTTTCTAACATGTCCTTTAAGCGTTGTAAGGCCAGTCTGGTGCGAGATTTCACTGTGCCTAAAGGTATCTCCAATTCATCGGCTACTTCTTGTTGAGACTTACCATCTATGTATATTGCTTCAATCACCGCTTTTTGCTTTTCTGGCAATTCGTTAAACAATTCACCAACTTGTTGAAGCGTAATTTGCTCCTCTAAGGTTTTTTCTTTCGGATCAGCAGTCTGCTCGCAAAGTATTGGCCACATGTCGTCTGAACAGACATCTTCTTTTCTATTTCTGAGTTTGCGAAGCATGTCGAACCGAATATTTCTCGCGATCGTAAAAATCCATGTTGATGGCGAACCTTTATCGGCGTTGAAAAGATGCGCTTTTTGCCACACGTTTGACATGGTATCTTGCACCAGTTCCATCGCGATAGCTTCGTTGCCCATCTGCTTAAGAGCGTATGAACGCAGCCGAGGTGCGAAATAACCAAACACCTTTGCGAAGGACGCTTTACAACGTTCTTGCGCAACCGTTTCTAACAACGCTGCCATTTCAGCCGCGCAGTCTTTCGGTTTTCTTACGTCTGGCTTACTATTTTCCAATGGAATTCCGATGAGCATTTTGTTCTTCCTTTCCTATACATTAATAAGATATACGGGATACTAATTAGAAAGATCACTTAAATTAAAATCTGGTTTTAGCAAATAAATTGATATTACCACCAATATGGTAGCCCAACGCACGACGTTAATATAGACCTTTATTTTTTAGGATTGTGCAATTCATTCTCGCAACCTTCACGAGCACTCGAATAGCATGTGCTACTCGATTAACTGCGCAAGGTAGTCTACAATTTTCTTACAATCCTTTTGCGCTAAAAAATGCTGTTTCTGTTCTGCATCTACTGGAAGTAGTTCCAACCATCGGTTTATGACCCATAAAGGGTCATCTAGCTTTACCTCTTCATAAAGCGAGCTAACCTCTTGATATGTATCAAATATTTCACCCAACCGTTCATTCATCGGTGCCAAATCTTGAATATCAAAGCTACAGGACCAGACCTGAAGATCCTTGCAGTCTGCAACGCGCAATCCATCAGTTTCGGTTTCAATATCACTAATCGTGACACACTTAATGCCTTCGACTGTTATGCCGAGAAGACCATCTTCCAACACATCGAAATCGATAACCTTACAGTATGTACCCGTTGGAAATATATGCGTGTTCTGCTCCCGATGACCTTTCGAGTTCAACATGCAGATAACGAAACCGGCACCTTTAGCGCAAGCCTCTTTGACCATTCTGATATAACGTGGTTCGAAAATTCTCAACGACATCCTTCCTTCGGGAAGAATGTGTGCGGACAATGGGAATAGTGGGCATTTCATAGTGTAAAACGTTCTCAATAGCATTAAATACAATAAGCAATACGCTGTAGTTACAGATTAGATCGAAATGACGATGAATTAAAAACATGACTCTCTTGATCTCAAGTACAAGAATGGATGTAAAAACTCACACAGTATTTGTTAACGAGCGCTATATATGGACGCAATTAAAAAATTCGAATCATTCTACGTCGATCTAGAATCCATGAAAATAGAGGAACTAGCGGACATTTATAGTAATGATGTGGTATTCATTGACCCCATTGCGACACATTCCGGTATCATGTCGGTAAATGCCTATTTTACCAAGCTCCTAGGAAACGCAAAAAACTGTGATTTTGTAATACAATCTATTGATAAAATCTCGTCTCAAGATAAAGAAGAAAGTAATGCGACTGCTATCCTTGCCTACTCGGTTACATGGAAAATGACGTACGCTACATCTGGTATTAACAAAGGAAAGCCTATTCACGTCGATGGTATTACTCAATTGAAAATCAAGAATAATAAGATTATATTCCATCGCGATTATTATGATTTAGGGCAAATGGTGTATGAGAATATCCCCTTGCTCGGTAGAATTATAAAAAGAATAAAAAGGACACTAGGATAATGGCTATTATACTCATTACCGGTGCAACTTCTGGCATTGGTGAAGCGCTAGCAAAACGGTGTGCAAATGAAGGACATACCGTGATTGCCTGCGGCAGAAACAACAAAAAACTAGCTGAACTAGCGCAGATAAAGAACATAACGACATGCCGCTTCGATGTTACTGACGAAACAGCAACGAAGGAAGCATTAGCTCCAATAAAATGTGACATCGCCGTACTTAACGCAGGAACTTGCGAATACGTTGATGTAAATAATGTTGAACCCGACATGTTTAAACGCGTTTTTGATGCCAACGTTTTCGGCGTCATTAACGTTGTATCTGCACTTATCCCGGTCCTTAAATCAGGAAATAAAATCGTCTTCGTAGACAGTCTTGCGCGCTTATTGCCGTTCCCAAAAAGCCAAGCTTATGGAGCCAGCAAAGCGGCGTTGAATTACATTGCTAAAAGTTTCGAAGTCGATTTAGCGTACAAAGGAATTGAAGTACAAACCTTGTCACCTGGCTTTGTCAAAACGCCGTTGACCGACAAGAATGATTTTCCAATGCCCATGGTAATAAGCGCAGAAGTAGCTGCTGACTATATGCTAAGAGGCATTTTATCTACTCGGTCTAGCGTTTATTTTCCAAGAAGATTTAGTTTCATGATTCGCTTACTAAACCTCCTACCTGAAGGCTTACAGAAAAAAATATGCATCAATATGCGTCAAAAACCAAAAAAACGAGAGAACACGCCCAATGACTAAAAAAGTGGCCATTATTGGTACAGGGATTTCGGGCCTCAGTTGTGCCTATCTCCTAAATAAGAAATACGATATTAAAGTTTATGAGGCAAACGATCAAATTGGAGGACATACAGCAACAAAGAACGTTGTTGTAAATAAGACGACCTATGCCATCGACACTGGCTTTATTGTTTATAACGAGTGGACCTACCCAAACTTTATCAAATTGATGCAAAAGTTGAATGTTGAAACGCAACCTACCGAGATGAGCTTTAGTGTTAAAAACATAAAAACGAAGATGGAATATAATGGCAACACCATCAATAGCTTATTTGCCCAACGACGCAATATATTCAGCCCTTCGTTTTGGCGTTTAGTGCTCGATATCGTTAAATTCAACAAATTGTGCAAAGCGCATATTGCAGATAATAAAAATACTGACAACATCACGCTTCAACAATTTATCGCACAACATAAACTAAGCGACATTTTCACGCATAACTATATATTACCAATGTGCGCTGCAATATGGTCAACGAGTTTAGAAGCGTCAGCTAATTTTCCCTTGTCTTTCTTTTTGACATTTTTTAACAACCACGGGCTCCTTAATATTACAAACAGACCCCAGTGGTTTACTATTGTCGGCGGTTCGAACCAATATATCGCCCCTTTAATTGATTCATTTAGCAGCAAAATCAGTTTAAATGATGCTGTTAAAAGTGTGGTAAAAGTAGATGGTAGCTTCGTTGTAGTCAGTCAAAAAGGTGAAGAAACTTTTGATGAAGTGATATTTGCATGTCATAGCGATCAGGCTCTGCAGATGCTTGTATCAGCACCTCAAAACGAGATTGACCTGAGTGACTATAGTGCAATATTAGGCGCTATTCCCTACTCGATGAATGAAGTCGTTCTTCATACTGACACATCTGTTCTACCTGCACGTCCACTCGCTTGGGCAAGTTGGAACTACGAAATTGAAGGCGCAAAAGCGGAATCCTCAAGACCTGCAGCGGTAACTTATAACATGAACATTCTGCAGCGCTTAAAAAGTAAGACGACCTTTTGCGTGACCTTAAATAATACGCAAGCTATCGAACCTGACAAAGTGTTGGGTACTTATCATTATGCGCACCCACAATTCAGTCCAAAAATGGTAAGTGCACAACAGCGCCGTGAAGAAATATGCGGCAAAGAGGGGATTCATTTTTGCGGGGCATATTGGTACAACGGTTTTCATGAAGACGGCCTTCGCAGTGCGCTAGATGTTTGTAAACGCTTTGGTGCGAGTTTATAATGCATCAGCGAAGTGTAAATACAGCTTATCAACAAACAGAGTCTGCTTTGTATACAGGAATTGTTCATCATCAGCGCTTCCTGCCAAAAATACACCGCTTCAACTACAAGATTTATTTGTACTGGTTAAAGTTAAAAGAAATAGAACAATTAGATGCTAACGTGAAAGGCTTTTCGAATAAACTAAAGGGTTTCAGTCCGGTTAAATTTATTCGTAATGATTACTTAGGGGATCCAGCGCAAACATTAGAGTCCTCTGTTATTGCAAGAATGTCAGAGTTAAACGGATCCACACTCTCAGGTGACGTTTACTTTCTCGGACAAGTCCGCACATTTGGTTGGTATTTTAGCCCAGTTAATTTTTATTATCTTAGAAATGCAGCAGGACTTTATACTCATATGCTGGCTGAGGTGAGTAATACGCCATGGAACAAAAGACATCATTACTTGGTAGATTTAGCTAAACAAGAAGATTGCGATAAGAAATTTCACGTTTCGCCATTCAATCCCATGGACATGACCTACCAATGGAAAATAAAACAACCAAATGAAAATCTAAGATTGCATCTTGCGTGTATAAAGAAATCAAAACATTTCGAAGCGGCTCTTAATTTACAAAGGCAGCCTCTAACAACAAAAACACTGCGTGGCGCTTTACTCAGTATTCCTAGTATGACCTTAAAAACGGTTGCGGGGATTTATTGGCAAGCAATTAAGCTATTTTTTAAACGCGTTCCAATTTATATGCATCCATGAGGTAAGGAATAGATATGTCACATGGCGAACAAACAATACAAAATACGGATTCAATGACATTTATGGACCGTACTTATCGGCAGCTTTTTGTTAAAGCGATGCAAAATATGCCTGAGGGGCACTTAACGTTAAAAGAAAATGGGCGATTGGTTGCACAGTGTGGTAACCCGCACCAAGATTTGCATGCAGAAGTCAATATCATCGACCCTCGTGCATACAAACGTTTAGTGCTAGGAGGCAGCGTTGCATCAGGTGAAACATTTACCGACGGATGGTGGACAACGCCAAGTTTAACTAATGTCATTCGCATTTTCGCACGCAATCTAAGCACCTTGGACGAATGGGAAAATAAATTCAAATGGGTCACAATGCCGGTGCTAAAAGTACAGCACTTTATGCGACGCAACTCACGTGAGCAGGCCAAGAAAAACATCTCAGCTCATTACGATCTGGGTAACAAACTGTATGAAAAGTTTTTAGACCCTTCAATGATGTACTCAGCAGCTATTTATCCCTCTCCCGAAGCCACCTTAGCAGAAGCTCAAGAAAATAAGCTACGCTCAATTTGCGACAAGTTGCAGCTTTCTGACAAAGACCATTTGATCGAAATAGGCACAGGCTGGGGTGGTTTAGCGATTTACGCAGCAAAGCACTACGGCTGTAGAGTCACTACCACTACGATTTCTGATGAACAATACGCCTATGCGCAGGAATGGGTAAGTACAGAAGGTTTGAATGAAAAAATTACCTTATTGAAAAAAGACTATCGTTTACTAGAAGGTAAATTTGACAAATTAGTTTCAATAGAAATGATAGAAGCAGTCGGTAAAGCCTATTTAGGCAATTTTTTTGAGAAGTGCTCTTCGTTACTAAAGCCAAACGGTCTCATGCTTTTGCAAGCAATTACAATTGATGACCGTCGCTATGACAGCTACTCTGACAGTGTCGATTTCATTCAGAAACATATATTTCCTGGCGGCTTTTTACCTTCTCAATTTTCTATTAATACGTTTTTGAAAAAATGTACAGACATGAATATTCGTGACTTACATGATATTGGTTTAGATTATGCTAGGACTCTACACGACTGGCATCTAGCATTCGAAGCAAACAAAGAATTGCTTGAAAAAGACGGATACGACGAACGTTTCGCTCGTATGTGGCAATATTATCTAAATTACTGCGAAGGTGGATTTTTAGAACGCGCAATTAGTACGGTTCAATTGGTCATTAGCAAGCCACACTACCGCGCGCCCTTAGTGCGTTCTTGATACCATTCAAATGACGTTCATTTACCAAAAAAGCCAGAACAATTAGGGCTTTCTTGCATTAGTAAGTGCAGTATGGTGTTTAATTGCCCCTCTGCTCCTACACTTTTTCGTAGACGCAATGAACTTAATTTTCTAGCACTGATATGGGGTCTGAAAACTTAGGCTTACCCTGCATAATTGATATTTCAACACGCCTGTTTTTGTTACGAGATTCTGGTGTATCGTCTTCTTCAATGGGTTGCGTAGCAGCTTTCCCAACGATTTTCATTCTGCTTTCATCAAATCCACGTGCTTTTCGCAGTTCTTCAGCAACAGCAACCGCTCTTTGAGCTGACAAATCCCAGTTTGAGCGATACAGTTCATTGGAAATTTGCACACTATCACTGTGTCCAGTCACTTCTATTTCCCCCGGCATTTCTGCGAGTAAGACACCAACTTCACGAATTATCGGTTTAAATTGCGGTTGTAAAAAGGCAGAGCCGGCTGAAAATGAACCGTTTTCTCTTATCCGAATAACAATTTGTTGCCCGAGGTTTTCAACATCAACTGCCCCATCTTTAATTTCTTTTTGCAATAAATCTTGTATTTTTTTTGTGTTTTTTTCTGTTTGATCTTTGCTTGAGGCTGCAGCTGCCGCTGCCGCAGTTTGCGCGGCAGTTTGCGATGATTGGCCACCTCTGAAGGTACCACGTTGCTTTTGTCGGCCACCTGCATTGTCTTCCTCACCGTCTTGGAAGTTCAACATCGGTTTGGTAATTTCTTGGGTGATTTGTTGAACTGTTTCGATAGGTGTTGGATCTGGTTTACCCGGACGAAACTCCATTGCAATAACGCTAGTACCTTTTGGAATATCTTTTAATTCAATTTTATTTTGAACACCAAATGCAAACTTCATCGAACCTGCTATCTGTTTAAATTTTCTCACGTCCATTTCAGAAAATGAAAGTAATAGTACAAAAAAGCACATTAACAGTGACATCAAGTCAGCGAAGGTGCCCATCCACGCAGGTAATCCTTCAGGAGGACATTTTGGGCATTCGTCATCCACTATTCTGTCTCTCCAGTACCGCGCTTACCTTCGGCAATATACCCTTTTAATACACCTTCAATTACGCGTGGATTTTGACCATCAGCAATACCCAAGATACCATCCAGAATAAGACTTTGATTAAGCTTCTCTTGCGCAGCTCGCACGGTTAATTTAAATGCGATAGGCAAACACACAATGTTAGCGAGAAAGGCACCATAGAGTGTTGTCAAAAGCGCAACCGCCATTGCTGGCCCAATTGCTTTTGGATCGTCCATATTTGATAGCATCGCGACCAAACCAACCAAGGTGCCGATCATTCCCATCGCTGGCGCAACATCACCCAGAGATTTAAAAATGACCGAGCCAGCATCATGTCGCTCAGATGTATTAATTATGTCCTTACCCATCGTTGTTCTAACAACTTCGACATCGTGACCGTCAACCAGCATATCGACGCCTTTTTGCATAAATGCGTTGTCGATAACAGCTTCTTCTAATGCTAAAAACCCGCCCTTCCTTGCTGCATCAGCCATTTCAACAATCTTATGGATCAACTCTTCAGGGGCTTGAATTTTGAACATAAACGCTTTTCCGGCCACTTTGCCAGCGCCTAGAAACTGCCCAAGTGGATATTGTGAGAGAACAACAAATATAGAGCCACCAAAAACAATCAGAACCGAGGGTACATTGAAAAACATCCCTAAATCGCCACCTAAGATCATTGCCATTACGACAAAACCTATGGCACCAATCATACCTATGAGGGTTGCTAAATCCACGTTTCACTCCTATTAAAATTGCTTTTTAGAAAATTCATAGTGTTGCTGCTCTGCAGTTTACCCGTAACGTTCAAAATCGCAGTATCGGATTCAATACCTTTGTATTTTGGACTCACCACAGTCTGCAAAAGTATTAACGGCATAAATAGCAAAAGCTTTACTTACTATGGAATATATTTGCGCATATTTAGGCAAATTAATTGACCTTGAATCGCGCCTCAGTTATGGTTCTCAGCAAGCATTTACTAAAAAAATTAACTTAATGACAGATCAAAAAACATCATTTGAAGAAGCCATGCAAGAGCTCGAAGAAATTGTCGTCGAAATGGAAAAAGGCGACATTCCATTGGAAGATTCTTTGAAGAAGTTCGAACGCGGTATCCAGTTGGCCAGACAAAGCCAGCAGCAACTTAAGGCCGCTGAACAGAAAGTCCAAATATTGATGCAATCTAATGGTAACGAAACACTGGTTGATTTCGAAAGCGATGAGCTGTAACAAGGATGCCCTCAATTTCCCCCTCAGTTTTGCCTCTGTCGAGCATTCAACAAGATGTACAAACACGAATCGATAGCAAGCTAAGTGTATTTATCGATCAGCAAACCCAAACTGCTGATGAACTTATAGCAGCAATGAAATACAGTGTTTTTAGCGGTGGCAAACGCATGCGACCTATGCTGTTATCAATAGTTGGAAATATGCTGAATGCTAATGCAGACGATCTTGATGTGGCGAGTATGTCGATTGAATGCATACACGCCTACTCATTAATTCATGACGACTTACCCGCTATGGACGATGACGCCCTGCGCCGCGGCAAGCCGACAAATCACATACAGTTCGGTGAAGCGACAGCCATTTTAGCTGGCGATGCACTACAAACCCTCGCTTTTGAAATTGTATTGAATTACCCCTTGTCAAAAGACAATTTAGCAAAGCGCGTTGATATGGCAAAAATAATCGCGAAAGCGTCTGGCATGAACGGTATGTGTGCCGGTCAAAGCATTGATTTACTCGCCACCGGTCACGAAATATCGTTAGAAAAGTTAACTGAGCTTCATCAACTAAAGACAGGTGCATTGCTTAGCGCTTGCGTGTCGTTAGGCGCCATACTTGCGCCCAATATACCCGATGAACATATTCAACTATTGCAAAAATACGCCAGCAAGATTGGCCTCGCTTTTCAAGTACAAGACGACATTTTGGACGTCATCTCGGATAGCAAAACGTTAGGCAAACCCCAAGGTTCAGATGCTAATTTAAATAAAAATACATTCGTGTCACACCTTGGTTTAGAGGGGTCGCAGAGCTTTTTGCAAATGCTACACAATGAAGCACTTCAAGCCATCGCCTCTTTGCCCTACAATACAGACCAATTAAAAGTGTTTACGGACTTTTTGGTGTCGCGAGATTACTAGTACTTAAACCAAGTTTCTTGCTTATAAATGCCGAGTGCACCGCTAAGCAAATGATTTACCGACAGAAATAGACACCTTTGTTACTCATCAACAATGCTACAATTGCCTGAGTAAGCGGTATCACTGACAGAAGATAAAAGAAATAATGACGTTAAACCTAGCTGACTATCCAAACTTAGCGAAAGCAAATATTCCAGAAGAGTTGCGCAAATTACCCAAAGACTCTTTGACTAAAATTGCAAACGAACTGCGTCGCTATTTGCTTGACAGTGTTAGTTTAAGCAGCGGTCACTTCGCCTCAGGTCTTGGTACCGTTGAATTAACCGTCGCGCTTCATTATGTATACAATACACCGTTCGACCGTGTCGTATGGGACGTGGGTCATCAAGCTTATCCGCATAAAATATTAACCGGAAGGCGTGACCGCATGACCACCATTCGTCAAAAAGGCGGTCTTCATCCCTTCCCTTGGCCACCTGAAAGTGAATATGACACATTTGCTGTTGGTCATTCCTCTACATCCATTAGTGCAGCTCTGGGTATGGCTATCGCAGCTGAACAAGAAAACAAGGGCCGCAAAGTCGTGGCTATTATTGGTGACGGTGCAATGACTGCTGGGTTAGCGTTTGAGGCACTGAATCATGCCGGCGATATAGGTAAAGATATGGTCGTTGTTTTAAACGATAACGAAATGTCGATATCTGAGAACGTTGGCGCGTTAAACAGTCATTTAGCTCGCCTATTAACAGGCACTTTTTTTAATAGCATCAGAGATGGTGGCAAGAAAATTTTAAGTACATTGCCACCTATTAGAGAATTTGCGAGTAGAGCGGAAGAACACCTAAAAGGCATGGTCGTGCCGGGGACGATTTTCGAAGAATTGGGTTTTAATTATTTTGGCCCAATTGATGGTCATGACGTTCTTGCTGTCGTTGATACCCTGGCTAATATGCGCAAAATGTCGGGACCTAAAATTTTGCATGTAGTGACCAAGAAAGGCAAAGGCTACGAACTTGCAGAGCAAGACCCAATTAAATGGCATGCAGTGCCCCGATTTAATCACTTAGAGCAAAAATTACCTAAATCAGTGCCTAGCTCACCCAACTTCTCTGCGATATTTGGTAAATGGTTATGCGACATGGCCAATGTAGATCCGGATTTAATGGCTATTACGCCTGCGATGCGCGAGGGCTCTGGTATGGTGGAGTTTTCACAACGTTTTCCAGAGCAATATTTTGATGTAGCGATTGCTGAACAGCATGCCGTCACACTTGCCGCAGGCATGGCTCGAGAGGGGAAAAATACTGTTGTTGCAATTTACTCTACCTTTTTACAACGGGCATACGATCAGCTAATACATGACGTGGCGATCCAAAACTTGCCTGTTCTATTTGCAATCGACCGCGCAGGATTGGTTGGCGCAGACGGCCCAACTCACCAAGGAGCTTTTGATATTAGCTTCCTTCGCTGTATTCCAAACATCATTATCATGACACCATCGGACGAGCTAGAATGCCGCAATATGTTATACACGGGTCATAAAGCAAATAAACCAGCCGCTGTGCGATATCCAAGAGGTTCAGGGTCAGGTATTGATGCCACAGGCAAAATGCAATTATTAGAAATTGGAAAAGCCAGAACCATTAGAAAAGGTCAAAAAGTCGCGATTCTTAATTTCGGCACATTAATGCCCTATGCAACTGAAGCAGCTGAACAAATAGATGCGACTTTAATTGATATGCGCTTTGTAAAGCCGCTTGATGAAGACGCTTTAGTTGAAGCGGCTAAGCAACATGAGTTACTCATCACACTCGAAGATGGAGCGATTGCTGGTGGTGCCGGCGGTGGTGTCGCCGAAGCTTTATTTAAACATAAGCTAACGCCCAACTTGGTACAATTAGGCTTGCCAGATGAGTTCATTATGCAAGGTACTCAGCAAGAAATGTATGCTGAGTTAGGCTTGGATACCAAAGGTATTTTAGCGGTAATTGCAGAAAATAATTAATCTACAACAAGGCGATAGAGCCCTATTGCTTTGTTAGTCTGCACTCATTAGTTATGATGTATTTACACTAAACCAGTTACGTTGTCATATTTGGCAGTAAATAAAATATCCCGTGCAAACAAGCGCACGCCATGATTCCAGCAACAATATCGTCAATCATAATACCAAAGCCACCATGCACGTGCTTATCGAACACACGAATTGGCCAAGGCTTTAAAATATCGAAAAAGCGAAACAACAAAAAACCCAACAATAGAGAAAACGGATTGATTGGGATAGCAATGAAGGTCACCATCATTCCCACGACCTCGTCCCATACAATCGAGCCATGGTCATGCATTTTCAAGTCTCTCGCTGTTTTACCACAAAGATAGATACCCACTAAAAAGCTCAGGAATGTAATAGTGATAAACACGTCAAAAGTAACAAAACTCATGGCGTATAAGATGGGAACAGTTGCTAACGAGCCAGAGGTACCAGGCATCATAGGTACTAAACCTGTGCCGAAACCCAAAGCCAAAAAATGCACTGGATTTTTCATGCTAACGCGCTGACGTAAGGTTTTATCCATTAAGAAAAGTGCTCAAAACCAATCTTTTTTGAGGCAAACTCAAAAGGCTGTTCGTTTAAACGAAGATCGATCTTACCGCTTGCACCCGTAATTTGCCCAATGCAAGTAACCTGAATGTTATAACTTGCGAGCGCCGTTTCAATGTAGACTCTTTGCTCTTCAGGAACCGTAAACAACAACTCATAGTCATCGCCCGCTGTCGCTGCATATGTAAGACCATCAATGAAGTTTTCGATGTTTTCACCCAATGCTGGTGAAATAGGTAATTTATCAAGATGCACTACAGCACCAACGCCAGAGCGTGAAATCACTTGATTTAAATCTTGAATAAGGCCGTCGGACACATCAATACATGAAGTTGCCACACGCCTAAGCGTTGTACCCGCAAGAACTCTGGGGGTTGGAAACCAATGTCGATTTTTTAAATAGGATTCGTGCTCTGCATTGCCGACCTGAACTTTATGCGTGAGTATGTCTAAGCCAACACCAGCATCGCCCAAGCATCCAGTTACCAGCAACCAGTCGCCAGGCTCTGCACCACTGCGTGTTATGTGGTTGTTGTCTGGGATAAAACCTTGGGCAGTTATTGTAATACTAAGAGGACCTTGAACCGTATCGCCACCGATGAGCTGGAATGAAAAATAGTGACTTAAACTGTGGATTTTTTCTGAAAATGCTTTAACCCAACTCTCGTCAATACTGGGCAAAGAAAGTGATAAGCTAATCCAAGCAGGCTCTGCACCCATTGCGGCTAAATCACTTAGATTGACTGCTATCGCTTTGTGCGCAATGGCCTCTGGCGCAGTATCGGCAAGGAAATGAACGCCTTCAACAAGTGTATCGGTGGTTGTAACAAGGCATTGTCCAGCTGGCGCTGTGGTAACTGCAGCATCGTCACCAATGCCTAACAATACATCTTTGCGAACATAACCACCTTTTGCAAAGTAGTTACCAATCAAATCAAACTCTTTCACTACATTAGCTTCTTTCGTCTTTTCGAAGTGTCTTTACGGCTTTATCTAAGACACCATTAACAAACTTATGACTTTCTTCAGCGCCAAAGGTTTTGGCTAACTCAATTGACTCGTTAATAACAACCTTAAATGGCGTATCAAAACGTTCAACGAGCTCTAATGTTGCCAAGCGTAAAATTGCTTTTTCGACCGGATCTAGTTCTTCCGGAAGGCGGCCGAGATAAGGCTTAATCGCTTTATCTAACTCTTCTGTTCTTTCTGCAACTCCGCGCAACAGGGCTTGAAAGTATTCCATGTCCACTTTGTGCATGTCATTGGTGGTAGCAATACTGAGTTCTACCTGTTCGATAGGGTTGCCACTCATTTGCCAACCATACAAACCTTGAACTGCTAGCTCTCTAGCTTTACGTCGCGCGGCAGGTTTCACTTAGTTAGCCTCTTCAATAGCACTAATGACGTTTACCATTTCAAGTGCACATAAAGCAGCTTCTGCACCTTTGTTGCCAGCCTTCGTTCCTGAACGCTCAATTGCCTGCTCTATACTATCGGTCGTGATAACGCCAAATGCAACTGGAATCCCAGCATCTAACGA
Organism: Glaciecola sp.; assembly: GCA_965660625.1. Classification (GTDB taxonomy): domain Bacteria; phylum Pseudomonadota; class Gammaproteobacteria; order Enterobacterales; family Alteromonadaceae; genus Glaciecola. The sequence continues at coordinate 156,869 of CBFIAR010000004.1, read as the reverse complement.
TACTTGCGCCAAACCTTTGTTACATTCACCAGCAACAAAATCAAAATGTGGCGTACCACCTCGGATCACTGCACCTATTGCAATAATCGCATCAAATTTATTCTTCTCAGCGAGTTTTTGAGCAGCGAGAGGCAATTCATAAGCACCAGGAACGCGTACCACAGTGACATCATCAGGGTTCACTTCGCCGTGACGCTCTAGCGTATCTAATGCGCCATCCAGCAAACTCTCAACTACAAAACCGTTAAAGCGTGCTACAACAATGGCAAATTTTTTGCCAGTCGCTCGAATATTACCTTCAATTTCTATCATTTTTGCTCTCCAAAAAAATCGGCGCGAAGTATACCATAAGTCACGCGAAGATTAATTGTTAAAAGGGTTTATTTTTCGTCGTAAACGTATTCAACCACTTCAAGGCCAAATCCTGACAACGCTGAATATTTGATTGGCTTGCTCAATAAACGCATTTTCTGAATGCCTAAGCTTGCCAGTATCTGGCTTCCCACACCGACGGTACGAGAAGAACCTTGCCATGCTTTACCTTCTGCAACTTCCTCGTTATCTTCTGCTTGAAATTGTTTAACTTGTGAGGTGATGTCTTCTTTCTTACCTAGCAAGACCAATACACCCCCTTCTTCATTGATACGTTGCATCGACTCAGACAGTGGCATTGAACGATTCACAGCTCTAGTGGAACCAAGTAAATCACTGAGTGTATTATGCAAATGCACTCGCACTAGGGTTGGTTTACCGGCCACAATTTCGCCCTTTTTTAGCGCAAAATGAATTTGCTCATCAATCACGTCTTTATAAGTGGTCAGTTCAAAATCGCCGTAAGCAGTAGGAAGATGACAGGTAGCAACTTTCTCAATAGTCGTTTCATTTAGGTTTCTATACTCGATAAGATCGGCAATCGTCCCTATTTTCATGTTGTGTTTCGCAGCGAACACCTCTAACTCGGGTCTTCTTGCCATCGTGCCGTCATCGTTCAGAATTTCAACAATCACTGAAGCGGGTTCACAACCTGCCATTCGGGCTAAGTCCACACCAGCTTCAGTATGACCCGCTCTATTTAACACACCACCTTCTTTTGCAATCAGTGGAAATATATGACCAGGTTGTACTATGTCTTTAGCAATCGCATTTGGATTTACCGCAGCCAAAACAGTCCGAGCTCTGTCGGCCGCAGAAATACCTGTTGTTACGCCTGTCGCTGCTTCTATCGAGACCGTGAAATTAGTTGAAAACTGAGCGTTATTGTTATCTACCATAAGGGGTAATTTCAACAGTTTGCAGCGCTCTGCTGTCATCGGTAAACAGACAAGACCTCTTGCATGAGTTACCATAAAGTTAATCGCTTCTGGCGTAACATGCTCAGCGGCCATAATCAGGTCGCCTTCATTTTCCCGATCCTCGTCATCCATCAAAATAACCATTTTACCTAGTTTGATGTCTTCGATAATTTCCTGTGTTGTGTTCAACGCCATTACATTTCTCTTCGTGTTTTAAAATATGATGAAACCTCGTTGATTTCATGCCCTTTTACTTGTTAGCTTTTGCTGCAAATATGAACTGATGGCAAAAGAAACGCCTTCAAGTTAGTATAGTTTAGTCAAGCGTATTTGCAGCTCGCCTATTTTAAATAGCCATGCTCAGCTAAAAACGACAGGCTGATATCTTGTTTTTCTTCTTGCGCAGCTTTATCACCAAGCATAAGTCTTTCTAAGTAACGCGCAATGACGTCAACTTCTAAATTCACCCTAGTTCCTTTTGTATAAGTACCCATGACCGTTTCTCGCAGCGTATGAGGGATTAACCACAACATAAAGGATGCACCTTTAACTTCGTTAACCGTTAAGCTAACCCCATCGACGGTAATTGAGCCCTTATGCGCAATGTACTTCGCTAGCTCATCAGGCGCTTTTACCCAAATCTCAACATAGCGTTGATGCGCAGTAATAGAGAGGACTTCGCCCACGCCATCAACATGACCACTTACGATGTGACCGCCAAATCGGGTATCAGCACGCATGGCTTTTTCAAGGTTGACTGTGCTACCACTACTATAATTTGCAAACCCCGTATACTTGATCGTCTCCGAGGAAACATCCACACTATAAAAGTGTTCACCAAAGTCAACAACAGTAAGACAAACGCCATTGGTAGCGATACTATCACCCAAGGCAACATCACTCATATCAAGCGTGCCTGTTTCCACTGTCAGACGAATATCGTCGCCATGATTAACCAACGATTTAATCGTTCCCTTGGCCTCTATAATCCCAGTAAACATAAACCGACACTCCTACTACTTTTAATGTGTTGTTAGCTTTTAATCGATAAGCGAAGTTTTAGATCTTTCCCAACCTGAGTCACTTCCTTATATTCTGTTCTTATTGCTTGTTGTATGCTTGTCAATTGACCAATGCTTACCGCCCCTCGGGCATCAGAACCCAGTAACATGGGTGCTTGATAGATAATCAATTCATTTACTAAGTTCGCGCTCAACAGCGCGCCTGACAACGCAGCCCCAGTTTCAGTCCACACTCGGTTAATGTGCTTTGCCGCTAAAGTAAGCATGATAGCGTGTAAATCTAAGTACTGCCGAGCATCTACCGGTTGTTCTTTTACTGAATCCACCAGCGGCACTTGGATTTGCTCAATATTTTTAGCCGTCAACTGCACATTGTGCTGGGCGTTGAAAACAATCACCTTGTGCTCATCTTGAAAAATTTGATAGTTATCATGCAGTCGGTTTTGTCCGTCAATAATAACCCTGATAGGTTGTGCACCGCGCCCCCTAAAAAGACTATTTTCGAAGGAAGGTAAAGTCTCAATGCGCACGTTTAATTTGGGGTCATCCGCGATCACGGTATCCGCACCGCTTAAAATGGCGCAGCTAGCTGCTCGCTCCACCTGCACGTTCGCGCGGGCTTCAGACCCAGTAATCCATTTGCTCTTACCATTTTGCAACGCTGTTTTACCGTCGAGACTAGTCGCGAGCTTAACGGTCACCCATGGTAACTGATGGATCATTCGAAAATTGAATGCGATGTTTAATTTTTGCGCTTCAGACTCCATCAAGCCTGCATCGACTTGGATACCCGCTTCTTTTAGCTGCGCAATCCCGTTATTCATCACTTGGGGGTTTTTATCAATACTAGCGATAACAACCCGAGCAACTTGTGCTTCAATCAGAGCAAGTGCGCAAGGAGGCGTTTTGCCAATATGACTGCAGGGTTCAAGCGTAACATAAACTGTAGCACCAGATGTTATTGGTTTTTCTTGATGAATTGTTGATTGGTTTGCTGCATTTTGGTGAGGAACAAAGCCGGCATTTACTAGCGCATTGACTTCTGCGTGTGCTTGCCCCGCCTTTTGATGGTAACCCCGGCCAATCAACTTATTATTTGTATCAACAATGACGCATCCCACATTGGGGTTGGGCATTGTTGAAAAACGTCCTTTTTGAGCCAATTTCAACGCCATTGACATCCAATACGCATCTATTTCAGTGAATTTAGGCATCAATCACCTAGCTTAGCAATTTCTTCACCAAATTCACGGATGTCTTCAAACGATCGGTATACTGAAGCAAAACGGACATAAGCTACTTTATCAAGCTCTTTAAGGGCATCCATTATTAAACTACCAACAAGCTCACTTTTAATTTCACGCTCACCTGTCGCTCGCAACGATGATTTGATGCGAACAATACAGTTTTCAACTTGCTCGGTACTGACAGGACGTTTCTCGAGAGCTCTTTGCAAACCAGCTCTCAGTTTGTCTTCATTAAAAGGCTCTCTCGAACCGTCTCGTTTGACAACACGAGGCATGACGAGTTCAGCTATTTCGAAAGTAGTATATCGTTCGTGGCACTCTAGACACTCCCTGCGTCTGCGCACCTGCGCACCGTCGGCAACGAGCCTTGAATCAATAACTTTGGTTTCTTGTGCGGAACAAAATGGACAAAACATGCGCTGACGCTCCAAAAATAAGCAAGGCCATACACATTGATGTATGGCCTGCAATTGAGCTAATGTTAAAAACCTCTTTAACTAGCCGTATACTAACTAACCATATACTGGGAAGCGTTCGCATAGTTCTACGACTTCGTTTTTGACTCTCTCAATAACACTTTGTTCATTAATGCTGTCTAATACATCACATATCCAAGTAGCTACTTGGCCAGCTTCTACTTCTTTAAATCCACGTCTTGTAATAGCCGGAGTACCAATGCGCAAACCACTTGTGACAAAAGGTGATCTTGGGTCGTTAGGCACTGAGTTTTTATTAACGGTAATGTTCGCGCTACCCAATGCAGCATCTGCATCTTTGCCCGTAATATCTTTGTCAATTAAGTCTAGCAAAAATAAATGGTTGTCAGTGCCGTTTGAGACAATATTATAGCCGCGGTCTTGCATGACAGAAACCATTGCTTTCGCATTTTTAAGCACTTGTTGCTGGTATGTTTTAAATTCAGGCTCAAGCGCTTCTTTGAACGCGACCGCTTTTGCAGCAATGACATGCATCAACGGTCCGCCTTGGTTGCCTGGAAACACTGAACTGTTGAACTTTTTATACAACGCTTCATCGCCACACGCTGATAAAATTAAACCACCGCGGGGGCCAGCCAATGTTTTGTGGGTCGTTGTAGTGACCACATGGGCATGCGGCAGAGGGCTCGGGTACACACCCGCAGCAACCAAACCTGCAACGTGCGCCATGTCTACGAGTAAGTATGCACCGACTTTGTCTGCAATTTCACGGAAACGAGCCCAGTCAACAATACCTGAGTAGGCAGAAAAACCGCCGATAATTAGTTTAGGCTTGTGCTCAAGGGCAAGCGCTTCAACTTGGTCGTAGTCAATAATGCCTGTTTCTGGGTGCAGTCCGTACTGCACCGCGTTATACGTTTTACCCGAAAAGTTAACGTGAGAACCGTGTGTCAGGTGACCACCGTCGGCTAAACTCATGCCCAACACAGTGTCATTGGCGTTGATTAATGCCATGAACACGGCAGTGTTTGCCTGGGATCCAGAGTGTGGCTGCACGTTCGCATAATCGCAGTCAAATAACTGCTTCGCGCGTTCTATTGCTAACTCTTCAGCAATATCAACATATTCACACCCGCCATAATAACGCTTTCCAGGATAACCTTCGGCATATTTATTGGTCAGTTGCGACCCCTGTGCTTCCATTACTCGCGGGCTGCAATAGTTCTCAGACGCAATCAGCTCGATGTGGTGCTCTTGGCGTTGGTTTTCGTTGTTGATTGCAGCTGCTAATTCTGGATCGAATTCTGCGATCGTCATTTTACTTGATAACATACGTTTCTCCTGCTGAGCTTGCTTTGCGTGCATATTTCAATTCGTCTTGTTACTTCACTCACAACACAATACAACCGAGCGTTTGCTCTTGTTGTTAATGCCTATGGCAATACGATGGACTAAAATTTGCGTGTTCACCTAAAATTAAGACTCGATATTTTAAGCATTTTGAGGCGCTTGTATAGCGCTTTATTGGAATTAAATATAAGCGTTTGTAAAGCCTACTTATGCAGGCCTTCCAAGACTTTAACTCGTTCGACTAATTTATCGATTTGACGCAGTCTGACCGTATTTTTCTGCCATTCTCTATTTAGTTGCACAGGCATCCCTGAAGAATACACGCCGGGCTGAGTAATCGATTTGGTTACCATACTAAAACCGGTTATTTGCACCTTGTCGCAAATATCAATGTGCCCATTCACGACACACGTGCCCGCAATCACTACATATTTGCCGATATTTGTGCTTCCAGCAATGCCAGTGCCACCGCAAATACATGAATGATCACCTACCGTCACGTTATGAGCAATCTGCACTAAATTATCAATAATCACATCGTTGCCAATGATGGTATTATCCAATGCCCCTCGGTCAATACAAGTATTAGCACCAATTTCACAATCATCGCCAATCTCTACAGTGCCTGTTTGCGGAATTTTTACCCAAACACCTTTGTCATTTGCGTAGCCAAATCCGTCAGAGCCAACAATCGTGCCGCTATGAATTGATACTCGATTACCTAAAATCACGCGATGATAAATCGTGACATTGGCACGTAAATTCAAATCATCTCCTATTTTGGCACCTTGACCGACGACCGTATTCGGGCCAATACGCGCATTATTGCCAATGATCACGTCTTTTTCAATCACAACACCCTGCGCAATACTGGCGTTTTCTCCTATATCTGCCGTCGGATGAATGCTAGCAAATTCAGAAATACCGCTCTCAGGTACTGGCGTAGAATCCAACAGCTGCGCCACTCTCGCAAAAGCAATGTAGGGGTCAGAGTGAATTATTTTATTAGTTGAACAAAATTTCGCATCAGCTTGTTTTAAAATCACAGCACTCGCTTTCGTATTAGTCAGGGCATGCTTATATTTCGAATTGGTCAAAAATGACATTTGCCCTTTTTTGGCACCTTCTAAAGTGCCCATGCTAGTGATCATGGCGTTTGCATCGCCCCGTAGCTCGCCCCCAATATGTTGTGCAAGTTCTTGCAGAGAGTAAAACGCTGGCATAAGGCTCCTTATCATTGTGTTTAATTTTACGTTGTTATATTTTTTATTGATGATATCACAGATATTTACTAGTACTTAATTACCAAAATCCTTACAATTCAGACACTGATATTCGGATTATCACATTCCGGTTAACGTGCCCCTATTTATACACTCATGGTAGTGCCTTAGAGCGTCCCGTTAACACGTGTCTTTTTTAAATTAATACACTATTTCAACAAAAAGGTTAAAAGAGAGAACTATGGCTCAATATGTATATAGCATGCATAGAGTGGGAAAGATTGTCCCACCTAATCGTCAAATTCTTAAGAATATATCCCTCAGCTTCTTCCCTGGAGCCAAGATTGGAGTTTTAGGTTTAAATGGTTCAGGAAAATCGACGTTACTGCGCATTATGGCTGGCCTTGACACTGACATTGAAGGTGAAGCAACTCCTCAAGCAGGGCTAAAAATAGGCTATTTACCGCAAGAACCAAAGTTAGATGAGAGCAAAGACGTTCGAGGAAATATAGAGGAAGCCGTGGCCGATGTAGCTCATGCATTGAAACGACTTGATGAAATATATGCTGCCTATGCCGAACCAGACGCCGACTTCGATGCATTAGCGCAAGAGCAAGGTGAAATGGAAGCCATTATTCAAACCAAAGATGGTCACAATTTAGAAAACGCATTAGAACGTGCTGCTAATGCTTTGCGTCTGCCTCCTTGGGATGCCGATGTTAGTAAGCTTTCAGGAGGCGAAAAGCGCCGTGTTGCTCTTTGCCGCCTCTTGTTAGAAAAACCTGAAATGCTATTACTTGATGAACCAACCAACCACTTAGATGCCGAATCGGTAGCTTGGTTAGAACGCTTTCTGCATGACTATGAAGGCACGGTTGTGGCCATTACCCACGATAGATATTTCCTTGATAATGTTGCTGGTTGGATACTGGAACTTGACCGAGGCCAAGGTATTCCTTGGGAAGGTAACTATTCTAGTTGGTTGGAGCAAAAAGATGCGCGCTTAGCACAAGAAGAGCGCACTGAAAGTGCGCGTCAAAAATCTATCCGACAAGAGCTTGAATGGGTTAGAAGCAATCCTAAAGGTCGTCAAGCTAAAAGCAAAGCCAGAATGTCACGCTTTGAAGAGCTTAATACGGGCGATTATCAAAAACGTAACGAAACAAATGAATTGTTCATTCCCCCAGGTGAGCGTTTAGGTGACAAGGTCATTGAAGTAACTAACTTAAGAAAGTCATATGGCGATCGCCTATTAATCGATGATCTCACTTTTAAAGTACCAAAAGGTGCGATTGTGGGCATTATCGGTCCTAACGGTGCGGGTAAGTCAACATTATTTAGAATGCTCACGGGTCAAGAAAAACCAGACTCGGGCACAATAGATATCGGCGACACCGTTCAATTAGCCAGCGTCGATCAATTCAGAGATCATATGGATGGCAACAAAACGGTGTATCAAGAGCTTTCCGATGGACAAGATATTGTTCGGATTGGCAATTTTGAAATTAACAGCCGCGCATATTGCAGTCGATTCAACTTTAAAGGCACTGACCAGCAAAAGTTTGTGAAAGACTTATCAGGCGGTGAACGCAACCGTGTGCATTTGGCCAAACTACTCAAAGCCGGTGGCAATACACTGCTGCTTGATGAGCCAACCAATGACCTCGATGTCGAAACATTGCGTGCTTTGGAAAACGCAATCTTGGAATTTCCGGGTTGCGTCATGGTTATTTCGCATGATAGATGGTTTTTGGATCGCATTGCCACACATATTATGGATTACCGTGATGAAGGCAAGATTAACTTCTACGAAGGTAACTACAATGAGTATGAGGCGTGGATAAAACAAACCTATGGCCATGACGTAGTTGAGCCACACCGCTTAAAATATAAGAAAATTAGTTAAGTTCTGTTGTTCTAAGAGTTATCAGGCTAACAGTAAGCAGCAGAAAGGAGTCTCACGAAAGTGTAGGCTCCTTTTTTGTTGCGTCCTAAACCTCGATTAATGCAAATGCTGATGTAAGAAAAGCGCCAATGCATCCGTTTGCTCAAGAGGCAGCATATGTCCAGCATTAGCAAACACTTCTTTTTGGAATGTTTGTGCGCGTGCGGCAATCTCAGCAATTTCTTGTACGGTAGCGATTTTGTCCTGCTCGCCCACAAGAAAATAGGTGTTAAATTGTTGTCTGCTTAATTGATTGATCAGGTCTTGCCTATTCGACGTCGCGTTTGTTTGTGCTGCTAATACCGAGGGCCCCAAGTCATCAGCCATCTCTTTAATCAGGAGAACAATCTCCTTATTTTCCTGATTACCGCTGTGCAGCATAAAATCAATGCGAGATTGGGCCATACCTTTGTACTGTTTGTTTTTAATCATATTCAATACCAGCTTACGTCCCTGAAGTTCTTCATCTGCGAGTGCAGTTGCAGTGCTAGCAATAAGGGTCAACGACGCCACTTTATCTGGGTTTGCCAGGGCTGTGAGCGCGGCAATATAGCCTCCCATAGAATACCCTAGTAAATGCACTTTTTCAGGAAAATAAGCCAGTCGGTCTTCGCTCAAGGCCAACATTTGCGTCAAGTCATCAGCCCACTGCAAAGGTACATAAGCTTTATTTTCCAACGAGTTACCTTTTGAATTCAATGCCTTCCAGAGCGGTATAAATATGCGTTCATCACACAGTGTTCCTGGGAAAAAAATAAGCGGTGTCTTGATTGAATGAGTCATGTGAAATGTCCAAAGCTTACGAGCTAAAAAGTGATATCAAAGCGCTTCAAGTGCCTCGGAAAGCCGACCAACAGGTACTATTTCAATACCCGGTATTTTTTGTTTAGGCATGTTTGCTTTCGGCACAATAGCGCGTTTAAAACCATGCTTTGCCGCCTCAGTAATGCGGTCAGTGCCATTTGGCACCGGCCTTATTTCACCTGACAAGCCTACTTCACCAAACGCAATCAATTCTTTGGGTAACGTATAGTTCCTAAAGCTTGATACCATTGCCAATAGCACCGCAAGGTCAGCGCCAGTTTCAGCTATCTTTACACCACCAACAACATTTACAAATACATCTTGGTCGTTCATTTGCACATTACCATGGCGGTGCATCACTGCGAGCAGCATCGCTAGCCTATTTTGATCAAGGCCAACCGCAACGCGTCTTGGATTGGATAGCTGCGAGTAATCTACAAGCGCTTGAATTTCAACAAGCAGAGGCCGCGTTCCTTCCCAGATAGTCATCACAATACTGCCGGGGGATGCTTCATCTTCTCTATTTAAGAAAATAGCGGACGGATTAGACACTTCTTTCATGCCCTTTTCGGTCATGCCAAATACACCTAATTCATTGATTGCGCCGAATCTATTTTTAGTCCCACGCAAGGTTCGAAAACGACTGTCACTTTCCCCTTCGAGCATCATGGAGCAATCGATACAATGTTCTAACACTTTTGGACCAGCAAGGCTGCCGTCTTTAGTTACATGGCCCACTAAAAACATGGCAATATGATGTTGTTTTGCAAAACGTGTTAACGCTGCGGCACTTTCTCTCACTTGTGATACACCACCCGGCGCAGATTGAATGTCACTCATATGCATCACTTGAATCGAATCAATTACCATAATGCTAGGTTTGTGCTGGAGCGCTAATTGGCAAATGGTATCAACATTCGTCTCGGCTAATAATTTAAGTTTATCATCGGGTAATTGTAGCCGTTGAGCACGCATTGCCACCTGCTGCAGTGACTCTTCGCCCGTCACATAGAGGGTGGAATTGGTTCGAGCTAATAAGCACATCACTTGCAGTAAAAGGGTGCTTTTACCAGCTCCTGGCGAACCACCTATTAATATTGCTGAACCCGGCACGATGCCACCACCCAGCACGCGATCTAGCTCTTTAAATCCAGATGAAAAACGCGGTAACGCGGCCAAATCAATTTCATTCAAGACTTCCACTTTCGCTGCAGTAATGCCAGAAAAACCACTTCGACTGGCCGGAATACTTTTCGTTGGTGAGTTTTCAATAATGATTTCGCTCAGCGTGTTCCATTCTCGACAGTCATTACATTGTCCTTGCCAGCGCGGATGCTCTGAACCGCAGTCGTTACAAACAAAAGCTGTTTTTCTTTTTGCCATAAATATTGTGTGTTCTCAGTATGGTGGTCAAATAATCGACTTGTATGGTGTGATACACAGTAGTCGCATATAATGTCTGTTTAACGTTTCGTGTCGTGGCTTGCAGAGTAACTAAATTTGTTCCAAAAATCCGTTTAGAAACAAACTTTTTTGCCGATAAAATAAATAATTGAATATTTTAAACGGGTTTTCACGATAATAGCCCGCTAGATACTAAAAACGACTGTCTAAAGAATAGGAATGCATGACGCACGATCTGTCAGAACACACTTACCTCATCCACACATTAGCTCCGCTAGTAGATAGGCCGGAATTTTCACGCCTGCTACTTGAGGCAACAGAGGAACTTAGTGCTGACAAGCGTTTTTTATTGAAAATGGAAATGAAGCGACTCTCCAAGCCCTGTATCCGCTCAATTGATCTGCGAACGCGAGTGAGTTCAACGTGTGAATTATTTTCGTTTCAAGGCATAAAGCATTATTTACATCAACCCGCAATTACGTTGTTTGAGGAATTAATCCAGCGCTACGGTATTTATACTTTTGGCGTGTATGAAGCAATATTGAATTTAGCTGAACATGAATTGAATGCCAATATAGACACAATGGCGTCTGCGGATGAGCAGCAAGACCGCGAACGTAAGTCAAATTCCGAAAAATACATCGTTTCTAATCATCAGTTATTGGATTATCCGCATCGTCGCGAAGAACGCATGAACTATGTTGTGGCGATAGAACTGTTTCTGGACAATAATCAGAGCCTGTTGGCTACCACTGTTGACATTAGTCCGAGCGGTCTAAAACTGAAACTTAAAAACCCCAATGAACTAACCATGATTAAAGCGTTTGCGCCTGTCAGTATTGTTTTTCGTGGCTTTCAAACTGATTCAGGAGTAAGCAAACAAGCTATTGAATACCGTATATTGGGCATTTCTGGGGAGGGAGTACTTGCACGTATTCACGTCACTCGCGATGTAAGAACAGGACCTCAGGTTTTCAATAATTATGTGAAACAGCTGATAAAACTTCACAAACGTAAATACAAGGTAAATCTCGATAGTACCCTTGCAGCCTTGGACAATAAGATCCATGAGCAGGCATTTGCAAGCACCACTCCAGCACTGTCAATATTCATAGATTCTCAAGACCCACTGACACCAACAGCAAAGTTTGCCTGCGTAAATAGCACCAATAAAGAGATAATGGATTATTGGCTAGACGAAAACGATGAGCAGAACATCGGTTTCTTAATAAATCCCACTAGGCTCGCCAGCATGATAGCAAGCTCAAGCTCAGAGGCTTGTCTTTGGGTATATGCATTTACTCACATCAAGGACGGCAAGACGTATTTCTATTCTGCAAGCACCGCGGAACTTGATATGGAGCAGGAGCTAAAAGCAATATTTCTAAGTTATGCTGCGCGCAAAGCAAGCTGGCGGCTATACAAGATTTTATGCACTGACATTGACCCGAAATCTGCTTATGTCCCCACCGCAATGCCCAACGGCATCAATCGTCACATTGATAAACTTAATCGCCGTCTTACACCAAGACTTGAATCAAAACTGCAGCATATCAAACATATGGTAAGCGTAACGGATGTTACCCATTTAGTTGCCCAGCACTGCTATCAAAAAAACATCCTAGAACGAGATAAAATTAAACGACTATCTGCTTTTGGGCACCCACGAAATAAACTGCCGGTATCGGTGCTTTCCTTCCGTTACAAGCAACAAGACTTGCGTAAAGAAACACGTTATAAATTGCGTACGTTAGTTAAATTATCTAACCATGCCACGCAGATTACAGGCGTCAGCGATGATTGCTCTGTGAGTGGTCTCAAGATAGAGCTAGACTCACCTTTTGAACAACAAATTAACTCAAAAGTGAGTATTGCTTTCCCCGAGTTGCAAAAAAAGACCACGGAGTTCGTCTTAGAAAATCTGCACTATCGGGTTAAGCACATCAACTATGACAAGTTAGTACTGCATTTAGAAGCGATATCTAAAAATGAATTGAGTATTGCTGAGAAGTTTTTCACACTCTTAATTGACGGCAACAAAGATAAACTCAAAACAACTACAAATGAGGAATCTGTGCTAGGTATGGGTCATGCATTGCGCTGTATGCAAGCTAAAAACTCGCCGCAAGTGTGCATTTATATGCAAAAGCAAAGGAGTGGATACGTGCCGACTATGACAACTATGCAGCCCATAAGAGCGTCTTGGCTACGATTGCTGAAACATGATATGCCTGCAACAAAAATGAATTGTGCTTGGCTATTTCAAGATAAGCATAAAAGTAATGCCTTTGTGAGAGATGCTTTACGCACACTGCGCCTCGAACACCGTCCAATACAAGCCGAAATCTATGTCGCATTTAACCCTAGTGACGCAGAATACGAAACGGCAATTGTCGCGAAATGGGAAAATGAGCTCAGCACTCATCGTTCAAAATTAAAATTTATAAAAGCTGCCATCGCTGAAGGTGAGTTTTATGCCTTTAGTGTGCATATCAGTCGTGCCAATCGCCCTGATGTTTCTTTTTTGGAGCAAGAGTTAGCATATGTCACTCGCTATGCTATTCACAAAGCGAAACAGTTAGAAGAACTAATGTGGAATATTGCTGGCCAAATATATTTAACCGATATTAGCGAAGAAGTCATTTATCGCTATCAAATCCAATCATAGAGCCGTTGCTTTATTAAACTTTATTACCCGCTAAGTATAATCGACTTCGTTAAATATCACCCCAGTACCGTTGAGTGCTTTTTAGTCAATTTTTTATATTGAACAAGGATTTAGCGTCTAATTTATGATTTAGAATGCACTTAAGCATGGAAGCGAGGCTTTTAACTTCTTAAGTTATCAAACAACAAATGTCGACATAAAATAATTGATAACTGATTGTTTATAATCGGTTATTTTTTAAATTTAACGAAAAAAAATAAAGCTCAGTAAAAGCACAAATTTTATATTATTTGTAACCATATGTATTCTTTACGTTTTTATTTTCATAATAATCCCATAAGTTGTTTTTCTTCCTGTTTTTGAGGGCTAAGTTCGGGTTTTAAGGCGAGGGTTATGCAACTGCAAAATTTAAAAGATAAAACTTCTTTTTTTTATTCAGCTGTGGTTTTATAAGCGTAGAGCAATAGATTTAAAAAATATAGGCGCTGAGCGCGGTCATTCATTTAACTTGTGGCAACCGCGGCGCAACTCAGGAGACCTTATGCGTAATGGCAACCAAACCGCTGCTGTGAAAACCTTTGATCAATGGATCAGAAGCGACTTTAAACGGCTCAATTCCCAATTAGAAGAAATCTACTTCGCACAGAGCGATCGCAGTGATGTCAATTTCCAACCCCTTGTTACCAAACCATTAAGCAAAGAGTTAACTGACGCTGGCCGGGCCTATATTGCTGCGTTATTAAAGGAAGGCAATACTGATTCAGGTTTTGATGCTGGTTTTGATTTACTCGGCAACGTGGGTTTGTATATGGCCGCTTGTCGCCGCCACGACATTACTGAGCCAAGTAGGGAAACTAAATCCCCTTTAATTGAAGCCTCTGCATTAGCCATGCAAATTGGCGCATCACTTGGCGTAACGCCACGTTTTTCGACTAGTCATTTAACCACGCACAATTTCGCGATAAATGGCTTGTACAAAAGCTTTACATCGTTGGAAGATGAGGTTTTATTCTTAAATTATAATACACGTGGCATTTTAGCGTATATGCGCACCGCCGATGCCCTGCTCAAAATATTACCTATGGGCATGTCACACCCTCTCGCTGGCGATATGCTAAACATCGCTAAACAAGGTTTACAGGATGTCATCAAATACAATGATATATTATTTAATGAGCTCAACATAGAACGCTTCTTTCATTGTGTGCGTCCATATTATAAGCCTTATAGAGTGGGTCAAAATGAATATCGTGGCGCAAATGCTGGCGATTTTGCCGGCATCAATGTCATTGATTTATCGCTGGGTGTTTGCCAGGGCGATGACCCCTACTATTCACAGATTTTAGTCGACAAATTCCTATTTATGCTACCACAGGAACAAGCCATACTGCGTGATTGTATGAGACGTCAAAGTTTGCTAGATTCAATGTTAAGCGTAACGCCTGAACAAACTAGTAGCCCATGGTTTAAAAAGAACGGGGCCTTACTTTTGGACGTGCTTGAGTTGCATGGCTATGCAGCAAGCCAACATCATAATCAGTTAGTTGAGCGATTCATTGCGCAAATGGCAAAAAATGAACCCCAACAAGCTTATCAAAAAATCACTGCTAGCGGGCCGCCTCTTCCTGTATTGTTGCGCTCATTAGAAAAATTAAAGGATTTGCGTTGTGCGACGGACAGAGATGATATCCCCAGCAGATTTGCTGAAGTTCAATTGTTAAAAGACAGAATGGCATAGGCCAAACGATTTCATTTGGATGATTTATCACTAATTTGAGCTGTTGAAATTACCGGTATTATTTTCTATCGTAAGCACAGTCGTAAAGGGTTGCGGTTTATGGATACCGTAACCTTGGGCGTAATCAACACCAATCTCTTTTAACATAATTTTAATCTCTTCAGTCTCAACAAATTCAGCGATGGTCTCCATGCCCATCACTTGCCCTATTTCATTTATAGATTTTACCATTGCACGGTCTATCGGATCGAAGACAATATCTTTGACAAATACACCATCAATTTTGAGATAATCAACTGCTAAATTTTTCAAATAGCCAAATGAAGAGAGCCCACTGCCAAAATCATCTAACGCGAAACGGCATCCCAATTTTCGTAATTCGGATATGAATTTACCCGCTAAGAAAAGATTAGTAATCGCCGCAGTCTCGGTAATCTCGAAGCAAATTTTCGTAGCGTTGCCTTTCAAATCATGAATTTCGTTGAGTACAAATTCTAGAAAACGCTCATCAGTGATTGATTGGCCAGAGAGATTGATTGAAATGAAGTCTATCCTATTTAAAAACTCTGGATGACTTTTTAACAAACTCATTGCATTTGATATAACCCATTTGTCCAGTTGACAGATCAAATTATAACGCTCTGCCGAGGGTAAAAAGGCCCCCGGAAGTATAATCTCTCCATCTTCACCTATCATGCGGATTAATAACTCAAAATGCTCTCCTGCGCTCTCTTTGAGTGGTTCAATCATCTGAGCATAGAGACAAAAGCGTTCTTCATTTAGTGCATGCTGCAAGCGTTTAACCCAATGCATTTCTCCATGTCGCTCGGCTAACTCTGCATCGTCATCAAAATGCACATGTATGCGGTTACGGCCCTTCTCTTTAGCCATGTAACAGGCAAGGTCAGCAACTTTTAATAATTCTGTTAAGTTATTGGTTTTATCTGTTATATGCACCAGTCCGATGCTCACACCAACACGGAAACTGCTTTTATCCCAAACAAACTGATATTCTTCAATAACAGCTTGTATTGCGGTCGTAACTCGATAAGCGTTATCGGGTGAACAATGTTCAATCAAAATACCAAATTCATCTCCCCCTAAACGAGCAAGCGTATCGCTACCCCTAACTACCTCTTTCAACAAAGCAGCAATCTGTCGCAACAGTTCATCACCAGCAGCATGACCACAGGTATCATTAACTACCTTAAACTGGTCAAGGTCCAGATAACATAGAGCATGAGATTGATCATGTTGCTTGGAGGATGAAAGTAAGAGCTGTACACGACGCTCAAATTCTCTTCTATTCACCAGTCCTGTCAATGAATCATGAGACGCTTGATAATTGAGCTGTTGTTCCGCTTTTTTGCGCTCAGTAATATCGATATGAGTGCCAACTACACGCGTTATATTACCCTCATCACTTTCCACAACAAAGGCGCGTGACAATATATTGATATAGCTCCCATTCTTATGCCGCATTCTAAATTCATTTTCGTATCGCTCAACTTTTTTTTCCATAAAGTCTTGAATTTGAGCGATAGCAGTATCTATTTCGTCAGGGTGTACCAAGCCCTGCCAGGTCTCAAAATCATCTACGATCTCATCTTCGGCATAGCCCAGCATACTTTTCCAACGCGGTGAAAAATACATGTTATCACCTGCTACATCCCAGTCCCATAAACCATCATTAGCACCTCGCATAGCAAGCTTCAAACGCTCTGCGCTAGCTTCTGCTTTTTCTTTTTCAATAAGCAACTCGGTGTGTTGGTGGTCAATAGAAGCACTCATGTTTGCTAGCGAATATGACAGTTCACCAATTTTAGTCTCAGCTTGTTTCACTTCCGTAATGTCATAAAAAATAACTAAAAAGATCTCAGTGTATGAATCTTTTAAGGGCGCGGCGCTAATCAAGACAACACGCTGAGTGCCATCCTTACACCTGATATTAACTTCAAAAGGCTCAAATTCTGTATTAGTTTGTTGCGATTCAGCAATGCGCTCATCCCACATTTTGACTACCCAATCTCTATATTCGAGGTTAGGGTAAGCCTTGGGCCACCAATGTGATACTGTCGGGATGTCGTCTATGTCATAACCAAATGTTTTAATAAACATCGTGTTTAACTTAAGGATGGTACCGGTTTTGTCACTCAAACCAAAAGCAACAGGAGAAGAATTAAAAATATTTTGAAATAGTAGATTATCAGTAGAATTTGTTTCCAATTCTAGGATACGCATTTCTGCTTTTTTTAGTCTGGCTAGCAAATGCTCTGCACGATCCATTATTTCATTCCTATAAGTTAACGTTAAGACTATAAGAAAGTTGTCCTTCAATCCCTTACTTCTGCCAACACTTGCCCTTATTATTAACACAAATCCTGAATACAACCTATAATTTAATGCGCTAGCATGCACGATTAGTACTTTTCGATAAATACCTTGAGGGGAATTAATGACGACATATAAAATATATGCAATGGCACTAATTGTGATTATTGGACTATTGGGCTGTGACAGGTCTGAGGTGGGCGATATTTCACTGGGCGTGTTTACAACACAGGATATAAAACTCAATACACTGGTTGACCCATTAGTACCCGGCGTTACATGTCACGTAGCTAGCATTGAAGCTGATTTGAGCTTAGCTGACCCGTCTGACAGTTCAATTGCTTGTCGACAAACTGGGGAAATAACAGCAGCAATGATTGCAAGCATTGATAAGTCAAAATCGGGAGAAATTGTATTTAGAAAATCAAAAAGTATTTTTTTCAAAACAATGAAAATACGACGCGTTTTTGATGCAGAGTCGCAAACTTTGATGTATGTCTCCTATTCAACCAAAGAAACATCGGGTAGCTTTAAGCACAGCCTTTCAACCGTGCCATTATGGAGAACTCAAGCTTACGTCAACCCAGTAGGTATAGAACAGCCTCCAAGCCGCTAAATCGAATGGAATTAGACGCTTGCTTTTGTACTTTGGGCTTTGCCTTAAATGCTACTCCAGTGCCGGCCACCGACATCATTACTAAGTCGTTAGCACCATCGCCAACAGCCAGAGTATTTGAAATAGGAATGCCGTTATCTTTAGCTAACTGTTGTAAAATGTCTG
This sequence comes from Glaciecola sp., assembly GCA_965660625.1. Lineage (GTDB taxonomy): Bacteria > Pseudomonadota > Gammaproteobacteria > Enterobacterales > Alteromonadaceae > Glaciecola. Next base: position 138,627 of record CBFIAR010000004.1, on the reverse strand, counting down.
CTTTCACTTGAGCGTCAACAACCTTGCCTAATACCTTGCCGGTTAACATGTTATCTTTTATTTCTAATGTGTTACTTGCGGCGTAATCAAAATCGAACAAAGCCTTAATATAATCCGCAAAATAAGTAAAACCTCCTGATGCAATGGCTATTTTCCAACCCGAGCGTTTTAACTCATTTATTAACAGAGTGAAACCAGGCATAAATGGTAAACGCTTCCGAATACTCAACAAAGCATCTAAATTTACCCCATTCAAACAAGCGACACGATGATGCAAGCTTTCTGAAAAGGCTATTTCACCTAGCATAGCTCGCTCGGTAACTTTGCTAACAGCGTCACCTACGCCCGCTAATTTTGCTATTTCATCAATACACTCCATCTCAATTAATGTGCTGTCCATATCAAACACTGCCAGACCCGGACGTTCAATAGATAACGATGGTTTCACAAAAATATCAATAAACAATATCTCACTGAGATTTTTAAGCGTCGCATTGAGGGTTTCAATCTGGCTGTCAGCCTCATTCATGTCGCAATCAATATTGACGACCATTTTGTCAAACACACCGTGGTAGCGGTTGGCTGTTATTTTGATAACGCTCGACTGTGTAGGCAATGCATTTATAATTTCCTCAAGCAGTTCAAAATTTAGCACTGTTGCAGCAACAATAAATCTCTTCAGCGCTTTATTACTAATCGCACAGGTACTGTGCGTTTTATCTGCTACTTCGTTGCTAGCTTCGATATTCTCTTGGCTATACCAGTTTCCTCGCAGTGGATGTTGTCTAATACTATCCGCCGACGTTACTGGATTTGTAACAGCATTATTTTCAGTACATGTATGTAACCATAGTGTATTTTGCTGTTTAAGATAGTTGTCGAATTTAGCAGCGCTCAGGGTTGTTGTCGTTTCTGTGATTATGAGGTACAAATTAGGTCCTAGGGTAACGCGGTTTTATTCACGTGTGTGATGATACCTAAACGTGCATGGCAATAAAACAAAGTCTTGGCAAAAAGCGTGATTTATCCTATTGTTACTGCGTTGCAATTAGTTAAGAGAAGCACTTGTTTAACCAAACCACACCTAAATTTTCTATGTTAAAACGTATTTCCAACTTTGTATTGGCGATCTGTATTGTGGTGATTGCCGTTAATTTATGGTTCATGCACAACAAAAATGCACATGAATGGTATAGCTTAGAATCAGAACAACTCGGAAGAAGTTTAGCAGCTCAAGCCTCGAGAATGTTAGCTGGCCCCCTGCAAAAAGAAGATCAAGAAAGCATAGAAAATTACGTGATTACTATTGAGACTGACAGTTTCGTTAAAGGTACATCACTTTATGATCAAACAGGAAAAACAATAAAAAGCTTTGATGAAAACTACTCAATCATAGAAGAATTTAGAGTCTTGGAACAACCGCCACTCATATTCATCGAAGATATTGTTTTTGATGGAAAAACAATTGGCTATATAAAATTATTATTAGACCGCGAGGCAATCATTAAACATCACAAAGCATTTAACCGTACCCAATTAATACAAACTGGTTTAATCATGCTGTTAACTGCTATTTGCGCGATGATAATAACTCGCCTATTTTATAAAATACGCGCTAACTATCAGTTCAGCGATAATCCAAAAAGTGTTAAGTAATTTTTAGTTGTTTGTTGTTCAATTTCAATTGATGAGGTTTTCTTTAATTCAGCCAATGCATTTACCACCAGGGGCAACTGGCTAGGCTGATTACGTTGCCCTTGAAATCCGCTTATGGGCATATCGGGCGAGTCAGTTTCAATGACAAGTCGGTCTAAAGGGAGTTTTGCAATACTCTCCCGTGTTTTTCTGGCACGTGCATACGTAATCGTGCCCCCTACTCCTAATGAAAAGCCCATTTCAATATAAGTTTTACCTTCATGATAACTACCTGAAAATGCGTGAAGTATGCCACCACCTTGATAATTATGCGCTTTCAACATACTAATGAGTTGATTATGAGAGTGGCGATGATGCAGGATAACTGGTTTATTATACTGTTCTGCAAGTCGAAGCTGATAAGACAGTATTCTTTTTTGATAAGTCATATCAAGGCCTAAACTCCCATCCAAGCCCATTTCCCCGAAAGCGATATAATGCTCTTGATGCAAGCTAGCTAAGCGGGACAATTCGTCAAGCATCTGCTGAGTTTGTGTGTCATCTTGGGGTTTAAGAAAGTAAGGATGCAAACCCAAAGCAATATCAATTTGTGGGTATCGCTGGCGTAGGTCGAGTAATGTCGGAAATTGCTTATTTGTTAGCCCAAGGACCAACAATCGCTGAATGCCTTCTCTAAATGCTCGCTGCAATACTTCGTCGCGATCATTATCAAAAGCTTCAAGGTCGATATGGCAATGGCTGTCAATCATAGCATGCAGACTAAATTAATCGCTTAATCACGGCATTAATCGTTGTGTCGTCCAACTGCCATTTTCTTGCTTATTGTATTCGAAACGGTCATGTAAACGGTGTTCGCCACCTTGCCAAAATTCTATTTGCTGAGGCTCGACTCGAAAGCCACCCCAAAAGTCTGGCAAAGGAACTTGACCTTTAGCAAACTTTTCCTTCATTTGTGCAAACTGAGTGACTAAGAGCTCGCGTGTTGAAATTGGCTGGCTTTGTTGAGATGCCCATGCGCCTAACTGGCTATCTTTTGGGCGAGATAAAAAATATTTGGCAACTTCAATTCTGGAAAGTGCCTTTGCAAGACCATTCACTCTGACCTGCCGCTCCAAACAATACCACGGGAAATGCAGAGAAATTTTTGCATTGTTAGCGAGATCTTTGGCTTTTCGACTACCTAGATTGGTGTAGAAAACAAAACCGTCGTTGCTCAAGTCTTTCAGCAATACAATACGCTGACTGGGCTGGCCGTTTGCATCAACAGTAGCCACCGTCATGGCATTTGGGTCTGGTAACTTCGCATTTATAGCATCATCTAACCAGATCTTGAATAAATCAACTGGATGCTCGGTAAGTACGTCTGACGTTAAACGACCGGCGCTATATTCTTTTCTAAAGTCACTCAGCGGTTTCATAATTTATATTCCACAACAGCTATGCTGTAATTGTTCAGGAGAATTAACCTTTAAAGTCGTTATCGTAACCAAGGGATCGCAATGCGCGTTCATCGTCTGCCCAGCCTGCTTTAACTTTAACCCACAATTCAAGGAAAACCTTATTATCGAACAGCGCTTCCATGTCCTTGCGCGCCTCTGCACCCATGGTTTTAAGATGACTACCTGACTTGCCAATAATCATACGCTTTTGGGTTTCACGTTCAACTAATATTAAGCCGTTTATGTGGTAAATACCTCTAGGAGTGAGCTTAAACTGCTCTATTTCAACTGTCGTTGCGTAAGGCAACTCATCACCAGTAAAACGCATCAGTTTCTCTCTGATAATTTCGGCAGCCATGAATCGGCTGGAGCGATCTGTAATATAGTCCTCTGGGAAGTAAAACTCACTCTCGGGCAATGCTTTCAGCACGAGTTGTCGTAAATGATCAATTTGCCTATTTTGCTTTGCGCTAACAGGAATGACATTTTCAAAATCATGTTTTTCGTTAAGCATTTTTAAGGTATCCATCAATTCTGCTCTATCTGGAACCTTGTCAGTTTTGTTTACAATAAGCCAACACGGGATATTTGCTTGCTTTATTTTCGATAAAACAAGCTCATCATCTTCGGTCCAACGCGTTCCTTCAATCACAAACAATACGAGAAATACTTCACCTAATGAACTAGCAGCGGCACGATTCATTAAACGGTTGATTGCGCGCTTTTCATCGCCATGTAACCCAGGAGTATCAACATAAACGGCTTGACGCTCGCCAATAGTGTCAATGCCCATTATACGATGTCGCGTAGTTTGTGGCTTGCGCGAGGTAATACTCACTTTTTGACCCAAAATTTGATTTAATATTGTCGATTTCCCAACATTCGGGCGACCAACAATGGCAACCATCCCACAATGTTTATTGCTCATTTAATAATATCTCTAGTGTTTGTTTTGCCGCGTTTTGTTCGGCTTGTCGACGACTTTTGCCTTTTCCAATTTGGCTGGTATTTAAAGGCTCTACAGTACAATCAACTTCGAAGGTTTGCGCATGATCTTTACCGCTAATAAGAACAACTTCGTAATTAGGTAATGGCAGTTGTCTGGACTGCAGAAACTCTTGTAATTGTGTTTTGTTGTCTTTAATTTGTCTATTCGGATCGAGTTTTTCTATGCGGCTGGAGAATAACTTAACAATTGTATTTTTTGCCGCATCAATACCCGACTCGAGGAATATTGCACCGATCAAAGCTTCAACGACATCAGCTAAGGTTGAGCTGCGTCGATGACCACCGCTTTTCATTTCGCCAGAACCAAGCCTCAGGAATGCACCAAAATCATGTTCTTTGGCTATCATTGCTAGCGTATCACCTTTCACAAGTGAAGAGCGCATTCTGGTTAATTTACCTTCGGGCTGATCAGGAAATTGCTGATATAATAACTCAGCGACAACCATTCCTAGTACGGCATCACCTAAAAACTCTAATCTTTCATTATGAATTTTAGCAGCACTACGATGCGTAAATGCTTGCTCAAGCAAAGCGTTATTTTCAAACGTATAATCAAGTATTTTATTTAATCTGATATATGGATTCATTTTTGCTCTTAGCGATGCCTATTTAATTTACGACTCTGAAGGTAATGACTTTTTACCCGAAACGTAAAAGATATAGACACCTTTGATATTAACTATCCATTCGATAGTCATGCCAATATTGGCGATACAAACCAATTAGTTAATAGTACCGCTGCGTTCAAATCGAATACCAGACGGTAGCCAAGTAGGCAAAAAATCGTCAGGCGCTCTGTCAAACTCAAAACTAACCCAAATCAGCACAGCCTCTCCCACTAGGTTAGCATCAGGAACGAAACCCCAATATCTGCCATCCTCACTATTATCTCGGTTATCTCCCATCACAAAGTAATTATTATCCGGAACAACCCACTCGTTAATTGCGGTGCCCGGTTGTCTTGGTTGATAGCGAGCAACTTGATCAATCGCTCTTGGATTTATCAATAAAGAATGCTGCTGGGTACCTAAATTTTCTGTGTATTCTTCAAGATAAGCACCGCGGCTAATAAAGTCAGTTCGACCTGTATACATTTGGGTAACCATTTTTTCTGTAGGACAAGGTTGCTGACCATTGCATGCTTCAGTAATGTAGAGCTGCTTATCGCGATAAATTATTTTATCGCCAGGTAGGCCAACTACCCTCTTAATAAAATCGACATTAGGGTCGCTCGGAAACTTAAAGACAACAACGTCGCCTCGTTCAGGCTCGCCCGTTTCAATCAACTTCGACCTAAAAATCGGATCTTTTATGCCGTAGCTAAATTTTTCGACCAGTATGAAGTCTCCGACGAGTAGTGTTGGCATCATCGAACCTGAAGGGATTTGGAAGGGTTCGTACAAAAACGAGCGAAACACCATAACTAATGCAAAAATTGGAAAAAACTGCTTGGCGTTATCTACTAAGGCAGGCAAATTAGGGTCTGCTTCTTCACCACCTAACTCAAGTATGCTGTGGTCACCTAAAATAGCCCGACGCTCTTCTAATGCGATTAATTTTCTTTTTGGTGCGAATAACATGGCATCGACTAGCCAGATTATGCCAGTGATGACGGTCATAGCCACCAAGAATATTGCAAAATAATTGGCCATTAATTATCCACCTTTAAAATTGCTAGGAAGGCATCTTGAGGTAACTCTACATTGCCTACTTGCTTCATCCGTTTTTTACCGTCTTTTTGCTTTTGAAGTAGCTTTTTCTTGCGGCTAATATCACCACCGTAACATTTCGCAATAACGTTTTTACGCAGTTGTTTAACCGTACTGCGCGCTACCACGTGATTACCAATTGCCGCTTGTATAGCAATATCAAACATTTGTCTTGGAATTAACTCACGCAGCTTATCTACTAAGTCACGCCCGCGACGCTGCGAATTATCCTTGTGTGTAATAAGTGCTAAAGCATCAACACGCTCACCGTTAATAAGTATGTCTAAGCGAACCATATCAGCAATTTGGAAACGACTAAAGTTGTAATCGAGTGATGCAAACCCTCTACTAGTTGATTTCAGTCTATCAAAAAAGTCGAGAACCACCTCTGCCATAGGCATGTCATAAGTAACTGCAACTTGTTTGCCGTGATATGTCATGGCTGTTTGCATACCACGTTTTTCGACACATAAGGTGATGACGTTACCCAGATATTCTTGCGGTACCAGCATGTTTGCCGTCACAATGGGCTCACGAATTTCTTCGATATCATTAATTGGGGGTAACTTAGACGGGTTATCTACCTCTATCACCTCACCTTTGGTTGTTTTTACTTGATAAACAACTGTTGGCGCAGTAGTGATTAAATCTAAATCGTATTCACGCTCTAAACGCTCTTGAATAATCTCCATGTGCAACATTCCAAGGAAACCTATTCTAAAACCAAAGCCCAATGCTGCAGAACTTTCTGGTTCGTAAAACAAAGATGCGTCATTTAGACTGAGCTTAGACAAGGCGTCGCGAAAGTCTTCGTAGTCATCAGAGCTTACTGGAAACAAGCCGGCATATACCTGCGGCTTGATTTTCTTAAAGCCAGGCAATGCTTTAGCAGCGGGTTCCTTTGCTAAGGTTATGGTGTCACCAACTGGTGCGCCATTAATTTCCTTAATGCCAGCAATAATAAAACCAACCTCGCCTGCTTTTAAAATACCGGTGTCAGTTTGTTTTGGTGTAAATATTCCGACTTTATCTACCTGATGAATAACGCCATTTGACATTATTTGGATTTTATCTTTAGCGTTAAGCTGTCCTTGCACAATACGCACCAGCGAAACAACCCCTTGATAATTATCAAACCAAGAATCGATAATCAATGCCTGGAGAGGAGCATCAACATCACCTTCTGGTGGTGGAATACGTCTAACTATCTCTTCTAATACGTCTTCAATACCAACTCCGGTTTTAGCAGAACAACGCACAGCGTCGATTGCATCAATGCCGACAATGTCTTCAATTTCTTCGGCTACACGCTCTGGTTCAGCTTGCGGTAGATCTATTTTATTTAGAATAGGCACAACTTCCATATTTAAATCCATCGCGGTGTAACAGTTGGCCAGCGTTTGTGCTTCTACGCCCTGCCCGGCATCAACAACTAGCAGAGCGCCTTCACACGCCGCTAATGAGCGCGAAACTTCGTAAGTGAAGTCAACGTGTCCTGGCGTATCGATGAAGTTTAACTGATATTTTTCACCGTCTTTCGCTTGATAATACAGTGTCACGCTTTGCGCTTTGATGGTAATCCCGCGTTCACGCTCAATATCCATTGAATCAAGCACTTGAGCTGACATTTCGCGATTAGTTAAGCCACCACATGTTTGAATAAGTCGATCGGCAAGGGTCGACTTGCCGTGGTCGATATGCGCAATAATACTGAAGTTGCGAATGTTCTTTAGTTGCATAAATTTAGCTACTTGTCCTGAAGTTACCAAGGTCTGTTTCAAGCCTTAAGACGCTTTGTTTTGCAGTCTACGCTTACCCGGGTTTTATGAGCGAAAAATAAAGACGCGATTTTACCGTTTTATCAGCACAAATGCGAATGATTACAGCATTATTACTGCGTTTAGAAGGCTTAACTTGCTCGCTAGTTACAAATAGTTTGTGAGGAAGTGTTATCTAGCTTACTCCGCACTATCTGTTACCTTAAAAGATCGGAAGAAATTACATGAGTTTTTTAAGTGGAATTTCATTTTTCATAGTTGTTGTTGCATCGTTCACAGCACCTAAGATAACAGGAGAAAACTGACCTTTGTCGTGTTTTTTTGCAAATGTAGAAATTTGCCAGAAACTTATCGCTGTGGCTGTAAATCCACATAACATTTGCCATCCTTCATGCAACGATGGCAGCACAAATTGCATACTTGCGGTAGTGATAATTAATACAAATATGGGCAATAAGTAAACTAGCATAGAGGCGCCCAATAACTGCTCCTCAGGGATACCTAACTTTACGGTTTGCCCTTCTATTAGCTTATGCGGACTGTTTAGTTGCAGTAATTCTGGCTTTGCCGTGAATGCCTTAGCGACAACACTTGTTCCGCAATTTTTATTCACATGACAGGTACCGCAGGTTGTCTTAATCTGGGTCTCTATCCAAACTTGATTGCCTTGTACTTTCCTAACAATGCCAGTTTCTTCAATCATATTTTTGTTTTAATTTATCACTTCAATTGATTTTGCCATCAGCTGTGCCGTGACCAAAGGAATATCACCAACAACGGTCACCTGCACTTTTCCATCAGTACGAGAGTGCACAGTATTGGTGCCATTATTTAAGTTAACGTCATCCTGGAAAACGCCTGTGGCTGTTTGAATATAAACAGAAACATTAACTAAACCATCGCTAAATAAACTATACTCCACCACCTGACCTGTGATCGCCAGTTGATGAATATCCTGTTTTATCGCTTGCATACCTACGGGCAAAAAAGCTAATTTCCATTCATGCTTTCTTTGTGGAGGATTAACTACATTGATGACTCTGGGTAAGTTTTCTTGCTGCAATTGGCTGAAAGCATCCGCTATTCGATCGTCAATTCTGAGTTGAGTGACTTGAATTTGCTGCAATAGCTTACCATCAAGGCTGTGCATATTTAATTTTAACAGCATGCCTGTTTCTTCGTCTAACCACAAATTATAACCGTATCGCGTTTTATCCGTGCTAGTAATTCTAATTTGTTGCGCAGCGCGGCCAGATATTCTATTTCTACCCACAAGAAGAAATTGATAGCTCTTTTGAAGTTTGTCAGGTTCGTGCAGCAAGGAATAGGGGATTGGGCCATCGATGGCACTTCCGTACATGCTATAGGCCGGATAGCCTGGCTGAAAAACGCTAACCACATCATTGACTCGTATATTTTCAAAACCAGGCCCATTTAACAGACTCAGTTGTTCTATTTGTGTGTGTTCATCGATTTTCGCATGTCGCCATAAAAATGGCTGAGCATCTTTACCCGGAATATTTAACACGAACGAAATTTCGTAGTTTAAGCTTGCCGTTTGACGCGAAAGACGCCCCAGCCAGCTAATAGCGGAGAGAGGATCGAAAGTATCACTTTCGTTCAAAACACCCTGCGTAATCCCGTTAACTAGCGATTGCGGGGTTTCTGAACGGACTATTTTGTTTTCTTTCTTTGGCTCTGGTGTTTGCTCATTTGCTTGCCCTTGCACTGCCACGATGGTGACTGCCGAACTTGAAAAGGCGATGGATGCAAGTATTCCCGTAATGATAAGCAGCAAACTCCATTTGCAGAGCACATCGCAGATACGTGCTGTAGCACTCAGTTGTTTTCCGCCAATTATCATCCTATTTTTGCGCTTGCGCTGTTTCTATTTCTTCTATGCTAGGCACTTGGCTTTTCGTCTCTAATTGCTTGCTTTGCCCAGCATTCTTTAATTTAAGCTGGCGCTGATGATCTTCAATCAGCGCATTAATTTGACGTTGTTGCTCTAGTAATATCGCCATACCTTCGCGGTCGACGCTCTCACTCGTATTCAAACTGACAGGGGCCAAACCACCTTGAGGACCAAACCCCGTCGGCGCGGTTAAAAATGGCTGCGACTCTTCTGGCTGGTTGTAAGACTGATAACTAAATATCATTACCGCGGTAGCACAAGCAGCAACTGCTAACTGACCACTTTGCTTCACCAATGGAATAATACTGGCGACCACAGTAAGCTCTCGCCAAGTGCGTTTTGGTGCAACCATGGGTAGCTCATTTTCGAGCTTTTTCGCAATTTGAGCACTGATATCAAAGTGAATGTCGATACTCATTTCCTTACGAATGCAGTCTCGAGCTAAGTGATAGCGTTTCCACTTGTCAGCGAGTTCTGAATCTCTAGTCAAGCTTATCGCTATGTCAGAGTCTTGGTGTTCGCCGTCTAAAAATGCTGATAATTTTTCATACTGTTGCGTCATATAACACATTCCTACTGTAACACTGCTAACAAATAAATTGGCTTGTGACCGATAATATCATCAACCGTGTTTATGTTTGCACCAAAGGCAAAATCACTTTATCAATTGCTTCTCGCGCTCTAAAAATTCTTGATCGTACTGTCCCAACCGGACATTCCATCACTGCAGCTATCTCTTCATAGCTTAGTCCTTCAATTTCTCGTAACGTAATTGCCGAACGCAAATCTTCGGGCAATGCGTCAATGGTTGCGAATAATTTTTGCTGTAATTCGTCGGATAATAAAGCACGTTCAGGAGAGTTATTTTCCCTTAGTGCGTCGCTTCCATCATAATAATCAGCTTCACTCGCATCAACATCACTTGCTGGTGGCTTCCGCCCCTGGGATGTTAAATAATTTTTTGCACTGTTTACTGCTATTCTATACAGCCAAGTGTAAAAGGCACTTTCGCCTCTGAAATTGGGTAATGCTCTATAAGCCTTTATGAACGCCTCTTGGGTTACATCCGCAACGTCCCCACTGTTCTTCACATACCTTGCTACGATATTCATCACTTTGTTCTGATGACGAATAACTAACAAATTAAAAGCATTCTTATTGCCTTTCTGTACCTGTTCTACTAATTCTTGATCGGTCTTCTGCTCGCTCATTCGAGCCACTACTCCTAAAAAACATCTCTTATGGCTCATGCAAGTGTAATAATAGACAGACACTTGTTGGATAAGTTCGATATACAGCTAAAATAATTTATAAATAACCACCAGTTGTAATTTTTTACTAGATGATTAGTATGGCGATACTTACAATTCTACACCTTACTTGAAAAACAATCTATGTCTCAAACAATTGAACATCGCTGCGATTTATTAATAATAGGTAGTGGCGCTGCAGGTTTAAGCCTTGCGCTAAAAATGGCTGAATATTGTGACGTTATCGTCCTCAGCAAAAGTGACATAAATGAGGGAAGCACTCGCTACGCACAAGGCGGCATTGCAGCTGTGTTTGACGACACAGACTCTATCGAAAGTCACATCAAAGATACCTTAGATGCCGGTGCAGGCTTGTGTGATGAAGCGGTAGTGGCGTTTACTGCTCGCAGCGCAAAAGAAAGTATGGAATGGTTAATAAACAAGGGCGTTCCGTTCGATCAAGAAAAGAATGAGAGTGGTGAGACCAAGTTCCATCTCACGCGTGAGGGTGGCCACAGTCATAGAAGAATATTACATGCTGCCGACGCAACTGGTGCAGCCGTTCAAGAAACATTGTCGGACAATGTCGCAAACGATCCAAACATCCACTTATTCGAACGCTATAATGCGATTGATCTCATTAAAAGTGCGACGAGGCCCGACCATTGTGTCGGCGCTTACGTGTGGAACCGTAAAAAAGAGCGCGTAGAAGTGATCAGGTCTCGCTTCACAACATTAGCGACGGGTGGCGGCAGCAAGGTTTATCAATACACCTCAAATCCAGATGTATCAAGTGGTGACGGTGTCGCAATGGCATGGCGTGCAGGTTGTAGAATAGCCAATATGGAATTTAATCAATTTCATCCTACGTGTTTGTTTCATCCTGATGCTGGAAACTTTCTTATTAGCGAAGCACTGCGCGGCGAAGGCGCCTTCTTATGCCACAAAGATGGCACTAAATTCATGCATCAATTTGATGAAAGAGGCGATTTGGCCCCCCGCGACATTGTTGCTAGAGCGATTGATTTTGAAATGAAACGTCTCGGTGCAGACTGCATGTACCTCGATATCAGCCATAAATCTAACGATTTCATCAAAAAACACTTCCCTAATATATACCGTCGCTGCCGTTCATTAGGTATCGATATTACCACTCAGGCAATACCGGTAGTCCCTGCAGCGCATTATACCTGTGGGGGTGTCGTTACTGATTTTGATGCTCGCACAAACTTAGACAATGTATATGCCATCGGGGAAGCTGCATACACGGGCTTGCATGGTGCAAATAGGATGGCGAGCAACTCGCTACTAGAATGTATTGTGTTTGCTCATGCCGCCGCTAAACACATCATTAATCGTTTGGATGGGGACTGGATTGAAGAGCCAATTCAAGCATGGGATGAAAGCCGTGTTATTGATTCAGATGAGCTTGTCATTATTCAACATAACTGGCACGAGCTGCGACTCTTCATGTGGGATTACGTTGGCATTGTTCGCACTAATAAACGGCTAGAGCGCGCTTTGCGACGTATTAACTTGCTGAAACAGGAAATTGATGAGTACTATAGTAACTTTAAGGTCAGCAACAATATGTTGGAGCTACGCAACCTTGTCTGCGTCGCACAACTTATCGTGACCTGTGCCATGGCGAGAAAAGAAAGTAGAGGATTGCATTACAACTTGGACTATCCGAACATGCTTGAAAAACCAGAGCCTACGATTATTCAAAAGAAACGTTGATATGCAAAGTAATCAAAATAGAGTGCTACTTGGTGTTGAGCACTGTATTTTTGGTCGCCGTAAATAGAGCCTTATGCAATAACTACCTTAGTACGCAAATGCTCTCTTGCTTTAGCACGACTTTTTGAGGTCAGCGAAAAGTCAATGCCTTCACCCTCCCGTTTGACATTCAACTCACAGCGTGTTGGCAAATAAATGGGCTGTATAAATTGAGTAGAGAATTGCATTGACGCTTGCGCTAATGCCCCTTTCCGATTCTCCATTTCTTGCTTTAAGATCACTGATATGCAAAGTGCTTTTGAGTACATGCCATGCGCAATGGCCTGTTTAAAACCCATCAATTTCGCCGTCCACCGCGTTAAATGTATCGGATTAAAATCACCTGAAACTCGCGCATACTGACGCCCAATACCTAGCGGAAAATTCATATCAACGCTCATATCAAAAGGAGGCAACAATTCATCAATTATTGGTATCTCAGATGAAATTTTTGCTACTACTTTACTCTTCGACGTCGCCTCCTCGAGATTCACTTCACTGATAACGTCAGTATTTTTATTGACCTGAGTGTGCCGTTGTCGAGACAAATAGTAAGCGGTAGCAGCTATCGCTAATTTACCATTAACAAAGCCTTCACTTAAAAGAGCAAAAACCCAACCATTCTTATGCCAAATTAATTCCTTGAACGATGTTTGCAGTAACAATTGCGCATTTTGTTTAGGCAAGTAGTTCACTTCGATATGATTGGCTAAGTGCACCAAACCCATCGGTTTAAAAGGGAATGGTTGATTTATCATCATCTCGAGCTGCATGCGCAGCGTCAAAACTTGCAAATAGTTCGGATGTATTACTGCTGCAATACCTAGCTTCCAATTCACCGCCTGATTGTATCGTTCACAGTGCACCGTATTGATTACGATCTCCTTACGAATACTGCTCTCTGGCAACACAGGTATAGCATTATCAAAATGCTGTGGACTGTAAAAAGCCGCTTTCAATAAGCCCATGTTCATCATTTACTTAGTTTTCCTGCGTTAGGTTTGCATAAAAGCTAGACTCACTATACATTCTCATTTTTTATGCTCGTTTATTTATCTTCGCGCTGACGCTTTGCTTTGTGCTATCGCCAAAGCAAGTTCACGATAGTCTTTATCGCTTAGTTGCCACTTAAAAAGGATTGTAGAACTCACTGCGCGCAGATCCTCAGGTTCTAATATTAAAAATATGCAGAACTGAGTGCAACGTGAACGCGGACAAATTTTGGAGCCACCATTAATAGGTGAATTATCATTTGTCCTATAATGACCACTAACATTTGCTTTATCGGTATCTAACAGCCTGTTTTCAGAGTAATCACAAAGTAGCCAGCTTTGCTGACTCACGTAGATTAAAAAATGCGTTGCTAATTTGGTATTGTTGTACAATCGATATGTGAGCCAAACGCTTAGCATTGTGGTGAAGACAAACTGCACTAAATATAGTGTCGGCAATGCCGATGTGGGCACAGACCAACATAGGCAAAGTGGCACAAGATAGCAGTTAAAAAACTGTATTAAACCGAACTGATACCGTGTTGCGATAATAGTTAATATCGAGTTACACCTTAACTCTTTGTAATACACGTTGCACCATCACCGCCAAGTCAGGATCCTCACACTTTTGATGGCCCATGAACCATGCGAATAGATCCGGGTCATCGCAAGTTAACAAACGTTCAAACACTATTTTTTCACCATCAGTCAATTCATCGAAAGCTTGTTCAACGAAAGGAAGGAACAATACATCTAACTCTAGCATTCCTCTGCGGCATGCCCATTTTAACCTAGCGACTCTCTTTGCTGTAAACATTAGTAACCTCGTGCTTTTATTGGTGAGATAGTAGCATAACGCGGACCAATGCAGAACTGATCAAACGATAATAAAAATGGCGCCGTATTTGCGCAAAAAAATTCAAAATAACAGCAGCCCAATGAATCATCATCTTGCAAACTAACGTACAATCCCAATATCAACCCCAACAAGAAAAAAAGAGTGAGCTTACTTCGTTCAAAAATAATTGAACAAACAGCAAATCTCGACAGCATTAGAGGCTACAAAATGTCATCTCAAAAAGAATTAGTCGCAAAATTGAATAATCTGGGCTGCATTACATTTTCAGGTCCACAGGCTGCAGAATATTTACAAGGTCAAGTAACCATCGATGTTACCAAGATGAATTCCCAGGCCGCTAGGTTTGGCGCACATTGCGACTTTAAAGGCAAAGCATGGTCTGTTTTCACAGCACTGTTATCTCACGATGTCTATCAGTTGATCATGCGAAAATCATCACTTGAAAAAAGCATGGCCGAATTCAAGAAATATGGGTTTTTTTCAAACGTAGATATCCAGCAATCTGGTGATGGATTAAGCTTTTTTGGCGTCTCAGGAACAACAACAATCGCGGCTATTAGCACCTTATTTGCTGGGCTCAGCGACCAGCACCTTAGCGTGGTCAATAACCAATTTGGCAGTGCAATATGCTTGAACATTAACGACCCACGATACTTGCTAGCTCTGAACGCAAACGGTGCGGCCATGCTAAGTCAACTGTCTATTCAAGAAGCCGATACAAACGAAGAACACTGGGACGCGATGAATATAAGAGACGCAATCCCTTATGTGGAGGCACAAACCAGTAATGAATTTGTTCCGCAAATGCTGAATTTGCAAGCAGTAGCTGGTATCGATTTTGATAAAGGTTGCTATATGGGACAAGAAACCATTGCTCGGACAAAATTTCTAGGACGCAATAAAAGAGCTTCATATATTCTTATCGGTGACGATGTAGACCTTGCTCCGCGCTTGTCACCGGGAGTCGCTTTGGAAAAACAGGCTGGTGATAACTGGCGCAGTGGTGGTACAGTTCTTCAAAGCGCGGTATTTGAAGCTAATACGCTGATGTTGGCGGTGCTTGCAAATGACACGCAAATAGATGATGTGCTAAGATTGAAGGAGTTTCCAGAGCAGCAATTTAAAGTAAGCGCTCTGCCTTATAAATTAGATTAAAAATAGGATACAAGATGCAAATACAGAACGATAATGTTGTCACTCTTCATTACACTGTAAGTACCATAGAAGGTGATATGATTGACTCTTCTCACGAAGCGCCGCCCATGTCTTTTTTGCAAGGCAGTCATTTCATGATCGAAGGCATTGAAGATGCATTAGTTGGGAAAACTAAAGGTGACAAATTTTCTGTGACTGTTGATCCTGACAAAGCCTACGGTGAGCGTCATGACGATTTGATTCAAGAAGTTCCCGCTGACATGTTTGAAGGGATGGACGTTGATGTCGGAATGAGCTTCCGAGCAACGACTGACGATGGCGAGCAATCTGTTATTATTATCGACAAAACTGACACAACAGTGACTGTCGATGGTAACCATCCATTAGCAGGGATGTCACTTACCTTTGATGTTGAAGTGGTCGACGTTCGTGAGGCCACTGTTGATGAAATAAAACATGGGCACGTGCACGGCGAAGGTGGTTGTGGTCACACCCACTAAGAGCTTAACTAATGATGCATCTGCTTGCGTCTTGGCTTAGCCTAACGCATTTATTTTCCTATGTTGGCAATACTAACGAAGACGCTAAATAGCGTCTTCGTCCGTTTCACCAGTGCGGATTCGAATCACCTGTTCAACATTAAATACGAATATTTTACCGTCACCTATTTTACCCGTTTTGGCATGCTCTAAGATAGTTTCCACCGCTCTATCCAAAAGTTCGTCAGGTACAACAAGTTCGATTTTTACCTTTGGTAGAAAATCCACGTTATATTCTGCTCCGCGATAGAGTTCTTTGTGGCCTTTCTGTCTCCCAAATCCTCTCACTTCTGTCATCGTGATGCCACTAACACCTATTGAAGATAGCCCTTCGCGAACATCATCTAACTTAAACGGCTTTATGATAGCTTCAATTTTTTTCATTAGTTTTGACTTTCCTTATTCATGATCATAAACGGTCGGGATAGGTATACGCTTATGTTGTGTCTTTAAGTATATCGCTAAGAGTTTGTCATCAGCAACTTTATCCTGACTCTTGCCTTCTAAAAAATCATCTATTTGATCGTAAGTTAAGCCCAATGAGGACTCATCTGATTTCTGTGGGCTTAGCGTTTCTAAATCGGCAGTTGGTGGCTTTGTAATGATGCTTTCTGGTGCCCCCATCTGCCTCGCTAAGCTGCGAACTTGACGCTTACTCAACCCAAACAGTGGTGCTAAATCGCAGGCACCATCGCCAAATTTAGTATAAAAACCCGTGATATTTTCAGCGGAATGATCTGTACCGAGCACTAATCCATTCATTAAACCGGCGATATCGAATTGAGTTGCCATTCTTGTTCTCGCTTTGGCATTTCCTTTAACAAAGTCATTTTTTTCTGCTGAAAAGCGAGTGATACCGGCAGCAAGAAGCCCACTCACTGCGCTTTCATGTATTGCATCTGCGCCGGCCTTAATATTTGAGGTTACCTGTAAACTTGGTTGAATAAAATCAATGGACGCTTGCGCATCATCTTCATCAGCCTGAGTACCGTAAGGCAATCTCACAGCAATAAATTGATAGTCACCCTTGGATTCTTGATTTAACTCATTCACTGCAAGCTGAGCGAGCCGCCCTAGAGTGCATGAATCAATACCACCACTAATGCCTAGTACTAGACTACGCAATCCTGACTCACTTAACATATCTTTTATAAATTGAGTTCGGCGTTGTATTTCATGTTCGACATCTATTTCAGGTAAAACACGCATCTCTTCGATTACTTCAGATTTCAACATGAACTCTTCCTTCTTAATTTTTCAGATAAAACAGACTTGGTAATAAAGTGTCAACTTTGGCAATCAATATTGCAAACTGATGAAGATAAAGCAATTTTTGACTTCAACATTCAGCAGAAGAAGAAACTAAGGCCACTGAATACTGCTAATTGTCGCATTTTCACCCTATATAAATCAACGCAAGGTATTAACCAAGCTAACGAGCGCTGTTAGGGTATACGCATCTAAAATAAAAATAGAGTATAGTCTCTAAAATATTTATTGGGGGTCACAGTGCTAAATAACAGGCTTATCACGCAAGTTAGGAGAACCGTTCAAAAAGGCGTAACGCTTCTTGAAATGATGATCACGCTAGCAATATTAGCGATTGTACTCACCGTTGTCGCGCCAAGCATGCAAAATTTTCTGATTAAAAATAGAATAACGGCTGAACTTAACGAAATTAGCGGTGTTGTTCAATACGCTCGCCACCTCGCTATTGATGAACAAATTAATGTCGTTGTATGCCCATCTGCTGATTTTGAAGGGTGTGGAACCAATTGGAATAATCCTAAAATTGTGTTTATTGACACCAACGCTGACGGCAATAGAGGCTCGAGTGAAGCGCTTTTGGTAAGCACTGCGAAAGCGTCTGATTCAACTGACATCACTGGGCCAAGTGTTAATATTCACTTCAAGGATTCAGGGGCCGCTAGCCAAGCCTTTACTGTTCAGATATGCCCCGCCAACAAAGATGAAACTTTCGCAAGAGCCCTGTCGGTTTCACTGCAAGGACGCGTAAAAGTAAGCGCTGACTCAGATCAGGACGGTATACATGAAGATATCAATGGAAGTGCGCTAAGCTGCATCTAGGTGAAGGGTTGACCTTCCCTGGTGTTTTTAATTACAAAAAAATGCCCACGGATTTCTCGGTGGGCATGTATGCAACAGAATTATCTAAAATTACGTCTTAAGTAGCTCTCATTAGCTTACTATTTGCGCGCGAATCTTCTTAATCCTAATAACGCCAAACCAAAGGCTGCAATTCCTGTCGGCTCTGGCACCTGTTGGATTTCTCCTAAGAAAGACGTAATGTTTACGGTGGATTCGCTATAATGGCGTTCCGCAAAGAAAAAGCTCAAGGTATATTGCTCACCTTCACTTATCCCAAAGTTGGTAGCGACTGTATTCATATTAAAACCATCCGTCACCGCAGGTCGAATACCACCAAGATCCAATACCAGCTCATTGTTGATGAAAACCCAAACATCATCATCACCAGTAAAAGAAAATGTATTGGTATTCGCGGCATTGAATATCAAGTCTAATTCAAATTGTGCTGTAAACGAATAGTTGTGGTTGTTGTACGAGTCGCCATCATTGGTAACATCTGTCAAGCTATCTAAAGGGAAAAAGAAACTATTTGCGTAAGTTAGTTCCCCAGTATCAGTATTAACATTGGTGACAATTGATTTTGTATACTCTGCAACACAAGTTACTCCAGGAGTATTCGCATCACAACTGCCGTTGTACCACGTAGAAAATGTGGATGCGCTTTGAACAGCACCGCCTGATCCTGGATTATATATTGGTACGCCGTTAGCGTCGAGCATACTGCCGACCATGCCTGTTACTAAACCGGTAGTGCCGCTATTGTCAAAATCTGGATGTGCAAATGTGAAGTCACGTAATGTAACGTCAATCGGCACTTGAATAATTGCAGCGGTTGCTGATGTAGCCTGTGTAAGAGCCAAGACGACTAAAGCACTCGCTACTTTTTTTGATATGTTCATATATTTACCCTCGTTGTAGTTATTGAAGTATCTACGGCGAGCTATACATCTAAGATTTTATTGCAAATCCTTAGCTTCAAATACAATGATGTCAGTATCACCAAGCAAGTTATACGCCAGAAAATATTTATATTTAGAAACAGTAAGTTAAAAAATTGCTTACTGATCTTATTCAACGAGGTGTAAAAAATACCGACAGGTTTCGAATGTCATCTAACTGACAGCTTGATTCACTTGCAACTGAGTAAGCTTGGTAGCAGAAAATACCGTATACAGTAGCAGTGTAGGATGAACGTTCCCACCCCCTCCTAATGTGACATGAGAGTGGTAGCGCGTTAACACGAAACTAGCAGGTCCAACAAAACTCACTAATAGCAATAGCGCCATTGTTGTCTTGATCCCATGCTTTACGCCCATCACTGTAGATGAACAGGGCACCGTCACTAGCCATTGACGCGCCAGATATGGGCGTTGCCTTTAAACGAAAAGTAAGGCCATTTGATGAAACGTCATCGATGGTCAGATCATATCTCTTGTTTGTAGCGGGCTCAGAGCTCGGTGAGTGCGATGCAAATATTTTCGGTTTCCCCGTATTCGACCCACCCTCACCCGCTCCATTGTACGAAAAACTCGATGCATTATGTCTTTCCATTGCGGCAGCGAAAGACATAAGATCGGCCTGGGCTGTGCTCCTTGCTGCGCCATTTATCATATTCTGATAACTAGGAAATGCGATTGCAGATATTATTCCAATAATAGCAACAACAATCATCAATTCAATCAAGGTAAACCCTTGATGCGTTTTTTGAAACTTCATCTATTGGCGCTCCACTTCAGTTTTCCAAGTATTTTTCTGAACTCGCTCAAACTTACCGTATATGTTTCTGGCTAAACATTCAAAGTCAGAGCCACACGCTATAACTGCACCATTTTCGTCGGTCTCAATGACTGCCGAAACGCACTCAGCACCTAAACACACAACAGGCTTAACGATATTTTCTATCAGTATCTTTGTATCGGGTGCAATCCCGGTTTGCTTAAGCAATGCATACCTGTCTGTGGCATCTTTCTCGTTATTTTTGTTCAAGTCTTCTACCGCGTTACCATCAAGCAAATTGACCAAATAAGCTCTGCTGTTACCCGTTGGCGGAGCGCAAGCACTTTCACTTGAACTGGCCGGCAAATAGGTCGTAAAGAAAACTTGGTAGTCTAGTATTAGCGGTGAAGCTAACACTTTTTCACCGCTCTGCGTCAACCTAATCATCCAACCGTCTTTAGATGCAAATAAACTGCGCTGCAATGCTTTCACATCGTCGTTAATGCTGGTAAGTAAATGTTCAGTAGCGTCATAGAGACTACTTATAGTGAATGGTGATGATGGTAGGACATAATTATTAAATTCATCACGCTCAAACACACCTTTATCTTTTACCATGAAGAAACTATCTTCTATGGTTGTATTTAAAGGACCAGCTCGTAAACCCGACCCGATCGCCACGGCAAAGTAATGTTCATCGGGTGTAGATACTTCTGCGATATCAGGTGCATAATAAAAACGACGATTGTTTTCAGGTAAGTCACCACCGAACTGCGCCAACAATCCACCTTTAACTAAATTGCTTGTGCTCTTACCATTATAAATATCAAAACGGAATATTTGCCCCCCCATATCGGCTACGTACATATGATCGGCTAACCCATCGTTATCACGATCAACCACTGAGATTCGTGAAGGTATACTGTAGTTCATATCAGTTACCGTTAAGTTGGCATCGGCATTACTCGCTGACCACAATAGATCACCCGTGTTTGCATCAATCATATAAACGGCATTGCCAATGCTATCTTCACTGCGATTCACTTTGGCATCTTGCCCTTCATCGTAGCCGGCACCAATAATCATTACATCTTTGACTGTATTACCAATCTTAACTTTAGTAATAGTGGGTCTTGACCACGATTGACCCATTTTTAGATAGTCGCCTTGGCCGCCATTAATAGTGAAAACTATTTTAGGTTCTGTCTTATCTGTTACATCAATAGCATAATAGTTAGTTCCGCCCCGACGCATGCCAATGTAGAGATATTTTTTATCACCGTATTCACGGTATACCATATCACCATCTAGCCCGTATATATGATTAAACGAGCTACTATTTCGATAAAATTCATTGAGATTTGTCATTAACTCCTTGGGCATTATGGCAAAGTTTTCTTCACCTGTTTCAGCGTCAATTGAATGCAAAAAACCATGGTTAGTAGCAACAAACACCGCGCTATCAGTAGCACTGTAATTAACAATGACTGGCTGTGAATGTATTGGATCGCCTATTTGCAAACGAACATCTGTTGTCGAGCCGTCACCGTCGTCATCTCTAACATCGACTCCCCGGGCCCATTTCAATACCACTTCTCTCGTACCTGCAGGATCCGTGTCGGGATCAAGAGCTAGGTCTGCATCAGTAATATCCGTATTGTTTTCTGATATTTGATTTTGCGGTATCATCACCGAGCCATTGCCATCAAAAAAATACACTTTTCTTACTAGATCTAATCTGCTTGCTGCACCACCTTGACGCACATCATTGCCATCTTGCGTTGTAGACCAATATGAATGAGAGTTTTCAGAGAAAAAACCTGAGCCACTATCCACCGCATTTATGCCATTTTTATCCAGTACTTGATCGCCACTAATTCGATACTTTTTCAAGTTACCTGGCCAAAGTGTGCCCTCAGAAGGCTTAAACAATGCAAAATACAACTCATCTCTATGCGTCAGTCGGTTCAACTGGTTTACAGCTACACCCGGCGAAACGAAGGTCGCATTGATATCTTTCACGTTACGCAATATCGCTTGGAACGCCTGCACTAAGTCTTCACTGTTATCTGCTTGATAGAAGCCACCGCCACTTTGCAATGCAAGCTGATTCAAAAAGTTATTTGCCGTAGAGTTGGCAGCAAAACCAATCGTATGAGTTACTACTCGTGCCCCAATTGCTGAGTCACCGGCATCACTGATATTTTTTACCAGATCAATACCGCATTTCTCTCCGCCACTGCCGCTGCAACTTGTGCCCAGCAAGGTTTGAATTTCGTCAACACTATGGTTGTTGTTCGCTTCACCGTCAGACAATAAAACGATGTGATTATTTACTTGGCATTGCAGATCAATGACGGGAGAAATATACTGCGCACCGGCAGGAATATATTCTTGAACACAGTTTGAGCTGCTCAAATCATCTTCACTACAACCAGATGGACGCACTGCATCGCTGCCATTATATGATGCTCTGTGACTTACACGGGTACTTCTGCGAACGCTGCTGCTAACAGAATCTTCACCCCGCTTGCGACCATAATAAACTTCTCTGCCTCCAAAATACATTGCGGCCTCATATAAAGTATCCACAATCGGCGTTAATCCATTTGCGGTTAATTCATCTACTTTGCTCATAATATGTTGACGCACGGTTGCCGATGAGCCTGGCGTTGCATTGCCTTCAAATTCAATAATCAATCTTGCGGCGCCAGAAGGTTTGCCACTCGCTGTGTATGCGCCACGATATGACCAATCAAAATTTGACAGCACGAACATCATGCTATTGCCATTGTTCCAACCAGTGCGATTGACCGTTGCTTGCACCATGCTAGTAAGCGATGGGGATTTGTAATCTCGATCCTTTCGCCAGCGCCCAATATCACTCCAATTGACACCTGCACTTTTGGGTTTATCACGCAACAAATATCGAATGTAGTTGTTTCTTCTACCGGAAAACATTCTACCTGGGTCATCTTCTTGTACAGCCCGAATAAGCATGGAACCATCTGAGCTATCGCTATTCCGATTCGCTGTGAACTCTAGGTACGCGTTTGAAACGTTAGCATTTTTAGGTATATTGACATCAGTGAAACGCAATCCAATATAACTGTTAGAGCCACGATAAAAGGTCAACTCTGTTCCTGTACTTTGATAACCGCTCGACTGTTCTTCTGCATTTTCGCGTTGCGACGTTATCTGATAAATAAGACGCTCTCGCATGCAGCCGGTTGCCGTGCTCTCGTCATAAGTAATTATTAACTGTGGCGTTCTGCCATTTCCAACTTCTAGTGAAGACGTTTTGCGAGCGCTCGATGATACTGCACTGCTGCCCTCGATAAGTAAATTGAGACTATTGCCACCACACCAATCGGTACGATTAATAACTTCTTGGATAACTGTACTAATGTCAGGAGAAAGTATACTTTCATCTGATAGCGGAAAATTATTGTCAGTGTCCCAAACGACCTCTGAGCCGGTAGTCGAACGATTTGATATGTTCCGGTCCTGATTAGTGAAAGTCGTTGAGTTACCCACCGACTCTGCTCTAAAAGTTAGCGTCGCATCTGAGGTATTCAGTGCTCTGGACGTAAAGCGCACACGAGCACTGGTGATTACAGCCCCTCGCGGAATACGTAAATCTTGATAGCGCAAGCCAGTGTGAACAATTTCTGTCCCTCGGGTAAGATTGAGCTCATTAGAAGTAAGCGCAACGTTTTCATTAATTTCGTTTGCGTCATCTGAACCAGAGATGATTGGAATAATAATTTCCGGTGACACAGGAGAATCAATGCCCCGCACAGGAAATAAAACAGGACCGCCAAAGTCAGAGAATCGCATCAAACCTGCATTTATATTGGTTGCTGAACCCAACGCAGTCTTTAAGGCATTTTGTACCCGTAACATTCTAGTTTCGTCAGTACCATCTCTTGACCCCATTGAACCTGAACTGTCCATGATAAATAGCACATTTGCGTTATACGTATTAGCATTTCCTCCAGTCCCTAGATAGATTTCTAAGTCATCACCCAACGCACTCATACTGATCAGAAGAGTTAACAGGAATGCACTAACCGAACTTGTAATTCTCTTGATTAACATACCTAATACCTCACTTGGATGCTGGTGCAAAAACTGCTGCACTCATTGTGTTTGCGACGGCATAATTGCTTCCCGCGGTTTGCCCACAACCCCTAACCATAAATACGTGACAGCTGATATTACTGCCACCAATAACATTGCTCGAACCTCTGCATGCTTCTTCTCTAATAAAAACGCTTTTCGACCAGCTCGATGTTGCTGGATTAGTTCTAAAATTGCCTTGTGTTGTGTGCATCTTTCCTCTTGTTAATCCATCGCTTGTCATAAAGCGGTCGGTGCGATCGTTATCGAAACAACTTAGTTCGTCAGTGACTAAATTCAAAGCATCTAATTGTCTTGCTTCAGATAGAGGATCTGTTTTCAAAGGGTCTGCTAATAAAGATTCATCTTCTGACTCATAAACGACCCCCGCTAACGCAGCCTCAGCAGCATCAAAAGCAAATGATTTTCGCTCTAATGATGCAGCCATCTTAGTCTGCAAAATACCACTAGAAACCGAGGCAACGCCCAAGATAGTTAATGACATCAACACCAACAGTGCAAACACCATAACGACACCTTGCTGATTCTTCATGCATTGCTCCTTACGAAATTTTTCATATTTCTTAGCGTTATTGTTGTTTCAAATGACTTATAAAGACGATTGTCGCTGGGTGTATAATTTGCTTCATTGAGCAACCTAAATGACGGCTTAGTTTCTACGGTAATATCACTGTCGGCACCGACAACCAAGGCAATTCGCAAAGCGACAATTGTTTTACCGTTGTCCATTGCGTTCTGAATATTATCCGCAGTAATAAAACGAGTCGGGATTGCTGCCCCTAAGGTCGATGCTGGATCAGTCACGCCGTAGGTCACTTGAAAATTAACCACATCGTCTAAAATAGTCATTGATTTATGACTGTTGTGACCTTCAGCCGCTTTCTGTCCACGCAAATAGCGACCATCAAAACCTCTGCACTTCAGTTTATTGTCCTCAACGAAATACTCGTTAACCACATAGAACTCTTCATCGTTTACATAACCGAGGGTATAACCTCGGCAATCCACCTTACTCTGTAGACTAACGACTAAGGTATCGTTACCACCACTGTTTCCTTGCATTGAGCCTAAGGTCGATCTCACTGCAAATTCATTTGGTACTATAACTGGATGGTTACGCACAAAGTTATTTTCATTAACGGTATCGACATCAATATTAAGCTTCGGACTCATTTGGTCATATAACCCGACCATCAACATCTCTGCGCGCAAACGATTGATAATAAAACGTCCACTTTCTTGCGTGGACGCCATTGCTCTATTCAGTTTTTCGGTAACTGAGTTACTGACCATAATTTGAATGACGGCCCCGGCTATCACTAGGCCTAAGGCCATTGATATCATTATTTCTACAAGCGTAAAGCCTGTTTGATGTGTTTTGTTACCGCTTCGATTAATAATGAAACTCATAAGGCAACCTCAATGACCACACAATCATTCGAATCGCTTGACGTCTTATTGCAGGCGCTATTCAGGGCTCTTTCGTTGCCTTGCCAATTGCGCACAGGCCAACCAACAATTACTTCATGAATAGAACCGGCTGTGCACAAATCAGTGTCCCCTAAGTCTTTATCTGTGCAGCTAAGGCTTATTTTAGCGTTGGGGTTATTACGCACAGCTGCGCAGGACATTTGGTAAGCGTCGAATTCGGCTAACTCAGCTGAATTACAATCGCCAGTTTGACAATTAGCAACACTAGAAGGATGTGCTTTGCAGTGGCAGTCATAAGGACTGGCACCCGCGATTGAACAAGTTAAGTTAGCGAAGTTGTATATGTCTTCGTCAAAATACGCATTGTCGACCACAAAGCCATCAGCTACATCGGATGGCATCGCATTTGCGCTTAAGCGTTCACTGAATTGCTGGGCTACGAAAACGGCTTGAGTTCGATTCAAAGCATCAGCATTCGAAAACGAGCCAACCAATTGCAGTGATGCAACCCCTAGCAAGCCAATTGACAGGATAAAAAGAGTCACCAATACTTCAATCATACCAAGCCCTCTTTGCGGGAGCATTGATTGTCTTGCCCATTGATGAGTCAGTTTATTCGGCTTCATAGTTATTCAAAAAACAGTTTTTCCATGTCATCAGCTTACATGAGATGCTGAGGGAGTTGGTTATCGTGAATAAGTCTAACGTATTAAAAATGTATCGAAACTGAACTGAAGTAGGTTTGTAAGGAAGAAGGCCCCACAGAGCACTGCTTTACTGTGCTCTGCGGGGGTGTATTGATTTAAAGTATGTTTAGATTTGCTTAATGCGTAGCTCTTTTGGCACCGCAAACTCAATGCTTTCCTGGCGCCCTGGACGTTCAGATGAATTGACTGCTCCCCAGACAAGTAACTTATCAACAACGCCTTTAACTAAAATCTCTGGTGCT
Organism: Glaciecola sp.; assembly: GCA_965660625.1. GTDB lineage: Bacteria > Pseudomonadota > Gammaproteobacteria > Enterobacterales > Alteromonadaceae > Glaciecola. The sequence continues at coordinate 112,200 of CBFIAR010000004.1, read as the reverse complement.
GAAGCGCCAGCAGTCACACCAATGTGCTGTGCATTTACCAACCATTCTTTTTGAATACAGCCAGCATCGGCAATCAAATATGCTTTAGCACCCATTTTTTCAGCCAATTCTCTTAATCTGTTTGAATTAGAACTATTTTGTGCACCGACAACGAATAGAATGTCGCAGTCGCCAGCTAACTCCCTTACGGCATCTTGTCTATTTTGCGTTGCGTAACAAATATCGTCTTTGCGTGGACCGTCAATTTTAGGAAATTTTTGACGCAATGCGTTTATTACATCAGCAGTATCATCGACGGAGAGTGTGGTTTGGCTACAGTAGTATAGAGAGTCTGGATTATTCACAGATAACGTTTCTACGTCAGCAATCGATTCAACCAAATAGATCCCGCCGTTAGCGTTATCATATTGGCCCATTGTTCCTTCAACCTCAGGATGGCCATGATGCCCAATTAAAATACATTCAGTGCCTTTCTTACTGGCTCGCATTACCTCCATATGCACTTTCGTGACTAATGGACAGGTTGCGTCAAATACCTTCAGTCCGCGTTCATCAGCTTCGGCACGCACCGCTTGCGATACGCCATGTGCTGAGAATATAACAATGGTGTCATCCGGCACTTCTGTTAGTTCATCGACAAAAATCGCACCTCGATGCTTTAAACCATCGACAACAAACTTGTTGTGTACCACTTCATGACGCACATATATAGGAGGCCCAAACATTTCTAGAGCCCGTTCTACAATAGTAATTGCACGGTCAACTCCAGCGCAAAAGCCTCTTGGATTAGCTAAATGTATTTCCATGTTACTTCACGCTCGCAGTTCTAACTTCAATAATTTCAACGTCAAACGTCACGTTTTGGCCTGCCAACGGGTGATTAAAATCAACGGTCACAGAATGGCCAGCGACACTGCGGATCACCCCTGGAAGCTCCGAGCCATCAGGTTGAGCAAAGGCAATGATCATGCCCTCTTCAACCGGCGTATCTGCATTAAATTTAGTACGCTCAACGTAATAGATATTGTCAGGATTAGGCATGCCGAAGGCATCTTCAGCTTCTAATAAGAACGACTTTTTATCGCCAGCGGCAAGGCCACGTAAACAATTTTCAAAATTCTTGGTTAAGCTGCCGTCACCCATCACCATTTTTGCAGGTTTGTTATTCACCCTGGTGCTATCAGCTGCAGATCCATCAGAGAGTTTTAAGTCGAAATGCAAGATAACTTCGGAGTTATCTCCAATGACTAAAGTATTAGTTGTCAACGTCATTTGCCTCTTTGTTAATAAACATATCAAGGATAAGTAAAACAGCGCCTATAAATATTGCAGAATCGGCAACATTGAATGCTGGCCAATGTAAAGTTCCATAATAGAAATCAAGAAAATCAATTACATACCCATGAGCAACACGATCAAAAACATTTCCTAATGCACCACCCAAAATGAATGAAAAAGCCACCGGAAGCAAAATTTGTTGGCGAGTCGTGCTTTTTAACCACCACAATATTAAGCCACTGACACCCAGTGCAATAGCACTGAGAAAATAACGCTGCCAACCGCCAGCATCATAAAGAATACTAAATGCAGCACCGTAATTATGTACGTAGGTAAAATTAAAAAATGGCACAATTTCGATAGACTCATAAAGAGCCATCGATTTTACAACTGCTTGCTTGCTCCACTGATCCAACACCACCGCAATGATGGAAATCCAAGTAAATCGTAATCCTGTGTTTTTAAAAAGACTAAGCATAATGGCGTACTTCTCCATCACCATCAACGTTGTCTATACATCTATGACATAATTCAAGATGTTGAGGAACAGTGCCGACTTCTGGTTTATGATGCCAACAACGGGCGCATTTCTCACCATCCGCTACCAGTACATCAACAAATACGTTTGAGTCATTCAACGCAATAGCGGTTTCAGTCTTCTCACTCAAGCTTTTCACTTCAGCTTCAGAAGTAATAAGAACAAAACGAAGCTCGTCTTTCAACTTCGCCAGCAAACTTGCCTTTTCCTCGTTCACGTAAACAATGACTTTCGCTTCAAGCGAACCACCGATGGTTTTTTCATTACGCGATTTCTCGAGCGCGCTATTTACCTCGGTTTTTATTTTCATAATGGTTTGCCAGAATTCGTTATCTAGAACACTGGTCGTATCAACGCTGGGTAATCCTGAATACCAAGTGCCCGTAAACACAAATTCATCTCGCTCTCCCGGCATAGCTTCCCAGACTTCTTGTGCGGTGAAACTCATCACTGGTGCCATCCAACGCACCAAAGCTTCAGCGATATGGTACAACGCCGTCTGGCATGAACGTCTGGCTAAACCATCCGTTTTAGCCGTGTACTGTCTGTCCTTGATAATATCGAGATAGAAACTACCCATTTCAATGGAACAGAACTGCATCAATGTTTGGCACACAACTAAGGTATCGTACTGCTCGTAGCTTTCCAATATCTGTTTTTGTACTGCCGATGCGCGTGTTACTGCCCACTGATCCAATGCCACCATTTCTGCAAACGGCACTATGTCGCGACTCGGCTCAAAGCCATTTAAGTTGGCGAGTAGGAATCGACAGGTGTTACGGATACGGCGATAAGCGTCAGCGGAACGCTTCAAAATTTCATCTGAAACCGTCATCTCGCCACGATAATCGGTTGATCCAGCCCACAAACGTAGGATATCTGCACCCAATTTATTGGTAACCTCTTGAGGGGCAACTACATTGCCCAAAGACTTAGACATTTTTTTACCATTGGCATCGACAGTAAAACCATGTGTGAGTACTTCTTTGTATGGCGCATGACCATGCATCGCTGTCGATGTCATCAATGACGACATAAACCAGCCCCGATGCTGATCAGAACCTTCTAAGTACAAATCAGCACCAGCCGGAATATCATCGCGCTTATCGACGACAAAATAATGCGTTACGCCAGAGTCGAACCAAACATCCAGTGTGTCTGTTACTTTTTGATATTTTTGAACGTCAGCGCCGATTAAGCTCTCTGCTTCCATGTCCCACCAAGCTTGAATGCCTTTTTGCTCAACTTCTAATGCCACTTTTTCAATAATCTGTGCTGTTTGCGGGTGCAACTCACCGGTTTCTTCGTGGACGAATAAAGTAATTGGCACGCCCCAAGTACGCTGACGTGAAATACACCAATCTGGACGGCCTTCCACCATGCTTTTAATGCGCTCTTCACCCCAACCTGGGATCCATTTTGTTTGCGCAATTTGTGCAATCGATTGCTTGCGCAAGCCGTTTTTATCCATACTAATAAACCACTGCGGCGTAGCACGAAAAATAATTGGCGATTTATGACGCCAACAGTGCGGGTAGCTATGCTCATAGTTAACCTGAAGCGCCAGGGCGCCTTTTTCGGCTAACGCATCGGCAATGGGCTGATTGGCTTTGAATACATGCAAGCCAGCAAACAAAGGTGTGTTCTCAAGAAAAACGCCATTGCTGCCAACGGGATTATAGACTTCAATATCGTATTGCTTACCTACATTAAAATCGTCTACACCATGTGCAGGTGCAGTATGAACGCAGCCAGTACCAGATTCGGTAGTAACATGTTCACCTAATATCAATGGCACTTGAATAGGGTTCAGAGGGTGATTTACCTTCAATTTTTCAAGGGCAGCACCGGCGCACGCACCAACAACGTTGAAATTTTTGATCCCGTAACGGCTCATGCAGCTTTCAACTAAATCAGCGGCGATAACGTAATTTTCTTTCCCTGTTTCAAGCATAACTTCAACTAATTGATAACTTAGCTCAGGATGCAAACTAATCGCGCGGTTTGCAGGAATAGTCCAAGGCGTTGTTGTCCAGATGACGACAGAAGATTTTATATGCTGCAAGCGTTCAGGGGCAACGCCGAAAGCCTCAGCAAACGCAGCATGATCTTGAATTTCAAATTTCACGTCAATCGCTGGAGACACTTTGTCTTGGTATTCAACCTCTGCTTCTGCCAAAGCTGAACCGCAATCTGTGCACCAATGAACTGGCTTAAAGCCTTTTTCCAAATGACCTGATTCCGCTATCTTCCCGAACGCTCTGATGATGTTAGCTTCTGAACTAAAGTCCATGGTTTTATAGGGGTTCTGCCAATCACCCAGTACACCTAAGCGAATGAAATCAGTGCGTTGTCCGTCAATCTGACGCTCAGCATAAGCTCTGCACTTTTCACGAAATTCAGCGACAGTGACTTTTTTACCCGGCTTACCGACTTTCTTTTCTACCATTAGCTCAATCGGTAAACCGTGGCAATCCCAACCAGGAACGTAAGGAGAATCAAAGTCAGATAGGGTTTTTGATTTAACGATAATATCTTTTAAAATTTTATTAACCGCGTGACCAATGTGGATATCGCCATTCGCATAGGGAGGGCCATCATGCAAAATAAAAGGTTTTTTACCAGCTTTAGCGCTTCTGATTTGCTCATACAGCTTTTTCTCGGTCCACTGTTTCAGCATTTGCGGCTCGCGATTAGCCAAATTACCACGCATTGGAAACGCCGTCTCAGGCAAGTTTAGCGTCGGTTTATAATCAGTCATATCTGGTTTTCCACTTCTATAATTATGTTTTTATAAATTTAATACTGGCTTCGTTATTTCAAGCCCTTAAATATTGAATATGTCTCGTGCCGCTTGTGCGTCACGTTTTATTTGTTGGTGCAGCTCTTCAAAATTGTCGAACTTTTTCTCATCTCTGAGCTTTCGTTTAATAGCGACTTCTATAAAGGTTCCGTAAAGATCTTGCTTAAAATCGAATAAATGCACTTCCAGCTGTGATCTCGTTCCACTAACCGTAGGCCTATTGCCTATGTTTGCCACCCCTTTATAGCGCTTTTCACCAATGATTATCTCAACGGCAAAAACACCACTAACAGGCGACTTGCATCGCTTTAGCAAGACATTTGCGGTGGGAAAACCGATCGTTCGGCCTTTTTTATCTCCGTGATTCACTCGCCCAGCAATGGTGAAGTCACGTCCGAGCATTTCTTTTGCTAATTCAAAATTGCTGTTTGCCAGTGCTTCACGAATTTCTGTCGAACTAATTCTGCAGTTCGCTAATTTAAAACTCTGCGTGCTGACAACGTTAAAGCCTAAATGTGAACCAGCCTCTCGCAGCATTTCAAAATTTCCTCGGCGCTGAAAACCAAATCTAAAGTCGTCACCTACCACTAAAAATTGAACGCCTAGCTTCTCAACCAACAAATCTTGAATAAAACTTTCAGGGCTCATTCCGGCAAATGCAGGGTTAAACCTGACGCAAACAAGACGATCAATACCGAGCACTTTGAATTGCTCATACTTGTCACGAAATCGCGACAACCTAGCAGGAGCATGGTCCGGAGCAAAAACTTCTTCAGGTTGCGGCTCGAAAATCATTACGGTTGATGCCAAACCGAGCGCTTTTGCTTTCTCTACCAAATTCACAATGACAGCCTGATGACCTAAATGGACACCATCAAACTTACCAATAGTTAATACACACTTTTGATGCTGTTGTCGTAGATTGTGTAGGCCTCGAATTAACTGCAAACCACCTTGCCTTTTGATGTTTGAATGATGCATTCTTCGCGGTTCTTAACAAGAACCGAGAACAATACACAAAAATTAAATTGATTGATCGTTTTAAAGCCTAAAGATTATAAACGACCCCAGAGTGAATACCAATGATTATAAGGCAATGCGCCCTATTTTTTAGGTAGCTTTCAGGATTTTGAGATGCCTTGGTCGAATTCCAACGATGACTAGACTGACAGCAAAGACACTAAGACCTAAACCAACTAGTACCGTTAGCATGTAGATACGCGCCATTAAATCCGAGGTTTCCCAAACGAAATTTACGTTAAATAAATAGATTGAAGCGCCCATTGCAACAGACGCTACGATAACCTTGAAAATAAAATGAAGGGTTTCACCGCTTATTTTGTAAACGCCTTGCCGATGCAGACGTTGATAGAGAAGCACCGCATTCAACGTTCCTGACATCGCTGTGGCTATTGCTAAACCAACATAACCAAAAGGGATAGCAAAAATTAGATTAAATAGCATGTTGGAAGCCATCGTTATGATACCGTATTTTACTGGTGTTTTTGTGTCCTGACGTGAATAAAAAGCAGGCGCCAGAATTTTAACCAGCATAAAGCTCAATAGTCCACTGCCGTATGCAATCAGGCTGTATGACCCCATTTGCGCATCATTAGCGCTAAATTCACCTCGCTGAAAAATGACCATCAATAGTGGATAGGCTAGCAAAACAAGCGCTGTTGATGCTGGTATGCCTAACAAACAGATTATTTTAAAAGCCCAATCCAAATTATGTTTAAAACCCTGAGCATCTTTGCCAACGTGATTTCTAGACAGTGCAGGCAGAATAACGGTAGCGATCGCGATACCAAATAAGCCAAGTGGAAACTCCAATAAACGGTCGCTGTAATACAACCAACTAATTGACCCGGTCATCAAAAAACTAGCGATGAAGGTATCTAGCAACAAATTGATTTGACTAACAGATACACCGAACAGTGCTGGGATCATCAGTATTCGTACTTTGCTCACGTTAGGGTCGCGCCAGCCCCACTTGGGCTTTACTAATAAGCCTGCTCTGTACAAAAATGGAAGTTGAAACAAAAGTTGCACCACCCCACCGATGAAAACACCCCACGCAAGGGAAAATGCCGGCTGTTCGAAGCGCTCAGCTAATAACCATGCACAAGCGATAATACTAATATTTAGCAATACTGGGGTAAATGCCGCTACAGCAAACTTATTCAGCGTATTAAGAACGGCACCCGCAAATCCTGTAAGTGAAATGAAAAAGATATAGGGAAAAGTAATTTTAAGCATGTCAGACGCCAGTTCAAAATTAGCGCCGTCGGGCTTGTCATTCAAATAGTCAATAAACCAGCCTGCTCCGAATAGTGCCGCTAATAAAGGTGATAACACGACTCCAACTACAGCAGTGAGGAAAACAATGACGCCGAGCGTTCCAGACACCTTTGCAACAAAATCTTTCAATTGAGTCTCATTCTGATGCGAGCTTACTTCAGTTAAGACAGGAACAAATGCTTGCGCAAAGGCACCTTCTGCAAACAGCCTACGTAAAAAGTTAGGAATTTTATTGGCAAAGAAGAACACATCTGCCGCGGCACCTGCCCCCATAAAATTTGCGACGACAACGTCACGCACGAGTCCAAGCACTCTCGATATTAACGTCATTGAACTGACGACAATCCCTGATTTTAACATCGACTTCGTTTCACCTTTGATTGATTATCATGCTTAGCTAGCTTTTTCATTCTATTTATAATCGCACTAATCCCCTAGAAATCGCAATAGTTCATTATACCTTGCATAAATATCTTGCATAACTATGCCGCATAACTATCCGGCATAAGTACCCCGCATAAATAACAGACGCTTTTACCCATAATTAAATGGAAAATAAACGAACAAAGCAGTGGAGTTACTTATTTACGTTATTTTTTGCTTTTTAACCGTCAATTTTATTGACAGAGTGTTCTAAAAACCGGATAATCCGCACCCTCAATTTTGACATGAATTTACTTAGGAGTTTCACTTGGCTAACATTAAGTCTGCTAAGAAACGTGCTATCCAGTCTGAGAAGCGTCGCCAGCATAATGCAAGCCGTCGCTCCATGACACGTACGTGCATCAAGAAAGTACTCGCCGCTATCGAAGCTGGTGATAAAGCAGCCGCCCAACAAGCATTTACAGCAGCTGTCCCTGTTTTAGACCGTATGGCAACTAAAGGTCTTATTCACAAGAATAAAGCTGCTCGTCACAAGAGCCGTTTAAACACGCAAATTAACGCGCTTTAGGAAGTTTCCTTAAACGCTAATGTCTAGTTGTGCTGACAGTTATTAAGCAAAATACGACTAAAATAAAAAACGCCTTTTTGGCGTTTTTTTTTGCCTCTAATAAAGCAATACATCGCGCTACAATGTACGCTAAACCTATATTATTTATTAACAAAGAAAAGGCACATGAACTAACCGAGACTTAGCACCAATGTGCACTATTTCGTAACATACTTCGTATCTTTTTTATGATGGCTGACGAGTATTCCACAAAGTGGATAAAAATACTGGCATACTAAGCAAAAGTGCAAGCTATTAATATTAGAAATGTGTGCTACTGTAGCGTCGCAGTTTGCTTCATAAACGTAAACGAATAAGCCTCACATTAAAACCCCACATTGAAATTCTGGAGTAAAGCCGATTGTTTAAGTTCTTATTTCTAATCCCCGTCGTTCTTTGCCTACTTTGGCTAGTTTACCTGCGCACTAGTGGGTATTCATTGTCTGAAGGTAAGCAAGGCTTTATTTATATTATTGTTATATCTGGAACAATCCTCGCTGCGTTTTCAGCGATGATATTACTACTTTAAAATGACTTAATAAGTCAAAAATCCTGACTCTGCGCAAGGTCGTCCATCACCAATCAAAAAAGCCCCCGAAAGTTATTTTTAACTTTCGGAGGCCACTTAACTTTCTTAATTGTACATTGAATCATCTGGCAGCCAATGAATCGAGATAGAGAAATCCATGCATAGCACTATCTCTTAATGATCTCGATGTCAGCCTCACTCTTCAACGCATCAACAAAGTTTTCGAAAGATGTTCTACTTTCATTGCTCGCTAAGCCTTGCTTCATCGCCAAAAGCTCATCCGCTTCTGCTTCGGAGGCCGCTTGCACTGAATCTAAAATGACTAAACCAACGTTACCTGAGCTAAGCTTCACCACTGACACATTCTGCTGTTCAACAGGGGTAAGTTTGAATATTGCGTTACTCATTTCAAGCGGTAAAGCAGCACCAAAACGAGCCACATTCTCAACGGTTGTTAGTTCTAAGGATTTAGCCGCTAATTCGTCTTCTATCGATTCACCCGCAAATATTTTAGTTTTCAAACCTTCAGCCCAAGCTAATGCAGCTTGCTGGGTTTTTTCGGCGTTTAATACATTTACAATAGTGGCTTTTACTTCTTCAAGTGCTAGCGTTCTCTCGGGCTTATGATCAGCAACTCTTACTACCATTATTTTTTCATCTGATAGCTGAAGAACATCACTGTTTAAGGAACTTTCTATTAATTCAGCGCTGAACGCCACATTTTCAACCTGAGGATAATTAACCGACGCAGGATAGTTTGTTTTGTCAAAAAACGCCGTTTCGATGATTGGTCTATTAGTGATTTCCGATACTCTGCTTAAACTATCTGGCTGTTCAAAAGCTGCGCTGGCTACTTGCTCTTGAAAGCCGAAGAAGCTTTCCATCGCTTTGTCTTTTAACAACGTTTGCGTCAGCTTATCTTTTACTTCTTCGAACGGCGTTGTCACTGACGGCTTAAGTTCCGTTAATTTGATAATATGATAACCAAATTCTGATTGCACCAAACCAGTAATATCACCAACGGCTTTCAATGCGAAAGCAGCATCTTCAAATGACTCACTCCAGTCACCCCTAGCGATAAAATCCAAATCACCGCCTATTTCAGCGCTGATAGTGTCAGATGAGCGTGCCGAAGCAATCTGCGCAAAATCAGCACCTGGTGCTTGAACTAACTTAAGCACCTCTTCGGCCGTCGCTTCCGCAGCTGTCTCATCTTCACCAAATTCAATAAGGATATGTGAAATACGACGCTCTTCAGCAGTTTGATAAGCCGTTAGATATTCGTTGTAATACGCTCTCGCTTCTTCTTCGCTTACTGACTCGTTCACCATTAAGTCTGAGACAGACAGCGTCACGTACGACAATTTAACTTGTTCTTGGGTGTCAAAATCACTCAAATTAGACTGATAATATTGCTCAACCTCTTCATCTGATACCGAAACATCTGAAGCAAAGTTGTCAGCATTAACCTCTAAGGTTTTCGCTGTTCTGGTTTGGTTTTGTAAACGCCATATAGAGGCAACTTCATCATCGATACTAAAGCTCGAACCATTTATGACATTCCTCAACTGCTCTGTCGTCATCTGCTTGCGCAAATAATCTCTAAAACTAGCAGGTGTAAAGTTTTGTCTCGCAATAACTGCTTTGAAGGTATCGTTGTCAAATTGACCAGCCAATTTAAAGGCGTCAATTTCAAAAATGGTCTGCTTTATTTGCTCTGTGCTTACTCGCAAACCAATTTCATTCGCTTTCTGCTCAACTAGCTTCTCAGAAATCAGTTGCTCAAGCACCTGCTTTCTGAACGTTTCTAAATATGCTTCATTTGCAAACGCCGCAGCTACTGAATCACCGAATTGAGCTTCCATTCTAGCTCGCTGATTTTGATACGCTACTTCAACCTCAGTTAGCGTAATTTCTTCGCCGTTTACTGTAGCAGCAGCTTGTGTTGATGAGGAACCTAAGTAACTACCGACACCTGTAACCGCAAAACTGACAATTATTAAGCCAACAATAGTCATGGCTAAAGGACCTTGAGAGCCCTCTCTAATTCTTTCTAACATGAGTTAAAACAACCTTGTAATACTAACTTTGATGTTGCAACTAAATGAGTAGTTGCGCCGCTTAATTTGCTTTTTTTAGGACGAGTATTATACCCGTTGAACACAGCTTACGCGACTATTAAGGATTCTTTTTTAGGTAATATAAATAAAAAAGGCGATGGACTAGCCATCGCCTTTTTAGAATAAAACTAAAAATGCTTAGTTAACAGCGTCTTTCAATGCTTTACCAGCTTTGAATGAAGGTACCTTAGCAGCAGCAATCTGGATAGTCTCACCAGTTTGTGGGTTGCGACCGCTGCGTGCAGCGCGCTCACGAACCGAGAATGTACCGAAACCGACAAGTGCTACTTGATCGCCATCTTTAAGAGCAGATGTAACTGCGTCAGTGAAAGCATCCAATGCACGACCCGCGGCAGCTTTAGAAATATCTGCGCTAGCAGCGATTGTATCGATTAGTTGAGACTTGTTCACAATATGACCCCTTTATTTTTTATTATATTTGCTTAATGCAACATTATATTGTCTAAAAGTTATAACAAGCTTGAAGTAGAACTTCAAGCTATCTTTAACAATTTTCTAACTTCTTAGTAAACCGCTTGCTATCCCTTTCGTGACAAGGCATTAAGCGAGTACGGGTCTAAAGGTAGCATAACTATCGGACTTGTGAAGCCCTAATATTTAAAAAAAGTAAAAAAATTGCGTTTTTTTTTAAAAAAAAGCCTGTTTTTTACTCAGCAGGCAAGTCTTAAAAAATTTTCACAGTAAACTAGGATAAAATTTCCACAGCTTCCACCGGTAACTCTAAGGCTATATTTAACACTTCATCTATCCACTGCACCGGATAAATATTCAAGTCGCCAATGACGTTTTTAGGTATTTCTTCTAAATCACGCTCATTGTCTTTGGGGATGATGACAGTTTTTATACCACCACGATGCGCAGCTAATAACTTTTCTTTTAAACCACCAATAGCTAAAACTTCACCTCTGAGTGTAATCTCACCGGTCATTGCAACATCACACTTGACTGGGTTTCCAGTCAGTGTCGAAACCAAAGCCGTACACATCCCGATACCAGCACTTGGGCCATCTTTTGGTGTAGCCCCCTCTGGCACGTGAACGTGTATATCACGTTTTTCATGGAAATCAGCATTGATGCGCAACTTTTCTGCTCGAGAACGAACTACCGTCATCGCTGTCTTAATAGATTCCAGCATAACATCACCCAACGAACCCGTGAATGTCGTTTTACCCTTACCTGGAACCGACGTCGTTTCTATCGTTAGCAAATCCCCACCCACTTGGGTCCAAGCTAGGCCAGTTACTTGACCTACTTGATTATTCTTATCAGCTTTACCATAATCGAATCGCTGAACACCTAAGTATTCTTTCAGGTTGTCCTGATTAACGATCACAGCCTTACTGCCTTTGTTTAACAGAATATGCTTCACTGCTTTACGGCAAATTTTAGATATTTCTCGCTCAAGACTTCGTACGCCAGCTTCTCTGGTGTAATAACGAATAATGCCAATAATTGCGGAGTCTTCTATCACTAGTTCTGATGTTTTAAGTCCATTTCGTGAGATCTGCTTACTAATCAAATGACGAGTTGCAATATTGAGTTTTTCATCCTCTGTATACCCGGACAAACGAATCACTTCCATGCGGTCCAGCAAAGGGTCTGGAATGTTCATACTGTTCGATGTCGCCACAAACATGACGTCTGAAAGGTCATAGTCGACTTCTAGGTAATGGTCACTGAAGGTTGAGTTTTGCTCAGGATCAAGAACCTCTAGCAATGCCGAAGAGGGATCTCCGCGCATATCAGATGACATCTTATCGATTTCATCTAATAAGAACAGCGGGTTTTTAACCCCAACTTTAGACATCTTTTGAATCAGTTTACCCGGCATTGAACCTATATAAGTACGGCGATGACCACGGATTTCTGCCTCATCTCTTACGCCACCTAGTGCCATTCTGACATACTGTCTTCCTGTTGCCTTTGCAATGGATTGACCCAAGGATGTCTTACCAACACCAGGCGGTCCTACTAAACACAGAATTGGACCCTTGAGTTTCTTCACGCGCTGTTGCACAGCTAAATACTCGAGAATCCGTTCCTTCACTTTCTCTAAGCCGTAATGGTCATTGTTCAACACTTCTTCGGCTTTCGCTAGGTCTTTTTTTACAACACTTCGTTTAAACCAAGGAACAGATGTTAACCACTCAATATAACTTCTCACAACGGTTGCTTCTGCAGACATCGGAGACATCATTTTCAATTTATTTAGTTCTGCCTCAGCTTTTTCTTTCGCATCTTTTGGCATTTTAGCGTCGGTAATCTTTTGTGCTAACGCCTCAAACTCATCCGGTGCTTCATCCATCTCACCCAATTCTTTTTGAATCGCTTTCATTTGTTCATTGAGGTAATACTCTCGCTGACTTTTTTCCATCTGCTTCTTGACGCGAGTTCTAATTTTCTTCTCAACTTGCAGTAAGTCAATTTCACCCTCCATCAGCGCCATAAGGTACTCTAAACGCTCTACAATAGCGTTCATCTCAAGCACTTTCTGCTTCTCTGCAAGCTTCAATGGCATATGAGCCGCCATCGTATCAGCGAGCCTCGCAGCGTCCTCAATGCCGTTAAGTGATGTCAGCACTTCGGGTGGAATTTTTTTATTTAATTTTACGTAGCCTTCAAACTGCGAGACAGCAGAACGAATCAAAACTTCCTGCTCGGCTTCGTCTAATGTCTCGGTTTCAATTGACTTTATCTCACCGGTAAAAAACGGCTCTACATCAATGTAATTTTCAATTTGACCACGAACATTACCTTCAACGAGTACTTTTACCGTTCCGTCAGGTAATTTAAGAAGCTGTAAAATGGTCGCTATGGTGCCTACAGTATAAATATCGTCTACAGATGGCTCATCAATACCGGCGTCTTTCTGGGCGACTAAAAAAATCTGTTTGTCGTTGTCCATTGCTGCTTCTAAGCATTGAATAGACTTTTCACGCCCTACAAATAGTGGGATAACCATATGCGGGTAAACGACCACATCACGCAACGCCAAGATTGGCATTGTTCTGAGATTATTTAGCTCAGTTGTCATATTTCTCTCTTATTTATGAACTTGCTAGTTTATATGGGGCTTGGCCGCCAAAGTTCAAACCGAAATTAAAAAAAAACCAATAATTAATGAAAAAAAAAGCTGAGTAGTCAGTCCGATTGGTTCTGTCTGCTCAGCTTTCGCTTCATCAATTATGGCTGGTTACTCAGAGACAGCCTTTTTTTCCTGCGCATTATCATAAATAAGCAGTGGTTTAGATTCACCTTTAATCACGGCTTCATCAATAACAACTTTACTTACTTTGGGCATAGACGGTAATTCATACATGGTATCTAATAGAACCGCTTCAACAATTGAGCGCAGACCACGAGCGCCGGTTTTACGATGCATCGCTTTTGTTGCAATCGCATGCAAAGCATCATCTCTGAACTCTAATACCGTATCTTCCAGCGCGAACAGAGCGCCATATTGCTTGGTGATTGCGTTCTTCGGTTCTTTTAAAATCTGAATGAGAGCATCTTCATTCAACTCTTCCAGGCTAGCCACGACAGGCAGACGACCAATGAATTCAGGTATTAAACCATACTTCACCAAGTCTTCAGGCTCGACTTCTTTAAATAACTGGCTCACCGCCTTTTTGTTCAAAGAAGACTTAACCTCTGCGCCAAAGCCGATACCAGCATTTTTAGCCGCGCGTTGTTCAATTACTTTGTCCAGTCCGGCAAATGCACCACCACAAATAAATAAGATTTTAGAAGTATCTACTTGCAAAAATTCTTGCTGTGGATGCTTTCGTCCACCTTGAGGAGGCACTGACGCAATTGTACCCTCAATAAGCTTCAACAAGGCTTGCTGTACACCCTCACCAGACACATCTCTGGTAATGGAAGGATTATCAGACTTACGAGAGATTTTATCAATTTCGTCAATATAAACAATACCACGCTGCGCTTTCTCAGGATCGTAATCACATTTTTGCAATAACTTTTGAATAATATTTTCAACGTCCTCGCCAACGTAGCCGGCTTCTGTCAGAGTTGTTGCATCAGCCATCGTAAATGGTACATCTAATAAACGCGCTAAAGTCTCTGCAAGTAGCGTTTTACCGCTTCCCGTAGGACCGATTAACAGAATATTACTTTTACCTAACTCAACACCGTCGTGAACATCGTTATTGCGCAATCTTTTATAGTGATTATAAACTGCAACAGCTAATACTTTCTTAGCATGCTCTTGGCCGATGACGTAATCATCTAGATGCTTATGAATTTCGGCCGGTGTTGGCAACGCGTCATTCTTTTGCTTTGGTGAAATCTCTTTGATTTCTTCGCGAATGATATCGTTGCATAGCTCAACGCACTCATCACAAATGAACACACTTGGTCCTGCAATTAACTTTCGAACTTCATGTTGGCTTTTACCACAAAACGAGCAATACAGTAATTTGCTGTCGCCGTCTTTATCATGGTCATCACTCATAAAATCTGCCTTTTCATTCTTACCCTAAACTGGGTTCTTATGGTGGCTCGCAAAATGAAGAAAAGTGCGAACCATTACTCCCTATTACTTACTATGGAGATTACTCTGCGTTTTTCAACACTTCTGCACGATTAGCCATAACTGAATCAACTAATCCATAATCGACCGACTCTTGTGCACTTAAGAAATTGTCACGGTCGGTGTCCTTAGCTACTTTTTCGTAATCTTGCCCGGTATGTTTCGCCATTAGTCTATTCATCTTCTCTTTGATAGAAAGAATTTCTTTAGCATGTATCTCAAAATCCGACGCTTGGCCTTGAAAACCGCCTAATGGTTGATGAATCATAACACGTGCATTAGGCAAGCAATAACGCTTTCCTTTTGCGCCGGCTGAAAGCAAAAACGCGCCCATACTGGCAGCTTGACCAATACATACAGTGCTCACGTCAGGCTTAATGAAATTCATAGTATCGTAGATAGCCATACCCGCCGTCACTGAGCCGCCGGGAGAGTTGATATAGAGGAATATATCTTTTTCTGGATTTTCTGCTTCTAGGAATAACATTTGAGCAACGATTAAGTTTGCCATGTGGTCTTCAACTTGACCCACCATAAAAATGACGTTCTCTTTCAATAGGCGTGAATAGATATCATAAGAGCGCTCACCGCGAGCTGTTTGCTCGACGACCATAGGAACTAATGCGCTGTGCGGTTCTGTAATTATATTTGTCATAATTCTCTTAATATAAAGTCTTCATAAAAAAAATGCCCGGATAGTCCGAGCATTTAATCAGTTGATAGCGTGTTAAGTCAATTGTTGAAGAGCAATTTACGCGTTTTTGTTCATGATTTCGTCAAAAGCTTTCTTAACTTCCTTCACTTTTGCTTTTTCAAGAATCGCTTCAATTGCCTGCTCTTCCAATGCAAGGTTCTGCATTTGTTGCTTTAACTCGGCGTTTGACTGGTAATACTCAACCACTTCTTGAGGGTCTTCGTATGCAGAGGCAGCAGTCTCAATCAATTGTGTGACTTTAGCTTCGTCTGCTTCTAATTTATTATCTTTGATTATCTCACCTAGCAACAAGCCAATGCTGACACGACGTTTCGCGTTGTCTACAAATAAATCTGCCGGTAATTCAGGCACCTGGCCGCCTTTACCTTGCTGTTCAAAACGTTGCTTTGCTTGCTGACGCAACACGTCGACTTCTTGATCAACCAGTGCTTTTGGCAAATCTAATTCATTATTTTCTAACAAACCTGCAATGACATTTTCTTTTACGGTCGCTTTCAGAGTTTGGTCTAATTCACGCTGCATATTTTTCTTAACTTCAGCTTTCAACGCTTCAACACCGCCTTCTTCTACACCGAATAATTTAGAAAATTCGTCATCTACTTTAGGTAAATCTAAGCTTTCAACTTTTGTCACTGTGATAGCAAAAGAGGCATTTTTACCTTTCAACGCTTCAGCATGATAATCATCTGGGAAAGTGACTTCAGATACGACTTCGTCGCCTGTTTTAGCGCCCACTAATGGCTTTTCAAAACCAGGGATCATACGGCCTTTACCGAGTTCTAACGGAAAGTCTTCTGCTTTGCCACCATCGAACTCTTCACCGTCAATAGTACCGACAAAGTTAATCGTTACTTTGTCGTCTTTCTTAGTTTTGCGTTTTACTTCTTTCCATGAAGCGTGCTGTGTTTGCAGCGTTTTCATCATGGTGTCTAAGTCTTTGTCAGTGATCTCAACTACTGGTTTATCGACTGTAATTTTGTCAAGGCCACTAACGCTAACTTCTGGATAAACTTCGAAGGTAGCAACAAACTCTAAGTCTTGACCATCGACGTCTTTGGTCATGTCAAAGGTAGGCATGCCTGCGGGTGTGATCTTCTCTTTCATTATCGCTTCGTAGAAGTTGCGTTGCATGACGTCACCGGCAACTTCTTGACGAACTGCCTGACCGAAACGCTTCTTAATAACGCTTACTGGAACTTTACCTGGACGAAAACCGTTAATACGTTGTGTTTTTGCTAATTGTTGTAAACGTGCTTTAACAGCGGTATCTACAGACTCTGCAGAAACGGTAATAGTAAGACGGCGTTCTAAACCTTGAGTCGTCTCGACTGACACTTGCATTGTTCTACCTCAACTTGCGCTTCTGTGCGCTTTACATGATTCAACACGCTAATATGACTACTGCCATGGTGTTGCCGAATGTGGTATAGCTATACTACGCCACATGAGTTTAAAAAAAGACGCGGAATTATACAGAGACGACACCGTGGAGTCGAGTGATTACAAGTAATAAATGTAAATTAATTGCTATGTGCCCAACATGCATAGAGAAATCGATGGATTATTTGATTCAAAAGCACAAAGTTAACGAGAAAGCGGTGGTTGTAATCCAACAGCATCAGGCAAGCCCTCCCCCATAGAAAGTCGCTGCAAGCCCATCCCCAGGTCGTTGTTTGCAACAGCGGTGGCTGTATTCCAACAATATCCGGTAAGTTTTCTCCCATAGAAAGTCGCTTCGAGCCCATCCTTGGGTCGCTCGGCAATCGGCGTCCTGCCGATTGACGCTTTCTATGGAAGAAAACTTACCGAATATTGTTTGCATTAGTGGGCTTTTGGGCTTTTGGGCTTTTGAGATTTTGAGATTTTGAGATTTTGAGATTTTGAGATTTTGAGATTTTGAGATTTTTGCCTAGCGAGGAAACAATCATTGTTAAGCAAAAGTAAACTATTGTTTGAAACAAAACACGCTTAGTCAGCTTTTTTGAAAAGATGGTCGGTGAGATAGGATTCGAACCTACGACCCCCTGGACCCAAACCAGGTGCGCTACCAAGCTGCGCCACTCACCGACATGTTACTTTTTTTTATGTGAGGCTGCACATAAGATGGTGCGGAAGGAGAGACTTGAACTCTCACGCCGTGAAGCACTGGAACCTAAATCCAGCGTGTCTACCAATTCCACCACTCCCGCGAAACTATTGCTTGTTAAAGGTGCTCTTTGTTCGGTCTTGCGCGTTAACCAATCAATACCAAATTTAGCAGAAAAAGTGGGGTGGACGATGGGGTTTGAACCCACGACCGCTGGAATCACAATCCAGAGCTCTACCAACTGAGCTACGCCCACCACTGTTTCACTTTTCAACTTACTTTATCTGCTCGATTCGCATGGCGCGTCCGGCAGGATTCGAACCTGCGACCACCCGCTTAGAAGGCGGGTGCTCTATCCAGCTGAGCTACGGACGCTCGTCGAATCAAAAGCAAATGGTCGGTGAGATAGGATTCGAACCTACGACCCCCTGGACCCAAACCAGGTGCGCTACCAAGCTGCGCCACTCACCGAAACCGTATAAGTAGAACTCAACCTCTACGGGGGGCGCATATTACCGACTTGCCCTAGTATCGTCAAACACTTTTTACAATGAATTTAAGTTTTTTTTCAGTTGCTTAAAAAGCAAACAAGTTGATTTTTTAAGAGTGTATTTTGATGGCCGATTTTATTACACTAGAGTCACGATATTAAAGTGACAAAAGAATACTCCATGACTGCTCATTTAATAGACGGCAAAAAAATTGCCAAATATGTTAGAGATAACGTACATGCATACGTAGATACACTCAAGGAAGCCAACAGAAGAATGCCTGGATTAGCCGTCGTTTTAGTCGGCAGCAATGAAGCATCGAAAGTTTACGTGAGTAATAAAACCAAAGCGTGCGAAGAGGTTGGTTTCGTCTCCAAGTCATTCAACCTAACAGCCGATACCTCCGAAGAAGAACTGCTCTCATTAATCGACGAATTAAATCTCGATGGCACTATCGATGGCATATTAGTTCAATTACCTCTGCCCGCTGGTTTGAATGCGGAAAAAGTACTCGAGCGTATACACCCACACAAAGACGTTGACGGCTTTCATCCATACAACATCGGAAGATTAGCGCAGCGCATACCAGCCCTTCGCCCCTGTACGCCTAAGGGCATTATGACTATGATTGAAGCAACAAAACGCCCAGTAAAGGGCTTGGATGCGGTGATCGTGGGAGCGTCAAACATTGTGGGACGACCTATGGGTTTAGAGTTGTTGTTAGCGGGATGCACCGTCACCACGTGCCATAAATTTACCAAACAATTGAAAGAACATGTGATGCGCGCCGATTTGCTGGTAGTGGCTGTTGGCAAACCGCACTTTATTCCTGGAGAGTGGATTAAAGAAGGTGCTATCGTGATCGATGTGGGTATAAATCGCTTGGATAATGGCAAACTAACTGGTGATGTCGATTTTGACGTTGCAAAAGAACGCGCTGACTGGATCACGCCAGTACCTGGCGGGGTTGGCCCCATGACGGTTGCGAGTCTGATCGAAAATACGCTTGAAGCCTATGTCAAATTTCATAGCCATACCAGTAAATAAGTCGTGTTGAAGGAAAAATAGCATGACAAATCAAACCGCAATTGAACAGACACTATGCTGGGTTGATAAAGTCATTATCGGTGAAAACTTCTGTCCGTTTGCACGCAAGGAGCGTGATGCTGATCGCATTCGCACAGTGACTACTGAAGAAACGGATAATGCATTGATTTTGCAAGCGCTACTTGATGAAATGCAGCTATTGGAAAACCATAGCAACGTTGAGACAACCTTACTTATTATCGCTAACGGTAGCAAAGACTTCTTCGATTACTTGGATTTAGTGGACCTCGCCAATAGGTTGTTAAGTCATGAACAATACGAAGGCGTTTTTCAACTAGCTACCTTTCATCCAGACTATCTGTTTGCTGATGCTCCTGCCGATGCCACCAGCCACTATACGAACCGTTCGCCGTTTCCAATGTTACATATCATTCGCGAAGAAAGCTTAGAAGCTGCGCTTGAAACGTTTCCGAATCCTGAAAATATTCCAGTCCGCAACGTTAAGCACGCAGAAAAGTTAGGCAAAGCATTTTTTCAACAACTGCTTGGCCCTCATGACCAAACCAAATAATCATCCAGGTAACAACAACGCAGAGGTTTTTGGGTTTCGTTCGATTGCGACTATCTCAACGCCTTTTAAGCAAAAATTTGGAATTCCACGACAGTCACAGTCAATCAGCAAAGCAGTCGGTGTTATTCAATTTTCTGCCGATATTAATCCTGTAAATGCTTGCCGGGGCTTAGATGCCTTCTCACATTTATGGATAAGCTTTGTATTCCATGAAAATCTGCAAGCGGGATGGAGAGATACGGTTCGACCTCCGCGCTTAGGTGGTAACGAAAAGGTAGGCGTATTCGCCAGCAGAAGCACGTTTCGACCTAACCCTATCGGCCTATCTGTTGTCCAAAATTTAGGTCTCAATGACAAAAATGAACTCCTTGTAAGTGGTGTCGACTTGCTTGACCAAACGCCTATCATCGATATTAAGCCGTATGTGCGCTATGCAGATTGTATAAGTGATGCTTGTTCTGGATTTGCTGAGTTTGCACCGGATAAGGTGATGCAGGTTGACTACTCTAACCGTGCGCGTGCAAAGCTGAATAACTTGCGGAATACACATCCTGACTTCGAAGGATTGTTGCAAAACATTTTAGAACAGGACCCCCGTCCAGCTTATAAATTAGGCACTGTAGATGAAAAAATATATTCCGTTCTATTATACAATTATGATGTCAAATGGCAGGTATGTGAGGCAATAAACTACGTTATTGATATTGAAGCTTAATAGCACGCAAACAGTGATATCTTTCACGATTCGCTCGAGCAACAAAATTGGAATTTTAAAATAAATAAAGACTTTCTTCATTTTATGCTTTGTTGCCACTGTGCGCACTGTTAAACTTCTCGATTAAATTTATTTTAGTCTCTACATCGTTAGAAAAACTTCAAGGTCACCGAAACACCATGCGTACCTCTCAATATTTACTTGCTACTCAGAAAGAAACACCAGCTGAAGCTGAAGTTATTAGCCATCAACTTATGCTGCGCTCTGGCATGGTTCGCAAACTTGCATCTGGTTTATACAATTGGCTCCCAACTGGCTTAAGAGTGCTTAATAAAGTCGCAGCCATCGTGAGAGATGAGATGAACAAAGCTGGCGCAATCGAAATATCGATGCCTGTTGTTCAACCAGGTGATTTATGGGAAGAGTCGGGTCGTTGGGACGATTATGGGCCTGAGTTATTGCGCCTAAAAGACCGTCATAATCGAGATTTCGTGCTTGGCCCAACACATGAAGAAGTGGTCACCAATCTTGTTAAAAATGAAGTCAGCAGCTATAAGCAGCTACCGCTAAATTTATATCAAATTCAAACCAAATTTCGTGATGAAGTGCGCCCTAGATTTGGCATTATGCGTAGCCGAGAGTTCATCATGAAAGATGCGTATTCGTTTCACATTGACGCACAAAGTTTAGCTCAGACCTATCAAATAATGCATCAAGCTTACTGCAATATATTTGACAGAATTGGTTTGGCATATCGCCCTGTTATTGCCGATTCAGGTTCAATCGGTGGCGCAGTTTCGCATGAGTTTCATGTGTTAGCCGACTCAGGTGAGGATGATATTGCTTACAGTGATACATCTGACTATGCAGCGAATGTGGAGCTAGCTGAGGCAGTTGCATTAGGAGAAACCAAAGAGGGTTCTGCCGAGCTTAAACTGGTCGACACGCCCGATGCAAAAACAATTTCTAAGGTATCAGCATTGCTTGGCTGTGACGTTACACAGACGGTCAAAACTTTGATCGTAAACGCTGACGAAGATTCAGGCCATGAATTTGTTGCACTAATATTACGTGGTGATCATAGTTTGAATAGTATTAAAGCTGAAAAGTTAGCACTGGTTGCCTCACCTATACAAATGGCTGACGAGGCGAAAGTAAAAGCTAAGCTCAACTGTGGTTTTGGATCGTTAGGGCCAGTTAACCTAGCACTTCCAATTATAGTTGACCGCAGTGCGGAAACAGCGTCCGATTTCGTGTGCGGCGCGAATAAAGAAGCACAACACTTTACTGGAGCCAACTGGCAACGAGATGTGAAAACATACACAGTCGCTGATATTCGCAACGTAGTCGTGGGTGACCCGTCCCCTGATGGAGCAGGAACATTGGCTATTGCCAAAGGTATCGAAGTTGGACACATTTTTCAGCTTGGTGATAAGTATTCTAAAGCAATGAATTGCGGAGTATTAACCGAGTCGGGTAAACATGACATTCTACAGATGGGCTGCTACGGGATTGGTGTTACACGCATTGTCGCTGCCGCTATTGAGCAAAACAATGACAAATTCGGCATTATATGGCCCGAGAGCATTGCACCTTTTAAAGTCGTGATTATTCCAATGAATATGCACAAATCTCCTCGCATCCAAGAAGTTGCCGACAAACTCTACAAAGACTTATGCGACGCTGGTATCGAGGTGTTATTTGATGACAGAAAAGAGCGTCCAGGTGTCATGTTTAATGATATGGAATTAATTGGCATACCTTACAGCGTTGTAATTGGTGAGCGTAATCTTGATAATCAGCAGCTTGAAATCAAAAATAGAAAATCAGGTGAAAAAACGTTGTTAAAGGTCGATAACCTGCTTGAGTACATCAAAAATTTAGGCTAGAGCATCTATGAAGATTACTTTTTGTGGCGTTCGCGGATCCACACCAGCACCCGGCGCCGAGTTTATACGCTATGGTGGTAATACTGCATGCGTGCATGTGGAACTAGCAGATGGTACTGATATTGTATTGGATGCTGGGACTGGCATACGTGAGCTCGGCAAAAAGTTAGCGGATAAGCAAACACCAGTGCATGTTTTACTAAGTCATAATCATTGGGACCACATTCAAGGTTTTCCGTTCTTTATTCCCATTTACCAAGCTAATCGCGAAATTTTAATTACGCCCGGATTAACGGACTTAGCAGAACCTGAGGCTGTGCTTGACCAAATGACAGGCTCTTATTTTCCTGTACACAAAAATGATCTAGCAGCCAGTATAAAAGTGATAGCTCGTCCCCTACAAAATAATGAATGGTATATCAGCAACGCACAAGTTAGCCGACTTAAAATGAATCACCCAGGCGGCGGCAGTTGTTATACTATCAGGGAGGAAGGTTGTAAAATTGCGTATATCACTGACAATGAACTCTATCCTCCGTATCGTAAACAAACCGATTTTTTAGATTTCGTGGCATTCGCTAAAGGGTCCGACCTTCTTATCCACGATGCTCAATACCTAGTATCTGATATGCCAGGAAAATCAGGTTGGGGTCACAGTGTGGCGGAGGAGGCGGTGAAACTTGCTATGGCTTGCAGGGTCAAACAACTAGCACTCTACAGCCATGATCCAGAGCGCACCGACGATGACATCGATGAAATTATTGCTCATTGCAATGAAGTGATCGATGCTGGTGAAATGGATTTGATTTGTTTTGGGGCTCGTGAGGGGCAAATCATCGAAATATAAGTCGTTTGAGTGTATTATCAGCGAAAATAACACCGTGTGAAGGAACTGGTTTGAAATTAGTCAAGTTATACACGTTTTCTGTTTCCGCTCTTACCTTACTTTTCATGAGTTCAGCTTTCGCTCAAGAGACAACGCCCCGCACTCAAGAGACACCGCCGCCAGAATCAGAATTTGAAATAATCAACTCTCTTAAACACGTTGTTAAAGAGGCGAATGATAAAAATCAAACGACGAACTCAATATTAGACAAGCGCGTAAAAAGTGTAAAAGAATCCAATAAAAACGCCTTTTCTATTTCACAGTATCGTCAAAATTACTTACTTCCTTTTACTTACGTAAGTTCACCAAACGCCATCAGCGTGGATGGCTTGACTGAAGAAAACATAGACAAATTTGAGGCTAAATATCAGATTAGTGTCACCCTTCCGTTGTACTTATTGGAAGACGATGTGAGTGGTATTTTCTTTGGTATGACCTTAGTCAGCTTTTGGCAAGTTTACAATAGCGAAACTTCAAAGCCGTTTCGTGAAAACAATTATGAACCTGAAGTATTTTATCAATGGCAAACTGATTGGGATATACTTGGCTATCGATTTAATCAATTAAATCTAGGGATCAACCATCAATCTAATGGCCAAAGTGGTTTGAAGTCGAGAAGTTGGAATCGCCTCTACGCTACCGCTATTTTCAGCGATATCAACTCATTTTATTATTTAAAGGCATGGTATCGATTACCTGAGGATGCAAAAACGTTTGAGCTAGATCCAACCGGCGATGATAATCCAGATATTACTGACTTCGTCGGTCATGCTGAGTTTGGTTACGGTTTTAATTTTGGCAGAATCAACTTACTCACCAAAGTTACAAATAACCTGTCGTTTAGCAAAAACCGTGGCAGTGTAGAAATTAATCTGACCTACCCGATTAACGATAAATATGATTGGTTATTGCAATACTTTAACGGCTACGGTGACTCACTTATTGATTACGACAGGCACCAAAATCGTGTGGGGCTTGGTATTCAATTGAAATTATTCTGATAGGCAAACTGTCATCATGCTAAATAGGACCTTGGTTTATTTATGAAATATGCGAATACTGTTGATCTAGTTAATTCCAAAGAAACACAAGCCGAGTTTACGCGTTGGTCGGGTCATGGTTTGGTGAGTATTGGCTTGGTCAATCCGAAATCAGCAACCAACGTTGCCTCAATTTTACGTGCTTGTGGTTGTTATGGTGCCAGTGCCGTTTTTTATACTGGGCAGCGCTTTGGTTATGCAAAAAATTTTAATGCTGACACGAGACAAATGCGACACATCATCCCAACTATAGGAGTCGATGACTTATTGGCAATTGCACCAAAAGATGCCAGTAAAGTTGTTGTTGAATTGGTTGAAGGCGCCATACCTCTACCTGAATTTGTCCACCCTGAGAACGCTTTTTACATATTTGGGCCAGAGGATGCCTCCGTGCCCGAAGCCATTGTCGCAGCCTGTGATCATGTCGTCTATATTCCCACTCGTAACAGCATGAATTTAGCCGCTACAGCAAACGTTGTGTTGTATGACCGTATGGCCAAAAGTGACTATGTTGCAAATAATGAACTAATCAAAAAAAGCCGCGACAACAACAACGCCTTGGTCATATAAAAAAGACCAAAGGCTCAATTAACTTGATGTTTAGATAATTCTCCCGCTTGCAAATCACATTTGTGTATTGTTATTAAACTAACACGGGAGAATTCTAAATGGGCTAGATAAACTAATGAATTATTCCCACTCAATCGTAGCGGGAGGCTTACCTGAAATATCATATACCACTCTTGAAATACCATCTATTTCATTAATGATCCGATTAGATACCTTACCTAAGAAGTCGTAAGGTAAATGTGCCCAATGAGCAGTCATAAAATCGATAGTTTCTACAGCTCGAAGCGAAACAACCCAATCATATTTGCGCATATCACCCATTACACCAACCGATTTTACCGGTAAAAAGACGGTAAAAGCCTGACTCACTTTTTGATATAAATCAGCGCTATGTAATTCTTCAATAAAGATAGCATCAGCACGGCGCAACAAATCGCAGTATTCTTTTTTAACTTCGCCAAGCACCCGCACACCTAATCCTGGTCCAGGGAAGGGGTGCCTGAATAACATATCGTATGGCAAGCCTAACTCCAGACCTATTTTACGAACCTCATCCTTGAACAATTCACGCAATGGTTCAACCAAACCCATGTTCATCTCATCCGGCAATCCACCAACGTTATGATGCGACTTAATGACGTGTGCTTTCCCGGTTGCAGAGCCTGCTGACTCAATAACGTCAGGATATATTGTGCCCTGTCCCAACCACTTGGCATTCGCTAGTTTATGCGATTCTTCATCAAATACTTTAACAAACTCACCACCAATTACCTTGCGTTTTGCTTCAGGCTCTTCAACACCGGCAAGTGCATTTAAGAAACGGTCTTCAGCATCTACCTTGATAATGTTGAGTCCAAACTTGTCGCCAAACATGTCCATGACTTGTTCGCCTTCATGCAATCGAAGCAGGCCATTGTCAACAAATACGCAAGTTAAGTTTTTTCCAATGGCGCGATGCAATAGCATCGCCGTGACGGAAGAATCTACCCCGCCCGACAATCCTAAAATAACTTCGTCATCGCCAACCTTTTGCTTAATACGTAATATCGCATCTTCAATAATATTGGCAGGCGTCCATAAAGCTTCTAACTTACAAATATCAAACGCGAAACGTTTTAGAAGTTCAAGGCCTTGCTTGGTGTGTGTCACTTCTGGGTGAAACTGTACACCGTAAAACTGTTTCTTTTCGTTAGCCATTGCTGCATGCGGACAGCTTGGCGTTTGCGCTATTGTACTAAAACTGTCTGGTACCTTAATAACTTTGTCACCATGGCTCATCCAAACGTCTAATAATGCGTTACCGTTATGGTTTGTCTCATCCACAATGCCATCAAAAATTGTTGAGGCTGTTAACACTTCTACTTGAGCATAGCCAAATTCACGAATATCAGAACCTTGCACGGTTCCACCAAGCTGATGCGCCATTGTTTGCATGCCATAGCATATGCCTAGTACAGGCACGCCAGCATTGAATACATATTGCGGTGCTCGGGGCGAGCCCATTTCAGTTACCGATTCAGGGCCGCCCGATAAAATGATACCGTCGGGTGCAAAGTTGCGAATTTGATCCTCTGTCACATCCCATGCCCAAAGCTCGCAATAAACGCCAAGTTCGCGAATACGTCTTGCGATCAATTGCGTGTATTGGGACCCAAAATCAAGGATAAGGATTTTCTGGCTATGTATATTTGCAGACATTATATTACCTACTTCTAAAAATGAAAAAAGGCTGAGACGCGAAGGTTAACAACCTACACCAGCCCTTTAGAGACGTCTTTGGTTTATCCTAAACGATAATTTGGAGCTTCTTTCGTAATACTCACATCATGCACATGAGACTCACCCATGCCTGCTGCGGTTACTTTTACAAATTGTGGTTTGGTGCGCAGCTCTTCAATATCTGCACAACCAGTCAGTCCCATTGCCGAGCGCAAGCCACCCATCTGCTGGTGAATAATAGTGGAAATAGGCCCTTTGTAAGCAACGCGACCTTCAATGCCTTCCGGCACTAATTTTTCTGCATTGCTGCTGTCTTGGAAATAACGATCTGATGAACCATTACTCTGATTCATTGCACCTAAAGATCCCATTCCACGATAAGACTTATAGTAACGGCCTTGGTACAATTCCACTTCACCCGGCGCTTCTTCTGTTCCTGCTAGCATACTGCCAACCATTACTGAGCTTGCACCCGCTGCCAATGCTTTCGCAATATCACCAGAAAAGCGAATACCGCCATCTGCGATAACCGGAATACCAGTGCCTTCCAATGCTTCAACGGCGTCTGATACTGCCGTGATTTGCGGCACGCCGCAGCCTGTTACTATACGAGTTGTACAAATTGAACCTGGGCCGATACCCACCTTAACTCCATCGACGCCAGCATCTGCTAAGGCTTTTGCGCCCTCTCCTGTGGCAACGTTACCCGCAATAATCTGGATATTTGGATAATCTGCTCGTACTTTTTTAACGCGATCAATCACCCCTTGCGAGTGACCATGTGATGTGTCGATAAGCAAAACATCAACACCGGCGTTAACCAGTAAGTTAATACGCTCATCAGTACCAGGTCCGACACTAACAGCTGCACCCACGCGCAAGCGACCTTTTGCATCTTTACACGCATTAGGTTTGCTTTTTGCTTTTTGGAAATCTTTTACGGTGATCAAGCCGGTTAACTTAAATGCGTCGTCGACAACCAGAATTTTTTCAATTCTATGCTCATGCATTAAATCCATCACAACGTCTGGGTTAGTATCCTCTTTAACCGTGACGAGCTTTTCTTTTGGTGTCATCACCTTACTGATGGGTTGGTCGAGGCGATTTTCGAAACGTAAATCACGACCAGTAACCAAACCAATTAAGTTGTTTTGCTCGTCAACGACGGGGAAACCAGAGTAGCCTAGTTGCTTACTCATCGCTTTGACATTGCCAATCGTCGCATCTTTACTAACAGTGACAGGATCGGAAACAACTCCGCTTTCATATTTTTTTACTTGCAGAACATGAGCAGCTTGGCTTTCAGGCGTCATATTTTTATGGATAAAGCCAATTCCTCCCTCCTGCGCTAACGCAATAGCAAGGCGAGCTTCAGTAACGGTATCCATTGCTGCTGAGATCAATGGCATATTTAAGGTAACGCCGCGAGTTAAACGTGTTTTTAAATCGACAGTATGGGGTAAAACAGTGGAGTGACCGGGGACGAGTAAAACGTCATCAAACGTTAACGCTTCTTTAGTAATTCTTAACATGCAAGTAACACCTTAGGACAGTGGCTAATTGCGGTGCAATTGTAGTGTTTTTTTGTATTTAGGTAAACTACAATTCGCACTCAAATGAATAAAAAAAGTGAATTATGTTTTCTACCTCCCCAAAACAACCCAGCATTATCTCTGTTACGCGTTTGAATAGGCTAGCAAGACAAGTGTTAGAATCTGAAATTGGACAGGTTTGGGTGTCTGGCGAATTATCAAATTTTGTAGCGGCAGCTTCTGGTCATTGGTATTTCACTTTAAAAGACAGCAAAGCGCAAATTAAGTCGGCAATGTTCAAAGGCGCTAATAGAAGTATCAAATTTACGCCAAAAGCCGGCGATAAGGTGATCGTGCGCGGGAGTTTGAGTTTATACGAAGCAAGAGGCGATTATCAGCTCATTGCAGAACATATGGAGCCAGAAGGACTCGGGCAGCTAAAGCAGGCTTATGAAGCACTTAAAACAAAATTATCAGCCGAAGGTTTGTTTGCCATGGATGCGAAACAAGCCCTACCTGAGAATGCAAAAAGACTCGGCGTGGTGACCTCACCTACCGGTGCGGCAATCCATGACATATTGCATGTTTTAAAACGCAGAAATCCGAGCATTGAAGTCGTTCTTTATCCTAGTTTGGTGCAAGGCGAAACGGCCGCGAAAAGTATTGTTGAACAAATTTACATTGCTAACAAAAGAAATGAAGTTGATTTGCTAATTGTGGGTCGTGGAGGCGGATCCCTAGAAGACCTTTGGGCATTCAATGAAGAAATAGTTGCCTACGCTATCTCTCAATCTACCTTACCCGTCGTATCAGCCGTTGGTCATGAAGTGGACGTCACTATTGCTGATTATGTCGCAGATATGCGTGCCCCCACCCCCTCTGCCGCGGCTGAATTAGTTAGCACAGACAAAAGTCAGTTGCAAAGGCATATCAAACAGCAGCAGCAAAGATTATCGCAGGTGTTTCAGCAACATTTAAAGCGTATTGAACACAAACTTCAGCTAGTGCAGTCGCGGCTGTCGAGTGTGCACCCAGCGGTACAAATTAGACAGGCAAGTCAGCACGCTGATAGTCTGACGATGCGTTTATCGCAGTCCATTGTGACAAAGTTGAATGGTGACCAGAACAGAAGCGACAAACTCACGTTGCGTTTACAGCACGTATCTCCTAGCAATGCGATAAAGGGAAAGCAGCAACAGTTGCAAAAAGTAAGTGAAAAATTGACCTCTATACAGCAGCGTCAGCTTTCTGATAAACGTTATCAATTGCAGCGGATCGCAGATATTTTAAATTCAGTAAGTCCCCTATCAACATTGTCGCGCGGCTACAGCATTGCTTTTAAAAACGATAAAGTAGTGCGCAGTATTACCCAACTTGAAAAAGGTGATGTGATTGAAACACGTGTGAATGATGGCAGTGTGATTGCGAAGATTCAGGAAATCACTCAAAAGGGGCAATAATTGACACGACAGTAGCGACACAGAACATCAACACAAGTGTCTGAGTTATCGGCACTTTATTTACTTTTTATCTTCAGAACTATCTGTTAACATCTTGTATAGGCTGACTTATCAAGTAAGACGAGTTATGTCTTGTTTTGTTTAATTGCAGCCACCTAGTAAGGCTGTAACAATACATACTACGTATTAAAAATAATAAGGAATATAGATGCCAAGGATGACAGACGAACTCGCGGGGCGCTTTAACCAGAAGAATGCCAACGAAAAAACTGCGTTAATAAAAAAACGTTTTGCTTTGTTATCATTCTTTGATAATTGTTTTTATTCTTTCGCCTTTGGTTTGTTACTGATTTCTCCAGTCAACGCAGCGCACTCACATACCCTTGAAAAAAAGGTTAGCCATGTTACTACAAGCAGCGCTGCTCAACTTATAGAAGATGTAGAAACCGACGGCAATATTAACACCAGCGTTACTTGAGAATTAAACTTTCGGTGCTCAAAAAGTGTTTTCTGCGCACCCTAAAAATCTCCCATCAAATCACATCGAATATTTAGCAAAATCAGACTATAGTAAGACACAAAAATACAAGCCTATTCACCATAGAAGAATAATAAAATGAATAAAATAAAACTGTCGGTATTGACATCAATTGTGGTTGCACTTTGTGCTGGTTGCTCGCCAAGCAGCACGAATTCAACAGAGCCACAGGCTGCAACGTTCAATGCAGATGATGCAAAAGCATTCTTGCAAAAAGTAGATGCTGACATCACTCGGTTGAACAAGCCGGCATCACACGCTGCATGGGCTTATGCAACGAATATTAACTATGACAACGCGCAGGTTGATGCATATCTGGGCGAGCAATTATCAGTAATGTGGGCAAAGTACGCTGTAGAAGCGGCTAAGTTTAACGACGTAATCGTAGATGCAGATACGCGCAGGCAACTAGATTTATTGAAATCAGGTTTAGAAATTGCTCCTCCAGCTGACCCTGCAAAAGCAGAACGGTTAGCCGCGATTGGCTCAGATTTATCTGGTATTTATGGCGCAGGAAAATACTGCCGTACTGAAAACGAATGCTTTTCTCTTGTTGAAATGAGTGCAGAAATGGCGGTGAGTCGCGATCCCGCACTAATGTTAGAGTTTTGGAAAGGTTGGCGCGAAGTGTCTGTGCCGATGAAGGACATGTTTGTTGAACAAATTAGTATTGCGAATGAAGGTGCTGTGGAGTTAGGCTATGCGAATACATCTGAATTGTGGCGCGCTAAATACGACATGCCCGCAGAAGTATTTCCGCTAGAACTAGACCGCCTATGGGGTCAAATTCAGCCATTCTATAATGCACTGCATTGTCATGTTCGAGCGGAGCTCTCTGAACACTATGGTGAAGACATCGTCCCTCTTGACAAACCAATACCAGCCCACTTACTCGGCAATATGTGGGCGCAAAGCTGGGGTAATATTTACGACCTTGTCAAACCCGAACAAGAAATGAATGTGCCTGATGTGACAAAAGCATTAGCAGAGCAAGGATACGATGAAATCAAAATGCTAAAACAAGCTGAGGGATTTTTTTCTTCACTCGGTTTTGCGCCACTCCCAGACACTTTTTATGAACGTTCTATGTTTCAAAAACCGGCCGAACGTGAAGTTCAGTGTCACGCATCTGCTTGGGATGTCGATGAAAAAGACGATTTACGTATTAAAATGTGTATACAAAAAACCGGGGAAGAATTTAATGTTATCCACCACGAATTAGGCCATAACTACTATCAGCGCGCCTACAAAGACCAACCGATGCTGTATAGAGATTCTGCAAACAGTGGTTTCCACGAGGCTATTGGCGACACTATAGCGCTGTCTATAACACCCACTTATTTACAGCAAATTGGATTAATTGAGGCTATTCCAGACGAGTCAAATGACATCGGTATGCTGTTGAAAGTAGCATTGGACAAAATTGCCTTTATCCCATTTGGTTTAATGGTGGATCAGTGGCGTTGGAAAGTACTTGCTGGCGAGACGACACCAGAGCAATACAATCAACTATGGTGGGAGCTACGCGAGAAATATCAAGGCGTTCGTGCGCCAATTGAGCGTCCTGCTGACGCCTTCGATCCGGGTGCGAAGTACCATGTTCCCGCGAATGTATCGTACACGCGTTACTTCTTGGCACATGTACTACAGTTCCAATTCCACAAAGCCCTATGCGACATTGCTGGCAGCGAAGAAGCCTTGCATCGTTGTTCCATCTACGGCAGCAAAGAAGCTGGAGAGGCGCTAAATAACATGCTAGAAATGGGTAAGAGTCGACCTTGGCAGGAAGCAATGACAACTTTGACGGGCTCGCCTGATATGGATGCCTCAACGATAGAAGCTTATTTTGCGCCGTTAAAGGTATGGCTAGACAAACAAAACGAAGAACGAAATTGTGGCTGGTAACAGCCGCTAAACAATGGGAAACGCGATCTTACATGCGTTTCCCATTTCAAACTTAAGAGTTACCTTTAATGTTCATCCGTTCTTCCTAACTTCATATCTGACTTTCTATTTATCGCCGAATTAATGATTGTTTGTGCGAGACTAATCTAAATCAAAAAACGAACTACTTTGCTTTAAAGTTGTAGCACAAGTGTCTATTACCATAGTTGTATTCTTTACCTGGCAGATAAAGCGTATACTCCCGCCCTTTCCTCTTGAGCACTTACCTTAGAGACTCGCAACATGATAGATTGGATACTGATTGGCATAGCCATTGCTGCACTGCTAGGCGTCATATTTGAAGAGCTCATACATGTCAATAAAGCGAAAACGACATTATTATTGGGCACCACAGCTTGGATAATTCTTTTTATTGATGCCAATAAGGGAGCGGGTTTAGAAGCCGTTGAAAAGAATTTGTTTATCAATATCACCGAAATATCAACACTTTGGCTTTTTCTCGTTGCCGCCATGACTTTCGTCGCTTATTTAAATCGAAAAGGCCTAATTGAAAGCATGTTAAACGTGATCATGCCGAATCAGATTAGTCTGAAAAAATTGCTGTTTATGACCGCAATATTCAGTTTTTGTTTCTCTTCCTTAGCCGATAATATTACCGCGACACTGGTATCCATTGCATTGGTGCTATCATTGGGCTTGCCGGCTAATCAAACCATGCGGTTTGCTGTTTTAGTCGTGTTTTCGGTCAATTCAGGTGGGGTGTCTTTAATCACCGGCGATGTCACAACATTGATGATATTTTTGCAGGAAAAGGTCACAATTACGCAACTGCTTTGGCTTATTTTACCTTCGTTTTCTGGCGTAATAGTGCTGGCAAGCTTACTCAGTTTTGGCTTGCAGGGTAAAGTGAAAATTAAAAAGCAGCATCACCACATAAGACCCGTAGATTACACCATCGCGGTGACTTTTTTATCCACTATCATATTAACCTTAGTTGGTAACGTACTGTTTGCTATTCCGCCTATGCTGAGTTTTTTGGCAGGCATGTCAATTATGTTCTTAGTCGCTAATTTCATGGCCAAAGATAATGACAAAGACCCTATTTTGGACTACATCAGATATATAGAATTTGACACATTGTTGTTCTTTTTAGGCGTATTATTAATTGTCGGGATGTTAGAGCATATTCATGCATTACACGCACTCTTAGATATTTACACCATGTTCCCGCCAGTGATAGCCAATTATATTATGGGGATTTTATCCTCAATGATAGACAATGTGCCGTTAACGGCGGCGTTGTTAAAAGCGAATATTAATATGTCATTCAGCGAATGGATGTCATTAACCTACGCTGTTGGTGTGGGAGGCTCTTTATTGGTAATTGGCTCTGCGGCAGGCATCGTTGCAATGAGCAAGGTGCAAGGCTTAACATTTGCTCGCTACGGCAAATATTCACTTTTGCTTTTAATTTCATACTCAAGCGGCTATGGATTGGTGCTGTTAATGACGCAATATCTGCAATCTTAAGCATTGTCGAGGTAAGAGTCATATTAATTATGCGAATCAAGTGCTATGCCCAACATAATAATTAAGCACAACCCCGAGATTATAAGTCCTGCAACGAGTAGACAGTGTCTATTTACTTAGCTCACGGAGCCTCTCTAGGCTATCGTATCGCCTTAGGGCCTGGTCAAGGGCAAAAGGTATTTAATCCACAGCGTACTTTTCTGATGTAAGTAAGCTACGATAAATTAAACGTTAGTGCTGTCTTCATCTGCTATGGCGAAGGCGACGGCTTCTTCTACACGTTCTATAAAAATAATATCTAATTGATCTCGTGCGTATTGCGGTAGTTCTTCAATATCTTTTTCATTGCGCTTTGGTAACATAACCGTCGTGATCCCAGCGCGCAAAGCAGCGAGTAATTTCTCTTTTACACCGCCAATGGGAAGCACAATTCCGCGCAGCGATATTTCGCCCGTCATGGCAAACTCCGGACGTACGACTTTATTTAAAAGCAATGAAACCAAAGCAAGATACATAGCAACACCAGCACTTGGCCCGTCTTTAGGGGTTGCGCCTGCGGGAATATGGATATGTATGTCTATTTTCTCTAAGGGATTGTCGAGATAAGTCTTAGCAAGTGTAAGTGCTGCTTGTGCCGACTCTTTCATCACATCCCCAAGCTGCCCGGTAAGAATAAGTTTACCAGAGCCTGGCACCTTGTTGGCTTCGATAAACAAAATATCACCACCTACCGGAGTCCAAGCAAGCCCTGTCACTACACCCGGAATAGCTTTTCGTAGCGCAACTTCACTCTCATATTTTGGTGGCCCGAGGATGATCGGTAGATCATTAGCAGTAATATTGACGTGTTCACATAATCCTTCGGCAATTTGCATTGCCGCCGAACGAAACGCAGAGCCGATCTCTCGTTCTAAATTTCGCACTCCCGCCTCACGTGTATAGTTGCTTACTATTCCCTTTAGCGCTTCGTCTTCCAGTCCGACCTGACCAGAATGTAGACCATTGGCTTCTAGTTGGCGCTTAATCAAATAGCGCTTTGCGATTTCAAGCTTTTCTTCATACGTGTAGCCAGCTAGCTCAATAATCTCCATACGATCACGTAATGGCCCAGGAATGGTATCGAGCACATTAGCAGTGGCAATGAACATTACTTGTGATAAGTCGAAATCGACGCTTAAGTAATTATCGCGGAATTTAGCATTTTGTTCTGGGTCCAGCACTTCAAGCATGGCCGATGATGGGTCACCATGGAATCCACCTGCGCCTAGTTTATCTATTTCGTCTAGCATTAACATACCGCAGCGACTCCCCGCCCGCTTAATGGCTTGAATGATATTTCCTGGTAGTGCACCTATATAAGTGCGCCGGTGACCTCGGATTTCTGACTCGTCATGAGTTCCACCCAATGCAACCCGTTGGAATGGGCGTTCGGCAGCTCGTGCGATTGATTGCCCAAGAGATGTTTTACCTACCCCCGGAGGCCCTACAAAACAAAGTATTGGGCTTTTTCCTTTGGGAGCGAGCTTGCGCACTGCCAAATACTCCAAGATGCGGCGTTTGACTTTTTCAAGCCCATAATGATCGTCATCTAACACTTTTCGCGCAGTGGCAATATCAATCACTTGCGCAGGCTCAGCTCTCCATGGCAGTTCCGTGAGCCATTCAAGATAAGTTCGTACCATTGATGATTCTGCAGAATTAGCCCCCATACGCTGCAGACGGCTGAACTCTTTCTTTGCTTGCTTGAGTGTGTCCTCGGGCATGCCACAACTCTCTATGGCATCTTTTAATTCCTCAATCTCAGCTGATGTTTCACCACCTTCACCCAATTCCTTCTGTATCTGATGCATCTGCTCTCGCAAAACATGTTCGCGCTGACGCTCATCAAACTCTCTCTTGGTTCTTTCACCGATTTCTCTTGAAAGGCGCAAAACTTCCACGCGGTCACTCACTAGACTAATCACTTTGTCTAAACGTTGTTGCACAGAGAAACATTCGAGAACCGCCTGTTTCTCTTGATTTTTCACATCCAGTACGTTGGTAACCATGTCACATAACAGACCTGGTGAGTTGATTGACTCGATAACGTCAACCAGCTCGGAAGACGCGTTTGATAACAACTGAACGGCCTCAATGGCCTGTTTTTTAAGTTGAATGAAGCGAGCCTCTACTTCAGGACTTCGGCTTTCAAGCTCAGGCTTTACTTTTACAATACTCGCTACTAGGAAGGGCCAACCGCTGAGAAACTCCAAAACCCGAAATCGTTCCTGTCCCTGCACAACAACATGATAGGTATCTTCCCCCGAAGAAATCATTCGTGTTATCTGCCCTGCAGTGCCAATTCGATGCAAGTCCTCAGCACTCACTTCATCTGCATCTGGCTTTCGTTGTAGTATAAATCCAACTTTACTGCCGCTGCGCGCAGCTTCCAATGCGGCTGCCACCGAAGATGCTCGGCCGATAGCAATGGAAGAAATAACCCCAGGAAACAATACGGTATTGCGCAATGGCACAAGTATTAATGAATCCTTAGGAAGAGGTCGTAATTTAACAATGTTCTCTGATAATTTTCCGACATCGTCCGCATTTGACTGTTGTTCGTTATCATTCATAAGTCACTCGGCTTGCTATTAAAAAAATTAGAGGGAACATCAATAAATGATGCTCTGTTTTCACAACCTTTTTATTGCGTCATATCTTGGCTCGTTCACAGCGTGTAAACATAGGCGTTTAATACTCAATGTTGATAATCACTGGGTAAATGTTGAGATATTTCTGCCGGACTTTTGTGTGTCAGGTTTTTATTTAATTCAAACACTACCTTTCCGGTGCTTGCATTAGACAGTTGTGTACGTAACTCACCAAGAAACGATGGCTCCGCAATTAACAAAAGATTTGAGAAACTATTAGTCTTTTGTGCGGCGTTTATATACTCACCTACGACTTTGGCAAACTCATTTAATTCATGTTTTTTCGGAGCGGTTCGGGACTCAAAAGCATGCCCTCCTGCGCCGCCATGTCCCTTATTTTTACCCGGCAAGTCGCTGGTAATTTCTCGTTCATGTAACCTGCCCCGAGGATTCATTAGTGTCTCAATTTCTGTCAGCGCCGACCGAGCAGAATCCGAAGAGAAAATACGCGCACAGGTGCTATCTGCCACTACTATCACACTTTTCATCATGTTTCAGTCTCCATTTCTTTAAGGACAATTTGACACTTATAAAATGTCACTACATTGACGGCGATCAACTAAACGCCTTTGAGGAGTAATTGAACTCGCCGCCCTTTTCTGCCTTTCAAGGAACATATCTAAAATGCACATAACAGGCTGAAATGTCGCAATGAAAGCATTTTTGATTAATTACTTTGTTTGTCTGCCAACATAGATAACAAATATATCAAAAGATACTGTAACGTCTTATAAAACAAAAAAGCTGTTATTTTCAATTGAAAATAACAGCTTTTCAGTCATCAACTTACAGACTAATAAATTCTGGGCCAGTCTACTTTTTCTTGTGAAAAGTCATCAAACGCTTGCGCTTACGCTCTTGTCCTACCGTTAACTTATTCACTTTTCCTTCAAATGGATTGGCACCTTCTTTGAATTCAACTCGTATCGGTGTACCCATCGTTTTCAGCGCTTTACGATAGTAATTCATCAAATAGCGCTTATATGAATCAGGTAAATCCTTCAACTGATTACCATGGATCACAATGACCGGCGGATTATAACCACCAGCATGAGCATACTTCATCTTAACGCGGCGACCATGGATAAGTGGCGGATTGTGATCATTCTGAGCCATTTCCATGATTTGTGTTAGCACTGACGTTGTAATACGCACAGTAGCAGAGTTGTAGGCTTCTTGGACAGATTCAAACAAGTGTCCAACACCGGTGCCATGTAATGCAGAAATGAAATGTAAACGAGCAAAATCGACGAAACCTAAGCGTCTGTCTAATTCTCGTTTAATTGACTCCTTCATGTGAGCTTCTAGCCCGTCCCATTTGTTGACGGCCAACACAAGAGAACGACCAGAATTTAACACAAAACCTAATAGCGATAAGTCTTGATCAGTAACCCCCTCTCTTGCATCTATCACTAATAACACCACGTTAGATTCTTCAATGGCTTGAAGCGTTTTAACAATCGAGAATTTTTCTACTGTTTCTGAGACTTTCTTACGTTTTCTCACGCCCGCAGTATCAATCAAAATATACTCACGGTCTTCGCGCTGCATCGGAATGAAGATGCTGTCTCGAGTTGTGCCAGGCTGATCGTAAACAACAACGCGATCTTCACCCAGAATACGATTTATAAGTGTGGACTTACCTACATTCGGCTTACCCACTATCGCTAATTTAATCGGAGATGCTTGTAAACGCGCTAGTTTCGCATCAGCGTCTTCTTCTTCATCTCTCTCTTCCTCTACAATTTGCATGTCGGGGAAGGCTTTTTCGAGAGGCGCTAGAACATGCGTCATCATTTGTGAAATGCCGCGACCGTGCGCAGCCGCAATTTGCAAAACGTCTGCAAAGCCTAACTTAAAGAAATCTGCCGTTTCACTGTCACCGTCAATACCGTCGACTTTGTTAGCAACCAAATACATGGCTTTATCTTGTTTACGCAAATGCTCAGCAATACCAATGTCATCCGGTGTCAAACCAGCCCTTGCATCAACTAAAAACAAGACTACATCAGCTTCGTCTATCGCTAACAATGATTGCTCAGCCATAGCCGCATCAATACCTTCTTCATCACCCGTAATACCGCCAGTGTCGACGACAATAAAACCGCGGTTTTCGAATGTTGCTGGGCCGTACTTGCGATCGCGTGTCAAACCCGGGAAATCCGCCACTAGTGCATCTCGAGTATTCGTTAATCTATTAAATAATGTTGATTTACCAACATTGGGTCGGCCAACCAAGGCCACTACAGGTAACATTTTTCACCCTTAATAAAAAACGCCAATGGGATACCATTGGCGTGTATTGTAATCCGTTCTAACACGTTATCTTGCCTACAATGGCTATACTGATTTAGCACTTAGTGCAGTAAATCAATAATACCTTCAACTCACTGTGGTTGCGTAATTGCAGCAATTTTTCCGTCTCTCGTTTGTACGTAGAGGATATTTCCTGCACTAATTGGCCCCGTGAAGATAGCTTCGTCTTCATCATCATCACCAACCGCTAACTGTGCTACAAGTTTACCTTCGTCTTGAGTAAACCAATGAAGAAATCCAAACATATCTCCAACTACCACGTAATCCCCGTGTGGTGTAGCCGATGTTATATTACGGTCTTTCAATCCAACATTAGACCATAATTCAACGCCGCTACGGCGGTCAATCGCGTATATATTACTGCTGTTATCAACAACAAATAAACTATTCCCATTAATACTAATATTGCGGTAGGAACCGTATTCACGAGTCCATATCACTTGACCTGTGCGCAGTTCTACTGCAGATAACGTACCATTGTAAGAAACAACAAATACATTACCACCAAACACCAGTGGTTTCACATCAATATCAACGATACGCTCTAACTCAGTCGCACCAGATGGAGACGCTATTTGGGTTTCCCATGCGACCATTCCGGTTTCAAGGATACTGACCTTCAGTTTTCCTGAAGGAGTGCCGATTAATGCGCCGCCACTATCTGCTGCAGGTGCAGAAACACCTCGCAATGTTAATGGAGGCACATCAGATTCTGTGAGCCATTTCTGCTCACCGCTCTCTGGATCAAGTGCAATCAGATGACCCGATGTTGTATTAACGAGTACGATACCAGCATCAATGGCAGGTGCAGAAATAACTTCACCCTTTACGCCAACTTTCCATTTTAACGCACCCGTTGCTTCCTCGAGCGCATACACGTATCCGTCTTCGGTACCAAAATATACCGATTGATAAGCAACCGAGAGACCACCGGAGATTTTAGCGGATACTGCGCGGTTTGAATACCACAGCATTGCTTTCTTAAGGCTATAGTTGTCGTAATTAGCGAAGTCTTGTTCCCAGATTTTTTTACCCGTTTCTTGGTCAACAGCAACAACAATACCATCTCTACTGGCGGCAAATACTTTGCCATATGCAACAGCTGGTGCTAGGCGAGAAAAGTAATCTTGAACGCCGTCTCCAACTTCAATATCCCATTTGATTTCAGGTTCAAACAAGGCGTCAATCGGTTTTAAACGACGAACTTCTAATTCGTCATCGTCCGCAAACCAATCTGATACTGTTGCACAGCCACTGAGTGAAAAGGCGAGCAACGCTATTAGTAGTTTATTCTTCACTGGGTAGCACCTGCTACTTCAGTTGCAGCATAATTTAAGTTGCTTAACTTCATTTCTACTACGCGATTTTGCGGTTGCTCTGCAAGTACCGCATCATAGGCAGTTTTTGCTTTATCAAACTGTTTGGTTGCAACGTAAATATCACCCTTAACTTCTTGCACTTGATCGGCATAGGAAGCATTAACGACCGTATTTAATGTTGCAAGAGCAGCCGTAGTATCACCTAACTGGCTTTCAACACGCGCCAAACGAATTTTTGCTAAATCTGCAATCGCTTCACTCGGCGAGTTGGTGGCCGCCATAGCCAAATGCACTTTTGCGCCTTCAAGGTCGTTTTTTTCAACGGCTTTCTGAGCAGAAATTAAGCTTGTTAACACAGCATAACCAGAATCACCGTTTTCTTTTGAGAAAGCCTCAGCTTCCGTCAATCCATTTTCAGAGTCAATACCTTCTAAGACACTTTGAAAAGCCATTGATTGGGCTTCTTTGCCTTCAATAATCATATCGTTGTACTGCTGCCAACCGAACAAACCAGCTAAACCAATGCCGATACCAACCAATATCGCAGTTCCATTTTCTTTCCAAAAGCCTTTAATTGCTTCTACTTGTTGTTCTTCGGTTTCATAACGTTCCATTGAATTCCTCTACCCTTACTACATATAACTGATTAATGACTAAATATTATCCGACCAACTGTGCTTGAAGTGATTACAGCCATTCTAATAAGGCAGATAATTCACTCAAAAGCACGCTGGCCTGCGGCTTATCTTGTTTTAAATACTTTACCGAGACACTCTTATTGGCAAGCTCATCGTCCCCAATAATCATTGCAATCGCAGCATCTGAAGCCATTGCCTTTTTCATTTGTTTCTTAACGTTACCACCGCCACAATGCTGTTGAAGTTTCACGGTAGGTAGCTCGTTTCTAATTTGCTCAGCGATCTTAGTTGCTTCTGATTCGGCTTGTTCCCCGATTGGCATCAGATAAATATCGACTGAGTTATTCGCATAAAGCGACTCGTCAAGACTTTCTACCAGCAACACCAAGCGCTCTAAGCCCATCGCGAAACCGACAGCAGGACTGGCTTTGCCACCTAACTGTTCAACTAGACCGTCGTATCTGCCACCAGCGCAAATAGTGCCCTGCGCACCCAAGCGTTGTGTTACCCATTCGAATACAGTGCGATTATAGTAATCTAAACCACGCACTAAACTTGGATTAACTGTGTATTGGATGCCTAAACTGTCTAAACGTTCACATAAAAGTGAAAAATGCGCTTTTGATTCATCATCTAAGTGATCAATGAGTTTAGGAGCGTCTTTTACAATCTCTTGTACCGCTGGGTTTTTACTATCAAGCACTCGCAATGGGTTAGTCAACAACCTGCGTTGACTGTCTTCATCCAATTGCGCATGATGCGCTTGTAAAAAGGTCACCAATACTTCTTTATACGCCGCTCGTGCTTCAGTCGAACCCAATGAATTGATTTGTAGCTCGACTTTGTCCGCAATACCAAATGCTTGCCAAAGGCGCGCGCCAATCAATATCATTTCAACATCGATATCAGGACCATCAAGGCCATACGCTTCAACACCAAACTGATGAAACTGCCGATAGCGACCTTTTTGCGGGCGCTCATGCCTAAACATCGGGCCCATATACCACAATCGCTGCTGCTGATTGTACAATAAGCCGTGCTGATTCCCCGCTCTTACACAGCACGCAGTGCCTTCAGGGCGCAACGTGAGACTATCGCCATTGCGATCTTCAAACGTGTACATTT
This sequence comes from Glaciecola sp., assembly GCA_965660625.1. Lineage (GTDB taxonomy): Bacteria > Pseudomonadota > Gammaproteobacteria > Enterobacterales > Alteromonadaceae > Glaciecola. Next base: position 70,288 of record CBFIAR010000004.1, on the reverse strand, counting down.
CTTTTTCGACTATATCAGTCACTTCACCAATTGAGCGTTTAAATAAATCGGTACTTTCGACAATTGGCGTACGTATCTCTTGATAACCATAATTGGCTACCACACGGCGTATATTCGATTCAACAAACTGCCATATACCAGTTTGCGATGGTAAGCAGTCGTTCATACCTCTGATTGCTTGAATAGTCTTTGCCACAGTTGTCTCTGATTAATTAAATAAAGCGCGACATTATAAGGATTTTGTCGCGCGGGGTAAAATTTAGGAGGCCAGTTTTTGCGTGTTTTATGTGTTTTTTTTCGCTTTACGTGGGATTATTCACTTTAGTTGCTGACATTAGTCACTTCTATTCGGTTTTTCTCGTCCAGCTGCGCAGCTTTCGCGCGAATACGCTTTTCCAACTGATCAACTAAATCATCGTTAGACAATCGTTCGCGCTGACGCTTACCGTCCAAATAAAACCCACTCATATTGCGAGCGCCGGTTAATCCTAAATCAGAAACCTCGGCTTCACCTGGTCCATTGACTACACACCCGATAATGGAGACATCCATTGGCGTTAATATGTCTTCAACGCGCTGTTCGAGGGCATTCACCGTCGATATCACATCAAATTCTTGGCGTGAACAACTCGGACACGCAATAAAGTTGATGCCGCGTGCTCGTATCCTCAATGACTTTAAAATATCAAAGCCCACTTTTATTTCTTCAATAGGATCAGCGGCAAGCGAGATCCTAATAGTGTCGCCGATACCTTCAGCTAATAGCATACCCAATCCCACCGCACTTTTTACTGCGCCAGAGCGGAAACCGCCGGCTTCAGTGATGCCTAAATGCAAAGGTTGAACAATTTGTTTGGCCAATAGGCGATATGCACCGACGGCTAAGAATACATCAGATGCTTTAACACTGACTTTAAATTGGTCAAAGTTAAGTTTATCGAGAATATCAACATGCCTCATTGCTGATTCAACTAGCGCTTCGGCTGTTGGTTCTTTGTATTTTTCTTGAATCTCTTTTTCTAAGGAGCCACCATTAACCCCGATTCGAATAGGAATGTTATTATCTTTTGCACAGTCGACAACTGACCTAACGCGCTCCATATTACCGATATTACCCGGATTAATTCTTAAGCAATCAACGCCATATTCCGCTACTTTCAAGGCAATTCTATAATCGAAATGAATATCAGCAATTAAGGGCACGCTAACTTGTTGTTTGATAAGTTTGAATGCTTCTGCCGCTTCCATTGTAGGCACCGATACGCGAACAATTTCGCCGCCGACACCCTGAATGCGCTTTATTTGAGCAACCGTTGCGGCAACATCCAAGGTATTAGTGTTGGTCATTGACTGCACGGAAATAGGCGCACCGTCACCGATAGGAACGTTGCCTACATTTATTCGGGTTGACTTACGACGAATGATCGGAGAATCAGAAAACATTATTCACCTTTAACAGATAGTTCAAACTTCACAGGGTTACCACGGGGATATTTAGAAAGATCAACCGGGACGCCACCAAAAACAATATCGACTGTGCTAGGCGGACACATATTCACGGAAATCGGTGGAGTGCCACTAACGGACATCACTCTGCCTTTCACCTTTACACCTAATGCCATCACTTCTTCATTCGCATCTGTAACACTTAACCAGCAGTCTTCTTTGAAAGTAAAAACAACATCAACGGTGCCATCACTATTAACCGTGTATCCAGCTAGATTTTGATTCTCAACACGCGAAACACCGCCATCAGCATTGCCGTTATCATTAAACGGACTGTCAATATCAGCTAATTCATCTATTCCTTGTTGATTGGCTGCAGTGCCCTGCGTTGTTAATGCTTGCGCTGGGTTGGCTACCGCGGCTTTATTGATTTGACTCGCACCGTCATCAACGCTCGCATCGCTAACATTACTCGCGTGATTTTTTATGTCTTCTTCAGGTATGGCAAGTTCATCAGGCATATTCATATTGTTGGTCATCGCATTAACTACTTGACCTTCATCGATATTAGTCGACAGCCCCTGCTCTGTTGTTGCTTCACTGAACAAATTCAACCTGTTCATGATCGACTTGTCAGATTGTTGGTACCACCAAATAACGAGAGATGCAATAACCAAAAATACGATAAGGTAGGTCACCATCATCCACCGATCGTCGTTTGCTTGTTTTGCAACTCGCTGAGAAAAACTCTGTAGCTTTGCCGGCTGCTTTTCACCTTGATGCAAAATATCAAACGCTTCGAGCAATGGGTCGACAGGCATGCCCAACAGTTTGGCATAAATTCGAACATAGCCTTTTGTAAAAGTTATTGAAACGCTTGCTTTATGTGTGTCAGTTTCGATATCTTGGATGTTACCTAGGCGCAAATGCAGACGATCAGCAACTTGTTGCTGAGTCAAACCCAACGCTTCCCGACCTTTTTTCAATTGTTGACCGGGTGTCGTTTGCGTCGACTCTGCTGTCGCTTCTTTCGTATTACTATTTTCTTCAGTCATTATTTTTTGGGTCCTTTACTCGCAGCTTCATCCCTATTCGTATAGCGGATGCATCGTCAAGGTTGTTCCATTGCATTAGGTATTTCATTTTAACGTTATATCGAAGTGAAATTCGATATAAGTTTTCCATTGGTAACACAATATGATAGTCGGGATCCACTGTTTGCGTTCCAACTCTTTGCTGTGGTGTTACATCCTGTGTTTGGTCAACGTTGGCTTCGGCAACCGGACCGGCAATTGCGAGACTATCATCGACCTTTTCAACAGTGCCATCGATGCTTGCAGAATCAACTTCTAGCGCATTGAAATCAGCGGCTAGTGCTGCCTCTAACTCTGCCTCGCGCTTCGCCACCTGGGCTGCACTCGGTGCATTGTCTATGACGGTTTGCTGGACGTGAACTGTGGCTTTTGTTCCAACTTCATTTGGCACTAACGTTGTTATCTTTTTATTTACTTTGTGTAAAGACGGGGCCCCTAAAGATGCGTCTTGGCCGCTTTGCGCCTTGCTGAGTGACTCATCAAGCATAACCGCACCCTTAGTACCGCTCATCTCAGCTTGAGAAACTGGCGCGAGTGACGAAGGGTTGCTAGTTAACCGTTTATTTTTAATCGTTGCTACAGGTTGAAATTTGCCCATTTGTTTTTTGAAAAGCGCGGTATTTGGATGGTCAGGAAACATACTCTTCATGAGTTCGCCATAACCGAGTGCCGCTTCGGTGTCGTTAAGACCTTGCGCTATCTCGTAAGATAACCATAACGATTCGGGAGAAACACGCGAGACACGATCATATTTCCACACGGTCTTCTTAGCTTCGCCATAATTCCCTTGCTCCTTCTGCAACTGCGCTAAAAAGAATAGGCTTTTGCCACGTGTTGGCTGATGATTTAACGCCGATTCGAAAAAGCCAATCGCTTCCTCCGTTTTTCCCTGATCTACAGCACAAATTGCCAGGTTTTCATAAGTTTCGGCTGTTGAAACATAACTTTTGCTAGAAACCGCTTTTAAAAAATATGATTTTGCTTTCTCATAACGCCCCTGTTCACACAGGAATGCGCCATAGCTGTTGATGATATTTGGATTCTCTGGCGCTAGCTTAAGTGCTTTGAGGTAGTATTCTTCGCTCAGCGCAAGTTCATCAACCTGTTGGTAATAATAAGCCATCGCAAAATGGGCATCTGCCGACTTCGGTGCAAAGTTGAGCGCCTTATCTAGGTTAGCCTTTGCTTGAGAAAAATTGCCGTTAGTCAAATAGGTCAAGCCCAAGCTCACCCGATTCTTTGCTGCAGCATCTGTGTTGATCGCATCGGCACCAGCAAAATCAGGATCTCTCGGTTCAGTCACACATGCACTTAACAGTGAGCATAGAACAATAGCAGCTACGGATTTCTTCAACATGGTTCGTCTCATATATTTATTATTGCGTCATTCTTACCGAAATTGGTTTTCCATTCATCTGTTTTTTTAATAATCTTTTTGTTCTATCTACAACGTCACCGACTAATTGTCCGCAGGCAGCATCAATGTCATCACCTCGTGTCTTTCTGATGACGACAGTGAAATTGTAATCCATAAGTACTTTTGAAAATCTATCCATGCGTGAATTGCTTGAGCATGTGTATGGCGAACCAGGATAAGGATTAAAAGGTATCAGGTTTATTTTACAAGGCGTCTGCGCCAACACTTTTGCTAAGGCATGCGCCTGATCAGTACTGTCATTTATTTGGTTCAACATAACATACTCAACGGTAACCTTTCCTTGATTTGCTTTAGATTTCGCCAAATAACGCCTGACGCCTGCAAGAAACTCTTCAATCGGATACTTTTTATTTACTGGTACAATTTCATCACGTAATTGATTATCTGGGGCGTGCAGCGAAATCGCCAGAGCTACGTCGATTTGGTCACCCAACATATCCAATGCTGGTACCACACCGGAAGTGCTAAGCGTTACTCGGCGTTTTGACAATCCAAAGCCAAAATCGTCAAGCATAATGCGCATTGCAGGTACCACGTTTTTCAAGTTTAGCAATGGCTCACCCATTCCCATCATTACAACATTTGTAATCGGGCGTTTTGATGTATCTTTAGACATGCCTATAAAGGTAGCAACGCGCCAAACTTGGCCGATGATTTCAGCTACGGATAGGTTTCGATTGAAACCTTGTTGAGCAGTTGAACAAAATGTGCATTCTAATGCGCAGCCTACCTGAGAAGACACACAAAGCGTTGCGCGATCAGTTTCTGGGATCCATACCGTTTCAACTTCTTGTCCACCCTCTAATAACATTGCAAACTTAATGGTGCCATCGGATGCTTGCTGATGCTCTGAAATTACAGGCGCTTCAACCACACAGTTAAGCTTCAACTTTGCGCGCAATTCTTTGTTCATGTTAGTCATCGCGTCGAAATCAGATTCGCCAGCCTGATATATCCATTTCATCAATTGATCAGCTCGAAATGGCTTTTCATTGATAGAGGCAAAATAGTCACGCAAACCTTGGCGATCAAAATTCAACAAATTGACCTTTTTCATCTCTTTTTTTATCTCTCCTTTCACCTCGTTCAAAGCTTCAGGATGCACTTGGTTTACAGACATAATTTTACCTTTATAACAAAAATCTCACTCGGTTTTTACTTTACCGACTCTGGTCTAAACGCTTTTGTTGGTTAAACCGCATTACAGTATACGTACTTTCTGGCTATTCAGTGCGTTTACACTAACTAAAAAAGGGAGCCGAAGCTCCCTTAGTATAGCACTTTGTCGCTTAGCGTGTGCGTGGGCAAATTTCTTCGTCAGAGAAGAAGTAAGCGATTTCGCGAGAAGCTGACTCAGGTGCATCTGAACCGTGACAGGCGTTTTCGTCTATCGATTCTGCATAATCAGCACGTAATGTGCCAGCTGCAGCTTCTGCAGGGTTTGTTGCCCCCATGATTTCTCTATTTTTAACAACAGCGTTGTCGCCTTCAAGCACTTGAACCATCACCGGGCCAGATGTCATGAAGCTAACAAGAGCGCCAAAGAAAGGACGTTCGCTATGCTCAGCATAGAAGCCTTCAGCCTGTTCTTTGCTCATGTGAACCATTTTTGAAGCAACGATGCGTAAGCCTGCGCTTTCAAAACGGTTGTAGATTGCGCCGATAAGATTTTTTGCTACTGCGTCAGGTTTGATGATCGAAAAAGTACGTTCTAAAGCCATGATTAATTCTTCCAGTTTACTGATTTTTAAAATTCGCGCGATTATAAAGAAGATAAGGCGTAATGAATACCCCTTGCCCCAAAATCATCTGATATATTTACACTGTCTATGCTGCAAAAATCTTGTTTAAACGCTAGTTTATAAAAAATAATTGTTTTAATTCAGAACCTTGCTTTTAAAACAGTCTGGTAATTTGCCAGACGTTAGCGTGTGTTGAGTTTTCTAATAATACGCCCCCACCTCAATCTCAAAGGTTCAGTCCTAAATAAAACCTAGTGCGCTTCACTCGCGCGATTAGTTGTGTATTTAGGTTTCAACAACCGAATCTTCATCGCTGATAATCACTTAGCAGCTAGACGAGATTATGCTTCTAGGCCCCAAGCTTTCTACTTGTTTTTCTCAACTGCAACTCAACGGGCAGACCGTTCAACCGTACTAAAGTCGATTCCTTCTTTATATCTCGCCCAAAGTGGCGACATTTCTCTCAGCTTATCGATAGCACAGCGAATAACACCAATCACATAGTCAATCTCTTCTTCTGTCGTAAATCGACCAATGCTAAAACGAATTGAGCTATGCGCTAATTCGTCTGTAAGGCCAAGTGCTTTTAGTACATAAGAAGGCGATAAACTGGCAGAAGTACATGCTGACCCTGAAGATACGGCCATGTCTTTTAGTGCCATTATCAATGATTCACCGTCAAGGTATGCAAAGCTCACATTCAAATTATGTGCAACCCGATGCTCTTGATCACCATTCAAATACACTGCTTCGATATCTTTAACGCCGTTATACAGTTTGTCACGCAACCTTTTTATACGTTCATTTTCCGTCGTCATTTCTAATTTTGCTAAACGGAAAGCTTCACCCATTCCTACAATTTGATGCGTTGCTAGCGTACCTGCACGCATTCCACGCTCGTGACCACCGCCATGTATTTGTGCTTCAATTCGGACTCTTGGTTTACGCGACACATAAAGTGCGCCTATACCTTTAGGGCCGTATGTTTTGTGCGCAGAAAAAGACATTAAGTCGACATTCAATGCTTGCAAATCAATAGGAACTTTACCCGTGCTTTGCGCTGCATCAACATGAAATATAATTTTACGTTTACGGCATATTTTGCCAATCATTGCGATATCTTGGATTACACCAATTTCATTATTAACGTGCATTATACTGACAAGAACGGTGTCATCTCGCATTTCAGCCTGTAGCTTGTCTAAATCGACTAAGCCGTTTGATTCAGGCATCATATAAGTCACCTCAAAACCTTCACGCTCAAGCTGTCGGGTTGTATCCAACACGGCTTTATGCTCAGTTTTCAAGGTAATGATGTGCTTACCGCGTTTCTGGTAAGAGGCTACTGCGCCCTTTATCGCTAAGTTGTTCGACTCCGTTGCGCCTGATGTAAACACGATTTCACGTGGATCCGCATTCACTAGGTCGGCGATTTGATTTCGCGCGATATCAACCGCTTCTTCTGCTAACCAACCAAAATGGTGGGAACGTGATGCTGGGTTACCAAAATTGCCTTCATTTGTTAGGCAGTCTTTCATTTTGTCAGCGACACGAGGGTCAACTGGCGTGGTTGAAGAATAATCTAAATAGATTGGTAACTTAATATTGCTCATTATCGCTCCAATTACACTTGCATACTGATTTCGATGTCGCTGACGAGATTGTTTGCCGCCTTATTCATGTCTTGTCGCCCCGAAAGATCCAATAAACGGAAATTCACCCTTAAATATGAGGGTCAAATGCCTCTACTGCCGCCTTCTTGAGTACAGGGGATATGCCAGTATCCGCAAAATCTTTAACGTCTAATTTTGGAATAGAATCACTGCACACATTGCCACCGAGTGATTGTATCACCCTACACATCTCTTCAACTTTAGTATCCATTTGATGCACATGCTCAAGCATAATGCCCATTGCATTAGCCACTGGATCGGGATTTTCTTCACTAACAGCGTATGCATCAAAGCCGTACTTTTTAGCAATAACTTGGCGTTTTTGCTTTGTTTCAAAGCTTGTTTCTTGGTTACTTTGTTTTTGCAGCAGGTTTCGCCCTGGAATACCAACGCACGTTGCGTTATCTGGTACGTCCTTAACCACCACTGAGTTCGATCCAATTCTCGCATTTTTCCCCACGGTAATAGGGCCCAGCACTTGCGCACCTGCACCTACGACGGCATTATCTTCCAATGTTGGATGCCGTTTACCTGCTTTCCAACTGGTCCCACCTAAGGTGACACCATGATATAGCGTTACGTCATTACCAACGATGGCGGTCTCTCCAATCACCACACCCATTCCGTGATCTATAAATACTCTGCGACCAAGCTGTGCACCAGGATGAATTTCAATCCCGGTTAAAAAGCGAGAGATATTCGATAAGAAACGCGCTACCCAGTAGAGCTTCCATTGCCATAACTTGTGGCTTATACGGTGCATCCAAATGGCGTGTAAACCCGGGTAGTTAAACAACACCTCCATTGCATTTCTGGCGGCAGGGTCTCGATGAAATACGCTTTTGATATCTTCACGAATTCGACTAAACATTATTTAGTACTTCCGGTTTGTTTGTTCTCGCTCGCTTTGCTTAATATCTCCGTATTCGGATTATTTTTATCAATAGAAGCAAGCATCCCTCGTAAAATATTTAACTCTTGCACTTCCGGGCGCGCACGATTAAACAGTCTCCGCAATTTAGTCATGACCATCCCTGGATGATTAGCCACGATAAAATCGACTTCTTTTAAGGTTTTCTCGAGGTGTACGTAAAAACGCTCCAAATCTTCACTTAAAGGATATTCAGCTAGCGCAGACACTGCATGCTGTGACGCTTGAATATCAAGATGATTAACACGAATTTCATAACAAAGTGTTTGCACTGCGGCAGCGATATTCAATGAACTGTAATCTGGATTGGCTGGAATACACACGTGAAAGTGACACTGTTGTAGCTCTTCATTGCTCAAACCATTATTTTCACGACCAAATACCAATGCTACAGGATATTTTTCAGCTTCAACCACTAACTTATGACCACATTCGCGAGGCGTCAGCATAGGCCAAGGTAGTGTTCTTGAGCGTGCAGATGTGCCCACTACCAATCCGCAGTCGCGCACCGCTTCTTCCAATGTGTTCACCGTAATCGCATTAGCCAAGACATCGCCAGCACCCGCCGCCAGTGCATTCGACTTGCCATCAGGAGGAGAAACTGGATCAACCAAATACAATGAGCTGAGCCCCATGGTTTTCATTGCGCGAGCCGCTGAACCAATATTACCGGTGTGGCTCGTACTGACTAAAACAATACGAATATCTGAAAGCATGAAAGAATTCCGTTAAATTAGTAGCACTCAAATAGTCATGATGGTTCAACTACAGTAAACATCAGCATAGAGTATGAGTAGCAAGCAAAATAGAGTGACAAATAAAACTGACTCGGGTTTACAACTGAACAATTGCTGCCGATAGTGCTATCACGGGGTTAACTATGAATGCTAATTACGCATATTAACCAAGTTGTTCGACACCTTTTTTCGGCGCGAAGTTTATCACAAGCGATAAACACTGTCTTTTGCAAAAAAGGAATAAAATATACAGACAATCACTAAAGACAATGCACAAGTGTTACTCGTATCGGGTTTAGCCTATAATGCGTCGGATCTCATTGATTAATTCGTCAATTTGGGGCTCAAGTTCAATGAAACTTAGCTTGCCATCTTTAATGGTAGTTTCCAGCTGCGTTGCTTTTCGACTCAATACAGCAAAGCCAAAAAGATACGCAGCGCCAGAAAGACGATGAGCTAGTGTTCTCAGAGCATTGACATCCTGTTTTTCTTGCTCCGCGTTAAAATGCTTGAGCTCATTTATCAGACTTGTTTTGAATTCACTGACTAAATCTGACATATCAATATTGCCAAGTATCGCATTGGCTCTGCGCATTGAGTCATCATCATTGGCATTAAAAAAAGTGGCTATGGTTGAAATCAATAACTGCCGATCGATGGGTTTTTCAATATAGCCGTCAAAGCCAAGTGAGAAGTATTCATCAACTTCATTTGGCATCGCATTCGCAGTTAACGCAATGATAGGCTTGTCACAACCCACCTCACGCAATGCTCCGTAAGCCTGTAAACCATCCATTTTTGGCATCTGAATATCCATCAGGATGACCTCGGGCAAATGCTCCTTATATAGTTTCAGAGCCTCAAATCCATCAGCTGCAACGTATACTGTTAAACCTAACTTGGTTAACAAACGTGATATTAAACGTCGGTTATCGGAGTGATCCTCTGCAAGCAGTATCTTTCCCTTAAACAAAGGTGTGGTCGATGAATTGTCTATTTTCAGACCAATTTGAGAATTGTCTGATTCTGATAGGACTAATGGTACTGGCATACTAAATGTAAATACACTGCCTTTGTCTATCTCACTCTTTACCTTTATCTCACCATTCATTAGCATGGCCAATTGATTAGAGAGGTGCAACCCCAGACCTGAACCACCGAAACGACGGCGTATACTGCTGTCGCCTTGCGTAAAACTTCCAAAGATAAGTTCAAGCTGCTCTTCACTTATGCCGATACCCGTGTCTTCTACGCAAAATACTAGGCGACCATCTTCAAGTAAAACCACTAGTTTGACATGACCAGCGACAGTAAATTTCAATGCATTGGAAAGCAGATTAATTAATATTTGCTTCAAACGTAAACCATCTACATTGATAACAAAAGGGCGTGGTAATTTTTCTATTAGCTGGAATGAAAGGCCTTTAACGCGGGACTGCATGGAAAACATCGCGTTAATATTCGTGAGCAAACTATGTAAATCTTGGGGCGCATATTCAAGCTCAAATTTATTCTCTTCAATTTTAGTCAAATCAAGAATATCGTTCAATAGCGCGAGCAGATATAAACTGCTGTCGTGAATAATCTCAACTTCTTTGTAGATATCTTGTGGCCTTACATCACGACAAATAATCGCCTCAGCCTGACCAATTACCGTCGTCAAAGGCGTGCGAATTTCGTGGCTCATATTTGCAAGGAATTGTGACTTTATGCGGTTGGCAACAGCCAGCTTTTCGGATTCTTTAGCAATATCTGAGGTTTTTATTGCAACTTGACGTTCCAGTTTTATCACGGCTCTTTTTTGTCTTTGTAAATAGTACAGCATACCAAACAGAAGGAGTACGGCATATATCGCAAACATCCACCACTGTCTCCAGAAGGGGATACCTATCGTTAAATTCACCGCTAGGTCTTGGTCATACCAGAGCTTATCCTTTATTTTTGCACGAACCCGAAATACATAGTCTCCACCCTCTAAATTAGTGTAGGTTGCAGTGTTATTATTGCCATTTTCTATCCAGCTTTCATCGAAGCCTTGCAAAAAATAACTGTATTGAATTTGTCTGGCATTTAATAGGTCTGGCGTCGCAAACTCGAATTGTATGTTGCTTTGATTATGATCTAGCTTAATTCCCTGTTGTTTGATTTTTGCTATATTGAAATTTTGCGTTGAACCTAATATTTCAAATCGAGTAAGTTCAGTTTTTTCCTCCATTGAGTTGCTTTTGATAGATGAAGTAGAAAAATAGGAAATACCGTCCCGACTGGAGAAAAAGAATGTCCCGTCTGATTTCCTCATTGTCGGCTGAAGGTAAAGTCGAGATCCCGGCAATCCATCACGCTTATCAAAATCTTGAAACTCCCCATTAGCGGGGTTAAAGCGACTAAGACCCGTCGGTGTCAGTAACCAAAGAAAACCATCCTTGTCTTCGTGAATGCTGCGGATACCTCGGTTATTTTGTTCTAAATAATGCGGGCTAGCAATGTGTCTATTGCCTGATTTTGCATCGACCACATAGAGCCCTCTTGTATTACTTATCCATATCTGGCTCTTACTATCGATAAAAATCGCATAAATATAATCGTTATCTTGCGTGGATTCCGATTCGGCACTAGGGGCGCTTATCAACTTCAACTCTTTTGTATCCTCACTCCATCGATACAGCGAATTACCCACCGCTACCCACATCTGATTTTTAGGCCCTAGATATAACTCAAAAATCTTGAAGATGTTAGGTGACAGACTTTCTAGTGCAATACGGGTAAATGATAAGTCGACTGAATTTACAATGAGTAACCTCTCTCTCGATGCAACCCAAATATTGTCTAAGAAGTCTCTTGCCACATCCTGAATACTATCCACCTCAGACCATGCACTGTGCGGTATTATAACCTCTCGTTGCTTGCCCTGTTTGTCTATATTAAACAGTTTTTTTGCATTTCCATACCAAATATCATCTTTAGATGTTTGCGTAATGTGGATGACTTCCGGCGTGTTTTTGCCGCCAGCAAGCATGCTTGTACCTGAGCTTATATTTGTGAGCTGATTATTTTCAGGTGTCCATTTTAACAAACCATATTGCAACGAGCCTAATAACACACTATCGTCGTTCGCTAATGTTAGCGCAGGCACGTTCTTAACTAACTGGTTATCGAACGATTTAAAGATGCGAGTCTGAGTTAGCTTATATATGCCCACGCCTTCGCATGTTAGCCAAATTGTGGCTTGTTTATCTTGGAACAACGTTTGGCTGCAGCGGTCATCAAAATCTAAAGGAACCTTTCTGAGCGTCTTGTCGGCATCAGAAAATGAAAACACGCCGTGGTCGCTTGCTACCCAGTATTCGTCAAAGTTGGTATGAATTATCGAATAAATGGGTCCTATTTTAGCTACGCTAGGACTTTGAATAAGCGTAAATTCGGCACGCTCCGCATCGAAGAAAACAACCCCATCGTGGGTGCCTAAGTACAAATCGCCATTTTTATTAACTTCAATGTTACGTATCTTATTTACGTTGGACAGTAATGCGTTCGGTTCAGGGAAGAAGTGAGAAAACATCGAAGTTGAAATATCTAACTTGTTAAGGCCCAATTCAGTGCCTATCCACAGGGTATTTGGTTCTGACTGATTAATATCCCATACTCGTTGGTTCGAAATGCCGTTATTTTCAGCATTCGGCATGGTTAGGTGTCTAAACTTTTGTAAACCCCTATCAAAGCGAGCTAGCCCGTCGTTTAAACCACCAAACCATAGGTTGTTGTTAGTATCTTGGAAAACTGCCTGTATCTTTGCTGTGCCAATCATGTCGACACTTTTGGATGGCTGGTAATGGGTAAATAACTCGGATTGTGAGTCTCGCTTAATAACTCCGCCGCCCCAACTCCCGATCCAAAGGTTTCCTTGCTTATCAAACATCAGATTTCCAGCATTATTGTGCGGTAAGGAAGTCGGATCGTTTGGAACGTTTTGGAAAATCTCAACGTTTTTACCGTCGAAACGAAAAACGCCGTTAAAACCACTGCCAAACCATAAGAATCCATCATCATCTTGCACGATAGAAAAGATAATAGATGATGGGAAGCCATCGTTTTCATTGAGTAATTCGTATTGATACTTGGTTGCTGAGGCACTAAACGTAATTAGTAACCAAAATGGCAGTACACTACAGTATTTTATGAAGCAATTTAGCAACGTAAGCTCTTTATGAATGGCGGTACCAATGGCAAAAACCGAGTATACCTGAATTTATTAGGCATTAAAAACACCAATAGACCCCCTCAGCGCTTTCTGTTACCATACGCGCGATTTTTAGTCGCGCAATGCAAAGGCACAGATCTTGATGTGTCTCATTTTGTTGAATGCGCGACCCAACCGTTCTTTTTACAACTTGGTGGTTTTAACTATGCATCCTATGCTCAATATCGCTGTGCGCGCAGCTCGCTCAGCAGGAAACGTCATCGCTCGTGGATTTGAAAATTTCGACGACTTGCAAATCGAACAAAAAGGCGAACATGATTTCGTAACTAAAATTGACAGGGAAGCTGAACAAACCATCATTTACAAAATTCAACAATCCTATCCTGATCATACTTTTGTGGGTGAAGAAGGCGGTATTGTGGCTGGTAATGATGATTATAAATGGATCATCGACCCCCTTGACGGTACTACCAACTTTATTAAAGGTATCCCTCATTTTGCCGTTTCGATCGCACTTCAGTATAAAGGTCGTTTAGACCAAGCAGTTGTGTTTGATCCAATACGCGGTGAATTATTTACCGCTAGTCGCGGCAACGGTGCACAATTAAACGGCCACCGCATACGCACAAGCCAAGCAAAGGAATTGAGTAATACAATTTTAGCAACCGCTTTCCCGTTCAAAAATAAAGCAGGTTTGAACGAATATATGACAAGCTTTAACGCAATATTTTCTGAGTGTGGTGATATACGCCGTGGCGGTTCTGCTGCACTTGATATGGCTTATGTCGCAGCCGGTCGTTTTGACGGTTACTGGGAGCGAGGCATTAAACCATGGGATATTGCCGCTGGTGAACTCTTAGTCCGCGAGTCGGGCGGTTTAGTCACCGATTTCTCGGGCGGTAACGACCCACTCTTAAGTGGTGAAATAGTTGCTGGCAGTGCTCGTGTTGTGCAGGCTATTGTTAAAAGACTCAAATAAACACGTTTATTTGCTCACAAAGATATACAAAAAACCCGCTAATTAGCGGGTTTTTTTCAACATGTTAAGTGGAGACGTAAAACGCTAGCCTATAAAGGCTCTAAGTCTTCCCCTTCTTTCTCAATTTCTGTCGGTATTAAATCATCTCTGCTAATGCCCAGTGCCAAGCCAACCGCACTTGCAATGTATACTGAAGAGTAAGTACCAATAAAAACACCAAATAACAATGCGGTTGCAAAACCGTGGATTAGTGCGCCACCTTTATAAAATAGGGCGATCAAAACCAAAATAGTGGTTAAGGAGGTAATAATTGTTCTATTCAACGTTTGCGTCAAAGAAATGTTAATTATCTCTATAGGTTCGGCTTTACGTATTTTTCTGAAGTTTTCACGGATCCGGTCCGACACCACAATAGTATCGTTAAGTGAATATCCTATAACGGCTAATACTGCTGCTAGCACGGTTAAATCAAACTCAAGTTGCAGCACTGAGAACAAACCTAAAGTGATAATAACATCGTGTGCTAAGGCAGCAACTGAACCCAAAGCAAAACGATATTCAAAGCGCATTGCTACATATATCAAAATACAGATAAGCGCCACGAGCATCGCTAAGCCGCCCTGTTCGGTGAGTTCATCACCCACATTTGGGCCAACAAATTCTATGCGTCGCATATCTACTTTAGTACCGTCGGCGCGCAGTATCACCATGACTTGGTCACCAATTTCAACCGCTTTCACACCAGCTCTGGGCGCGAGGCGGATCAGCACATCTTGACTACTACCGAAGTTTTGCACTACCGCATCGGTATAACCCGCGTCCAGCATCTGCGCTCTGATCGCTTCAAGGTCAGCTGACTGCTCATAACCAACTTCAATCAATGTTCCACCGGTGAAATCCAGGCCCCAGTTTAATTGGTTAACACCTAATGACACAATTGAACCGATG
Organism: Glaciecola sp.; assembly: GCA_965660625.1. Classification (GTDB taxonomy): domain Bacteria; phylum Pseudomonadota; class Gammaproteobacteria; order Enterobacterales; family Alteromonadaceae; genus Glaciecola. The sequence goes on along the minus strand of CBFIAR010000004.1, from coordinate 55,102 downwards.
ATCAACAAGGTTGAAAAAATCATTGCCGGCACGCGCAACTTCATAAAGTTGATTGTTTCGTTTAGTTTTAATAATTGAAATCCCATGTGACTCTCCTATATCGATAACTTAGTCACACGTCTACCGCCCCATATACTGTTAACCAGTACACGAGTCACGATAATCGCAGTGAACATTGATGTAGCGATACCTATCATCAACGTAATTGAGAAGCCTTTAATAGGGCCAGTGCCGACTGCAAACAGAATTAAACCGGCAATGAATGTAGTGATGTTAGCATCCAAGATAGTCGAGAATGCGCTATCATAGCCAAAGTGAATTGATTGCTGCGGACTTCTACCATCACGCAATTCTTCTCTAATTCTTTCAAATATCAGTACGTTCGCATCCACCGCCATACCAACCGTCAAAACAATCCCGGCCATCCCTGGGAGGGTTAATGTTGCGCCCGGGATCATCGACATAATCCCGATAATCATAACGAGGTTAAGCACAAGCGCAACATTCGCAATGACACCAAAGGCGCGGTAATAAATAAGCATAAACACTAGCACTGCAGCCAAGCCCCAGATGATAGCCGTCATGCCTAATTCAATATTTTCTTTACCTAAACTTGGCCCCACTGTGCGTTCTTCAACAATTTGAATCGGTGCAATCAACGCGCCTGCTCTGAGCAGCAATGATAATTCTCTTGCTTCTGTTGGAGAATCTAGCCCCGTGATTTGGAACGAAGATCCTAATTGCCCCTGAATCGTTGCGACACTTATAATTTCTTCTTTCTTTTCAAATACAAGCTTGCCATTTAAATCGCGCTCACCGGTGGTTTTGTATTCAATAAATACGGTTGCCATCGGCTTTTTGATATTTTCTTTTGTGGCTTTTGACCACTTCGCTCCACCTTTTGAATCAAGGTCAATACTCACGTTAGGCACGCCGTATTGGTCAACACCGCTGTTAGCATCAATAATGTGCGAACCGGTGAGCATGATCTGCTTTTTCAGTAAATAAGGCTGTCCATTTTTATGATAGATAACTTCTGAACCTGCGGGCGCTCTACCACGCATTGCGTCACGCACATCATTTTTTTCATCCAGCATGCGAAACTCGAGTGTGGCTGTCGCATTAAGAATTTCTTTTGCCTTCGCAGTATCTTGAATACCGGGCAACTGCACGACAATGCGTTCTTGACCTTGTTTTTGAACCAGCGGCTCTGCCACACCAAGTTGGTTTATTCTGCTGCGGATAATGGTCACGTTTTGTTTGACCGCCGCGTCACGTATTTCTGCAAGACGTGCTTCCAAAAAAGTTGCTCGTAATGTGAGGTCATCGCGCTCCGTTATGCTTAAATTGCCAAACTGCGTGCGTAAATAGAACTGCGCTCTGTCAAGCATTTCAAGGTCTCGAAAAATAACGTCTACTGAGTCTGGGTTTTGCACAACGCTGCGATAAAAGATCCTTTCTTCACGGAGTTGTAATTTGAAATCGCCAACAACATCTTCATACGCTTTTGCCGTAGCGCTGTTCATGTCAACTTCCATTAAAAAGTGCACACCGCCGCGCAAATCAAGCCCAAGTTTCATTGGGTTTGCACCAAACGCTTCTAACCAATCAGGTGTGTCTGGCGCTAAATTCATCGCAACAACGTAGTCATCGTTGTCAAGTGTGCTATCGATCAACTCTCTAGCCACTAACTGTGTATCAGAATCAAGCAGGCGAACGAGTATGCGTTCATTCTCGAGTTCAATGGCTTTGATTTCAATACCTTTATTTTTTAAAGAACGTTCGATAGCGGTCTTCAACTCTTCGCTAACGGTGGCGTTATTACTGGCTGAAATCTGAATGGCGTGATCTTCACCATAAATGTTTGGCATTGCATACAATGCAGTTATGCCGACAACAAATATGACTAGAATATATTTCCAAAATGGCGTTTTATTTAACACAATGGGACCCTACAAAAGCAAAATAGCACCTTAGGCGCTATTTTACTCTCTGTTGAAAGTTTATATTGATTTCATTGTGCCTTTAGGCAAAACGGCACTCACTGCTGATTTCTGAACCACAATATTATTGGTTTCATTCAGTGCAATTTCGATGAAATCTTTGTCATCGCTCACTTTCGTGATTTTACCGACCAAACCACCCTGCGTTAACACTTCGTCACCTTTGGAAAGTGACGAGACAAGATTCTTATGCTCTTTTACACGCTTTGCCTGTGGGCGATATAGAAGAAAATAGAAAATTAAACCAAAAACAGCCAACATAATTAGCATACCGAATTCACCACCCGGTTGACCTGCTGCTGCGTCTTGTGCGTGTGCACTTGAAATTAAAAAGCTCATATACATCCTCGTTTATTTCGTTTTTATTGTTGTTTTACTTTGTTTTATTTTATTACTCTGTTGCTTTGTGCAACATCTCATTCAGCCAGTTAAATACCAGTGTTAATCCTCTAAAGGTGGCACCGGTAACCCTTTCTGCGCATAAAACTCGGCAACAAAACTCGCCAAATCTGCAGCCGCAATGGCATTGCGCAGGCCCTCCATAATCCGTTGATAATATCTGAGGTTATGAATGGTATTTAACCTTGAACCCAGTATCTCATTGCACTTATCCAAGTGATGTAGATATGACCGAGAATAGTTTTTACAAGTGTAACAGTCACATTTATCATCCAATGGAGTGGTATCGGTTTTGTGCACCGCATTACGTATTTTTACGACGCCGTCGGTAACAAACAAATGACCGTTTCGTGCATTTCTTGTGGGCATCACACAATCAAACATATCGATTCCACGGCGCACCGCCTCAACAATATCTTCAGGTTTGCCAACGCCCATTAAATAACGTGGCTTGTTTTCTGGAATTTTAGGCGCGGTATGATTGATGATTCGAATCATATCTTCTTTAGGTTCGCCTACTGACAAACCGCCTATTGCATAGCCATCAAAGCCAATACCTTCTAAACCCTCCAAAGAAGTGTCACGCAAGTGCTCGTACATGCCGCCTTGGATAATGCCAAACAGGGCTGATGGATTATCGCCATGCGCGTCTTTGCTACGTTGAGCCCAGCGTAATGACATTTCCATTGAATCAGCCGCTTCTTTTTCCGTTGCTGGATAAGGCGTGCACTCATCGAAAATCATCACAATGTCAGCGCCTAGATCGCGCTGAACCTCCATTGACTTTTCAGGTGTCAGCAAGATTTTTTCACCGTTAATAGGAGAACGAAATGTTACACCATGTTCGGTAATTTTTCGTAAGTCTCCTAGAGAAAAAACTTGAAAACCGCCAGAGTCGGTCAGGATGGGTTTGTCCCAATGCATGAAATCGTGTAAATCGCCATGCTGCTTGATAATGCTTGTGCCGGGACGAAGCATTAAGTGAAAGGTATTGCCAAGGCAAATATGTGCGCCAGACTCATCGAGTTCTTCCGGCGTCATGCCTTTCACGGTGCCGTATGTTCCAACGGGCATAAACGCCGGCGTTTCAACGACACCCCGTTCGAATATAAGTTGACCGCGACGAGCTTTGCCGTCTTTAGCCAGTAAATTGAATTTCATTTATTAACCTAACATTCGCGATCCAGCGCACTTGCCATGCCAAACTACAACTGGATCCAACGCTTTCAAGTTTTGTACATGATGCAAAAATAATGACATCAACATGTTAACAAATGAAAAACGTATAATACTGATGTTATACAGTAAACAAACATACGGGCTGCTTACTGTGAACGCTTACTGTGAATTGCGGCGCGCAGTATAACAAGAAACAGCGCAAGGCTCACGCATTTTTGCGCTCTATAAACATCGCGTCACCGTAACTAAAAAAACGGTATTCTTCTTTTATGGCCTTTGCGTAGGCATTCATCACGTTGTCGCGCCCCGCAAATGCACTAATCAACATCATTAACGTAGACTCTGGCAAGTGAAAATTAGTCAACATGGCATCAATCACTTTAAATGGGTAACCCGGATATATAAAAATATTGGTATCTGACATAAATTCACTAATTAGCTCGTTACTAGCAGCTTGTGCGGCTGATTCGATAGAACGCACAGAAGTGGTTCCTACAGCAATTACTCGGCCACCCGCCGCTTTTGTAGCGATGACTTTATCGACCACCTCCTGCGCAACTTCTGCATATTCTGCGTGCATTTGGTGTTCTACAATATTTTCTACTCTGACGGGCTGAAAGGTGCCAGCTCCAACGTGAAGCGTAACGAAAGCTAAATCAACGCCTTTGTCTTTTATTTTTTTCAATATAGCTTCGTCGAAGTGCAGCCCAGCTGTTGGCGCTGCAACCGCGCCTGGCTTTTCGTTGTAAACCGTTTGATACCGTTCTTTATCCGCCTCATCGTCGGGTCTATCGATATAAGGAGGAAGCGGCATATGTCCGTATTCTTCTAGCAAATCAAAAATGTTCTGCTCTGTTAAAAACTTAATATGAAAAAGTGCCTCATTCCGACCGAGCATTTCAATTTGTAAGCCACCTTCCATTGTCAGAATGGCACCCGACTTTGGTGACTTGCTCGATCGAATATGCGCCATTGCGCTACCATCATTGAGTATTCTTTCGATTAACACTTCTACTTTCCCACCCGACGCTTTCACGCCGTGCAATCTTGCAGGTATTACCCGAGTATTGTTAAATATTAAAAGATCGCCCGGGTGTAACAAGGCAACAATATCTGTAAAGTTCTGATGTAAAACTTCACCCGTGTCGCCGTGTAAATGGAGTAATCGACTTTGCGTTCGTTGCGCGGTCGGGTGTTTTGCAATTAAATGTTCCGGTAAATCAAAATAAAAATCTGCTAACTTCATGGTTCTCTCAAAATGGCTGTATGTCTTTGTTTATAAGGAGCACAAAATTTCACCTGCGAATTACAGTATACTTTAGTATACCTTACATTCTACCTTGATACTTAAAACGCCTGATATTTCTAAAAATTTGGCGTAGTCTTTTCATCAGTACCTTATTAAGTGACGTTCTCCCAAACTTCCTTATTACCCAGCTCTGCTGGGTATTTTTTTGCCTAGCATTTGGGCGACATCATACTTCCTTTGGCATCGATGTTATATTTTACTGTTTTATTGCCGACCCACGCGCCCTCTGTTCATGCAGATTTCTATGCACATTCGACGATTAATAAAAACACAGCGTATTTCTTTATAAGTACATTACCTACAATTGACAGGTTTTTGAGCACAAGAGTCTGCGTTACTGTGATACCAAATTCTATTGCATGTCAGTCAGCATTTCTTCTATGTCTTCATACTTAATTTGTTTGATATGGAGTACAAAAATAATTTGAAACAAAAGATCCGAGCCTAAGATACCCTTATTTATTTTATTGCGTAGATTATCTGCACTTTGATCCACACCCGCCGCGCTTAACTTATCACTGAGGTCCTGATACTTGATTCCCTTTTTTGATAGCTCAGCTTTTAATAAACGTTCAACTACTTTGCGCCAATCGCTTGTTTTCGGCTTCATAACCCACCTATTTTTAATTGCTAAATGTAACTTATAAATTACATTTAAACACTATTAAACCCAAATGTGAAAAAATAATTTGACTTTATTTTTACCCTATGGCTATACTTCCGCTAAGTTCGAGTTCAGCCTTGTTGTTCAATCAATAGTAAGAGTCTATTATAGATGTCGACATGGTGAAACACACTTTTAGGAGAAGATGAATGACGTGGGAACTATCACAACTAGCAGAAGTTATTTCTGCTCAAGAGGGATATGTAATTACACACGAAGCAGACTGTTTGCTTATTGCGAATGAAGATGGCATTGATGCCTGGTTAGCAATCAGCGGAGAACAAATATTAGTTGAATCTTTATTGTTCTCGTTAGATGAAGTGAAAGATTCGGCTGCGTTGAATGAAGAAATTTTAAGAACCCACATGATTTTTCCATTAACCACAATCGGTATTTCAGCAGTCGCCGGAACTCAGTATTACACGGCTTTTGGCTCGCTGAGTGCACAGTCGAAAGAACAAAGTGTGTTGATTGAAATTTCAACATTATTTCAAAATGTAGAAGCATTTTTAGATGCATACCAAGATTTTTTAAAATCTAATTAATAATCGGAGATTGCCATGTCAGTTTGGAAAAAATTATTTACTGCGATAAAAGGTACCGCCACAGAAGCAGCTCAAGCGGTTGTTGATACACAAGCAATTAAAATTCTTGAGCAAGAAATTCGCGAAGCAAAAGACGAATTAAGAAAGTCAGACCATGCACGGACTCAAATATTGGCAAAGTGTAAGCTATCACAGCAAAAAGTAGACGGTCTGAACAAGTCTATTGGTGAGTATGAAGCACATGCAAGAAAAGCAATTGATACTGACCGTCAGCTAGCGCTAGATTGCGCACAGCGTGTTTCTGATTTGCGCAGTCAAGTTGAAACAGAGCAAACTTATCTCGATCAATTTACAAAATCAGAAAAACAACTAGCGGGTAACATAGCGCAAGCAAAAAACAACTTACGTCGTTTGGAACAGCAAGTGGATATGATCAAAGCGACAGAGTCTGTGCAGCGTGCTCAAGTAGCAGTTTCATCTAGTCACTTAGGTGCTAACAGTAAGATGAAAACGGCAACTGAATCGCTCGCTCGCATTCAAGAGAAGCAAACATTACGACATGCTGAACTTGAAGCCGCTGAAGAACTCGCGCAAAGCGAGTCCTCAGATGACCTTGAAAAGCGTTTGGCTGGAGCAGGTATTAAAGGTGGACAAGCATCTGCTGATGACGAACTAAGCCGCATACTTGGCCTTGGCAAGTAAACATTGAAAACGGCAGCCTAGTGGCTGCCGTTTTCAATTGTGTTTTAAATAAAAAGGAAGATTTTCATTCATGCTAAATTGGGTAAAACTCAAAAAACTATGCGTGAGATATTTTTCCGAGTTGCGTTGGTACACCTTGGTATTAGCGCTTTTATTCTATACGGTTTCCAGTTGGATATTGCTTTTCTTAGCAGACGAGACAGCCTTACTAAACGCCTCTGATTATTTTTACTGGCTTATTGTGACTGGCTCCACGGTTGGTTATGGCGATATGTCACCAGCAACATCGGCAGGTAAACTGATTGTCGCATTGTATGTTATTCCGCTTGGCCTAAGCATATTTGCTTTGGTGATTGGACGCATCGCATCTTGGGTAAGTGATCAATGGAGAAAAGGAGCAAGAGGTTTGAAGCCGTTAAATGTCTCTAATCATATTTTAATTATTGGCTGGAATGAGAAACGCACTCACCAATTATTAAAGCTACTGATAAAAGAAAAAGTCGATACTACCGAAAATCCAGATATTGTCCTGTGCGTGAAGGCGGATATCGAGAACCCACGCCCCTCAGAAATTGAGTTCGTGCATGTTAGCTCGTTCAATCAAGATGAAGATATGGACCGCGCTTGTATTACGGCAGCCAGCACAATACTTATCGATAACCCCCATGATGACGTAACGTTAACTACCGCATTGTATTGCTCTAAACGCAATCCTAAGGCCCACAAAGTCGCCTACTTTGAAGATGAAAGCTTAGTCGCGTTGCTACAACAACACTGTCCTGAAGTAGAGTGCACCCCTAGCGTTGCTGTAGAAATGTTAGCAAAATCAGTTTTTGATCCCGGTTCGAGTCTATTACACCATGATTTATTAGACGTTGAGGATGGTCAGGCACAGTTTTCCGTTAACCTGCCGTGCACAATCAAGGACATCACCGTTGAAACCTTATTTTTAGGGCTTAAAAAACAGTATAACGCGACATTTATTGGTTATTCAGCGCCAGAAAAGGTAAATAAAATATCCGTAAATCCAGATTTTAATGACATTGTAAGGCCTGGTAACAAAGTATTTTATATTGCCGAGCACCGTATTAATAACATTGATTGGGATAGCTTACACTTATAATTCTGCAAACAAGATAGGTAAAAGCGACAGGAGCATAGTATGTTTGGTAAATTCTTCGGGAAAAAAGATAAGTCTTTCGCACACAAACCAGACACACCAGAAATAATGGGATTGTATCTCGGTGGGTCTTTTGAGCTCGACCAACTCAAATTAACCTTGATTGAACCCTCTCTTAAAATAAGCGGTGCTGCAAGCAAGCACCTTATCCAAGCAGTGGGTAAAGTCGTATTGGATAGTGGCGGCACCATGTTCCGTTTTTATACCGATGATGATGCTTTTTTACAAGTGGTCACTGATGGTGGAGAAACAGAGAATCACATTACTGACGTCAAACTATGGTATTTTTACGATACAAAGACTGTCGGTTCAGAAACGCAATGGCAAGACCTACTAAAAAACGGCATTTCACAGCCTATGTATAAATTAGGTGACGATGCCTATGAGCGTGTTTGGGATGCCGTTGGCGAAATATCGCCGCCGGTAGCGATGACCGAAACCACATTCGAAGAGGATGGGGATGTAACGACAACAGATCAATTCATCATGCTCTATGAGAAATCTATTTCAGATGATGATGTCGAATCAGTGTTAGTCTCCGGCGAAGAAAAAATTATCGGCAATAACCATGATCGGTGCTTGGTCATAAGCACAGGTTTCAATTTATCACCCGCAGATATCATAATAAACGGTTAAGGAAAATAAAATGGATGCACTACTAAACTCACTCGCCGGATTGCAAAATTTCGCACTCTATTTTGCCATCTCCATCGCCTTATTTTTTGTTTTCAAAATAGTCTATGCTTTCGTCACCCCACATGATGAGTGGAAATTAGTAAAAGAAGACAAGAGTACAGCCGCCGCAATTGGCTTTGGCGGTGCGATGATTGGTTTTGCTATTGCACTATCTGGTGCTGTCACAAATTCAGAATTTTTATTCGATTATGTGATTTGGGGTGTCATTGCCATTATTGCGCAACTCGTCGCCTTTGCACTTTTGAGATTTACTTTCATGCCTAAAATAGCTGAAAGAATTCAGAACAACGAAGTATCCGCTGGCGTCATGTTAGGCGCAATGTCAGTTGCTGTAGGTCTGCTCAACGCTGCTTGCATGAGCTACTAAGGAGTAATCCAATTATGCAAACTAACGTTAAACAAAAACGCAGTCACTATATTAATTTATCGACAATGCGCAAAGCATTCTCTTTTAAACCTTTGGCCTTAGGTGTTGCAACTGTATTACTCAGTGCCTGCTCAGGAGGTAAAGAAGAAGCCTTAGTATTTAAAACGGCTGACGAATGTCTAGATGCCTTGCCTGATATGGCACAAACGTGCCAAGCGGCCTATGAGGGTGCGCTGGCTGAAGCAGCTAAAACAGCCCCTAAATATAACACCAAAAATGATTGTGAATATGAGTTTGGTGCAAACCAATGCCAAACTTATAATAACAACGGTAGCTCGATTTTCATGCCATTAATGGCTGGCTATATGATAGGTAATTTATTGGCTCCTCGTCCCTATTACCAACCAATGTTTACTTCTTACTCCCGCTATTCACCCTATCGCAATCATTGGATTGGCGCCGATGGCCGTGATTTTGGCGATTCAAGAAAACGTTCACTAAATGTTAGGCCGAGTGCTTTTGATAAGAAGCCTGCCGTTACCCGCACAATGCAGCGCGGTGGATTCGGTAGCAGCGTGAGGGCCAAAGCCTCATGGGGAAGCAAAAGTAGCAAAGGTTGGGGTGGCTAAGTGCTGAGACTCCCCATTGAGGTGAGAAACAACTGGCAACAAATGGCACGTGATTACGGATTTCATTTCCATACCATGCATGGACAAGCCTACTGGGATGAAACAGCCTACTATCAATTTAATTTACGACAGATCGAAAGAGATCTTGAGGCGCCAACAGAAGAAATTCACCAGATGTGCTTGCATGTGGTGGACCTTGTCATCAAAAGTGAAGAACGACTATCTCAATTTGCCATTCCAAGTAGTTACTGGCAGGCCATTGCAGATTCTTGGGACGCAAAAGAACCCTCCTTGTATTCAAGACTAGACTTTGTCTACGACGGAAAAACGCCAGCTAAACTCCTCGAAAATAATGCAGATACCCCGACTAGCTTATATGAGTCAGGCTTTTGGCAATGGTTATGGTTGGAAAACAATGTAGATAATAACAAGCTCAGCAAACACGCTGACCAGTTTAATTCATTGCAAGAAAAACTGGTGAATCGATTAAAAGTGATTGCCGACTATTATGGCATTCAGTATCTACATTTTGCGTGCTGCAAAGATACTGACGAAGACCGCGGAACCGTTCAATATTTGCAGGACTGCGCAAAAGAGGCAGGCCTTAACGATTACTTTTGTTATATCGAAGATATTGGACTTGCCGTTGGTGGTGAACTCACCGACTTGCAAGACCAAGTTATTTCGCATTGCTTTAAGCTCTATCCATGGGAATTTATGCAGCGTGAAGAGTTTGGACCTCACGCGTTAAAAGCAAATACCGCTTGGATTGAACCAATTTGGAAAACAATCCTCTCGAATAAAGCAGTACTGCCTATGCTATGGAAAGAGTTTGAAGGGCACCCTAACCTTTTACCCGCTTTTTTTGAATCTGACATGGCGAATATGAACGCCCTTTCGGGCGTAAAAAAGTGGGTTAAAAAACCGCTTTACTCTCGAGAGGGCGCAAATATCGATATTTTAGAAAACGGTAAAATGAGCCTCTCCTCAGGCGGACCCTATGGTGAAGAAGGATTTATATATCAGGCACACACCCCTCTACCAAAGTTCGCCGACAATTACACACTGATTGGCTCATGGTTAGTCGATGATGAGGCTGCCGGAATATCGGTTCGTGAAGATAAATCGCCAATCACGCAAGATTTATCACGCTATATACCGCATATTATTCTGTAACATGCTTGGAACACTAAGGGGCATAAATTGACTATTGTTAAATCACCCACAACGCTAAAAAAACAGCTTGTTTGGGTTAGCTACGTTGTCGGTATCATGCTGGTGATCGAAGCCATTAATATGTTCACAGGCCGCTACTTTAACCAATTCAGCATATTCCCCAGAGATATTAATCATTTAGTCTATATTTTTACGGCACCGTTTTTACATGCTAATTTCACACATTTTGTATCAAACGTAGTCACGCTCGCTACATTCGCGTTACTGCTGCTTCAATTTGGAGGGAAGCGCTTTGCACAGGTTACTTTTGGACTCATCTTATTAACAGGATTACTTGTGTGGATGTTCGGCAGGGCGTCTTATCACTTGGGTGCAAGCGGCATTATTTATGGCTATTTTGGTTACTTGGTTTTTGCGGGTTTTCTCAGTAAACGCCTATTTCTAATTATTATCTCGGTCGTGGTCGCTTTCTTCTATGGCGGTATGATTTGGGGCGTATTACCAAGCCAACCCTATATATCTTGGGAGTCACATTTATTTGGATTTATTGCAGGTCTATGTTTAGCTTGGCTTTTACGATCGCGGTCTTAAATTGATGTAAAATCAGGGTGTCATCATCGCTCTTTTTTTCGTACAATTCTTCTCCATTATTAAAGAGCAGTCCAACTTACATGTCTGAAAAAGCACAGCCACCGAAACAAACTGAATTTTTTGGCAATTTAATTTTTAATATTGCTGTCCCCGTTGTCGTAATGAGCTATTTAAGTTCAGACGATTACTTGGGCCCGGCTTGGAGTATTGTATTAGCCCTCTCCTTTCCGTTAGTCTTTGGCCTTTATGATTTAAAGCAAACAAAAAAAATAAATGCTTTTTCAGTACTGGGGATTGTCAGTGTATTGCTAACAGGTGGTATTAGTTTATTAAAGCTACCGGCTGAATACATCGCAATTAAAGAAGCCACTATCCCAGGTCTCATTGGGTTAGCAGTTATCATTACGCAGTATGGTAAAAAACCCCTAGTAAAAGCACTGATACTGAATGACCAATTAGTTAACTGGCCTAAACTAAATGATACTTTAGAAGCAAAAGGATTAACCACTGTCTTCAACAGCAAAGTCGCCGTCAGTTCCTATATTGTTGCCAGCTCTTTTTTCTTATCCTCATTATTGAATTACTTGCTCGCGAAATGGATTTTAGTATCAGAACCAGGCACAAGCGCTTATACCGAAGAACTTGGCCGCATGACAGCACTGAGTTATCCGGTGATTGTTATTCCAAGCATGATTTTACTGATATTCGCATTAATGTATTTATTCAAACAAATTTCCAGTGTCACTGGCGAACCTTTTGAAAGCTTTTTGCATCAGTAGTCTTTCAACGCATGGTTAACGTATACTGAAGGCATTGACGCAAATTAGATGCCTTTTTAATGCTTTCCCTAATAAATTTAAAGAAAAGTTATATCGATGCTGGTGCTAAACATACCATTCTCAACAGCGTCAACTTAAGCATAATGCCGAGTGACAGCATCAGTATTCAAGGTGCGTCAGGTTCAGGCAAATCGACACTGCTACATCTTTTAGCTGCGCTTGATAAACCTGACAGTGGCGAGATCCTGCTGACGGGTCTACGCGAGTCACGCAACGCGACAAATAAATCCTCCCAAGACCAACAAAGTCATACTCAAGACATCACTCAGTTTACCGAGAAGCAGGCTGATCACTATCGCCGGTATCACGTTGGGCTGATTTTTCAAAAATTTAATTTAATAGACTGCATTACGGTGTTCGAAAACATCATGCTGCCTGCCAAGATTACAGGCAATGTGCAGAGTGATTACATAAAAGAATTGTTGAATGTCCTCGGTATTGAACGCTACATAAACAAACTCCCTAATCAACTTTCTGGTGGAGAACAGCAGCGCGTTGCCATTGCCAGGGGCCTATCGCATCAACCTCCCCTTTTACTCGCCGACGAGCCTACAGGAAACTTAGACGGTAAGAACTCAGACACAGTGAGCAAATTACTGGTCGACACATGCAAAACACTCAACACCTCTCTTGTTATGGTAACTCACAGTGAAAAAGTGGCTTCACTTACTCAGCAACAGTGGTATTTGAACGACGGTAGGCTGAGCCAAATTTAATATGAAGTATTCGCCATTCCTTTCCGTTTTATTAAAAAGTTATCGCAACAGCAAATTTAGCATCACGATGCTCATGGCGTCGTTAATTATCGCTGCAGCTGGATTATGTGCTGTGCTGGTGATTAATAGCAGTGCCAAACAAAGCTACAGTAGTCAGCAGCAATATTTAGTGCCCAATGTTACTCATACTATCTCCTCTAATTCGTCCAAATTAAGGCTCACTAAGCAAGACTATGCTGCGCTCAGGATGAAAGGGTTTAATCAATTGATTGCCGTTGCGCAAACAAGGCAACACCTTTATCAGAGTAACCTCATTATTTCTCAAAGGCGCATCGACTTTACTGGCATCGATACATTTTCACTATTTGCACTACCCACCTTTTCAAATCCGACACCTCTTGCAGAGCAAGCAAGTGCGGCGAAGCAGCACAACACTGACTCGAATGCTCAAACCAGCGAAACCAATCAGCTTATTCGGCAACTGAGCGTTGGGCAGCCAAGTGCCATATTGCATCCGCAATTACTTGAGCAATTAATACGCGCTAAAAATGATACTGATGGTGAGTCTACTGCTAGCTCTTATCTTGGCGCTGACGGCGCGTTAACAATGAGTCAATTCACGACAAAGTCAGGTAAACCCTTACCCAAACTCATCGCCATTGAAAGCGCAGCTTTAGGCAATGATATTATTATGGATATTGCTGCGTTGTACCGCCTTTATCCTAATGCTGAATTGTCCATGTTGTTATTTGTTGGCGAATTATCGCAACGCCAAGAAGAGACGCTTAAACAATTATTACCAAACCATCTACAACTCATCAGCACTGACAAAGGCCAACAGGATTCGGAGCTTACCAGCAGCTTTCATTTGAACTTAATGGCAATGGCACTGCTCATGTTTGTAGTGTGCCTCTTTATTGTCGTAAACGCAGTCAACCTGCTATTAAATTCAAGACTTACTTGGCTAAAAATTTGTCGACAGCTGGGCATATCAAGACAACAACTGTTTTTCGTTCAACTTACTGAAATTGTATTGCTCACTTTTGTCGCCAGCTTATCGGGCGTTTTACTTGGCATTGAGTTAGCAAAATTAGCCTCGCCAACGGTGCAAGCAACGCTTGAAAATTTGTATTCCGTTGAAATAGGGTTTGGTAAAGTATCCTTTCTTGGTTTACTGTTTCAAGTATTCGGCATTTGCTTGCTTGGCAGCGTCTGCGCTACTTTCATTCCCCTCAATAAACTTAATAATCAGTTATCACAAGCCAAAGATGTGCCTTTATCGAGTGTTCAACAGCGTTTTTGGAAGCTCGCTTTATGGCTTTGTTTCGCAATTTTTGCAGTCGTTGCCTATATGTTATTGAATTATGTGCAGACGCTTTGGCTGCTGCTTATCGCCACGGCATTAGTTATCCTGTCTGGCTGCTGTTTACTGCTTGCTAACTATCCAAGCATGCTCAGAATTATCCAACGATTTATTCCTGATCGCTTTCCGTTACTGCAAGTTAGTTCCAAACAAAGCTTGGCATTGTCAGGTAAAACTAAGATCGCCTGCTGCGCTTTTTTTATTGCAGCGACAAGTAATATTGGTATGAATTTGATGGTGGACAGCTTTCGTGGTGCAACGGTCGGGTGGCTAGAACAACGTTTAGCAGCCGATTACTATGTTTACAATAATGGTGAACCTAATATCAGTGAGTTGGCAAAAAATACTGGCGTGAATGTTTACTCTCGTTTGGAAAACTATATTTCTTTTCAAGGTAAAAAAATACAACAGTTTAGTTACCCTACTGACGAGTTCAACCAGCAGGCTATGGTGTTTTATGAAAAAGGAAGGGATGAAAATTTGTGGGCGGAGTTTAGCCAGGGCGAGGGAGTTTTAGTTAACCAACAGTTTGCGTTTGGATTTGACTATCAAATTAATGACTATATTGACCTTCCACATCCATCTACCGGAAACTTGTCGTCTTATAAAATACTCGGCATTGTTTATGACTTCGGTAGTCCTTATGCGCAAGTATTAATGCCATTCGATATGTTTGATTTGTCTAATTCAAAATGCTGTATCTATGCGCTCCAAGGTTCTGAGAGTAGCATAAATTTGTTGCGTGAAAATATGCTCAAAGCAGGGTTCGAACCAGAAACACAGCTATTAAAAACCGAAACATTACTCGCATTATCGATGCAAGCTTTTGATAACACCTTTATTGTTACCGACGGATTGAATGTGGTCACGCTCTTAGTTGCTGCACTCTCACTAGCCTGCGCTATTATTGTACTGATGAATGATATTCGTCCACAGAATATGCTAGTTCGCAGCATGGGAGTATCAGCATTAAAAACGCAAGCACTCGCACTGTACCAATATTTACTGCTCTGTTTTGTGGCCTTATTATTAGCTACACCGTTCGGAATTTTATTAAGCTGGGTGCTAATATTTAACATTAACTATCAAGCTTTTTCTTGGACTTACCCCTTAGTTATTAATCCAATAAAAATACTGCAAATATACGCAACGAGCCTATTAGTGGTGACTGCGGTCATCGCTATTCCTATTGTTAGAGCTGGCAGAAGAGCACTTATTGAGGATATTCGATGGGTAAATTAAGCAAAATTTCTATTCTACTTATTACGTTGTTATTTGCCATATTCTTACTTGCCTTGGTCGTGTATATGAGCGTTTTTCAAAGCACTAGCTGGGAGAATGCTCTGAGCAATATTAAAGCGCTGACTTTTGAGAGAGAGCCCAATAACGAGACCGCTGAAAATAATAGTGTCATGTCGCAACAAACCTTTGGGAGAGGCTTCAGTGCGTCCAATCTACAAAATTTAGGAAACATAGCTGATCCAAACTATGTCATTAGTTTTCCTGAGGATCATGGCGCTCATGGATCATTTGATATTGAATGGTGGTACTTAACCGCAAACTTGCAAGATCAAGCTGGCAATGTCTATGGCCTGCAATGGACGCTATTTCGCTTTAGAAACCCAAACAATGAAGCCCGCGAGCAAAGGCAAACAAACGTCAGCAACGAAAGCGAAACGTTCAACACTGATGACAGTATCAAGACACCGAGCTCAGATTGGGATAACCATCATATTTATATGGCACATGCTTCGGTGCACAGCGCTTCGCAACACTGGTTTTCGGAGAAATTTGCACGGGGTAATGTAGGCAATGCAGGTGTGGAAACAGCGCCATTTAAATTATTCATCGATGACTGGCAATGGCAAAGCACAACACCTGGCTTACTGCCAGCAACATTAGCTTTCAATGCCAGATTGATTAGCGACAGTGCTAATATTCGCGGCATTTCTTACCTTGATGTACAACTTAATTTGTCTAACACAGGTCCATACGTGCTGCAGGGGCAGAACGGATACAGCATAAAGTCAGCAAATGGCAAACACGCTTCGCATTATTACAGCGCCCCTTTTATTCAGGTAGATGGTAAGTTTACAATGAGTGATGAGTTATTACTTTCAGGCGTTAGCGAGCAATATGCGCCAGTGAAGAAAAGGATAGAGAATGAGAATAAGACAGATGAATCACTAAAGCATTTAGCCGTGAAAGGTAGCGCATGGTTTGACCAAGAGTGGACATCGCAATTATTCGATCAAGCAACATTGGGATGGGACTGGCTTTCTCTTCACCTTGATAACGGTGACAAAATCATGGCTTTTCGAATGCGTTTACAAGATCAGCCTGACTATATCACCGGCACCTACATACAGGCTGATGGTTCAACAGCAACGTTAATGCCATCCGATCTAAGCATGGATATCATTAAGTTGACTGAACTAAGCAATAAGAAGTTGCCTTTACAATGGGCTCTGTCCATTCCAAGTAGAGGTATTAGTATCAAGATCGAATCTAGCAAAGACGACCAATGGAATCCTGCATTCGTCGCCTATTATGAAGGTAGTGTAGTAGTAAGCGGAACACATACAGGCCGAGGATTTTTAGAACTCACCGGCTATTAGATACAATTCCTTTTCAACAAGAAAATTTCATCCATGAGCAGCAAAAAAATAATCTTTTGTAATCATTGATATTTGATACAAGCAATACTATTTAATAAATAACATTGGGTAAATTTTTACCGACTATATTGAGAGAGAAAATGCTACGTATTCTATTATTCGTTGGTACCAATATTGCTATTATTGCTTTATTGAGCCTTACTTTTAGTTTATTTGGGATCCAAGGTCTGCTGGCGCAAAACGGCGTTGACCTAAATCTCAATGCACTGATGGTTTACTCCGCCGTTATTGGTTTTAGTGGCGCATTCATTTCCTTATTGATTTCAAAATGGATGGCTAAACGCTCAATGCGTGTGCATGTCATAGAGCAAGCGACTGATAACACAGAAACATGGTTGCTAAATACAGTTGCCCGCTTGGCCAAACAGTCCAATATTGGTATGCCGGAAGTAGGTATCTTCCAAAGCCATTCACCGAACGCTTTTGCTACGGGCTGGAACCGTAATAATGCACTCGTGGCGGTTAGCACAGGCTTGATCGAAAGCATGAATAAAGATGAAGTTGAAGCTGTGCTTGCCCACGAAGTTGCGCACGTTGCCAATGGTGATATGGTCACCATGACGCTGCTACAAGGTGTGATGAACACTTTCGTTGTATTTCTGTCGAGAGTCATTGGTCACACGGTTGACCGTGTTATTTTTAAAGTAGAGCGTGGGCATGGACCCGCATTTTGGATTGTGTCAATTATTGCAGAACTCATTTTAGGTGTCTTGGCCATGACAATAACCATGTGGTTCTCTCGCCACCGTGAATACCGAGCAGACGCCGGTGCTGCAAAGCTTGTCGGTAAACACAAAATGCGAGCCGCGTTGATGCGTTTACAAGCGAGTCAAACTGGACCTGATATGCCTGATGAAATGGCGGCGTTTGCCATTAATGCAGGCAAAGTTCAAAAGCTGTTTGCGAGTCACCCGCCGCTTTCAGAAAGAATAAAGGCGCTAGAATAAGCGCCTTTCACTCGCTTATTCAGCGTCACCTAAGAAGGTGAAAATCTTTTTAGCAATATCAATGTTATTCAAGTTGCCGGCAAATGCTTGTGCGCCGGCACCAAATGCATAAACTTCTACATCTACGCCAGTATGGCCTGAAGTTGTCCAGCCTGTATTAGTGCGCTTGTCCAAGAGAGATTTCAATATATTTTCACGCTGTCTCACATTCATGCTGCTAGTAATACCGCTGATAATATTTTTTTCATCTTCATTCAATGCAAAACCGAATACGTCTTCAACGTATACAGTCATATCTTCACTGTCTATTATTCTTTCTGACATTACGGTCACGGACGCCTTCATCTTTTGAATGAATTCAGGACTCCAACGGTAATCACCATCAGCACCAATCGTTAATCCACCTGTACTATGATCAGCGGTTAGCACAACTAAGGTATCTGGGTGCTGGTCGACATAGCTTTTCAGCATTTTAATCGTTTGCTCTAAGTCTTCCATTTCCCCCATTGCCGAAGCAATGTCGTTAGCGTGCCCCGCCCAATCAACCTGACTCGCTTCAACCAACAAGAAATAGCCATTCACATTTTCCAAGTGAGATATTGCGCTCTCGGTTAGCACCGACAGTCGATGAGGATTAACGTCATCTAGCGCTTTGGGTAAGCCAACATCTGCAAATAGACCCAAGGTTGGCTTGCCTTTCGGCAATGATAATAAGTCGGTATATGAAGCAGCGTACTGATATCCCAATGTCTTGAATTCTTCAACTAGATTGCGGTCATCACGAATAAAGTAACGCCAACCGCCACCCAACATAACATCAACAACATTCTTATCATTGATACGGTCATCCAAAAACGAGTCGGCGATGTCGTTGTAGTTACGGCGAGATTCGTTATGTGCAACATAAGCAGCGGCTGTTGCATGAACAATTTGTGAAGTAACAGCTACACCGGTTCTTTTACCTAGTTTCTTAGCACGTTGCAGCACACTTTCAACAGACTGCTTGTCAACATCTAAGCCAATAGCACCGTTATATGTTTTGATGCCAGCAGCCAAAGCCGTTGCGCTCGCTGCTGAATCGGTGACATAACCCGACATCGAAGCCGGATAAGTTTGCACGGTGCCAAGCAAGAAAGCATCAAGTGCAGTTAATTCAATCATGGGCGTACTAGGATCATCTTTGTATAGGCGGTAAGCCGTTGTATATGCTGGCCCCATACCGTCTGCAATTACCATAATAATATTTTTAGGAGTGCTTACGTTTGCCTCAGCGCTGTCCATATCCTGGTGCTTACTTGCTGTGCATGCTGTACCGAAAAGCGTAACGCTAGCAAGCAAACTAAATGTAAAAATATTTTTTTTGATCATGTGACTAAATACCCTCTAAAAGCTCATAACATAGTGAATTAAAATTGCTTTATAAATCAAATTTTAATATTGAAAGAAAAGGAGAGAGGAGGATGCTATCGCTCCCAAAAGCCCTTTGTTGAAAACAGATATACCGATATTTCGGTGCGCTATAGAAACAACTTAAGCTATACTTCAAATATACCGTTAAACCCCTTCGAATGCCAAACACTAAAAACCACTCTGTTAGGTATTATACCTTGGGCATTGTGACACATTTAATAAAGGCATAAAAATGCAAAACCCCACTTGCATTTTTGTTGCTACAAAAAAGCAAAATAACCATCCTTTAAGCATTCATCGAATACCTATTTATAAAAATATCCGTGTTGTCGATTAGAGTATCCTCCAAAAAAAGTACCGATTTCCACACGCAATTTTTCTATATAAAACTTTAAAATTCATTAGTTTAGAATTTAAGTCGGGATTTAATTAACAAGAACACACAAATAAGCATTCATACAGTGAATAGCTAAAATAAGTTTCATACTGTTTTTTTATTCATCATTGCAGCATAGGATGAGGCGTCTTTACCGATTAGCGAACTGAAAAATAAACGCATTGACCCATGGCCACAGTCCGCAGTTAGTGCGCATTATCAAATAGAGTTAACGACAAGATTTAATGTCACCGGTTTCAACATCCGCATACAGCACAGAAATTTAATGAAACGGCAAAGAGGAAAATATTATGTCACAGTATCAAAAAGAACTAGAAAATATGGCGAAACTTAAGGCCTCTCAAGGCAGTCCATGGAATGCTATCAGTCCTGAGTATGCAGCAAGAATGAAAACGCAAAATAGATTCACAACTGGATTGGACATTGCAAAATACACTGCCGGAATAATGCGCAAAGACATGGCTGATTATGACGCAGACGCTAGCCAATACACCCAATCACTTGGCTGTTGGCACGGTTTTATCGGCCAACAAAAAATGTTGGCCGTCAAAAAACACCAGGGTACTACGGACAAGAGCTATCTATATTTATCTGGTTGGATGGTTGCTGCTCTGCGTTCAGAGTTCGGTCCATTGCCTGACCAGTCTATGCATGAAAAAACATCGGTTCCTGCGCTAATAGAGGAGCTATACACATTTTTACGCCAAGCCGATGCGAAAGAACTTGGCAAACTTTTTGACCAGTTGGACGAAGCTAGAGCAAATGGTCTGGACATAAGCGAAATTCAAGCTCAAATAGATAACTTCGAGACGCATGTTGTACCTATTATTGCAGATATTGACGCAGGATTCGGTAACGAAGAAGCGACTTACTTGCTTTCGAAGAAAATGATCGAAGCTGGCGCCTGCTGTATTCAAATTGAAAACCAAGTGTCTGATGCAAAGCAATGTGGTCACCAAGATGGCAAAGTCACCGTACCGCATGAAGATTTTCTAGCTAAGATAAATGCGGTTCGTTACGCTTTTCTTGAATTAGGCGTAGACGACGGTGTCATTGTCGCTCGCACAGATTCATTAGGTGCTGGATTAACGCAAAAAATCCCAGTATCTACAAGCGAAGGCGATTTAGCTGCTCAATACAACGCATTTTTAGAAACAACGCCAGTCAACTCTATCGATGAATTGTCAAACGGCGATACCATAATGAAATTGAACGGTGAACTGGTTAAACCGGTGCGTTTGCCAAATGGTCTTTATAAGTTTAAAGAAAACACAGGCTTTGACCGAGTTGTTCTTGATTGCATCACATCATTGCAAAATGGCGCCGACTTACTGTGGATTGAAACTGAAAAGCCACATGTTGGTCAAATAGGTGATATGGTTCGCGCGATCCGTGAAGTAACCCCTTCAGCTAAACTTGTTTACAATAACAGCCCGTCATTCAACTGGACTCTTAGCTTCCGTCAACAGGTATTCGATACTTGGTTGGAAGAAGGTAAAGATACCAGCAACTACGACCGTGCAGCCTTAATGTCTGCAAGTTATGACGAGACTGAACTAGCACTCGTTGCTGATGAAAAAGTACGTACATTCCAAGCTGATGCGGCGCGTGAAGCCGGTATATTCCATCATTTAATTACGCTCCCAACGTATCATACGGCAGCACTATCAACGGATAATTTAGCAAAAGGCTACTTCGGAGATGATGGCATGTTAGCTTACGTTAAAGGCGTTCAGCGTCAGGAGTTACGTCAAGGCCTAGCTTGTGTTAAGCACCAAGCAATGGCCGGTTCGGACTTAGGTGATACTCATAAAGAGTACTTCTCAGGTGAGCAAGCATTAAAAGCCTCGGGTAAAGATAACACGATGAATCAATTCGACTCTGTTGATTGATATCCTCGCCAAGCAAAAAAGTGTGATATTGAGATAGCACAGTAGCACCACAATAAGACTCTTGTTCAGCGCCCTTCGGGGCGTTTTTTTGTTTTACATACTAAAAATCAACGGTATAAATTAACGATTTTATTCTTTCACGACCAAGGTAATATCAATTTTTGCTTGTTTGTGCTTATATATCTAGCGCAATATAGGCATAATCAACGTGAATGGGATCGGTAAAGTCACCTATTGTTCTGAATTGTGCCCCTTTTTTACTTTCACTGACATTGGAACGAATACTTTGAATATCGCAAAAGTCGACCTGAATCTATTAGTTTACCTCGACGTTTTATTAAGAGAAGGTAGCGTCACCAAAGCAGCTAACCAATTAAGCATTACCCAACCAGCCATGAGCAATGGCCTGAAGCGATTACGAGATTTATTCAAAGATCCTTTGCTCGTAAGAACCAGCGATGGCATGACGCCGACTAAACGCGCTTTGGAGTTACAGCCCGTCATTCGTGATGTTCTAAGTAAGTTAGAGTCATCGATTCAACCCGAAATTGAGTTTAGTCCTGAAACGAGTGTGCGTACCTTCCGAATAATGACCAGCGACTATGCCGAATCAACATTGCTGCTTGAACTCATTGGCAGATTAGCCGTATTAGCGCCCAACATTACCTTAGACTTGATCACTCCGAGTGATGTAACGTTTCACGATGTAGAGCAAGGCAAGGTTGATATGGCGATAAATCGCTTTGAAGAACTTCCGCTTTCATTTCATCAAAAGGTCATTTGGTACGATTCATTTTCATGCGTGATTGGCAGCGATCATCCCATGAAAAATAATTTTGACCTTGCAGCATACTTAAGAGGTCAACATATTTGGGTGAGTAAAACGGGTTTTGGCGTTGGTGTCGGTATAGACCCCACTGAGGTGCAAAAGTTGGGCTGGGTTGATGCTGAGCTTACAAAAATAGGCAAACAGCGTGAAATTCGCGTATTTACTCGTCATTATCATGCTGCACTGCAGTTAGCTAAAACACAAAATTTAATAGCGACTCTGCCGACGAAGGCGGCTAAGATTTTTAAAGACGATCCGAAAGTTGTCGTTCTCGAGCCTCCTTTTGACATTCCACCCATTGCATTGAAGATGGCATGGAGTGCGTTACTGCACCATGATGCTGGTCATATCTGGCTACGAAGACTTATTACCGAGGTCGCAAATGCGATGACTACTGATGCACAACCCTAAAAAATATAATGGCACTCACTACATTCATAGTATCTATAGCAAACATACTGAACATAAACTAAAAAACTGTCGTTATATTCCTTAAACTGTAAGAAACACTACAACGGAGTATGCCAATGTCTACGGTTTCAGGAAAGCCAACAAGTTCATCCAGTGTAAATGGCGCAAACAGCAACAGTGCTGCGCCAAGCAACGCAGAAAAGTATGTAGCCAAGGGCAAACTGTCAGTCGCCAGTGAATTACTCAATTTTATCGAGTCAAGCGCCTTACCTAACTCTCAAACTGACGCCCTTACCTTTTGGCAAGGTTTCGAAAATATACTTGAAAACCTAATCCCACTGAATAAAGCATTGCTGAACGAACGTGAAACATTACAAAAGCAAATTGACGACTTTCACCGTTCCGACATCGACGCTCCCGCAAATGAATACAAAAACTTTTTAAGCTCGATAGGCTATTTGAAAGAGCCTCCTCTTCCAAAAGCAATTGGGACGCAAAACGTAGATGCTGAGATTGCAACGATGGCAGGACCACAACTTGTTGTGCCAATTAATAACGCGAGATATGCATTAAATGCAGTTAATGCTCGTTGGGGTAGCTTATACGATGCGCTGTATGGCACTGACGTTATTTCGGACGAAGATGGCGCTGAAACCAAAGCAACATACAACCCGATTCGTGGCAATAAAGTTATCCTCAAAGCAAGAGAGTATTTAGATACTATTCTCCCCTTGAATGCAGGTAGCCACGTCGGGAGTCGAGATTATCAGTTAAGCGATGCTGGTATGACTATTACATTGGCAGATGGCGGCACCGCATATTTAAAAAATCCATCTCAACTGATTGGTTTTCAGGGAACAATAGAAAATCCGACAGCAATAGTAGTATGTCACAACGGCTTACATGCCGAATTGCAGTTTGATAACTCACATCCAATAGGTAAAACTGATCCAACAAGTTTGAAAGACATCTTACTAGAGTCGGCGATAACCACGATTATGGATTGTGAGGACAGTGTTGCCGCTGTGGATGCCGAAGACAAAACCTTAGTTTATCGAAACTGGTTGGGTTTAATGCAAGGGAATTTGCGCATTCAGCTTGATAAAGGCGATAAAACCTTTACCCGAAGCATGAACCCGGATCGTCAATATCACTCGCTAAAAAATGAAAAAATAACACTTTCCGGCAGAAGTCTCATGTTTATTCGCAACGTTGGTCACCTAATGACAAACAGTGCGATTTTATTTGAAGGGCAAGAAATCCCTGAAGGGATAATGGATGCGATGATTACGTCGCTTATCGCCAAACATGATCTGCTTGACAATAGCTCATTTAAAAATGCAAAAGAAAATAGTATTTACATCGTAAAACCAAAAATGCATGGTCCTGACGAAGTTGCCTTTACAAATCGATTATTTAGCAGTGTGGAGCAAGTACTTGGTTTAGCAAAGAACACGATTAAAATAGGCATTATGGATGAAGAGCGCCGAACCAGCCTTAATTTAGGTGCCTGTATTCAAGCCGCCAATGAACGTGTGGTTTTCATCAATACAGGTTTCTTAGACCGCACGGGTGACGAAATCCATACATCCATGTTGAAAGGAGCATTTGCACCAAAAGCCGAAATAAAGACGCGCTCTTGGCTAAATGCATACGAATTAGCAAATGTAGCTACAGGTCTGAGTTTTGGCTTATCTGGTCGCGCACAAATAGGCAAAGGCATGTGGCCTATCCCCGATCAAATGGCTAACATGATGGCGGTTAAGATCGGGCATCCGAAAACTGGCGCAAATACCGCTTGGGTGCCATCTCCAACGGCAGCTACTTTGCATGCGCTGCATTATCATCAAGTTGACGTCTTTGAACAACAGAGACATATACTTGACGATCATAAACATTCTCATTTGGATTATATCGATACCATTCTAGAAATTCCGCTGATGGCAAAAGGTACAAAACTCAGTTCGCAAGAAGTTACCAACGAGCTCGATAACAATGTACAGGGTATTTTAGGATATGTTGTGCGCTGGGTACATCAAGGTATTGGTTGCTCTAAAGTCCCAGATATTAATGGGGTTGGCTTAATGGAAGACAGAGCGACATTGAGAATTAGTAGTCAGCATATTGCGAACTGGCTAGAACATGGTCTTGTATCTCCTGAGCAAGTGAATGAGTCGTTACAACGAATGGCAGCATTAGTTGACAGTCAAAATGAAAGTGATGCTGAGTATATTCCAATGCTTCCAAACTTGGACCATTCAATTGGTTTTCAAGCAGCTAAAGACCTTATTTTTTTAGGTAAAGAGCAACCATCAGGTTACACCGAGCCGCTGTTACATGCACGCCGCAGAGAAATGAAGGCAAAGCTTGCAAGCACTGCTCGTTAACTTGAATAAAAAAAGGTTTATTTTTATTCAATTGAACTGTTGACCCAACTGGTTTAGCGCAGTAAAGTTGGGAATCGAAAGAGCATACTTAAAAAAGGGGCAAATATGAAAATTTTATCATCCGATAATCGATATTCTTTAATTTCTATTCTGCTGCTATTACTCTTGGCTAATTCAATGCACGGGTAAAGTTTATTGCGAAAACACACAAAAACCCGTGCAAAGCACGGGTTTTTTGTTTTCTACCTAAATTAAATACGAATGACGTTCGAACAAATGCGTTAAGCATTCCACAAAGCAAAGAACGGTCCAATAAAAAGGCAATTAGTATGACTAAAGTCAACCAGAGCAATAAGCAAGTCATTATTTTTGACACAACTCTACGTGATGGAGAACAAGCACTGCCGGCTAGCCTTAATGTAAAAGATAAGCTACAAATTGCATTGATGCTAGAAAAACTCGGTGTTGATATTATCGAAGCGGGCTTTCCGGTCTCATCACCGGGCGACTTCAAATCCGTTAATTTGATTGCCAAGGAAATTAAAAACTCGATTGTTTGTGGCTTATCCAGAGCCTTAGAAAAAGACATCGATGCCTGCGGACAATCGCTCAGTGCAGCAGATCACTTTCGTATTCATACCTTTATCGCCACCTCGGATATCCATGTAGATACAAAACTACGTAAATCGCAAGATGAAGTAGTTGAAATGGCCGTCAGAGCCATTAAATATGCGCGCAAATATACAAATGACGTTGAGTTTAGCTGCGAAGACGCTGGACGAACACATATTGACTATTTGTGCCGTATGGTTGAATCTGCGATAAACGCCGGCGCAACAACAGTCAACATTCCTGACACTGTTGGCTATACAACGCCCACCGAATTCGGCGGCATTATTCAAAACCTCTACAATCGCGTTCCCAATATAGATAAGGCAGTTATATCCGTGCATTGCCACAATGACTTAGGCCTTGCTGTTGCAAACTCATTGGCAGCAGTCGAACAAGGTGCTCGTCAGGTAGAATGCACCGTTAACGGTATAGGTGAGAGAGCGGGGAACTGCTCTCTAGAAGAAATAGCGATGATCCTACAAACTCGCTATGCCATGCTCGGTTTAAGCACCAATATTAATTCACAAGAAATTCATAAGGCCTCAAAATTAGTGAGTAATCTCTGCAATATGCCGGTGCAAGCCAACAAAGCAATTGTAGGGGCAAATGCGTTTAGCCACTCATCAGGTATTCACCAAGATGGCGTGCTAAAAGGCCAGAATACCTATGAAATAATGACGCCAGAAAGTGTGGGTATCAATAAAAACAAACTTAACTTAACGTCTCGCTCTGGGCGACACGTTATTAAACATCGCTTGAATGAACTTGGTTACCGAGCAGATGAATATGATTTAGACGCAATCTACGAAGCATTTTTACGCTTGGCCGATAAAAAAGGGCAAGTGTTTGACTATGACTTGGAGGCGCTTTTGTTCTTCGATCAACAAAAGCATGACCACGCACACTACCAGTTAGATTATTTACTCGCTAACTCAGGTCGCAATATTATACCTAATGCGACTGTGCGCCTCAAAGTGGGCGACCAAAGTATCACTGAATCAGCAGTAGGAAACGGCCCTGTTGACGCAGCATATAATGCTATTATGAAGGTTGTGAGGGGACATAAGATTGATATCGTCGATTTCAAATTAGATTCAAAAGGTGAAGGTGCCGATGCACTTGCTCAAGTTAGCGTCGTTGCCGAATATAATGGCCGACGCTTTAATGGTATAGGCTTAGCAACCGACATCGTTGAATCTGGCGTTCGCGCATTAATTTTCGTGTTAAATAATACCTATCTCGCGGATCAAATTGACGAACAAAAATTACAATTAGAAAACACCATAGGAGTTTAGAATGGCCACATATCATATTGCAGTTTTACCTGGGGATGGCATTGGCCCTGAAGTAATGGAACAAGCAAATCGCGTATTAGACAAGGTTTGTAGTAAGTTTGATATTACTCTAGTGCGCACAACCTATCCTGTAGGTGGTTTTGCAATCGACCACCATGGTGAAGCTTTGCCGCAAACAACCCTTGACGGGTGCGAGCAGGCTGATGCGATTTTGTTCGGCTCAATTGGCGGTCCAAAGTGGGATAGCCTGCCTTTAGATAAACGTCCAGAACGCGCTGCTTTGCTGAAACTGCGCAGTCATTTCGATCTATTTAGTAATTTACGTCCAGCAAAAATTTACTCAGGCCTTGAGCATCTATCGCCACTGCGCAGCGATATTGCGCAGTCTGGTGTCGATGTGCTAGTGGTGCGTGAGCTCACTTCAGGCATTTACTTCGGTCAACCCAAAGGGCTTGAAGGCGAAGACGAAGAACAATTTGCCTTTGATACCATGCGCTATTCAAAACGTGAAATTCGACGCATTGCCATCAGTGCATTTGAAGCGGCGATGAAGCGTAATAAAAAAGTCACCTCTGTCGATAAAGCTAATGTGCTTGTTTGCAGTCGCTTGTGGCGTGAAGTGGTTGAAGAAGTCGCAACAGATTATCCTGAAGTAAAGCTCGAACATATTTACATTGATAACGCGACGATGCAGCTTATCTGTGCCCCTGCACAATTCGACGTAATGTTATGCTCTAATTTATTTGGCGATATCATCAGTGACGAGTGTGCAATATTAACAGGCTCGATGGGCCTATTGCCGTCGGCGAGCATCAATGGTTCAGGTTTTGGTATGTATGAACCAGCGGGCGGCTCAGCCCCTGATATCGCAGGGAAAGGCGTTGCTAACCCAATTGCTCAAATTCTTTCAGCCTCAATGATGTTAAGATACAGTCTAGGCGAAGTTGACGCAGCTGACGCTATTGACGCTGCTGTTGTAAAGACCTTGGAAGATGGCATATTAACCGCTGAATTACTGCCTAAAGAAAAACGCGTGAACGCTAGCTCTACCGCTGCGGTCGGCACTTATATTTTACAACAAATCTCTTAAACTAAAGAGAAGGATAAATCATGGCTCAAACCCTTTATGACAAAGTGTGGAACGCACATATCGTTGAACAATTAGGCGAAGATACCTTATTATATATAGACCGTCATCTCATTCACGAAGTAACTTCGCCTCAGGCCTTTGCTGGCTTAAATGACAAAAATCGTAAAGTACGTCGTCCCGATCTCACTTTTGGCACCATGGACCACAGCATATCCACACGCTCTCTAGCTCTCGACGCTTGTGGCCCACAAAATAAATTACAACTGCAAACATTGGCGATAAATTGTGAGCAACACAACATACCACTATATCCTGTTGGTCATAAAAACCAAGGAATTGTGCATGTCATTGGTCCACAATTAGGTCTTATTCAGCCCGGCATGACGGTAGTTTGTGGTGACAGCCATACAGCTACGCATGGTGCATTTGGCGCCCTCGCCTTTGGTATTGGAACCTCTCAAGTTGAACATGTCCTTGCAACTCAGACGTTAAAGCAAAGTAAAGGCAAAAGCATGAAGGTTGAGGTGGCTGGCAAGCTACCCACAGGGGTTACAGCAAAAGATATCATCTTAGCTATTATTGGCGAAATAGGTCACGCTGGCGCTACGGGCTATGTTATTGAATATTGTGGTGAAGCGATACGCGACCTATCAATGGAACAGCGCATGACCATCTGCAATATGAGCATTGAAGCTGGCGCAAAAGCAGGCTTAATTGCACCCGATGAAACAACCATTAACTATCTTAAAGAAAAAGAATTTTCGCCAAGTAAAACGCAGTGGGATGATGCCGTTAACTACTGGCGTTCATTAACAACTGATGCGGATGCTACTTTTGATACAGTTGTCACTCTGCAGGCAAAGGATATTCAACCGCAGATTACTTGGGGTACTAACCCAGGACAAGTAATAGGCGTCAACGAGTCCATTCCATCACCGGATGATTTTAATGACCCTATAGCAAAAGAATCTGCTAAAAAGGCACTCAAATATATGGGACTGGAAGCCGGACAAACATGGGACAACATTAAGGTATCGCATGTTTTCATTGGTTCCTGCACTAATAGTCGGATTGAAGATTTAAGAGCGGCAGCTAAGATAGCTGCGAAGGGTAAAGTAAAAAGCAACATTACGGCAATTGTTGTTCCGGGCTCAGTTGCGGTGAAAGAACAAGCAGAGCAAGAATCTTTGGATGTGATTTTCAAAGAAGCGGGCTTTGAGTGGCGATTACCAGGTTGTTCAATGTGCCTAGGCATGAACGACGACGTTCTCCAACCGGGTGACCGCTGCGCATCTACCAGCAATCGAAATTTCGAGGGTCGCCAAGGTCGCGGTTCAAGAACTCATTTAGTAAGCCCTGAAATGGCTGTTGCCGCAGCATTGACCGGCAGTTTTGCTGATTCAAGACAGTTTGGAGAATAGAATGACAGGATTTACAACGTTAAGCGGCAAGGCTGCACCATTGGACCAAGCCAATATTGATACCGACCAAATCATCCCAAAACAATTTTTAACTGGCGTGACGCGCGCAGGTTATGGTGTGCATTTGTTTCATGACTGGCGTTATTTAGATTTGCATGAACAGGAATTGAACCCTGAATTTGAGTTAAATAAACCGGAACATCAAGGGGCTAAAATTTTACTGTCTCGAGAGAACTTTGGATGTGGTTCAAGCAGAGAACATGCTCCATGGGCTTTAGCAGATTTTGGCTTCGCATGTGTTATTGCAACCAGCTTTGCCGATATCTTTTATGGTAATTGTATTAACAATCAATTTCTTCCTATCGCATTGCCAAGTAAGCAAATGGACGAATTGTTTGCGCATGTGGCCAAGGATCCCAATAGTCGTTTTCATGTTGACCTCAAAAGCCAAACCGTCAAAGTAGGCAACAGTACTTATAAATTTGACATTCCTGAACATCACAAACAAAATATGCTCAAAGGACTAGACGCAATTGGGCAAACGCTCGAGTTTGATGACAGTATCAGTACATTCGAGGATAAACGTCTTGCTTGGTTATAGTATTAAAGTAAACACACTGTAAAATTATGATTAAATCAATTTCTATTTCTGAGTTAAGCATAGGCATGTATGTTGAGAATGTTGTCAAGCAAGAAGGCAACGTTCTTATCAAAAATAGGGGACTAATTAAAACCCAAACTATGTTAGATACGCTGAAAAGCAAAGGTATATTAGAAGTTGAAGTTGACTTTGCTAAAAGCCTGATCCCTGAAAGTGACACAAATAGCCAAGCTGGATCAAACAGAGCACTCGATACCGACAACATAGGTGAGAACAATCCCACAACGGATTTGGTCCAATTACAGCATCACACTATGAGTTCCAGCATTGCAATAGGAGGATCCATAAAAATAAAGCGAAGAGAAGAATCCAAATCGACAAACGCCATCAACGCCATGCGGCATCAAACAGCATTAGAAGAGGCTGATAAGCTCTATTTCCAAGCCAAGAATGTGCAAAAGAATTTTCTCACTCAATTACGTTCCGGCTCCACACCGAATATCGATGATTTGAATAAGCTGTCGCAAGACATCATTGAGTCTGTATTTGACAACAACGATGAACTCTCTTGTTTATTAATGCTCAAAGACGCCAATGAATATTTAGTAGAACATGCTATCAATTGTGCAATTTTACTCGCTATGTTTGCTCGTGCAAAAGACATGTCTGAGACTGAAGTTGAGGATTTAACGAATGCTGGCTTACTCATGGATATCGGCATGGCTGCCCTGCCCCGTGAACTCGTCGCAAAAACAGCCAAACTCAATGAGACTGAATGGATGACACTGAAAACTCATGTCGATATTGGTGTCGAAATAACGGAAGGCTTGGCTGCCCCAAAATCGATTGTTTTAGATGTTATCGCTAATCATCATGAGCGCATCAATGGCACAGGTTATCCGAAAGCAAAAACGGCCTCAGAAATCAGCGTATATGCTCAAATGGCTGCCATTGTCGACTGTTACGATGCGATGATATCGAATCGACATCATCAACATTCTGTTAGTGCAACTGCAGCCCTGCAGGAGTTAGAGCGCGATAACACGCTTGATCGAGAATTAGTTAACGAATTTATTAATGCCATTGGGCTGCACCCAGTTGGCTCATTGGTTGAACTTAATAGCAAACAACTAGGGATTGTCAGTAAGCGCAATGCTCAGCACCCGCTCGATCCCGTAGTGATGATTTTCTATAGTTTGCAAACCCAACAGCATACTGAAGTTCAACGTGTTGATCTGCAAGAAACTGATGACTACATCATAGCGGGCATAAGGCCTGAAGAATTTAATGTGAGTTTAGGAAAATTCTTTAAGAAAGTATTTTTATCTGCTTAGTAGCAAGCCGATTTACGCAGGTATTTTAGGCTCAGTCTAGGGTTTGAGAGTAAACGCCTTGCTACTTGCAACGCACAAAGTTAAAGTAAAGTAACAAGTTTCCATAAACACGCTATCACGCTATGAACCGCATCAACCATCTGATTTTCATCTTTTTGTTATCTTGTATACTCCCGCTATTTGCATTTGCATTTGCAAAGGACATTCCTAAGCTAGCACCCGCGCAACTTCAATCTATAGGTGAAAAAATTTATCAAAATGAAACGGGCAGTAAGGCTGAATATTTAATAGCGTGGAATAGTGGTGAAGCATTTGCGAGTTTGGGCTTAGGTCACTTTATTTGGTTTCCAAAAAATATAAGCAGCCCCTTTACTGAAACATTTCCAAGCTTGCTGCAATATTTTGAGGAACAAAACGTGGCTGTGCCTGCTTGGCTGCAGCAACAGCAATATTGCCCTTGGCAAACAAAGCAAGAATTTAACGCGGCAAAAAACAGCGAACAAATGCAAGAACTAAGAAGTTTGCTGAGCTCTACGTTTGAACATCAGGTAGCTTTTATATATCAACGTATGCGCAAATCACTGCCACTTATGTTAGCTGAACTTGATAATGCCGAAACTCAAGGTCTCGTCACTGCTCGATTTCACGCACTTGCCGCCACCGAATTAGGCATGTATTCTTTAATTGATTACGTTAACTTTAAGGGCGAAGGTATTGCCGATACCGAAAAATACAACAATCAAGGCTGGGGTTTGTTGCACGTATTACTCAACATGCCGATAGACAGCCAAAACCAGCACATGGCTTTTACACAAGCATGCGATGCCATGCTGACGCAGCGCGTAAAAAACTCACCGCAAAAAAACATTGAAAAACATTGGCTAGCGGGCTGGCGCAATCGCTGCGGTACATATAGTGATGCTAGTTTTCATTAAATCTATCGCAAATTTTTTCGTCGTGTTCTAGCAAGGCTTCCCAATTACTGCAATATGCTACAAACTTTATTACCAATCAGATAATGCATTCATCGTAAACACTTCGTTTTTGAAAGATAAAATAACCTTTTGAGGCTCTATATTAACCAACTGCAAGCCTTCAGCAATAAAGTCGCCCTCAACTAATCTTCTACCATTTACTCGAACCCAGCGCCCATCTCGACTCGAAGAGTACATATGAGCACTGAACGCCATCGCTGGAATTTGGGTTTGAATAGCTACGGATAACTGGTCAATTCTGGGTAAGTCATCATAGTTTGTGCCTTGCTGACTGCCTAAATCGACGTTTTTGTCGCCGTCTAAGTCCGCAATCGCCTTGTTAATTCTCTCTAATAATGCAGCTGACACTCGCGCGTCGGTTTGGGTTGGTTCCGTTTCATTTAAACCGGCTTGAGCCTCACTCTCAACAACGCGATCAAGTATCTCTTGCGTGTTATCATCTGTCGGCTGATAACCTAACACGAGGAGTTCCTCGTCTTGCTTTGATGACTGCTTTGTTTGCGTTGACAACACATTCTTCGTACTGTCTGAGAATTGGGGAATCTGCTCGGGGTCTATATTTTGAGGGCCGTTTCCTGCGTTATTCTCTTGTTCGCTTAAAGCGACATTATTGGACTCGTTAGTGCTTAGCTTATTACTCTCGGCAGCAGTGATATCCTTCCTCTGTTCACCAGCATTAATGGGCTGATAGTCTATCACTGCATAGCCTTTACTTGCAGAGAGTGAGAACCACTTCGGAATCGAAGCGATATTCCAACCAACACAAACACCACCAATGACCAACAGCATCAATAGTGCGAGATGCTTACCATATAAGTCCCAGGACGAAGGCAAACTATCCATAGAGGGCATGAACAGAGAACGATTATATTGTTGGATATTGTTATTACTGGTCTTTGCAGACTGTCTTTCATTTTGTAAAAGTTGTTGAGTTGGCGTTAATTTTGCGTCCTTTCCTGCGGGTTCCGTTTGAACTCCTGCTTCATCGGCGTGCTCTAACCCGAGACTTTGGCTTAGATCAACGTCAACTTCAGTGACGCCCATCTCGGTCAAGCCTTTAATCATTTCAGGGCTTCGGATCATGCCAATCTTACGAATTTTAACAGGGCCATGCTGACTAACCACCGAGCTAACCAACATACCGGGCTGTAAGTCTTTTACATTGAAGCGCTTAAGCATATACACCCCCAGCTACCAAACCGACAACGATAGACGCAGCAAAACTGCCGACAAAAATCCACCGCCAAAGTTCTTTTTGACGCTGTTTTACAATCTCTTCACCGAGCACTTGATAACTCGCAGCAGTAACCAGTTTATGGGTAATAAGCGGCTTTTGTAATGTGTAAGCAAGAGTCATAGCGCGGTCACAAAGTAAATTAATCACTCTGGGAATGCCACCGCTGATTTGAAATAAACTACTTAAGGATGTTGCTGTAAAGATGCTTGGATTGCCATTCGCCACCTGAAGACGGTGAGCAACGTACAAGGCAACCTCCGCTTTCGTTAGCGGTAGCAAATGGTAACGAGCTGTGACGCGCTGCGCCAGTTGCCTAAGTTCATTGCGACGCAGTAGTTGCTGCAATTCAGGCTGCCCAATTAATACGACTTTTAAGAGTTTTTCTCGCGTCGTTTCTAAATTCGTCAACAAGCGCAGTTGTTCGAGTACTTCAGGCATCAAATGCTGAGCTTCGTCGATAATAAGTACGGTGTTGATGCCGCTGGCATGATTGTCGGCTAATTTATTTAAAATTTTATCGGTGAATACTTTGAGTGAATGCGTGTTTGTCTGATAATGAATACCGAGCTCATCGCAAACAGTTGCTAACAACTCAATCGCAGACAAGGTCGGATTTAAAATAACTGCCGTTTGTGTGTCATCAGATAAATCTTGCAACAATTTGCGCGATACCGTGGTTTTGCCTGTGCCCACTTCACCCGTTAACATCACAAAACCGCCCGACTCCTTTAAACCAAACGTTAGGTGAGCCAATGCCTCGCGGTGTCGCGGGCTCATGAAGAGGTAATCAGGGTTAGGAGCAATTGAAAATGGGTTATCCGATAACCCAAAATAGCTTAAATACACGTTATCTGCACTGTCATAATTATCGTGTAGGTAAACTATCGAGTATCGCTATTTAAGTCAATGCTAAACGCTCGAGAATGCTGCCACCAATCATGTATTTTTGGGATTCAAAGAAAATACCGCTTTGCATTAAAACAAGCATACTCGTTATCAGCGATTTGAGGTAGAATGCGCGCAAACACAAACAAAACTAAGTCATTCATGTTTGCACAATTAGATTTAGATGACGAGCTCTGTAGAGCCGTTGCCGACATGGGCTATGAACGCCCCACAAGTATTCAGTCTTTAGTTATTCCTCATGCGATGGAAGGTAAAGATATTCTTGCTGACGCGCCCACGGGCACCGGTAAGACCGCGGCATTTTTGTTGCCCGTTTGCCAGTACTTACTTGATTACCCTCGTAAAGACGATAGTTCAACGAGAGCACTGGTATTAGTTCCTACCAGAGAACTCGCGAATCAAGTATATGAACAAGCCATCGCTATCACTAAATACACGCATCTAACATGCGGTGTTATTACTGGTGGTATTAACTATGGCACCGACCGTGAAACGCTTAACGCTAAAGTCGACATTTTAGTGGCAACACCGGGTCGGTTGTTTGAACATATTGAGCAAGAGAGCTTTGATTGCCGAGACATTGAATCACTCATATTAGATGAAGCCGACCGCATGTTAGACATGGGCTTTTCATCCATTGTGCATCAAATTGCAGGAGAAGCTAGGTGGCGTAAACAAAGCATGTTGTTTTCTGCAACGCTAGAAGGAAAAGGCGTACGCAATTTCGCTGAGGAACTGTTAAAAGATCCCATCACACTGTCCGCTGACTCTTCAAGAAAAGAAAAGAATAAAATTATTCAGTGGTACCATTTAGCGGACGATTTACAGCACAAAAATGCCATATTAGTGCATTATTTGCGTAATACCATTGAGTCTTGCATCGTTTTTGTAAAAACGCGCGAGCGCTTACACAATCTAAAAGACTTTTTAGCGAGCCAAAAATTTAGCGTCACTTACTTGCAAGGCGAAATGCCGCAAGACAAGCGCAACGCTGCTCTCGCTAGTTTTAAAGCGGGCGAAGTAAAGATTCTAATTGCAACAGATGTGGCTGCTAGAGGTATTGACGTTCAGGACATTAGCCATGTTATTAACTATGATATGCCTCGTGGTTCAGATATTTACGTGCATCGCATAGGTAGAACTGGCAGAGCGGGTGCAAAAGGCACGGCAATATCAATTGTTGAAGCGCATGACTTTGAAAAAGTCGGAAAAGTAGAGCGCTATACCAAAGAACCATTCAAAGCTCGCGTCATCGATGGCTTGCGCCCCAAAAATAAACCACCACAAGTTGTCAAAAAGAAAAAAGTAAAATTAACCGGTAAAGCAAAGAAAGCAAAAGCTAAATCTAAAGCAAAAACCAAGTTTAAAAAGAAGACGACCAGACCCTCATCTCCTAAATCTAAAGAGGCCTAAATGAGCATAAAGCAAATAGTCTTAGCCACTGGAAATAAAGGAAAAGTTGCAGAGTTCTCAAGCCTCTTTGATGATTTTTCGATTACCGTTTCTCCGCAGTCTGAGTTTAATGTAGAAGAAGTGCCTGAAACGGGTACCACTTTCGTTGAAAATGCGATTATAAAGGCTCGTCATGCAGCAAAAGTCACAGGGCTACCCGCTATTGCAGATGATAGCGGCTTGGCGGTAGATGCACTCGGCGGTGCACCGGGCATATACTCTTCTCGCTATGCGGGTGAAAGTGCAAACGATAGTGATAACATCGACAAATTATTGGCCGCTCTAGCCAGCGAAACCGACAATCGCAAGGCACGTTTTTTATGTGTTCTTGTGTTCATGCAGCACGAACTCGACCCAACTCCGATTATTTGTCAAGGTGAATGGCACGGTGAAATAAGTACCGCACGCAAGGGCAAGGGTGGATTTGGTTATGACCCGATTTTTTGGTTGCCAGAGCAAAATTGCAGCGCTGCTGAATTAGATAAACATCGCAAAAACAAAGTTAGCCATCGTGGCAAAGCCCTCGAGCAGTTGATACAACGTATGCAGGAAGTATTGAGAGCTTGAGTCATATTTCGTCAACTACGTTAAACACATCCATCGATGCTCTGCCAGTGAATGACAACACCATCGCAGGCTTGCCCCCCCTTAGTTTATATGTGCATATTCCATGGTGCGTTCAAAAGTGTCCCTATTGCGATTTTAACTCGCATAACCTGAAGGGCGGATTACCCGAATCTGAATACATTAGCCACCTTTTAGATGACTTAACGCAAGACCTCCCATTGGTGAGCATTAATGGTAACTTGCGTGAAGTCTCGACCATTTTCATTGGCGGTGGTACTCCGAGCTTGTTGTCCGTTGCGGGTATGCAAAAGTTAATTACCGGGATTGCAGCAAGGATCCCTCTGTCACCTACAGCTGAAATTACCATGGAAGCGAACCCAGGCACTGTTGAAGCCGATAAATTTATTGGCTTCGAAAAAGCAGGTATCAACCGTATTTCAGTAGGTGTGCAAAGCTTTGATGAAGACCATTTGAAAGCTCTCGGGCGCATTCACGATTCAGCGCAAGCAACGTCAGCTATTGAACTTGCGAAACGTTTGCCGCTGCGCAGTTTCAACTTAGATTTAATGCATGGCTTACCCAATCAAAGTGTTGAAGACGCTATGCAGGATTTGCAAAAAGCGATTGCCTTAGCACCGCCTCACTTATCTTGGTACCAACTCACTATTGAGCCAAACACCTCATTTTACTCAAAACCGCCCACGCTCCCCGACGACGAGATACTTTGGGAAATTCAGGAACGCGGTCATCAAATACTCAGCGCTGCAGGGTATGAACAATATGAGATATCAGCCTATGCAAAGAAAGGTCAGCAGTGCCAACACAATTTAAACTACTGGCGTTTCGGTGACTACCTTGGTATTGGTTGCGGTGCGCACGGAAAACTAACGCTTATATCCAAAGATACGCCCGACGAAGCTCAACAAGAAACCATTGCGGACACAAATTTAGTACCTGCATACCGAATTTTACGAACCGTTAAAGTGAAGCATCCAAAAGGCTATATGGATCTCACTCGCCCCTATATGGATAAAATAATAGAGGTGGAAAGTGACGACCTTGCGTTTGAGTTTTTCATGAATCGTTTTCGTATTATGGAGCCTTGCCCTAAAGTTGAGTTTGCCAAAAATACCGGAAAAGAATTAAGCAGCACAGAATTGCAGCACCTTTATAAAGCCCAATCAATGAAACTGATCACAAGCAATGCTCAGGAGTGGCAGCTAACTGACACCGGCAAGCGTTATCTGAATAGTTTGCTGGATCTATTTATATAAATCATTTTGACATTGTCATGAGGCGCTCGACGGTAGATAGCAGTTTAATCTTTTCTATCGGCTTGGCAATAAAGTCGTCCATACCTGCAGCCAAACACTCTGCTCTATCTTCAACAAAAGCATTAGCGGTAAGCGCTACAATGGGGGTTTTTAACTTGTATTGATTACGCAGTTTTTGAGTTGCCGCGATGCCATCTAATAGCGGCATTTGCAAATCCATCAGAATAAGGTCAAAGTTTTGAATCAGACAGGCGTCTATGGCTTTTTGACCATTAAATGCTAACGAAACCTCATACTGTTCGTTCTCTAACATCGACTTAACCACTTCTGCATTAATTTCGTTATCTTCTACGACAAGTATGTGCTTGCCTATATTTTGCGTCTTGTCGTATTGCAGTGAATTTTGTTGCACAATAGTTTGGAGTTCAACAAGATCTCTTTCAATTGCACTGCGGTCTACTGGTTTTGCATGGGTTCGCCAAATGGCATTTCTTACCTCATCAGAGCACTCAAGATGTTCTAACACGGCAGACGCCACCATTATGTATGGCATATGCGTTAAGTTCGCACTTAGCATTGCTTCTATAGTACCTACGCCATCTATATTCGGCATAGAAAGATCGAGTATCAGTAAATCGTAACTATCGGGTTTGTCATTCAAAAATTCAGACGCTGATTGATAGGTATGTGCTTTGAGTCCTTGT
Organism: Glaciecola sp.; assembly: GCA_965660625.1. Classification (GTDB taxonomy): domain Bacteria; phylum Pseudomonadota; class Gammaproteobacteria; order Enterobacterales; family Alteromonadaceae; genus Glaciecola. The sequence continues at coordinate 16,305 of CBFIAR010000004.1, read as the reverse complement.
AGTTTAACTAAGTGCTCAAAATATTCACGACTCGTTTGCAGGTCATCAACAATTGCGCAATTAAGCATTACGTTTGACTGAACCGGCAGTGCGCGTTTATCTATGCAAATAGGAATGCTGAAAGTGAAAGCGCTTCCCTCGCCTAAGGTTGATTCAACAGTAAGTGAACCTTGCATTAATTCGGTTAGCTTCGCAGAAATACTGAGCCCTAATCCAGTGCCGCCATACAAACGCGTGGTGGTTTGATCTGCTTGTTCAAATTTATTAAATATAGTCAGTTGGTCACTTTTGCGAATGCCAACGCCGGTATCTTTTACAACATAATTAAGATAATGCTTCTTGTCTTTAACAATGACACTGACATGCAAAGCCACCTGCCCGCTTTCTGTAAATTTTATAGCGTTACTCAGCAGATTGTGCAGAACTTGACTGATACGCGTTGGGTCACCGATGATAGTGTATGGGAGGTCTGTGTCTTTATAATATGAAAATTCAAGCCCCTTTTTTCGACAATAGATAGCCTGCAGAGAAACCACGCCATCAATGAGTTGATACAAATCAAACGAAATATTTTCGACTCTCAACTTACCAGCCTCAATTTTTGATAAATCTAATATGTCGTTTATTAGCGTGAGTAATTGTCTTCCGGAATTTTTTGCTTTTTTTAGATAATCATTACTTTTACCAGGATTATCGATTGCTAATTCAATCATACCAAACAAGCCGTTCATAGGTGTTCTCAGCTCATGACTCATGCTTGCCAAAAATTCTGATTTTGCTTGGGTAGCAGCAACTGCTTTTTGTTCTGCACTTTTAGACTTAATTATTGCATGATCAAGGCGCTCTATGGTCTGTTTGATTTGTTGCTCCATCGGCCTAAAGATCACGATTGCTTCTAAAAATAATATAAACAGAGTTAATAGCCATAATACAAGCTCAAGATTTTCTACATGAGCCACTCTATCTTTGGCTGCATTTTCAAATTCTTGAACGATGCTATTTAATACGTTTAGTACTGTATCTGTATGACTTGTCTTAAAAGCGCTGGGTATATCATTGCACCGGGGAGTCGATGCATAAATACGAGCACTTTCAATGTAATCGTTAAGCTGTTTATCAAGGTTTGTTTGTCCGAAATAAAAGGCATGGACTTTGGTTGGGAGAGTAGATAAGGAACTCAGGTATAGATGATTAGCTTCAAACTTATCGACGCTTTCAAATAAACTTGCTGCATGTGCAGCTATCGCGTCATCGCAAATAGATACACGTTGCACAAATAATGCGATGCGCTGAGAAAGCATACGCTGTTGACCTGCAACATTAATGATATTGGCGTCATTATCCTGAGCTTTAAACATATAACGCATGGATACTGCAGATGCAGACACAACGATTGCAACTAATGAGAGCGCAATAATATAGCGAAGCTTTATAGACACTAGAGTTTTTCCTTACAATATCGGTTGCATACCGCCAGCACATCGGTTTTTGTTAATATTGACACACCACCATTCTATTTTCCCTATTTTTATATCACTCTAAGTGCTTAATTAGTCTAGCGAACGTTCTGAAGGTAAAGCAACCCTCACCAATCTCACAAATACTGTTCGATTTTTCTCCTTAAGAGAGTTGCTACTATTAAAAAATGCCACAACCCACGCTCTTTCAGGGTCATTCATTGATGGTGTTGAGGTCCAAAAGTCATCAGGCGGTGTGGCCGGAAATAAATCAGTGTCAACTGAAGGTCTGGTGCATGAACGCTCTGTTATCGAACTCAATTCTTTGATATTTGGCAAACGCCAATTGGTAGAGGCATTAAACTCGTAGCCCACGCTTAATGCTAAAGCTTGCTTCCAAGTATATGGTTCTGCTTCACCTGTGCAAGTGTCGCCATCCCAAATTTGTCCAATAGCGCAACGCATCCATATAAGATTGGTACTTAAATGCAATAATTGTCCATCATTGAATTGGAGAAAGTTTTCCTCTGGTGCGCTAACAGGTGCTGTTGATAAACAGAATTGTTCAGCCTTAACTGTACTGAAAAAACAGATAGAAAATAAAAATAACAGAGTGTTAGTTAAGCGATCCTTAATCATCGTCCGGCTCTCACTAATTTGACACGCGCCTGCGTCGATTTGTTAATAAAATTATCGACTCCAGAATTGAAGTCAATTGCCCAAGCGTTTTGCGCTCCGCGATCACTAACACCATCAACGTTCGGCACAAGAGTCCAATACCACAATGGAGCGTTAAGATCCGTTGTTCCCATGTAAGGAAAATACTCACTTTCGATCAGTGGGGGCTGCAGTTTGCCAAAATGAACCAGCGACAACAGTTCACTATGCGAAGGTAAACGCCAATCGAAGAAGCCACACAAGCCCTGTGTGTTAACCGCATCCACAAAAGCCTGAGTGTTACATTCTTCTGAAGCAAGATTACACGCAATGCTTCCTGCATTTATATAGCCCTCGAACCCTCCATTATCTGCAAATGAGTACCAAGTAAAAAGCTGTTCGGCGTCATGTAAATCGGTAGTGATACCCACCTTATTCTCCCAAATTAACCCCGTGATATTGTCACGTACGCAACGCCAGTCTGCGGTGTCTTGATCGATCTCATCACCATTTTGATTTAACCGGGTAAAATCGAATCCCTGTTCCCCCCTTCCTGCTTTATCTGAAAAACCACTACTGGCCATACGATCATATCCACTATGAGCGTCCTGACCTGCAAATTCTCCCTGATAAGCAGCGAGATTGGCGCTGTTGTTGGCATTTAAGCTAACACCAGTATCATTGAGGGTAGTGAGTGTTTGTGGCTGAACCAACATGGTTTGCGTTTTACTTCGTTGATTTCCATAGTTATCCATAATGCTCAGTTGATACACAATTTCTGTTTGTTCAGATACCAAAGGCGCAATGCTGAACGTCATGAGCGCATTTACATCAGCTATTACAGGAACGGGTGTCGAATCAGATGTCCACAGCACTGAAAAGGGTTCCGCACCGATGGCTAAGCTCGATACTTCTCCGCTAAGTGATAATAGCTCACCAGAGAAAACCGTTTGCGTTGGGCCCATGGATAATTCAGGAATGGTTTCTGACTCACTGAGTAAGCTCAAGGTTTTGTCTATGCTTGCAGTTGCTCCCTCTTGATCAGTGACCTGTAATCGAATTGTAATATCTGCAGACTGCTGAAGCACGGGTGTAAAAAAGCTTAAGTCAGATGCAGTCAAAATGGCCCCGGTTAGCACATCAGGGCCGGCAACTTGTTGCCAAATATAGGCAGCTATTGGTGCACTAGGGCTTTGTGGATCGGCGTCGGTACTCATTGCTCCATCTAGCGTTACGCGGGTTAGTATTGGATAAGTATCTGCATTGTAAAGTTCAATACTCGGCGCAAGTATGACTGCGACAGGCGCGATATTCACCGGATTGACGCGCATTGTGATGCTGTCTACTCCCGTTGTGCCATTGCTATCAGTTGCTGTCAATGTAAGGGTATATTCAGTCACTTGAGTTACGCTCGGGGCGGTTATCGTAGCCTGTGCCAACACTGCCGTCGTATCAGTGAGGGTAAACGTGAGCCCGGGCGTTGATGTCCATGCGTAAGTAATCCCACCAGCGTCGCTAGTTGCTATACCGTCAACTGAAACCGTCACTTGCTCATTAGTTTCAATATTTTGACCTGCATTAACTAGCACTTTAGGTGTTATCGCTTGCTCTGCATCGCCACCACCGCAAGCTGAAAGGGAGATAATGGAGGAAAGGACAAGTAAAAATGTTGAAAATTGATTCATTAATGTACGCCAGAAATCATAGTCGCCTGCTGCGTCAACTGACGCCGGCTGAGAAATAATAACGAAAAATTAGCAAGGATCAGACCAACCCGACAAAATGCTCAGACGCAGAGCTTTACTTTGCCGCTTGCGTCATTTCGCTATGCTCTACTTGTAATGCAAGGAGCTGCTTTTTGGCGGAAGCAGCATCAGTCATGTCGTAAACCATCATACAAATATGGTCAACCGCCCCTGTTGCTGAAACCAATGCTGATATAGAAATGTTCTGATACATAAAAGGTTCAGTGCCAGTAATCGGACGAAAATTTCTAAACTTGAACAAATAAGGACGTTGTTCCCACGTGATAAAAGCACGAATACGCAGGTCAAAAACGGCTTTCGTTTTGCGTCTAAACCACGTTTCTGAGATGTCTGGAAAGAGTGAAAATAATGTTTTGCCCCTCACCTCACTGGGCAACTTTCCACTGTGTGCTTCCATGAAACCATTCCACACTTTAATTTCAAAATCGCTATTGAGAACAACAATACCCACATCCACTGTCTGCAGCATGTCCATCATCCAATGAAATTCAAGTATTTCGCCAAGGGCGTTAGTCGTGCTCATTATTTAATCCTCAAGCAAATGGGCTAATTTTGAATTTAAGGTTTCTAGTGAATCTTCGGTGAATAACAAGACTAAGTCACATTGAACATTGTAGCCCTCTAAGCCATAGCTCAATTCAATAGCGAGGGTTTTTCGCCAATTATTTTTATTCAGTTTAATCAGATCTTCAACGCTTTGATGTTGCCCTAAAACAACAGGTTGACCTTGTCTAAACTGCATATCCAGCTGTTTTGCAAAACCAGACAAGCACGAACCTATAAGAATACTGGCAACATCCATCAGTATTTCAAGCTGTAATTCATCATCAACAGCCTCGTGAATATCTAAAATTTTGGCAACATCACCAAAGCTAGAGTCACTTAATATACAAAGTGCTTCCCCGCTGATGCCATCACCAAGAAACCCTTGGCATACGCCCGATGTTTCCTCATGCATTTCTATATCAGAAAGGATCATATGTAATTCTGATACTTCAATTAAATTAACATTAGGAATTGGCAATTTAACAAAAACATTCATTATTCTCGCAAGGTGATCGCCTGCCTGCCCCATTGCTATATTTGTGACTTCTTGATAACAATCACGCAAGGTATCATCCAATCCCTCAGCTGTTTGCTCTTCAGCCAAAGCGAGTATATTATGCTTACGCAGCACAGCGGCAAGATCGGCTGAACTGACCGGTTTCTGAATGAAATCAATCGCGCCTAAGGCCATCACTCTCTCTTTCGCTTCTGGTTGAATATCTCCAGAAACTATAATTGTTTTGGTTAAAAGTTGCTGCTCGTTAATCCCTTTTAGGGTTTGATAGCCGTCCATACCGGGCATATTTAAATCCAGCAATAACACTTGTCCTTTACCTTCAGCCAAGGCAATCAGAGCCTCAGCGCCATCCTTCGCAAAATGGACAGCAACATCCCAGTCTTGCGGCAAACATTTCGCAACTTGTTTTCGTGCTACAAGGGAGTCGTCACATATCAGAACTGAAATCATGTATTGGCCTAGCAAAGATGAAAGTTAAAAGACGTATAAAGGTAAATAACTGTTGCATTAACATACCACCATGTATTGGTAACGGCGAAATGACAAAATTCTTTAGATTTTCGCCAACTACCATTAACAACTGCCAGAGCGGGCAATCAGCGCTTAAGCAAACAAGAGAGGCAACAACACAGCCGTAAAAATTCCGTTTAAACATAAGCCTAATGTGGCAAAAGCACCACAAGTCTCACTGATGCTGAGCGCTTTCGATGTGCCAACAACATGAGCAACCGAGCCTAATGCAAGTCCTTGTGCATATTCTGAATCAGTCTTGGTAAGCATAATTAACCACGGCCCAAAGGTTGCACCAACAATACCAGTAAGTATCACAATCACAGCCGCAAGCTCAGGCACTCCCCCGATAAGGTCTGCGGTTCCCATTGCCAATGGCGTGGTAATTGATTTAACTAACATTGTCATTTGCAGTTGCAGAGGCGTATCTAAAAAATAAACCGATAACCACGCAATCAAGGGCGCAATGCTCCCGCCAATGATAATCGGCGCCAACACCTTAAAACCCAACTGCCTAAGCACAGGTAATTGGTTATATAGTGGGATAGCCAAGGCTACAGTAGCAGGCCCCAACAATAATTCAAACAACGTTATCCCTTGTTTGAACTCTATAATATCAACTTGAGTAACATATAAACCAAGTCCAATTATTAACGTGCTAACAGTTAAAGGATGTAGCAATGGAGTTTGATTCAAGTAGAAATGTAGTTTTCTGCTAAGCAAATAAATGCTCAAGGTGATAAATAAACACGCAAACATAAAACCAAAATCTTGAGTCCACAGTAGAGAAAACTGAGCAATAATTTGCTCCAATACAGCTTTAATGGGGTCAGTGTTAATTATCATTTTCTTGGTCTTCACTTGCCACTGGTACCTTCACCGCCCTTTTTACACCAGACAGAAGACGCTGACTCACCCACAATGTAATCCCAAGGCTAACTAACGTGCTCAGTAAAATGGCAATCACCAGTGCAACGTAGTATTTTGCAAACAAGTCGCCGTATAACAAAACTGAAATGAGAGCAGGTAACAAAAATAGCCCCATGTGGGCAAGTAATGGGCGTGCAGACTGCATGATAGCGACGGGCACTTTTCTCAGAGTTAGCAGCAAAATCAGAAGGATAAAAATGCCTATAAGTGCAGGAGGTAATGGAATAGTAAAATAGTGAAAGGCAAACAAAGAAATCAAGTAGATACAAAAAATCGCAGCGAAGCCAACTATTCCGCGCACTGAATTTTTGATCATATTAGCGGATCTACTTAATGCTAGAAGGTGCTGTCTTGATGGATCGTAATAAAGAAGTCCGTACCCGCTTTACTATAGTCAATTTTGTATTCTTTATTATTCAAGGTTTGAATAAACAACATCGGGCGATAATCACTGAAATTCTCCGAAGAAGAAATATCCACTTTGACCATGTCCATGCGCTTGGCATCTAGTTTATTTTCAGGAATTTTCCCTTCATAAACTTCTATTTCGTTATACATAACAAGTAAAACAGGATCGCGTCGCCCATTAATGACAAGTAAGTCATGCTTTCTTAACTTATGTATGATGGTGTTGCGACCACTAATTAAATACGGTTTTTCTGCCATTTACAGCTCCTAGCAAATTTAAGTAGGCATCTCGCACAGAAATATAACAAAACAAGCCAGTTTATGCACGTGAAGATACTAAAGATAGTACATATAACAGGCATTTATGTTTAATATCGGCTTTTTTTAAAAAACTTTTACCTGTTTGATGACAACACCATAAAAAAAATTTATACTTCACGCCGCTTTTCGGATGGGGCATACGCATAGACGCTGTAAGTAAGCTAAATATGCAAATCGCCTTATGCAGGTTTCTTAACTTTTGGTAAGAAGGGAAACAATTCGAAAACGTCTAAAGTGTGGCCCAATAGCTCAGTTGGTTAGAGCATCCGACTCATAATCGGCAGGTCCCCTGTTCAAGTCAGGGTTGGGCCACCATTTTTTCTTATTGTAAATCATAGCGTTACAAATAAAACTCTCTCCCAATTTTTATGTTGGAATCAAAATCTAGTTCAGCGGGTGCTATACTGGGTGCTATTACGTTTTGGAGTGCCTTAAAAAATTTCATGTATTGTAATGTTTTCTCCCACTAGCGGTTATTCAATGTAATCATGCTTGCCAATTAAAACCTGCAACCCACCAGCAAACCTAAAAACCTCTATCAATAAACCCATGTATCAATTAGTATCTAATATGTGTGATTGATTTCAAAAAGGGAGTAATGAAATGAAAAGGAACTTAACTTTAATTATAGGTGTAATGTTTTTATGGTCTTGTGGGGGCGGTGGAAGTCAGACTAAAGAGAGTGAACCAGTTCCACCGCTAACGATACCAAGTAATGTAGATGTTACAGCTGATAACGGTAAAGTCTCGTTGAGCTGGTCATTAAGCGATTCAAGCCAGCAATCAGATATTTATTTATCAACTAACCAAGATATACAGTACGAAAACTATTCTTCTTTCGAAAATTCCAGATGGATCCAAAAGGCTACGTCACCTTACGAATATACTCCAGAAGATCTGAGTTTTAAGTACTTTTTCGTCATTGTTGCAAAGTCCGCAGGGAAAGAAAGCGAACAAAGCCAAACTGTTTCTGCTGTTCCTAGATATGTTGATCAAGGTGATAGTATTGCTGACTTATACACTAGTCTGGTTTGGTTAAAATGCTCACTTGGTCAAACTTATAATTCTCAATCAAATTCATGTGATGGCGTTCCTACGAGATTGTCCCACGATGAAACTCAAACAGTAATATCAAATGATTACCCTGAATGGCGATTGCCCTCCGCGAGTGAGTTATTCAGTCTCATTTACTGTGATTCGGGCTCTCCTGATTTTTTCCTCAGACTTGAAGAAGATTCTTGCACAATTGATCCTGACTCTTCATCAACTATTTATGAGGAATTTTTCCCGAATACTAAAGTGGATAACACCCCTTATTATAGGACTAGCACTCGGTTATCGGTGGCAGGTTTTGAAAATTCTCGTATATTTCAAACTATGAATTTTACTAGTGGTAAATCTAGTCAGATAAATGCCTCAGAGCCAGCAGCATTTAACGTAAGGCTAGTGAAACCACTTTGATAATATGGTTTATGAGGTTGGGCTATTAATTTGAACAAGCGCCCACCATCCTATTAATTATTCTTTGCTCTGAGGGTATATAGCTCAACTCATACTTGACCATGATTGCGTTAAACCTTGCTATGTATTCATACCGATATTGTTGGTTAGGTGGAAGCCATTCATCTAAGCCCTTAGCGCCTTTCTGGCTGTTTAATGATGCCTGTACCAACAGAATGTTATCTAAGTCATTAGCAAACGCTTTCTTGCGTTCTCTGGTCCAGATATCCGCACCATGACCATGAGCAAATTTTAACGGCACAATATGATCTGCCTCTAAATCCGCAGAGTTAAAATAAGTGTTGCCTGAAAATGAGTCGAACCATTCACCAGTTACAAATACAAATTCCACTCGCGCCTTCTAAGTTCATTTTCCAGTTTGTGTTCGTAGAAAGTTAGTTCTTTGAGCCTAGTTTCAAATAGATTGTTATGCGCATATTTCGGTTTGGGCAACCAATCTGAACTCTCGAACACGTCCGGTTTGAATGTATCAATTAGTTCCTTTCCAAAGGTTTTAATACGCATTTCATTTACCTTAGTTGCTAATCGATCTAAATCACTGCCATGAGTGCTCTCATAGGTAATATGGTGGCAAGTTCGACAAGCAAACACACCTGTTTTCAGATAGAGAATCCTCGCAGCGTTAGAGCACTTAGGGCAGTCAAACTGATAGCGAACACCAAAAGTCAACTGGACGGTATTAAACGCGACTGTATAGCCGTTTCTATGTTGCCCTGTGTTCGCATCCCAATCAAATAAATGAATACCATTACTCATGCGCTTATAATATTGACGATACGCCTGTCTGCCGTTTGCAGTCCAATCCCGCCAATAAATAAGTTCTGGATCTATTTCTCTCAACTGCTTTGTAAATATGAATCGGCATACTTCATCATTACGAATGAATTGACGGCTCGCACCATAGGAATTTGCCATTTTAAACACCCTAAATTTACTGTTAACGTCGGTTAAATCTCTTTAACTCTCTTTAACTCTCTTTAACTCTCTTTAACTACTTAAATTATTGTTTAATGTAGTATTTTTATAAAAAGTTAAAGAGTTAAAGAGTTTTCGCAACTTAGCGGTTTTTAACTAGCCACTGCTTTGCTGCTATCCCTTAAGCAGCACCCATTACTAATACTTAAAAATAAAAAGATCATCAAATCTCTTTAACTCTTTAACTAAAACCCCTGAACCCTATATCAATAAAGGGCTGAGAGAGAGTTAAAGAGTTTTAATCCTCTTTAACTCTCTTTAACTGTTTAACTCCCCAACAAAAAGATGAGGCTAAACTTTGCGGAAATAATACAATTTACGATTACCTGCGACTGTTTTACCGTCAACAAGTCCGTCTCGCTCTAGTTGTGCAAGTGCTTTGCCGATCAAACGAGTGTCCCTCGCTGCCATCTTTTGATCTCTGCTAACTAGCTCACCCGCAGCAAACCAACCAAGTGAAAAATCGACTTTGTTATGTCTTATATATTCGCCCAAAATATAGTCATACCAAGAGCCTTTATCATTAAATTTCTCGTTTGCCTCGCTAGCCATTTTGGTTTCATCGTCTGATAACATCCATCCATAACCAGTTTCGTATAACATTTTAACTTCTAGCCAAAACTGTTTTAGTAGTTCTGGCTTTATGTGCTTAGTAGCTCCAGTGCCGTCGTATTGCCAACCCAATAAACGATTTACTTCTTCCATGTTGGCTGGTCCGGTCATTTCCAATACAACAAAACGACTCGAGCCTGTTTCATCTTTGAGAAAATCCTTACCATTAACGGTTGCAATAAAATGAGTCTGTCGGGGCTTCTTTATGTCTTTTCGTGCGTATGGTGGTCTGACCGTATCTAGCATTTTTGTTATGAATGCCTTTAAAGAGCCTTGAGAGTTTTTGTTAGTTCTTTCTAGCTCTCCAAGCTCAACTATAAAAGCTCGTATACAGGCCAGTACGCTGTCTTTATTGTCTGGGTCTAGCTCTGCCCCTTCTAAAAAAGCGAACGGTATAACTTGCGCGAGACGCTCAACAAATGCGGTCTTTTTGAAAGATTGTCCACCTTGAAGAACTGGCACTAATTTACTTTTAAAATTAGGTTCATAAAGAGAGGCTATACAGCCCACCAGCCAGTGTTTTAATGTAATCTGCGCTAGCTCTCTATGCTTTGCGTTCATACAATCAATAACACTCTCGACTCTTGGCACTCCATCCCAAACATCATCGCCTAACCATTCTTTAACAGGATGATATTTAGAGTTTTCACACAAAGCGGTCATATGGTCTTCTATCGCTGATTTTGGCAATCCATGACGGCTCGCGGCTGATATGAATTTACTTTTTAACTGCTCATAAGAGACGGCTAGCTTATCCCCAAATATTTCATACGCCTCTGGCTCGAACTCCATCATGTTAAACCTAAACCCAACGGCATAATGATTCGCCAATTCAAGTAAATTTTCATCTGTATTAGCAATGCGCGGTTGACTATTTCCGCTTATAACAACATCAGGGAAATTAGGCCGCTCTGCCTCTGTGTTATCAGGTAACTCTATACTGTATTGTTTAGAAGGGGCTGGAATATTCATTGCGCCTCCCCCACAAATAGAGCTTTTGATTTGGCATTCTGCTGCTCAATGGCCCACTCTTTTTTGTTGTGCTTATCCAATTTAGGGAAGTGCGCTTTAGCAATGATGCGCAGTGCTTGCTTTGCGTCACCGCCATAATTACGAATACAAAGGAAGTCGAATATATCTAAACATTTACCTGTTGCGCATGGGTCATTCTCATGGTGTGAAAAGTACCTTTGCTTGCCGTCAGTATTGCTCGTAAGAATATACGCACCTGCGGCTTTGCTGGTGGACTCAGGCGGCAAATAAGCATTACCTTGACGTTTGTAACCACAGAGTAACAAGAGATTTTCCCAATCATACGATTGATTGATCGCGTCAATGATAGAAACCTGGCGACCGACTAAGTTTTCGCTGTGAGTAGGTTTAACTGGTTTGTCGTTTATAGCCGCTTCTTTTATGGATAACTGCTTTTGCTTAAACGAGTTAGCACGTTGCAGTAAATCAGAGTTTTCTACTCTTAGCGGATCGCCTTGCGTTATGTGGTACTGGTAACTGTCGCCCTTGTACCGGACAGGCAAATACATAATTTGCTGTGGACGGGTAGCGCAATCATCAGCCATAAACATATAGCTTAAGTAGGTTTCGAGGGTTGCCCATATTTCATAGGTTAAAGAAGCGGCTAACTCTATGTAAACCCTATACCGATTGCCGTTGCCGTTTTGCTGGTGGCTTGCAGTCGTGTGAATAATATATGAGGTTATACCCATATTGTTTAATGCGTCATCTATACTATCCATATCTAAATCGGTTTCATCCAGATCCAGCCTAAGCATAGTAAAGTTGTCATGTGCCAAAACGTTTTCTTTGGTTTTGTCGATAGCGTCTGTTGCGGCTATTATTTCAGACTTACTTTTAGCCGTTTCTGGTGTCACACCACCCAAGTTTGTAGGTGAGTCAATCTTAGTAGTTAACTCCAGCCAATCTATGTATTTAAAGTTACTTTTGACGCTGTGGCTTTTGCCTGTTAAAAATTTAAGCATAGTTGTATACTCTTACTTGTAGCTGGTGGTTTGGTCGCGAAACTATGACCACCAGCTAGTGTTTAAAAGGTAGGCCGCTTCGAATTTATTCTTAGCGGTTTATTTTTTTGAAAGTGGAATCATTTGCCGCATCGCCAAGAGACTTGAAGTATTCGTTGTTAGCCTGTTGGAGCTCTCTGATTGCTCTAGGTTCACGATGCCGCCCATGAGTGGCATCTACTTTAGACTTTGCTTTGAATGCCTTCCTGCGCTCCCTTCGCGCTTGAGCATCTAATTCCGCGCAACCTTCAAGGTGACGCGGATCAATTTGTAAACCTGTAGTATTGGTCCCTTCGATTGGTACTGAATGAATTAGCCAACACCCGTGAGCATCACTTTTCAACCTTTGTAATGCTGAACGCATAGACTCGCCTAATATAGGATGTCGAATTAGTGAAGCCCTTTTATGTAATGCCCCGTCACTTAAAATTGATAGTAGCGTATATGCTGCCGTTCCAGTCTTTGGTATATGGTCGAATGGAACATGATTGAATGTAAAATCTAGATGAATTCGTTTTTTCATGAGTTATCCCTCCACCTTTTCATTCAACCATTGCTGATAACAAGATTCAGGCCAGCCAATTGTGCGCCCATTCATCTTGATAGGTTGAGGAAATAATCCTTGATGAACCCAAGTCCATAGGGTTTTACGGTTCCGTTGAACTAAAAGACAGATGTCATTAATAGAAAGAATTTTTTGAGTTACCATTTAATTACCTCCTGAGGCATATTGTTAATTTTTGTGAATTCAGGTGTAGTATAGGAAACTATTATTTTATAGTTGTTATCCGTACTTCGATAACGAATAACAGATTAAAAAGTGATGCTTGTTTGCCGTTCAGGATTTCCTTCTCCAGTCTTTACCGTAGTTATTATTTTAATTTGGAGGAAGTCTTTGTGCTTACTCTTGCAAGTTTCAAAAGACACTCGTTCTAAACCATTTTTATCTAAGAAGGTCTTTATGATTGGTCGAAACTTATTAATTTTATTCCAATCTAGTTCTTTGTCGTTGCGCTTGACCCATTGGCTAATCTGCTGACGACTGATAGCAATCGTTCTTTCTGCCTTAGATAGATTACTTCCAACACAATCTAAAACAGCTAGACTGGTAGCCACTGCTCCCCAACTGTACGGTCTTTGCCCCCCAACATTATATGGCTCTAGCCCCTTGCTATAGTGCAATAGGACCTCTCCAACTTTTTTTTCCATATCCCTTAATTCAGAGTCATTCAAGCAGCTGAACATATGTTCATTTGTTCCATCGATCATACTCTGCGCCCACTGAACAAGGAATTCTTTAGGTATTGGGTCCTTAAGCACTTTTTCTCTCCATTTTGGTTACATTGTCGCTGGCAGCTATTTGATTCAATCTGTTGTCCCAAGCATCAATGGCTGCTCGCTTCTCTGGCAAATAACTATAACGGTCATAATGTTTAGAGCTAACATCATTTAAGGCATGATTCTGGAGTCTATCTCTGATTTCCTTAGAAATCCCTAGCTCACCCATTAGAGTTTTTACTGTTCGCCTGATGTCTCGAGCTATAAATTTTGGAAAATTAGGTCGCGCATCCCTAAACCTTGCGATTGCCTTTGCTAGTGAATCCGTTCTTATATGTTTCTCACTATCTGAGTAAGAAAAAATAAAAGAACTACTAGGACGAGCAAGTATTTTTAAGCGTTCTAAGCAACTCATTGCCGATTCAGCCAGTGGGATCAAATGCGGTTTCTTATTTTTCGATATACTTGATTCAATTTCCCACGTCTTTGCATCCCAATCGATTGCATCCCAACGACTAGCAATCAATTCATAGGGCCTTTGACCACCAGTAAAAAAACATAGCTTGATAAGTAGCGACATTTGCTCGCTCATTTTGTAACCGTCTCTAGTGGAGATATCTGCAAACAACTCTCTGACGGCCTCAAGTTTTAACCAGTTTTCGCCAACTCTTTCAGCACTCGCTTGCCGCGGAACGACTTGAGCTGGGTTGTTTAACAATCCAAATTTGACACCGCTATTCTGAGTTGCAGGATCAAGATCATGCTTAAGACCAAAGTTAAATGCCGCTACGAGATAGGAACGCACTCTATTTGATTGTGTCGCAGCTCCTCTTGATATCATTGTTGATAGAATGGGAACAATATCCGTCGGAAGAATATCTTTCGCTTTTACATCGGCTGAAATATGAGGATATACTTCTTTCTCTAAGTCTTTTAAGACAGCTAGATGTGTGCGTTTTCCATCGGTTCTCATTTTATCGGTGTAAGCTTTAAATAACTGCTCAATGCTACCTTGTTTCGCTTCCGCCTCTTCTTTTTCCTTCATATATTGTTTATTGCGGCTAATCTCAAGTTTGGGATTTTTACCTTCTCTGAGCAATACAATCAACGGCTGAATACGATCTCGAGCAACGGCTAAAGATAATGAAGGGAACTTACCAAGTGAAATATAGTGCCTTTTACCATTAAACTGGTATTTATAACTGAACTCTTTGCTACCAGTAGGTGAAACTCTTAGAACTAATCGCCCTACTCCGCGCTCTCTGGTGCTATCAACCAGTTCATACTTTGCTGTTTTTGGTTTAGCCGACTCTATGTCTTTTGCTATCAGTGCCTTCATCATATTGTTCTACTGGGTGCTGTAGTGGGTGCTATTAAGACACCCACCAATGAAACATAACTAGATACTATGCAACTTAAGAACAGAAGTAAAACCTTTATTTTATAGGCACTCAAGAGGCATTAGGTTTCCTAATGTTTCATTTTATTTCATGAAAATTCCGACTCATAATCGGCAGGTCCCCTGTTCAAGTCAGGGTTGGGCCACCATTTCTCCATAAATATCATCAAGTTATCTCAACTCAGACCCGCCGATTTATGGATTTGGGTCTCACTGCATTTGTCTGAAAAATTCTTTGCTGCTCTTTTGTGCTCAGTCACACTCTGCGTAATCTTGATATCTGACCATCACCGACGTAACAGTTTGGCGGAATTTTGGCGGAGGATGCAGCTGTGGGGCGCTCAGGGTGGATGGGGGCGCAGTTTTTCGAGTTTTTTTGCGGGGCTCGAGGCTGAAAAGATGCAATCCTGAAAAACTGGAAATTGGTGAAAGTGCAGATTTTTCTGCGCTGGCGGCTACAAAGCGGTGCTTTATTATTGTTTGGACTTGGGACAGCAATGTGCGAACGGCTCGTGTAAGATATTCGCTCGACGCTTGCCTGACCTACCGTCCAGGCAGTCGTTAATTACGTCTCTTTTTACCGCACTTGTTTGCATAGGACTCGAGGACGAACGAATGTGCTGGCGTCCCGCACCAACTCAGATTGCGTATTTGAGTAAGCTTTTCATGAACTCTCCGCATTCGTTTTGTAATTCACCTTCTTTTTCAGGCGATACTTTGACAAGATCAATAAATGGTGGAGTAGGATTTATACCCATTATTGAAAAGTCAGAATGAATACCTTGAATTTTTTTTGCTCTTCCTGACTTTGGCCCACCAGAAATATAAGTAGCAAAAACACCTTCAACCAATCTATCGGGACTATTATTTGTCGATATTCTTATCCCGTGAAGATATTTGTCTACAAGTCCCGCACTCGACTTCCTATTTTTCTCTAAACTTTTACTCGGCAACCTTTCATATAATACAACCTCATAACTGCTAAACTTCGCGTCGAGTAAAAATGTATAACGTTTGTTACTTATCTTATTTTTAATAACTAGAACATAGTCAGGTGTTCGAACCTTTTTGGAATTAAACAAATGTTCCGCATCTCTTTCACTAGCCTCTCTATCTACTATGTAGGGCTCATTTTCTGCTAACGCCGTGTAATATGGATAAATAACTGGCTCATAAAATATCTCTAAATCAATCTTATCACTGCTTAAAAAATAATAATTAAACGCTTCATGGCTAGGCCTTGCGCAAATTGAGTGTTTGTTCATTGACGGTTTTTGAATGAAATTGAGGTACGATGCATATACTGGCGATTGTGAACATCCATACTGGCTGAACGTGAGCACTTGAAGATCCCCGCATCGGGCTAGTGAGT
>CBFIAR010000003.1:25554-185271 GCA_965660625.1 Glaciecola sp. | reverse complement strand
GCCGTTCAGCTAATTATTCCCCTTGTCGGGCTAATAGTGGACTTTCACCACCAAGTCATCTGACCGCCACCACGCGTATCAGAACAGCACCCAGAACGGGCGCTACGCGCCATACTTGGCGCACCAAAAGAAAGGGAGCCTATCATTACGATAGGCTCCCTTTTTATTTTCTCAATTAAGCCAGCGCTCTCTGGCACTAACCTAAGGTATCTGAAGCAACCCGGTAGCGTGGATCTTCATTCACGTTAATTTCAACATATTCACCTGCCTTTTTAAGCAACACTCTGCATTCAGGACTGATATGTCTGATGTGCAGTTTTTTACCCTGCTCTTTGTATTTGTCAGCTAGCCCATCTAATGCATCGATGCCAGAAGAATCCCATATTCGTGACTCTTTAAAATCTATAACGACATCGCTAGGATCGTTCTGCGGATCAAATATTTCTCTAAAATGAGTAACGGAACCGAAGAAAAGAGGCCCTTCTAAATCGTAAACTTTCCAACCATCGTTATCGGTATAATTTTTCGCCATGATATGCGTTGCATGCTTCCAAGCAAAGACGAGCGCAGAAACGATGACACCAACCACAACAGCGATGGCTAAATCTGCAATAACAGTAACCCCTGTTACCAAAAACAGGACAAATGCATCTTCTTTGTTAACGCCGCGAATAATTCGGAAAGAAGCCCATTCAAAAGTAGCGATAACGACAACAAACATAACGCCTACCAGTGCCGCGAGCGGAACCATTTCAATCAGCGGGGCCGCGAATAGAATAAAAGCAAGAAGAACCAATGCTGCAGTGATGCCGGACAACCGACCTCGCCCACCTGAATTGATGTTGATCATACTCTGACCAATCATGGCACACCCTCCCATACCGCCAAAGAAGCCATTAACGGTGTTAGCCACCCCCTGACCCACGCACTCTTGATTGCCTCGGCCTCTGGTATCAGTCATCTCATCAATGAGAGACAGAGTTAATAATGATTCAATCAGGCCAACAAGCGACAAGATCACAGCTGTTGGTAAAATAATGTAAAGTGTTTCAAGGGTAAAAGGGATAACTGGAATGGCGAAGGAGGGTAATTCGCCTGCTAAAGTCACCGAGTCTTGCTGCGCTTCTGGTACCATTTCTCGCACAAAATCAATGACCGTTCTAGCGTCTAAATCCAAACCATGAACTAACGCAGTAACGCCAGCTATTGCGACTAAAGAGGCAGGTATTGCTGTTGTTAATTTTGGTAATAAATAAATGATCGCCATCGTTAAAGCGACTAAACCAAGCATAATGTAGAGTGCCGTTCCGTTCATCCATTCTAGGTCACCTAAAGGCCCCATTATTTTAAATTGACCTAATTGCGCTAGAAATATAACAATAGCTAAGCCATTGACGAATCCTAGCATAACGGGGTAAGGCACTAAGCGAATGAACTTGCCAAGTTTAAATACACCGGCCATGATTTGCAAAAAGCCAGCTAATATAACAGCGGCAAACAAATATTGAACACCATGTTGAGAAACCAGAGCAACCATGACGACGGCCATTGCGCCTGTTGCACCTGAAATCATTCCAGGGCGCCCACCTATTGCAGATGTGATGAGTCCCATCATAAAAGCCGCGTATAAACCAACCATTGGTTCAACACCAGCCACAAAAGCAAAAGCCACCGCTTCGGGAACTAAAGCAAAAGCAACAGTAACTCCAGAGAGAATGTCATTCTTTACATTCCCTTTGGTACCATTTATCAAATTAAACATACTTATATTTCTATTGTTTCAAAATTGGCCAGAGTTTAGCAGATAATATGCTCAATTTCTTTTAACAGAATGTTAAATATACCGTGTTTAATTTAATCTAATTTTACTTAGCACCACCTCCCAAGCAATTTGGAGAATCTGGAGACACCCCATGTTTCTTATTCCATTCCTTCAACGTGTAGGTATGCTGAGCTAATGCATGCACCGGACCTGCTAATTCCTCTGACAAAAGTTGATTGACTAAACGCTGTCGTTGAATCAACCTTTTCCCCTCGAAGTCACTCGACACAATGGTCACTTTGAAATGGGTTTCTGAGTCTTTCGGAACATTATGCATGTGACTTTCGTTCAACACTTCCAAATATGCTAGCTCGAAACTTGTATTTAGTTTAGTAATAATATCTTGCTCTACTGACATCTCTTCTCTCTTTTTATTGTTGTCATCCGCAATAACAAAAATGCTTAAATTGGCATGTTGTTAATGCCACATGCGTTTAAACAAGATGCGTTTAAACAGGACACACCTATTTTCACTAAACGCGCATCACTCAATTCAGTAAAATTCAACTAGATAATAATCTTGCGAAAAGTGAAGTTTAAGCGAGGTTTAATGTGTTTTTTTGTCTTTGCAATTCCATGTAACCAGTACTTTTGAGTCTCACCACTCATAATCAATAATGAACCATGCCCCAATGGCAACCTACACTTCTCACCGTTCAGTTTGTGTTTAAAGTCAAAGTTTCTCACTTCCCCTAAAGATACTGACGCAATTATTGGTTGCGGCCCTAACTCTGGCTCATTATCAGAGTGCATACCCATGCCATCTTGACCGTATCGATAAAAATTAGCTAATACTGAGTTAAATGAAGAACCACATTGATGTTCGCATTTTACTTTTAATTTATGCAGGTCGTCCTGCCAAGGAAGCGGCGACATTGTAACACCTGAATATTCATAATCTGTTCCAGCATCGCCGTACCAAGCTTGTAGTCGGGGTATTTTTACTGTTTTGCCAAACATTTTAATGAGCCCTTCACGCCAATCCAGTTCATGTTGGAACACTTCATATAAGTAATCAGCTGTTTTATTATCGAGCCAACTAGCTAAATATTGTACCTTTGCATCAGCCAAGGGTAGACTCTGCCGACTGTTATTGGAAAAAAGACATTGCTGCATAAAATCTCAGAAATTAGGTTGAGTTGCTCAAAGTCAACAACGCGAGTAATTCAATGAATACACACTTTACTGTATTTGAGCGCAATTTGCATTTAGAACGTTACCCAGCGAAGCATCAACATGTGAGCCTTCAAGCATGGGATGCCGCAGATGAGTACATTATTGAGCATGTTGAAACCTGTTCATTATTATCAAACAGCTTAAATCAAGACACACCTGTTATTGTAATTAATGACGACTTTGGGGCACTGACGTGTTGGTTTAGCGACAAAAAACCAATACTCATTTCAGATTCATGGATTTCACATAAAAGTGTGATGACCAATCTCATGATAAATGGCTTAGAAACTGACAATGTCGAATTTTGTGATGCACTCACTGACCTCAAAGATATTATTGAAACGAAAGCAAAAGTTGTCTTGATAAAAATACCACGCTCACTTGCCCTATTAGAGCACCAGCTCATTGCGCTGCAGTCTATACTAGATAAAGATTCGACTATTATTGCAGCAGGTAAAGTGAAAGTAGTACAAAACTCTGTTTTGAAGTTATTCGAAAAATACATCGGCAAAACAACAACGTCTTTAGCAAAAAAGAAAGCAAGGCTGATTTTTTCAAAATATGACGGTATCAAAACAGAAAAATCTCCCTACCCCACAATCGTATCTGACCCTTTAATTCCATTTTCTCTTAGCAATCATGCAAATGTATTTTGCCGTGAGCACCTAGATATTGGTGCTCGAATATTATTAAAGAACCTGCCAAATGCGCTTGATAAAAAGGTGATTGATTTAGGCTGTGGCAATGGCGTAATAGGTGTGTCTATATTGGACCAAAACAAAAATGCGCATGTCACCTTTGTGGATGAGTCATTTATGGCGGTTGAATCAGCAAAAGAAAATGTGATGAACCACATTGGCAATTTAGATAGAGCAACATTCATCGTTAGTAATTGCTTAGAGGAATTATTAAAAGTTGAATCATCGAACTACGACATCGTGCTATGTAACCCGCCGTTTCATCAACAAAACACAATTACTGATCATGTTGCTCACCAGATGTTTAGTGATGCAAAAATGGCACTCAAGCATGGTGGGGAATTAAGAATTGTAGGTAATAGACACTTAGATTACCCAATAAAGTTAAAGAAGCTTTTTGGTGGATATGAAGTGATTGATAGCAATAAGAAGTTCAGTATTTTATCAACATACAAAGCAAGGTAATACCATGACTAGAATAGCATTATCATTTCTCGCACTTTTTGCAATCAGCTTTAGCTTAGGGGCTAACCCCCAGAAGCAACCCGGTGAAAACATCCAGAAAGACAATTATTATCCAATGGTGAAGTTTGAAACAAGCTTAGGTGATTTAGTTATCGAACTGAATAGAAAAAGAGCCCCTGTTACCGTTAATAATTTCTTAAACTACGTAGTAAGAGGTGAATTCGACAACACTCTTTTTCATCGAATTGTGCCAGGTTACATAGTGCAAGGTGGTGGCTATACTACTGAATATAAAGAGAAAAAAGCAAGTCGTACCATTATCAACGAATCGGGTAATGGACTCAAAAACGCAATGTATAGCATTGCTATGGCAAGAGAAGACGACCCACACTCTGCAAAACGTCAATTCTTTTTTAATATGAAGGATAATGACAATTTGGATCCGGGCAAGACTTGGGGCTACGCAGTGTTTGGCACAGTGATTGAAGGCACTGATGTGCTTGATAAAATTGCATTGGTCGAAACAGAATACAAAGCACTAATTCGTTTTCAAGACGCTCCAAGGGAAGATGTGTTGTTGATATTAGCCACGGTTTTACCCGAGCCTGAATTTTAAATTAATACATTACCAAATAGGAGTAAAGAATCAGCCAGATACCTTATTTCTAAACTGAATATGTATTTTGAGTCTACCTATCTATACTGAAAACTTAGTTAAGAAAAAGGAAAATGATGAAAGCATCTGATTTAATGGTAAGAGCACTAGAAGCAGAAGGCGTTGAGTATATTTTTGGCATACCGGGGGAAGAAAACCTCGATTTATTAGAATCCTTACGTAATTCATCCATCAAACTTATTCTAACCCGGCATGAACAGGGTGCTGGCTTTATGGCAGCAACTTACGGTCGTCTGACAGGCAAAGTCGGCGTTTGTTTATCAACCTTAGGCCCCGGTGCAACAAATTTAGTAACCCCAGCAGCATATGCACAGCTTGGTGCGATGCCCATGCTAATGATCACCGGACAAAAACCCATCAAGACCAGCAAGCAAGGACGATTTCAAGTTATTGATGTTGTCGATATGATGCGTCCTATCACTAAATATACGACACAAGTAGTCAGTGGTGACCGCATACCCTCTGTTGTGAGAGAAGCATTTAGACTGGCTTCAGAAGAGCGGCCCGGCGCAGTTCATATTGAGCTTCCAGAAGATATTGCTGATGAGTCAACAAGCGCGAATTTATTAAAGCCCAGCGTCGCCAGAAGGCCGATTGCAGAATATAAAGCAATTAGTCGCGCTGTCGATATGATTGAAAAAGCTAAATCGCCGGTGCTCTTGATTGGAGCCGGTGCAAATCGAAAACTCACAGCCAAAATGCTTCAAGAGTTTGTTGACAAAACAGGGATCCCCTACATCACAACACAAATGGGAAAAGGCGTGTTGGATGAAAGTGGAAAATTGTTCATGGGTAACACGGCATTGTCTTCAGGCGATTTTGTTCACAGAGTTATCGAAAGAGCTGATTTAATTATCAACGTTGGACATGATGTCGTTGAAAAACCTCCTTTCTTTATGGAAGACGACGGTCAGCAAGTCATTCATATTAACTTCGATTCCGCTGCCGTTGACCCTGTCTATTTTCCACAATTAGAAGTTATCGGTGACATCGCAAACAGTATTTGGCAAATAAAAGAAGCCATAGAGCCGCAAGATAGCTGGAAGCTTGAGTTCTATAGAGATGTTCATGATGCGTATATCGCGCATAGAAACGCATCAGAAGATGATGACCGCTTTCCTATTCTGCCTGAGCGGTTCGTTCGAGAAATAAGAAAAGCCATGCCCAAAGACAGTATTGTTACCTTAGACAACGGCGTTTACAAAATTTGGTTTGCGCGCAACTACCCAGCATATTTACCCAACACCGTACTACTCGATAACGCGTTAGCAACCATGGGTGCAGGACTACCTTCAGCAATCGCAGCGAAACTCGTTTATCCCGACAAGGCTGTTATTACCGTTTGTGGTGACGGCGGCTTTATGATGAATAGTCAGGAATTAGAAACAGCGGTTAGATTACGTTTGCATATTGTCGTCATTATATTGCGTGATGATGCCTATGGAATGATTAAGTGGAAACAAGCCAATATGGAGTTTGAGAACTTTGGTTTAGACTATGGTAATCCAGATTTTGTTAAATACGTAGAGTCATATGGCGGCAAAGGCTGGCGAATATCAGCAACCAAAGATTTACTGCCTACCGTCCAAAAATGCTTATCAGAGCCAGCAGTTCATCTTATCGATGTGCCGGTTGACTACAGTCTAAATGATGAAACGTTGAACAAAACGATTCGAAAGCTCAGTGCGAAACTATAGTTTCTTAAAGTATGCCTAATCAGTGAATATAAATAAAGAAACCTAAATAAAGACACACCTAGTTAGGGCAGCTCATTATTTTAACGATAGCGCCAAAAATAGAACCTAAACTAGACACACCCGTTTCACAATGAGGTGTGTCCTTATAAAAGGACAATAATCATGACAAAGCTAGCAAAACAATATCCCTACTATCTTGCGAATAAAGCGGTGTTTGCCAATCAAGACTTAGAAGTCACTAACAAATATACGGGTGAAGTAGCCACAACAGTGGCACTGGCGGACGCGGAAATAATAGATAAAGCCATCGATGCCGCTGAGAAAAGTCAGAAAATTCTGAATAAAATACCTGCTTATAAACGTCAGCAAATATTAGAACACTGCGTAACAAGATTTAAGGAGCGTTTTGATGAGCTCGCTTATGCTTTATGTATAGAAGCAGGAAAACCGATTAAAGATGCGCGCGGTGAGGTAACACGATTAATCGATACCTTTAAAATTGCTGCGGAAGAATCGGTGCGAATTGAGGGAGCCGTGCTAAACTTAGAAATTACCGAAAGAGCAAAAGGATACCAAGGACAATATAAGAAAGTACCTATTGGCCCTTGTTCATTCATTTCTCCCTTCAATTTTCCATTGAACTTAGCCGCCCACAAAGTCGCACCTGCAATTGCAGCTGGTTGCGCTTTTGTACTAAAGCCTGCGAGCAGAACGCCAATAGGAGCGCTCATTATTGGTGAAATACTTGCCGAAACAGACTTACCCGAAGGCGCTTTTTCAATACTCCCTTGTAGCAGAGATAGCGCCGATCTATTCACAACTGATGACCGCTTCAAGTTGTTAAGCTTTACGGGTTCACCAAGTGTAGGTTGGGAACTGAAAGCAAAAGCGGGTAAAAAACCTGTTATCTTAGAATTAGGCGGTAACGCTGGCTGTATAGTCGACCATGATACTGATCTTGATGACGCTATCGAACGCATTGTATTTGGTGCTTATTATCAATCAGGCCAAAGTTGCATTAGTGTGCAGCGTATTTTCATTCATGAATCAATATATGAAAAATTCAAAGCAGCTTATAAAGAAAAAGTAGAGAATTTAGTTCATGGAGATCCCTTGAACGAAGATACTTTCATCGGTCCAATGATTTCTGAGTCTGAAGCTAAGCGACTTGAAGGCTGGATCAAAAATGCTGTAGACGCGGGTGCAAAACTGTTATGTGGTGGCTCAAGAAAAGGACTGATGCTGCAAGCGGCATTGCTTGAGAATGTGCCTAAAGACTGCGAAATAAATGCCGAAGAAGCATTTGGTCCTATATCTACTATTGCGCCGTTTTCCGATTTCGATGAAGCATTGAAACAAGTCAACGACAGTCAATTTGGTTTACAAGCCGGTATTTTTACAAAAGACATTTACAAAGCTTATAAAGCTTGGGATGAACTAGATGTAGGTGGCATAGTTATTGGTGATGTTCCCAGCTGGCGCGTTGATAATATGCCATATGGAGGAGTAAAAGAATCAGGGCTAGGTCGCGAAGGTATCAAGTATGCAATAGAAGACATGACTGAAATTAGGTTAATGGTGTTGCGAACGCCACAATAACGGCATAGTGGAAAATAACAACCAACAGGACTAAGACAATAGTGCTAATCTGGCGATTGCTCTCAGCCTAAAAGCTTTATGTAAACTATGATGCTAGTGGGATTTATCACCGTATTAGTATTACAGGCGCGAAACTGAAACTTAGCTATTCGCTTACAACCAATCACCGTTTAGTCGCCACTTTGAATGTCGGGTTCCACATGCACTGTAGTGTCATAAATATTGAACTTTTGTGCTAACATATGTTCAATCTGATCAGCAATTTTGTGGGACTCAAGCAACGATAGTTTAGCCTCTACAGCAACCGTAACATCAGCAAAGTGTTGCTTGCCCATACTTCGTATTCTAAGTTTTTTTACCGCTGCAACATTAACTAATTGCTTAATACTTTTTTTAACAACACCGTGTTCAAAATGACTTTGATCTACCAAAATAGGCACCGCTTTTGAAAACAAACGATACGCCAGTACACCAACCATCACCGCCACAATGAGCGCAAAAAAAGTATCAATCCAATACAAGCCAAAAGCCGCTAGTTGCCATCCGACGATAGCGGCAACAGACGTTAAGACATCACTAAACGTATGACTGGCATCAGCATGCAAGAGATCTGATTTAAGTTTCTTGGCCCAATATCTTTCCCAAAGAGATAGCGTTAAATTAATAACAACAGCAACAACGAGCACTAACAAACCTATCTTGTTTTGCTCAACTACATCTGATGATCTATAAATAGCTCTAATGACGACTTCAATGGCGACAACAAACAATAATGTTGCCAAGAAAAATACTGCAAGTTGTTCAAATTTTTGATGACCATAATGATGATCATCGTCCGCTGGTTTTTCACTCATTCTAATTGCTAAAAAAGCAACAACGTTATTGATAAGGTCGGTGAATGAATGCAAAGCATCTGCAGTGAGTGCCGCAGAGCCAGTAATTATGCCGACGATAAGTTTAGTCACAATCATCAGTAGGTTAACCAGACCTTCTATAATGAGCACGCGTTTTACATTCATATATCTCGGCCTAGTAGTTATTCTGATAGAAAATAAGTATTGCTTACTTAATAGCAAGCACATCACCCCAAACTATAATACAGAGTTGCAAGAGTAGTGCGATTGATACTGATCAAGCCCTTCAATTAAGTTTCACTCTATTTATTCATAAGGCAATAATCAGTCGTTGACAGTTAACATATAGCAAAGCTAAGGTCATCCTATTCATTATCCTTACTATTAGTTACCATGCGTCTCGATAAATTTGTTTGCAAAAGTACTGAGTTGACGAAAAGCCAAGCAATTAAATGTATCAAGCTTGGAGAAATATACGTGAATGGCAAAGTCATCACAAATGAAGCCGCTCAGATACATGAAAGTAATACAGTAACCTTGAATATGCGCACGCTCAAAGCACGCAGTTTTCGTTATATTTTAATGCACAAACCAGCCAATACCATTTGCTCAAATGTTGATGAAGTCTATCCCTCAGTGTTAAATCACCTACCCGTTGAAAAGGTCTCAGAACTCCACATTGCAGGACGTTTAGATGCCGATACAACAGGATTGATTTTGATCACTGATGACGGCCGCTGGTCATTTTCTATTACTAGGCCATCGCGAAATTGTCCTAAAGTTTATCGAGTAAATTTGTCAAAAGAACTCACAGAGGATGTTGCAATCTCGTTTAAAAAAGGAGTGAAATTGCAAGGAGAGCATCAATTAACCCTACCTGCGAATTTACAAAAAATCGGGGCGCGTGAAGCCTTATTAACCATTACTCAAGGTAAGTTTCACCAAGTAAAGCGCATGTTTGCTGCGGTCGGTAATCGTGTTGTTTTGCTTCACAGAGAAAAAATCGGAGATGTTCAACTGGATGTTGAATTGGGCCAGTGGCGTTATTTAACACCTACTGAAGTGCAATCTTTCGCTAAACAACTCTAAGTGGGTATTGGCGGAATAAAAAAACAGCCATGCAGCTTGCTCTTACTGCTTTTTTCAGAATGCGGCAAAAAGTGGAACAGCTGAAGGTTTATGTTGAACTGCATAAAAGTGAGTTATGCACTCATATGCAAAATGGTGGCAACCATTTTGATTCGATCGTTTGTGCAGACACCTTTGTGTATTTTGGCCAACTACAAACCGCTTTTGCCGCAGCTTTCGCCGTTCTCAAACCCAATGGTTATTTTATTTGAAGTATCGAACAACATCATCAATTAACCAGAGGCGATTACCATCTTCGGCCAAATAGTCGCTAGCCATAGTGCGGCTTATTTAAATATTGCCCTTGTAGCTGCCGGTTTTGTAATTTGTAGCATTGAAGATGTTATCCCCCGCATGGAGAATGGCAAACCAGTTGACAATGCATAAGTTTTGGCTCGAAAGCAATGAGATAAATCCGAACTCAATCGTTTATCACGATTAGAACAATTAATAATGTTTATTATCTTTTAGTATATCTTATAACTATTATAAGAGTGTCCTTTGACACAACTTACCATATTTGGAGAATACAAATGAATGATACAAATGAAAAAACAATGCAATTTCCGCAACTAAATAAGCCTGCACCCTACTTCGATGCAAAAACAACACACGGTCAACGCACATTAGAAGATTATAAAGGAAAATGGCTTGTACTTTTCTCTCACCCTGCAGACTTTACACCGGTTTGTACCACTGAGTTTATTGCGTTTGCTGGTGTCGCGAAAGAGTTTGCTGACATGAATACTGAATTATTGGGTTTATCAATTGATAGTGTTCACGCTCACATTGCATGGGTGCTTAACATTAAAGAGAAATTCAATGTCGATATCCCTTTTCCAATTATTGCCGATCTATCTATGGAAGTAGCAAACTCATATGGCATGGTTCAGCCGGGCGCTAGCGATACTTCAGCTGTGCGTGCTACGTTTATTATTGACCCAGAAGGTATATTGAGAGCAATGGTCTACTATCCAATGAGTAATGGGCGCAGTGTTGATGAGTTTGTGAGGCTGGTTAAAGCAATGCAGACAAGCGATGCTAACTCGGTAGCAACGCCAGAGAATTGGAAAGAAGGTGAAGAAGTCATCGTCCCGCCACCACATACTGTCGACGATGCTAATGGCCGAAAAAACAAAGGCTATAACTATGTTGATTGGTATTTCAGCAAAAAATCGTTGTAACCAAGATCGATTGAGTCCGCGATCTATCTCGGACTCCTCACATTTTTATTACGTCCTGCAGCTTTTCTAACGATTCGGCCTCAGATTTATGTAAAGGACAGTGTACCACTGAACTATGGCCTCAAACTTGCTAAACATTGCTTATTATTTTATCGTAAGACAAGCATCGTTTAAACAGCGAAGGAAAAACCATGAAAGCAAAACTGGTTATTGGATTATTGTTAGTTAGCGCAGCGGCGCTCGCAAGTGATGAAAATAGCATGTCAACGGATGCACGAACACCGATTAATTTGAGCGCACAGCAAAAAGATTTTGTTCTTGAACGGATGCGGCGGATGTTAGAAACACTAACCGGTATCCAACAATCTTTAGTACAAGGATCACCAGAGAAAGTGGATGATTTAGTAGGCTTACTGTTTGAATATACAAGAGAAAATCACCCTGATGGTTTACGTGACTCAATGCCAGCTGGATTTCAACAAATGAGCAAGCAACTGAACGGTCATTGGAAAACGCTAGCCAAAGAAAACACAGATGCAATGCTCATACAAAAAGAGATGGTCAAAATTATGTCCACATGCAATGCGTGCCATCGTTCCTATAGAATAGAGTAACGTTGCGATAAGCGAACAAGGTGAGCTACAACGTCAGTAACGTTTAGAATTTGTCACTCTTATTGTCGAAATTGTCATTCTTATTGTCAAAATTGTCATTATTGAATTAAATAAAACATAAGTTAGCACGATATTTTAAGAAAGCCTTATAAATCAACAGACTTTCCTTTTTTTAAATGTGGTACAACGTTTGCAAAGCACTTACACAATTTAGAGATAATCAGATTTATGAGGCATATTCTGTTCGCCCATAAACCAGATAAGAGAGTAGTCTGTGAAAAAATTAATTGCGCTAAGCACCCTATTATTAACTGTATTTACCTTAACCGCCTGTGGAGGAAGTTCGAGCGATACTCCTCCTTTATTTGACGTTGCTGCAGACGGTTCAACTACATTTAACCCCAGTGCGCTCACCAACAACCTCAACAACATTCCTCCAAGTGATTTATCTGCTGCTGAAGCAGAAAGCCTAGCCTTTATGCGAGAAGAGGAAAAACTAGCCAGAGATGTATATACCTCTCTATATGACATTTACGGAACCAAGATATTTACTAATATCGCGGCGAGTGAGCAAACCCACACAGACGCCGTTCTTGCCCTTATTGAACGTTATGATTTAGTCGATCCAATGCAAACTGATACTGTTGGTGTGTTCGTAAACAGTGAACTGCAACTGATCTACGATACGCTGGTGACATCCGGATCAATCTCACTGTTAGAGGGTTTGTATGTTGGCGCTACTGTTGAGGAGTTAGATATTTATGACCTACAAAACCAAAAAGACAATGTTGTTGACAACGCTGATATTATCTATGTATACGATAACTTACTAAAAGGTTCTCGCAATCATTTGCGCTCATTTGATAAACAAATCAAAAATAACGGTGGGGTATATACTCCGGTTTATATTAGCCAAGACCTTTACGACAGTATCATTAACTCTTCAATAGAAAGAAACTAGTTTACAAAGGCGTTCATTACTTCTTGAGTTAGATTGCTGTTTCCTCTTTGAAAGGGGCTAACTCAGTGCTGCTTTTATGCCGAAAAGAAGAGCCGCAAATATTAACAATACTGAAAGTGTTCCATATATCCAGATACGGCAGTATTGTGGTTATTTTCGAGTGCCATAAATTCATCATAACAATAGCTAGGGCCTTGTTTGCAAGCATAACTGCTACCGATATAACAATGACCACACAAACCCACACCACAGCGCATCCTGCGCTCAATAGACAGCCAAATATCTGAGCTTTCAAAACCCAAACCCACGCACATTTTTGCAACTTCTTTCATCATCGCCTCAGGTCCACACGTGAGCAACATATCCGGCTTTTGATGGCACTGACTTAGCAAAGTAGAAAGATGTTGGGTGGGTAATCCAGAATGCCCTTTATTACCTTGAGTATCGAGTGTCTCAAACATCCTAATTTTGGACTGCCAGCGAGCCCTTTCCTGTTTTAGCACTTGCGATTCTTTATCTCGAGTTGCATACAAAAGTGTGACGGAATCAGCTCGTCCAGCATCTATTAAATAATCAATTGCGGTTGAAACTGGTGCTAAACCGCATCCACCCGCCACAATTAGCAGCTCTTTTTGATGTATTTTTGCCACTGGCCAACCATTACCATAAGGTCCGTTGTATCCTAAAAGGTCGCTCTTTTTTAGGGTGAATAATTTGTCCGTTAATTTTCCTACCTTTCTAATAAGCGCCGTAAAGCGACCTTGACTGTCGGGAAAGGAGGTATAAGTAAATGGCGCTAATCCTACGCCTGGAACGGTCAACATAAAAAATTGCCCAATCGCAATTGGCTCCCTATGTGCAAAGCCTTTAGGCTCAAAGGTAAAATGCCGACTGTCTGTTCCATCTTCATAAAAATCGACTATACGAATGGTCTTGGGCGTTAGCTGCAGCATACTTGATCAATCCTTTTCATTACGGAATGAACGCCAATTGTGCCTGGACACGTTTGCTCACAACGCCCGCATCCAACGCAACCATGCCGATTAAACTCCGGAAGGTATTCATCCGAAAACTTGTGAAACCAAAACCTCTCAACTCTTTGAGCAGCCTTACTGCTTGGGTTATGGTTGCTCGCCTCACGTTGGAATGATTCAAATAAACAAGAGTCCCAGCACCTTATGGTTTGTGATTGCACACTGTTGTCAACTGTCGCTGGTTCAATTACCTCAAAAGTACTATAACAAGAACACGTTGGACAAAGATTAGTGCAACCTGAGCAACTGAGGCATCTAACGCTGAGTTCTTCCCAAAGTTCAACAGGAATTGATTTGTCGTTTAGATACTCCACTGCATTGGTAATATAACTAAAGTCAGCAAACTGAGCACTTACTTTATGCCCAAGGTTAGTTCTCAATTTCAGGTATTCTGCATCCGCTTTTTCAAGTGTAAGATGCGCTAAGCTACTAACACCTTTTTCGCTTGATGTAATAAGCAGCCATTGTGATGCGTTGGTTTTATCGCCTTTTTTTAAACGGCTTAAAACAATATCTGCAGTTGCGCTATTCACATGCGGACCAGCATTAACCTCAGGACAAAAGCCATTTTTACAAGGCGCTTCACAGTCAATACCAATCAGCAACGCACTCTCACGTCTTTTTTGGTAATAAGGATCATGTTTAAAAAATTGATCTTGATATGCAATTGCGGTTAAGTCACACGCCTGAACTCCAAACAAAGCGATGGGTTTTACGCTAGGCAGTATTGTTTCAAAAGTGTTTCCATCAAACTGATATAACGACTCTTGCGCCGGGAAGAAAAAAGTCTTCGGCGAGGTGAGCGGCAAATATGCATGACCAAACAACAGCACATTAGTTTCGCCTTCAGTATGTGCCCAATATACTTCATTACTCGCGTCTTTTTTTAGTTGCACGAGGTCAAAAATCTTAGCAAGATGGTCGCTTAATATACTTAAATCTTTGAGTAAATAGGCATCGTTTACCATGTTCATTCCTTTTGATTATTGAACCGCCCTGTTTTCTAAATCTCTTGATACAGAAGAAGGAAGTGGCGATTGATTAATAGGTAGCGGGACAAGCTTGACTGCACAAACTTTAAGCTCTGGCATTTCAGTGGTGGGATCCATCGCATCATTTGTAAGTAAGTTAGAAGGTGCTTCTTTAAAATGGTAAGGCATACTAAGCAAGCCCGGCACCAATTGCTCGCTCAAAACAATACGTGTTTCAAGGTTACCTCGACGAGAGGAAACCGCTACCGCTTGATTGTTTTTTAAACCAAGATCCACAGCATCTTGAGGGTGAATAAACAGCAGTCCATTCGGTGTCTCTCTTTCAAGTAAAGGCGATTGGCGAGTCATGGAGCCGCAGCCATAATGATAATGCAGTCTTGTTGTGGTAAACCAAAAAGGATATTCAGTGTCAGGTTGCTCATCACTTGACACTTGATCTACCGCAATGAGTTTTCCCCTCCCGATGGGAAATACATCAGTATGTAGCCAACGAGTGCCCATTGGATGCTCAGCGTTGCATGGCCATTGCAAGCCGTTTCGTTCGGCTAAATGAGCGTAATTCATCCCACTAAACGAATTCGTCAACTGAGCCATTTCGTCAAAAACTTGCTCACTGGTCTGCCAATTCATCAAATCACCTAAGCCCATGGCCTTGGCAAGCTCACAGAGTATCTGCCAATCGATCTTAGCTTTTCCCGGTGGCTCGATGGCTTTATGGATCAGTTGAACTCGGCGTTCGCAGTTTGTGAAAGTTCCTTGTTTTTCAGCAAAACTAGCAGCAGGCAGAATAACATCGGCCATTTTGGCAGTTTCAGTCATAAACAGCTCCACAACCACCAGCATGTCCATCGCGCTCATTCCCAGTTCAACCTGATTACGATCTGGGTCGGTTACAACCGGATCTTCACCAAAAATAATCAGACCTCTAAAATTACCATTGCGCGCCTGATTGCTCATGCCGAGTGAGGTTAACCCTGGGGCCTTCGGCACATTGGTTTGCCAAGCACAACTAAACTTTGCACGAACCTTTTCATCAGCCACACTCTGATAATCAGGATACACATTCGGTAAACTTCCCATATCGCAGGCACCCTGAACATTATTTTGTCCGCGCAATGGATTAATACCCGTACCTTCCCTGCCAATTTGTCCGCATACAAGCGCAAGATTAGATACTGCGATAACATTGTTTGTACCACTAATAAATTGCGTTATGCCCATGCCGTAAGCAAGAAATGCGGCATTGGCCTGACTGTATAATTTAGCTGCTTCTACTAATTTTTGACCTTCAATTCCCGTCAATTTCACGACTTTATCAAGTGGGTACCCAGCAACATGTTGTTGCAATGCCTCAACACCTTCACAGCGACGCGCAATAAAGTCACTATTTTGCCAATTGTGCTGAAAAATAATATTCAGTAAACCATTAAGCAGTGCGATATTGCTTCCGATTTTAAGCTGCAAATGTAAATCAGCAATTTGTGCAAGCCGGGTTTGGCGGGGATCGATGACAATAAGCTTAGCGCCACGAAGTTTCGCCTGCATGATGTGACCACCAATAATCGCATGATTTTCAGTAGAGTCGGCTCCGATGACCAATATAACGTCAGCCTTACCCACATCATCAATGCTGTTGGTCATTGCGCCGGAACCCACCGTTTGTTTCAAGCCAACAACTGAAGGGCTGTGACAAATTCTGGCACAGTGATCTATGTTGTTCGTTTTCAATATGGCTCTGGCAAACTTTTGTGCAGCGTAATTATCTTCGTTTGTTGCTCTGGCGCTGCTAATCACACCCACAGATTCAGACCCACTTTCACGTATGAATGTGCTTAGATTTTTTGCGATATATGACAACGCTTTACGCCAACTCACTACTTTAAATGAGCCGTTCTTTTTCATTAAAGGCTGGGTTATTCGATTATGTTTGTTAATACCAAACGGGGTATTCCACCCCTTTGCGCACAACTTACCTTGACTAATTGGGTGCTCGCTAAGTGGTTTTACTGCGTCGATAACGCCGTTATCCACAACAAGGCGCATACCGCAGCCAACACCACAAAATGGACAAATACTATTAACTTGAGTTTGACTCATAAACAGGCCTAGCTGAATACTAATAAATGACTATTAAAGTAGACCATGATTAAAAAAAATTGATGCTTATCAATTTTCTGACAATTACGCTATTTATTCTGTGTGGGCTCTGTTTGCATGAAGGGACGCGCCAACAAAGTGCAACATGGCAACATACCGTTGAAGAGAGTAAAATCGCGCGGTTACTCATTTTGCTTCCTTATTTCTTTGATAAATAAGGTGATAGACCAGCCCCACAAATACCCCGCCACCAATCAAATTACCACTGATAACGAACAATAGGTTTTTCATAAAATCGTAAATCGTAATCAAATTTGAGCCTGTTTCCACAACACTAAAGTATTGAATTAGTAAGGTGACAGGATAGAAATACATGTTTGCCACACTATGCTCAAAACCTGCAGCAACAAATCCCGTAATAGGAAAAATAATCGCAATAATTTTGTCTGTCACCGTTTTTCCAGCCAGCGTCATCCAAACAGCCATACATACCAAAATATTGCATAGCACGCCTCTAAAAATAGCCTCTGTATTAGATAAGCCAGTTTTTGCAACAGCAATATTGACATATTGCTCAGCAATCGCTCCATCATTCATAAGCAAATGCCCAGACAAGAAAACGAGCACTGCCATGCCTACTGCACCGATCAAGTTTGCAATACATACCACTATCCAGTTTCTCAGTAAGTCATGCAGTGAAATCTTTTTGTCGGCCCACGCCATCACAATTAGATTATTGCCAGTAAACAGCTCGGCACCAGCAACAACAACTAAAATAAGGCCAAGACAAAAAGCCAATCCTCCTAATAATTGGCCACTAGCAAAACTTAGGGAAGGGTCAGATTTTACTAAGACATAAAGCATACCGCCAAGCCCAATAAAAGCGCCCGCTAAGAAGCCAAGCATCACAAGTGGCACAAAGGGAGTTTTTGCTTTTTTTACGCCGATGTCGTCTACCTTAGCCGCGATTTGTGCTGGCGAATAAGCACTCAATCCAAAAATATCTTCCATTCTATCCCCTTAGCAGAACTCATTATTCTACGTAGATTAATAGCGACTATTTTTTACTTTCTATATAAGCAATCATAGACTCCAAAGTATTAACCTGATCATAATCGCTCTCTGAAATTGTAATACCTGTTTCTAAAGCAAGGGCTTCAAGTAACTTCATAAAATCAATAGAATCCAAATCGAGCTCTTCTCTGAGATCTTCACGAGGGTCGAGCGATTCAATATCAGCCTCAGGCGCAATGTCTAAAATGAGGCGAGTAATGACAGCTTTTAATGTTTGCTTATTATTCATAGTAGCTTCTCTGGAGTTTGTAAAAGTTTATTGATTTTGTTCAATAAGCGAGCACCTGAATGACCATCGCTAACCCGATGATCTGCAGCCAAACTGATCGAAACAACAGTGGCAGCAACGATAGCGTTTTGTATTATCCAAGGCATTTTGCGTGGCCTACCAAGACCAAAAATAGCGACTTGAGGTGGAAAAATAATACTTTGCATGCTGTCTGCGCCTCTGTCGCCAATGCTTGAGATAGTCACACTGGCTTGCGTTACTTCAGACATCCTTAGGCCTCCTTCTCTTGCTCGTGCAACTTGGTCTCTGAGCTTATCCATTAACTCAATTACGCCTAAGCTTTGTGCATCTCGGATTGCAGCAATCATTATCCCCCCAGTGCGTAAACTAATCGCATGTCCTAAATGCACTGTTTCAGATGGTTGATACTGACCATCAATATAAAAGCCATTAAAAGCAGGAAAGTCCTCCAGCGCGCGAGCGATAGCAGAGTAAATCATGGCATTAACTAATATGCGCTTGCTAGGTGATAAGTTAGCATTATGCACACTTAAACAATCGAGAGCGTTATCTAATAAAACATCAAGCTGTAAATAATAGTGAGGGATCTCTCGTTTTGAGCGGCTAACGTTAGTGGCGATGGCTTGACGCATCATTTCAGCGGGTGTGGGCTTGGATTTTGTAGGCGATTCAGCTGCCATATTAAACGCATCGTCAATATCTTGCAGAATGATTGCGCCCTCGGGGCCATTTCCATGACTGAGCTGACGCCAATTAACGCCAAGATCTGCCGCACGTTTGCGCGCCGCGGGAGAAATAGCTAGGAATTTATCTCTTTTTCTTATTTCGTTTTGTTGGCTTAATTTACTGTCAGCCTCAACGCGCTGATTTTTTGTGTTTTTTTCTTGTTCGTTAGGCAACGCCTTATTTTGCGATACTGTATTGATATTCGTTTTAGGATCCTCAGATTTAACACTACTCTGCTTTTCTACTATATTTGTACTTTCATCATTTTCATTAAGTGATCGTAACTGAGCGATAGGAGCACCAATATCAAGCTCTTGACCTTCTGAGGCCGATAGCGACTCAATGACGCCATCATCAAACACCTCCATATCGATAAGCCCTTTCATGGTTTCGATGGTCGCAACAATATCGCCCTTTGATACGGTATCTCCGGCTTTTACATGCCATTGTGCAAGGGTTCCTGTCGCCATATCTGAGCCAAACGAAGGCATGGTAAGCGTTTTCATGAGACGGTTTCTTTACTTAATAAACCCAGTACTGCGTTGACAATTTTTTCTACTTGGGGCGTTACTGCGTCCTCTAAATGCTTAGGGTATGGAATGGGTACCTCTTCGCTACACACCCTTATTGGCGGTGCATCAAGTGACCAAAAACAGTTTTCAGCAACCAGCGCGCATAATTCCCCGGCTAAACTGCCGGTATGCCAACCCTCGTCGACCACCAGTAAACGATGAGTTTTATGGACTGATTCGAAGATGGTTTGTGTATCCAACGGCCTTAAGCTTCTTAAGTCGATGACTTCAACGCTAATATCTTGTTGCGCTAATTGACGGGCAGCTTCTAAAGTTTTAGACAGAGAGCCACCATAAGTCACTAAACTAATGTCGTTACCGGATTGCCTGACTAGCGCGCTGTGCATATCAGGGCAATCCTCAGGTACAGGAAGCTTGTCTGATTCGTTATAGAGCATAACGTGTTCGAAAAATATCACCGGATTCGGATCTTTTAATGCCATGCTCAGCATATAGCGTGCGTCAGCTACAGTGGCGGGTGCTAATACCTTGACCCCGGGAACATGTGCGTACCAATTTTCAAGACTATGAGAATGTTGGGCGGCAAGTTGTTTACCTGCACCGGTAGCCATTCGAATAACAATCGGGATACTCACCTGATTGCCAGACATATGACGTATTGTGGCGGCATTATTAACAATTTGGTCAAGCGCAAGTAAACTAAAATTAACGGTCATGATTTCGACAATAGGCAGCATGCCGCCTATTGCAGCCCCAATACCTGCGCCAACGAAACCCGATTCGGATAGTGGAGTATCGACAATTCGATCCGGCCCAAAAGTTTCAGATAGGCCTTTAGACACAGCATAACAGCCGCCGTAATTGCCCACATCTTCGCCCAATAAAAACACACGTTCATCGGCGTTTATCGCTTCTTCAATAGCGAGTCTAAGCGCTTCTCTATAACTTAACTGTTGGTCGTTCAAGAGGTTTCCTCCGCATAAACGCCAAGGTGTAAGTCAGTTACATCCTCAAACGGAGACTTATCGGCAAAAGCAACGGCCTTGTTTATTTCCTCAGCGACCTCATCTTCAATTTGACTTAATTCATCGGCAGCCAGTTTTCCATTCGCTTCCAACCAGCGTTTTAATTTTTTAATGGGCCCTTTACTTTTCCACTGCTCCACTTCGTCCGCATCACGATATAATTGCGTATCGAACATAGAATGACCGCGGAAACGATAGGTATTGCACTCTAGTAAACAAGGCCCTTCACCATTTCTAATACTGTGGCAGTATTGACTCGCTGCCGATTCAACCTCTACGACATTCATGCCATCAACCGCATGCGCTGCTAGACCGTAATTTTGCGCTTTACGAAAAATTTTCTGTTGGGATTCTGATATAGCTAAGGCAGTACCCATTGCATAACCATTGTTCTCACATACAAATAAAATCGGCAATTGCCACAATTTCGCTAAATTGAGACTTTCGTGGAATTCTCCCTCCGCTACGGCCCCTTCGCCAAAAAAACAGGTAACAACATTGTTTTTATTTTGCATTTTGTTCGCTAACGCCAGACCAACAGCTAAAGGTAAGGCTCCAGCTACAATTGCATTACCTCCATAAAACCGTTTTTCAACATCAAAGATGTGCATAGAGCCACCGCGGCCTCGACTGCTACCCGTCACCTTGCCAAACATTTCTGCCATCACTTTATCCATGCTTAAGCCTCTTGCGATAGCATGGCCATGCTCACGATAAGTCCCAAATACAGCGTCCTCTGGCATCAAAGCTTGCATGACACCTACCGCAACAGCCTCTTCCCCAATATACAAATGTAGAAAGCCACGGATCTTCTCTTGCGTATAAAGTTCGGCGCACTTTTCTTCAAAGCGCCTTATCCTCAACATTTCCTTAAAGAGAAACTTAATATGCGCTATGTCCATGTGTATCTTATTGTTATTGGTGTGCATAATGTTTGTACTCTTACTCATCGTTATTTTATAGCGCGATTTATATTGAGCTGGTTTCGTCACTTTCTAATGTAGAAACATCTCCCTCCGGAAGACCTAGTTCCCGAGCCTTAAGGAGTCGGCGCATTATTTTTCCACTGCGAGTTTTTGGCAGGTTTTGCTTGATGCAAATTTCTCGAGGCGCGAGAGCTGCTCCCAATTTTTTGCGGGCATGAGCCATGATGCTTTTGCGCAATGCAGTATCGTCTTGGTAGCCGTCTTTTAGGGCGACGAAAGCTTTTACTAATTCACCTGCTACGGGATCGGGAACACCAATGACGCCAGCCTCAACTACCGCCGGATGTTCAAGCAATACACTTTCTATCTCAAATGGGCCGATTAAATGTCCTGAAGATTTAATTAAATCTGAACGTCGGCCCACGAACCAAAAATAACCATCTTGATCTTTGTATGCCAAATCACCACTCAAGTACCAATCACCATTAAAGCAATCTTGATAGCGTTTGCTTTCATGCAAGTAGTCACGAAACATAGAAGGCCAACCTCGCTTAAACGCTAGCTCGCCAGTTTCATTAGCGGTGCTTAGTTCTAGCAGATGTCCTTGTTCATCGACTTTCACAATACCCGCTTGAATGCCTGGCAAAGGCTGCCCCATTGACCCTGGCTTAACATTTTCAGTCATAAAATTTGCGAGCATAATTCCACCCGTTTCGGTTTGCCACCAATTATCATGGAATACTTTGCCTAGAAATTTCTGGCTCCAAACCACAGCTTCAGGGTTAAGCGGCTCTCCTACGCTAGCTAAAAAGCGCAAATCAGAAAGGTCATATTTTTCGCATAGTTCGTTACCCGCTTTCATTAGCATCCGAATGGCTGTTGGCGCGGTATACCAAATATTGACGTTTTCTTGTTCTAATATGCTGTACCAACGGTTTGCGTCATATTCAGCATTATCAACAATTAATATTGCTCGGTTGCACAGTGGTGAAATGACCCCGTAAGATATCCCGGTCACCCAACCAGGGTCCGCGGTACACCAATAAACATCTTGAGGGTGGATATCAAGTGCATAGTATCCCGAATATTTGTGATATATGACGGCTTCATGCACATGCACAACAGCTTTAGGTGTGCCTGTGGTGCCGCTAGTGAAGTGTATTAACGCAGTATCTTCAGGCGCCGTGACGCTAATATCGAATTGTTCGCTTTGCTGTTCTAAAGCCTGATCTAAGTCGATACAGTCACTTGGGCATTCTCCGTCACATTGATAAAGTAATACCGTTTTTAAACTCTCGCACTCGCTGCGCCACGCGGCTATTTTCTTTTTATAAATTTTACCACTCGTGAGAAGAAGTTTAGCACCGCCGATAGTCAGCCTAGCTTTTATAGGTTCAGGACCAAAAGCCGAGAACAAAGGGCTGAACACCACACCCGATTTTAAACAGCCGATAATCGCAGAATAGAGAATAGGGTTGCGGTCAGTTAAGCTACAAAGCAAATCTCCTTTCTTAACATGAAGGCTTTTCAAAAGGTTTGCAAAACGATTGCTCATTTGTTGAAGCTGCAGATATGAAAAAATCTTGCGCTGTTGCTTTTTTTCTAAAAAAACTAGCGCTGTTTGATCTCCAAATCCTTCTTCGACATGCCGGTCAACGGCTTCGTACCCCATATTGATGCCGTTTTTAAATCCTTTAATCATGGCTCTAGCTAGCTGCCAATCAAAATCGTCATAGCTTTTGTGGTAGCTGGGCATATTGGCCTGTCTATTTGCGGTATTGACGTCTTTCTTAATAGGCGCATAAGCCATATCAGCTCCAAAATATCTAATGACTAAAATAGTCACTATAGACTAATCAAGACCCTCGATTAGGA
This sequence comes from Glaciecola sp., assembly GCA_965660625.1. Classification (GTDB taxonomy): domain Bacteria; phylum Pseudomonadota; class Gammaproteobacteria; order Enterobacterales; family Alteromonadaceae; genus Glaciecola. The sequence goes on along the minus strand of CBFIAR010000003.1, from coordinate 161,865 downwards.
CTTGATCTGCGTCAAAGCTGGTGACGATAGAATGGCACTAGCATTAACCTAAACCATAATTCGAACAAAGCCTGCCCCCCCCTTTAGGAGTCAATATTTGACTTAAAAACACTTGCTTTAAAACGGTAACTTCTAAATCTAATTAACAAACAGTGAATATTTTGACCTATGTCAAAACAAGCTTTCAAATGAGCAGCAAACTAATTAAGGCAATAGTAGTTGAGTATTTTTCAGGAGAGTAAGTATGAGCACAAGAATATCTTGGGTAGTGAAAAGCAGCGTTGTACTGATGGCGACGTTAATTATGTTTTCTTGTGCGTCAACGCCAAAAATTCATAGTTTGGTTGATGATAGAGTTCAGTTCAATAATTACCAAACCTACGCTTTCCATCCTAACCTTAGCGCCGACCGTGGTAGTTACGATAGTATGTCCTCACGTTATATAAAAGTAGCCATACAAAATGAAATGCAAAAGAAAGGCTTCCGAGAAGCTGAGAACGCTGACCTATGGGTTAATTTTAATGTTTATGTGCACGATAAATTAACCGTCGATACAAGCCCATCAATTTCGTTATATTACGGTTTTCGACGGGATTATGGCGTTTGGGGTAATTACCCTATGATGCAAGAGCGCATAAGACAGTATACTGAAGGCACTCTCAACATCGACATCATCGATCGGAAAACCAATCTGTTGATTTGGGAAGGTGTAGCCATTGGAAAAGTAACAAGCAGTATCTACGACAATCTTGAAATTAAGATAAACGAAGCAGTGAAGTTGATGTTTGAAACACTGCCTAAGGATTAATAAACCTGATATTAAAACTGAAAAAAACCTGATTGGATGCTTCAGAGCTTAAAAGCAGAGCTTAAAAGGACACACCTTTTTGGTTGATTTTGCAAATGTACCTGAAGCCACTAAGAATTTGGGTATGAGACATAAAGCATAATATTTTCAGACTCTATGTTGTTCTCTACGAGACCTCCAAGCGATCTGAAGCTCAACTTTTCTAACAATGAAATAGATTTCTTGTTTTCCTTTAAAACTGTCGCATATAGCTTTTCAACATTTAAATAATTAAAAGCATAAGTTTTGAAGAAGGTCGCTGCTTCGATCCCATAACCCAAACCTCGATACTTATAAGTAAATGCATAACCAATATCTATTGCATCTAAATACTCTCTTTTAAGTAAACCGCAGAGCCCTATAGGTGTGTCTTTGTTTGTGTTTTTGTTTGTGTTCTCCCCTGATAAGTCAGTTGATGGCAAACAACAAACTCTCAATCCAAGGCTGTCCAACGACTGCTTTGCATTCAAACTCTTATTTATGAACTGAACAGCGTCTTGTTCATTACTTACTTTTCTATCACCGATATATTTAAGCCAATCGGGCTCATTAACCAAACCATAAATGAAAGCAGCATCAGACTCATTAGGCTTTCGATAATATAGTCTTTGAGAATTCATCATCATTTGTTTTTTAATTGTAATTGATCAAAAATTTTACTTTCAAATTTATCTACAGAGGCCGCTCGCGGATATTTTGGCTTCAAACGGTCGTTTTGCTTATACTCGACAGGCCAATGTTTTGTGGTCGAAACAAACCGCTTTGCCTCTTCAATTCCACCAACCTCGAAACAACCAGTTAGGCAAGTGTCGATATAACTCGAATTTACTGGGAATTCGTCGCATGGCAATTTGAGCTCGAGTGTTTCACACACGTACACATTACAAGTGGATAGCATATCCAACATCAAACCACTTATTGCAGGTGAAAACTCTATTTGTTCCAGCCTTAGTTTAGAAAAGCGATAGTCTTGTTCTCGTTTGAGCAATTGCTCATCGATATCAGTATAAAATGCTTGACCATTGAAATGACTGTGGCTGTTTTGATAAGCACCAACGTATGTTTGTTCTTCTTCAGTCGACCGAGTAACCCATCCTCGTTCCCACCCATTAACGGTGACAGGCAGGGAGAATGACCTGATATTGCTATAAAGTTCTCGACTTTTTTGGCTCAGAAGGCTGCCATAACCAACCACTATATGAGGTGTGTCTTTGTTTGAGTTTTGTAGTTGATCAAACCAAGCTTCAATATTAATGTTATTTTGCACTAAAACTCACTTAACCAGTTTAAATTATTAAAGAGATGCGAAGTCAAAGGTTAACACTTCACTTATATGCTTTTTGCCTAGAGCCAACATTATCAAACGGTCAATGCCTAGGGCAACGCCTGAGCATGCTGGTAGGCCAAATTCCAAAGCATCTAAAAACTTCGTGTCTTCGGGCTTAAGCTCTAGCCCACTCTCTTTCCTTTGCTCATTATCTGATATAAATCTAGCCTTTTGTTCTTTAGCATCGGTAAGCTCCTCGAAGCCGTTTGCTAACTCAATACCTTTGTAATAAATTTCAAACCGAAGTGATAACCACGGGTCATCGGGGTCTATTTTAGCTAAGGATGCCTGGCTAGCTGGGAAGTGTGTTACTGCAACGGGTCTCTCCACGCCAATTTTACTTTCAATTTCCTCACAAAACAAAAGCTGTAAAAGCATGTTTCTTTCTAATTCAGAGAGTGTTTCTTTAAATTCAGAAGGCACAATATTCTCAAAGCCACGTTGTTTACAAATAGAAACTACTTTCAAGTCAGAGTCATTTTTTATATCTAAGTCTAAGTGCACTGCAAATAGATCGCGATAACTTATTTTTTCGCAAACAGGTGTGTCCAAAACGAGCATTAAAATAGCATCGACATCTTCTATTAGCTTGCTCATAGAGAAGTCTAACCGATACCATTCAAGCATTGTAAACTCAGGATTGTGAAACCTACCTACTTCATCATCTCTAAAACATTTACTAATTTGATAAATACTAGGGAAACCTGCTGATAGCATTCGTTTCATGAAGTATTCGGGAGATGTTTGTAAAAACAGGTGTGTCTTTTTCACCGACTGTGGATTCGTATGGATTGTTGTCATTGCCTCCAAGTGAACATCCGTCACAGTCGATGGTGAAATAGTTGGCGTCTCAACTTCCAACACATTTTGATTTACAAAATACTTCCTGATTTTGCTGAGGATTTGAGCTCGTTTGACAATGCTGTCGATTGAACCTGACGGTTGCCATTGATTTGAAATATTCATCAAACAATAAACAAGAGGGCCATTTGCACAGCCCCCCCTGTGATTCGACTATTTTTGTGCACGTGAGGCATATTCCCCACTTCGAGTATCAACTCTGATGGTTTCACCAGTTTGGACGAATAGCGGAACACGCACTACGGCTCCTGTTGTTAGCGTTGCCGGTTTGCCACCGGTACCTGCCGTATCACCTTTTAAACCAGGATCTGTTTCAGTAATTTCTAACTCAACAAAGTTTGGAGGAGTAACAACGATAGGAGTTCCGTTCCACAATGTTATAGTACACGTATCGTTCTCTACCAACCATTTTATGCTGTCACCTAATGCCTTCTCATCAGCGGCAATTTGCTCAAATGTTTCATTATTCATAAAATGCCAAAATTCACCATCAGTGTAAAGATAGGAAAGTTCGGTGTCCATAACATCAGCGCCCTCGACTGAGTCGCCAGATCGAAATGTTTTTTCTAGCACTTTGTTTGAAATAAGTTTACGAATTTTAACTCGACTGAAAGCTTGTCCTTTCCCTGGTTTTACATATTCATTCTCAAGAATGTTGCAAGGTTCGCCGTCGAGCATTATCTTTAAGCCCGCTTTGAACTCGTTTGTACTGAAATGAGCCATAGTTCCTCTAAAATTTACGTTGTGAGCATATTTGTGAAACGAATAATACCTAAAAATAGCATTGCTGTAGAGTCAAACTGGCAAAAAGAATTAGCAAAGGGCTTTACCACACTAGAATCGTTGCTAGAATTTTTGTGTTTAGACCCTCAAATAGCTGATAAACATAGTTCTGCGAGGAAATTATTTCCAATGAAGGTTCCTCGACATTTTGCTAATTTAATGAAGAAAAACGATATAAATGATCCCTTGTTGCTCCAAGTACTTCCCCAAATTATTGAATACAAAGACACACCTGGCTTCGTCAAAGACCCATTGCAGGAGCATGAAAACACCACAAAAGGACTGTTACATAAATACGAAAATAGAGTATTACTCATCGTTAAAAGTGGTTGCGCTATAAACTGTCGATATTGTTTTAGACGTGAGTTCCCTTATGAAAAAAACGCAGTTAACAAACGTGAATTAGAAAAAGCAATTGCTTACATTAGGCAAAATGACAAAATCATTGAAGTGATTTTGTCTGGCGGCGATCCATTGATGGCAAAAGATGATCATCTGAAATGGTTGGTTGCTAAACTGGAAGAAATTCCTCATGTTGTGAGGCTTAGAATCCATACAAGACTGCCCGTTGTTATCCCTTCAAGGATAAATGAGGACTTTATCGATTGGTTCGCAAACTGTCGATTTCAGAAAGTGCTTGTATTACATACAAATCACGCTAATGAAATAAGTCCAGAGTTAGCAGTGGGAACTTCAAAAATGCGTGCAGCGGGAATTACCTTACTAAATCAGGCTGTACTTTTAAAAGGAATTAATGACAATTCAAAAGAGCAGGTTGCCTTAAGTGAATCTTTATTTAATATTGGCGTGTTACCTTACTATTTACATTTACTAGACAAAGTAAGGGGCGCTGCTCATTTTGATGTTGACGTAGAGTCAGCACAGATTCTAATGCGAGAACTAATAAAGCGCTTGCCAGGATATCTTGTCCCTAAACTCGTAACTGAGATCGGAGGACAACCCAGCAAGACGCCGATAGACTTGAACTTGCAACCTTCATCAAGCGCCACATTAGGCATAAGTGTTAATAGTAGAACCCAAATTAGGGGTAGATGAAGATCTGGTTACGTCAGCAGCCTCAATTAACTCAAGCGCGGCCTGACCATTTTGCTGTTGCATACTTTTGGCCAACTGAGCAGATTTAATCTCCAACGTACCGGATACACCCAAGGCACTAGAGCCTGAAATATCCATACCATTTCCTTTTATTACTTGTAGCTATGTCAAAAAGTGGGCAGAATTGCGCACTTCATTCTATTATCGGCAATTCAGCCACTTTCTTGAACATAATTTAGGAGATTCTCATGCAACAAGTTTTAGCAAAAATAACTGAGAACATGCAAATAATATATAGGAAAGCGATTGATGCAGATTCTTCACTCGATGACTTACAACGCTCAGGTAAAGCTAAATTTTCGGTGATTTTCATTGAAGACAGCGGCTTCAGCACTAGAAGTAACCGTTTTGGCCCTTACGTCGATGAACTTGCAAAGGACATAACAATGCTTCAAATCGGCCATGCTGATCTTAAAGATGACATTGCCACTGTTGTAAAAAAGATGGAGTTATTACTCTCAATTCTTGGCAAATTTAAAGTCACTATTTAGTTTAATAGAGTTTAGTAGAGTTTAATAGGACACACCTGTTTCTTTTATCTTAATAGATTTTGAATTTCTATCCGCTAAACTGCGGACTCGCAGGTGTGTCTTTTTCGAGACGTTTTTTCTTTCTTTAATCACAAAACTGTACGTGAAACCAGCTATTAATCTGCAAGCAATCAAATACCCTATATTTATATATAATATACAGGAAAATCTGATGCCAATTGCTCGCAGTAAACAAATAATCTTGTCACAAACTTCTTATTACCATTGCATGAGCCGATGCGTTCGCAGGGCATTCCTATGTGGTTATGACAAATTAACCGGCAGCAATTTCGAACATCGACGAGAATGGTTTGAAAAGCGTTTAAAAAAACTATCCTCCGCCTTCTCAATCGAAGTATGTGCGTATGCAATTATGCACAATCACAATCATTTAGTTTTACATGTAGATACCGAACAAGCAAAAACATGGAGTAATGTAGAGGTAATTCAACGGTGGCATGCAATCCATCCGAACAAGACAATCACCGCAATGTATATTGATCCACAACAAAGAGACACACTGAGCCCAATCCAATTATCCACAGTTGAAAAAATCGCCGCCATTTACAGAGAGAGACTAACGAACATTAGTTATTTTATGAAGGCTCTGAATCAATATATTGCACTCAGGGCGAATAAAGAAGACCATTGCTCTGGCCGATTCTGGGAGTCTCGTTTTAAATCTCAAGCTCTGCTTGATGACCGTGCGATACTATCGTGCATGATTTACGTCGATTTAAATCCAATAAGAGCAGGTATCGCAACAACGCTTGAAAACTCGCACTATACCAGTATAAAAAGACGATTAAGCAGCATTAAGTCCGGCCAACAACCTGCCGAACTTCGTTGCTTAAAAACGCAGTTTGAGAGCAATGCAAACTCTATAAATATAGAGCTATCATGTTATATAGAATTGCTGCGTCAAACTGCTGCTAGGTTAGAAAACAATCGACTAGTAAATTCACTGACTGTGAAAGTTGAATCCAAGCTATTAAAGCAATTTGGTATTGAGGAAAAGAACTGGCTGATACTAACGTCCCATATCGAAGAGGAATTTAGCTATGTCGTTGGCTCAGTCGTCTGTATGGAAAAATACAGAAAAAAGTTGAAGCAAAAGAAACTCAAGGGAATATCAACGGCGTTGCGTCTGTTTCAATGAATTTTTTATAGACTAGGCATCACACCAATAGGGAGTTCACTCATTCGCTTTTCAATCTCTTTGACTACAGTTAAATACTCTCTACTCTCAATGTTAGTATACTTTTGTCGAAATTTTGATTTATCCATTCCTTCATCAAACCCGTCGATACTTGGGAAGAACAGAAATTCATTGGCTTCAGACGACATAATATCTTGAATTTTTTCAGCAGTTCTAGGATCAACAGCTAAAGCTGCAAAATTGGCACCCGCCATATCAGCAGTTAAATCAATAAAGCTGTACCCTGAGCCTCCTTTTCCCCTGTCCATCAGTTCTTTGAACTCACCAACAGCGACACTGATACCTTGCTCTGATAATAGTTTAATTGCAGCAGAAAATATAAAGTGCAGGCTTAAATCCTGTCTTTTCGCTAAGACAGGCTTTCGTTGTACTGTTGGAATCGGATCTACAGCAAATGATAGATCGCCGAACAATGTTGCAAACCTTCTGTGCCCTACATATATAGCTAACGCCATTATCGCAGCTTCATTTTCTAATATCGCCGAATTTGAAGTTCCAAGAGTATCTTTGGTACTCATTGTTTTTGCTTCTAACATGACTTGATGCAAATAATAGCTAAGAGATGTGTCTTTGTTTTTCAATTTAGTGTTAACAGTTAAAGGGAGGTTATCAAGTACCCTAAGGTAGTGTGCCGTTTTTATCCTCAATAACTGCATCTCATTTCCATCGCCGGAGGTCTTAATGTTTTTCAATTCCCTGAGGAGTGAGTCCAATGGATTTAGACTAATGATGACTTGATTTGCTGAGATTTCGGTTTTAGCCACTAATTGAATCGCTTTACTAGCCACTTCACTATTTGTATAAGAATTTGCCAATGCTTCAGCCCATTTCAATGCCCAACCACCGGGGATCCTGATACCACCTACAGAAACACTTTCAACATGCAAGCGACTGTCTTGAATGACTTTAATCGAAAAATTGAGGTACGGTGAAAAAAAGTAGCTCGGCAGTTGATACGACACCATAATTTCTGCATTAGATTCAGTCAACTTGAGTTCACTGCTTACATTAGGTAAAGCTCGTTGAGTAAAACCAAGTAGGCTTTCAGCCTGAGAATATGAGACATCGATTTGCTGAGGTTGATATCTATTTCTAAAACTTTTTCGAAGCTGTCCGATTAATGTTGATACATTCTCTGCATTTTCGACTTGTGCATGCGCATTTTTATAAACCGTTGGTGATAAGTCGATTAAAAGAACAACGAATAAAAGAAATAAACCAACAAAAACAAAAGCCGAGACTTTGATAAATTGACTCATTATTAATCCAAATTTTGTTCGGATGTAGGCACTATTCGACTACCGCCAAATTACCTTTGCTTTCCAACCATGCTTTCCGATCAGGGGAGCGCTTCTTGGAAAGAAGCATGTCCATGAGTTCAAGCATTTCTTCGGCATCATGGCTCGTCAACTGCACTAGGCGACGAGTATTAGGATCCATCGTCGTTTCCCTAAGTTGCAGGGGATTCATTTCACCAAGGCCTTTAAATCTTTGTACATTCACTTTTCCGCGCTTTTTCTCTGCGACGATTCGATCGATGATCCCTTTCCGCTCACTCTCATCTAAGGCATAGTAAACTTCTTTGCCGATATCGATTCTGAATAGTGGTGGCATCGCAACATATACATGCCCTTGATCGACTAACGTTCTAAAATGCTTCACAAAGAGCGCACACAGCAATGTAGCAATGTGCAATCCATCAGAGTCAGCATCGGCAAGAATACATATTTTTCCGTATCGCAAGCCCGATAAATCATCAGAGTCAGGGTCAATACCTAAGGCTACTGAAATATCATGAATCTCTTGTGAGGCTAAAACTTGAGAGGAGTCGACTTCCCAACTATTTAGTATTTTACCTCTTAACGGCATTATCGCTTGAAATTCCCTGTCTCGAGCTTGTTTGGCAGAACCACCAGCAGAGTCACCTTCCACCAAAAACAATTCAGAGTAATTAATATCTTGAGATGAGCAATCAGTTAACTTTCCAGGCAGCGCAGGGCCTTGTGTAACCTTTTTTCTAGCAACTTTTTTACTTTGACGTAAACGTCGTTGCGCATTGTTGATACACATATCAGCAAGTAATTCGGCAACATCAGTGTGTTGATTCAACCACAAACTAAATGAATCTTTTACAACGCCAGAAACAAATGCTGAAGCTTGACGAGAAGATAACCTTTCTTTTGTTTGTCCCGCAAATTGCGGATCGTGCATTTTTGTAGAGAGAATATAACTACAACGATCCCATATATCATCAGCTGTAATCTTGACCCCTCTTGGAAGCAAGTTACGGAACTCACAAAATTCGCGCATTGAGTCTAAAAGCCCCTGCCTCAGACCATTTACATGGGTCCCTCCTTGCGCAGTAGGAATAAGATTTACATAGCTTTCTGTAATCATTTCCCCGCCTTCGGGCTGCCACATTACAGCCCAATCGGCTGTTTCACCATTACCAGCAAAATCACCAACAAAAGGAGCATCACTTGGTAAGGTAACGAAATCCTTAATTGATTGATATAAGTAGTCTCGTAAACCATCTTCGTAGTACCATTCAGTAGTTTCTTTAGAGGTCTTGTCGTCGAAACGTATCTTTAGACCAGGGCAAAGTACCGCTTTTGCACGTAAAACATGCAGAAGTTTGGACACGGAGAATTTTGAAGTATCAAAATATTTAGGATCTGGCCAGAAATGAACGCTTGTACCAGTATTTCGTTTACCGCAAGTATCGACAATGGAAAGTTCTTCGACTTTGTCACCATTTTCAAAGGCCATTTGGTAAACGTTGCCATCACGCCGAATAGTCACCAGTACTCTGGTTGACAATGCGTTTACAACAGAAATACCAACACCATGAAGACCGCCAGAATATTCATAATTTTTATTTGAGAATTTACCACCGGCATGCAATTTGGTCATAATCAATTCGACCCCGGAAATTTTCTCTTCGGGATGAATATCAACAGGCATACCTCGACCGTCATCAATTACTTCTAGTGATTGATCTTCATGCAATATGACTTTTATAGAGGAAGCGTGGCCAGCAAGGGCTTCATCAACACTATTATCTATAACCTCTTGGCTCAGATGATTTGGCCTAGTGGTATCGGTATACATTCCGGGGCGGCGTTTTACCGGATCTAAGCCATTTAAGACTTCAATAGCATCAGAATTATATTGTGTTGACATGATCTCTAGCTTAGGTTTTTATCAAATCGATGTCGATGATATTAGCAAGGCTGAAGCTCCTGAGCAATGAAGGTTTTAGCTAATTTCGTTAGCACAAAAAACTGCTTACCAAGATGCTTACAAAGACACACCTGTTTTAATGCTAAAAAACACATTTCAACAAACTAATAAGTTAAGAATCCAATAATGTCAGTCAAATGATTCTCCAAACCAACGAATGAATGGTCTCCGCCCTCCTCGACGATACATCGGTCGCTTCCATATTTCTGTTTCGCTAATTGATAATCGAGCGTCTCGTCGCCTGTTTGCAAATAAACTAGATAGCTAGCATCATTTTGCTTGGTCTGCACATGCAACTGAAGTAACTGATCAACATTACTTTCATCGATAGTAAATACTTCTCCAGTGTATGGGTTGCTATGTTCTCCAAAATACTCGGTTAAAAGCTTAAATGGCTCCACAGCGGGATTAATAAGCACTGCTTTACCACCGAATTTCTGTAAAAAATGAGTCGCTAGGAACCCACCCATTGAACTCCCAATAATTCGAAGGGCACCAATAGGAGTGTCTTTGTTTAGTTCTCTGCTGTGAACACCATCATCAAAAAGCGCAAAAATCAGTTGTTCAACAATTTCCACAGCCTTCTCAGGATTGCCGGGTAATGTAGGAATATGCAGTTTTATGTTTGGATGATTTTTTGAAACGTAATTTTTAACTAATTGCGCTTTAGCGGACTTTGGTGAGCTCAAAAACCCGTGTAAATAGATAATATTTTCCATCGCATTTCCCAGGTTTTATCCGCTAGTTGAAATCTGCATTTGACGTTGTTCTAAGCAAAAATGTAGCCACTCTGCTAAAAACACATTTACCATCTGCTTTTCATTTCGCATATGCATATTCAGATTAGGATACTCATAACTTGGCTGCAATTTAGAGACTCTTTGGCAACTCAACACTTCTGCAACCTTTGCATCGTGATATAACCTGATTTCCATTGATGGCCTCAAAAAGCTCGGCGTGTTGCTCACCATTTGCGACATCATTATTGTGCTGGTATATCGTGCCGAATCTAAAATGTTAATTTTATACTTCAACTGCTCACTGATTTTAAATTCGTAACTTAAATCCTCTGAGTCGCAGTCAGGAAGAAGTTTAAGAGCGCACGCATAATTATTCTCGCAGGTTGCGAGAATACTTGGTAAATGCGGTACATACTTCTTTTTCAACGTTTATTCCTCACTCTTTTTCCAAATGTTGTTTCGGCTTATTTTATAATTGCTTGAAATTATATCGCTAATGGCCTCAACGCCAGACCATACTATAACAAACAGGTGTGTCCTAGCAGCAGATACTAGCAGCAGATAATTTTTACTCTCATTAATTCTAAATAGGTGTGTCTGAGTTCCAGCTATTTAGCAGCTTTTGTTTGTTTAAGAAAAACCACTGGAGCGCAATAATTGCGGCAGCGTTGTCAATTTTTCCGTTGTCTAACCATTCTCTTGCTTCGGATTCCTTCACTCTGTGCACCATGATATCTTCCGATTCAGATCCTAAGCCATGCACCCCACTCGCAAGACTAGCGTCAGTTTTTGCCATGTATATGTGCAACCGCTCGGTGGTTCCACCAGGACTCGACAAGTAGCTTAATACTTTTTGCAAACCAGAGAGCATAATCCCAGCTTCTTCGAAAGATTCACGGTGACACACCTCATCCGGATCTTCATTCGGTTCAATCATCCCCGCTATAACTTCAAACAACCAAGGGGAATTACTTGTCGCCATTGCACCTAGTCGAAACTGTTCGATTAACACAAACTCCTGAGTATTTGGATCATAAGGCAAAACAGCCACTGCATGACCTCTTTCGAACATTTCACGAAATAAAACCTTACTCAACGTTCCGTCAAATAACTTATGCTGAACTTGGATACGCTTCATTTTAAAGAAACCTTTAAAAACAGTCTCTTCATGCAGTATTGTCGCATCTTCATTGCTATAGCGTGATGACTTCATCTTGATCCTCTTTGGCATTTTTAAACTAAATTATATTATACGCATCTGAAATACAGCATAAAAATCACATTCTGTTACACTTAGAAGATATATGTAACAACCATTCGTTATGCTTGCAGAAGCGAATGGCATACAATTAACACCACTGAAAAGCCAAATATAAAAAATACTATTTTTAAGGTCATTTTATGAAGAAAACGCTACTCTCACTATTTATCGGTTTTAGTCTCTGTGCACCGGTATTAGCAGACGATTTATCTCAAGTTTATCAACTTGCATTACAAAATGATCCCGTTATTAACAGAGCCAAAGCTGACAAAGAATTAGCTTACAGCGGAATAGCTTTGAGCAGAGCAAATCTACTCCCACAGATATCAGGTTCAGTTTCTTACTCCTTAAGCTCTGGTGACCAAGTTTTTACTACTGAAAACGGCTTTAGGACGATTAATTCCGAGTCGGATACCCTAAGCATGGGCTTAGACCTTCGGATGTCTATCTATGACCATGCGAACTGGGTAGGGATGGACAGAGCTGAGAAAGTTGCACAGCAAGGCGATGCAAATTTAGCGTCCGCATTGCAATCGTTAATAGTGCGAGTTACCAACGCTTATCTAGCCGTATTAAGAGAGCAAGATAGTGTTGAGTTTGTGAAAGCGGAATTACGTGCCATAGAGCGTCAATTAGAACAAACTAAACAACGTTTTGAAGTAGGACTGACGGCTATTACTGACGTTCATGAAGCGCAAGCTAACTTTGATAATACTATTGCCCGTCAAATCAGAGCTGAAAACCAATTAGAATTGCGTTTGGAAGAGTTAAGAGAGATTACCGGTAAATACCACAAAGGCATTCATACATTAGACACGAACTTATTTACTGCTGCACAACCAGCCCCAGCAAACGTCGAAGACTGGTTGAAGCTAGCGGAAGATGCCAACTTTGACTTGCTAATACAGCGTTTCGCAAAAGATATAGCAATGGAAGATATAGCATCAGCGAAAGCAGGCCACTATCCTACCTTGGATTTTTCAGCCTCTTTAGCTAGAGTCGATCGAACCACAGAAATTCAAGGCAGTGACCCGCGTGACTTTCCGACTTTGAATAGTCAGTCGCTAGGGTTAAATTTGAGTATTCCAATATATCAAGGCGGCCGCGTAAACACCAGCACCGATCAAGCACGCAGTCGCTACGTAATAGCGAGTGAAAACATGGAACTAGTCTACAGACAAACAGTACGTTCAGTAAGAAGCTCCTACAACGACGTAAAAGCCGCAATATCTACAATTCGTGCATTAGAGCAATCTGTGGTTTCTGCTGATAGTGCATTAAAAGCAACCGAAGCGGGATTTGACGTTGGTACAAGAACCATCGTTGACGTACTGAACAGCACTCGAAACTTATTTGATGCGAGAAGAAACTTAGCTGACGCTCGCTATAATTTCATCTCGGCAATCATCAATCTAAAACGCGCAGCTGGCTCGTTAACGGAAGATGACCTACTCGCCGTAAACCGCGTGATGAAACCGAATACATCAAACGAGTAAAAAAAATCAATTATGATTAAAGCAAAAAAGCGGTAGCCAAATTAATGGCCACCGCTTTTGTTTCCTTCTATATCGCTTGCTTAGTTTTTTTCTACTTCAATCCAAACAGCGATGCTAAAGGCGAATCAACACGCATCATAAATGCCCCCTAACTTAACCGCATTATTCTTTCTTCTCTCTATCGATCAATACTTGTATCTGGCTTCCAATATCTTGAATCTGATCTTGTAATTCATTCATCGAAGGTTCTGACTTCAAACGTTCTTTATGCATTTCCTCATCCATCACTCCCACCACAATGCCAATTACCATGTTCAAGAAAGCAAAAGCAGTGAAGAAGATAAAGGTCATGTAGAATATCCAACTCATTGGATAAACTTCCATGGTTTCATACTGAATGTCCGTCCAATCCTCAAAGGTCATCACTCTGAATAGAGTGAGCATTGAAATAGCAATATTGCCCCATAAAACAGCGTTAATATCTGCAAATAAGAAGCTCCCAACTGCGGCATATATGTAAAATATGATGAACATCAACAGTACAACGTAACCTAAACGGGGAAGCGCTTGTAGCAAGGAGTTGATCAGTACCCTCAGCTCGGGAATAATCGAGATCATACGTAAAACTCGGAAAATTCTAATAAGTCGAGCTAGTAGTGCCATTTCAGATTCGTTGATAGGAATAAGACTTATCACAACCACCACCGTGTCAAATATATTCCAACCGGATTTGAAGAAATCTTTCTTATTTTCTTCACTCACGAATCTGACGGTTATTTCAAATAAGAAAAATAACGTAATAAAAACATCAAGATATTTTGTCACCAGCAATGAGTTTGGTGATAAATCGTAGGTTTTAGCGCCTATCTCTAGTGCTGAAATGATAATAACGGTGATTACAAAAAATTCGAACAACCTGTTTTGTTTTAAGTTAAACAGGGACTTACGAAAGGTTTCGAACATAACAGTGCAACTCGGTTAGTAGATAGTTGAAAAAGGCACTAACGGATGTAGTGCCTGGTCTAGTCTTTTAAAGGTTGTATTGTGCCTTTATTTTCGCCAGTCTAATTGCTGATTCAGGAAGCGTCAACTTGGTAGATTCAATTCTGCGTTTCGCAATCACCTTACTGTCATTTAACAACAGTGTCTCAATGTAATTTAAGAAAATTTCTTCGTTGTTCACATCTTCATTCATGACCCTGTTATACGCTTCGAGAGCTGCTGCAGGTTTATTTTGACGAATTAAAATTTGTGCATACGTATCTACCGTCTCGGCACTATTCGGCTTTAATTCAAATGCGCGTTTTGCAAACCCAGAAGCCTCACTTATTTTATTCTCTTCCATTAATAAAAAGGCCAAATTATTCAGAACAATAAAATTATTTTCATTGAGTTTCAAGGCATCTTGGTACTTCACAATAGCTGAGGCTTTGTCTATATTTATTTCCTTTTCTGCTAACAACATAAGTGCACTTAGGTCTGCGGGTTTATTTACTGAATAGTTTGTTAACAACGCATACGATTTATCAGCTTGATCTGTTAAATCGTATGCCATTACCAGCACTTGCAGATTCTTCGAGTTTTGGTTTGCATTAAAAGCAACTTCAGCATCTTCAACCGCGCCAGCTGCGTTTTGTTCTCTTAACTTTATTCGAGCCATAACACCGCGCACAAATGGCAGTTGCTGCACTTCTTTGGTAAATCGATTTATCAACGCTCGGGCACTTTCGCTATCACCTGACATGACATGAAAGTAACTCTGGAGCACTTCAATTTGGATGTCATCTCTAGCGTTTAAATAGCGGTTTGTTAGCGCTAAACCATCATTATATTTATTTTGGCTATCCAATAATAATAACTGCCCTAGTGCTGCTTCACGATTGTTTGGTGACAATTCAATCCACGTTTGATAGTGCACTTCAGCTTCATCTATTTTACCTGATTGCAATAAAGATAATCCTTTGCTCGGCCAGTAAGCGATAGGTGCATTTTCATCTGCGGGGATAGTGCCCAATAATTCGAGTGCTTTATCGTAGTTTGACTCGCTAGCTTGCATTCTTGCAGCTAGGATGGTGAGTTCAGCATTTTCAGGGGTTTTCTTTAACTGAGCTAAAATTGGTATCATCCCTTCATTTGCTAGTCCTTGCTGTTGCTTTATCGCAAAATAGGCTGTTAACGCAGGTAAATAATCGGCTGAAGAAGCAATTAATTTTTCTAACTTAACGACAGCTTCATCTAATTTTTCGTTGCGGATATCAAGACCAATTAATGACATTCTTACCTTATTGTCATTGGGTGCAAGAGCTGATGCACTCAAAAATTCAGCTTCAGCTTTGACTAAGTCATTTTTTCTTAAGGCAACTTCACCGGCCAATAAAAAACCTTGCGGATCGCTACTCGCTTCTTTTTTCCATTCATCCGACAAACTTTGTGCTTTTTCCAATTGATTTGTTGCTAAATAAGCAGTTGCTAAGGTTGTTTTTGCTGTTACCGATTCAGGCGATTTAGCTACTGCATTCTCCAAGTCCAGCACACCATCGATGTTGTTTAGACTGAGTTTTAAAACACCTAAACGGGTTAAATCATCAGATGTTTCACTAATATTTTCTACTCTTGAGATTAGCGCTTCGGCTTTTTTTGCTTCACCTTCTTGCAGCAATTCATAGCCCGTTGAGGAAAACAAACTAGCATCTGCGGCAGTTAAATTATCTAGTCGTTTTAACACCTCAGATGCTTCTGTTGTCATGCCAGTTTGCAGTTGACTTGCAGCTAAAATTCGTAATCCAGGATGATTATCAGGTAACGACCCAGCTATTACCGATAGGTGACTCACAGCAGTCGCAAAGTCACTTTGTTGAAATGCACTATAGCCAGCGACTAGTCTAACCATCAGATCACTATTTCCGCTACTAATCGCCAATTCAGAAAATTTCTGTGCGTTTGCAAAATCCTTATCCGCAGCTCGAATAACACCTTTTAATTGATTCAATAAAGCATTTTGATCGTTTATTTTGAGCAAGGTGTCGACGTGCTCTTCCGCTTCTTCGGTTCTACCTTGTTCAACTAACATGTTTGCCAATGCAAATCTCGTTTCAATATCCTCTGGTGCGGCTTCTACATATTGGGCATAAACGTCGGCAGCTTCTTTTGATTGATTATTCATCAGATAAAGCCGAGCAGTCACGCTTAGGACATCTTTGTTAAGTGGCGCTTGGCGTTGCAAGTCAATCGCACGCTCTAACGCTTCTATATTCTTCTCAGCTAACACGGAGTTCAACACGGTAGCCAATCCCTTATATACGGAACCGGTATCGAGCTGCATTAATTCTTGAATTAACACCGAGGCTTCGTCTGTTTTGTTAAGCTGAATTAGCGACTGCGCTTTAAAATAGCCGATCTCAGCTTTTTCTACTGTCGTTAACTCAGACATATTATGATCGATGTTCTCCAGAGCTACATTTGCACCTGTGCGCTGATAAGCCCGAGCTAAAAGTGGAATAGTTTTTGACGCCGAATAACCTAGCTCCATTGCACGATTAAGTTCTTTCTCGGCTTCTTGATACTTGTTTTGCTCTAAATACAAATTACCTAGTTCGAATCTCGCTTCCGCTTGCTTCGGGTCTAATTGAATAGCATTTTTAAGTTCAACAATCGCCGCTTGTTGATCTCCATCAATGACGAATTCTTTGGCAGTCGCGATATGTTCTTCGCTGGTTTTTTGTTGGCAGCCACTCAAACCGATTAATGATGATAACAAAAGTGCTGCAATGGATATTTTACTTAGTACCTTTTTATTTGAAAAAGAAACATCAATTGAGCTTATCCATTGTTGATTATAAAATTTGAATTTGTGCATTCTATTGTCCACTTTACTTAATACTCCCTTATATTTTATGCTATTTTTGAAACACATTTTTTGCTCGTATTTCTATTAATTGCTAACTATCTCAGGTGGTTACAAACTAACCAACAGTAATGATGGTAAGTTATTACTAATTCTTATATAATCCGGTTTTTACGAAGGCTCTCGCATCCTCTCTGCAATGCCCCCTTTCAGTCTATCAGGATACCCGATGACCGACACTGTCGATGTTACATTTAAAGATTTAAATCTGCCAACGCAATTATTACAAGCGTTAGAAAAAGTAGGCTATGAAAAGCCGTCTCCAATTCAAGCCAAGAGTATTCCACTTTTACTCGCTGGTCACGACCTTTTGGGCCAAGCTCAAACAGGAACGGGTAAAACAGCTGCATTTGCACTGCCAATGCTAGCTAATATTGACCCCGACGAAAACTTTACACAATTATTGGTTTTAGCACCAACTCGCGAACTTGCCATTCAAGTTGCAGAAGCGTTTCAGGTTTATGCCAGCTTTTCGAAGAAAATTCGCGTACTGCCGGTATACGGTGGTCAGTCTTATGATAACCAAATCCGACAGCTTAAGCGCGGCGTACAGGTTGTTGTTGGGACGCCAGGTCGAATTATCGACCATATTAAGCGAAAAACACTGAAGCTAGACAAACTTAAATTTCTAGTGCTTGATGAAGCCGATGAAATGTTAAGAATGGGCTTCATAGACGACGTTGAACTTATATTGAGTCATGCACCTGCAGAGCGCCAAACGGCATTATTCTCTGCAACAATGCCTGACGCAATTAAGAAAATAACCAAACGTTATTTGAAGAACCCAGAACACGTGAAAATCGAGTCAACTGTCTCAACTGCAAGCATGATAAGACAGCGTTATTGCCAAGTTGCCGGCCATCATAAATTAGAAGCGCTAACGCGGATCATGGAAGTTGAAGAATTCGACGGCATGATTATTTTCGTACGCACGAAAACTGCTACGGTCGAATTAGCTGACAAGCTCACAGCTCGTGGACACGTTGTAGAACCTCTTAACGGTGATATTCCGCAGAACTCGCGTGAGCGCACAGTTGAAAAATTGAAACGTGGTGATATCGATATACTGGTTGCAACCGATGTTGTGGCCCGAGGTCTTGACGTTGAGCGGGTTAGCCATGTTATTAACTATGACATTCCATACGATACAGAATCTTATGTTCACCGCATAGGCAGAACAGGTCGAGCAGGAAGAACTGGTGATGCAATTTTGTTCATCTCGCATCGCGAGAAACGTCTATTGTTCGCAATAGAGAAAGCAACAAAGCAACGTATTGAGAACATGGAAATCCCTTCAATTTCACAATTGAATGAATCGCGTTTGGTCCGTTTCAAGCAAAGCATTATTGAAGCGATGAATGACGAATCAATTGAATCGTACATTCCAATCGTTGAATCAATTATGGAAGAAACTGAAGCATCTCCAGATGTGATCATGGCTGCCCTAGCAAAAGTTGCACAAGGTGATGAGCCGTTATTGTTGAAAGAGTCTGACAGACCTGATTTACACAGCAAACCCACGTTCAATGAGCGAAATGACGGTGCTGGTCGCGGCGACCGCGACAATGGTAGAAGGCAAGGTCGCAATGAGCGCACTGAGCGCGGCAAATCTGAACGAAATGACAGAAAGCCTCGTGTACCTAGAGGCAACAGCACGCCAGATGAAGGTATGCAACGGTTTAGAATTGAAGTAGGCCATACACATGGTGCGAAGCCAGGAAACATTGTTGGCGCAATTGCCAACGAAGCGAACATCAGTAGTAAAAACATAGGTGCTATAGAAATCTATGATAACTTTACAACTGTTGATCTGCCAAAAGGCATGCCTAATGAAATGAAAGAGACGCTGTCCAAAACACGCGTAGCTGGTCAACGCTTAAATATACGTGAATGGTCTGATACACCGCCTAAACGTAAAAAATAGCACTGATAAAAATCAAATATAAAAGCCACGAGTTTGTGGCTTTTTTTATACCTAGAAATTGAATAAGGACACACCTGTTTAACAGTCTGTATGTTAAAGAATGTAAGGATTCATAGCTCGGCATGCTTACTTTCGTAATTCCAAAACGACATATTACCTTCCAAAATATTGCTGTATTAGAATAAGCTTAACCCTCATAATCATGCTAGTTGTAAATAATGAAACACAAACCTTAATGAAGTACTTCCCTATATTCGTCGATGCAGAACACATTCATTGTCTATTAGTGGGCGCTGGTGAAGTTGCGGCCAGAAAATGTGAATTGCTGCTAAAGACCCCAGCCAAAATTACTATCGTATCTCCTTGGGTGAGCAGCACCGTAAAAAGACTCGCGGCAGAATCAGCTCAAATTACATTAATCGAAAGAAAGTTTGAAGACACTGACATTGATGGTAAGCAAATGATCTTTGTCGCGACAGATGACGAATTAGTCAATAAGCATATTCATGACATATCTCATGCAAAACATATGTTGGTAAACGTGGTCGACAATACACCGCTGTGCAAATTCATTACGCCATCCATAGTTGATCGTTCACCCATAATTATCGCCATGAGCAGTGGCGGTGTTGCTCCAGTCCTCTTGCGCTATATTCGTCAAAAGCTCGAAAGTGTGATACCAACGAACATTCGATTGCTCGGAAACTTTTCTGAAAAATTCCGCAGCACGGTGAAGGGCGCGCTTTCTTCCGTTACAGATAGGCGCTATTTTTGGGAAGAGGTGCTAGACGGTGATATTGGAGAATCAATTCTGCAAGGAAACGAAAAACTAGCAAAACAAAAATTCGATAAAGCGCTCATTGCTTATAAAAATGGTGATAAACCAGCAGGCCAAGTTTATTTAGTAGGAGCTGGCCCTGGTGACCCAGACTTGCTAACGTTTCGAGCATTGCGGTTAATGCAAAAAGCTGACGTTGTTGTATACGACCGTTTGGTTAGTCCAGAAATTCTTGAACTTGTGCGCAGAGATGCCGAAAAAATATATGTTGGTAAAGCGAAGAGTAATCATACAATTCCACAAGAAGATATTAACAAAATATTAGCAAAAGAAGCGTTAGCAGGAAATAGAGTTGTCAGATTAAAAGGCGGGGACCCATTTGTTTTTGGGCGCGGAGGAGAAGAAATTGAAACACTCATTAAACATGGTGTCGACTTTCAAGTAGTCCCTGGCATTACCGCCGCAACCGGCGCTGCAAGCTATGCTGGTATACCGTTGACACATCGCGACCATGCACAGTCGGTAACATTCACTACAGGTCACCTAAGAGATAACTCGATAAATTTAAATTGGCCTGCACTTGTTCAACAAAATCATACACTGGTATTTTATATGGGACTGACAGGCCTCCCCATTATTTGTCAAAAACTCATTGAACATGGTATGTCGAAAGAGATGCCAATTGCATTAGTACAAGCTGCAACAAGAGAAAATCAGGAAGTTGTCACTGGCACTCTCGAAAATATTGTCGATAACCCTAATACTGACTTATTAAAACCACCTACATTGATAATTGTTGGTACTGTTGTTAACTTACACGCATCACTTAACTGGTTTTCTCGAGGGAAGTTAAGCCAATAATATAGTAAGGTTATATATGCAAGAGTTTTTACGATATCTAACTGCCCTAATCTTACTGCTTTTATTTGTTATGCCATTTGAGGCCGAATCGCAGCAAGACCACTTTTTTAAAAGTCGTTATGAGTCTGGTATCGAATTTGATTATCAATGGCGAAGCGCGGACGGCTTGAAACAACTTACATTTATGCTGCCGTATACTGATATCGACAAATTGCCCAATTCTGCTCCAGCCTACAATCCAGCGCTTGCCCAAAATTACATTCACAGAAGCTTACTTGAATACGCAAAAGCAATAGACCCCAGAGAAGCAAAAATTTTAATTAAGCGCTCTGGAAGCTCATTAAATATGGAGGTATCTGGAAGGTACTCTGAAAAGGTAAATGAAATTACCGAAACTTTGGGTAGAAAGCATGATGCAGCAGAAGCTGAATATTTATATCAAAACTACTACATGCCGTTTAAAAACGAAATGGGCCAAGCAGCTATAAAACATAATCATCTGCGATATGCTAATGAAAGTAGCCATAACATATCAAATATTGTGAATGCCATTAAGGAGCAGCTCAATAACCCGAGCAACCCAAGGGAGTTTATTAACTTTACGCTGAACTGGCTGCAAACCATTCCTTATGACACGCTTGAGGATCGTATTTCGTCAAATGGTTCTGGTTTCGCAGCTCCGAGACAACTATTGTTAAATAACAAAGGCGACTGCGATAGCAAATCAACTTTTTTCCTTGCTCTTGTAAAGTCTTACAATCCTAAATTATCTGCAGAAATGATTTTTTTACCAAACCACGCGTTAGTTGGCATAAGTGTGAAAGCGAATAAAGCTGATGAAAAAATAATGCAAAATAATCTTTCATACATACTCGCTGAACCAACAGGCCCAGCTCAATACAAGTTAGGTGAAATAGCGCCTTCAAGTAAAAGAGCAATTAGAAACCGTCAGTTCACAACAGAACGTTTTTAGATTTCAAAAAATAAGGACATACCTGTTTAATTGTTTATCGGAGAATGTCTTACAACTAAGACACACCTATCCAAAACTAGATTTCAATTAGTAGCATCGTTATTTATATACGACTCATCGAAAATGCCAAAACAGGTGTGTCCTTATTCAGAGGTTTACACATTATCAGTGCTTTAAATTAATCTACAGTTGCAGATTTTTTTATTAACATCTATTGTTCGTCACAGAATATGTTGCTGGTGCTTACACCAGTGCAAACTAACACATCACCTCAGCATTTATTAATTCACGGCAGAAGAAAAATAATGATATCAACAAAACATAAGCTGATCCCCTTCCTTCTCTCCGGTTTACTGAGCTTCAGTGCAGTCAGTTTTGCCGATGATCACGAAGAAAAAGACAAAGAAGATGACAAACCTTTCGCAACATGGGACGTGTTAAACCCACCCATGAATCTATCGAGCGTAGAAATAACAACCACCGAAACGACTTGGTCTAGCTTAGATGTGAGTCCAGACGGTAAGCAATTTGTATTTGATATGCTTGGCGACATTTTTATTGCGAGCACCGACGGCGGCGATGCAAAACCATTAACTCAAGACTTCGCCTGGAATATTCATCCCGCAATCAGCCCTGATGGCAAACAAATTGCTTTCATTTCTGATCGAGATGGTCTTTCAAATGTATGGGTAATGGACATCAACGGCGAAAACTTGCGTCAAGTAACCAAAGAAAAGAAAAACTTAATACACTCCCCAAAATGGAGTCCTGATGGTCAGTATATAGTGGTCAACAAAGGTATTATGTCGAGCCGTAGTATCCCTGCTGGTGAAATTTGGCTCTACCATCAAAGTGGTGGCGATGGTCTAGCAATAAAAGAACGCGTGAACGGAAAAGTTGACCAAAAAAATATTACTGACCCCGCATTTTCACCTGATGGTAAATACATCTACTTTACTCGCGATGTTTCCGGCGGTTCTCAATTTAGCTATAACCGTGATGCCCTCCAAGGCATATTCGCCATTATTCGCTATGACCGAGAAACCGGTGAAGAAGAGCGTTATATCTCAGGCACAGGCGGAGCAGTTGTGCCAACACCGTCGCCCGATGGAAAATACGTCGCCTTTGTTCGTCGTGTGAAAAGTAAAACGGCATTGTTTTTAAAGGACATCAAATCAGGCGATGAAAGAGCCGTATTTATGGGTCTAGAGCGCGACATGCAGGAAGGATTTGGAAGCGAAGGTTATTTTGCCTATTTCGATTGGACACCTGATTCCAAGCAGATAATGTTTTGGACAGCTGGAAAATTCCACAAACTCAACATCAAAGATCAATCACTCGCAACCTTAGATGTCAATATCAAGACAACACTGAAATACGCTGACGCATTGCGATTTGATGTAGATGTTGCTCCTGACCAATTTGATGTAAAGGCTATACGCTGGGCACAGAAGTCACCAGACGGAAAAACAGTCTTATTTCAAGCGCTAGGAAAACTCTATACGAAAAATATAAAGAGCGGGAAAATAGAGCGCCTAAGTAAACAAAATGAGCATGACGAATACTATCCTCGTTTTTCGAACGATGGTAAACAAATTGTGTACACTACGTGGAGTGATTCGGCTCTTGGTGATGTTAGAATTATGTCTGCCAAAGGCGGCAAAGGTGAAGTAGTGAGCTTAACTAAAGGTCACTACATTGAACCAAGCTTCTCAACAGACGGAAAAATCCTAGCCTATCGTAAATTTACCGGCGGCTATTTACTCGATCCGACAAATTCAATTGACCCTGGTATCTACCTTCTAAATTTAAAAGACAAAACCACTGAACGTATTTCAAAGAGTGGCGTAGAGCCCCATTTCACTGCCGGTAACGACCGTGTTTATTTCACAGAATCGGTCAGTGGAACTCCGTATAGTGAGACACAATTCTCGAGCGTGAACTTGCGCGGCGAAGACAAACGTGTGCACTTATATGGCGGCGACAAAGTCAGTGAATACCGCTTGTCACACGATAAGAAATGGATTGCTTTTGTTCACCAGTACAACACCTTCGTTGCCCCGTTTGCAGACAATGGTCAGAAAGTATCAATCGGTCCTAAAATGTCATCTTTACCTGTGAAACAACTTTCAGCGCGCTCAGGTAATTATATGACGTGGAGCCCAAATAACGAATCGGTAGGTTGGTCTCATGGCCCTCGTTATTTTGAACGCAAATTAGATAACGCTTTTAGCTTCTTAGCTGACACCGATGCCACATTGCCTGAACCACTAAACCAAGGTATGGATTTATCTTTTAAGAAAAAATCAGACAAACCCAATCGCTACACTGCCATTGTGGGTGGTAAAGTTGTAACAATGCGTGACGCCGACAACCAGCAAGAAGTGTTTGAAAATGGCGTTGTATTAATCAAAGACAACAAAATCCAAGCGGTCGGAAGCAAGGCTGATATTAGCATTCCTGAAGATACTCTGATTATAGATGCTGAAGGAAAAACGGTTATTCCTGGTCTTATCGATACTCACGCCCACGGTGCACAAGGTAGCAGCGAAATTATTCCGGATCAAAATTGGAGTCAATATTCTAACCTAGCGTTTGGAGTAACCACCATTCACGACCCCTCAAATGACACCACTGAAATTATGGCTGCTGGTGAATTGCAAAGAGCAGGTCAACGCGTTGCGCCAAGAATTTACTCAACGGGAACTATTTTGTATGGTGCTGAGGCACTTGGATACAAGTCGATCATAAATAACTACGATGATGCGTATTATCACGTACAACGATTGAAAGACCTTGGTGCTATTTCAGTTAAAAGTTACAACCAACCAAGACGCGATCAACGCCAGCAAGTTTTAGTCGCAGCTAAAAACCAAGAAATGATGGTCGTCCCTGAAGGCGGTGGTAAATTCCAGCAAAACATATCTATGTTGGTCGATGGCCACACGGGCTTAGAACACAGCCTTCCCATTGCCAATGGATATAGTGATCTAACGCAACTATGGAAAGCGACTAAGTTTGGTTACACGCCAACCTTTGTTGTCTCATATGGCGGTTTAACGGGTGAAACCTACTTTTACGACCGCACCAACGTATGGGAAAATGAGAGGCTAATGCGTTATACACCTTACTTCTTAGTTGACCGTAATATTCGCCGTCAAAAAGCCCCTGATGAGCATTACAACCATTTTGCTGTTGCCAAATATGCGAAGGAATTGCGCGACAACGGAGTGGGCGTTCATATAGGTGCACACGGTCAACGTGAAGGTTTGGGTGCACATTGGGAGTTGTGGTTAATGCAGCACGGTGGCTTTACCCCATTTGAAGCCCTTCGGGGTGGTACGATTGATGGTGCTAGACATCTCGGCATGGATAAAGCCATCGGTAGCATCGAACCAGGCAAGTTAGCGGACTTAGTTATTATAGACGGTGATGTTCTGAATGACTTGAGTCGCAGCGAATATGTAGACTACACAGTCATTAATGGTCGTGTGTTTGAAGCAGCTACCATGAATGAAGTCGGCTTAAAAACTAAGCGTTCTCCCTTCTTTTTTGAAAACCACAATAAGGCGTTTATGCCCGAACAAACGCAACAGCAGATGGAAGCGAAAGCGCATATGTATCATTGGGTACATTAATTTACGCTAGTTTTCAGACTTCAAAACAAAAAAACGCGTCCTTTTGACGCGTTTTTTTATGCCCCAAATGAGTGCAAAACTCAGGTTTTGTACAAATTTTATACCACCAGTTTGTGAATATTACGATTGATGCTGCATTTTAATCTGAAAACAAGATTTCATTTTCTAACGTCCTTTACTCAAAATCAGTTTAAAACGAGTCATATTTACAGCCTATTTATATAGAAAATATCCATTTAAGCTCCTATTTTTATTGCAATAACGTTATCTGTACCAAGGTCTCCCGTACTTGTAGTCTCGATCATTAGTACATCTTTAAAAATGGGACAATTTTGCAAAATGTCCCAAAATTAAAAGTATTTGTCCCATTTTTAAACGTCGTTTTTTAAAAACCTTAGTAAGCTATTTGTGTTCGTCAGAAATTGATGACAAGAAAACCATAGCTTACTTCAAGGATGGAAAATAAATGCAACACTCCAATGAGCTTTTTCGCAGAGAAGCGATAGAAGGGCAAGACAGAAATAAACTTGGTGAGGCTATGTTATTGCCTAAAGCCAATCATCAAATCCTAGCAACAGTATTAATCTGTTGGTTTTTACTTTTATGTGGATTGCTATTCAATGCCAGCTTCAGCAGCAAAGCAACTGTGCATGGTTGGCTAGTTAGCTCCAAACCAAGTATCGACATCATGGCAAAAGAACCCAATGGCATTGTTAAGTCGACAGACATAAGCCTTGGACAGCAAGTCAATAAAGGTCAAGTACTCTTGCAAATATCTCGCAATGCCAGTGCCCAAATAAGCGAAACCTATCAAGCGCTATTTGATTCACTATCACAGCAAAGCCGGCTTCTGAAAGAGCGTCAATTAATTTTACGGCATAAATACCGTCAACAGAACCAACAGAATAAAACATTAATTCAAACCATTGACCAACATTTGGAGATTCATGTTCTCACTGAGCAAAAACTTGAAATGCAGTTACAAGAGGCTATATCTGAGGAAGCTGACTTGTCGTCTTTAGTACAAAACGCAAGTATCTCCAAAATAAGCTATCAGGCACAAAAAGATAAGCGTCATGCAATTGAGCGACAGTTGACAGCCAACCGATCCAGCAAACTTGAATTTGCACAAAAGCGTCTCACTGCTGAACAAACGCAAAGCGCTAGCAATATTGCTTTAGAGGAGCAACAAAATATACTTGAATCGAGTTTACTAAGCATAGACCAAGAAATTCAAAAACTGAAAGGGGCTAACGACTACCTTATTAGGAGCCCGATTGATGGCATTGTGCATAATCTGCAAGCCTCGGTGGGCGAGACAATCAATACCAACCTACCATTACTGCAAATCACCCCCCTGGATAATCCCTTAAAAGCAGTGTTGTTTGTGCCATCGAATCATGCAGGCTTTATTAAGAATACCCAGTTGGTTCAGCTCAAACTTAATGCCTTTCCGTATCAAAAATTTGGTATGTCAGCGGCTCACGTTTCACAAGTATCGCACCAAGTACTTATGCCTCAACACGTAAAGCGTATGCCGATAAATTTAACTGAACCTGTTTTCATTATTGAAGCTACTTTGAATCATCAGCAAATTAATGCGAATGGCAAGAACTGGGATCTCAAAGCAGGAATGCTTTTTCAGGCGGATATTATCCTATCGAAACGAAGCTTATTGGAATGGCTATTGAGCCCAATCTATAGCTTGCGAGGAGAATTCTAATGCGCTTTTCCCAGAAAATGAGTGCCAACGAAACAAACATTACGGCACATAATAGCACTCACAAGAAGCCATCGAAAAATATCAGTCAATTGCTTCAGTTTTCATCAAAGCCAAGATTAAATATAATAATGCAGGCTGAAGCAAGTGAATGCGGCTTAGCTTGCGTCGCCATGCTTGCCAACTTTTATGGCAATCATATAAGTTTAGATAAATTACGACAAATTAGTCCCGTCTCAAACCAAGGAAGTAATTTAACCCAGATCATGCAAATTGGGGAGCTCTTAGGCTTCTCTTGCAGAGCGTTGAAAGTCCAACTTTCCGAACTCAATAACTTACATACGCCCTGTATCTTACATTGGAATTTTCAACATTTTGTTGTGTTAAAGAAAGTGACCACGCGTTATTGTGAGATTGCAGACCCAGCCCTCGGTTTAAGAAAATTAGATATCCAGCAAGTCAGCGAAGCCTTCACCGGTATCGCGCTTGAAATGCAACCAAACACCAAGTTTCACAAAGCGAATGCCGCGCAAAAATTAGAGTTGAATCACTTTTTGAGTAACGCTATCGGTGTTAAGCGCCAACTCGGCATACTATTTGGCTTGAGCATATTGCTCCAGCTTTTTGCAATTGCTACCCCATTCTATATGCAAACTGTTATAGATGAAGTTATTGTTAAATCTGATACTTCTTTGCTCAATGTGCTCGCTATCGCTTTTCTGCTTTTGTTATGCATAGATACACTAACGACCATGTTGCGTGAACGAGTGATGCTGTACTTTTCCAATCAATTTAGCATTCACATGGCCACCCGCGTCTTCACTCACCTGCTCTCTTTGCCGGTTGAGTATTTTCAAAAGAGACATTTAGGAGACATTGTAAGTCGCTTTGGTTCACTACAGAATATTCGTCAAATAGTGACGTCAGGCATTATCTCAGGTCTGATTGATGGTTTGATGGCAATACTGATGCTTATCGTTTTGTTTTTCTATTCGCCCCAACTTGCCAGTATTGTTTGTTTAACTGTCGTTTTCTATGCACTTTTACGTTGGCTATTCTTCCACGCAATGAAGCGCCAAAATATGGAAGTAATTCAAAGCCAAGCCTTGGAAAGCTCGCACTTTATGCAAAGCATACGAGCGATAAAAACAATCAAGCTTAATAATAAGAGCATGCAACGCGGTTCTCAATGGCTCAACCTCCTTACTAATGCGATGAACAAGCAAATTAAGCTTTCGAGTTGGCAGATAAATTTTTCTGTGTTCAATAAAATACTATTTGGTGTAGAGAATATTATTATCATTTACTTGGCCGCGAGATTAGTCACCATTAACCTATTTTCGATAGGTATGCTATATGCGTTTATTAGCTATAAAGCTAAGTTTATTGATGCTACAGATAGTTTGATCAACAACTGGCTGGAATTCAAATTATTAAGGGTACATTTGGATAGATTAGCAGATATTGTTTTTACCAAAAGTGAAATAACAAAAAGCATAGACAATGAAATAAACAATAATGTTGAGCATTTAACTAGTAATGTCCAGAGCGCATTTCACTTATCGGCGCATAACATCTCTTTTCAACACCATGAAACACAAGCACCTATTTTTGAAAAGCTCAATTTGAATATTTCACATGGCAAGAGTGTGGTTATTTCAGGTCCGAGTGGATGCGGAAAATCCACTTTATTGCTTTGTTTAATGGGCTTAACACATTGTGATACCGGCAGAGTCTATATTAGCGGCCAAGCACTCAACGCCAACAATCGACATCAACAAAGCATTGCGGCAGTGCTTCAAGACGATCAGTTGCTGAGTGGCTCGATGCTTGAAAATATTACCGACTTTGCTGCTTCAACAAACCTGCCTTTAGCTCTCAATGTCGCAAAAATAGCGTGTCTACACGACGATATTATGCAAATGACCATGCAATACAATACCTTAGTGGGCGATATGGGCAGCACATTGAGCGGCGGTCAGAAACAGCGTTTATTACTTGCTAGAGCGCTTTACAAAAAACCGAGCCTATTATTTCTTGATGAAGCGACCAGTCATCTTGACGCAGCAACAGAAACTACCATCAACATGAATTTACGCACATTGAGCATGACAAAAATTATGATTGCTCATCGACAAGAAACCATAGCAAGTGCAGATGTTGTACTCGCTTTTATTAACGGTGAATTGAGCGATATTACGCATCAACCTTTCACCGATAACAACCAGCAAAAAACCTCATAAAAAGGAAAATAAGTGATGAATATGATGACTCAACTACAGACATTATCAAAGCGAGAAAAACAGATAGCAATGAAAATTATGGAAGGCTTGCCAAATAAGATTATTGCAGCTGACTTATTCATTAGTGAGCGCACGGTTAAGTTTCATTGCGCAAACATATATAGAAAACTCAACATTAGCAATAGAACAACGTTGATAGCGGCTTACTATAAGGAGTTGTATAATTTAGCTTCATAATACACTGAACCATCAAAAAAAAGGGGCGCTATAGGTGGTAAATCCCCTACAGAGTAACTAACGTAACAAGCCCTATTTAAGGGCTTTTATGCTTAGTCCTTACTAGTGATTTGATAATACAAATCGAGAGTGTTGTTCACTCCACTCACCGCTTCAAGATACACTTGAGGAAGCAATTGATAGTGAACACTCACCTCACTTATCGAATCGAATACGCCTACACCGTAGGTAATTTTCACACCTTCAGCAAGTTCCCCTGAAAGTTCGACCTTGGTGCCTTGGCCTTGTCCTGCAGTCTGCAAGTTCAAGTCTTTTACCCCTAACTTCTGACCTAAGCTACCAATGCCATTTTCGCTTCGCCCCACACCAAAACTGACAAGTGCATTAACCATCGTGGTCTCTTCCGAATTACCCGAACCGCTCCCAAAACTCCCAGCACCACTTATCAGATAGGATAATTGTTTCGCTTGCTCCATCGATGGCTCAGAAAAAAGATCCACAGAAGGCTTGATGGCGTTTCCGGTGACTCTAATTCCAGCAATCACACCATCACGAGTGTTCAATGGATTGCGAATAGCTTCGATATCAAATGCAGGAACCTCTGGTTGGCCGCTGAAAGTAATTTCTCCTTTCCTGATCTGAAGTACCTGAGAATAAGCTTCATAGCTACCTTCAAAGATTTGAACAAGACCATTTACTCGGATATTTTGCGCATCCACTTGAACGTTTAGGTCACCACTTAACTCTGCTTTTAAATCCAAAGCGTCAAGTTTCACCTCTCCCTTCTTATCTTTATCGATTACTATATTAAGGTTTACGTCGATAGGCAATTGCCCTTGTTTCACCACCTTCTTTTCATCAACCACAATAATGTCTTGGGAAGGTGATTTAGCGCTTGGCGGTAATGACTTAATGTTAACTCTGGCATAGGGTATCTCTACCATCCCCGAAATAGACAACAGGTCAGGAGAGAGCGTGAACTTCAAGTCGGGAGACACTTTAAATATGTATGTCTCATATGCAATCTCGAGCTTACCGCCGGCAACCATCATATTAACGGTGAGTGCGTCAGTAAAGTCGACATCCCCCTGTATGCTGCCTCTCCCTTCGCCCAACATAAATTGTCCTGAAAAATCAGCCTGCGAGCCATTGAACACCACTTTTTGGCTATAATCGGTCAACTTCAAAGGATACTCTTTTAGTACAACTGCCCCATCTGTAATAACCAGCAGCCCTTGTAATGATGGTTTTCCTAAAGGCCCATCAAATGTTATGTTCGCATTAATATCGCCATTTAGGTCTTTAACTGCCGTCACAAAAGAGGAGAAATAAGAAACCGCGAATTCATCAATAGTGATGCTCCCCTTATGCTGGTATGGTTGGCTTGCTAGATCTAATTGACTATTGACAATGACACGGCCGGCTTCGGTGCTACTGAAGCTGAAACTGCTACTGATACTCGATGGCGTACCTTGAATATTCGCAACAATATCCTCGATGCGAACTTTATTTTCATCCGACACAAGTATGGCATTCTCAGATAAAATGTCGGCGGAGAAATTCAGTCCTTGTTGTTTTTTCCAGTCAATTTCAAGGTCGACATTCACATTGAGAGCAGAAGCCTCAATGTCAAAATTAGGTAGCAATTTAGCTAGCCCCTCGTTCATCACATTATAATCTAGCGCGATCTTTGTTTTCGCTTTTTGTTGTGATGCATGGATCTCTTCTGTACATAATCTATCACCGCGACCTTCCCAACAATGTCCAGCAAGATACAAACTAAACGGTTGCAGATTTACGCTCAAGTCTACTTGCTCTTGCAATGTAAGTTCTGCAAAACTAGATATAACTTTTCCCTCTAGCCACTTGCCAGACCAACGTGTGCTGTCCGCGTTTAACTGACCTTTAAAAAATTGCTCTGTAATGTAGTCACCTTTAGGAATACTCAGACGAAGGGACTGTTCACTCTCATTACCACTCAACAGCACGTTAAGTTGTGGAATATGCTGTCCACCAGCAAACAAGTTTGAGATGGATATTTGCGCTTTAGACGCTAGCTTTTCCGCCATATTAATGCTCAAGTCAATCATAGCCTCTTCTAGGCGAGTATCGGCTGTGCTCAGCTCCGTCGCATTCGCTTGCACTACAATTTGAGGTGTCTCTATGGCTCCAGACACATTACCTTTTGCAAAAACTTGACCGTCCACACTCGGATAAATGTCACTTAAGGCGTTTAAATCGATGGTAAAATCGAGGCTGGAAGCGCTTGTTCTATTTTTATCTGGAAAGCTAACACCTAACTGCGCGATAGAGTCTAGTACAATTTTAGAGTAAAGATTACCTTGCACTTGCAGCTGATTATCACCCTGAGTTAAACGAACGCCCTTAACTTTTACATTGCCACTTTTTTCCAGCTCTGCGTCCGCAACTAATAATAAGGGCAAGTTTTGCCATGCACCGGTTAATGTCGCGCCTTTAAGTACAACTGATTGGTTTATTTCTGTAATAACAAAACTGTGTGGTAACTCACCAGAAATCAGAGAATCTAAGGAAGGATCCACCTTTGCCAATTGGAGAGATTCAAGATTCAGATTGCCGTTAAACGATAGTTCATGCTGCTCATTGTCTTTGGGCCCGAGTGTCGCTGTGCCAGTATAATCAAGCGTACCCAAGCTGCCACGTAGATTCAGTTTTTGAATATCTACGAAAGAACGCAAGCCTTGTTTTACGCCCATGGGTTTAAATAAGGTATTTAATTCAAAACTTCCAACGCCCATAATTTCTTGCATTTTTACCATGCTAGTCAATCGATAGCCCTGCATATCCCCGCCTACTTTCATGTGTAACAAAGACACACCTCTCATCTGAGAAGTCACTTCATCACTCAGCATTGGCATTAAAGCCTGGAGATCATCAGCGACCGCAGCCGATAACTCTTCAAACTTAATATCAAGATTAAGAGGAAGCATTGGTTTCGACAACTCGAGCGTTGACGCAATACCAAGCATTTTTTGCTGGGTGGGCAAATGCGTTAACGCTAAATTCAGTTTTGTAATGTTTCCTTGGCTTTTGAATTCGAAAGCGCTTTTGCTATCGAAAAGAGGTGTGTCTTGTTTGTGTGCATCTTGTTTGTGTGCGGTTAGCGTTAAATTGTGTGCAAACTTTTTCGCGAAATTTACTTCAGCTGTTATTTTTAGATTTAATGGCGCAAACATAGCTGCTTGTGAGTCTTGATGCAGATTGCTAATGATTACAGTTGTCTCTAGTTTTTGATTTTTTATCACTAGACTAAGCGCGAAACTATCGTCGCAGAAAGACGTCGCGATTGAATCGTCTTGAGCCTGCTGACGAATACAAATATTACGCAATATTGCATTTCTAAGTGCTAGCTCAATTGGAATATAAATATCGGGCAAAACAATCGGTTCATATTGATAGTTCGCAAGCACACTCAACCATTCTCTGGGTTTATCTCCTACGCTAGCACTAGCCTGTGCTCCTTTGGCTAATGTCACATCTAACGAATTAACGCTTAATGTGGATATCTCCAGTTGCTCGTAAAAAGACAATGCTAGCAAAAAGCCTTTCATCTTTAGCAACTCAACGCTGTTTTGAAAAACTAAAACTTCCCCCATACTGAGCTCATTTAAGGTAATCAAAATAGGCATTTTAATCAGTTTATTTTCTATAGCTTCTACAGGTGCCTGTTGCTCCAGCATATCTCCGAGATCAACCGTCACTTTGCTTAACCGCACTTGGTTGATACAAACTTCACCCACAAAGAGACAGCTTAATCCAATATCAAGTGATACATCATTTATCTCAAAGTTTAAGCCAGGTTGATTTATTCGGATTTGATTCAAATCCAATTGGGAGTATAGGCTTCCGCTTTTATAATCAACAGCAACGCCAAAATTTCCCTCATTGACATAATTTATTGCCCATTGAGTTCCAATGCTCGACAGCGCAATACTCACAATGAGAACCATTAGCGAAACTATGGTCAACAACGACCAGGAAGCTAGTTTTATAACTCGATTTAATATAACAGACTTTGACATATTAAATTCCTGGTCCTATAGAAAAGTGTAATCGCCAACTTTTTTCAGTATCACTAATTCCTCGAGCAATATACAGACGAATGGTTCCAATAGGTGACAACCAATGTGCGCCGAGTCCTGTTCCGTAAATAGGTGATTTTCCAAAGTCATTACTCGCACTTCCTGCATCAAGGAAAATAGCAGCGCGCCAATCGTTACTCACCTGATATGCATATTCAGTACTAGCAACAGCCAAGAACTGCGCTCCGATGAGTTCTACTTTGCCCGTACTCTCATCAATTCGACTTTCACTAACGGCATTTAGTCCGAACCCTCGAACCGTTTGATCGCCACCTACAAAAAACCGGAGGCTAGAGGGGACTTGCTCAAAATCATTGGTAACAATAGCACCAGCATCACCACGCAATATGTAACGATGTTTACCAAATGTCCTTATCCACTTAGTGCGAGCAATGACTCGAACAATATTTACATCTGATACGACACTCTCTGAAGCTGCTTCAAGCGTAATTTGCTGCCTATCTCCCCAGTTTACAAATAGCTCACCGTTTTTTCGAACGCGATTCAGGGTAACTCCCGGTAAAAGTAACTGTGTTGATTGCTCCTCATCTATGCCCTGAATGAAGTTTTCATATTCATATCGCAGAAAGAGTATTTTGTCCCAATCGTGTTTATTTTTAGCACCTAACTGGCGTTGGGCAGCGAGCGTATAAGTTTGGCTGTCTCTTTGCGCTTCATTGATTTCTTGATAACCCGTTTGGATTTTAAAAAAATCGTTGAGAGGATTCACCATAGGGATCGTATACCCCATCGAGACATTCTTTTTTGGACCAGAGATGTAGAGTTCGGATGACAAACTATGGCCACGTAAATTTACCCAAGGTCGGATCCAATTTGCCGTAACTCTGGGACCTGAATCTGTGGATGCACCCATTCCAAACTGATAAGTATCTCTTGGCTTTGCCGTCAGAAGCACTTCAATTGGTACAATATTTAATGCGCGTTCAGCGCTGCTCATGGCATTCACATTCGCTCTCACAATAACACTATTATAATAAGCAGTTTGGCGAATAAGTTGCGTAAACTCACTGATTTTTTGCTGGTCGAAATATGTGCTCTGTGAAAATGGTTTTACTGACTCTACAAGCTCAGAACCTCTATTCTCAGCCACGTATTTGAGGGGACCGAAGCGATATCGGGAACCAAAATTGAATTTTACATAGATGTCTGCTTGGTTCTCAGCCAAACTCACCCGAACTTCACTTTTATCGAGTAAGAAATCAAAATAGCCAAATATGAGTGCGAATGTCTGCATTCTCGTCTTTAAGCTATCGTATTCAGATTGTTCTAATGGCTTTCCTTCAAGCTCCCTAAATCCTTGAATAAGGTCTTTTAATTCATTTGGGAAATATATTTCTTGCGCCGCCGATTCATCAAACTCTAACGTAACCTTGCCCACCTTCAACTTTGGCCCTAGATTCACTATTATCTGAACTGCATCATTATCGAATGATTTTTTAGTAAAGTTTGAAAACTCAACACTAGCCTGAAAATAGGAATATGCCCGAATTGCGTTTATTACTTTGACTCGAGTCTGTTTTTCAAATTGCTCTAACTCATAGTCATTTTCTGGAAAATTGTGCCCAGCTAAATGAAGCTGAATATTATCAAAAACTTGAGTGTCTAATGGCTTGGTTTCATCTGCTGGTTTAACTTCCCATTTTGCAAGCGCAATAGCAGGAAAAAAAATAATGAGCAAGATAAGTGCGCTACCGAGGAATTGTCGGCAACTTGAAAAGAGGAAAATAACCGGCTCCTTATAAATTACTTTAAAATTTAATGCCAAAATGCTGTGTTTTATTGTCCTTGTATTTTGGGTTAACAACAAGGCTATAGACCAGTTATTATTGATCAGGATCACGTTCCGATCGGAAGATCAGTAGTAACAATGCAACTAGTCATCTATGCTAAATACGTCTGAAGGAAACAGACAAACACGCTACCAAGGATGGTGACAACATAGGCTATCTTGAAGACTGGCCTATGTTACTCACTTATTTTATGGTCACTTTACTTACTTTGACTGGAAATAAGAATGAACAATAATCTACAAAAAACGAAAGAGTTAAGTCTCACTCAGCAACGTGATGTATTCGGCGGGGTGTCTATTACAATCAATCATGAGGCGCTTCGTTATCCCTCTATAGACTGCAATGTAAGTGCAAGAAAAAGAGAGATATTTAGCACACCGAACGATCTTTATGTGCCACCGACATGCAGCAGATACTAATCAAACTTTGCTTAATCGAGCGAAACATCTAGTAACTTACGATGAACTTAATACGCACGAATAAATCAGCGCAAGCTGAATCATTCGTGCTTTTTTAGTTAGAACAGATAATCCATCTCTGCCGCAAAAGTAGAGAGCATAGAAAAACAAAACCCCAATAACCAGAAGCTAAGGGGGTTTGAATCAAATATTAAAACGCTTATACACGCATTACTTGACGGCGCCCCCCCTTATCGTTTTCTAAAAAACCTAAACGAATATAAAGGCAAAGATCAGTGGATATATTAGGAAACTACAGTATAAATCTACTCAAGTCTTCATTATCTGCTAAATTTTCTAAGTGATGATTGACGTAATCAATATCAATAATAAATGAGTCACCTGCTCTGTCCGACGCCTCAAAAGATATTTCTTCCATCAGACGCTCCAACACAGTATACAAACGTCGCGCACCAATATTTTCGGTTTTTTCATTTACCTGCCAAGCAACTTCCGCAATGCGTTGAATGCCTGATTCAGAAAAAGTAATGTCAACCCCTTCGGTCTTCAATAGGGCTTTGTACTGC
Organism: Glaciecola sp.; assembly: GCA_965660625.1. Lineage (GTDB taxonomy): Bacteria > Pseudomonadota > Gammaproteobacteria > Enterobacterales > Alteromonadaceae > Glaciecola. The sequence goes on along the minus strand of CBFIAR010000003.1, from coordinate 125,247 downwards.
AGCGTTAGCGATGCATCAGGTTCAGTTAGGATCCTAACAAAATCCTCAACTCTTAATGCTGAAAGCTCTACGCGGATAGGTAGACGCCCCTGCAGCTCGGGAATCAAGTCTGACGGCTTCGCCATTTGAAACGCGCCAGAGGCTATAAACAAAATATGATCAGTTTTCACCATGCCATGTTTTGTTGACACTGTGGAACCTTCAACCAAGGGTAAAAGGTCGCGCTGAACACCTTCTCTCGAAACATCACCAGACTGGTTCCCTTCTCGCTTACATATTTTGTCAATCTCATCGATGAAGACAATGCCGTTTTGCTCTAGCGATTCGATAGCCGCTTCTTTTAAGTCTTGTTGATTGACCAACTTGCTCGACTCTTCTTCCATGAGCAGTTTATAGGCATCTTTTATTTTTAACTTTTTCTTCTTTTTGCTTTTCTCGCCCGACAGGTTTTGAAACATTCCTTGAAGTTGATTGGTCATTTCTTCCATGCCTGGCGGTGCCATGATTTCGACACCTACCTGAGGTAGAGACACGTCTAACTCAATTTCTTTATCATCCAGCTGACCTTCACGTAGTTTTTTACGAAAAATCTGGCGTGTTCCTTTATCTTGATTCTCTTCACGCTCACCCGATGCACTTTTCGCTGGCGGCAGGAGAATATCCAGAATCCGCTCTTCTGCTGCTTCTTCAGCACGATGCTTCACTTTTTTAGCGGCATCTTCTTTGGTCATCTTGACTGCTATGTCGGCTAGGTCACGAATAATCGTTTCAACTTCCTTGCCAACGTAGCCAACCTCTGTAAACTTTGTGGCTTCTACCTTAATAAAAGGTGCATTCGCGAGCTTCGCTAAACGACGAGCAATTTCAGTTTTTCCTACACCCGTTGGACCTATCATCAAAATATTTTTAGGCGTCACCTCTTGGCGAAGCTCTGGCTCAAGCTGCATTCTGCGCCAGCGATTTCTCAGCGCAATCGAGACCGCTTTCTTTGCATTAGATTGCCCAATTATGTGCTTATCTAATGCATGTACAATTTCTCTGGGAGTCATTTCTGACATAATCTTTATACCTTTGACTAGCTCATCCAAATTGCGCTTTGGTAGGACAATTGGGCAAGATAATTTAAAAAATGAAGTTAATAATCGAGTGTTTCAATGGTCTGATTTTGATTAGTGAATACGCAAATATCGCCCGCGATGGTCAAACTTTTCTCAGCAATTTCTTTAGCACTTAAATCAGTATTAGCAAAGAGTGCAGTGGCGGCAGCTTGGGCAAATGGTCCACCTGAACCAATTGCAATAAGGTCTTGTTCTGGCTGGATAACATCACCGTTTCCGGTAATGATGAGAGACGCACTATGATCAGCAACAGCAAGCAGTGCTTCTAATTTTCGAAGCATCCTATCGGTTCGCCAATCTTTGGCTAACTCTACCGCAGCTTTAGTAAGGTGTCCCTGATGCATTTCCAGTTTGGATTCAAAGCGTTCGAACAAAGTAAAGGCATCGGCAGTACCACCAGCGAAACCCGCTAATACTTTATTGTTGTACAGACGTCTAACCTTCTTTGCATTGCCTTTCATAACGGTATTACCAAGCGAAACTTGGCCATCACCTGCAATCACAACCTGATTGCCTCGACGAACTGATACGATCGTTGTCATGTAAACTCCTACGTAAGGTGATCTAATTCAATGTAGTGCGAACTAATGTAGCGCAAATTAATGCACTCTAAATTGCTTCTGTCAGGAATAAGTGGGGGGCGTTGACACTATTTCAAGCCCACATTTGTGACACACAACCGACATTGTCAGTTTTATACTGATATGACACTTAATCCCAGTTCCAAATTTGGCACCGATTAATGCGGGCAGAACGCAAAGCGTGTCGGTCTCGTTCGGCGTCACGCTTGCTTTCGTAGGGTCCTAGGACCACTCGAAACCAAACACCCTTTGAACCTTCGCTTTCAAGTACTTGCGACTCTAAGCCTTGAAATGCAATTGTTGCTTTTAACTCTTCTGCTTGTGTTTGTTTTCTGAACGAACCACACTGCATTAAATAGCGGCGTTCTGCATTTGGCAGTTCATCTACCTCAACCTCCACTGAATAAGATGGAAGCCCCTCAATAAAAGCCCAATCTTCTTCTCCAAGCACAGGGAGCGGATCTTGTTCATCACTCCCGAATTGAGTGGTTGCATTTGCACGATCGACATTAACTTGCTTACTTTCTGACGGCTCACTCGCATCATCCCCTGTAACCCCTTTCAAGTACCATAGGCCCGCCACAAACGCACCCACGACAAGAATCGCGAACACAACTTTAACCCAAGCAACTGTCTGATGAGTCTGTGTTTGCTTACTAGGAGGCTGTTTTTTCTTTTGGCTACGCGCCACGTAATCTTTTTGCGCCATATTTTTCTTTATTGTCTTTTTTGAGTCTGCTTCGTGCGCAGACTATACAAAATTTTGCCGAAAAAAACGCAGGAATATTCACTTTATTTAACTAAAATCGATTGGAGAAACATCTATACTCCAACGCACCTGCCTACTCACAGGCATTTCGGATAATGCTTTATTGGCCTGCTCTGTTGCTTGCTGTAAATACTTACGTGAAGCTGATTGAATTATCAGCAAATTTCGATAACGTCCTTGCTTCTTCTCAATAAACGCAGGAAAAGGTCCTAGTACTTTTACGTGTTTAAATTGCGTAAATAGTTGAGCACATAAGTTTAGAAAGTGTATAGATAAATGTTTGTGCTGCGACTCGCTGCGAATACAAATTTGATACTCGTGCGGCGGTAAAGCTGCATGTTTGCGTTCGAGCAGTGCATATCTAGCGAAATCAGAAAACCCATTATTAATGAGATCTTGTAGCAGTGGATGCTCTGGACAATGAGTTTGCAACCACATTTCTCCTACCTTATCGCTGCGCCCAGCTCGACCGGACAGCTGAGTAATGAGCTGTGCAAGTTTTTCGGGTGCTCTAAAGTCTGCGCTAAAAAGAGCACCATCAACATTTAAAATCAAAACAAGCGTTACATCTGGAAAGTGGTGACCTTTTGAAAGAATTTGTGTACCCACAAGAATTTGATACTTTTTCTGATTAATTTCTTGCAATAACTTGCTTAGCTTTCCTTTACCACGCACTGTATCGCTGTCGACACGCACCGTTGAATAATCGGGAAACAGTGTTTCTAAACCTTGCTGTAACTGCTCAGTGCCAATACCAAACGTATCTAATTCTGGATGGCCGCACTCGGCACAGGCTTTGGGTAACGCTCGAATATCGGCACAGCGGTGACACTGTAAATTATTCGCACTTTTATGCACCGTCATTGGGTTGTCGCAGCACGTGCATTGCTCGACATGACCGCACTGATGACAGAGTAATGCAGGCGCATACCCTCGCCGATTAACAAACACCATCACTTGATTACCTTCAGATAACTGTATCTGCATCTTATCGAGCATGCCTTGTGCAATGCCAAATTGCATAGGTTGACCTTTTATATTCATCAAGCGCTGCGCCGGCATTGCGGCACTGCCGGCTCGATTAGGTAAGAGAATATGTCGATACTTTTTTTCTAAAGCGTTATGTAAGCTCTCCAACGACGGCGTTGCGCTTCCCAACACTAATGGAATATTTAACTGTTTGGCACGATAAACGGCAATGTCCCGCGCGTGATACTTCAAATTGTCTTGTTGTTTAAATGACTCATCATGCTCCTCGTCTACTATAATCATCCCCGGATATTTCATTTCGGTGAAAATAGAAGATCGTGTACCGATTATGATACCGAGGCTGCCATCTTTGGCCTGTTGCCAAACTTGCAAACGTTCTGTGTCATTCAAATTAGAGTGCAAAGTACCCACTCGAATCCCGAAGCGCTTTTCAAAACGCCCCACAGTTTGTGGTGTAAGACCAATTTCAGGCACTAAAATAAGTACCTGTTTACCCGCTGCAAGTAAGGGTTCAATAATTTGCAGGTATACTTCCGTTTTACCGCTACCGGTCACACCTTCAATCAGCATGGTGTCAAATCCGCTCGCAAGATTAATGGTGGAAATTGCCATTGCTTGTTCAATATTAGGAAGTGGTTTTTCCGATATCGTGAGTTGTGTTGTCCATTCATCAGGCCTTTCCACAACATCAATTTTTTCAATTAAGCGCTTTTCCGCGAGTGCTTTAATTATCGCGGGCGTAAAATCTTGCTTTATAGCAGACAAGGGTTGCCGCCCATTCTCTAGCATACGATACAAATCAAATTGCTTTACCGAGCGCGCAAGTAACTCGTCAACTTCAGAATGCGCAGCACTGTTTGCATCGAGCTGCAAATAAGGCAAGGTAGCGACAGCGGCTTTAGTCTTGCCAGATTGCTGCTTTCGCAATACTGCTGGCAACAAGGTATGTAATACTTCGCCAATTGGGTAATGATAATAGTCACTCATCCACTGGCCTAGCGTAAGCATCTGTTCAGAACAAACGGGTTTGCTATCAAGAATCTCAATTATCGACTTAAGTTTTGCGTTTTCGTAGTGAGATTCGACATTCACACGCACAACGATACCAACGCACTTGCGCGGACCGAATGGCACAAGCACGCGACATCCAATTAAACCGACATTCGCTTGATCACTTATTCCCGCTTCAATCGGCTTTTGGTCCACCTGTAACAGTTCACTCATTGCAGAGTCTGTTGCTACTGGAGTATGAACTTTATAATCAAATAATTGTGGCATAGGCACAGCAATGGCCACTTGAATAACTTGCAATGAAACCTCTTTTTTTCAATGTTGTTGGGCTTACGAAGCCTCTATTTTAGCCTGCTTAAACTAAGCGCTTCTTATTAACCGAATGAGTAAATCACTTATTAGCAAAAGAAGTCGTTCTCTTACTGCATGATATCAACCTTTGCGAAGTCACTACGAGATATTACATAAATGTGTCGTTTCCCGCTCATGCACGATGCGATATTCTACGTACGTTATACTGCTATTTACTCTGGCGCTAGTGCGCGATATTAAAAACTCACTATTTGGACTGATATTTATCCATTGTCGTCATCGTTATTTCTTGATTAAAGAGCATAACTCCATTATTATGCGCGTCCAAATTTCTGTAGTTGAAAATTCAGCTGCTTTTTAATTAATTTCGTTTGGTGTGCAACTTCGGGTTGTATAGCGAGACGGCCTAAATAAATAAGGTATCCCAATGAAAGACGGTATTCATCCTCAGTATAACGAAATCAAAGCATCTTGCTCATGTGGTAACATCATGGACATTCGCTCTACGCTTGATAAAGACATCAACTTGGACGTATGCTCATTATGCCATCCATTCTATACAGGTAAGCAACGTAACGTTGACACCGGTGGTCGTGTTGATAAATTCAAGAAACGTTTTGGTGGAATTAAAGCCTAGTCAGTTCTTCACTGAACCAACTTTGGTTACAAAATTAGTTGAAAAGAGCGCACTGCGCTCTTTTTTTATATCTGTTTATTAACAGCCAATAACTATACAAAATTTCATATAATAAACACCACCGTCATAAATACTCATTATAACCCACGGATTATAATGCTGAGTAAAGACAAGATTAATTTTATAAAATCATGGTCTTACCAGTGCTGAATAAATCCCATATCGTCTTTTTGAATTCTTCATTATTAATAGATATGTGCTACATTTGCAGAGCATTCGATATTAAGTCGCTCTTTGTTTGTAAGTCACTTTGAAAACTTACCAAAACAGTATCACAAACATATTCGTAAGGACCCTGATCACTATGCCAGATTTTCGCCAACAAGCGCTCGATTATCATGAATTCCCAAAGCCCGGTAAAATTAGCGTTGAGTTAAGTACGCCTGCCGACACAGTTACTGATTTAGCGCTCGCTTATAGCCCAGGTGTTGCAGAGCCCGTGCGTGAAATTGCTGCCGATCCGAATGCTGCTTATAGATATACTGCAAAAGGCAATTTAGTTGCTGTTATTACAAATGGAACTGCAATTCTCGGCTTAGGCAACTTAGGTCCACTCGCATCAAAACCAGTTATGGAAGGTAAAGCGTTATTATTTAAACATTTTGCAGGCATAGATTCGATTGATATTGAAGTGAAACATCGCACGACTGAAGAATTCATTAATACCGTCGCTAATATCGCTGACACCTTTGGTGGCATTAATTTGGAAGACATCAAGGCACCAGAGTGCTTTGAAATTGAACAGGAATTGATCAAGCGTTGTAAAATTCCAGTTTTCCACGATGATCAGCACGGCACCGCAATTGTTACGGCGGCAGGCACGCTGAATGCGCTCGAAATTCAAGGAAAAAAAATAGATGAAGCGGTGTTTGTTTGCCTCGGTGCTGGAGCTGCGGCTGTTGCTTGTATGGAGTTACTGATAAAGTGTGGTGCTATGCGTGAAAAGATCTATATGCTCGATCGCAAAGGCGTTATTCATACAAGACGAGAAGAATTAACGCCACATAAGGCATTGTTTGCAAATAATACTGACAAACGGACTTTAGAAGATGTGCTTGAAGGGGCAGATGTTTTCTTAGGACTCAGCGGCCCCGATCTACTTCCTCCAGAAGCATTAAAATTAATGGCGCCACGACCTGTGGTATTTGCCTGTTCAAATCCAGATCCTGAAATAAGGCCAGATTTGGCCCACGCTATTCGTGACGATTTAATTATGGCAACAGGTCGCTCTGATTATCCAAATCAGGTCAACAACGTCCTTTGTTTTCCTTTCATTTTTAGAGGCGCTTTAGATGTACGAGCCTCTGTTATCAACGATGAAATGAAAGTCGCCGCAGTAGAGGCTTTAAGAAGTGTTTCTAAAGAACCGGTACCTGAGCAGGTACTGATTGCCAGCCAAACCAAATCGTTGAGCTTCGGCAAAGACTACATCATCCCCAAACCAATGGACCCTAGATTGTGTAAACGCATCGCGACCGCTGTTGCTAAAGCAGCTATCGCCTCTGGCGTTGCCAAAATAGAGACTATTCCGGATAATTATTTAGATACCTTTTAAATAGTTAATCGATATTAAGAGCAATTAAAAAAGGCGCTTCAACATATTTGAGGCGCCTTTTGTTTTTCGCTTCGCTAAATTAATACCTTAGCATTGACTTTATTTTTCTTAAGCAGCTACCGACTCTTGTTTCTTAACAGGTTTACTCATCAAGATATAATCATAGGCAGCTAGCGACGCTTTAGCCCCCTCGCCCATCGCAATCACGATTTGCTTATAAGGCACGGTTGTTACATCGCCGCAAGCATATATGCCCGCCTCACTTGTTTGACCTTTTTCATTAATAATAACTTCACCGTGTTTAGTTAGCTCGACTACGCCCTTCAATACCGTACTATTTGGTACTAGACCGATTTGCACAAACACGCCTTGAAGTGTTAATTTATGTGCTTCATTGCTTTCTCTGTCGATATATTCAATTGCATTAACTTTACCGTCTTGTGCATGAATTTCTTTAGTCGCAACATTTTTAATAACCTTGATATTATCTCGCGCGTTGATTTGGTCAATAAGCACTTGATCTGCCTTCAACTCAGGTAAAAACTCAAACACAGTAACTGACTTAACGATGCCGGCTAAGTCTAGCGCGGCCTCAACACCAGAGTTTCCACCACCAATCACAGCAACATCTTTACCTTTGTAAAAAGGCCCGTCGCAATGTGGGCAGTATGCCACGCCGTTGCCAATATTTTCTTTCTCGCCTGGAACGCCTAACTCTCTCCAGTTAGCGCCAGTAGCAATAATAATCGTTCTAGTTTCAATCACTTCACCTGAAGTCAACGTCAAGGTTTTGATATCACCTTTCTCTATTTTATCGACACGTAAATGCTCACGGACCGTTACTTCATGGGCCTTCAAATGTTCAACCAATGATGTTGTCAGCTGAGGGCCGGTTGTCTTTGGGACAGAAATCAAGTTCTCAATTCCCATCGTATCTTTTACCTGTCCACCAAAGCGATCCGCAACGATAGTAACTTTCAATCCCTTACGTGCAGAATATATAGCCGCTGCAACGCCCGCCGGACCACCTCCGATAATGGTGACGTCTTGCATCGGAAGTTGCTCAGCAGTATCGATAGCCTGCAACATTTCAGGTTGCGCTTGTGTTAATTTATCAATTAATTTTGCCGTGTCTATCTGACCCGTTGCGAATACCTTGCCATTCATGAAAACAGTCGGCACACCTTGAATACCGTTTTCTTCAACTAGATCTGGATAAACACTACCATCGATCATTTCAGATTCTATATTATCGTTCAACAAGGCAAACTGATTCATCGCTTGAACCACGTCAGGACATGCATGACAACTTAAGCTAACATAGACTTGGAACTTAAGTGGTTTCGTTACCTTCTTGATCATATTCTGAATGCTGTCATTCAGCTTAAGCTTCACGCCACCGGCTTGTAATACCGCTAACACGAATGAGTTGAACTCGTGTCCGCCTGGTACGCCAGAAAATGTAATACCGCTTGGCTTTCCAGCAACCTCTAAACCAAAGCTTACTGGACTGCGCAGGCGAGCAGAATCGTCTCTTTCTTCAAGCGTAATTTTGTCTGAAATTGAGGAAAACTGAGTCAACATTGCTTTCAATTCTGCACGTTTTTCATGCTCTCCTGTTTGTAATACCAGAGTTACTGCATGTTTCATGTCTGCTGTATATTGCGTTAAGGCTTTCAAAATATCTGCTGTTAACATTGTCCGTTCCTTTTACTTTAATTGGGTTGCAGCAAAGGGTTTCACCATTTACTTGTCAGTTGTTTTATCAAAAAAAGACCGAAATAAACCCGACTCAGTGAATTTGAGCCTTATTTAATCTATCTGGTAATTATCTAAATAAAGGGTGAAAGCCTTTGCCTTCAAATTCTTTCTATCACTTTTTCGCTTTTTAGCATGTTGGTATCTCTAAAAGCAGTTTTTGCTGCGCTAATGAACTGTGCTTTTGCGCTGCGCTGAGAATTATTGGGGAGCGAGCGCTCCCCAATCACAATTGCTAACTAAGCTTAGATCTTACCAACAAGATCAAGGCTAGGTGTTAAGGTTGCTTGGCCTTGTTCCCATGCTGCTGGGCATACTTCGCCATCATTGTTTGCAACATATTGTGCTGCTTTTACTTTTCTTAGCATGTCAGCTGCAGAACGACCGATACCTAGGTCGTGAACTTCTTCAACTTTGACGATGCCTTCCGGGTTAGCTAAGAATGTACCGCGTAATGCACGACCATCTTCTTCAATCATGATATCAAACGCACGAGTCATAGAACCCGTTGAATCAGCTAGCATTGGATATTTGATTTTACCAATCGCTTCACTTGTGTCATGCCATGCTTTATGCACAAAGTGTGAATCAGTTGATACAGAATAAACTTCAACACCAAGACTTAATAGTTCGTCATGCTTTTTAGCCATATCTTCTAGTTCGGTAGGACATACAAAAGTAAAATCAGCTGGATAAAATACGAAGAGAGACCATTTGCCTTTTACGTCTTCGCTAGTAATTGTTTTGAACTCACCGTCGTGAAAAGCTTCTACTTTAAAATCAGGGATTGATTTGTTAATCATTGTCATAGTTGTATTCCTTTTAAGGTTGCTAAGTTTAAGTTTACTAAATAACTTGCTAAAAACGCTTACCGTTTTGCTTGGTGTAAAGATAAGCGTTATTGATAAATAAATAAATTGAATAAAATCGATTCTCTTCACCAGTTAAATCGATTACACCTATGACGTGTCATAAATGTGTATCAACCCATTGGCAAAAATTAAACGTCATCTGTATTTATTCAAGCTGACTCATTGAATGCACTTTGCAAGATGACATTTTGTGCAGCTAATGCAGAATCCTTGCAATAGTTACATCGCTTTTTTCTGTTCGGATCGATATTGTTGCAGAAAGAGAATAATTCAAGGGCACAGTAAAAATTTTAAAGCTAAACTAATTTACCAGTAAGTCTCAGCGCGCATCGCTACTTCTCGACTTTTTTCCATCACCGTGATAACACTGCTCAGTTTATCATCAATCCAATCATCTAAGTCTTCAGCATCTTCAATATCAACTTCCTTGAGTGCTCTGCGTAAAAACAAAAGCGCTTTCACTTCGTCAATACCTTCCACTAAATCTAACCAAGGAGCCCTGAATTTACCGCGGCTTTCCGCGAACAAACCGGCTAGTAGGAAGCCGTTTAGCAATGTTTGGCGCAGTAACACTTCAAGCGCAATGTATTTGGTATAATCCATTTCAACTTTAGATGGCAAGCTTTGCATCACGGTCTGCCAGCCCTGTGATAACCAACCTTTAGCATGTTTTATTACTGGTATTTGATGGCCCGTGGCTTGTGCCTGCCAAGGTTTTTCAACCAGTAATCGTGATGCACCAAGCTGTACTTGACTGCTTTCCATTGAAACTAATAGCTGTTCTGGTGACTGTACTGTTAACAAGCCCTCACGGCGCCCGTTCAAATAACTCATTAACGCTTGATGTCTAGGTATGCGGCGACTAAATGGACCCTTATTCGAACGCAGTTTACGAATGCATTGTAAGTCGTCTTGCCACGCCCATTGGTCCGACAAGACAAGCAATTGTTTGTGTAAGTTGAGTAATTCTTGGCACTGCAATACCGGTAAATATAAAGACACACCTTGTAATAACAACTGTACACTCTGCGCTATTTCTCGCAGCGCGTTAATATGCCCTGATTGTAAATATACGTATTCATGATGTTGCCAATGGGACAAAGCACACTCAATTGCCTTACATAAACCATCTTCTGTGCTGTCTTCCTCATCCAAGTCTAAAAAGTTTGGAAGTTGCACTGTCTCTGCTACAGTACCGTTCATTAGTTGATAGCCGCGCGCAGCTTTTGTAACGTTGCTCAATCGAACCGGCGTCACTTTGCTTATCTCATCGGCCAAGTCAAACAACGCTGTGGGCATGCCGGCTTTCAGTTCAATCTCAATTTCCCCGATCGGTAATGTACCCAAGCTATGTTTAACTTCACCGCTATCAAAGACGAGTTCAATGTGATTTTCGCCGTCTATAATGTCAAACGTGACGCGATGAAAGTGAGTTGAAAATTGTACCTGCAATTGACGGTTAACCTCTTCAATATCGATGTCATCAGCCCATATTGCGGAGTCAAACTTTTCTAAATCTGGATGCGCTTTATCAAGGTCAACATTATATTCAGGACGCTGATGCAAGCCCCCTTCCACCTTTCCTTGGGTTTTTATTGTCTGTTCAATATGATCGTTCACCCGCCGAATGCGACAACCCATTTTTCGTTTTCCCAGAAATTGCTCCGGTGTATCGTAATAATCATTAAACACGTCAAACGCGCTGCGTGTTACCTTGCCTTTTAATTTGGGCAACAGTGTTTGTTCAAATGTGCTAAGCGCATCTTGGTCTGCAACGAGTTTTAATTCAATTTCCATGGTCTTAACTTGCCAATCAAAAGGTGCTGTCGAATATTCCTGTACCATATCCTCGAATGCATGCGTGCGCAAACCTTTCAGCATTCAAACGAGCAAATAGCAGCTCCTTGCTGATGTCTTATCAAAGATCCCTTGGTTATCGCCACGAATACCAAATCTAGTCTTGTGAAATGGCAAAAGAGTGCCTAAAATCTTCGCTATTTTATTTTTCTTTATTACCTTATTTCATTCTTATTCGAGTGCTCAATCTTTATCATCGAGTGAATTGGTGTCCGATGAAGAACAAGATGAACAACACGTTAGATGACTTTGCTAAAGCTGAAGAACACAAGAGCGCACTGAATAGAAACCTAAGCAAATTAGAATAGCAGTATTATTCTTTTTGTCGTTCTGCAGGCTTGTAGTAAGTTATTCAACATCGTAGCGACAAGAGCAGAACGGGTTACCCCGAACTGCTCTTGTCAACTTGCTTTTAACGCCCTAAAGCATAGTTCAGCATTTATCAACTCGCTAAACTAAACAATTAAGCTGTTATTCGTCATCTTCTACCAATGTCATCAACGACGTGTTACCACCCGATGCTGTCGTATCGATGCTGATTGTCTTCTCGGTAATCAAGCGTTGGATCAAATTGTCATTATACTCAGCAGTAATCACCGGCAGTATAGCTCCTTGTCTTTCTGCTAATTTTGCAGAAATATACGCACTTCGGTCTGTTCGACTATCAACAACCACACCTGCCAGACCATCGTTCATTAGCAACGCTTCTAAGTGACGTAAGTTAGCTACTTGGAAAACTTGATTTGGCGCTCCGGTGCTAGCTAATTTCTCTTTAAAGGTTAACGCTTCTTCATAGAAAACGTCTGACACAACTGAAATAACAACGTTACCTGTTGCCAAAGCAGTCACGATAGACAATACCCAATATGAGAAGTTAACGTCCTTATCGGCAAAACAAACCAACACGCCTCGAGGTTCTAAGTGCAGGGTATTTGATTCGCCAGTCGGCCCAGGTAGTTGCATCGGTGAACGTAATCTGCGTTCAATAGCAATCAATTGAGTTCTTGCTGTCGCCAGTGTTTTATTTAAATCATCGGCAAGCTCGTCAACACTTTCAACATGGGCAATTTTTGCTAACAATTGACGCACAAACGAAATACGATCATTCAGCGGTGTTAAGCGCCACTGATTTTCGACTCCCATTGCAGACTTCATTAACTGATTCGCTTTGATTACTGCACTTGAATCACTTTGAATTGCAATATCATCAGTATAATTTTCAACTTGTGACGCCTTGATTGGTGTCGCGTTTTCTTTCATCAAGCGAGGCAGATAGTTTGGACCGCCGGCTTTTGGACCGGTACCTGATAGCCCTCGACCACCGAATGGCTGCACGCCAACAATTGCACCAATCATATTGCGGTTGATATAAACGTTACCGGCTCTGGAGAGTCGTGCTAACTCGTAAGCTCGCTCCTCAATGCGCGAGTGTATGCCCATTGTTAGCCCGAAACCTGTGCTATTGATCCGATCGATTACTTTCCCAATTTCTTTACCTTTAAAACGAACTAAATGCACACAAGGACCGAAGACCTCTTTTTTCAATACATCAATGTTATCTATTTCAAAGAAATGTGGCGCAAAAAAGTTCCCATTTCCTTCAGGCAAATCACATTTGTGCAGTAATTTCCCGTTTTCTTTCATGTATTCAACGTGGTCGTTAAGTGTTTTTAAAGCCTTGTCATCAATAACTGGCCCTATGTCGCTCGACAATAACGAAGGATCACCTAGCGATAATTCTCTCATCGCACCAATAATCATGTCACAAACATCGTCTGCGATATCTTCCTGCACAAATAATACTCGCAAGGCCGAACAGCGCTGTCCCGCGCTTTGAAAGCCTGATGCAATAACATCATCAACCACTTGCTCTGGAAGCGCGGTTGAGTCGACTATCATACAATTTTGCCCGCCAGTTTCTGCAATCAAAGGAACCTGCTCTGTGCCACGAGCCGCTAGTATTTGTGATATCAGCGAGCCGGTTTGTGTTGAACCTGTGAACATAACGCATTGAATACGTTCGTCTGGCAACAACACATCACCGACGTCAGGGCCTTTCGCAATGACTAAATTGACAGCATCCTCAGGCAAGCCTACGGATATCATCAATTCTAGAGCACGTATAGCAATTAAGCTTGTTTGTTCTGCCGGTTTTGCAATAACGGTATTACCCGTGACTAATGCCGCTGCAACTTGCCCCATGAAAATAGCCAGAGGGAAATTCCAAGGGCTGATACATAGCACAACACCTCTTGGCTGCAGGCGATTTTCAGGATCCAGTCGCTTGGCCTCAACCGCATAGTAACGGCAAAAATCGACTGCTTCGCGCACTTCATCAATGCTGTCTAACGTAACCTTGCCTGCTTCCTTTATGCAAAGACCTATTAATTCGTCCATATGGCGTTCAAGAATATCAGCGATTCGCATTAACAAATCAGCCCTTTCTCCCACAAGTTGCTTTGACCAGGACTCAAATGCAGTTGTCGTGCGTTCAAGCATCGCCTGCATATCTGCTTTAGAGTGATACTGATGGACGCCTATAATTTCGTCCAACTTAGACGGGTTGCGAACAATGATCTTATTGTTAGATTCTTGGACGTCCCCAAGGGCCTGGAGGTGCCCTTCAAACCATTTTTCTAAACGCAAGGACAAAGCTCGGGTGGCATTGACATCGTAGATATCAATGCCACGTGAATTTGCTCGATAGGGTGCGTACAAATCGACCGGCATCGCAATTTGCTTGTTCTCTCGAACCTGAAGTCGCTGCGTGCGCTCAACTGGATCTTCCAGCAATGACTCAACAGGGAGACTATCATCGACAATTGCATTCACAAAAGATGAGTTCGCGCCATTTTCTAGTAAGCGGCGGACCAAATAAGCCAATAAATCTTCATGAAAACCGACAGGTGCATAAACACGACATTGTATTTTATCTTGAGTAACGACCTGGTCATATAGTGAGTCGCCCATTCCATGCAAACACTGGAATTCAAATCCTTCTTTATCATCGCCGGCAAGCTCTATTATTACCGACGCAGTATAGGCGTTATGAGTCGCAAACTGAGGGTATATGCTGTCGCGGTAAGCTAACAGTCTATTTGCACAAGCGTGAAAAGAAACATCGGTAGACGTTTTACGAGTAAAAACAGGGAAGTCTTCGAAGCCACCTTGCTGAGTATGCTTTATTTCAGTGTCCCAATAAGCACCTTTTACCAAGCGAACCATGATTTTACGGCCAACTTTAAGGCTCAATTCTCTTAGCCACTCAATAACAAAAATAGCGCGTTTTTGATATGCCTGCACTGCTAAACCAAAGCCATCCCACCCCTCCAAATCGGGATCGCTGTATACTTTTTCAATAATATCTAGCGATATATCAAGGCGTTCTGATTCTTCGGCATCAACCGTTAACCCTATGTCATATTTCTTCGCCAATAAACATAGTGCTTTCAATTTTGCAGGAATTTCATTCATGGCGCGGTCGTATTTAGCGAAGTCATAGCGCGGATGGATCGCTGAAAGTTTCACTGATATTCCAGGGCTCTTGCGCGGTCCGCGTCCTTTTGCCGCCTCACCTATTACTTTAATCGCTTGCTCGTAAGCATGATAGTAATACTCTGCATCTTCTGCTGTTCTAGCGCCTTCACCTAACATGTCATAAGAATACACGTAACCTTGCGTTTCCTTTTCAGCGGCTCGTTTAACTGCATCTTCAATGTTTTCGCCCATGACGAACTGACGACCCATCACTTTCATTGCAATTTTCATTGCACGGCGAATAACAGGCTCACCTAAGCGACCCACCGTTTTTTTGAGCAATCCAAACTGTTCGGATTTTCGCTTATCTGCATATTTCACCATGCTGCCAGTAAACAACAACCCCCACGCAGAGGCGTTAACAAATAGAGAGTCGCTGTTGCCCAAATGAGGCGTCCATTCTCCCTTTGAAAGCTTATCCCGAATAAGCTCTTCTTGGGTATGTTTATCTGGCACTCGCAACAATGCTTCAGCCAAACACATTAAAACAACCCCCTCCGCTGTCGATAGTGAATATTCGTTCAATAACGCATCAACCCCGCCATGCCCCTCTTGCTCGCGGCGAATTTGCAAGACCATTGTTCGAGCACGCTCCCAAGCGCGAGAGCGAGCAGCCATATTTACCTCAGCTTCAGGCAGTATATGCTCAATAGCCTGCGACTCACTAATGCGATAAAAATCACGGATTTTCTGACGGGTTGGGCATGCATTACTAATACTATTGTTCACTAACATTTAATCGCCTCACGGTTGTATTAAGGACATTCTTGTTGCGTTAATCCTGCTTCGTTTCATGTATTTTATCATGCTGTTGATGCGCTTGCATTGCAGCTTAAAAAAGTGGCCGTAAGATAGTCTTTATCGATGCGAAAAACTACCTTTGTAAACAAAAACTTTAAATAATTTCGTCAAGTCATGTTGTAAGCTCAGATACGCCCAATTATTAGGTTGATTTTTTCATAAAAAATAGAAACCAAAGCCGTTTTCATTGGTTGTTGTGTCCGAATCAGCTATGATTATAACGCTTGAAAAAATAGAAGGTTCTCTTGCATCGGCAGTGACCTTCCTTCGTCATTCGTTTACCTTCCTAGCAAACAATGGCACTCATCAACATAATAAGGACTCTTTTATGTTTAGGCATCGTTTCTCTTCGCTATCGAAAGCAACGCAATACGGAAAAATATCACTATGGGTTTCCATCCCTTTAGGCAGTATTGCTGTTGTTGTGATTCTTTATTTACTCTTTGCTAATACGCTTTTTAAATCACTGTCGCAGAGTGCTCTTGGTGATGCTGCTGGAGCAGAAGTCAACATAGAGTCAGTTGATCATAGTTTTTTCCCATTTGGTCTAACACTCGGTCGTTTGCAAGTCACAGACAAGGTAAACCCAATTCGCAATAAAGTTGAAATTGCGACATTAAAAGCAAACATCGATTTTATGCCGTTGCTTAACAAAAAACTCATCGTAAATGAACTTATTTTACAAAATGTTGAATTTGACACTAAACGAGCCAGTGCTGGCGAAGTATATGTGCAAGCCGATGCTCAAACGCCACATTTTGCATTCCCAACCCTAGCAGACTTGCCCAGCGTTGATGAAATATTGGAAAAATCACCATTAAAAACAACATCTGCTGTGCTGCAAGCGCAAAAGGTAGTTGGCCAGTACCAGCAACCTATTCAAGAAAAATACGCGGCACTGCCTAACAAAGATAAATTCACAGCTTATAGAAAGAGACTTGAAAGACTGAAAACAACGGATTACAAAAATCCGCTTGAATTGGCTGCAGCTAAAAAAGAGTTCGACGAAATAAAAAAAGCAATACAAAACGATAAAGACAATATTTCCGAATTTATTGCTTTTACTAAAGAAGCCAAAGCCGCCTCAGCAAGTTCGATCTCTGCGCTCAAGTCTGCGCCTCAAGAAGACTATGCCTTGTTGAAAGGTTTAGTGGTCGGAGATGAGGGTGCCATTGGACAGGTAACACAGCATTTATTCGGTGAAAAAGCCAAAATGTATACCCAAGGCTTATTGCTCGCGATGGACTTGTTATCAGACAGCTCAGATGAAGCTGTTGTGGAAAAAACGGCGGGTGATGATGGATTACCCAATGTTTGGATAAAAAAAGCAGCCATTAATATTAAGTGGCAGGACGAACAAATTCAAACGGATTGGCAAAACATTACCGACCAACACGCAATTGTTGGTAGTCCGACCACATTTTTAATTAACTCCAGCAATGCCAATCACTGGAATAAGATTGATTTAAAAGGCAGCTTTGAAATTCTTGATGGCAAGGTTAATTCAATTCAAAATTGGGATATTAAAGGCCTCGTGCTGCAAGCCGTTGAATTGGTTCCGGAAGCATCCAAACAAAAGCTCAATGCATTGCTGGAATCGGGCATACTTGCCAGCAAAGGTGAACTTAAGGTAGTTAATGGTAAGATTTCGGGCTCATCTGTATTTGACCTAAGCTCACTTAAACTGCAAGCGACAGGCAACAATGACTTAACTAGCGCGATTGCTGAGATTATTTCAGGCCTATCTGAGCTACAATTTGTCACTGATTTTTCTGGAAAACTGACAAATCCGTCATTAAAAGTCTCGTCTAATTTAGATAAAAAAATGCAGCAAGCCCTTTCTAGTGGCTTGACAAGCAATAGTTCTGGTAAACTAGGCGAGTTGAAAACAAAGTTGAACGCAAAAGTTGCTGAACAGTTAGGTCAATCGAGTGAGCAACTCGCCTCCGTAGACACACTTTTATCTGCTGCTCAAGGCGATACGGAAAGCCTAAATGAACTATTAAAAACGCAAATGAGCAATGTTTTAGATAAGAAAAAAGATAAATTATTGAATAAGTTAAGCGATAAATTGCTTGGTAATTAACAAGTAATAGCGCCATTGAGGATTGAGCTATGCGCAATAGATGGATACTCGTCATATTGATTTCCCTGTTAGGGTTATTGCAGGCTCGCCTTTGGTTCGGCAAGAATAGCATTGCCGACTACAACATGATGAAGTCAGAAGTAGAAGAACTGCAGCAACAGAACGCGAATTTAAAACAGCGAAACGCACTACTTCAAGCTGATATCAGTGATCTTCAATTAGGCCTAGAGTCAATTGAAGAAAGAGCACGCAACGAACTAGGTCTGATTAAAGAAGGCGAAACTTTTTATCGAATTTTGCCTCAAGAGCAGTAATTTTGTCACCAGTAAAAACATATATAGCCGTTGTTCCTGCCGCTGGCATTGGCAGTAGAATGCAGTCAACAGTCGCTAAACAATACCTTACCATTGGGAATAGAACTGTTATCGAGCATACGCTCGACGCGTTACTGTCTCACCCGCAAATTCATCGTGTCGTGGTTGTGTTACATCCACAAGACCGCACATTTACATCGCTAAACATAGCAGACAACCCATTAATTGACATCGTTATCGGTGGTCCTGAAAGAGTTGATTCAGTTCTAAATGGTTTGCAACATTGTGTAAATAAGGTAGCAAGCACAGAAAATCCCTGGGTTTTAGTGCATGATGCAGCTAGGCCTTGTGTGACCCACGCCGAACTCGATGATCTATTTTCTAGTGAAAATACCTGCGATGGTGCGATATTAGCGGTTCCGGTCAGTGATACGATTAAAAGAGCGGCGATGCCCCAGAAAAGCACTACATTTGAAATAGCCGAAACGGTCGATCGTACCCAGCTTTGGCAAGCGCAAACACCTCAGTTTTTTCCTCTTCAGAAGTTAATTGATTCGATTCAACTAGCACAAGTCAGTGGTATAAAAATTACCGACGAAGCTTCAGCAATGGAGCATTCCAAAGCGACCATTCAACTTATTGAAGGGCGCAGCACCAATATAAAAATAACGCGACCAAGCGACCTCGCGCTAGCTGCGTTTTACTTACGCAATAATATATCCTCAAATACGAATAAAAATAATAAACAGGAGGGCAACGAATGTTCCGTATAGGCCATGGTTACGATGTGCACAAATTTGGTGGAATGGGTCCAATTACGATTGGTGGTATTTGTATTGCACATGAACGCGGTTTGATTGCACATTCCGACGGTGACGTAGCAGTGCATGCGCTATGCGATGCACTGCTTGGTTCATTGGCTTTGGGTGATATTGGTCATCATTTTCCGGACACCGATCAATCTTACGAGAACATCAGTAGTCTTGAGCTCCTCAGCCAAGTTTATCAACGTATCCAAGAGTTGGGCTATATATTAGGCAACGCAGATATTACAATTGAAGCTCAGGCGCCAAAAATGGCACCGCATATCAACTTCATGCGTGAAGCGGTTTCGGATGCGATGGGGGTGTCCGTAAAAGATATCAGTATTAAGGCGACAACGACCGAAGGGCTTGGCTTTGTAGGACGTGAAGAGGGCATCGCCTGTCACGCTGTCGTGCTCATGTGTCAGCGCAGGTAATCGAATGTCACTATCTATTTCACACTGGTCACGATTGTATGGTAATGCTGTAGGTTACGCTGATCTCAAACAACACATGCAGGATTTCATCGTTGAGGAACAACTTGGTTTTGAACCAAGCGGTGCGGGCGAGCATATTTTTCTATGGTTAGAAAAAACTAACTTGAATACCGCATTCGTGGCGGAGTCATTGGCAAAGTTCAGTAAACTTCACCTGCGCGATATTACGTATGCAGGTAGAAAAGATAAGTTTGCACTCACACGACAGTGGTTCGGAGTGCATATCGCCAACAAGAAAGAACCTAATTGGGATGACTTCAAACTAGACGGCGCAAAAATTCTAAAAGTAACACGTAACGATCGTAAACTACGGGTCGGCGTTCTCAAAGGCAATAGTTTCGAGCTCATATTACGCAATTTAAGACCTAATATTGACCATGATACCGAGTTTGACACCGAACCATTTAGCAAAGCACTAACGCACAGACTCGAACTTATCAAACAGTACGGGGCGCCCAACTATTATGGTAGCCAGCGTTTCGGTGAAATACGCATCTCAACCAACGCACTGGAGCCAACACACTCAGAACCAGCAACAAACGCCCAAAATTTGCGCCAAGGCGGTAACCTTGCCTTAGCTGAAAAACTAATAAATGGCGAAGTTATTCGTAACCGCAACAAGCGCTCTATGGCGATTTCAGCATTGCGCAGTTGGTTTTTCAATGAGATTATTCATGAACGCATAGAGCAGCAACGTTTTAATAAAGCGCTGCTCGGTGACGCAATGCAGCTCAGTGGTTCAAACAGCTTTTTTGTGTTCGAAGATGAAGCTGAGCAAGCCATTATACTGAAGCGCTTAGCTGAGTTTGATATAAATATTACTGCCCCACTTTGGGGAGATGGTAAGCTACATACAAGCAAAGCAGCCAAGAAATTAGAACTCACGCGGGCGGAGCAATTCCCTGACATAATACAAACATTAAATGCATTAGGCTTAAAACAAGAAAGAAGAGCCATTAGAATTATTCCACAAGATTTCACATGGCAAATAGAAGATAATGCGCTCAAGATGCAGTTTTCACTTCCCGCCGGCTGTTTTGCTACTTCAATTGTGAGAGAGCTATTAAATGTTTAAACTTATGGCGAAGCAAATACGCTTACTGATAGGCATGACAATATTGTTAGATAATGAGTTTTTTATTTGGACGAGCTATGAGTAGAAACAAGGACTGTGACGCTGCAGTTAACAATGACTAGCCTGTCATGCCATTACGTTAAAACACAACGGCATGCGAGAGAGAAAGTAAAATGAGTGTTTGCTTACATACCAAAGAAACGATGAAGTAGGAATAGAAATGGCAATATCATCACGCAAAGGCCTTCAGCTTGCGCAATTATTAGAACAAGAAGGCGTTATGGACAATAGGGTTTTAAATGCTATTGCAAAAACACCTCGTGAAATTTTTATTCCGGACGCGCTTAAGCACAAAGCTTATCAAAATACCGCCCTCCCTATTGGTCAAGGGCAGACTATATCGCAACCGTATATTGTGGCAAAAATGACAGAGTTATTGCTAAATGCACCGGTGCCTCCTAAAAAAATATTAGAAATTGGCACAGGCTCTGGTTATCAAACGGCTATTTTAGCGGGTATTTTTGAGCGCATCTATTCTGTAGAACGCATCAAGGCATTACAGTTTCAAGCCAAACGGCGTATGAATCAACTCGACTTCCATAATATTTCCATGAAGCATGGTGACGGTTGGCAGGGTTGGCAAAGTAAAGCACCCTTCGACGGGATTATTGTAACTGCAGCCGCTGCGCAATTACCACAGGCATTGCTGGACCAACTAAACGATGGTGGCCGCTTAATTATTCCGGTCGGCGACGAACAGCAAAGCTTGAAATGTATTGATCGACAAGGTGAAGAATTCATCGAAAAGACCATTGAGTCTGTTCGATTCGTGCCGCTAGTGGCAGGTGATTTACTGTGAGAATATTTGATACCCTCTACACGCTTTGCCTAAAATGGGCGCAACATAAGGATGCCGAAAAGTATCTGGCAGGACTGAGCTGCTCTGAGTCCATGTTTTTTCCTGTTCCACCAGATGTGATGCTAGCGCCCATGGCCTTGAGTCAGCCTGAAAAAGCCTGGCGCTTCGCCTTGATCACAACAGTATCCTCGGTTATTGGCGGTGTTCTAGGATATGTTTTAGGTTATTTCGCATTCGAATCGTTTATTCAGCCCTTAGTAGTAGAAATGGGCTACCAAAATAAACTAAGCCAGGCCACGCTTTGGTTTGAGGAATATGGTGTGTGGGTAATATTTTTAGCCGGATTCTCTCCAATTCCATACAAAGTATTCACTATCAGTGCAGGCTTCCTGCAGATGGCCTTATTGCCTTTTATCGTTGCTTCAACGATCGGTAGAGGCTTGCGCTTCTTTCTAGTCGCGGCGCTAATGAAATACGGTGGCCAGATGATGGAAGCAAAACTAAGAAAATATATAGAAATAATCGGCTGGAGCACTGTCGCGGCCGCGATTCTGGTCTATTTGATATTTAGGTAATAAAAACATGTTTTGCTCGGTCAAATATAAGCTATTGTTTATTATAAAAATGTTGGCCGCAACCTTATGTTTTATCCTTATTTTTTCCTGCAGCGGACGGTCAAACCCTGCGCCCGTTATTTCGTTAAATACCATAATTGCACAGCAAAATATCCTGACGGAAATAGAGGGTGAAACCTATACAGTGCAGAAAGGCGACACGCTATTTGCAGTCGCATTTTACAGTGGTAATGATTACAGAGATATCGCCGAACTTAATAATATACGCCCACCCTACAACATCTTTCCGGGCCAAACATTAACCTTAACTTCCGCTACCACTATAAATAATTATACTGAAAACAAAGGGCTAAAAGAAAACCCAGTTTTATCGACTAAAGTTGTAGTTGACCCATCGAAACCACACGCGTATGGTAGAAATGAAAAAAAAATCCATCGGCAAATATCAAAACATAAAACCGAAAAATCGAATAAGCTTGACTTGCGCGTTGATTGGATTTGGCCTGCATCAGGTAAGTCAACTTCAGCAGTCGTTGGCAGTGATGGCACTAATCGTGGGGTTGATATAAAAGGTGATTTGTATTCCCCAATATTTGCAGCAGCAAATGGCAAAGTGGTTTATGCTGGTAACGCGCTAAAAGGATATGGAAATCTAGTTATTATCAAACATGATAATAACTTATTAAGCGCATACGCGCACAACGATACGATCTTAGTTGGTGAACAAAGTTATGTTAAACAAGGACAAAAGATTGCAACCATGGGACGCACTGGCTCTAGCGAAGTTATGCTACATTTTGAAATTCGGCGCAAAGGGAAGTCGCTCGATCCCCTCAGTTTCTTACCCAAAGATTAAATACCTAATGGGCTTATCCTTCATCGGATCTGTTTTCCAGCATATCACTGAATTAACGCAAAAAAGCTAATAGGTGATACTCAATGTCCATAGAATTCATTGGCAACACAAAAAAACATAAGACAAGCATAGATGCTGAAGATATAAGTACTAAGCAGCTAGACGCTACTCAAATGTATTTAGGCGAAATTGGCTTCTCTCCTCTCCTAACCGCAGAAGAAGAAGTCATGTTCTCGCGTGAAGCGTTGAAAGGTAATGAGAAAGCTCGTGAACGAATGATCGTGAGTAATCTTCGTCTCGTTGTTAAAATTGCTCGCCGCTATAATAACAGGGGCTTAGCACTCCTGGATTTAATTGAAGAGGGCAACATAGGTCTCATTCGTGCCGTTGAAAAGTTTGATCCAGAGCGTGGTTTTCGTTTTTCAACGTACGCCACTTGGTGGATACGACAAACCATTGAACGTGCGTTAATGAATCAAACAAGAACGATACGCTTACCCATTCATATCGTAAAAGAACTCAATCTTTATTTACGAACAGCGCGAAAGCTCTCGCAAGAGCTTGATCATGAGCCCACTGCTGAAGAAATTGCTGAGGCAACCGGTGAGCCAATTACCAGTGTTCAAAAAATGCTTAAGTTAAACGAGCGCGTCAATTCTGTTGATACCCATATTGGCGGAGATGAAGAGAACAAAGCGTTGCTTGATATCATTGCAGATGAGCAAGGTACAGGGCCAGAAAATCAACTGCAAACCAATGACATGAAACTTAACATTATCAGATGGTTGCAAGAGCTTAACCCAAAACAAAGAGAAGTACTCGCAAGAAGATTCGGTTTATTAGGCCACGAGCCCGCTACACTGGAAGATGTGGGTGTAGAAATAGGCTTGACGAGAGAGCGGGTGCGGCAAATACAGGTTGAAGCTTTGAAGCGCTTGAAAGAAATTATGCGTCACGATGGTCTCGATATAGCATCATTATTTGCTTATGAAGGATGATTGTTTCAAAAAAATGAACGAAGCTGCTGCGGGTGGCGCATGCGTTACTGGTGTGCTACTCAAAAAATTATACACGCTCGAGCGTAACAAAAGTATAATTGTATGGGTTTTTATCATCTTTTTGATGAGTCTCGCGAACAAGTTCCCGCCAGTTATCTTGTGACTCGTAATCTGGGAATTGCGTATCGCCATCAACGTTTAAATCGATGAAGGTCAGATAAAGTCGCTGTGCTTGTGAAAGCATCGACTGATAAATACTCCCTCCACCAATGATCATAACTTCATCAAAAGCAGCAGCCTCAAGCATGGCTGCTTCGATAGAATTAACAACTGTTGCATCATCAAGTGAGTACGACGTGTTGGTAGTAATAACAATATTTGGCCGACCGGGAAGCGCCTTTCCAATCGACTCATATGTTCTTCTACCCATTAGCACAGGCTTGCCCATAGTGGTGGCCTTAAAGTGCTTTAAATCAGCAGGTAAGTGCCACGGCATGTCATTGTCAGCACCAATTATGCGATCATTCGCCATGGCGGCAATCATTGAAATCATTTTTGGTAAATAACCTCAACGTCGTAATCGTCATCATCCCAATCATCATCATCGTAGTCATCATCAGGTGCATCATCATTTTGATGCTCAGCAATGACTTGCTCGTGATAGGTATCCCACTTAAACGCGGTTTCTTCTTCTTTGTTAAACATTTCTTCTTCAGGAGGAAGAGAGTCAATAAATTCCATAATGTCTTGGCAAAGTAAGTCGACATTCAGCTTTTGGAAGGCAGAAATTTTATAGTAGTCTGCTTCCCAACCGAGTCGAGAAGCAATGTCAGCACACAACGCATCCGCTTCGTCTTCCAACATTAAATCGATTTTGTTAAACACCAACCAGCGCGGTTTTGCAGCTAGCTTTGGGCTATATTTGTCAAGTTCGTTGTCAATGGTTAACACATTTTCGACAGGATCTGAGCCGTCCACAGGCATGATATCGACTAAATGAATTAATACTCTACAGCGCTCAAGATGTCGCAAGAATTGGATACCTAGACCAGCACCGTCTGAAGCACCTTCAATCAAACCTGGAATGTCGGCAATGACAAAACTTGCCTGCGTATCAAGACGAACAACACCTAAGTTAGGAACCAGGGTGGTAAATGGGTAGTCAGCGACTTTGGGTGTAGCGGCAGAAACTGAGCGAATAAAGGTCGACTTTCCAGCATTGGGCATGCCCAACATACCAACGTCCGCAAGCAACATAAGCTCCAAAGAAAGTTTGCGTATTTCGCCTGGTGTGCCATTTGATTTAATGTATGGCGCTCTGTTCGTGCTGCTCTTGAATCGAGCGTTACCTAAACCGTGATAACCTCCTTGCGCGACTTTCATGCGCTGACCGTGTTTGACCAAATCACCTAAAAGCTCACCAGTCTCGGTGTCTGTTGCACGTGTACCAACTGGCACTGGCAATATTAGGTCTTCACCACCGCGCCCGGTACAATCAGCACCTTGTCCATTGGTACCGCGCTGGGCACGATGAAAGCGTTCAAAACGATAATCAATTAGGGTATTTAAGTTTTCGTTGGCTTCAAGATAAACGCTACCGCCATCCCCACCGTCACCACCATCGGGCCCGCCTTTAGGTATGTATTTCTCGCGTCTGAATCCAATAACGCCGTTCCCACCGTCACCAGCTTCTACGCGTATTTCTGCTTCATCAACAAACTTCATATCTTTTCTCTAAACCTGTGGTTGGTGCATGTCAGCATGTTCAATACATTGCCTTCATACGAAATTACGTACTAAGTATAGCAGTTTTTGCTCAAGTGGTAACTGGACTTTAAACCCGTTTTAAACTCTAAACAATTCAGATCTTTACAGTCGGCTCTGTTAAATAAAATGGTCAACACATTGCTGAAAAGTAAAGCCTCAGAGCCTGTGTATGCAAACCATCCATAAAAAAGCAACACACAAAAAACCCCGCTGATAGCGGGGTTTCCGTTATGCTGTAGACCGAGTTACTCAGCGATAATGCTGACGAATCTGCGGTTTTTTGGGCCTTTGATGTCGAACTGTACTTTACCCGCTGACAAAGCGAATAGAGTATGGTCTTTACCAATACCCATGTTGTCTCCAGGATGGAATTTAGTTCCACGCTGGCGAACAATGATATTACCTGCTAATACAGATTGACCGCCGTAGCGCTTAACGCCAAGACGTTTACTTTCTGAATCGCGACCGTTTTTGGTACTACCACCAGCCTTTTTATGTGCCATGAGTTAGCGCTCCTATTATGCGTTGATTGCAGTGATTTTCACTTCTGTGAACCACTGGCGATGTCCCATCTGCTTGCGACTATGCTTACGTCGACGGAACTTAACTACTTTGATTTTTTCGCCACGACCGTGAGTAACGATCTCAGCTGTAACTTTACCACCAGCAACATAAGGCGTTCCGATTTTTACGTCTTCGCCATTGCTGATCATCAAGATATTATCGAATTCAATTGACTCACCAGGAGCCACTTCAATCTTCTCAAGACGAACGGTTTGACCTTCGGCCACACGGTGTTGTTTACCACCACTTTGGAAAACCGCGTACATATATTTCTCCGCTCTGCGCATACAAGCGCTTTTATTCAAAAAACAGGGCGCGAATTGTACGTTATGGATTGTAATCTATCAAGCATAAAACTGAATTTTATTTGGACATACTTCAATTAGTTTTAAAAGGCCCCAGAAAACACGTTTAATGCGGCTTATTTGCATCTCATTTGTGCACTGCATTATAGATTAATGTACAATAACGCGCATTAATTATATCGCTTTATTACAGGGCATCACCGAGTTCAATATGAATTTAGAAAGTATTCAAACACTTTCTGCAGCAGACATGCAGGCAGTGAATAAACTAATACAAACGCAAGTTGATTCAGACGTTGCCCTGATTAACCAGCTTGGTTTTTATATCGTTAACAGCGGTGGCAAGCGCTTACGCCCCTTGTTAACTGTGTTAGCTGCTCGTGCGCTTGGTGTAAAGAACGAAGAGCATCATACGCTAGCTGCCATCATTGAGTTTATTCACACGGCGACTCTCCTGCACGACGATGTTGTCGACGAGTCGACAATGCGACGCGGGCGAGAAACTGCTAACGCGGTTTTTGGTAATCAAGCGAGTGTATTAGTGGGTGACTTTTTATACTCACGCGCTTTTCAAATGATGGTTAGTTTGAAACGCATGAAAGTGATGGATATTTTATCTGACGCAACCAATAGAATTGCGCAAGGTGAAGTTATGCAATTAATGAATTGCAATGACCCCGATACCACTGAAGCAAGCTACCTAGAGGTCATATACAGCAAAACTGCTCGATTATTTGAGGCAGCAACTCAGCTTGCTGCCATATTAACTGATCAAAGTAGTGCCATTGAATCTGCTATGCAGGCTTATGGGAAGCATCTAGGTACCGCTTTTCAACTTATCGATGATGTCCTCGACTATACTGCTGAAGCGGATGACATGGGTAAGAATGCCGGGGACGATTTGGCTGAGGGCAAACCGACTTTGCCACTCCTACATGCCATGTGGCATTGCGGTAAAGATGATGCAAAACTCATACGAGATGCCATTGAAAATGCGAACGGCATGCCTCATTTTGGGCACATATTAAAAGTGATGCAAAGCACAGGGTCATTAGCTTACACGCAAGAATGTGCTGAAATTGAAGCGCAAAAAGCGAAAGATGCATTACACATTATCCCAGACAGCAAATTTAAAGAAGCCTTAATGGGTTTAGCTGATTTATCGGTTAATAGAAACCACTAATGATTGCAACTATGTTATCTATTTTCAGTAATCATATGTTCCGATACAAATTGAATTATGCTCGCATTAAACAATTAGGGGCTAACATTTTGATGTGATGGCCTCCCCCCACATACGGCATCAATGTGCCATGATTGAGTTTGACAAAACAATCAAAACGGGAGAAGACCACCACATCAGAATGCAAATAGCCCAATTAAGGCTCGAGCTGGCAAGATTAGTCGCTAACTAGGCCTAGTTCTCTCGTCATATTCTCATTACGTTCACGATGCACAATAATATTGTCTTCGATGCGGATACCGCCAAACGGTCGAAATTCGTCAACTACGTTCCAATTGATAAATTTCGATTGCTCCGATCCCTTCAACTTAGCGAGAAGACTATCAATAAAATATAAGCCAGGCTCAATAGTAAACACTTGTCGGGCTTCAATAGTGCGAGTGCAACGCAAAAATGGATGTGCTTCTGGTGGTGGGTTAAGAGTACCTCGATCATCTCTGACGTGTCCGCCAACATCATGCACTTGAAGACCTAAAAAATGACCAACACCATGCGGGAAGAAGGTACTCACTATACCACTCTCTATACAATCCTGTTGCGACAAATTGACGACACCAAAATCATGTAATATTTGCGCGATACCAGCATATGCAGCTAGGTGAATATCGACATAACTTAAGCCTGGCTTCATTTGCTCAGCTAGCTTAATAGTTAAGGTATCGACGGCTTTAATGAGATCAGAAAATTCGTGTTCTTTCGCACAGTATGTGCGTGTAATATCTGCTGCGTAGCCATGATAACTTGCGCCCGCGTCTATGAGAAATGTTCGAAAGTCGGATGGTGCAACAGAGTTTGTTTGCATGTAATGCAGTATCGCGGCATTTTCATTTAACGCCACAATATTATTGTAAGGAACGTCATTGTGGCCCTGTCTTGCTGCGCGCAAATAGGTACTGTTAATGTCAAATTCACTCTCTTCATCGAAGAAAGCTGCACTCGCAGCTCTGTGCGCGCCAACAGCGATTGTATTGGCTTGGCGCATACACTCTAGTTCATATTCAGTTTTGTACGCTCGCTGCCAATGCAGATAGTTGAGAACACGATCCGGATTCACCAATTCAAATCCAAGCGCTTTAGCAACTTCAATGTATTCGCCCACGTAAGCGTATTTCACTTTGTCGTAGGGAAGATGTTTTTCTACGGCATTAGCTTGCTTTAAATACACAATATCAAAATGTTCCACCCAAAACTCGGTCGGCTCGGGAGGCACCTTATGCCAAAAATCTTCTGGACGGTAAAAAATCAGTTTGGGTTTATCAGTGCCATTAACGACTAACCAGCAGCAAGGATTATCGACAACCGGAAGCCACGCTTTAAATTGGGGATTCACTTTATATGGGTAATAATTATCATCTAAGAACATGATCTTGCCTTGTCCTGAATGAATAATTAAACCATCGATACTTTCTCGCTGTATCGCTTCAAGCGTGCGAGCTTGTAAAATCTTAATATGTTCAGCGTAAGATAAGGAATGGCTTGACATTGTCGTCCTCGTTTAGAGTATAAATTTCAATATTTCTTCGTTCGGTGTTTATTTGCAGCGGAAACTGCACAATAAGGCTATCATGGGTTCAGTTAATTGTCAGCGACGCATAAAAACTTAGTTTTTTAGCATCACATATCTACTGCTTTTATTCTCCCACATTCATCGGAACTTGCATTTGTACTAACTCTCCAAATACCGAGTCTTTGACCAATTTGGGGACGTTTGAGTGACTAATTTCAAACAGCTGATGCTGGTAAATTTGTTTATAAGCCAACACCGCTTTGACGTAATTTCTAGTTTCTCTGTAGGGAATAGTTTCAACCCATAAGTCTGCACCCACTGTTTCGCTTGTTGGTAACCAACTTTTTACACGGCTCCAGCCTGCGTTATAAGAAGCGGTTGCAAGTAGTGTGTTGTTATCTACTTTATCCATAAGATAACGCAAGTACTTGTTACCTAACTTTGCGTTCGTATTTGGGTTCATTAACGAGCGGTCCGATACTCGTTTCTTTTCTAAATATCGCGCCGTTGAAGGTAATACCTGCATTAGGCCAAATGCCTTGGCGGACGAAACGGCATCACTCATAAACGAGCTTTCTCGTCTTGCAATGGCAAATGCCCACTCAGGAGCGATTTTATTTCGTTCAGCTTCTTTTGTTAGTATCTCTGCATATGCCAGCGGGAAACGTCTATTTACGTCATTCAAATAACCCGTATTGGCGAACGTAAATATTGCTTGGTCATGCCATCCCCATTGACTAGCAATGACTGCCGAGGCGAGTGTCTCCTGATCGTCCAACTGCCGTTGTACAAAATGCCACTCTATTCTTGCCTCATGGAATCGCTCTAACACCTTAAGTTCAAATGCGCGCTTAGCGCTCGGCAACTGTTGAATTCGATCGACCACTGCTTGTTCAATAATGAGAGGCTGATCCTGGAAATTAAAAGACTGTCCTAGTCTAGCACTGGCTAAAAATCCGTAATAATGACGCTCACGCGCCAATTGCTGAAATAACTCCTTGGCTTTACTTTCATTGCCAAGCGCAGCATAACTTCGCGCTAACCAATATTGATATACACTGGCGCTAGTCAGCGTGGGCGAGGCTTTTTCGACGAGGTTAATAATGCTCGACCAGTTTTGATCTTTCAATAATATCGCAAGATGCCATCTCAATACCTCAGGGTCTCGTTCTAAGCTTTCAGAGGCCATGAGCCAAGTTTCTGCATCTTCATGTTTCGCAATAGCCATGCTGATCGCAAATTTGTTCGCAACATGCGCTTTTTGAGCATCGGAAAAGGAAAATTTCTTTTGTGCAACGTCCCATGTTTTAATAGCCGCCGCTTTATCTCTCCAGATTAAGCGACCTAATCCATAAGCGATAATGTCCGCCTCAATTTCCGGATACTGACCTTTAAAATCGCCCAGTTGAACAACTGTGGAGGGAGACTTCCGCGTTTTCTTCCATAAATCGGCAAGGTACTTTTTTTCCTCAGGCAAGAGTCTTTTTAAGTAGTTAATAATAGAGTGTTGCCCACCGTTGGCGGCTTTTGCAATACGCTGCAGTATTAACTCTTCAGTTAACTCTCCTTCAGCTTTCCATCTCTTAAAGAGTGGGTCACAGTCTTTCGGTTGCGATTTACTGACATTCCAAAGCTCAGCTATTTGTGAATTTACTTCCGCTTTACTCACACTATCTTCGAGTTGATAACGTAAATATCGGCAAGCTAAATTGGTGTCACCAACGGGCGCATAAAATTCCAGGAATAAATTTTTGCGATTTTTCTTGGCAAGATAGCGCAGCCATGGTCGCAACATTCGACGCTCAAGTGGAGTGCCCGCGTACTCTCGAAGAAATGCACGAACCTGTTCAGTTTTATCGATATTTAAATCGTGTAAAATTTTGGTTTCTATTAGATAGGGTACCAGGGGGTAATTGCCTAATTTTATGACTCGCTGCACAAAGTCTTCGTCACTCGTATTCCATATTTGCCTTTCAATTCTTAAAAACTCTGCTCGTTGACTGACCAATTTTTCTTCTGCCGATTTATTTTCCATCGAAAAGGCAGCACTAGAGAGAAGCATGCCGATCAGCAAAACAAGGCTGTAAAAAGGAACGATAACGTTGGACAAAGGAGTTTCCATCTTAGTTGATAATTAATTACATTAAATAAACAAAAAAATAACTGGTACAATGAGTGCTTGAAAACGTAGTATTACAACCTTGTTGATCAATTGGCGTAATGTTCTATGTTAATTAGTACCATACTACATGACCGACTGTTCGATAATAGTATAAAACACCTATCGGAAAGTGGTGGGTTATCTTAATAATTTCTATCATGCGTTTTGTAAATGTCACAGGAGAATATAATGATCTTTGAAGGCAAGAGTCTTTCAGTAGCACTGACAGACGACTCAATTGCTGAACTTGTGTTTGACGCACAAGGTTCAGTCAACAAATTCGACAAACAAACAGTCGAAGAGCTCGACCGAGCTACAGCAGCTATTGCAGCCTCAAATGACGTGAAAGGTGTACTCGTACGATCTGCCAAAAGCACGTTCATTGTGGGTGCAGATATTACTGAATTCACAGCCTTATTTGATATGAACCCATCAGATATATTGACTTGGGTAGAAAAGAGTTCTCAAGTATTTGACCACTTCGAAGACCTATCCGTACCAACGGTTGTTGCTGTAAATGGTTTTGCACTTGGTGGTGGTTGCGAAATGGCACTGGCTGGCGATATACGTGTGGTTGATACCACAGCAAAAATTGGGTTACCGGAAGTAAAACTTGGTTTAATGCCTGGTTTTGGTGGAACCGTTCGTCTCCCGCGCATTATTGGTGCTGATAACGCACTTCAGTGGATGACAACGGGCCGTGATCGCAGCGCTTCTCAAGCATTAAAAGAAGGTGCTGTAGACGCAGTCGTAGCTCCAGAAAATCTGCATGAAGCAGCGCGCAACATGCTGAAAGATGCAATCGCGGGTAAGCTCAATTGGCAGGCACGCAGAACAGAAAAGAAAGCGCCATTGATGTTGAATGCAAACGAAGCAATGATGAGTTTTTCGACAGCCGCCGCTATGGTTGCAGCGCAAGCCGGCAAACATTATCCAGCACCGCATAAAATGGTAGAAACCGTAAGCAAGGCAGCGGGCCTTAATAGAGACGGTGCCCTAAAACTTGAAAACGACGGCTTTGTGACCTTAGCAAAAACAGATGCATGTAAAGCACAGGTAGGTATTTTTCTCGCTGAGCAATTAGTAAAAGCGAAGGGTAAAAAGTTAGCTAAAGGCGCAACCAAAGAAGTTAAGCAGCATGCCGTTATAGGTGCTGGCATCATGGGTGGCGGTATCGCTTATCAAGGAGCTGTAAAAGGTATTCCAACGGTAATGAAGGATATTAACCAAGCAGCGCTGGATCTTGGCCTAAAGGAAGCGTCAAGCATCCTTGAGAAAGGCATGCAGCGCGGTAAAGTAGATGCGAGAAAAATGGCATCCACATTGAACAACATTATCCCGACGCTTGATCAAAACGCAATTGCGAACGCTGACCTCATTATTGAAGCGGTGGTTGAAAACCCCAAAATTAAAGCGGCTGTATTAGCAGATATGGAAAAAACCGTAGCTGAGGACGCCATTATTTGTTCAAACACGTCGACCATTTCTATTAACCAGTTGGCAAAAAGCTTAAAACATCCTGAGCGGTTTTGCGGCATGCACTTTTTCAATCCAGTACATAAAATGCCGTTGGTTGAAATTATTCGCGGTGAAAATACATCTGACGCAACTATAAGTGCGGTAGTTGCAGCAACGTTGAAAATGGGTAAAACACCGATTGTTGTTAATGACTGTCCTGGATTTTTGGTCAATCGCGTTTTATTTCCATACTTCGCAGGTTTCAGCCAATTATTAATCGATGGCGCTGATTTTACTGCTGTTGATAAAGTCATGGAAAAAATATTCGGATGGCCTATGGGCCCAGCCTTTTTGCTTGATGTTGTTGGTATGGACACGGCAGACCATGCGTCTAGCGTTATGTCTGATGGTATTCCTGAGCGCATGCAAAAAATTGATAATGACCCAGTTACCTTGCTCTACAAAGCCGGTCGATACGGTCAGAAAAATGGTAAGGGTTTCTACGATTTCTCGAAAGACAAACGTGGACGTCCAACCAAAACGCCATCGTCGCAGGCCTATGCCTTATTTGAAGGTCACGTTGCTGAAACAAAAACATTCGACAAAGAAGAAATTATTGCACGCGTAATGATCCCAATGGCTAATGAGGCTATTCGTTGCTTAGAAGAAGGCATCGTTGCAAGTGCGGCAGAAGCAGATATGGCCTTGTTGTTCGGTTTAGGCTTCCCTCCGTTCAGGGGTGGCATTTTCCGTTACATTGAAACCATGGGACTCGCAAACTTTGTGGCGTTAGCCGACAAATATGCAAGCCTTGGCCCAATATATCAAATTTCAGATGGCGTGCGCGACATGGCCGCTTCTGGCAAATCTTACTTTTCACAATCAGCCTAAGTCACCAGAGGAGATAAAAATGAAAGATGTCGTAGTTATCGATTGTATTCGTACCCCGATGGGACGTTCCAAAGGTGGTGTTTTTAGAAACGTGCGCGCCGAAACTTTGTCTGCGCACTTAATGACTAAACTTATTGAGCGCAACCCTGGCGTAGACCCAGCTGAAATTGAAGACATAATTTGGGGCTGTGTTCAACAAACCAAAGAGCAAGGCTTCAACATTGCTCGAAACGCGCAGTTATTAACGTCAATCCCAAGAACGACTGCTGCCGTAACGGTCAACCGCTTATGTGGTTCTTCAATGCAGGCTCTGCATGACGCAGCATCAGGCATCATGTCTGGTCGTGGCGACATTTACATGATTGGTGGTGTTGAGCACATGGGCCATGTACCCATGGATTTCAACATCGATTTCCATCCAGGTATCGCCAAACATGCAGCCCTTGCTTCAGGCAGCATGGGCATGACCGCTGAACTCTTAGGTCGTCAAAACGGCATAACGCGTGAAATGCAGGATGCCTTCGCTGCTCGTTCTCATCAGCGCGCTCACAAAGCCAGACTTGAAGGTCGCTGGAATGAGATCGTGCCTATCGAAGGTCATGACGCAGATGGCGTATTGAGCTTAATTGAGCATGATGAAGTGATTCGTCCAGAAACCACAGTAGACGGGTTGGCGGGTTTAAGGCCCGTATTTGACCCCGTAAATGGTTCCGTGACTGCCGGAACCTCATCGGCGCTATCTGATGGTGCTTCAGCTATGTTGATCATGTCTGCAAGTCGTGCAAAAGAACTTGGTTTAACGCCACGCGCGAAAATTCGCGCAATGGCTGTGGCTGGTTGTGATGCCGCGATTATGGGATTTGGTCCTGTTCCAGCGACACAAAAAGCCTTAAAGCGCGCGGGCATGACCATGGAGGACATTCAGTTAGCTGAATTTAATGAAGCCTTCGCAGCACAAGCATTGTCATGTATCAAGCGTTTAGGCTGGATGGATGAATACGAGAATAAGGTAAATTTAAACGGTGGTGCGATTGCATTAGGGCATCCGCTAGGTTGCTCTGGTTCACGTATTTCAACCACCCTAATCAACTTGATGGAAGCGAAAGATAAAGAAATTGGTTTAGCCACAATGTGTATTGGTTTAGGCCAAGGTATCGCCACTATTTTCGAACGCGTTTAAAAGCACTAATAAACAAAAAGGGATGCTAATGTTAGGATCCCTTTTTCATTTCAAATATCATCACCTTCTTGGTGGGGTTGTGCTGCCTGTTAACCACCGCCACCAAACTTAAAACATAACTCGCCAACAGTTTTTTAGCGCTGCTATCTATACGTTATTTACCAACCGCAAATACCGTATTTTGCTTCTGAAATCCCTACATTTGATAAGTTAATGTATCACACTAAGGGAACAATCAATCAGTTCGATCATCCACTGCTCATTAAAAATCACCATGTTTACTCTAAAAAGGGCTATTACATTCACCCAATATTCTCTGACCGGTTATGGGATGATCAAACTGTAACTTTTCAGCATGTAACATAAGCCGACTTGCTGCCTCATAAGTTTTCAGGGTGCCGTATAAGTCACAACCTAGTATCGGGTGTCCCATATACTGACTGTGAATGCGCAATTGATGCGTTCTTCCCGTTTGTGGATGATATCTTATTCGGCTCGATAAAGGCTGCTGTATTCGCTCGAGCACCTCATAGTCGGTTTGCGCTTGTTTACCCTTCACAATGCAGGTTTTTAGACGAGGAAATAACAATGGGTCTTTAGCAATAGGTGTATCAATCCGCCCGTGATCATCAGCAACATGTCCCGCAACGATGCTCACATAGCTTTTAAACACGCTTCGAATTTGGAATTGTTTAGTGAAATGAGTATTCGCTTGTTTAGTCAGTGCAATCAACATAATACCAGAAGTTCCGAGATCTAATCGATGTACCAAACTGGCTGTGGGGAAATCATGGACTAAGCGAAAATGCACTGAATCCTTGTTCAAGGGGTTTTTACCCGACAAAGATAATAATCCGCTCGGTTTGTTAATTAACAAAAAGTGCTCGTCTCGACATAAAATATCGATTTGCTGCAGACATTCTGGCGCGACAAAATTGTCAACGATCGCTTGTGTGGCATTCAACTTTTATAACAACCCTTATTGCAATTCTGGGAATTGCTCAACTTAATCGTCGGAAACAAAATCGCTCCAAGAATGCAATACTCGGATGAAGTCTTCCAGCCCACAACCTGCCATTGACTCTTGGTCATACAACTGGGTCCCTTCTGGTAATTCATCAGGTCCATCTACATCTAGCATCTTTGATCTAATTTCAACTTCATCAGGATCGAGTGACAGGGTAAATTCACTGGCTTCCAGCAAAAACGATTTTATTTCTTGATCTTGTAATTGCTGGATTACATCAAGTAACATCTTAATTTTGCTTTTATCTGCGCCGAGCTCGTGCGTGAACCAATGGGAAAAGGTCTCGCTACCCATATCAAATTCAGCCACTGGGCTCCCTTGTAGATCTCGAATAAATTGATAATTCATCATTGCCTTCATATTGGTTATCGAATATTGCTTTTATAAAGTTTCGTAGCTGACATCTGTTATCTAACTTGGCTCACCAAATTTTCGCTGGTATAAACGTCGCCCCGCTCTTCCAAATGGGTAAGATAGACTCTGACATCAAACTCTATTTGATGATAGTCCGGTAACATATGCAGGCAAAGTTGGTAAAACGCCTTGTTGTGTTCTTTTTCTTTCAAGTGCGCAAGTTCATGTACCACGATCATATTAAGAAATGCCAAAGGCGTATTTTTGAATAATGTGCTGATACGAATTTCATTCTTACTTTTCAGTTTTGGGCCCTGCACTCTTGATACAAAGCTATGTAAACCGAGGGCATTGTTGACCACATGAATTTTAGGATCAAATACTATCTTACTCAATGGCGGTGACTTTTTAAGATAGTGGTTTTTAAGCCTCATTACGTGATCGCGCAATGCTGCGTCGTTAGGCACATTGCTGACGGTTGGATACTTCTGCAACAAATATTCAGCAAGGCAATTTTGCGCCAACAACTGGCTAATTTGTTGTTGTAAACTAGGCGCATAGGAAGACAAGTATTTTAACGAAGACAAAACGCTACCACTAATTGTGATTGAAACCTAAGTTTACGCCCCTAAGACAAACTGAGCAATCTCAAGCTGCTTATATTTCTTCCGAATAGAATCAACCGTATCTTGATGTTAAATTTCACACGCGTGATCTCAGCGATAGGCGGAATATACAAAACATTAGCGTTAATAGAACATAAGTTAGCATGCTCAGGGTCCATAAAAATTATATAGCGAGCATTTAATTGCCGCTCGCAGTCGTGATAATACTTTGATGTTTACGTCATTCAGAGTTACCCTCTCATTAACCTGAATTCTAATGTGCCTGATACGGTAACAACGCTATTACGCCAACTAAGGAGAAGTCCTTTTGTCTTCAATTAATCGCCAGTCTTCAACTCGCCTTTTTATTTTGGCTGTGTTGTGTTATTTCGCACTTGCCTGCAGCCAGCAAAAATCCCTCGCAGTTAGTTCTATACCCACAAAAGCGGCTGTTGCGATGCCAGACAGTTATAGCGCCGACGTTGCGAAAGCAGTATTGGAAAAAGGCGGTAATGCTGTCGATGCCGCAATTGCAGCACAATTTGTGTTGGCGGTGACATTACCTGAAGCAGGAAATATCGGCGGAGGCGGTTTTATGCTCGTTTATAAAGACGATAAGGCCGACTTTATTGATTACCGAGAGCAAGCACCTCTATCAGCGCACAAAGACATGTATTTAGATGAGCAAGGCTATGTCATCCCGCACAAATCTGTTATCGGTGTATTGTCATCTGGTGTTCCCGGCACCGTTGCAGGGATGTGGTTGGCGCACGAAAAATATGGCACTTTACCTTGGAAAGAGCTGGTGCAACCCTCAGTGAT
This sequence comes from Glaciecola sp., assembly GCA_965660625.1. Taxonomy (GTDB): domain Bacteria; phylum Pseudomonadota; class Gammaproteobacteria; order Enterobacterales; family Alteromonadaceae; genus Glaciecola. The sequence continues at coordinate 87,442 of CBFIAR010000003.1, read as the reverse complement.
ACTGGCGGAACAAGGTTTTATCGTTCATCCTAATTTGGCGACCTCCATCGCGAAACATATCATAGAGTTAGACAACGACGGCTTTAATGTCAATTTTAAAGATTACTTTGCCTCAGCTAAAGCCAATGAAATATTTAAGCAGCCAGAATTAGCGCAATCGCTAATGCGCATCAGAGATCAAGGGCGCGCCGGTTTTTATCAGGGTGAAACAGCTAAAATAATCAGCGATTTTATGCGTAAAAAACAAGGATTAATTGCAGAGGAAGACTTACTTTCATATCAAGCCAAAAGCAGACAAGCCATCAAAACCCAATGGCGTGATTATGAATTGCTGACCTCTCCTCCCCCTAGCTCTGGCGGTGTCGCAATATTACAGTGGTTAAAAATGTATGACGTATTGACCCAAGATCAGCCGAAGCTATCACACAACTCAGTCCCCTATGTACATTTATTAGCAGAAATTGGCAAACGCGTATTTGCTGATAGAGCAGAATACATGGGCGACCCTGACTTTGTCACTGTGCCAATAGATAGCTTAATTACCGATGACTATATTGCGATGCGCAGCAAAGGCGTTTTGCGCGACAGCATATCGGTAACTGAAAGCATTAAGCCAGGATTGAAAGAAAGTGAGCAAACCACGCATTTTTCAATTATGGATAAATGGGGTAACGCGGTATCTAACACAACAACAATTAACTTGGGGTTCGGCAGTAGTGTTGTTGTGGAAGGTGCGGGATTCCTGTTAAATGACGAAATGGATGATTTTAGCGCAAAGCCCGGCGTCGCGAATGTTTTTGGTGCTGTCGGAGGTCAAGCTAATGAGATCCAAGCGCAAAAGCGAATGCTATCATCCATGACACCAAGTATAGTGCTCAAAGATAACAAAGTGGTATTAGTAACAGGTTCACCGGGCGGCACTACTATCATCAGCTCAGTGTATTTATCTATATTAAATGCATTGGAATTTAACATGAGCGCACAAGATGTTGTTGATCAGCCACGTTTTCATCACCAGTTATTACCTAAAAACCAAATCCGGTATCACACGGGTCTTGATAAAAAGGTACTTACCGAACTCGAAGAAATGGGCTACAGCATGGTTGAGAGTCAATTTGGCGATATGCATATTATTATGAATACTCACGGAAAAATTGAGGCAGCCTCAGAAACACGTGGCCGCGGCAAATCAATTGTGTTCGAAAGCGAATAATAGACGCGCTTTATTATTTATACTGAAATGTGAGCAGACTGAGTTTCAGACCTTCACGTTCTGAAGCTCTCGCCGTTCAGCAGTTTAAGCGCTCACTTCTATCCACACTGGAACTCCATTAAGCACGGCATTACCGGATAATTCATCGACCACCATTTCGTCGGTTAAATCGTTCACACTCACGCCTGCATGCTGCTGCGCAACCTTCCAACGCATGCCTTTCTTGTTATGACCCCACCCATGCGGGATAGAAATAACACCTGGCATAATTTTATCGGTAATTTCAGCCGGCAAACTTATTTCACCCACCCGCGATTTAACGTTAATCATTTGCTTGTCTTCAATTGCCCATTTTGCAGCATCATCAGGATGAAGTTGCGCTGTGCAGCGAGACAAACCATTATTTGTCCCTTTCACCATGCGCTGACTATTGTGAAGCCAAGAGTTATTGGTTTTCAAATGGCGACGACCAATAAGCTGTAAACTATCGTCATTCGGCATTTGGTTTTCAAAAAAGTGCTTATCTAAGCGTTTTAAATCTGGCATGAAATAATCGAAGCTCATGTCAATTTTTTTATTGTTATGGAATATGGCGTCCGGTAGATCCGGTTGCAGAGGCCCCAAGTCGATACCATGTGGCAAATTCAATAACGTGTCTATGCTAATAGGTTTACCTGCATGCTTATAACGTCCTGTTTGCAGCATGTCATCAATCACCCCCGTCGGCGTCTTGTTCCAAAGCAGCGAGTATTTATCTGTGGGTAAACCATTTAACTTATCGAGCCGTTCCGCTAGGCCTAAATATATTTGCCAATCAGTTTTGCTGTTTGCTTCAGGTGGGAATATTGCAGGCGAATATTTGGTGCTGTTACGTACAGCGAAATTATGAAAAACAATATCATAGTGATCACGTTCTAAGGCCGTTACTGGCGGTAAAATGATATTTGCGTGCCTTGCCGTTTCTGTCATGAAGAAGTCGATTGCCACCACAAAATCTAACTTTTCAAATGCAGCATCAAGCTGCTGGCCATTTGGCGTAGTTAACACAGGATTCCCTGCACCAATTACCATTGCTTTTATTTGGTCTTCGCCGGGTGTTGTCATTTCCTCCGCTAAGGCAGAAACCGGAAACTCGCCCCCAAAAGCTGGAAGCTTGCGTACCCGAGTATGGAAGTTGCCGATAGAGCCGCGGCCAGAATGAGGCAAAAAATCAGCAGCGGGTTGCGTAAACATCATGCCACCACGTTTGTCTAAATTACCGGTTAGCATATTGAATAACATGATTAAGTATTGTGTTAATGTGCCGAACGCCTGCACACTGGCACCCATTCGGCCATAACAAACTGCCGATTCTGCGGCGCAAAAGTCACTCACTAATTGTTCAATTTGTGCGCGAGTCATGCCTATTTTACTTGCTACTTTCTGCGCCGTATAAGGTGCCGCGTAAGCTTCAATATCGAGTAAATGGGGAGCAAATTCGAGTAGTCTGTCTGGTTTCACTTTATCAGCAGCAAACAAGGTATTAATCATCGCAAGTAACAACAGCGCATCAGTGCCTGGCTTAATAAAGTAGTGTTCATTGCTGATATCAGCTGTCTCAGATTTTTTAGGATCAATAACGACCACTTTACCGTGTCTACTTTGAATCGCTTTTAATCGACGCTTTATATGCGGCACTGTCATGATACTGCCATTCGACGCTAAGGGGTTGCCACCGATGATCATAAAGTACTGGGTATGATCGATATCTGGAATCGGTATTTGTGATTGGTGACCAAACAGCTGTCGACTCACAATATGATGAGGGAGCTGATCAACAGAGGTTGCGGAATAACGATTGTGTGACCGCAATGCGCGATAAAAATAAGGACCAAATAATATAGAACCCATGTTATGCGCATTGGGATTACCCAAGTAGGTCGCCACTGATTCAGTCCCATGCTGCTGCTGGATTTCAAATAAAGCATTTGCCACTTTATCTAATGCCTGTCCCCAAGGAATTTCTTGCCAGCCTTCCGCAGTTCTCTCCAGTGGCATTTTGATTCGGTCAGGGTCTTCGTAAAGGTCTTTCAGCGCCATGGCTTTAGGACAAACATGACCTTCACTAAATGGATTCTTTTTATCACCTACAATCGATAATATTTCACGTTTGTCGGTAGTGACTTCTATACCGCACATCGCCTCGCATAAAGTGCACGTAGAATAATGTTTTTGTTCTGTTGATGCCGAACCTGAGGTCATGTACGTTGCCAATGAAAATGGTAATAGCAGTAAATTAGCGGGTAAGTGGATTATATACAAGCATCATTGATATTTATGAACAACGGACAGGCGTAAGGAAACCAATAAAACTCAAAGCCTTTCAGGTTTGATAGTGCTCAATGATTATGAGCAGCATGGGCGTTATTCACGCCCCATACAAAGGATAAGTAGGATTCGTACGCTAATAATAGAATACGATTAACTAGTGCACTACTTTCTTCTAGGTTGTTTCGGTTTATCTCCACGACTTTCACGATTGCCATTTGCTGCATTTGGGTTTCTAGGCTTTTTAGGACGCTTCGGTTTTTGTGCTTTCAGTTCCACCGGCGCTAACTTTTCGCTTGGCTCGAAACCTTTAATGATTTCAGTCGCTATCACTTCGCCTATCAAGCTTTGTATTTCGCTGATGTTTTTCTTGTCTTCAATTGTGGCAAAACTATATGCGTGTCCAGCCGCACCTGCTCTTCCTGTGCGACCAATTCTATGCACATAATCTTCGGCAATATTAGGCAAATCGAAGTTTACGATTTGTGGAAGTTCATTAATGTCGATACCTCTAGCAGCAATATCTGTTGCCGCTAACACCTGAACGCCGCCGCTTTTAAAATCGGCTAAGGCTCTAGTTCTGGCACCTTGGCTCTTGTTACCGTGAATTGCAGAGGCCGTGATATTTTGTTTGATCAAAAATTTAGCTAGCCTGTCTGCGCCATGTTTGGTTCTGCAAAAAACCAATACTTGATGCCAGTTATTTTCTTTAATTAAATAGCTCAGCAATTGGTTTTTACTGGTTTTATCAACAGGAATAATCACCTGTTCAACCGCCTTTGCCGTGCTGTTCTTTGGATTAACCGAAATTTCTACAGGACTATTTACGATGGTTTTCGCTAACTTGCGAATATCGTCAGAAAACGTAGCAGAGAACAGTAGGTTTTGTCTTTTCTTAGGAAGTAAGGCCATGATTTTTTTAATATCATGGATAAAACCCATATCTAACATACGGTCGGCTTCATCAAGCACTAATATTTCAAGTTCAGAAAACTTCACTGCTTTTTGTTGATACAAGTCCATTAGGCGCCCTGGCGTTGCAACTAAAATATCAGCACCTCTGCGAAGTTTGATCATTTGAGGGTTAATTCCCACGCCACCAAACACAACTTGCGTCTTCAGATTTAAATGTTTGCCATAGTAGCGAATATTTTCATCAATCTGAGCAGCCAACTCTCTTGTTGGCGTTAAAATAAGTGCCTTAACATTATTCGCCGAAGCAGGCTTAGCATTCTCAAACATAGAGAGTATTGGTAGTGTAAACGCCGCCGTTTTACCCGTACCCGTTTGCGCAGCGGCCATGATGTCCTTGCCTTCCAATACAACCGGGATCCCTTGTTCCTGAATTGGTGAGGGTTGTTTATAGCCTTTTTCTTCTATGGCTTGAAGGACAAGAGGGGATAATCCTAAGGATTTAAATGACATGCTTTTACTCGTTTGAAAACTGATAGGACTTAACAAGCTGTTAAGTAGGGATCAACTAGCGATATAATCTTTGCATATGGCTAACCGATACTAAGGGCGCAGAGGGTACAGCAGAATGCCAAACACCGCAATTAAAAAGCGGTGTTTGGCTTGAATATCACAGTCAATTAGCGGTCTATTTTACTTTTTCAATCTTATACCCTTTGGCTTCTAATTTAGCCAACACACTGTCTTTACCCGCCAAATGTGCAGCGCCGACCAACACGAACTCAGTCCGCTTGTCACTTAGCATCTCGATGATCTTAGGCATCCAGTTATTGTTTCGCTTTACAATTAAATTCTCATACATTTGCGGAGAAGATGTTGCCATTTCCTCAACAATTGTTTTGTTGAGCTTGTGCAGATCACCCTCTTTCCAGCTTACCAACATGTCGTCAATTAATGACGGCAAGTTTTTTAGTTCATCTAATGTATAATTGATGATTGCATTGTCATCATCGCCGCCTAGATCTGCGATAAACGCCAGTTGTTCATCCATGGACTCAAACCATTCAACCGGTTTTGCATCTGCTTTTGCCTTAGTCGAAAACGTTTGATCCACACCATCCTGGTCGAACCCGTTGGCCTGATACTCATGCATAGTAATCGTCAAAGCTACCATTGAGGGCGTAAGTGAATTGAAGTTAACAATAGGCATCCCTTTCTCATCTAAATAGGTTTTTAATGCTGCGTATGTGTCTTCATTTAAGCGAGTTTGCAACGTAGTTCCGTCCGTCAAAACTACTTTTGACATCATTTTTTGTTGAAATGCGGGAGTTTGCATACCGTCAATGTCAGTCTCAAAAACGAGTTTATCAGAGGCTGCATAGGCTTTATCGTATTCAACAGGCAAAGGAAAATTATCGGCTTTTAATATGTGCACCGTGCCGCCAAAATACACTGTATTCGCGCCGTTTGTGACTTTCCATACTGAAGCTGCTTGGGCTGAAACTGATGCTGTTAAAAGCGCTGCTATCGCTATTTTTTTAACTATTGTCATTTGTATCTCTATTTAGGTAGCCGGTTGACCTAATGATAAATAACGTCACTTGAATACTGAATGATATTAACCACTGATTTGGGTGCTGAAAAGAAAAACTATCAAAGATAAGACTCACAAACCTTAAAAAAACGAATATAAAACGCATTTAAATCGCAAAAGTGCAAAATAAAAACCAAATATACAAATTTTCTAGGTCTAAAGGAGTAACGCTGATTACAAAACAGACTCTCCATGGCACAATCTTAAAATAACTACAAAGGTGACTCGTTTTTTAACCCGTTATCGTCGAGTCGCTGCCACTTTAAACTAACTTAAAATGAAGGTAAGCAAATTGTTTCAAAAACACATTGGATTCTTACTGAGCGTTATCGCAATTGGGCTGTTCATACCCGGTATTTTAGCGCCTATGTTTACATTAAGCATGGAATTAGCGATTAATCTTGCAGGCCCCACAATCTCTTCTGAATTAGTAGCTAAAGAACTTTCCATAATGGGAACAGTTCAAGAGTTATTAAATGACGATAGGATATTTGTCGCCGTATTAATATTTTTCTTTTCTGTCGTTATTCCACTAACAAAAACGAGTATCATAATAGCTGCGTACTTTACAAATAATATTGAATTTCAGCGTAAAATAACGAAGTTTGTCGCCATAATCGGCAAATGGTCAATGGCCGATGTGTTCGTCGTCGCTATTTTTCTTGCCGTACTTTCAACTAACCATGGACAAACCGCACAGCAAAATCAACTGTCCTTTTTTGGAATGTCCTTAGACTTTGAAATCAGTACGCAAACACTGTCGAATGTTGGAATGGGGTTTTATTATTTCGTTGCCTACTGCATTGTTTCTCTCCTTGGTTCTCAATTAATGTTAGGCGCAATAGAACGCTCTCAAACACTAGTGGAAAGTGTAACTTACTTGAAAGTGCAGACAAAAGAGCAGAGAAACAGCTAAAAATCGTGGAACTGAAGTAAACTGACAATAAATAAAAGGAAACCAATATGAGTCGTCATTTTGATCAAGCCGAAGGCTTAATGGAACATCACGATCCTGCTACCCATGAGTTTGTGTTCAATCAAACCATGCTTAGGATCAAAGACCCTGTGCGCACACTCAAATTCTATACTGAAGTATTGGGCATGACGCTAGTAAAACGATTAGATTTTGATGACATGAAGTTCACGCTATATTTCTTGGCATCGATTCCGCCAGAGCATCTCAATGATTGGTCAAGCGATAGTAATCAGCGCATTGTGCAAACCTTCAGTCGACCAGCTATGCTAGAACTAACGCACAATTGGGGCGATGAGGGCGACGACTGTATCTCTTATCACAGTGGCAACGAAGAACCTAAAGGCTTCGGTCACATTGGGTTTGCAGTGCCTGATGTTGATGCAGCCTGCGAGCGATTTGAATCGTTAGGCGCCGAGTTTAAGAAGAAACCGAACGAAGGCAGCATGAAAGGAATTGCGTTTATAAAAGACCCAGACGGCTATTGGATTGAGATTTTCACACCAACCCGTCTGCTTAATTTATTAGGCTAGTATTTTTAATAGACTAAGCCTAACCTTTTGGTGACTAACGACAATCTGCTGTCTAGTTCAGCCACAGGGCTTAGCTCGCTTCTTCAAATTGTTGAGCTTTCGTTTTTTGAAATTGACTTATCTTCGCGTTCTTCCTTAGGTAGGTACTTATAACCAGTTATCATGGAAGAAACTAAAGCCGTTTTTTCTCTGCGCTCACTTACGACGACCCCGATGATATGGAGAGGGATCAAGAAGCATAAGAAATAAAAAGTATAAACATGGGCAGTGATGAATGGTTGTCGGACTTCGCGCATGGCTTGATAAGCTTGTTCATCCACATTTTCCTTGGAGTACGGTTTAATCATCTCAAGCTGACTACTGTCAACTGCAATACTTTTAGCAAAGTATTGCCCTAAAGGTGGATAATAAATATCGGTGCCGGCGATCACTAAGCCGCTCACCATTTGAACACACATTGAAAGTAGTAATGCACCTACCATGAGCTTGCCCAATGGGTTGTGACCTTTATGTTTTTTCTCAGGTTGATGTTTAAGCTCGGCTAGCTCTGCAGTAAAACCTTTGGCAAAGGGTAACGTTTTGCGCCAACGCTCGTAACCCTTGCCGAAGAACCCCATTCCAATTCGTATAATTAAATTACCTGCAAATACATAACCTATAATGACATGAATAGTTTTCAGTAAAATTTTACCATCAGTATTTATCCCTAAGGTACTCGCATTGAAAATAATTAGCCCGAGCACGATAAGTAACATAACGACGGATACGTTAATCCAATGAAAGAGTCTAAGATATTTACTCCACACAAAGACTTGTTCGAATTGATGGTTCATTTAGCACCTCATTGTCATTAGAAAATACATAATTTTGTTAGTTTAAGCGGGCTCAGTGTCTGACGTATTGATCTATAGCATAAACGAAGCCTTCATATTGATTTCAAGTGGATTAGCAAATGTCCCAACAGAATCAGTCTCAAAAAGAAGATTCGCTCTGCGATTTCTTGCAAGGCAATATCAAAGATGTTGTTAAGTTCTTTGTTTAACTGCATTGTTGCAATCACTAATCCTAGCACTCATAAGCAAGCGACACTATTAGAAGGTGCAAAACAAACTGTTTTTGTAAGCTTATTGGTCTCATTTTTGTGGCATCCGGTATCCCATTCCTCTGATTGTTTCAATGCATCCTTTGCCTAATTTTTTTCGCAAGCGGCTGAGATACACCTCTATCGTGTTACTTTCAATTTCAGCGCCAAAGGCGTAAAGAGCATCATCTAAACGTGCACAAGTCAGTAATTCTCGCGGTTTTTGTATAAGGGTTTCAAATATAGCTCACTCACGCGATGTTAGCTCGATTGCTTGATCTTTAAGGCAGACGTTTTTTTATCAGCTAGATTCACACGTAGCTCCCCCAATATGATATTTGGGTTACCGCTATAGCGTCTTGCCACCGCAGCTACGCGTGCAGTCATTTCATCGAGATCAAAGGGCTTAACCAAATAATCATCGGCGCCGGCATTTAGCCCGCTAATACGATCAGCTATTTGGTTTTTCGCTGTCATAATAGTGACCGGTAAGAAGGAGCTTGTTTTTCGTAATTTTTGCAGAAAATTCAATCCTGAGCCGTCAGGTGGCATCAGATGTAGTAATAACAGAATGTAATCTATAAGCTAAAGAAATCAACATATGATCAATCTGCGTCTACCCCTCAGTCTTCTGGTGCTTCTGGCATTGCAGCTAAATATCTGGCAATGGGGGGCTTAGTTATGAACAATTTCTGACACTGAGTGGCTTTCTTGCCATCAATTTCATGTCCATTTCTTTATTTGTTACATGCCAGTGCTTCTAGAAATGGCGGCAATTGTGGTTTTACTAAATCGGTTATAACTGAATTCATTACACTGCCTGTGTGTGAATCTGTGTTGTTAATGTAACTATCCCTTAAAACACTACGATAAAAAGTTATTATATAGATGGTTTTAATCTGTCCTTAGGTATTCATAATGCGAGCAATTCATAGCAGTATGAAGCAAACGCTTGGTGTAACATAAATTCAATTAAAAAAAGACTCACTCAATATCGTGGAGAACAATATGAAACCAGAAACTATCGCATTACACGCCGGCTACACAAGTGAGCCGACAACCAAAGCTGCGGCTGTACCGATTTATCAAACAACTTCTTTTACTTTTGATGATACTCAACATGGTGCAGATCTATTTAACTTAGCGGTACCTGGTAATATTTATAGCCGAATAATGAATCCAACTAATGCCGTTTTAGAGCAGCGTATTACCGAACTTGAAGGTGGTGTTGGTGCTCTTGCAGTTGCATCGGGAATGGCAGCAATTCGATATGCAATTGAAACCATCGCCGAAGTTGGTTCAAATATTGTTAGCTGCAGTCAGCTTTATGGCGGCACTTATAATTTATTTGCGCATACTTTTCCACGTCAAGGAATCGAAACGCGTTTTGCAGAAGGCGATGATTACGCAAGACTTGCCTCATTAATCGACGAAAACACGAAAGCCTTATTCTGTGAATCGATTGGTAATCCTGCTGGCAACGTTATAGATATACAACGATGGGCTGAAATTGCTCACGCTGCAGGCGTTCCCCTTATCGTTGATAATACTGTTGCCACGCCTATTCTGTGTCGCGCTTTTGACTTAGGTGCAGATATCGTTATTCACTCACTGACTAAATATATTGGCGGTCATGGTACGACTATTGGCGGTATTGTTGTTGACTCAGGAAAATTTGATTGGTCAGCGCATGCTGAGCGCTTTTCCATGCTAACTAAACCAGATCCCTCTTATCATGGCGTAGTATATACTGACGCGCTCGGTCCAGCAGCCTATATTGGAAGATGTCGCGTTGTTCCACTACGAAATACAGGCGCTACACTTTCAGCGCAAAGCGCATTTCAAATTATGCAGGGGCTAGAAACTTTGTCGTTACGCATGGAAAGACATTGTGAAAACGCGCTGAAAGTAGCGCATTATTTAGAATCACACAGCGCCGTAAGTTGGGTAAACTATGCAGCTTTACCAAGCAGTAAATATTACGAAACATGTCAGCGTATTTGTGGAGGAAAAGCAGCTGGCATTATTAGTTTTGGTCTAAAAAAAGGTAAAAATACAGGTATTGAGGCGGGGTCAAAGTTTATTGACGCACTCCAATTGATCCTCCGTTTGGTGAACATTGGTGATGCTAAATCTCTGGCTTGTCACCCGGCTAGCACTACACATCGCCAACTGAATCCAGAGGAACTCGCAAATGTTGGGGTATCTCAAGAAATGGTTAGAATTTCGGTTGGGATCGAACATATTGATGACATCATAGCCGATATCGAACAAGCTCTAGCTGCAAGCCAGGCATAAACTAGTTTTCAGATCAGATGTTAAAAATCAATATCGCTGTTATTTTGATGGCTGGTGGCGTAACCATTTAGTTGCGCCATTAGATGCATTGCTAGCATACTGCTATTAATTTCGATTTCGATATATAAAACTGAATCGACTTAATGCAAGCTCGTATTGCATGCACTAAAAAAGGGCGGTGCAGTTTGACTAGGCTTATTGTAACAATGCACTGATCTTCCATATTAAATGAATAATTTAAGGATAAATTAAACATGAAAAACTTAACTTTAGCAGAAACAGAACAAGTATCCGGTGGAGTATTTCGCTTTTTAGTTGGCTACTTCGGCCCAAAACTTTTGGATTCAACGCTGCACGCAGCTTCAAATGTTCACGATATGTATCAAAACGAGAATAGATTTCTACCCTACAATCGTCTGTAGTGTAGCTCATCTATCACTTCATCAAATACATTATTGAAGTGTAAAACCGAAAGCAAGAGAGTTATGTTTTGTGAAACATTGAGCATAGGCTCTCTTTTTATCTTGGCAATTTAGTAAAAATAAGGACATTGATATGAATAAAGAAAACCCAGTTAAACAACGAACTTACCGTTGGCTCGCGTTTTTTTTTCTGATACTAACCGTCGCTTCAACCGCGTTTCGACAACAAGTGGAGACGCTTCATATTTTTTATGCGCTAGCACCTATCGTATTTTTGCTGTTTTTTATTACTTGCAGCCTTCCTATTATAAAGCCTGCGTTAACCGTCGAACAATTTACTCTTAGTAATGTGTGTTGTGGATTGGGTGGATTTGTGTACCAACTCGACATCTACTGGTCAAAGCTGGAATTAATTGGCGCTAGTTTTCTGGCGATCAGCGTTGCCGTTATCATCAACAGCATTGTGTTCCTTAAAATAGATAGACTTTAATTGAGCCATTTTTTCCGCTTGAAGATATGCCATTAATCTAGCCACGAAGTTAAAGTCGTGACGATTGCCCGACATCTATCGCACTCTATTTTTGTTTAAGAATTATTTTGATTTTTTTGGGGATATTATTTTACGTAGACTATCGAAAGGGGAGATAACGAGGCGATGCTGACGCACCACCTCATAAGAAACTTAGATTGTTTCAACGTTTGCAGCTTGCAAACCTTTTTGGCCTTCTTCTACTTCGAAAGACACTTTTTGGCCTTCTGGAAGAGTTTTATAGCCTTCAGCAACGATTGCTCTAAAATGAACAAAAACGTCTTTGCCGCCATTGTCCTGTGTAAGAAAACCATAGCCTTTATCGGCATTGAACCACTTAACTGTGCCTGTAACTTTAGACATGTAAACCTCAAATATATATAAATTTAACCGCGCAAATCGCTGCGCATTTCGAATTCCTGGCAAGATGACTTACTGAGATTTTACTTACAAATGGAAAAACGTCTAACTAAAGGTCACGCGGGTGAACAAAGAGGTTTATAGCACTTACAGTAACAAACTAAATAACAATATCTTTTCAGAAACGTTGTTAGTGTAGCACAAAAAACACCATTGCAAATTTTTATTCGCTAATATTGCTAACTATTTGAACAATTATTAACAATGGTGTAATTCATAATTTCACTCAACGCATTATGGACGAAGCGCTTTTTCCCCTCTAGCAAGCCCGCAGACACCGGTGCGAGCAGACTCAATGATATCCGCACATTGAGACATAACATCTTCGAAAGCACACAGTTTTTCACTAGTACCGGTTATCTCTATCGTGTAATTATTTGCATTCACATCGAGGATACGCGCTCTGAAAATATCGACGTTTCGCTTCACTTCAGCTCGCGCCAATTCTGTTCTTGTTCCCACCTTAATTAGCATTAGCTCGCGTTCAATGTGCGGACCTTCTGATAGCACGGCTACCTTTAGCACATCAATCAGCTTATTTACCTGCTTCGTTATTTGTTCAATCACTTTGTCATCACCCTGTGTGACAATAGTTAAGCGAGATAAACTTTCATCGTCAGTTGGCGCCACGCACAATGAATCAACGTTAAAACCACGCTGTGAAAATACACCTACAATTCGAGATAATGCACCTGGTGCGTTTTCCATCAATACTGAAATAATTCTTCTCATTATGTACGCTCCGTTTTACTTAAGCGCATGTCGTCCATAGCACCATACTTTATCTGCATAGGATAAACGTGTTCGTTTTGATCGACCATTATATCCATAAAAACAAGGCCGGGTGTTGCGAAGCAGCGCGCCATTGCGTCATCTAATTCATCAAGAGTGTCGACTTTAATTCCGGTATGGCCATAGGCTTCAGCCAACGCAACAAAATTAGGCATGGAATCCATATAAGAATGTGAATGTCGCCCCTTATAAATCATGTCCTGCCATTGACGAACCATACCCAGCGCACGGTTATTTAGCGAAATAATCTTGATTGGCAGGCCATATTGTAGACACGTTGACAATTCTTGAATATTCATTTGAATACTGCCATCACCGGTAACCACAACAGATATTGCATCTGGGTGAGCAAACTGAACACCCATCGCTGCAGGAAGACCAAACCCCATCGTGCCAAGTCCACCAGAATTGATCCAGCGACGAGGCTTCGCAAAGGGATAGTACAAGGCTGCAAACATCTGATGTTGACCAACATCTGAACTTACATATGCTTCACCCTGTGTATGTTCGTACAAGGATTGTATTACTTTCTGTGGCTTAATAACCTGACTTGATTGGTCGAAGGACAAACATTTTTTGCCACGCCATTCGTTGATCTGTTGCCACCAATCCGCTAATTTTTCTTCTTGATCGGTAAAATCAGCGTCAGCAAGAAGCTCTAACATTTGCAGTAATACTTTATCGACAGAACCCACCACAGGAATATGCGCATTGACGATTTTAGAAATAGATGCGGGGTCAATATCAACATGAATAATATCAGCATGCGGGCAGAATTTATCAACGTTATTCGTTACTCTGTCGTCAAAGCGCGCCCCCAAAGCAATGATACAATCCGCATTATGCATTGTTTTATTAGCTTCAAGTGTACCGTGCATGCCAAGCATACCTATGAATTGAGGATGTACTGAGGAGAACGCCCCTAACCCCATCAATGTGCTGCAAACGGGTGATTGTAATAGCTCTGCCAATTGCGCGACGTAAGGCGCAGCCTCAGCAGCAATAGCACCGCCACCAACATATAAAACGGGCCGCTGTGCCTTCAGCATCGATCTTACTGCTTTCTTAATTTGTTTGTTATGCCCTTTTAGTGTTGGATTGTAAGAGCGCATTGTTATGTCATCAGGAAAAACATAAGGGTGGGTGTCTTGTACATTCACAATGTCTTTTGGTAAATCGACAACCACAGGACCAGGGCGGCCAGAATTAGCAATATAAAATGCTTTGGCAATGGCCATTGGAATGTCTTCTGCTTTTTTAACCAAAAAACTATGTTTAACAACCGGTCTTGAAATGCCAACCATGTCACATTCTTGGAAGGCATCTTCGCCGATATGCATTGAGGGTACTTGGCCTGACAAAACAACCATCGGAATGGAATCCATAAATGCGGTGGCAATGCCAGTAATAGTGTTTGTAGCACCCGGTCCAGAGGTAACTAGCACCGCACCGGTTTTGCCTGTTGCACGCGCATAGCCATCAGCCATATGCGCAGCCGCTTGCTCATGACGAACGAGAATGTGCTTAATATCTTCTTGGGCATATAAGGCATCATAAATATCAAGTACCGCACCGCCCGGATAACCGAACAAATGCGTTACACCAACATCTTTTAGCGCTTCTACTACCATGGCAGCGCCCGACATCATTTTCACAGGACTCTCTCCTTACGTGTTTTTATCTTATAAATTTAGGTTGTGGCTCGAATATAACGTAGCCGAAACAAAGATAAAACCCAAAAGAGACAAAAAGTGAAAAATTCATCCCAATATACCTAGAAATTAGGATGAAAATACCAACGACACAATGTTAATAGCTTGTAAATAGGATAGTTTACCTAATTAATCATCTAAATCAATATCTATATCATCATCTACGTCATTTACTAAGTCGTCATCTAATCGGCTTTCGCTCGACGCTTTCTTCGTACCATGTATGCTGGCGTATTTTGGACGATTAATACGATTTTGGTACTTCAACCAAGCACGCTCAGCAGTGGTATCTGGTTGCTTTCTACCTAATGCAGAGTCGATGAAAGCGACTTCTTCTTCGTTTGATGGTGCTAAATGACCATCCACTAATGCTGCAATTAAGCAACCATATTGCGACAGTGCTTGGCTCTCAGCTATAGAAAAGTCGCCAGAACGAGAAAAGCCGTACGGATAATGTTTAGGATCGCTAAACATACGTTTTAACAGTGATTCGCTATTCATGTTTACCACAAGAAATTGCTCCCCGAATTGAGACAAAAAACAATGGGACTTGCTTACAAACCGCATTAGTAATCCTAACTCGCAGCCTTGTCAACTGCTAATTTTAGTATTATCTCAAAAGGTTTAAATAAGTTAGCGAAGAAAAGCCAAAAATAAACATAATTAAGTTTCTGTTTTTTACAAAGAAACACGCGACCCTAACTCCTTTTATATGTTACTTCTTGCACATACCTCACTTTATCGATAATTATTTTTTATCTTTTTCGACCCAAGCCCAATGCATCTCAGCAATAACAGGTTCGCTTCCGCTTTCATCAGTCACTCTAACGCCCACTACAAAATCGCCTTTTGGCTCGTTCTTCAAAATATGTATTTGTTCATTCGTCAAAGTCGCTACTGCTTGCATATCTCCGTAAGCTCGTTTTATATATTTCAGGTGCATACTTTTAATGAGGGGAAGTTTGTCTCCGGGTAGATTCACGCCCACCACGAAACCCGTCGCTGATTCAGCAATTAATGCCATCGTTGCCGCGTGCACACTACCAATATGATTTTGCACTTTCTTACGATTCTTCACAAAAAACGTGACGCTTTTTAAATCTGTGTCGATAATCTCTACCTTGCAGGTCCCTACTAATTTAACCTTATAGCGAAACACCCAAGTGAGTATTTTAAAACGTAACCAGAGTGGTTTTTTCAGAACGTTATCAGCGAGAGTTCTCAGAGGGTTTGCTACGAACATAATAATTACCTAATCAATAGATTAAATGGTTACTTTGATAGTAAATTCAGCATACAACAAGACTGGTACGATGTCTTTAAAAGTCAGCATATGATCGAAAATCATAGAGGATTTCAAGTAACAGACAGCAATAGCAACATGCAACGTTCAATGATTAAACGGCAAGTTTAAAAACTAAAAAAGCACAGTAAAAACTGTGCTTTTTTGAATTTGGAGCGGGAAACGAGATTCGAACTCGCGACCCCGACCTTGGCAAGGTCGTGCTCTACCAGCTGAGCTATTCCCGCAATCTGGAGGCGCATTTTACAAAAATACTCAGGCAGTGCAAGTCTAATTTTCAATTATTTGTAAAATAAGCTGCAAACGCCTAAATCTTAAACACATTCTCACGATAAAATTTCATTTCATCTATCGACTCAATAATGTCATCAAGCGCCAAATGCAACCCTTTCTTCTTAAACCCAGCTAGCACCTCTGGTTTCCAGCGAGCGGTTAACTCCTTTATTGTACTGACATCTATGCTACGGTAATGAAAGTATGCTTCTAATTCTGGCATATACTTGACTAAAAAACGTCTATCTTGACCAATTGTATTGCCACACAGCGGAGACTTTCCTTTAGGCACGTATTTCTCTAAGAATGAGATCGTTTCTTTTGCCGCCGAATCAACGTCGAATTTACTTGTTCTGCAGCGTTCGGTTAAGCCAGTGCCGCCGTGGGTTTTTATGCACCACTCATCCATGTTATCAAGCACATCGTCGGGTTGATGCACGGCAATCACTGGACCTTGAGCTATGATATTTAGCTCTTTATCAGTTACGATGGTTGCGATTTCCATGACCACGCAAGTTTCAGGGTCTAGCCCCGTCATTTCCATATCGATCCAAACTAGGTTGGAGTCATTTAGGGCTTGATTTGACGGCATGATTACCTCGGTTATTAAATATCATGAAAATAAAGACTAAAAAAGGTAACATGCAACTAAGCATTTCGCCAACAAGTATTCAATCAACAAGGTTCACGTGGCTAAGAAACCCAAATTATCTGATCGTCAAAAAAGACAGGTGCAAGATAACCGCACAAAACGCCTCGCAAGCAAACAGGTTGTGCACAGTGATGAGCACCTCGGAACTGAGTTAAAGGGTCGTGTCATTGGCCGCTTTGGAAAGCACGCAAACGTCGAATCGATTGACGATGGTGTCGTGCATAAGTGTCATATTCGACGAACCGTTAACTCTGTTGTATGCGGAGACAATGTATTATTTCGCCCAAGCCAATCTGACGACTCTCGCGACCGTGGTGTCATAGAAGTAGTATTGGATAGAGTAACCACGTTAACACGACCCGACTTTTATGATGGTGTAAAACCTATCGCCGCTAATATCGATCAAATCATTGTGGTAAACGCAATCGTACCCCAGCTATCAGCACACATCATCGACCGCTACTTGGTTGCTTGTGAAGACGTCGCTATTGCACCAGTGATTGTCATCAACAAAATGGAACTGTTGAGTGATGAGGACCGCGAATGGGTGAAGGAGGTTGTAGAAATTTATGAAGAAATTGGTTACAAAGTCATTTACATGAGTTGCGTTACCCAAGAAGGCGTAGATGAGCTATCAAGCTTACTTAAAGATAAGATTAGCGTATTCGTTGGGCAAAGTGGGGTTGGTAAGTCGAGTATCATTAACCAATTATTGCCCGATGCAGAAGAAGTAGTGGGTGACATCTCACAAAATTCAGGACTGGGACAGCACACAACAACTGCCGCAAAACTGCTGCACTTTGAACAAGGCGGCGATCTTATCGACTCACCAGGAGTGCGAGAATTTGGGCTGTGGCACCTACCCGTCGAGAAAGTTACTTCCGGCTTTATTGAGTTTCGTGATTATATTGGTGGCTGTAAATTTACCGACTGTAAACATGGGACTGATCCTGGATGTCTTATTAGGCAGGCCGTCATGGAAGGAAAAATAACCGAAGACCGTTATGAAAGTTATCATAAAATTGTTGATTCTCTGGAAGAAAACCGACCTTCTTATTCGAAAGGGTAATTGCACATAAGAACTTAATTCCTCATTCGTTTATTCTTTGTTGTATAATCTTAATGACTAAATTTCGGAGAGCATCCAGTGCTAGATTGGCTTAAAGTTCGTGTTCAATACATACTTCCAAAACATTTATTATCCAGAATGATTGGTTGCTTAGCGGCTGCTGAAGCAGGCGCCTTAACGCAGTTTCTTATCAACATTTTTATAAAAGCATTTAAAGTAGATATGTCGGAAGCTAAACATTCTAACCCGAGCGACTACAGAACGTTTAATGCTTTTTTTACCCGCGAATTGAAAGATGACATTCGCCCTATTGACGATAATGACAAACAGCTTTGCCAGGCTGTTGATGGAAGAGTCAGCCAATTTGGTAAAATTATTGGCGATAATATTTTTCAGGCTAAAGGTCACAACTATAGCCTAACAACACTATTGGGCGGCAAACCTGAGCTAGCGAGTATATTTAAAGGCGGCGAATTCGCTACTATTTATTTATCGCCTAAAGATTACCATCGCATTCATATGCCAATCGACGGCAAACTCACCGATATGCTGCACGTACCAGGCGAATTATTTTCTGTGAATCCACTCACGGCTGCAAATGTTCCTGGTTTATTTGCACGAAATGAGCGCGTTGTAACGATATTTGACACCCCTGTTGGAAAAGTAGCTATTGTACTTGTCGGCGCCACCATCGTGGCAAGTATTGAAACGGTTTGGGCCGGTAATATAACGCCACCCGCGGGCAAGACAGTGCAACACTGGCAATATGAAGATGAAGATATACGCTTGAAAAAGGGCGAGGAAATGGGTCGCTTTAAGTTGGGCTCTACCATTGTGGTTTGCTTTGAACCCAATGCAGTGGAATTCGATGATCTACAGGCTGGTATGGTGACACGGTTAGGCCAGCCATTCGCCGTTATTAAAGACGATATCGAAAAAACTAACGACGCTAAATAATCTTGATGGATCCCGTCAAGAAAAGCCTAATATCATTGCATATTACTGTAATGCTGTTAGGCGGCACTGCGCTTTTTTCGCAACTCATACCCTTGGGCTCAATTGACATTACTTTTGGTCGTTCGGTGTTTGCCTGCCTGCTACTATTTGCTGTCGCAAAGCTAAGTGGAGATGGGTTACGACTGAATTCAAAAAGAGACTATTTCATTGCCTTTGGGCTTGGAATCATTATGGCAGTGCACTGGGTAACCTACTTTATGGCGATGCAGCTATCGAGCGTCTCAGTCGGTATTATTGCCCTATTCACGTTCCCCGTCATCACAGTGTTAATCGAACCCTATTTTGAGAAAAACCGGTTGTTATGGCAGGACATAGCAAGTGCACTTGTTGTGCTTGCGGGTATCGCGTTAATCGTTCCGGATGCTTCAATCAAAAATGACGTTACTTTGGGCGTGATTGTAGGCATATTTTCTGCGTTTCTTTATGCTATGCGCAACTTATTGCATCGCCATTATTTTTCACATTACAGAGGTGCAAAAGCAATGGCATGGCAAACACTCATTGTCTGCCCTACCTTGGTATTTTTTGTATCCGATGAAATCGTGCTGATTGATTTGAATACATTATGGTTGCTGTTTGCACTGGGGACGTTTTTCACCGCGATCCCGCATGCTATGGTCGCCAGTGCATTGCAGCATTTGCGCGCCAAAACCTTTTCTTTGGTTGCATGCATGCAACCGTTTTACGCTATTTTGTTTGCTATGATTTTGATCAACGAACAACCTACTTGGGAAACTTTAGTTGGTGGTTTGCTGGTAATTTCAGCGGCGATATACGAAACTATTAACACGCATAAAGAAAATCAAAAAGCCAAACAATGCTCGTAATTGCTCACCGAGGTTTTAGCAGCCAATATACTGAAAATACAATGGTAGCTTTCAAACATGCATTATTGCTTGATGTCGACGCGATAGAGCTAGACATTCACCAAGTTGAACATGAGTTCCTAGTCTTCCACGATCCATATGTAAATAAACTGACAAATGGCAAAGGCCGTATATTTGACCAGCCCTTAAACCAAGTTCGCCAATTGCTAGTCAAAGGTGAGGACCAAATACCGACTTTAAATGAAGTTGCTGCGCTAATAAGTGACCTAGTTATCTTAAATATTGAAGTTAAGTCCCTTCTATGTATTCAGGAGTTTGTTGTCTACGTCAAGAAGCTCATCGCCGAACATAACTGCAAAGTAGTAATTTCATCCTTTGACCATCCTTTATTAATGGCCATAAAAATCAGTTTTAGCGACTTCATAGAGGCCGAGTTATGCTCTGAAGCACCTTTAGCAGGAAAGCTTCGCCCCTCACAATGTCCAATCGAGTTTGGCGCATTGATTGCGCATGCGCCTTACGATCACGCTCAATACGCCGATACCTTAGGTGTATCAATAGCGGCAACCGATTGGAATACAGTAAATGCAGATTTTGTTGAAGATGCTCATGCGCGCGGTAAGAAGGTCTGGTGTTACACAGTGAACCATGAAGAAACCCTGTTAGACCTGCTAGACATGGGCGTCGATGGTATATTCACAGACCGCCCGGACTGGGCAAGGCAATGCATTAGTCAAAGAGACGGTAAGGCTTACACTACCACCCTTACCTAGTGAGCGATTTTATTCGCATTCATTAGCCGCCAGAGCGGGCACTAATGAAACACTCGGGTCCCAAATTCTATCCCAAATACGGCCAATTTGACTGAGGTCTGGGCGCTGACTCACCTTTTCAAAATCGCCAGCTTGTATGCCTGACTCAGTCTTTTCACCGACCGCGAAGTTGAACACGTAGCTGCATTCCATCCCCATTCGCAAATCAGAAAGCACGATCTTTTCTGCTTTCTGGCGCACTGAGTAAAAGCCTTTGGTAAACCATCGTAGTCGCTCTACGCCCCATTCAGTTTGGATTTCATTGAGGAGTTCGGGGTAAGTGTGGTATGCATTTAAGCTAAGGTCTTGCGGAGAATCAAAAACAGAGGTATATCCCTCATAATAGCGATCATCTGACATCACAACAACTCGCCAAAGCAAGGTGCTGAGTGGAGCAGGCGTGCTGATGTAAAGGTCTGTTTGTATATTTCTATTTTGTAAAGCGACTTCAACCTTTTGATCAATCACAACCTTGGCAATCAAAGACCAACAAATATAAATACTGCTTAACACTAAACCATACAAGTTCATACGGCGGGCTGTCATCATCTTTACCCTAGGAAATAGAGAAAATGCTAAGCCCAGTAATAAAGGCAAAGTGTACAAGGGGTCAACAATGAACAGATTAGACACACCGAAGGGGTATTCAGTGAGGGGCCACATTAATTGTGTTCCGTAAACTGTGAAGCTATCTAATATTGCATGTGTGGATAAACTTAGGAGCACAAGCCAAAACCACTGTTTTGCATACTGGCGAGTACCGGTATGTAGTTTTAAAATGAGCCAAGTGATAATCGGGCTTAGAAGAAGATAAACGAGCAGAGAATGGCTGAAACCACGGTGATACGTGAATGCTTCGACTTCACCAGCGTACGGTAGGAAGATATCAACATCGGGCAACGTTCCTAAAACAGCGCCCCAAATGAGCGCTTTGCGCCCAACTTTATTCCCCAGAACAGCGTAACCAACCGCCCCGCCAAGGGCGATTTGTGTCAAAGAATCCATATTTACTTATTGTTGTTTTGAAACTGTGATTGACATTGGAGCGAGCGCTTTCTGAAGCACATAACTCAGGGCCTGAACGCGCTATCGATTAACTTATACTATTTTGCGGACCCGCATTCATCGTCACACGTTTTACAACTGTTGCAAAGTCGCATGTTGGTAACATGAGCTGCAATAATCAAAAACGCGCCAATGGCGATAGTGAATGGTTCATATTGGTGGCCAAAGATATCTTTATTCCAGTATATTAAGCCCCCAAGAACTAGAGAATAAATCGGATAAAGTTGACGATGATATTTATGAAACCCAACAAACAAAGCAGCAAAACCAACCAAAATTGAAAAGGTCAGTATCATTCTTTCAAACCAAACTTCAGCGAAAACACTACTAGCTACTAGGGGGGCAATAGGAAGCAAAACAGGCAAAAGCAAACAGTGCAATGCACAAGCGCTAGACACCCAGATACCGATGCGATCTAGAACGACATTCTTCGTTTTAGGCACAGCAGAGGCTTGCACGACACTGTTTACTGTGCCCTCTGTTTTTAGTACGTCTGGTTTAAGTTCAGCGACTCTGCTGTTCATATACTCTTCTCAAAAACGGATTGGATAATTACACATCATAACATCGTTATAATATAACATTTAACTTGAGAACTGTAAAAGTTTTAAAACAATACGAGGATATTTATTAAGAAAGTTTATTTAGGAGCATTGTCAGTAATGCTCTGTCTCGACTTATTAACAAGCCGGGGCCGTTTGAAGCCATCGATAATATCCTTGCCCCCAAGCGCTAAGAACTCACTGACCGTAATGAGCTCGACATCCTCTGGTAAGTTTGCCAACTTCTTGTTTAAGAACGAGATAGTGATGGCATAAGGATGAGCAATACCGATGACTGCGCCGTTGTGTCTTGCCTTACGAACAAGCTGCTCAAACTGCTTTTCAAGGAATACTTCATTCGCGTAGTGATCAAGAAAGACATGGCGCTGAGCAGTTGCTACACCATGTTGCTGAGCAATCTGATGTGCTTTGGTAAATTTAGTCGTGCGGCTATCTATGAAATATAAATTATTATTGTTAAGCACATCCATTACCGCATTCATCTGCAGCGTAATTTGTGTAAGTTTGCTGCCCATATGATTATTCACGCCGATGGCGTATGGCACGGATTCTAGGGCTAACAATAAGGCATTCTCTACTTCGTTAGGATACATACTGGCCAATAAGGCGCCATCTCCCAACGCTTCACCGTGCAGAGACTCCATGGGCATATGTAACATAACCTCGCGCCCTTGATGATAAGAGTAAGTGGCAAACTCCGTCGAAAAAGGCGTATGAGGGAGTATTGAAAAAGTGACCTTTTCAGGCAAGACAAATGAAGCCGCGTCGGCTCTCTGGTTACCGATATCGTCAATAATGATGGCAATACGAGCCTTTTTTTGCTTTAAGCTTGAGTAGTGTTTGACTTGCTGGGCAGCGTTCACAAGTAAACTGACACAAATCAATAGCATGATTACAGTTGTTTTTATTAGCACACTTTTTATTCACTTTTCGTTACCAACAAGATATCTGGCAGCATAAGTTGATTGTTTTTATTAATCAGTTCGAGAATATCAATGCTCTGCATTAATTGCACCCAAAATGAGGGAAAAAGATTAATTTATTGAAAAACGTAAATTACCTCCCCTTAAACACCTGTAAAGGCAGGGTGTCGCGTGAAGCTTAGCATTTTCTTGTCCCTCATATTAATTTTTTGTGCACGTAAAATTATGGCTAAAAAGGTGTAGCTCAAATCAGAATAAAACTATGCTATTTTTGTGCTGATACTTGTAGCAAGCGAATTCCAAATGCTATTGCCACGCGCAATGTTAATTTGCTCTTCAAGGATATGAGACAGATGCTCTTTGGTTGTTAAAGGGTTTGCCAATACTACTCGAAATACAGTAATAACTTGACCATTGTATTTCTCAATTTCAATTCGGGTTCTGGATACAAATGACTTACCAGCTTCTCGCTGCTGTTTTTGCACAGACACAGTCAAACTATCTAATTTTTTATTGATATGCGTCACATATGACGCTGGCATATCCTCCAAGACAGACAATGCATGTGGTCGGAGTCGGTAAGTCAACAACGATAAAGTGGGTTGTGTCGTGAGCTCAAAATCAGGGTGAGCATTAATCATCGCAGCATATTCCAGTGCTAACTCAATGCTTTTATTGATGAGGAGTTCGTATCCTCTGCGCCCTAATATATGCAGTGAAGAATACACCATTAACGCCATGCCGTTGCGTGATCCTTCAAGCGTGGTCGCACCTAAATCTTTAGAGCCCTCGCGTAAGATGTATTGAGCATGATGACGAACAGCGTTACTGTGTTTCGGGTCCTTAAATAGCGCCATCCCTGCGCCCATGGGCACGTACATTTGCTTATGTGCATCAATGGTAACTGAATCTGCTTGTTCGATACCGACCAATTTGCTCCGATAGCGCTCAGAAAATAGGGTTGCACCCCCCCAAGCAGCATCAACATGAAACCAACAACCGAGCTCTTTGGCAACATCTGCAAGCTCATCTAAGGGGTCAACGTGCCCTGTTTCGGTCGTGCCTGCAATACCTACAATGGCCAGTAATTTACTACCTGACTCTTGATATGCTTTACCAAGCTTCAACGCTTGATGCGGGTCGAGTTTTTGTGTGGGGCTGTGCACGGTAAGCATATTGTTGCGGCCAATGCCAAGTACGTCTACTGTTTTGGACAAGGAATAATGCCCTCGGTTCGATGACATCACGCCTATATTATCGTAACCATAATGACGATAAGCGGCCGCTAAACCAGCTTTTGCTACACCAGGAAACTTGCCATCAGCTGATAGCAGTTGGTTGCGAGCAACCCAAAGTGCGGTGATGTTTGCCACTGTGCCGCCAGAACAGAATGACCCTAACGAATGGTCCGCACTGTGCAAATAAGCTTCATAAAATTTATCATCTTGTTGATAAATCAAGTTATGCATCATGCCCAGGGTTTGTCTCTCTAGTGGCGTGAAGGCTTTTGATGTTTCAATTTTGACTAAGTTTTGATTTAAACCGACTAATAATTTCGCTAGCGTTAAATGGAAATATGGCAATGCTGATGTCATATGACCAATGAACGTGGGAGAGTAGGTATTTACCGAGTGGGCGACTAACTTTGTGAGTAAGGACTCTGCATGCTCAGATACAAATTCTGGACTGTCGGGAACAGCAGCGCTGAAGAAATCTTTTTCAATCTCTTCTAAAGAGGTCTTTTTTGTGACCACATGCTGAGAAAGGAAGTCCGAAATATTATCGGATAAATGCCTTTCTATTTTGGCTAACGTTGAATCACTGTGCTCGGGTTTTGTAAAAACTCGAAATAGATGTTCTAAGCTAACTTCTGCTTTTGCCAATTTGTAACCTTACATGAAAACTTTCGAGCGCGAACTTTACCCCACTTCTGCATCAATACCAAGATATCGGATGTCACAAATATCAACAAAATACGCTAAATTGATGTAAAAACACGCGAAATTATTGAAAACATTAAAGACTTTGCTGTTTAGAGCTGATATATATTGAGCAGATGGTGAAATTTCAGCCTAATAACGACCAACACAAGGTACTAATATGACTCATCCACAGGTCGAAGTAGATTTCAAAATGGAACGCGTCGTTCCTTATTTTCAACCCATCATGAACATACAGAATAACCGCGTGTGGCGTTACGAGTGCCTAGCCAGACTACTCGGAGATAAAGAACACATATTTTTACCGAGCGAATTTTTGACCATTGTTGAAAGAGAAAATTGGAATGCAGAGTTAACCCATCATATATACGAACAAAGTCGTCGCTACTGTGTGCATCGCAACATGCCTTGGAGTATAAATTTGAGCGAATCAGATTTAAACGACGAGTCACTCGTAGCATGGTTAATCTACTCACATGAAAATACAAGCACGACCTTATTTGGGATCGAAATATCACATATAGCCTTACAAAAACACTTACCCGTTATTTCCCACCTGCGCGAGAAATGCCCAAATTTGGCCATTATCATAGATGACGTATCCACGATCAATGCAGCTTTAAAACAAGCACTTACATTGAAAATTCAAGCAATTAAGTTATCCGGTGTGTTGATTAACCGCTTACCTATAGATAAAGCATTATTGGGTGAATTGGTCAAACTCTGCAAAGCAACAAAAACGAAATTAGTAGCAGAGCATATTGAGAACAAAAAAACATTAGCTTTTGTTCTCTCGATGGGCATCGATTATGGACAAGGCTTTTATCTTTCCTCACCCTCAGCGTGCGTCTGAAGTTGCCAGCACTGCTGACCTGATTCTGTATACTTTCGCTCGAACGGCGTGATAGGAGCCCCGCTAACTTCTTGGATGAAGCTCTTCACATCATGTAGTTGTAGTGCTTGCTGGAATTCTTCTAGATAGGTTAGCCAGTTGCTTCTTACTTCGATCCTCCTTGAACACGTCAGCAAGGCAACAAAAGCAGGGCTTGCATGCCAACGCTTTTGCACTTGTGATTTTTTAGGGTAAGGATTGGGATAGAACAAACATTGTTTGCTGATCTTCCACTGTGCAGTTGCTGAATAATTGGCAACTAAGCGCCAGAAATCGTTCAAGTCTGCTTGAAAAACTTTCACATTCTCAATGCCTCTATCAACGCGTTTGTTGACGCTTTTGTCCGTTTGCTGTCGCTTATAATATGCGTATTTATCGAGTCGAGCCACAGACTTGTCAATGCCAATAATCATCGCATTTGGGTATTGTTGTGCTAGCACAATACTGCTTTCGCCCACACCACAGCATGCATCGATAATCACATCGCCTTGCCAATCGCCTAACCAATCGATAACCTGTTGGAAGGCTTCTTTAGTATGTACAGCAATCGGCTTTTTAAATTCAGACTGCCGATACTTATTCACAATACAGGTAAGGTCTTCGTGAACTCCCAACTGATTCGTCGTAATTTCCCTCGGTCTTGATTCCATTAAGTACGAATACCTGTCCCTTTAGATAACAAGCGATAAGCGATAGCAAACAAAACAAGGTTAGAGCCAATCAAAATACCCAAGGCCATCACGTAATCTACGTCTGCGCTACCTAAGAAGCCATAGCGAAAAGCATTGACCATATGGTAAATCGGGTTAACTAAAATAACGCCCTGCCAGAATTCGTTAAATACTTTTTCTAACATTGATGCCGAGTAAAAAACGCCACCAAGGTAAGTAAGCGGGGTCAAAACGAAAGTTGGTATAATACTGATATCGTCAAAACTTTTTGCGTAAATACCATTGATCAAGCCCGCTGTAGAAAACAAAACGGCGGTTAATAAAATGGTTAGAATAATAATACCGTAATGAGCGATGTTTATCTCCACAAACAACATCGATACAATAATAACGACGACACCAATGATCGAGGCTCGCGCTACGCCACCGCCGACAAACCCCATAATAACTACCCATGTTGGGACTGGGGCAACCAGTATTTCTTCAACATTACGTTGAAATTTAGCACTGAAAAAGGAGGACGACACGTTCGCATATGAGCTAGTGATCACCGCCATCATAATCAAGCCAGGAACAATAAATTCCATATAACTAGAACCATCAATTGGACCGATTCTGTCACCAATAAGCTTACCAAAAATGACAAAATATAATGACATTGTAATAGCAGGCGGCACTAATGTTTGTACCCAGATTCGCAAGAAACGCGTGCACTCTTTAATCCATATGGTTGAGAGCGCTGTCAAATTGTGATTACTCATCGGTCGCTCCTTTTTCGTGATTAGCTTCCACTAAACGAACAAACAACTCTTCTAATCGATTCGACTTGTTGCGCATACTCATCACCTGCACGTTTTGCTTGGATAGTTCTTCAAACACTGGATTCAAGCCGCTGGCTTTGGGTACATCGACCTCTAAGGTTTGATCATCATTCGCTCTGGACTCAAAGCCTTCTATGCTGATTTTATTGGCACCAGATGCTACATCAAAAACAAAGGTTTCAACGTTCAGAGTTGCCAATAATGCCTTCATACTGGTATTTTTGACAATTTTACCTTTATCTATAATCGCTATATTTCGGCACAGCATCTCGGCTTCTTCCAAATAATGCGTAGTTAAAATGATGGTGATTCCTTGTTCGTTGATTTTTTTGAGGAAAGTCCACATTGAACGACGCACTTCGATATCCACACCTGCAGTTGGTTCATCCAGAATCAGCATGCGAGGCTCATGCATTAAAGCACGTGCAATCATCAATCGACGTTTCATGCCGCCAGACAACTCTCTTCCTGCAGAATGACGTTTGTCCCATAAATCGAGTTGCTTCAGGTATTTTTCGGCACGTACTTTCGCAACCGAACGAGGTACGCCATAATATCCGGCTTGATTAACCACTATTTGAAATAAGGTTTCAAACTGATTGAAATTAAACTCTTGCGGTACCAAACCAATGCAGCTTTTTGCGTTTACGATGTCTGTCGCTAAATCGTGTTCGAATATTTTTACACTGCCGCTCGATTTGTTAACTAGCGAGCTAACGATGCCGATTGTGGTTGATTTACCCGCACCATTAGGGCCAAGTAAGGCAAAAAAATCACCTTCCTCGACGGTTAAATCAATTCCTTTTAGCGCCTGCACTCCACCTTTGTAGGTTTTTGCCAAGCCCTTTATATCTAATGCTTTCATTGCGCCTCTCAAACCATTTTCACACACGTGAAGACAGTTGTTTTACACTCAGGGTAAAAAGTGGCGGTATTATGCCAAAATTCGAGCCAAAAAGTTACATCTTAAAAGAATAAGATAAGTTTTCGGTGCTTATTCTTAGTTAATTTGCAAGACAGCACGATAGGATTATCCATTCAATAGCATGTGCACAGCGATACTTGCGGCATAACCTAGAGCAATGGCTGGAGTCCATTTTAGATGCACGAAAAAACTGTAGTGACCTCGAGCTTGCCCCATTAAGGCAACGCCCGCCGCAGAACCGATAGATAGTAAACTACCGCCGACGCCGGCGGTTAACGTAACAAGCAACCATTGCACCTCGTTCATTTCAGGGTTCATTGTTAATACTGCAAACATCACAGGAATGTTGTCGACGACCGCGGAAAGCAGGCCAACTAAGATATTTGCATTTAATGCACCCAACTGGCCGTACATAAATTCAGACGTCATGCCTAAATAGCCCATAAAACCTAGACCACCAACAGCTAAAATAACCCCATAAAAGAAGAATAATGTGTCCCATTCTGCTTGTGCTATCTTGTTAAAAATATCAAATTTGCCATAGCTTCCATGTGGTGTTGAGCCTGGAGAAGCGTCAGGGTCTTGTTCCCAATCTTGCTGCTGTTGCTTGAGGAAGTATGCAAATAGTTTGAGATAAGCAAAACCCGTCATCATGCCAAATACTGGTGGCATATGGAGGACTAAGTGAAAGCTAATCGCCGTAACAATGGTTGCAAGAAACAAACCGACAATCACTAAACCACCTTGCTTGATCTTAAATCTAGGTGCACCTTTTTTAGGTGTAGGTCTACCCCCCGGTAACGCAAAACTCATAATGATTGCAGGTATTATGAAGTTAACAACAGACGGAATAAACAGATCGAAGAAGGTCCAAAATTCAAGGATACCTTTTTGCCAAACCATCAATGTAGTGATATCACCAAAAGGACTAAAGGCGCCACCAGCATTAGCGGCTACGACGATATTAATACATGCTATTCCAATAAATTTAGGCTCGTCTTTACCTACCGCCATGACCACTGCGCACATCACCAGCGCCGTGGTTAGGTTATCGGCAATTGGCGAGATAAAAAATGCAAGTATGCCGGTAAACCAAAACACACTTTTATAACTCAATCCTTTACTCACCAACACATCACGCAGCGCGTCAAATACGCCGCGCTCTAGCATTGCGTTGATATAGGTCATTGCCACTAACAGAAAGAAAAAGAGTTCAGAATATTCTAAGAAGTTGTGCCTAATCGCCTGTGCAACAAGCTCGTGCTCACCCTGCCCCAAGTAAGCAATCGCAATCAAGATCCAAATAATACCAGCGGCCAACAGGACGGGTTTTGATTTTCGTAAATGAAGCTTCTCCTCCAAGATCACGAAAACATAGGCAATCACAAAAATAGCGATGGCAATAAAACCATAACTAGTTGCCGTTAAATCCAAAATACTAATGTCACTCATTCCGCCGGTTTCAGACGCTTGAGCACCCAAATTCACAGATAAAGACAGTAGCAGCATAATAACAACACGAAAACTCATTAAAAACTCCATTGATACGAAAACTCGAATAGATGACTCTCCAAGCGCTTTCAAGATACAGAAATAATGAAACTGGAAAATAACATCTTGGCATGAATCAAAGCATTTGAGGCCATGAGTTTACTACAGTTAGATTTATCAGTATGGTTTTTTATATTTTTTGGGCACCAAACGATACTGAATTGCTTTTTTTTCGTAACAAGAAAAATACTTTTTTTAATTTTGCGCATGGAGGATACAAAATGTCCGATGAAAAATGGGTAGACCCTCGTTTACAAGCTAAGGAACGTATTTTCCAACAATTGCATTTGAGCACGTTTGATACGATAGGATATGCGCATTCGATAATTCTAGAAGTTAATGAAAGCGGAAAAGATATCGAAGCAAACAACGAAAGCTATCAACAGTTGCTGCGTGATTATGAAATAACCCAAAATATGGCCCCGATCGCCGAGACTCCGCTTGCGCTTCTGTGCTCGCAAACAAACGACAAGATCGCAAATTCACAGCAGGCTCATGCATCTATAGCGCAGCTTTGCGCTGCTGCCACCAACGCTCTTAATCACTGGCGTATATTAATAGAAATTCCAGAAGATTTGTTGGCCGTAGAAGAAGTGAGCAGTCAATTAAAACAGAGCTATGCCAATCATTTAGGCGCGTGGCGAAATATGTTACATGAGGACGAAGGCACTGATGCCACACCACAAAAGAACATTAATTGAACCGGTAATGTTTTAATTCGACACAGATATCAGTGCACATAGATATCGCTAATGTGACTACTTGCTACCTTTTTTCATGAGCCGGCGTTCACGGCTGCGCCACATTACTTTTGCAAGTTGCTTCATGCTCACATTGGTGTCGCTTTCATCCACAATTTCGATACCTAACAGGCTTTCGAGCAAATCTTCTAGTGTTAGTAAGCCTTCTAGTCCTCCATATTCGTCCACCACCAATATCATGTGGATACGTGACTTCAAAAATTGGTCAAAGGTGCTCGATAAAGGCATATTGCTTAAAACAGTCGGTAAAGCATTACTCATCTCACTTAATTTTTTGTCTCCCTCTCCGTTAGCTTTAGAAAGGAGAATATCGGACTTGAGAACAAACCCGCTGATATTCTCACGATGATCCCCCTCATATATAGGAATACGCGAAAACTCTGTCGGTAGTTTTTGTTCCATAAATTCAGTTACATTCATCAATTCGGGCGCTGAAAATACTACCGTGCGATGTGTCATTGCGTCTTTTACCGACAACTCATGCAATTGCAATAAACTCTTCAAAAAGCGGGATTCTTGTTTCGCCAACTGACCTTCTTGACCAGATAACTCTGCCATTGCAAGCAATTCACTTCGGCTTAAGCCTTTGAGAGGGCTCTCTTCTGTAAAGCCACTGGTTAATTTTTCTGACATTTTGACAAACGGGTACAAGACGATAATTAGGTATTTAAGGAAATGAGCCGTGCTTGGAGCCAACTGTCGCCAAAAGGTTGCGCCAAGTGTTTTGGGAATAATTTCAGAGAACACTAAGATTAGCATTGTCAGTACAGCAGAAATAATACCCAAATAGGCGTCACCGAATACTGCAGCAGCTTGAGCTCCAGCGCCTGCAGCGCCCATGGTGTGAGCAATGGTGTTTAAGGTTAGTATTGCTGATAGCGGTTTATTTATGTCACTAGTTAACTGACCTAATAACACACCAGAGGGCTTTCCATCTTTTTCCAAAAGTGAAATATAGGCTTGCGAAACACTCAAAATGACCGCTTCTGCAATTGAACAAATAAACGAAAAACCAAGTGCGATCAGCACATATATGATAAGCAAAAACATAAAAGCAAGCAGTTCTCAATAAATAAAAATTGATTGTAGCATTTAGAGAATGCTTGTCTCATTATTCTGCTAATAAATTCGCAATGAACCCAAAGTGATTAAGCGCAATCATCTCGCTTAATGTCTGTGACGGGCTCTTATGCTGAATACAATCCAAAAAACCACGAGCGCACAGGTAACAACAAGCGCACTCATATTGACAGCAGGTAGGTGATTCAAGAAATTAAAATCTAAGAATTCCGAAATGATCGATAAGTAGAAAAAAGCTAAACACAGCACTAACGCGCGAGTTAAATTACGTGTCGTCAATAGTGTCATGACATTTGCTCCTAATGTAGCGATGTCGAGCTTTCTCTGCCCGAGCTTATTATTATTTTTAAACTAACATACTTCATTTACAAGCCACTATTGTGAAGCGATGTAAGCACAACCAAAAGAGGGTAGGCGGTCAAAAAACAGCGCATGGCGCACCGTAAACAAGTTGAATGCTAAGTTATACCCAATAACTCACCTTTAATCAATACCTAGGTATATAAAATCAGACGGTTAAAAGCTGGCAATTTAAAAAGCGAATCACTTACAAGGAAAATAAGTAATGGCTGACGCAATTTAGCAACAGTCAGCGAGCGTATTTTTAATCAATATTGAATGACAGTCATCTCAATTGAGCAGACTTTTTCATTCGACAACTGCCAATACTATCAAAGGCTTGTTACAACAAAAAAACGGCTATTTATCAATAAATGCCTGCTCAATCACATAGTCGCCTTTTACGCGAGAAGTGGCTTTTGAAAACCCTAATTCGTCCAATAATTTCATTGTGTCTTGCAACATATCGTTGTTGCCGCAAAGCATAAAGCGGTCGCTCTGAGTGTTTAACTTAGGCAGGCCAATGTCATTGCTTAACTTGCCGCTAGTGATCAGCGTGGTTATGCGTTGATGATGCATAAGGTCTGCCTCATCCTCATGCAAAGACTCAGAGTGGCTCTCTCTTGTTACACTAGGAAAATAAATCAGCTTTTCCCTCACTAAGTCTCCATAGTATTCATGCTCAGGCAAAACATTCATAATCTCATCCTGATAAGCAAGCTCTGAAGTATATCTAACGCAGTGCACCAAAATGACTTTTTCAAAGTGATCGTAAATAAAAGGGTCTCGAATAATACTCATAAAAGGCGCTAATCCTGTACCAGTACTTAGTAGATAAAGATGCTTCCCTTCATTAAGATAACCGGGCACAAGCGTTCCCGTCGGCCTCGTTGTGACAATAATATCGTCTCCCACTTGTATGTTTTGCAGCTTAGAAGTTAACGCTCCGTCAGGCACTTTAATGCTGAAAAACTCAAGTTCATCTGCGTAATGAGGGCTCGCAATGCTGTACGCCCTCATTAGCGGTCGACCATTGACCTCTAGACCGATCATCACAAACTGACCACTTTCGAATGTGATGCCCTGCTGTCTGGTCGTTTTGAAACTAAATAGGGTCTCGTTCCAATGATGAACGGAAATCACTTTTTCTGTTACTGTATTGCGCATTGACTGCTTCCCTTAAAACGTCGTCTTCTCATCAAACTGAGCAACGTAGATATCTTATATTCAATATGTCAGTACTGTCTTACCGCCGTCAAAGTTTAGTTTGCTGATAGTTCGCTTATTTTACAACAGGATTAATTTTTGGTTTCAGAAGGCCGATCCCAAATACAGCCATTGCCACTGCCATAAGCGCATTTAGGTAGTTGAAAAAAGCATAGGGAGCATAAGAAAGTACATCCACACCTAAAGTGGCGGTGTAAAACGCGCCCGCCGTTGTCCACGGAATAAGACCGGTTGTCATAGTAGAGCCCTCCTCTACTGAGCGCGAGAGGATCGCGCTATCCAATTTTTGCTGTTCATATTTAGGCTTAAAAAGTTGGCAAGTAAGAATAATCGAGATATAAGCTTCTCCCATTGCAATGTTGCCCAAAAAGCCAGATAAAATAGTGGTCGCAACCAGAGTCGCTGTTCGCCTCACCCTTGCAATAATCCCCGCTAGTAGAGCACTCAAAAAACCAGCGCCATGTAAAATCCCACCCAATGCAATCGCCATTAGAGCAAGCAGTAAAGTCCAACTCATGCTGCTAATGCCGCCGCGCCCCAATAAAGCATCTAAATTTTGAATACCGGTGGACTCAGGTGTATTTTCCCACAGCGCATTTAATACAGAAATAGGGCTCGTACCTTGGTAAAAAATCGCAATTAGCACAGCAAGCACAATACTGCATGACATAGTTACCTCTGCGGGCACTTTTCGGATACTGAGTATTGCGAGCATAATCAGAGGCATTAGCGTAATTAGCGGAGTAAGGCTGTAATTGTTAGCAAGCGCGCTCTGAATTGCATTCACTTCATCAAGATTTAGACTCTGATCTCCATAGCTAAACCCGATGATTAAAAATATCACAAAGGTGAGAATAAAAGTGGGTATGGTGGTAAAGAGCATGGAGTAAATATGTCGATAGAGATCAGTACCAGCGCTCATTGCAGCGAGGTTTGTCGTATCTGAAATAGGCGACATTTTGTCACCAAAGGTGGCGCCGCACACAATCATACCAGCCACTAGAGGCAGCGGAATATTCATGGCACTGCCTATACCGATCACAACAACACCTAGGGTTCCTACTGTCCCCCAAGAGGTGCCAGTTGCAACCGACATTAAGGCGCAAAGCAGCATTCCCACTGCTAAAAATGAACTTGGGTTAAGCCAACTGAGACCGTAGTACATGAGAGTAGCAATAGTACCGCTGTGCATGAAGCTTGATATCACCATCCCGATAAGTATAAAAATATAAATGGCAGGCATGGCTCTAGCGAGTGAGCTAGTCATTAGCTCTCGTATTTGTAAGTATCCGTAGCCGAGACTAAACGCGTTAAGTCCCACCCACAAAAGACAGAGAAACATTAGCGAATGCAGGCTGATGCCAAGGCCAAAAAGTCCTCCAGCAATGGTGGAGACAACTACACTAAAACAGACCAAAGATTGCAAAAATTTGGGGGTACGCGGTAAGCTTGGTGTTATATCGGACATCAGGACACAGTGTATGAAAAATGAAAAGAAAGAGTAGCATATCAATGCTTATTGTTAGACGAATATTCATCGCGCAAACTCTTATTTTTATTAAATGATCTAAAACATACTCCTTGTTGAATAAACTATATACCTAGGCGTTTGACTCGCGCTTTAAATTACCACTAATGATCTACTAAGGCAGCATTGTGAACAACAATTCTACTCAATTACGTCGCGTTGACTCCGCGCTCAGAACCGCATTCATTGCCGATTCCCTTGCTATGCCTGTGCACTGGTACTACCAACCACTAGAGATAGAGCGCGCCTTTGCTGGCGGTATTCAGCGCTTCGAAGCGGCGCCGGAGTTTCATCCATCCTCAATTATGTCTTTGCATTCAAAGAACAAGGGAGGCAGACAATCTGCTGATAAATCACCATCTGCTTCTGCAACGAACGGTGCAGTGTGGAATAAGCCAGTTCCTCAAGTTGTAGGTGACATTATTCTCAAAGATAAAGCGCAGTTTTGGGACACGCCTAATGTGCATTATCATCAAGGCATGAAGGCCGGAGAAAACACACTTAACGCACATTGCGCCCGAGTCCTCATGCGATCCCTCGCTCATTCTTCTGGAAATTACGACCGCACTG
Source organism: Glaciecola sp. (assembly GCA_965660625.1). Taxonomy (GTDB): domain Bacteria; phylum Pseudomonadota; class Gammaproteobacteria; order Enterobacterales; family Alteromonadaceae; genus Glaciecola. Next base: position 51,847 of record CBFIAR010000003.1, on the reverse strand, counting down.
ACTTTGTTTCTGCGTATATTGATTTCATGACCGTGCAGCCGCCAGCTCATCCTGATACCTATGCTGAGTCGTACCATCGAGGATTCTTTGCGAACTTTGCGCAAGGCCGCAAGCCAGAAAAGTGTGCGATGAAAACACACGACACAGCATCAATCGGTGGTTTGGTGACAATTGGTCCACTGGTTTTTTCGGATCGCCTCAAGGGTACCAATGAATCAGATATACAGATTGCATGCCGAGCCCATCTTGCACTTACACACCCAGACGAATTCTTAATGCAAGTATGTGACCGTTACGTAACCCTGCTATGTGGTCTCATGGACGAGGGTGAAGGTGGTGATGGTGTTAAAGCACTGCTAGTGAAAGCGAGTAAAAGTTTACCCAGTTTCGATTTAGCAGGCTTGGTCAAACGTAACCTGCCAGACCATCATGTAGTTGGTCATTTATTTTCGCGCGCATGCTACATTTCTGATTCTTGGCCCATAGTGCTGTATTTGGCCTACAAATATCAAGATGACCCATGGCAAGCACTTCGGGTAAACACAAATCTGGGTGGCGATAACGTGCATCGGGGCATAGTGCTGGGAACGATTTTGGGATTACAAAGAGATACTGTGGCAGCCAATTGGTTTAACCAACTAGCTGACCACGAAGTTATCGCTCAAGAGATTGATGCAGCGCTCGCGGCATCAGTCTCAGCGTCATCAGTTAACGAGGCAACCGCTCCCAAATCGTGAGTTCCGATAAAGTGTGCTGAAATTTGTGTTGAGTTTCGCGGATCACGAAGGGCACTTTCTGAGGCTCACCAAGTAACTTGAAGTGCTTTGAAAGGTGGTCTTTTAGGCCATCTAAGGTGGTGTAGCTTTCCCCATCTTTTTTGAAGCCGCCTATCCACTCTTCCTTAGGAGTATGTTCCTCTAGCCATGTATAGGGCGATGCAATAATCAGTAAACCATCGTCATTGACTCTCTGGGCCATGTCCTCTAAAAAGCGACTAGGCTGATACAATCGGTCAATCAAATTAGCCGCTAGCACTAAATCGTAACCCGTAAATTGAGGCTTAAGATTGCAGGCGTCTCCTTGATAGAATGAAACACGCTCAGCATTTGTTGCTAAGCCCAAATTTTCCAATGTACGAGTGTGATAGCTAACTAAATCGCCTTCCTCAACACGGGCATAACGCACAGCGCCCTGTTGAGCCATTTTTGCGCCCAAACGAATAAAGTTGGCGGAAAAATCAATACCATCTACTGCGTCGAAGTGACGGGCCAACTCAAAACTTGCGCGACCACAAGCACACCCTAAGTCCAGCGCTCTGCCGCTTGCTTTACCTTTCATTGCCTTAAGGGCAATATCAGCTAATGCTTTCGGAAAGTTTTCTACGCCATACCATGAATCACCAAAGTGAAACTCAGCATACTCTGAAAGCAACTTGTCGCTTTCGTAATAAACCTTAACTTCTGATGCTTCTGCATCGGATGCAATGTAGCGAAAACCTGCATGCTGGGAAAAATGGCGTCTGAACGCATATCGCGCTGAAAGCCGAGCTTCATTTCCGCTTGAAATCCACGAACCACCTTTTATAAGATTGTGTTTGCCATCAAAAGTAGGCGTGGTGAAATCGTCATACAGTGGATGCACGTTAAAGTTATCGAGAGGGTATATTGGCGTTTCTGTCCACTGCCAAACGTTGCCCACTACATCAAACCATTCACCGTGTTGATATCGTGTCACGGGACAGCAAGATGCGTAATGATCAAGATTTAGGTTGGCGTTAGCAACATTGTTACCGAGTTCTTGAACGCCAGCTTGCTTGCACAGCAAATGCCATTCGTCTTCAGTAGGCATGCGGATTACTTGCCCGGTTTGCTCGCCCTTCCACTCACAGAAAGCCTTGGCTTCATGATAATTTACCTCAGCTGGCCAGTCCCAAGGCATATCAATTTCTTCCGTCATAAGACGCATACGCCAGCTGTCCTGGCGAAGCCAAAAACAAGGGTGTTCCGCTTTGGCATACTGTCGCCATGAAAGCCCCTCTTCGCTCCAGAATCGGTCTCTTTCATAACCACCGGCCTCAACAAACTCGAGGTACTCTTGGTTGCTGACTAAATACTTGCTAGCTTTGAATTCAGCAACATCTGCGTTGTGCTGACCGTACTCATTGTCCCACCCATAAAAAGCATCGTCAGTCGATTTTCCAATGCTAACCGAACCTGCTGACACTGTGATTAATTTATTTTTAGGTGCCTCACCACTGTCGACGCAGGCAGACCACTGAGGCAAGCGCTGAACTTTAGCAAGATCATGCTGGCGAATGAGCACTGATGAAGTTTCAAGATGAATACGCTCATGCTCGATACCCATGATGATGGGCCACCACGTGTTTTCCCAATTAATAGGGAGTGAGAGCGCTAAGCTATCAATCAACTGTAAGACCCTAGCGCGTACTTTAGCTCGGTATTCTTTTACCTCAGAAACACTTGGCCAATCATAACTTTCTTCCGATAAATCGTCCCAGCTCATCTCATCGACCCCTACCGCAAAAACTGACTCCATGTGCGGGTCAATCCGCTTAGGCAACAATTTCGCAAGCACGAGTTTATTGACGAAAAAAGTAGCAGTGTGCCCAAGATAGAAGATAAGAGGATGACGCAATGGAATGGCTTTTTGATAAAAACCGTTGTCATCAACCAAGCAATCAAATAATTGTGTGTAGGTATCGAATGTATTGGTGAAGTAAAGGCTGATTTCTTTGCGCTTATCTTCCTCAGCACCACTACTCAGGTTGGGTGTTCTTAGCAACGCTGCTGAACCACTAAACCTTGTTGTTCGTTTTTCTAGTTGCTGAGCGTCTTTTGCGGATAATGTCATAGTCGAAGAGGTTTCTCTTTTTTTAGTATAATGTCATACGGCTACCTACTGTGTAGCGGTTCACTCTGCTTACTGTATTTATGATGAAGTTGAGTGGTTTTGCAGTAAACAATTCACGGTAATTGCTTAGTAATCATTACTCTACCCTAAGCACTTGCATAATTCACACTCTAATTATTCAGTTTAACTGCCCGACAATATTATATCCGTAAATGTAATCAAGCTTGCTCGCCGCAACTGTGTCGCTTAAACCAACGTTGGATAAACCCGAAAGAACAGCTAATTTGGCTTGCTCAATAGGCGTGCTCATATGATACAAAGCCGCATTTTTACGCGCATTGAGTTGAATATTGCGTGAGCGTGGTAGGCGAATGTTTTGGTACGTTTGCAGCGCAGTTTGCGTATCAACATCACTAGCGAGACAATGCGCCAAAGCATAGCTGTCTTCAATGGCCATCGCCGCGCCTTGTGCTAAAAATGGCAACATGGGATGACATGCATCACCCAAAAGCGTCACGTTTCGATCCGACCACTGTTTGAGCGGCTTCCTGTCGAACAAGGCCCATAAAAAACAATGCTCTGCCGCGCTCAATAATTCAGTTACTTCTGGATGCCAACCAGCAAAGGTATTGCGCAGCTCATTGATATCACCAGACTCGTTCCATGATTCATTTTGCCAATCGATGCGCTCTTGCACAGCAACAAAGTTAACTAAATAGCCGTCGCGCAAATAATAACTCACAAAATGCTTGCCAGGTCCTACCCATAGATTTGCATTGGGTTTAACCAAACCTTTAGGAAGTTTGTTAGCTTCGACTACCCCACGCCAGGCGACTTGCCCAGTAAATTCAGCGGGTGCTTCACCCAACATACAGGCTTGCACTTTTGATTTGATGCCGTCGGCCCCTATTAGCAAATCAGCTTCTACGGACTCATGGTCACTCAACTGTATGCTAAGATTTTGCGGTGTCTGCTGGTAACTTTGGACGCCTTTACCTAAGTGAATACTTACGTTCAGTTTTCTACAGGCACTATAAAGAGTAGCATGCAAGTCAGCGCGGTGAATATGTTGATAGTGAGCGCCGTATTTTTGTGTGGCTGCATTTCCTAAAGGCACAGTAAAGTAAGCTTTACCTGTTTGATAGTGACGCATAACAGCCGAACTTGGTGCAAATGCATTGGCATTCACTTCGTCTGCTATGCCCAGCGCTTCTAATACGTGCATCGCATTTGGGCTAAGCTGCAGTCCGGCGCCTACTTCGCCAATGTATGGGCTTTGTTCATAAACTATCACTTCAAATTCACGTTTAGCCAGCGCTAAAGCCGCACACAAACCGCCAATACCTGCCCCCGCAATAACAATTTTTTTACCCAAAATAACGAACCTGTAATTTAGACTGTTCTGCGAGTGATAGTAATTCGTTTCTATCCTCGTATAAAGGAAGTATGCCAGAAAACTTTATCTACTTAGGCACTAAAGACGCCGAGACTGCATCGGGCCCAACAACTAAAGTTTGGTGCCGCAGAGCAAAACACTCTCTTTTTCTACTCAGTTATTTGCGGCCACGGCTTTTGCGCTCCTTGGATTTACCTCGTCGGCGGGAATTCGTATCTGCCTCAAAATTACCGTACTCATCATCACCCACTAACTCTGCTGCTAACTTCTCAATGGGCGCAAAACCGGAGATTACTTCACGCTTCAACTGACGACCGGTTGCACGTTCAATTGCCTGAAGCTGTTTTGATTCATCCTCACTGAAAAATGAAATCGCTAAACCCGGATTGCCAGCCCGTCCGGTGCGACCAATGCGATGTGTATAATCTTCGGGTATGTAGGGAAGGTTAAAGTTAATAACGCACGGCAGTTGATGAACATTAATGCCACGAGAAGCGATATCGGTGGCCACGAGCACTTGAATATTGCTATTTTTGAAGCCATCCAAGGCTTGAGTTCTTGCATGCTGAGTTCTGTTTGCATGAATTGATGCAGCGCCAATACCTGAGTTTTCTAACTGCGCAGCCAAACGATCCGCATCGAGCTTAGTGCGAATGAACACCAGAACTTGCTTCCAATTATGCTTTTTAAGCAAATGAATGAGCAACTCACTTTTACGTTCTTTGTCTACTGGGTGTAATTGCTGCTTAATCTTATCGATAGCGCCTTTTTCGATAGCCACTTCAATGGAAACTGGATTAGTTAGCATGTCTTTAGCAAGGGTCTTTATTTGCTTAGAAAAAGTCGCTGAAAACATCAAAGTTTGACGCTTAATGGGTAATAGTGTTTGGATGCGACGAATATCGTCGATAAACCCCAAGTCCAACATACGATCGGCCTCATCCAAAACCAATATTTCAAGTTGTTCAAAATTCAACGCCCCTTGATTATAAAGATCAATCAAACGACCAGGAGTGGCAACAAGCAAATCTACACCGCGCTGCAACTGGGATATTTGAGGCTCAATCCTGACCCCACCAAACACAGCAACTGACCGAATATTCATATGTCGACTATAGTTTTGTATGTTCTCAGCAACCTGAGCGGCAAGCTCTCTGGTAGGCGCAATTATCAGCGCTCGAGGAGATTGAGCTTGGGAATTTTTATCACCAGCCAAAAGCTGAATAATAGGCAAGGTGAAAGCCGCCGTTTTACCAGTACCAGTTTGTGCCACCGCCATAACATCACGATGAATCAACACCAATGGAATAGCTTTGGTTTGTATCGGTGATGGCAATTCATAACCCTGCTCTTGTACCGTTTTCAAAAGCTCATCACATAAGCCTAAAGAGCTAAATGACATAAATAGTTGTTCCTCGATTAATATCAACACCTTCACACTTTAGGGGCAATGGCTGAATACCTATTGTTTCGCTGAGCAGTCTAATTAGGCGCTACTCAAATTGCGCAAGAGCATAGCATTTGTAATCAAACGCACAACACACTTATTCACGGACATTGGGTTGAGAAATATAAGAATCCACTAAAACTTCTTGTTCATGGCCTGCGGTTCAATCATCGCGTAATCGCGTAATGTAAACCCAAAAGAGAAGCCTAAATTTGCCTTAAAGTTGATTCTGGCAAATAAGTAAATTAAATTAATAAACTTTAGTCTATTCAAACACTCAAACCTCAATAAAATCAATCTGTGTTGCGCAGCGCAGGATTATGGTTTATTTTCACTGTAATCCTGATATTGGGGTGACATTAAAATTAGAACAATAAACCATATCTAAAACGACAATAAATGCAGAAGGGATAACCAATGGAAAGACGCGACTTTATCAAGTTGGGCGGCGCTGGCATGGGGGCATTATTAATGCCTGTAAGCGGCATGGCAGTATCACTTGATCAACTACTCGATAAACCGATGGATGTGGCTTACAAGAAAAAGCTAGCCGACATTGCTCTCAATGCTGCTAAAGCAGCTGGCGCGACCTATGCTGATGCGCGTATTGGTCGCTACTTAAACCAGTTTGTGAGAACAAGCGAAACTCGAGTTGATAACATTGTAAACACAGAGTCTGCAGGTATTGGTATTCGCGTTATTGCCAACGGCACATGGGGATTTGCGTCTACTTCTAATATGACTCCTGATAGCATTGCGCAAACGGCTCAGCGTGCGGTGGCAGTAGCAAAAGCTAACTCCAAGTTTCAAACTTCTCCGGTTAAATTAGCCCCTGTAAAAGGCGTTGGCGAGGTAAAGTGGCAGACTCCAATTACTAAAAATGCTTTTGAAGTGCCAATCAAAGACAAAGTCGATTTGCTGTTATCAGTAAATGATGCAGCCATGGCAAATGGCGCTAATTTTATTAGTTCGACATTGTTTCTAGTCAACGAGCAAAAATACTTTGCTTCTACCGATGGCTCTTATATCGACCAAGACATTCACCGTTTATGGGCACCATTTACAGCTACGGCGGTTGGCCCAGAGGGCTTTAAACAACGCTCTAGCTTGGGCAATCCGGTAGGTATGGGCTACGAATATTTAGACGGCCTCGAAAAAGACAAAATTAAAATTACTGGCGCGAACGTAGGCTATAACAATTCTTACGACATGCTAGAAGATGCCGCTGCTGCTGGCAAACAACTAAAAGCGAAGCTCAAAGCCAAGTCAGTTGAGCCCGGTAAATACGACATAGTATTAGATCCAGCACATTTAATGTTGACTATTCACGAGTCGGTAGGACATCCATTAGAGCTAGATAGAGTTCTGGGCTACGAAGCTAATTTTGCAGGCACCAGTTTTGCTACGCTGGACAAATGGAAGAGTGGAAAATTCCAATATGGTTCTGATATCGTGAATCTGTTTGCTGACAAAACTCAGCCATACTCGCTTGGAAACGTCGCTTATGATGACGAAGGCGTTAAAACTAAAGAGTGGGACTTGATAAAAGACGGTATTTTGGTTAACTATCAAGCCACGCGCGACCAAGTTCATATGATTGACCAAAACGAGTCGCATGGCTGCAGTTACTCTCAAAGCTGGCGCGATGTTCAATTTCAACGCATGTCAAACGTATCACTGAAGCCTAATCCGAAAGATATTTCAGCCGAAGACGTTATCAAAGACGTGGAAAAAGGTATCTATATTGCGGGGCGTGGGTCGTTCTCAATTGACCAACAGCGTTATAACTTCCAATTTGGTGGACAGCTGTTTTATGAAATTAAAGACGGCAAAATTGTAGACCAAATTGAAGATGTTGCTTACCAATCAAATACGCAAGAGTTTTGGAATAGCTGTACCCAAATGGCGGGAAAATCTGACTACAGAGTCGGTGGTTCGTTCTTTGACGGCAAAGGCCAACCTTCTCAAGTAAGCGCGGTATCGCATGGTTGTCCAACCACTCGATTCAATAACATTAACGTGATCAATACCGCACGTAACGTATAAGTTAGCAGCGAATAACAAGGAATATTAAGAATGACTATATTATCTGAAGCCAATGCAAAAGCGCTGCTAGAAAAAGTAATAAAACTGTCTAAAGCTGACCAAGTGGAATGTAATTTAGATGGCAATATAGGTGGCAATATACGCTATGCACGCAATACCGTTTCTACAGCGGGTGAAGAAAGCGATTTAGTGTTGGTAGTGCAATCTACCTTTGGTAAACGCACCGGCACTGCCACTATTAACGAATTTGACAACGCCTCTTTGGCAAAAGTCGTAGAGCGCTCAGAAGAGCTAGCAAAACTAGCACCTGAAAACGAAGAGTATATGCCAAACTTCGGCCCGCAAAAATACTTGCCGTCAAATACCTACTTTGAGTCAACCGCTTCAATTAGCCCAGAAGATAGAGCGCAAGCTGCTGAAGACAGCATTGCTCCCTCCAAAAAGAATAAGTTAGTGGCTGCAGGATTTTTAGAAGAACAAGTTCGGTTCAGAGCTATCATGAACAATAAAGGTTTATTCGCTTATAACAAAGACACCAACGTTGATTTTTCAGTAACAATTCGTACTGAAGATGGCAAGGGTTCAGGCTGGGTAACACGAAACTATAGTGATTATAAGCTGTTAGATACAGCTAAAGCATCAAGCATCGCCATCATGAAATCTAAAAACTCCGTTGATGCAAAAGCATTAGAGCCAGGTAAATACACCGTTATTCTTGAGCCTGCAGCAAGCGTTGGTTTATTGGGCAACATGGTACGTAATTTTGGGCAACGCGGCGCTGATGAAGGCAGAAGCTTCTTAAGTTACAAACTTAAAGAAGGTGAAGATGCTAGCAAAGCACCCAAAAACCGCCTAGGGGAGAAAATGTTTGATGAGGCTGTGAATATTTATAGCGACCCGCAGCATCCCATCGCTCCCGCAGCACCTTTCGGCGGAAATGGCTACCCACGCAAGCGCACCGACTGGATTAAGAATGGTGTGGTCGTTAACATGCCCAATACACCATACTGGGCAAAGAAAACACAAGTACCTTATATGCCCAGTGGCGGCAATATCATCATGGATGGCGGCGATCAGTCGCTTGAAGATATGATCAAGAGTACGCGCCGAGGCATATTGGTAACCCGTTTATGGTATATACGCTCTCTCGACCCGCAAAGTCTGTTGTATACAGGCTTAACCCGCGATGGCACATTCTATATTGAAGATGGCAAAATTAAGTATCCGATTAAGAACTTTCGTTTTAACGAGAGTCCAATTGTGATGCTCAACAATATAGAAGCACTAGGTAAACCTGAGCGGATCGATGGCAACATGATCCCACCGATGAAGATACGTGACTTTACCTTCAGCAGTTTATCTGACGCGGTATAGTGATAAGTAAAATGGCATAGGTAAGCGTTAATGGGGTCAGTGTGAATAAACAACGTAGGACACAGCGTAAGTGGTAAATATAAATCGTCGACATTTTATTCAATCGCTCTTGGCGGTGGCAGTTAGCGCAGCTTTGCCACTCACTGCAGCACATGGATTGAGCAGTGAATACGACTTTTATTTTACGCGCCTAAGTTATGAATCAGGAAATTGGGAGGTTGACGAGCGTATGCCCGCTAACGTCCTCAATTCCTTGATTGAATACACTAGCCTGCGAGTTGATTTAACCGAGCGGGTTATTGCACTTTCTGACCCTACCATGCTCACCTCTCCCTTTTGCTACATGGCTGGACACCGTTTGGTGCAGTTCAATTCTCAAGAACGACAGCACTTCAAAACCTACGTGGAAAATGGCGGATTTGTGTTTGTTGACGACTGCAACCACGACATAGACGGCATGTTTGCGCGCACATTTGAAGCGCAAATGGCGGAGATGTTTGGGGCAGAAGCATTGCAAAAAATCCCGAATGATCATCCTATTTACTCCTCTTTCTTCGAATTTGATGGTCCGCCTCGCACCTCTGTTGAGCTGAATGGCTGGGGCGATGATTTGGTTCATGAATACTTAAAAGCGATTGAGATAAACGGCCGTATTGCAGTACTTTATAGCAATAAAGACTTGGGCTGCGAATGGGATTACGACTTCCGTAATAAACGTTGGTTGAGAGTCGATAACACCAAGTTTGCCGTCAACATTGTGGTTTATGCCATGACGGCCTAGCCTGAAAAGAGTTTCAATTTTCAAATAGAACCCATAATAAAAAGAAGAGATAGCCTCAAATGAATGAAGAACAAGTTAAGGCTCTACTGACTAAGTTAGACTTGGTTAGCGGTGAAGTCGGTAAAGTGATAGTGGGCCAAAAAGATGTCGTCACGCAATTACTTGTTAGCATAATGGCAGGCGGTCATTGTTTATTAGAGGGAGTACCTGGCTTAGCAAAAACGCTTATGGTGAGCACATTGTCAGACACCTTGGAGCTGGATTTTAAGCGAGTACAATTTACCCCTGACCTAATGCCGAGCGACATTGTAGGTACCGAAATTTTAGAAACCGATACAAACAGTGGCGAACGTTTCTTTAAGTTTCAACAAGGTCCTGTGTTCACGAATATACTATTGGCAGATGAAATTAACCGAACGCCGGCAAAAACTCAGGCTGCTTTACTTGAGGCTATGCAAGAAAAACATGTAAGTTATGGCGGTAAACATTATCTACTCCCGCGACCTTTCTTTGTTTTGGCAACTCAGAATCCTGTTGAACAAGCGGGCACGTATCCACTACCCGAAGCTCAGCTTGACCGTTTTTTAATGTTTATTAGAGTTGACTACCCAAGCTCGTTAGACGAGATAGAAATACTAAAACGAACCACAGGCACCTATACAGCAAAACCTGAGCAAACATTGAATGCGGATGAGGTGATTGCTTTACAGGACCTCACTCGCCAAGTTGAAATTGGCGAGCCCTTATTACAGTATGTATCTGACTTAGTGCGCAGTACCCGCACCGAAGGCGCCAGTATTGAGGAAGTGATTGACTATGTGCGCTGGGGAGCTGGACCGAGAGCCGGACAAGCTTTAGTCCTTTGTGCTAAAGCCCAAGCGCTTTTGAACCATCGTTTTACGGTCACAATAGCCGACATTCAAACCATTGCCCACAGCGTATTGCGACATAGAATGCTATTGAATTTCAAAGCCGAAGCTGAAGGCGTAACGACCGACACATTAATTGACGCTTTACTAAAAGCTGTACCGAAACCACAAAGCGCTCTGAGCTCTTAGTTTCAATTAAACCAAGGGCCTTGAAGGTTCACCTTGAACAGATAACGCAACATTAGGATGTTTTGCTTTTTGTTATGCACACTTTAATCAATCCAGCTCTGCTAGCACAACTAAAGGACCTGCCGCTTGTTGCAAAAACAGTGGCTCAGGGCTTTTTATACGGCATGCATACGAGTCTACAGCGCGGCAGCGGCATGGAGTTCAGTCAATACAGAGCGTATGAACCGGGCGATCCTCTTAGCAATATTGACTGGAAATTGTTTGCGCGAAGTGACCGTTATTTTGTGCGCGAAGCAGAGCGCGAAAGTAATATTCAAGCGTGGTTTTTAGTTGATGCAAGTGCGTCTATGTTGCAACAATCTTCAACTAGCGTAAAAGGCGCTTGGCATAAACTCGATTACGCTAAGCATTTAGTCGCAACCATGAGTTACTTAGCGCAACAGCAGGGTGACTCTGTTGGTTTACTCGGTTTATCTAGCAGTGCTGCAGAGCTATTGCCTGCGCATTCTGGCTATCAGCATTGGCAAAAGACTGTGCTGCACTTAGCAAAGCTTGAGTCAGGCACAATGTTCCCCTCACTCGATTTTATTCAGCAGCAACTGGCAAAGGTACGCGAGCATGGCGTTATTATCATGCTGAGCGACTTCTATGAAAATCAAGATGAAATAATAGGCGCTTTGCAGCAGTTGCAAACTCCTAGAACAGACGTTATCGGCATGCAGTTGATCAGTCAAGATGAGTTGAGTTTCGAATACAAAGGCCTTGTGCACTTTGAAGATAGAGAAAGCAAACAACGGCTTACTTTATCTGCTGCCGCTGCAAAACAGGCGTATTTAGACAATTTGTCTCATTTTAACTTTGGCCTGCAAAATAAATTGCAAAGCATGGGTATTCATCATCATCAGGTCAACATAGATGAGCCTATGGATGCAACGCTGCGACGCTTCCTAAAAGAACGGGCAAAATCCTTATGATTGGGTTATGGGTCTTTTTAGCCTTAGCAATACCTGTTGCGGTGCATATTTTTAGTCGCAGTGAAGGCAAAGTGGTGCCTTTTCCATTTTTAGGTCTGCTGCCCAAACAAGCAGCGCCAAACGAATTACAAATTCAACTGCGGCAAAAATGGCTGTTACTGGTGCGTTTGTTGTTGGTCGCTAGCGCTTGCGCATTGTTAACATTAGCATTGCTCAGTGACTGGTGGTCTGAATCATGGTTAAAACAGTCGTTAACCCAAGCATTATCGTTGCCCTCTTCACCGCCTACATTGGTAATTACTCAAGACTGGTGGACACTTTCAAGCCCAGAAAGCCAACAAGCTTTGCTAACGGTGTTAACTAGCGAGCAAAGCATTGCGCAAACTCAAGAAGTCATTCTTATTCATTATGCCAATGCAAAAGAAAAGATAAGCCGTGTAGATAAAAGCGATTTCATTAGCCTTGCACAGCAAAATAAAGTGTTTCCCCAAGCTGGCACGGACATCGCTAGAAATGACGCCGTTAACAATAATAGCGACGCAGCAGTTGATGCCAGAAAATCCACGATGCAGCTGAGATTAATAGATAATATTTGGTCAGTTGTCCACGCAATCTCGACTACCGTGCCGATAGATTCACCTATTCATGTATACACTAGCAACCGACAGTCACAATTTATCGGTGTCCGACCGCATATTGAGCATGCGCTGCAGTGGCATATCAACGGTCTGCCTGATGCTGATGCTACCGCCACCGAAACAGCACCGATTCAAGTCGCCATCATTCGGACGGATCAGTTATCTAATTCTTCACAAACTTTATTTTTACTTGAGCAAGCACTTAACGCCTTAGGCCTCATGCATCCCATCGAGATAGATATTATTGAAGCAGATGCTGCTGATTACATGCTTGCTCAAGCAACGCCAGGCAAAGCTAACTTAACTTCTCCAACGGCTGACGACACCATTACACGAAATGAGAAGCGCAATGCTACAAATTCAAAACAGGTAAGCTATGTAAAATATGATGCCTTAATTGTCGATTTTGCGCTGGGCCATTCTACTAGCGTTCACCCCAATGCCGTTTCCTTATCATCATTGCCACCTCCTAGCGAACTCGAGTTTATTGCTGCCTTAGGGCAAGTTGTCTTCGTAAAAAGACAGCGAGAATTAGCGCTGTTTAGCACGTCTATATTGAATGAACAAATTGAGATGAACGACAAGTCTAGCGCACGCGACGCAGCAGTCTTATCGCCCATAGCAAATACAAATGAGCATTCATGGCAACACATTCTAATGCTTGTTCTACTCATTTTATTTGTGCTCGAGCGACTAATGAGTGAGTCACTTAAATTTGCCCAAGCAACAGCCGCTCTGCATGATAATGGCACGCTGAGCAAGAATGAATAAGCCTTTGAATATTTACTCCGGTAATATCCTAGAACTAATTAATCCTCACATAAAGGCGATTAAGCGCCAGCGCATGCAGCATTCGATAATTAAAGCGTGCACCTATGGCATTTCAGCTAGTGCGATATTAGTCGCACTCTATATCACTTTTTGGCCTGACGCCGCGGCTGATCTTTCGGCAATAGGGCAAGCCTTGCTAAGCAAACAGACTGTTGAGATATTATTTACATTGGTCCCAGCCTTAATGCTTTGGCTAGCGCTTTCAATTAGCCTATTTGTGATTTTCTTTCTTTATTTGTTATATCGAAGAAAAGCCAGTCCAACAGCCTTCGAGCTTCTTTATCACCTAAATAGAGAGCATCAAGCATTGGAAGAGAGTGCGCATTTGGCCCTCTTTGCGCCCAGCGATTTATCCGTATTGCAGTCACTGCAATTACAGCGGGTTTTACCCTCGCTATTAAACATACTTGGGTCGTCTGAGCCTGTATTGCAGCTAACGAGCAAACGGCAAAAAATGTTCGTACGTCTGCTTTTTACTATCGTGGCGAGTGCTGTATTAGTGATAAGCGTTATTGCAGCCAACCATCAGGAATATACAGTAGAAAGCCCTGTAAACATAAATGCGCCTAAGCAGAAAGCAATGACTAATTACTTACCTCAACTGATCGTTTCTGTTAATGCACCGAGTTACACGCAGCAACCCAGTTTTTCGCAAAGCGAATTAGATATTAACGTTCTGCAAGGCTCCCTCATTGAGTGGCTCATTCCACTTGGCGAGAAGGAAGGGGTAAGTGAAGGGGTAAATAATAACGCTGAATTTGAATTAACCTTAAGTAACGGAGACGTATTACCGTTTGAAAGAATAGAGCGCGGTTACACCTTAACTTATGTCGCTAATGCAGCAGCGGTTTATTCCATTATGCAAGTCACACCCAGCGCCAACTTTACGACCGATATTGCTACACTAAGCGTTAAAATGGATGCAAAACCCGTCATCAAGATTAAACAACCCTTGTTAACAATTACCGAATTAGCCAAAAATAGCCTTCCGATATTGAATACTGAAGTTGAAATATCCGACGACTACGGCTTGAGCAATGTCAAAATTGTTGCTTCCATTGCAAAAGGTTCTGGCGAATCAGTGAAGTTTAGAGATCAAACATTTAGCTTTGATAGCTCTTCCCAAGATAGCGAGTCCCAAGTAGGCGATAAAAATAGCTATGTAAAGCGCTGGGATCTGGCTGCGCTTGATATGTCACCAGGTGATGAACTGTATTTCAGTATTCATGCGAGTGACAACAAAACGCCAGAATCACAAACAAGTATATCGCCAACAAGAATTGTTCGCTGGCTAGAAGACGAGCAGCAAGGCATTACAAGCGATGGCGTGGTGATTGACTTTATGCCTGAATATTTCAAAAGCCAACGACAAATTATTATTGAAACTGAAGCATTAATTGAGCAACAGGATTCAATGAGCACCGAGGTATTCAAGCGAACATCACGTGCGCTCGCTATTGATCAATCCGATCTAAAGCAGTCTTATGGTCAATATTTAGGCGATGAGTTTGAATCGGGTGTTATGCATACTATGGAAGCGGGGCCGGCTGTCCCTAGCGCAGATGAACATAGCCATTCGGATGAGGATGAAGGCGCTGGCAATGAAGAAAATAGCCATGACTCTGAACATTCGCATGAAAGCGACGGCAGCAAAAGCAGCAACGACCAAGCCATTGACTTATCAGGATATCAGCAAGTTATCGAACAATATGGTCATAATCACGGTGAAGTTGACATCGGTTTTATCAAAACTTCCGAAGGACAAATTAATCCAAAAGTATTGATGAAACGTGCGTTAGCCGAAATGTGGCAAGCGGAATTGCATTTACAGCTATCAGAGCCTTCGCTTGCCTTACCTTATGAAAAGGAAGCCCTGAACTATTTGAATCGAGCTAAACAGGCAGAACGCATTTATGTAAAACGTTTAGGGTTCGAGTCGCCTCCTGTTAGCGAAGAACGCAGATATCAAGGAAAATTAAAGGATATATTGAGTTATCACCGCAGCACTCAAGCCGCCTTGCCAGCCAATTTCAATACTAAAGTGCTCGCGTTTATGTCGGCAGTGAACCACGCTGTTACCCTGCAGCACGATCTGCAGCAAGAGCAGCAGCAAAATCAACAGCAAGACAAATTGCCAAGAAAACTCTCGCCCAGTGAGCGACAGACCGTTAATGACATGGCACAGTTACTAACAGAGCGTTTAAATCAGTCACCTGAATGGGTAGAGCAGTTAGCGACGATAAAACGCATCCAAATGGCAAATTCTTTTACCTTTGATAATTGTGAAGCCTGCCTGCCAAACCTCATGACCGATTTAAACACCTTATTATCGCCCCAAATTGCGCCACCGTTGCTGCGTCAAAGTGCGCTCTCAACACAGAATGCTGCAAGCAAGGCATACTCAGAGATGTTACTTCAGATTAACCAGGACCCAAGAAAGGAGCCTAATCGATGAGTCATTGGTTTGTATCTGGCTTCAATATTGTGATAGTAGCCGTCGTACTTATTAGCCTTTTAATTACCTGTACGCTTGCCTTAAAGAGACTCAAGCAACATTCAACCTTGCGCCGGATATCGGTCGTCGTGCTCAATATTGTGGCTTGTCTTTCGCTGCTAGCTTTAGTGCTTGGCGTTTCATATCAAACGAAGGAGCCCCTGCATATTGCTTTGCTCACGCAAAATGCCGATGAACAAGCAATAGAAGCACTGCAGAGTGAGGATAAGTCTTTACATTGGGTAATATTAAATACTCAAAAAGATGAACGGATAAAGACGCCACTTTCCGCTCAAGGTGAGAATACATACATTGAAGATATTGCTCAATTGCCCTTGTATTACCCTGATATATCCCATTTGACAATCTTGGGAGACGGGTTGTTGAGTAACGAGTGGGTGCTATTGAATGCTCAATACGCAGATATTGAAGAAAGCAGCAGGCCTGTTATGCAAACAGCGGCATATTCGCCTGCGCTAGGTTTAGTCGACATGCGATGGCCTGCTCAGCTTGTAGTCGCAGAAACGGGTCAAATAAGCGGTCGTGTTCAAGGCTATATTGCATCGCCCAGTACACTATACAAATTGAGCTTAAAAGACCCATTCGGTCAAGAAATTGAGTCTGTATTGTTATCTGACAATGAAGCCTTTTCATTCGCTATTAGCGCCGAAGTTCTAGGACAATGGGAATACACACTAACGCTAACGGAGCGAAGTAAACCAAGCGTAAAGATTGAAGAACAAGTGGCGATTCAAATTATAAATGCAGCCCCCGTTAAAATAATGATAAAGCAATCAGCGCCCTCATTTGAAAGTAAACACTTACAAATATTAGTCAGTGAAACGGGGGGGAAAGTACTTACACTGACTAAAATAAGTAAAAATAAAGATATCAGACAAGAGATTAATCTGAGCGCTGCAGATAAGATCTTAGTCAATGATGCATTTTCTAAACAGGCTCTCGGTTTCTTTGATTTCCTCATAATAGACCAGTTGGCGTTGAGTGAATTAAGTGCAGCGCAAAATGTCTCGCTCGAGTCAGCGGTTAAAAAAGGCTTAGGAGTATTGGTACAAGCTCAAACACAGCAAATAACGACATGGCAGAGCGATAAGACAAGCTGGTTACGCGACATTGTTCTAACAAAAAACAACGATGAAACACAAGTATCCGAATATTTAAGATGGGATCAACGACAATTAGACATTCCGCTTAGCAGCATTAATGCCAGCATACTGGCACCTAAAGCGAAACGCCTAGTGTCAGCGCAAAATGATAGGGCCTTAGTGGTCATTCAGGGATACGGTCAAGGAAAGGTAGCCGTTTCGTTAGTAAATACTTCTTACGCCTTGAAGACACAAGGTAAAGTCGATCTGCATAGCCATTACTGGCAATGGTTATTTAGCCAAATTAGTCGCACTCAACGTGACTTAACGTGGAAGGAAAATGTAATTACATCACCTATCATAATGCGCGAAACCCAACGAGGATGCGTTCTAAACGCCGCGCAAAACACTCAATTTTATTTAACCCAAGCATTGTCATCTGGGGCTATCGCAGCTAATGAACAGTTGCTAGACGCTAATTCTTTTTGCATGGGATATTCAACTCAAGCAAGCGGTTGGTACAATTTGACTGCAACGAATGGGCAAACTGAATCTGCCTCCATTGCCTATTTCGCTTACGAGCAATCAAAATGGCAAGCATGGCAGCAATCTATTCGCTATCGCACAACACAACAGAATAAACAGCGCTACCCCCTAAAGGCTAAAGAGCCTCTTACGCGAACACGATTTATTCAAGCCATATTGTTTTGGGCAATGCTACTAGCTGCGCTCAGCATACTATGGGTGGAGCGCAAACAGTTTTATTAAACATGGTTATAAGCAGTAAGGTAGACCGTGGCTTGCACTCACCCAGAGCAATGGCTAAGCTTTAACGATAATCCTAGGATCGTAAACTTGATTAGGGCAGCTCTCTACAATCACATCGTAATCGTAATTTCCGTCTGCGGCTTCAATTTTACATTGAATTTTTTTGTTATTGCCTGACTTAAATTTACAATTATCCTTAAAGGGAGATGCACCTGTAAATTTCAGTTCAAATCGGGTGTCAGTACTGATAAGCCAGCTGACAAATTTTTGGTCGCGCATACAAACGCAGTCTTTGCCATTTTTTCCGCAATTATCTGCAAAATCACTGCCTTCGCAATTATCAACAGGCGAGACTAGATCAACTGATGACGCGCAGCCTAACGCGTCCACCTCAATCATTAGTTCTTGATTATTTTTTTTTATATCGCCAGCATTTGCAAAACCTACGGCAAACAGGCTAATAAAAACCAGTAAAACTACACTTATTAACTTCATAAAACCTTGAATAGGCATGATAATTCCTTTTTTAATGTAACGTAGATTGACAGTTTTTTATTTGCTTAATTCATTTAGTCACTATTTTGGGGATTTCATTCTGTAATTGACATCGCTATTTTTTTGGGCTATCACTCCCTGCTCTTAACGCATTTCTAAAATTTGCTTATGATAACGACCAAACTGATGGTCACTAAGCAATAATCTCGCTGAATACCCAGACGATAAGGTTTTTTGTAAAAACGTGATGACTTGTTTTGTTGTACCGCAATTCCCTGCAACCAAAGCTAAATCATAGAAAGTATAAGGGTCATCAAGTCCAGTGCTCTCTATCAGCGATAAGGTGCTGTTAGCTTGGTCACACATGCCTAACTCAGACCGATATCTTGCAATGCTAGCTTTAATCGTAATGTCGTTCGGATTGATTTGTTCATTTTCTTGGGCGAAGTCGAGAGCCTCTTGATAATAAGCCTTTGCAGTGCTATTTAAATTGCCGGCATACTTAAATGCGTCAGCTAAATTGCCTTTTACAATGAAGTCAGTAGGATTGAGTTCAATCGCTTCTTGATACATTTCGATAGCTTCATCAAATCGTTTTGCTAAAAATAGTGACGTCCCTAAGTTACTGTACACGTTTGCACTTGGTCTAATTTTTATTGCTTTGCGCCAACTGTCTGTTGCTTTGTCAAACTCAGTATCCAGATAGTAAGCGGCGCCTAAGTTATTAAAGGCAGCTTCGCTATTTGGTTGCAACAGACTTTGCTTATAAAACTGCACGCTAGCATCAAAATATTTACCCGAGCTAAAAAGATAGACACCATATTCCGCATATGCTCGCCAGTAGCCAGGCTCGGCATTAATTGCCTGTATAAAAAGCTGTTCTGCTTCGAGGGGCTTATCAAGCTTTGCTAGGGTCTTTGCAAGGCCCATTAAGCCCAAGCTATTATTTGGCTGAAGCTGCAACCCTTTGCCAAAATATTGATCTGCAAAGTCATATTCACCAGAGCTAAAATAAAGAGAACCGAGGGCAAAATAAGAATCAGGCCCATTACCCTTATTATCAATGCTTTGCTGGCAACTCTGCTTTGCCAATTCGAATATTCTGACAACGTTAACTAACGAATAATACTCTAAATAGGTTTGACATAAACCTACCCGCGCAAGTGCAAACTGACTGTCTCTTTTAATTGCTTTCAAGAATAGATCTTCCACCTCTTTTAACTGTTCCTCACTATAAGCATCTTTTAAAAGTGCTTTAGCTCGCACGTAAAAATCATAGGCAGCTATATCGTTGGTGGGTCTAAACTCGATAATAGACTTTTCGCTTTGCGGAATT
Organism: Glaciecola sp.; assembly: GCA_965660625.1. Taxonomy (GTDB): domain Bacteria; phylum Pseudomonadota; class Gammaproteobacteria; order Enterobacterales; family Alteromonadaceae; genus Glaciecola. Next base: position 32,235 of record CBFIAR010000003.1, on the reverse strand, counting down.
AAAAAAGTAAGGGCGTTATATACTTGCTGAGAAATGCCATCTATTAAATGAAGTTTATCCGCCAGTGAATTTGTGTGATTAGCTGACCAAACCTGAAGCCCACTTTCGCTATCGATCAGGCTAGTCGTTATTTTTACACTCCCCTCTTGCTGATGAATAACACCCTCGAGGACATATTTAGCGCCGGTCCAATCTTTAATGGTTTGGAGCGATGTACTATCTGGTAGCGACGATAGCACCCTTTCGGAAACAACTTTAATATTCACTGATTGTGATAAGAATGCTAACAGTTCAGACTGGATAACAGCCTCAATGTTGTCAGATGACTCATTGCCCAAATACTTAAAGAGCATCACCGCAACCGCATTGTTAAAAAACTCGGCCTTAATTCTCGGGTTTTCCATCGCTTTAAAAGGGTCTGCAGTTGCTGCTTGTATTACTTGCTTGCTCAAAAATGCACTAAATGCAAGGCAACAGACCAACAGGATTGAAATCAACGCTAAATCTCGGTATGCACAAACTGCTGCCGCTTTGTTGCTAATTGGACTGTTATTTTTGCGTAGAAAATACTTTCGTAATTTATATTCAACCCACCAGTTATAAGCGAGTACTAACGGAAGGCCAATGATTAAAATGACGAGCGCTACTTTATCTAACCATTTAGCGACGTCAATCACGGGGATCGTGACGGCGATAACCTGCATGAGTACCCACGACATCACGATATATGTGCCAGCGACCTTTAGCATACGGCTTTTGCGCCAATAGTCTATACCACCGAAAATACTGGCAGACTTACCCTGTTTTTGTTTATGGCCAGCATCGAAATAGGCAGCGGTGCGCAGAGCTTCCGTTGATAATATATTTTCATTCAATGGCTGTGCCGGAACTAACAAGCGGTAACCTCTTCGTGGAAGAGTTTGAATATATGCAGGGCATTGGGTGTGGTCGTCGAGTAAATGTCTTAATTCTGTAACAACCGAGCTCAAACTTGAATTCGATGCGCTCTTCTCCCCCCATACATATCCTAGAATGGCTTTGCGACTAAGTACATGACCAGAATTGCAGCTAAGGATAAACAGCACTTCCATAGCCTTAGGGCTAGCATGGTGATGCTCTTGGTTTCTAACAACAACGCCTTTATTTGGAAAGACCATAACCTCATCCAACATAAAACCATCCCTAAGCGACGATTCTATTTTTATATCAGAAAAATTATCTATAAATGATAGTGAGTCATCGGTCATACTTTGCTCATATTTAGTTTATTTTTTACACGGCACCAATTCAGAATAGACCCTGAAAGTGATCTATGCAACAAGTTGGAATTATTCACTAATTCAAAACTACTGATTCACTGGTCGATTCTATCTTGTTCTAGATTAAGGGCCTCAAAACACACATGGATATAGTGAAAGGTCATTGCTCTGGGCAGCAATTCGACGACAAGCTTAGCTTCATCAACAAAATATTTGGCTAGCGGTGCTGGGCTGGCTGCTGAAGTACCGAACATAAAAATTAAAATAAAAATGATTTATCGGGAATAAATCTGTCGGCTTATTCGTTAGTAGATTAGAAAGTCATGTAAACCGAGTAAAGTGGGCTGTGAAATTACCCTGAGAAGTATTTCATCATTCCACTTTCTTTATCAGGTGAGTCGTTGTTTTTACAACACTAGTTATTAATAAGGAACAGACAATGGAAATTCAAAAGAAACATATATTTGGTACGATGGTCGTTACCTCGATGCTATATGCTTGCGGTGGTGGTGGTTCAGATACCACTGTTGACCCACTTGCACCAATCAGCGCAAACGGTGCTCTCCAGTTATCAATAAAGGGCTTGCCTACTGGCGCTGACTCCACCGTCTTGGTCGCGGGTCCAGAGGGATATACCAGTGACGTAAAAGGTGATGCGACGTTGTCTAATCTGATGCCAGGTGCATATACAGTGACCGCCGATCCGGTTGTGGTACAAAATGCCGAGTTTGATGTTATTCCAGCCAGTATTTCATTTACTGTCACTGCGAATAACACAACAACCCAAGAACTCATCTATATGACTGATATTCAAAGTAAAGGCGTTATCACCAATTTTGGCAGTGTTTATGTTAACGGCGTGCGCTTCTCAACGGATGATACAACAGTCTCAACTGATGATAATGATGATGCCAGTGAAGATGACTTAAACGTAGGCATGAACGTCACTGTGCAAGGCCGTAAAACCGCTGATGGTTCTATTAATACAGCAAGTCATATTGATTATAATGTGCATGCAGAAGGGCAGATAGAGTCGATTTCACTGAGTGCTAATCAGTTAGTCGTGCTTGGTCAGGTTTATCAAATAGATTCACGCACTGTATTTGAAGATAAGCTATTCAGTGAACTAAAAGTAGCCGATGTGGTTGAAATCAGTGCCATAAAAAGTGCTGACCAAACATGGCTAGCCACGCATATTGAGACCTCTGATGCGGCAGATACTTACAAGTTGATTGGCGAAATTGCTAACCTTGACGAAAGCGTCCAAACCTTTAATGTTGGCAGTGTGTCAGTTAATTATTCCCAAGCAGTTATTGAGGGTATCCTCGCCAATGGCGCTTTAGTTAAGATATCCTCAGCACAAGGCGCAGTAGATGGACTCATCGTGGCTGACGAAGTTGAGCTTAAAGACGACAATAGCGATTCAGATAAATTAGCGTTGGACGGCATTATAATTAGCGTATCAGAGACTCAATTCGTGATCGCTGGAAAAACAGTGCAATGGGATGAGAATACTCAATTTAGGGCCGGAAATAGCGGTGATTTAAATGTTGGTATTAGAGTTAAAATCGAAGGAGCAGAACTAGACGGAAATATTGTCGCCAGTGTTATTCGTTTCGATAAGCAAGGTGAGATAGAGGTTAAAGGGGTGGTACAGGCGATTGACATTCAGAGTAACACTCTAACCGTTTTAGACACCGTATTCTTGGTGGATGAATATAGCCAATTAAAAGATGACTCCGACTCCGACATCAGACGTTTTCGCTTAGATCTTCTTAGTATAGGAGACTTAGTTGAAATAGAGGCTTTTTCAAACGGTGAGGACCTTATCGTTAAAACTCTCGAGCGCGAAGAAACCGAGGCATCACGAAATAACGACGATGCAGAAGCCAAAATGAAAGGCCAAGTGATCGCAATTGAAGGGCAAACCTTCGAACTGCACGGTGCAATAGTCACAACAGGGGCGTTCACTGCATATGAATTGGGTGATTCAGATGTTTCTGCAGACGTATTCTTTGCGCAGTTGCTTGTGGGTGATTGGATAGAAATAGAAGGAATCAGACAAGCAGACGGCAGCATCTTAGCAACGGACATCGAAACAAGCAGTGCAAATGGTGATAATGGCGATGACGAGTCTGGTGGTGTCGAATTTTCGGGGCTTATTTCAAGTTTTGACTCAGTTGCATCCTTCACAGTTAACGGTCGCTTAATTACGACTGACGAACGTACTGTTTTTAAAGGTACTGCCTTTACGACAATTGCTGAGGGCGTAGTAGTTGAAATTTACGGGCGTGAAGCGGACAACGGCGATATCTTAGCCACTCGCGTTAAAATAGAAGACAACGATCACAGCGATGATTACTACGTTGAACTTAAGGGAGCACTTGAAGCTGACGCTGAAAATGGTCTATTACTGATTAATCAACAAACGGTATTTCTCGATGATGCTACCCGAATTTCAAATGGCAGCGTTGCGGACTTACTCCAAGGTACCTTCGTCGAGATAAAAGCCAGCGTAGATGTCAACGGCACTCTATTTGCACGCAAAATTGAGATTGAAGATGGTGATGAGCAAAATAGTGCCGATGTCAAAGGTAGCATATCCGCGTTACTCGACAATGGAGAAATCGTGGTTGAGGGCATTACTATTTTGCTAAATGAAACGACTGAATTTGAGAATGGCAACATTAGTCGTATTGAAGTTGGCGCCTATGTTGAAGTTGAAGGGCAGTTTAATGAGCAACAAAAGCTAGTCGCCAGAAAGATAGAGTTTACTGATTCAGGTGAATCTGAAATAGACGGACGCATCGGCGCAGTGCTCAGTGAGACTCAATTTACTCTCGGGGAATTTATCATAGAACATAATCAATTTACTGCATTTAAACATGGCTCCGCAAGCGACATTTCGGCAGGCGTTGAAGTGGAAGTGAACGGTTTTGTCAATGATGATGGCACTTTCATCGCTGAAAAAATCGAATTTCAAGAGGATTAAAGTAAACCTTGCTATAGCCCTAGTCGATAGTATTATTGATTAGGGCTTTTTTTTGACCATCAGAACTGTTTAGCTAATTTAAGGAATTAATGTGGATCCCAGATTTTCCAAATTCAGTATTGGTTTTTTCTGCGCGTTACTGCTTATCATTGATGCTAGCAAGTACCTGCACAGTGAAGAAAAAAGGGGTTTTTCCTTCGATGCTGAGCTTGCGGCTTCTATTGGAAACGAGAGCAACGTGGTTGTCGAGGAAATAGACTTAAGCACTACAAGGGGGGATAGCTTTTTTGTTGTTAAAGCAAAAGGGGATATTGAATATGCTTTTAGTTCGCAACACAGCGCATCAGCGGGCATTACCTATACCGATAAAAATTACTTTGAAGCGGATAGCTTTAGCCTTCAAACCAGCCTATCCTCAGCGGGTTATAAATTTAAGCACGCTGACTACACCTTAAGTTTTGATTACCGAAACGCCAGTACAGACCTCGGTGGTAATGACTTTCTATTGCTTACCCATATATCTCCCGCAGTTTCATTTTTTCTTGGTAAGAAAAACTTCTTACGCTTGGCATATACCAAGATAGACAAAGAGCTTATTACTAATCCGACTCGCGATGCACAGAGCGATGAAATTGGTCTTGATTACTATTATTTTTGGAATGGATTGAGCGATTATTTTATTAGCTCCGTGAAGCTTAGGCAGGAAGACGCTGTCGACCCTGTGTTTAATTTCAGCAGTTATCAAGTGCGCTTAGCATATAAGAAACGCTACTCGGTGAGTACTTATAAGCTCAGATTAACGGTCGAAGGAAAGTATCGAAAGCGAGATTTTAGCGATAGCCTTAACCCCAGAATTAACGCATTCCGCGCCGATGGCAGAGCCACTTTCAGCCTAATGAATGAGGCTGAAATAATTGACGGCTTGTTTTGGCACTTGAAACTTTCTTATGTAAACAATGACTCAAATTTGGCTTCCGTTAGCTATAGTGAAACATCAGTGGCAAGTGGCATTTCATACAAATTCTAGCAAGGCTCAGACATTGAAGTTAATGAATACTGAGCCGACGCCAGCTATTTCTGAGTAGAACTTTTATGCGTGAGAGCGCCAAATCCATACACAATATCTTTTCCTGGTTCTCCAAGGTCGATGGTGAGGCTCATGAGCTCTTCAGTCAGTGCTTTCTGAGCGTTTGCACTGACCGGGACGTCAGTTAACAAACTCAGCACCTGAGCAGTCACAAATGGCGTCGCAAAGGAAGTCCCAGTAACACTTGAATACCCAGAGAGTTTATCAGCGGCGAGAATATTAACACCATAAGAAGCAATATCGACTTGAGGGCCCCTAACGGCGCGACGATACACACGGTTACTTTCTGAGATAGCAGTGACCCCGATAACACATTCATCTGCTGCCGGAAATAACGGTTCGGAATGAGGGCCATTATTGCCAACTGCCGCCACAATAATGATGCCTTGTTCACAATATTTTCCAATAGCTGCCGATAGCACCATGTTAGCTGGGCCAGCTAAACTCATATTGATGACTTTGACATCTTGAGAAATCAGCCAGTCTAGGGAATTAAGTAAACTCTCTGTCGTGGTAATATCGCCACTCTCGTCATCATGAAAAAATACCGAAGCAGCATAGATATCGACATTACTCAGCAATCCCACGAAGTCGTCACTTTGTCCGGCTAAAATGCTGACTACAGAATTACCATGAGAGCTCGTTGATATCGGTATCTGTTCTGAAAAATCTTTACTGGTGATGCTCAGCCTCTGCAATGACGGATGACTCATATTCAGCTGCGTGTCAACGATACCGACTTTTTGTCTTGTCGATGGTGGCGTAATCGATAGCAAGTTTCTCGGCGTTTGCGCTTTGTTTTTAGACATTGCAGGCATTGCAGAGAGTGAATAAATGTGATTGAGGTCGACAGCTCGTTCAGAATTATTTAAGTCTTTTAACAAAGCGATGCCGCCAGAATCTAATTTGAAGCTTCGCGGGGCCTCTACGCGAACTAAATCTTTATTTAAGCTCGGTAAAAAACGACTGCTGATAATGCTGTAGCCATTTAATTGTAAAAATTCACTGTCGTTCGGCTCACTTAGTATTAACCAATTGTCGCTAAAGACTTTTTCATTTTGGTTATCTGTCGAGGTTTGTATGACATTTTCTAATTGTAAACTTGCTCGTTGCTCAATGATTTCATAGTAGCTATCGTCAACATTGAATGAACTTAATTTTTCGCCATTCTCCGCGTCAATATCATTCTCTGTTTTATCCTCTATATCATTTTCCGCATCGTCCTCGACATCATCTTCTACGTCGTCCTCGACATCATCTTCTACGTCGTCCTCGACATCATCTTCTACGTCGTCCTCGACATCATCTTCTACGTCGTCCTCGACATCATCTTCTACGTCGTC
>CBFIAR010000003.1:0-25460 GCA_965660625.1 Glaciecola sp. | reverse complement strand
ACGTTCCTCGACATCATCTTCCACGTCATCCTCGACGTCATCTTCTACGTCGTCCTCGACATCATCTTCTACGTCGTCCTCGACATCATCTTCTGTAGCACTAAATTCAGTATGCTGTGATAAATACAGGCTAGTATAGGGGCTATGTTCATTAATAAATTCAGCGACATATCGAGTTACAAGGTGAACAGCTACTTCACTAACTGACGTGTTTGCATCGTCGAGCTCGGATAGCACGTTACGATGCTCTGAGGTTAAGACAGCAGGAGATAACAACAAGGTACTTATTGTTAATGCCAATCGCTGATATGATTTGTTCTTCAAGAGCATGTGTATTTGATCCGATTATTCCGGTAGATAAATTATTTTTAATTATTTATCGTTATTTTGAAATAAAACACAATGTCAAACGTTAGTAAAGTAGATTCGAGAAATGGATAATATGAATACCAGAGCTTTGAAGTCGATGATCTTAGCAAATCTGCAGGACCTGCGCCGATTTGCTTATTCACTGACAAGTGACGTCAATGATGCGGATGACTTAACTCAGATGGTTGTCGAACGATTGCTAACTCGATCCATCCCAGAAAACATTGTTCCATTACCTTGGATGTTTAGAGTATGCAAAAACGCATGGATTGATGAAATAAGGTCAAGAAAGGTGAGAGCGACAGACGATGCATTTGACATATCGCAGATACCATCTTCGAGAACGAGTGATAATCCACTTGAGGAAGCATCACAAAAACAGCGTTTGCAAATTGCTATCGATGAGCTACCAGAACCTTATAGAATGGTTATAAGTTTGGTCATTATGTCGGGTTTATCATATGCGGAGACATCTCAGACTCTCGACTTACCTATTGGTACAGTGATGAGTCGGATTTCGAGAGCAAGAAAAAAATTAGCAGAAAAGCTAAGCGAAACGGATTAGGAGCAACAATGAAGAAATCAGATAGCGAGATAATATCAGCGTTTCTTGACAATGAATTAAGTGAAGTAGAAGTCGCTATTTTTAAAAAGCGGCTGCAACAAGATGCAGTTTTTGCAAACAAGTTTGCTATTTACCGTCAAAATGATCTTGCACTAAAGCAGCATGCGTCTCTGATAGATAAGGTCCCGGTGCCAGAATCTATCATGAATTTATTGAGAAAGACTGGACAAGATACACAAACTAGTAATTCAAATATTGTTCAATTGAGAAGGTGGAGGGATCCAAAGTGGCTGTCACTAGCAGCCTCATTTTTAATTGTTACCTTGTTAGCACCCGCACTTTGGTATGCCAGTAATCAAGATACTCCAAGTTTAGCTCACATCCTGAGTAGCGAAGTGTCGGGTCAAACGATTGCATTAGATAACGATACCCAAGTCACTTTAGTAATGAGCTTTAAAGATAGACAGGGGAATTTTTGCAGAGAATATAGACTGTCAAAATCAACAGTTAATGAACAAACGATAACGTGCAATATTAGTGGTCAATGGGAAACTCAAGTTAGTGACGGAACCCAAACAACGGTTAGTCAGGCATATCAAACTGCCTCAAGCGCAAGCTCGGAAAAAATTGAACGCTGGCTAGATGAGAATATGGACGACATCCCTTTTAGCAGCAAAATGGAGCGAAAAGCTTTAACAAAATAATAGAATAGAAACAATAAAACCGACGAATGCGAGCGCTTGGCTGAGATTCCTATTAGCGATGTATTGTCGACGTTAGATCAAGCTGAACGGCAACAAGCCATTCAGCTTCTAAAAGCAAACGTTGTAACAGAGGCTTAGTCTTTATCGGATGAGCTTATGCGATGAATACTTAAGTCAGCACCTTGAAACTCTTCCTCTTCCGATAGCCTAATTTCACTAACATTAGAGACAATCCCATACACTAAGACACCACCAATTATCGCCACCGCAATACCAGCAAGAGTACCAATTATTTGTGCGACAAAGGAAACACCACCAAGACCACCAAAAGCTTCTAAGCCAAAAATACCGGCGGCAACACCGCCCCATGCACCGCAAACCCCATGCAATGGCCATACGCCTAAAACATCGTCAATTTTTTTAGTTTTTTGCATTACCGTAAACAGCTTTACAAAAATCAAGCCCGCCACAATGCCAACAAACAAAGAACCAATAGGATGCATAACGTCGGAGCCTGCACACACTGCTACTAAGCCAGCTAATGGCCCATTATGAATAAAACCAGGATCGTTTTTACCCATCCACAAAGCCGCAAGGATGCCGCCTACCATAGCCATTAAAGAATTCATAGCAACCAATCCGCTAATTCCATCCATGGATTGTGCCGACATCACATTAAAGCCAAACCAACCGATACAAAGTATCCAGGTCCCTAAAGCTAAAAACGGGATGTTAGAAGGCGCAAAGGCAATCAATTTACTCTCTTTTAAGCGACCTCTCCGGAGACCTAAGAAGTACACACCTACCAGCGCTAACCAACCGCCAACACCATGTACAACAACAGATCCAGCGAAATCATGAAACGCAGCACCGGTAGTTTCTTTCAACCAGGACTGCAGTCCATAATTCCCATTCCATACGATCCCTTCAAAAAATGGATAAACAAAGGCGACAATTAACGCAGAGGCAATTAAAAACGGATAAAACTTGGCGCGCTCTGCAATACCACCCGAAATAATTGCAGGTATAGCTGCAGCGAATGTCATTAAAAAGAAAAACTTAACTAAGTCATAACCCTTATTTGCGGCAAGGTCTGCAGCGCTGCTAAAAAATGTTGTGTCGTATGCTATATAATAACCGATAAAAAAATAAGCAATGCAAGACACAGCAAAGTCAGTGATAATCTTAACTAAAGCATTAACTTGATTTTTATGTCTAACAGTACCTACTTCTAAAAATGCAAAACCGGCATGCATAGCAAACACCATGATTGCACCGATCAATAAAAAGTAAGTGTTTGAACTTTGCACCAATGTCTCAATGGCGCTATTTACGTTTTCCATACTAAATCTCTATTTGTGGTTCTATGTGATAAGTTAAATGGCTTCGTCGTTCTCTTCACCGGTCCGGATACGGACGGCTCTCTCTAAACTACTAACAAAAATTTTACCATCACCAATTTTGCCAGTTCGTGCAGCTGCAACAATAATCTCGACACACCTATCTACCTGGTCATCATGTACCGCAATATCTAACTTTAACTTGGGTACAAAGTCGATTTGATACTCAGCGCCACGGTACATTTCGGCATGTCCTTTTTGTCGACCAAAGCCTTTGACTTCGGTCACGGTAATACCCGCAATACCAGCTTCATCAAGTGCTTCACGGACATCATCAAGGCGGTATGGTTTAATAATAGCTTCAATCTTTTTCATAAATAATGGATATTCCTAGTCGCTAATACTTTAAAAATGGGGGTAGGTTAACAAAAAAACACTAATAATTAACATTAAAAAAGATATTTATTGCAAACTTTTTATTTTATGCAGTGTTATTAGGATATTTTCTCTGTTACTAAATAGTCCAAAAGTGCATAACAATCTCATGATTTACAGTGCTAAAAGCTTGGGCTGTCGATCATCATTTGCATCATGGATTTATTATTTGAGCGTGACATTCCAGTCAGCATTGACATACTAGTTTGCATCACTTCGATATGTTCAGCCATAAGTGCAGTGCGTGCTATGTTAGCATTCAACATTTTTTCGTGCATTTCATGCATTTTTTAGTTTTTTTCATATCGTCTGCCAATTCATGCTCTACAGATCCATCTAATCTGGGTTCATCTTTACTTATCTTTTCATCATCTTGATAATTTGGGCTCAAATTTGACGTCGCAGTAGCAGTTAAAATAGCAGACAGACATAGACTTGTGGCAACTAAAGATTGGGTAATATTCATGTTAAATTCCTCTGATTAAACATGATAAAATCACGAATTAAATGTTCTTTTGGTAAATAATCAGCATTTATCAAAACACAATAGAAAAGCAGGCAAACAAAGGGGAAAAGTAGGCATGAAATATTATATTTAAGCTGCTTCAAAGCAGTTTGGTAACATCAACTGATCGCGCACTATTTGCATATTGAAGCAAGACGCTCTGTACGTTGAAGAATCCAAGGTAATAATTAATCTCTATCTTTCCAAAGCAATAATTTCAGCTTACAATTGTAAGCTGAATTAATTAAAACCCAGATAAGTAGCAATTGTGAAACAAACAACAAGTCCACAGATAAATGAATATAGTGAATTGGAAGAGCGCTTAAATACCTTAACTCACTTCCTTGGTTTTGCATTAGCGATTATTGGGCTTAGTGCGCTTGTGATTAAAAGCAATAGTGCAGTTGAGCTAATATCTTCGATTGTGTTTGGTAGTTCAATGGTGCTTCTCTTCGCTGCATCTACCTTATATCACTGGGTGAGTAATCCAGGGCTAAAGCCTATTTTAAAGCGAATAGATCACATTTCTATCTATCTACTTATTGCAGGTACTTATTCACCCTTCTTAGTCGTGGCAATTGACGGTTGGGTTTCTACCGTGAGCATCATAACAATATGGACAGTGGCACTGTTTGGTGTTGGTTTTAAAGCCATTTTTAAAAATAAATATCCAAGACTGGCAGTAACGACATATGCAGTGATGGGTTGGCTGGCTCTGCTCATTATCATGCCAATCTACAATGCGGTGCCACTCACTGGTTTCATCTTTTTGTTTCTTGGCGGCGTTGCTTATAGTCTAGGTATTCCATTTTACATGGCGAAACATAAACATTACACCCATGCGATTTGGCATTTATTCGTGTTAATAGGCGCAGCTTGTCACTTCTACGCAATTTACGCTTTTGTGATTGGGCAGCCAACAAACGCTTAGACTACTGTTGTTGCATGCGCTTTTTGGTGGTTGCGGTGGCAAGAGAATTAGCAGGGTCGTCAGGCCAAAAATGTCTAGGATAACGACCTTTCATTTCTTTCTGAATTTGCTTATAACTTCCTAGCCAAAACCCGATGAGATCGTCCGTTGTTTGCAACGGTCTCTGCGCGGGTGACAGTAACTCACAGGTAATCGGCAATTTTCCGTTTAACAATGTGGGGTGCTCTTGCAATCCATAAAGCTCCTGCATTCTGACTGACAACAACGCTTGTCCTTCATCGCTGTAATAAATTGTTGCTTTTCTTCCAGTAGGAATTGCAATACTTTCAGGCAGAAGTGATTCAAGTTTTTTGAGTTGTTGATAATCCATTTGCTGACTCAATAATTGATAAAACGGAAGGTTTGTAAGTGCCTGCCATGAATTCTTATCAGCTAAAAATGGTAGCAGCCATTGATCAACATTTTGCAGTAGTGCGCTATCAGAAAAATCGGGAAACGCCTCGTTCTGTCCCGCTGTACTGTAAACACCATTAAACAAACGGACTCTTTTAATCAATTGCTGTGAACGATCATCAAAAGACAACGCTTGTATTCCTTTTTTCTCAATTTGCTGTTTCCACACTTCGGCTAAAGCATCACCAGATGGCTTAGGAAGGGCTTTTTTAGAGTAAGGAATACGTCCAAAGTAATCTGATTCAGAAGCAGTTATGCGTTGCTTTTCCTCATCCCATTGGACTGTTTCATTTCGTGTAAAAAATTCAGGAAAGTAAGTTTTCAGGTGCTCAAACTGTATTGGTTCAGCATATCGAATCAGCGCGCTATCTGATTGTTTATCTGTCAGCTGCATATTTGCAACCACAAGCCAACGACCATTGTTTTGTGTCGTCGATTGCTGCCCTAGATGACGTAAAAGTTCATCTTCAGGATGAAGAACCGCACCACTTCCATTGGCTAAACTAAAACGCGCCTCTGAGTGATGCTTTGCGATCCAGTGCACAAAACCAAATGCGAGTAAAATGGAGATGTCTTGCAATGGCCAGTCAACCAGCGGGATATTCTGCTTACGGTGCCATTGCTTGATAAGCTGCCACATACTGTGTTGTTTATTTTTGAGTAAAAATACCAAGCGCGGCGTGACTTCAACGGTTTGTGCTTGAGGAAGTGGATCTTTGCTTTCAAGGAGCGCGGCTAGGGCGCAAGCCAAACTCTGATGCGCGTCACTCAACTGCGTACTCTTTAGCAACATAATAGCAATATTCGCATTGCCGCCCAGCGCATGCACTTGGCGTCCAAAGTCGCTGATTTTATTGCTTTGCTCCATGATCCCAAGACTGACTAACTTCTCCTCACCCTGTGAAAGCTGCGCGCCAATAGGCTGGTCTATGAGTGCTAGTTCAGCCATTGGCGCGCCCCAAATAGCGGCCTCTAGTATTAAATCTGTAACGTCAGACTGCAGTATTTCAGGTATGGATTGTTGCGCTAGCCGTCCATGTAATTCTTTCGACCATAAGCGGTAACATGTTCCTGCCATTACGCGCCCCGCCCTCCCCGCGCGCTGAATTGCTGAAGCCTGTGATATTTTTTGACTGGTTAACTGCGTAATGCCTCGACGTAAATCAAATATTGCTTTTTTCTCAATGCCGCTATCAACCACCACTTCAATGCCTTCAATGGTTAAGCTTGTTTCGGCTATGTTAGTGGCTAAAACAATTTTTCGCTTGCCTTCTTTATTCGGCATTAGCGCATCTTGCTGCTGTTGTTTATTGAGGTCTGAAAACAGCGGTAAGACAACACAGTCATCGATTTTTCGAGAAAGGATTTCTGCGGCTTTTCTAATTTCAAATGCACCGGGTAAAAAAACCAAAAAATCTTTGTCATGTTTTGGAAACGTTTGGGTAACCAGCTCACATACCTTATCAACAATCGACGATCGTGAATTTGACGCTACGTATTGAATGTCCACTGGATAGCTTCTTCCCTGTGATTCCAGCAACTTCGTTTGGGGCATTATTTTAGCAATTGCCTGCGCGTTCAATGTGGCCGACATGACTAATATACGTAAGTCATCTCTTAGTGCTTGCTGCACTTCTAGGCTCAACGCCAGTGAAAAGTCGGCGTGTATACTGCGCTCATGAAACTCATCAAAGATAATCAACCCTACACCAGGCAGTTCAGGTGCTGATTGTAACATCCGAGTGAGAACACCTTCAGTGACGATTTCTAAGCGGGTATCCACGCTCGTTTTATTTTCCCCTCGAATGCGGTAACCAACGGTTTTACCGACTTTTTCGCCCAATTGTTCGGCCAAATAATGCGCAATATTGCGAGCTGCAATTCGTCGTGGCTGTAGCATAATAATTTTACTGTTTTGAAAAGTAGGATCTTGCAGCAAGAACAAAGGCAAGGCTGTCGATTTTCCAGCACCGGGCGGCGCCACAACGATGGCGTTTCCATTCTTAAGATGCAGGGCGAGTGCACTGAGTATTTCCTGTACGGGAAGCAAGTGAATGTGAGTTCCTAGTGGGTGCGAACACCTTATCTAAACGACGATGTTGAGTAACGATTGAGTTTAGAAGGATAATAGCAAAAACCGTCACTCGGTTCAGTAGCAATTAAACGTTCTACATTTATTATTATTAGGAGTGAAACCATAGGCAAAGGAATGCCGAAGCATGAGCCATCGACAATATAGAAAGAATATAAAATACATTTCAAAACCGCAGATAAAAGGCACAACACTGATAGAGTTGATGGTCATAATTGGTATTTTAGCAATACTAGGAACGCTCGGAGTGCCGAGCTTCTTGTCCATTATCACCAAAGCTAGAATTACATCTGAGACCAATCAGCTTAATAGCCTTATTCGCTTTGCACGCTTCACTGCAATCGATCAACAGCAGACCACTGTGTTATGCCCTGCCGATAATTACAGCCAGTGCAGTGAGGACTGGAATGCACCTAAAATAGTCTTTCTCGACAGCAACTACAACAATCAGCGAGAGCCACTAGAGCCGCTGCTGATGAGCATGCCGACAAGCACTGCAAATAACCAAATCGATAGCCGTAATAAAGCCATTAAATTTTACGAAAGTGGCGTTACCGCCAGCCCCGCGAGTTTACGAATTTGCCCTGTCTCTAAGGAGGCTAATTACGCGAGGCTGTTAACAGTGAGCTTGCAGGGAAAGATTAAACTCAGTAGGGACAAAAACAATGACGGTGTTCACGAAAATAGTGTAGGTACGCCGCTAACTTGTTTGTGAAATTGCTGTTTCTTAGCACAAGGGTATCTGTGCCTGCAATTGGATATGAATGCCTGCCGCCCTCAAGTGTAAGGCTTGCCGCTATTGCACTGTTATCTAAAATTGCGAATGATGAAACAAGCCAAACCTTACTTAATTATGAAAAAAGTGAAGTGGATGTGGCCGTAAGAGCCGAAGTTTTTAAACAACTGTCTCAAACTAGGTTGTTAGCTAATCATCTTGAGTAGGTTGTCAATGCAAGCCTTTCTGAGAGCAGTGCAAGTGTTCGCTTACATATGATCCAACTGTTAGGGCACCATATAGAAACTAATCCAGAACTGTTTACATCGCTGGAGCAGTTAAAAAACCAAGAAAACAACCAGGACAATAGGTCACAAATAGCAAAGTATCTAAATGCTCAAAAACGCAATTAAGTCTTTATGATCTTCTAAGTGGTGGGTTGTGTGACTTTTGCTTCAAACACTGGAAGCAACAGTTCAACAACCGCGCCATCCTTCAAACCATCAATAGAGAAGTATCCTTTAAGACTCTCTGCTCGTTTACGCATATTTTTAATACCATTACCTTCACTGTAATGCGCCAACAACTGACCGCCACTGTTAACGATACTTATCTTAGCCATATCGGAAGATTTAGCGCTAGCAAATATTTCTATCCGTTTTGCTTTACCATGTTTCATTGCATTTGTGATTGCTTCCTGAATAAATCTCAATATAGAAAGCACCTGCTCTGAGTCAAGGTAGACAATCTCTGGTAAGTCAATAAAATCCCACTCTATATCAATATCTAAATAGTGCAACGGTGCAACAAAGCGCTCTCGAAAAGCTGCAAGCGCAATTCGAAGTTCGCCATCAGGCAAAGACAGTGTCTCAATGACCATACGTAGGTCGGTAAGTGCACTGCTCGCGATGCTACTTAAAGTGTCATTGTCAGCATCGCCAAACTCAATTAGCGCTAAAATAGTGGTTAAATGACCAGCGACACCGTCATGAAGATCTTCTGTAATGCGCTTGCGTTCTTGTTCGCTCGCTATTTTTAACGATTGTAAACGCTGTACTTCGAACAAGCGACGCAGTTCTTGTTCTTTCAGAATCAACTTACGATGAGCCTCTCGCGATGCATTGTCCAGGGTGTTCGCGGTGTTTGTTTGCTTTTTTGCTAACAAGAGAGTCAAACCTATCAACAATAACAAACGTCCGGTTGGCGCAAAGAGTAAATCCGAACTATAGCTTGATACCCTCAGCGTTATATCGTGCACAACAGCAACAACAGCCAATACACTGCAGACAAAAATAAGTGCATCATAGGGATCATCTTTGCGCCATAAATCCAGAGAATATGAAAAAATAACCCAAACCATCAATATACAAACTGAAGGAAATGCGACAAAAAGCACTAATAAATTAAACGGTAGATTGAAGAATAAGAGACTTAAGCTAACGACGACTAAATATACGACAATAAAAACACTAACCCATCGTGGCAAACGTTGTTTTAAAATCGACATTCGAAAAGCGACAAAACTAATACTAATGAGCGGAGTAAGTAAGAATAGATAAGGTAATGCATAAGACAAGAAATGTATTCTAGGAATAAAAACACCCAATCCAATGATGCATGAAAGTAAACAGAATAACGCTAACCAAGCGGAACTTTGCTCTTGCGGACGACAGTAATAGCTCAATGCACAAAAAAGAAATAACAGAAATTGCATTCCAAACAAAAGAATTTTTAAATCTTTATTGAAGAATTGTTGCAAGTGATAGGCCTCAGATAATAAGTCAGCAGGACCTAGGTAAATCTTAGACAAGCTAGCAAAAATAAAGCCGCCAGTTTGAACCTTGATTTCAAGGATGTTTTGCTCTTTATCAAACCAGTTATAATCCAAAATCACATAACCGGAAAGACGATCAATAGTGCCATGTAAGCTTGGAAGAGCGCCAAATAGATCTAATCGATTGTCGTTAATAGTAAGTTCAAGAGCGTGTTCATAGTAAGGAATGTATAAGGCATTTGGTCCGGTCGATAAGGATGCTTTCTTCACCTTAAAAGTAAATTTTTTTGTATTAACCTTACTCTTGTCCGTTCTCCATTTAAACGGTAGCTGAAATACATTTTCATCACTCTCTACTAGGGCCAACTCATATTCATGGAGTACCTCAGTATGATTGAACATAAAAACACCAGCAACGACCGTCAAAATAATGAAAACAGATAGTATTCCCAATTTATGACTGGCCAAGAACCTCATGAACCAATGAGGCCTAATCGTGTAGCTTCATAAGTCGCCTCAGAACGGTTTTTAACCTGTAATTTGCGGTAGATGTTGCGCACATGAACTGGAACGGTTTGAGGGGAAATATCATAGAGTTTAGCAATTTCGCGGTAAGTGTAACCCTTCGATATCGCAAAAAGCACGTCAGTTTGCCTTGCTGTAAGTGCAACATCTGATTGGTCTTCAACGGCGTCGACGTTCGGTTGAAGCATGGTAAGGATGTGGCGAGCTATATTTACTGAAATTGGCGAGTTTCCCGCTATCACTGATTTTAGCGAAGCAAGGACATTCATACTAGTATCATCTTTCGATAAATACCCCACCGCACCGGCTTTAATAGCATCTACCACGACGTTTTTCTCGGTCAAAACCGAAATCACGATAGACTGCCCTTGCGGGTGCAGCTTAGCCATTATCTCTATGGCAGTAATACCAGAGCCATCCGGCAGATTAATATCAGTAATAAGTAAGTCAACGTCATTTGCTCTTATAAAGTCTATGGCATCGTTCAGAGTAAAAAAACAGCCAACAAGAGCAGCGTCTTCCCATCGGGAGACGACACCAGCAAATTTTCGGGCTAAAACTTCGTTATCATCAAGCACTAGCGTTTTTATTTTGTTTTTCACTTCGCTATAATCTCCGATGCATAGCAATGTATAATCCAGCAAATCGCCACGCGATGCAATAGTCGCGGTTCTTAAGAGGTACCATAAATAGGGTATTCCATATTCAAGCTCAGTAAGTCACTATTGTCAGAAATCTAACACACAATCGCCACGCTGTTTTCAAAAATATAACTGATCAAAAATATAAATGGTGCTTCGTTTACCTCGGTTCGGGACGTCGTGGCGTATAAAAATACACCTGTAGCTCAGAAGGTTTTGCCGGTAAGTACGTTCGATCCACGTTTCGTATCGCTTGGACTAAGGGATGAAGAAATCGATCACATTACTGCGTTCTTAGAAACCGGTTTATACGATGCTAATTTGAATCGCTACGTTCCTGCCAGTTTGCTCTCTGGCAACTGTTTTCCAGTGAATGACCCTGTTGCAAAGGCGGATTTGGGTTGCTAAAGCCAGCATCAAACATTAGTGAGTGAAATCACCATATATCTAAGCAAACATTCAAAGTGTTTACGTTTTTTTTAAGTTAGGAATATCATGACAAAATTAAAAGTTGCGACTACCTCTGCTGCAATAACACTCGTATTGGCTACCACAGCTTCTCATGCAAAACCAAACGCTCAGTTAATCAGGCCTGTCTCCGAAGATGCATTTTTACAACAAAGTGCTGGCTTTGATGAACCAGAACACAAAACGCTGGCATCTCAAAACACAAAATCAGGGATAAAAAGTCAATTCGATAGTGCTTTAGGTAAAGCAACGTTTGTGTGGGCTCCGTCCTCAGTGAGTAGCCCAGACATCTCGAAAATCGCACCTGCTAAAAGAGCTGAAACGGCAGCCAATTTTTACCTCAATGCTTTAACAGGCTTCTCTCCTAAAACAGGGAACTCACCAAAAAAGCTCATGGAAAGTAGTGCAGTTCTCGCCAGCATGCATGACACAGAAAAGGGAGCTAAAATAGCGAAGTACAAGCAGGAAATATCAGGTGTTGAAGTGTTTAATCGCGAATACAACATTGTTCTTAACGCTAAATACAGTTTAGTTGCAAGTTCAGGCTTTTTTGCCAGCAAGTCACTTTCTTCTAAACAAATTGCGCCAGATTCAAAATTCGGTAGTGTTGAAAAGGCAATCCAATTCGCTGTTAACGATGCAATCAATGGTGAACTACCACTAAAACTGAGCGCGCCAATTCAGAAAGGTAATTACTCGGTATTTAATGCGGTATCGTTGGCTAAGGATAAGATTGTTGGTCTTAATCCCCGAGCAAAGAGAGTATATTACGACAGCAACACTGAATTAATTCCTGCCTATTATATCGAAGTTGAAGTGTCTGAACTAGATAGTGTAGATAGTAGCATGTTTGGATATGTGATTGACGCACTTAACGGCAAGATCCTTTTTAAGAATAATTTAGCTGTTGATGATTCAGTTTTCCATTATCGCGCGTATGCGAACGATAACAAAGAACCAATGCAAGGCCCCCACGGTGATGTAATACCAGCGTTAGAACAAGGCAGTGACACAACTATCATCCTGCCAGCTCCCATCGTTTCAATAGCAACAATGCCAACCTTCAGTCAGCAGGACCCTTGGTTACCTGAAGATGCAACAACGACCTCAGGTAACAATGCATTTGCATACGGAGATGTTGTTGCACCGTCAGGCTTCTCAATTGGAGACTTAACGGCTGAAGTAACATCTGATCGAACCTTTGATTATGTGCTTGACGACGCTAAGCGCGCGAACTCAATAGGGAACCGAAAAGCGGCAATTGTAAACTTATTTTATATGACCAACTTCCTGCACAACTATTACTATGACTATGGATTTGATGAAGCTGCTGGCAACGCGCAGTTGTCAAACTATGGTCGTGGCGGATTGGAAAACGATCCATTGATGCTAGAAGCACAAGATTATACGGGTCTTAATAACGCTAATATGACCACCCCTGCCGATGGTTTTAGCCCTCGTATGCAGCAGTATTTGTGGACTGACAAAGATGCAACTGTCGGTGAGGACTGGGGCACAATAGTCACGCACCCTGAGGGCATAGATGCATTGAAAAGTAGAGTTGCACCGTTCGGGCCACTGCAATATAAAGATGTAGAAGGCCTTTTGGTGCGTATTAATGACGGAGAAGATTCCGGCGGAGCCGCTAGTATTAATGACGGATGCGAACCCGCAATTAACGAAGCAGCATTGTTAGGCAACATTGCAGTAATCGACCGTGGCGCATGTTCGTTCGTAACCAAGGTATTGAGTGCGCAAAATGCAGGTGCTATTGGCGCAATTATCGTAAATAACGTTGATGATGGCAGCCCTTCGCCAATGGGCGGTTC
Organism: Glaciecola sp.; assembly: GCA_965660625.1. Taxonomy (GTDB): domain Bacteria; phylum Pseudomonadota; class Gammaproteobacteria; order Enterobacterales; family Alteromonadaceae; genus Glaciecola. The sequence continues at coordinate 12,114 of CBFIAR010000003.1, read as the reverse complement.
GGACAACACAGTAGTTATACCGTCACAAGGGATAAATTATGCAGAGGGCACTCGGATATACACACTGATTGACACTCAGACTAGTGTAGAAGCTAGGATGTTCAGTACCTTTCCATTAAAAGATTCAACATTTGACAACGGTATTATTGCCCACGAATTTGGCCACTACATCCAAAACCGATTAATAGGCAACGCAAATGGCTTAGCAAACTTCCAAGGCCGTGCTATGGGAGAAGGTTGGGGAGACTTTCATACTTTGCTTTTTTTAAGCAAAGCTTCAGACATAGAAATTGCGGGTAATGAAGAATTTGCCTTGGGATATGCCGGAGGGACTTATGTAGAAGATTTCTACAATGGGATCCGTCGTGTACCTTACTCAACAAATATGGACATAAACCCGTACACGTTTGAGCATATCGAAACTGGCGCAGGCCCCGATGGTTATCCCGCAACAATGAATTTATCACCGCATTCGGCTGGCGAAATTTGGGCTATTGCATTGTGGGAAGTTTACGTTGCGCTCATTAACCACCATGGGTTCGATGAAGCTAAAGACCGTATGTCACGCTATATAATTGAAGGCTATAAGTTAACGCCTATCACACCGGTCTATACTGAAGCTCGCGACGCTATATTAGCTTCAATCATAGCGAATGATCCAGATGATTTTGACTTGGCCATCGCTGCATTTGCAAAACGCGGTTTGGGACTTGGCGCGATTTCACCGGAACGTTTCTCCAAAGACCTTTCGGGGGTTGTTGCTTCAAATAAAACCCAATTGGCAGTTTACAGCGCTGTTGCTGTTAATTTAGAAACTGACTTTGACGGAGCTACTGCTGGTTTCTGCAGCGCTAACGGCATTCTTGATAAAGGCGAAACTGGCATTATTTCGGTGACGATTGAAAATGTTGGTAGCGAGGTATTATCCGGTGTTACAGCGCAAATAGACGTTATCGGCGATGCTGACATTACACTCGAGAACAATGGTGTAGTTAGCTTTGAAGATCTACTACCTTTCACACGCGCAACCAGTTCAGTGATCAGAGTAACGGTTAATGATGCAGAAGTCTCTGAAGATGTCATTTTTAGCGTCACCTTTCCAGAAAGCATAGAAGGAGACGATATTGTCGAGGCTGGTCAAGTAGGCTTGAGTTCAACACTCAACTATGCTTTTGATAAAGTTGCACCAGTGGGTAACGCTGCAACTGATGATATGGAAGACATCAGCTCACTCATTGACTGGAAAGTGAATATCATGAATGGTGCGGATCTTGGCGATCTATTACGACTATCTCGACTTAACACTGGTAACACCCGTTTTTTTCAAAACAACAATCCATCAACAAATCTAGGTTTACGTACCTTAAAGCTAAACGATGTTGCCGCAATAAGTGATATCGCTTATGAAAGTAATGAGATGGAAGTTGGGTTTACCGGCCAATTTAGTATGTCTTTTTGGCATGCCTATTTTATTGAGACCGGGTTTGACGGCGGTGTTATTGAGATCAGTGTGAATAATACAGATTGGGTTGATGTAACCCAGTTTGGGACTTTTGAGATTGGTGGTTACAATTTAGTGATTGGTTCTAATGTCGCAGATCAGCCCTTAGCTGGCAGACCTGTATTCAGTGGACGCAATCCGGTAACAGCTAATGGCGGCCGCGAAACAATTAATTTCGGTAGCGTACTCAACGGTAGCGTTGTCAAGTTTCGTTTCCGTATTGCTACCGATAGTGGAGTAAGGGATCTTGGTTGGTTTATCGACAATGTCACGTATACAAATATTGAAACCCCTGTTTTCTCAAAAATAGTATCGGGTGAGGTAGCACTGTGCGATAACTCATTACCTCGAATTACCGCAACTGAGGCAGTGACACTTAATGAAGGTAGCATTGCAGAGCTAACTGCAAGCGCTCAAGATCGGAATGCTAGTGATGTATTGAGTTACGAATGGACTCAAATTGGTGGTACTGCCGTGTCAATTAGCGATGCAAATAGTGGAAAGATGAGCTTTACCGCGCCGGACGTTTCGTTAACAACTGATTTCACCTTTCAAGTCGCTGTGTCTGATGGTCGTGATGTGGTTACCGCTAACAGTGTTGTTACGGTTAACAATATACCAGAACCAGCAGCACCAGTGGTTTCCAAAAAAAGCAGTGGTAGCACTGGATTGTTGGCACTGTTATTAGTGCCCATTATATTGTTTAGGCGTGCTAACAAATAGCCACTGATTTCATCACAATATGATTTACAATCAACGCAGAGTCAGCCCCTGTTCACAAAATGGGGGCTGATCCGCTAAGAGCGTCTTTTCGATTTATGCATAAGCAAAAGTAAACGTGTCGGCTTCTGCATTCAGTCCAACTGGGATCATTGCGCCTGAAGCAGTCGTTGCACTTTGGCCATTTAGGCTAAATGCAGTAACTGAATCTACTTCGTCTGCTACAACGTGCTGCAGTAAAACAGCTATTAGCGCTTCTGGATCTGCGATAAGTGCTTCTAGTGTTTTGAAACCACCGTTATCGACAGCCGCCTCAACATTGTGACTGGTTTAGGTGCCGGCGGTGGGGGTGGTGCAACTGGTGCTGGATCGTCGTCATCATTACACGCTTGCAAACCGAATATCGCAGTTGCAATTAACAATGTTGAATTTATTTTTTCATAACCTTGCCTGGGTTGTTAAAATCATTATCCGGTACGCCACGGATTTTTCCAAAATCAGCTTTTCTAGCGGTGAAATTTTTAATTTTGTAAATTAATTCTGATTAATAAATTTATATGAGTGTTGTTTATAACAAAAAATCCACCATCACCATATGTTAAATTATTGTAATTGAAATTTCTTAATTTAATGTCAGCCTCAAAAACGCTTAAGGAATGACTATACGTGCAGGGTAATTTCATCTTCATCTAATCTGGCGAGGTAAAATACTCAGAGTCAGGGGCTTTATTTATCATTTTCTTGTGTAAGACCTGTGCTTTGAGAATCGAAAGGCGTTCAACAAATAATTTATGTTCACATTCTCGATACTAAGTCCTTGTCTGAGAGCGCGAGGTTAAGAGCGCTTGAACTTTTTCTCTGTCACTTAAAACAAATAGTAATACGAGATCCCCAGCTTTGGCATTATCAAGTATTTTTTTCGCGCCAGCCAAAGGATCGCTGACAAGCAGAATGTCATGCGGGGAGATACCTGCGTCAAGTAAGTATTGTTTAACTAACACAGATATTTCATTTGGCTCTCGACCTCTAAGATACTTCTCAATTTCTGCTAAAACATATGTTTTAGGCTTTAATTCACTCACGATTTTGGCGACATCGAGTATATCTTTGTCCGAGCGGTCACCAGCATGGCTAAACATAACGTGCTTGGCTTTAGCCGGCATATTCAAGGTCATATTAACCAACGCACGCATACTATGACTGTTGTGTGCAAAGTCAATAATAACCGTCACACCGTCAACTTTATAAATATTACCTCTACCTGGATTATCACTTGCATCACTACCAAAATTCATTAATCCAGAAAGTAAGTCTTCGTCGCTGAATCCTAAAGCCTTAGTTAATCCAATAACGCCCAATGCATTTTGTATATTGTGTCTGGCAGTACCATTCACCGTCATGGGGACATCAGCAATATCGGCAATGCTAACTTGCTCTTCCCTACTGTATACAAATTGATTGTTTCGAACAAAAACACAAGGACACTGCTGGCTGACTGCCTTTACTATTTGAGGATTATTCTCATCTTCACTAAACCAACAAATGGGCACGTTGAGCTTTTCAGATTCTTTAACTAACAATGCATCATCTGCGTTTAGCACCAATGTTCCCTGCGCAAAGTCATTTCCTTTTGGGATCGCTTTTGCCACCATCGTTTTGACTGTTGCAATCTCTTCAACGGTATTGATACCGTATTGACCTAGGTGATCGCCGGCCACGTTTGTTATTAGCGCAGCATTTGCAAATTGTACCGGTAAACCTCGTCTTAATAGACCACCACGGGCAACCTCTAAAAAGGCAAGTTCAGTGCGCTTATCTCTCAGTAGCATTCTTGCGCCACCGGGACCCGAATAATCGCCCTCATCAATGATCGTATCACCTACTTTAATAAAATCAGTTGAGGTGACACCTGCACTCAATGATGCGGCTTTTGCAATTTCTGCGGCAAGACGAACGCTTGTTGATTTGCCGTTTGTACCTGTTACTAGTGCTAAGGGGATAGAAGCGTAAAGCTGCCAACTGATGGTTTTAGGATCGGGGAATTTGTCGATAGACCAAGTTGCAGACTTTGCGCCCATCCCTAGGCTGATTTCATCATCATCAACTAAACAAACAACATTATGACTACTTGCCTGATTAATAAATTCAAGCAAGGCAGGGTTTCTTTCTTCGGCAATGGTTTCTTTTAACGCCGCTAAACGAGGCAGCATGTAGACTGTTTGTGTGCGCTTACTATCAGTTGAGGGCTTTTTATCTGATGAGGGCTCTTTACCCGCTGAGGGCTCTTTACCCGCTGAGGGCTCTTTACCCGCTGAGGGCTCTTTACCCACTAAGGGCTCTTGACCATCCCATAATTCTGCAACACATAGGTCCCATGCCAACTCAATGAGGTCGCAGGCACTATAAAGTAAGTCCAACGGTGCAGAAATCGATAAACTTGCACCACCTTCATAAAGCCTTTCATAGCAATTTGAAGGCCACGCATAGTCTTTTCCCAAGGTAATTTGACAGTGATACAGATGCTTTCGCCAACAGTCGATGACAGTTTGAGCCGCTATGCCATTGAAAAAAACATCGATGATCGCACCAGGTTCGTCGGACAAGAGATTCGGTCCCGTTAACCTTCTCACTTCATCAAGTTCAAATGTCATACTGCTCCTTTCTCGTAACGTTGGTCATGCATCTAGTTGCGCTTACACTCATAGAGTGAAAATTAATCTGACTCTTCATCCCTATCAACAACAATATGAACTCCTCGCTCATCTTGCACGATTCGGCTGCCTTCTTGAAGTTCGAATTTGTGTTCAATGGGTTGAAACAACTTTTCAGGAAAGTCTGCCGACGGTTTTGATTCTTCGCTAACCGGATGCTCTGTTGAATGGTTAAAGTGCACGATCTGCTTCCAACAACGCGTAATGTTATCGCCGAGTATAATCAGTAAATCACCCGGAGCACAACTTGCTAGTCCTGCCTCAACCGCATCAACTTCGCTCGGTATTACCTGAATATTTGATGCATCAACGCCATTCGACTCCAGCGTTTGTTTGAGCATCAATGGCACCTCATCATGTCCGCGGCCACGACGATCATCATCGGCTTTACATACAAAACTGTCGAAAGTAGAAGAAATTATTTTAGCCGCCTCAATAATATCTTCATCTCTTCTGTCACCAGGCATAGCTATCACAATACGACGCTTACCCTTAACATCTAAACGCGCGGCTAAATCTGTAATCGTTTTTATGGCTGCAGGGTTATGCGCATAATCTAATATAACTTTAAACGGATGTTCATCAAAAATATTCAAGCGCCCCGGTGCTTGATAGAAAGAGGTATTAAATATCCTCAAACCTTGGCGAATATTTTCCAATGAGGTATCGAAACTATACGCCATCGCCGCAGCAAACATCGCGTTTTGCACATTGTGCATCGCTTTACCTTCAATCGTTGCCGGTATTAAATGCGTCCATAGCAATGGAATATGGGCACCTTTGTCATAGATTGTGATCATGTCGCCGTTAATGCCCTTTTCAAGCACGATCGCCATGCCGCCTTGCCGAATATGCTCTCGCACAAGGCCATGTCCGGAGTCTATAGTGACATAGCAAATTTGTTTCGCTTGGCAGAACTCCGCCATTTGCAAACAGTGAATATCGTCGGCGTTGAGCACAACGCAGTCTTGCGCAACTTCAACTACAACACGCTTAATTTGTGCTAATTGCGCTAAGGTATCTATTCCTCGTTGACCCAAATGGTCAGCTGAAATATTCAAACAAGCACCAACGTTGCAAGTGCTGTAACCTAAGCCCCGCTTTACGATACCACCTCGCGCCGTTTCCATGATCGCGAAATCAACGCTTGGATCACGTAAAACTATTTGGGCTGATGTTGGTCCTGTCATATCCCCCTTTACCGTAAGATGACCGTCAATATAAACACCATCGGTTGATGTCATACCTGTCGTAAAACCCGCACTTTTCATAATGCTTGCAAGCATTCTCGACGTTGTCGTTTTTCCGTTAGTACCGGTAATGCCGGCGACAGGGATCCTAGCCTGACTGCCAGCCGGAAACAGCATATCTATGACCTTACCAGCCACATCTCTTGGTTTACCTTCACTGGGCGCAACGTGCATTCTAAAACCAGGGGCAGCGTTGCATTCACAAATACCACCACCAATTTCCTTGTATGACTTGCTTATATCATCAGTTAAAAAGTCAACCCCACCAATATCAAGACCGATGGCTCGAATTGCGCGCACCGCCATGTCTCTGTTATCCGGATGCACAATATCGGTTACATCAATAGCCGTGCCACCGGTTGACAAGTTAGCAGTAGAACGCAAAAAGAAGACCTGACCTTTTTCAAGTACCGTATCTTCGTTGTAACCGGCTTCTTCCATAAGACGAGTGGCTTGATTATCCAGTTCCAATCGGGTGAGTACTTTTTCATGACCAACGCCACGGCGAGGATCCTTATTTACCAAATCGACGAGTTGTGCAACGCTGTGAATTCCATCGCCAACGACATGCCCTGGAACACGTTTGGCGACAGCAACCAGCTCATTGTTTACCACTAACATTCTGTGATCGTAGCCCGTAATAAAGCTCTCGACCAAAACGGCTCTGCTAGTTCCATGGTTTTGTGCTTCAGCAAAAGCTATCGTAACGTCTTCATCTGTCATCAAATTAATGCTAACACCACGTCCATGATTTGCATTTAGTGGTTTTAATACCACTGGAAAACCAATACGCTGAGCAGCTCTGACGGCTTGTTTGTCACTGTAAACCATCATTTGTTGCGGCACAGGAAGGCCCAAATCATTGAGTAGGTTATGCGTGTCTTCTTTATCACAGGAAATTTCTACTGCAATGTGTTTTGTTTCGCTCGTGATTGTTGCCTGAATTCTCTGCTGGTATTTGCCGTGACCAAATTGCACCAAGCTGTAGTTATTTAAGCGCAACCATGGAATATCTCGCTGCTCCGCAGCTGCTACTAAAGAAGCGGTACTCGGACCAAATTCTTTGCGTTGAGCCATCTTGATGAAATCCGTTAACTCTTCTGCAAAGCTGAAGTTTTCATCAATATCGGCTTTAATGACAGTTTGAACTTCTTTGGGCATAAGGTGCGTGAGCAATTTCAAACCGAGGTTTCCAGCCTCTAAGCCAACATCTTTTTGATGATATTGATATACGACGTAATAACAGCCTTTATCTTGCATGCTTCTTGTGCGGCCAAAGGTAACAAATGAACCAGCTAAGTTTTGTAGCTCTATCGCGACATGTTCCCAAATATGACCAATCCAAGTCCCTTCACCTTCAACTAGACGTCTTAAAAAACCGCCTTCTTCGCCATACGAGCAACCGTGTTTTTGCAGTGACGGTAATGCAGCGATTAGTCCATTAATGAAGTCTTCACCCAGTTTAACTGAAGGCCAACATTCTAATTCACCAATATCAATTTGATAACAAATGACAGGGAAATTGGCATAGACATTCGGACCGACGTAAACATTTTTACTTAGAATTTTCATGATTGCAGTTCCCTTGGAGCGACGTGAGCGTGACTTCGTTTTTTATTACTTAACCGTAGCGGTAAAAAGAGCAGTAGATGCTATATTTAACCGTTATGTATTCTTCTATCCATTTTGAATGCGATAGGGCCAAGTAGTGTGCTTTTATTATTAATCTACGTTACATAAAAAAGGCAGCTCACGCTACCTTTTGAGATGTTTTTATTTTGTTCTTTGCAACATCAGAAAAACTAAGTGCAAAATGCCTAGGTTGATGATTAGCTTACATAAGCTTTTCGATTTGAAATATCATATCTAGCGCCTGACGCTAAAATATGTAATTTCACATTTAGGAGTGTCAGAGCATCGCCCGTGCGCGCTTCTGCCATTGATGAATACTCAATATCACTCGTATCAACTACCGTAATCGCGCCACTGCCCACGGCGGTAAAAACATTATCATGATCAATGAATGCAGCGGTGTCTTCATCCAGCCCAATGCCAATTAAAAACGGGTTGTAGCTAACAGCGGAAAGCAAACGAGCGAGTCTGTTACGTTCGTTAAAGTGCTGGTCAACAACAATGGTATTAATTAAGCCCATTCCAGGCGCTAAGTTAACGCCGCCTTCGGTGGGTACGATGCCTGTACTGCCACCAGTAATCATGTGTTGCGAGACAATGGCAGCACCAGCAGAGGTTCCAGCGTAATGAACACCTTGCGCGTTGAGCTGGCGAATGGTTTTTGCGATAGGTGTGCCGCCTAAAATAGTCGATAATCGAAGTTGATTACCGCCTGTTACAAAAATACCCGTGCTTTTTTCGAGGGTTTTTACGTAACTTGGGTCTTGCGCATCGCTACGCTCATTAATAGGAAGTGAATAGGTTTTTTTAACGCCTATTTCTTCAAAAATCTTCTGATATCTTGAACCGGTGTCATCAAGCTGTGAAGCAGTTGGAATAATGGTAATAACGGCTTCTTTGCCACCGCAAAGCTCGACAAACTTTGCCAAAATTTCAGGGTTATCTAGCTTTTCTTCTGCACCACCAATAGGAATTACATATCCTCTTCGGGTGCCATCTATAGTTGGAGAGGGCATAATATTTACTCGAAAGTGCCTTTTTTAATTTGTTGGTTATATTTAACATGCCAATGACCCATTGCCATTACATGCTCAATTCGATTTTGTTTATTCAATATGATGATATCAGCATCAGCACCCTTCTCTATTCGACCTTTTTGATGAAAATTCATTAATTGCGCAACGTTTTTCGTAAAAAAGGGCAAAAAGGTTTCAATCGCTTGTCCGTCGTCTACTAATTCGTAGAAAATATTTGTCATCGATTGAGACTCTGCGAAGTCCATCTTTTTCAAACTACCATCAGCATGGAAGTCGGGTAAGCATCCGCCGCCGTCTGAACTGATGGTCAATTTATCTTGTGGTAAGTCTTGCTGCATATAACGCAACAAGGCTTCACTGGGTTCGAAGCCGACATCGCCAGTTTCAAACGCAGTAACATCTACCCAACAGCCTCTTTTAGCAAGCTCACACGCTTCCTCGAACAAGCGACGCTGGCGGTTAATATGTGTCGGATTATAAGTTCTCGGTGGAATTTCAGCAGTCTGAAGAGCCTCGCGCACGAGACTTAAACCGCGTTCGCCATCACCTAGATGCAGATGCAGCATACCAGCTTTTCCCGTCATCAAACGAGCAACGTGTGCTTCAGACGCTATTTTTAACAGTTCATTTAAGGTTGGTTGGCTAGAGCGATGATCGCTAATAGCTAACTCACCAACACCAATAATGGGCTCAATAAAAACGATGTCTGAGCGTACAGATCCGGTTAGAGTCGTGGGCGGTAAATGATATCCGCCAGTGTAGCAATAGGCAGAAAAACCTTCTTCTCTTAAAGCATAAACCTGAGCAACCAATGATTCAGTATTACGAGTCAAATCATCAGTACCAAGCAAACCGACAGCAGTTGTGACACCGGCTCGTGTAAATTTACTTAAGGGCACCGGCGGCACTCTTGTAGAAAAACCAGCTTCGCCCCCCCCCCCAGTAATATGGGTATGACCATCAATGAAGCCAGGCATCACAACACAACCCTGAGCATCAACAGTATCATGCTCTAGGTTCAGTTCGGGAAAGGTGTCGCCAATATAAATTATTTTATTTTCAGCAATCAGAATGTGCTGCAAGCCCAAATGGTCAGGTGCGTAAACGTCAGCATTCTTAATTATTGTGATCAAAACCGACACACTCTTTTCAATTAGTAAAGCAATACTGTAATTCTATAGCGTAGGTAGCGAAACACATAACCCTTTTTGGGATATTTCACTTTTTAATTGAAGTACCGTATGTCAAAAAGATAAGTTCCCTCTGGTTCCTATCTTTACTCTCTTTAGAGAGCTGAGCAAACTTTTTAGTTATTTTGCATAGAGGATGAAAAAATGGCACTGGTTTGTGGTGCCATATGCAACGGCGCTAAAGGAACATTAAGAGTTGTTTTGACGAACCAATCAGACTGGCATCAAGCTCGTGAATATTCCTTGATGTTCGGTCAATGAATATTGTGGTAACCCAAGCATTTAACTCTAGGATTAGGGCATCAAGAATATCCACAACGAAAGGTTGTAATTTGGCATCTCGAGTATCCCCAAGCTTTCTTGATAGCTCTCCGAGTACCGTGGATAAATCAACAAATTCATCCATAAAAAACAGCAAATTAGCAAATTCCTGCAAGTCATTAACTAAATCTTGACGAGAACTTTCGTCCGTAATGTTGTTTTTAAGCAGATCTACACTGGAGATGCATTCCGCAATAATACTACAAAGGCTTTTTATGTCTTCGCTTTCAAACTGGGTGTTCGCGTGGTATTCCTTTGCACTGATGATACTGGCTTTTGTTTGAACCGGCATCATCCCTGTCTGGTCATCAGCGTCTAGGAAAAGTTCATCATCAAACAAGTCAAAGTCGGCTTCTGCTCTTAACGATGGGGAGAACAAAGCCAAATTATTCACTTCTGCAGCAGTGGCGTGCTGCATCGATATCTTCAAGTTGTTATCTGCTTGTTCGGTCAAAGGTAACTCTTTGACTTTTTTTAACAGATCCCTGAAACGGTCAGACGTTGTTTTGATCCGATTAAGAAAGGACTTTAAGTAAGTTAAGTCTCGCTGTATGGAGAAAAAACATAGCAACTTTCCGTCTAAGTCGTAGACTGGGTTAATTTTCCATTCAACATGATAGGGAACTCCATCTTTACGATAATTGATAGCAGCGCCGTGAAAAGGCGTATTTTGTGTTATATCAGATTTCAGTCTATCGATTATTTTGCGATTCGTTTTTTTACCCTGAAGCATTTTGGGCGACTGACCAATTAGTTCGTTTTCAGTGTAACCTGTCATTTTACAAAACGCTGGATTGACGCTAATGATTTTGTGACTTCCGGTCTCTGCACTTGTCAATATTGCAGACTCGAAACTATTATGAAAAAGAGACTTTACAACTTTTACCAACTGTTCAATGTTTTCAAAGACATGGTAATCTCTATTCTCAGAATCTACATTATTATTGCGCATGGCATTCCTTCTGTTTAACACGTCAATGAGAAAGCAAAGCGACTTTAGAGTAAAGCCGAACTATGATAGGCTGATTTGAAGCTCACGCAACTGATGAATGCAAGCACGGTGTATCAAGGGCTTACATAACACCTTACCCGAAATGATTAAATACTATTTTATTACCATCAAAATCACGAAAATACGCACCATAGAAAACATCAGGGATACGCTGTCCAGGTTCACCATCACAAGTTGCTCCTAGAGAAATTGCTTTTTTATAAAGCGCATCACACTTTTCTTTTGAACCCGGTGCGATAGCGAGCATATTACCATTACCACAATGCTGCGGATCTTCATTGTAAGGAATACAAATGGCTAACATGGGCTCTGCCACGCTCTTACCCATAAAAATAATGCGGTCCATCTTTATAAGGGTTTTTGCCCCCAATGGTGCTAAAAGTTCATTGTAAAAAGCTTCTGATTTGTCTAAATCACTGACGCCGATGGTTGCATAGCTGAGCATGTAAAATCCTTTTTTATTATGATTAATACAATCTACTGTACCCTTAATGAGTAAGTATGACCACTTAGAACGCAGTATTTGGCATTTCGGTTTTATATTTTATAAAATATGCTTATTTAAAAGGGAAGCAGACGAGCCTAGGTGATAAGTGTTATCGGGAGCTGCAGGCGGAGCCTTTGTCCACACAAACCGTCTTAATGGCAAGGATGCCATTAGCAAGCGGCCAAGGATGGCGAACAGCGCGTTTGTGTGGACAAAGGCTCCGCCTGCAGCTCCCGATAACACTTTTTCTTAA
>CBFIAR010000002.1:0-211664 GCA_965660625.1 Glaciecola sp. | reverse complement strand
AGCTCGGTACTGCCCAAGGGCAAATTCAGAACCGCTCGAATATGTTGTTCAAATTGGCTAGTAGAGCACCCTTGCTGAGTCCAATGACCCGAATTATGTACTCGTGGTGCTATTTCGTTAACGTAGAGTTGTTCACCGCATTGAAACAATTCAACGGCTAGCACGCCAACGTAATCCATTGCATTTGCTAGCGTTTCAAAAATGTCATTGGCTTTTTGTTGAAGTGCCTCATTCAATTGCGTAATTGGTGCGACCGAAACGTGCAGCTGTCCTTCATGATGTAAATTTTCAGCTAAACTGAAACATGCTATTTGTCCGTCTTGACTTCTCGCACCAACTAACGAAATTTCGCGATCAAATTGCATCATTTTTTCAGCAATCACTGGCACTTTTTTTAAATCAAGTAGTGCAAAATCTTTGCGTAGGTTAAGCAGATCCGATGCAGAACTCATGCGCCACTGACCATAACCATCGTAGCCGTCTCTGCTGGCTTTAAAGATAACCTTTTCGCCCAAGCGTTCAATTACGTCATCAAGCTGATCAACGTGATCAATAACCAAATACTCACAATTTGGGATATTATTTTTCACCAAAAGAGCTTTTTCTCTGACGCGATCAGCACCTGCCAATATGGAAGCAACATTTGGAAAAAGCTTGCCACTTTTGTCCGCTTCCAACAACAAATGCTCAGGCACGTGTTCAAATTCAACAGTGATTGCATTCGCTTCTTCAATTGCACGATGCAGGGGAACGCCTGTTGCCTTTTTTGACACGGGATTAACGACCGTTTCGCTCACAACATCAACCGCGCTGACTATAACGCCCAACGGCGCGGCAGCCAAATACATCATTTGAGCTAGCTGACCCGAGCCATAAACTAAGACTCTCACTCTTCTAATTCCAAATTTTGGTTACTCATGACAGTGTCTGTCTGCTTTTGTCGAAACATAATGATAGCGTCTCTTACTTTCGGCTCTTGCAACGCAATAACCTGAGCCGCAAGCAAGCCGGCATTAGCAGCACCTGCCTCGCCAATAGCAAGTGTACCGACAGCAACACCCTTGGGCATTTGTACAATAGAGAGTAGTGAATCTAAGCCGTTTAGCTGGCTAGACCTAACTGGACAGCCGAATACTGGAAGATAAGTGTGAGCTGCGATCATGCCCGGTAAATGAGCCGCCCCGCCTGCACCGGCAATGATAACTTGCACACCTTTATCTGCTGCGCTTTCAGCAAATTCGACTAATAAATTGGGAGTGCGATGGGCTGAAACGACTTTTGCTTCATACGAAACACCGAGCTCTTTTAGCATAAGAGCTGCTTTTTGCATCGTAGGCCAGTCTGATTTTGAACCCATTACAATTGCAACTTGCGCCATTTTAATTACCACTTAAGTTAGTTAAAGCCAAGGTATCATATTAATAATTTTGGCTAGCCATTAAAAAAGCACGATATTATACGCAATATCGTGCTTTTTTATAGCAATATTTAGCGCTTATTTTGCGCTGTTCATATAATCTAAAGTTAAGTTAGTGAGAAGCTCTACACCTAGCTTCATGCCACTGTCATCTACAAAAAACTCAGGTGTATGATGGGCGGGCGAATCGGCTTCAGATACTTCCAATGGCTTACCCCCCACCCACAAGTAAATACCGGGTATTTCTTGTTGGAAGAAAGAAAAGTCTTCAGCGCCAGTGACCGCTTTGGAATTGATAACATTTTCCTGTCCAGCAGTCCGCACCAAAGTAGGTAATACTTGATCCATCAGTGCATGATCGTTAAAGGTAATTGGGTAGCTATAATCCAATGGCAGTATTACCTCTGCTTCTGCACGCATGCTATCGGCAATGCCTTTTACTTTGCGCGGTATTGCTTCGTACATATGTTCACGAGCAGCCTTGTTTAGTGTTCTGATGGTACCCACCATTGTGACTTCATTGGGAATAATATTAGAACGATTTCCACCATGAATGGAGCCAATGGTAACTACTGCTGCATCGTCAATTACTTTAATTTCTCTGCTAACTACAGTTTGCAGTGCCATAATAATTTGCGCTGATGTAGTAATTGGATCAACACTTTTCCAAGGATATGCACCATGGGCTTGCTTCCCTTTAACGATTATTTTAAACGGGTCAACCGCTGCCATAATGCCGCCGTGCTTATATCTTACTTTGCCAACATCGGTGTTTGAACTAATGTGCAAACCAAAAATGACGTCCACATCCGGATTCTTTAAGACACCTTCTTGAACCATAATTTCTGCACCGCCTTTTTCGCCGGATGGTGCTCCTTCTTCAGCTGGCTGGAAAATGAACTTTACTTTACCGCGCAATTCGCCTTTCATATCAGTCAGAATTTTTGCAGCTCCCATTAACATTGCCATATGCGTGTCATGTCCACAGGCATGCATCACAGGTACTTCATTGCCGTCTAACATACCTTTTGCGGTCGATTTAAAAGGTAAATCATTCTGCTCAGGAACCGGCAGACCGTCCATATCAGCGCGCAAAGCCACTGTAGGACCAGGCTTACCGGAGTCCAATATGGCAACAACGCCAGTAATAGCGACACCCGTGGTGACCTCTAACCCTAAGCCACGCAAATATTTTTCAATGTACTTTGCGGTTTCAAATTCGCGATTTGATAATTCCGGGTTTTGATGCAAGTGATGGCGCCATTTAATCACTTCTGGCTCGATTTTATCGGCCATCATAGACACCTTATCGCGGTCGTCAGCGTGCGCAATACCAGAAAGTGTAATTAGCGAAACCGCTGTTAGCGATATTGCCGCTGGCTTGAATCGATTGAATAAAGGGAGCAAGCGTTTCATATAAGGACCTACCTTGGTTTTATTATTGTTGGATATTTTTATTCGACTGGACACAGCTAATCGGCGCCAATGACGGTTTAGACATTAGCCTAAAAACGAATAAATTACGAGCTTTACCCTTCCTCACACATCCGATTCCATTGGATCTTAAAAGAATGGCAAATAAGATAGGCGACAGAGCCTTATTACAAAAAAACCGTGATGATAACAGCACGGTTTTTCTTTGACTTTTGAAACAATTATGTATCAATTTATTGATCAAGTACTCAAATCACACTAGCCTTTTTGACGTTTCATTGACTCAAAGAACTCATCATTTGTTTTCGTCAGTGCTAAACGGTCAATGAGAAATTCAATTGCATCAATTTCCGTCATGTCGTGAACAATCTTACGCAATATCCACATTTTCTGCAGTTCGTCTGGCGTCGTTAATAGTTCCTCACGACGAGTACCAGAGCGATTAATATCAATTGCAGGGAAAACACGTTTTTCCGAAATCTTACGATTTAAATGCAGCTCCATGTTGCCCGTACCTTTAAATTCCTCATAGATAACTTCATCCATTTTAGAACCAGTATCAATTAGGGCGGTGGCGATAATCGTCAAACTACCCCCTTCTTCTACATTACGAGCCGCACCAAAGAAGCGTTTTGGCTTGTGTAGCGCATTTGCGTCCACACCACCTGTTAGTACTTTACCTGATGACGGGATAACCGTGTTATAGGCACGTGCTAAACGGGTGATTGAATCAAGTAATATCACCACATCTTTTTTATGTTCGACTAAGCGTTTCGCTTTTTCGATAACCATTTCAGCAACCTGAACGTGACGGCTTGCTGGCTCATCAAAAGTTGAAGCAATAACTTCACCTTGAACCAAGCGCTGCATTTCCGTTACTTCTTCAGGACGCTCATCAATTAACAATACCATGAGTTGTGCTTCTGGATGATTAGCCGCGATTGATTGCGCAATATTTTGCAGTAAAAGTGTTTTACCCGCTTTAGGAGGTGCAACAATCAAACCACGCTGACCTCGGCCGATAGGCGCTGCCAAATCGAGCACACGCGCCGTAATATCTTCTGTACTACCATTTCCACGTTCTAGTCTGAAGCGCTCATTGGCATGAAGTGGTGTTAGGTTTTCGAAGAGGATTTTATTGCGTGAATTTTCAGGTTTATCAAAATTCACTTCACTGATTTTCAACAATGCAAAATAACGTTCGCTGTCCTTCGGTGGACGAATTTTCCCAACGATCGTATCGCCTGTGCGCAAGTTAAAGCGTCTAATTTGGCTTGGTGACACGTAAATATCATCGGGGCCAGCTAAATAAGAACTGTCACCTGAACGCAGAAACCCGAAACCGTCTTGAAGGATCTCTAGTACACCGCCTCCAAAAATGTCTTCACCGCCTTTTGCATGGGACTTTAAAATTGAAAATATAATATCTTGCTTTCTAGCCCGGGCCAGGTTTTCAAGGCCCATCTCTGCGGACAAGGATACTAATTCACTGATTGGTTTATCTTTTAATTCGTTCAAATTCATATTGGTGGGTCTTTATGTTTAGGCTGCGTAATAAAGTACAAAGAATAAAGTACAAATTATTTGTTCTTTCTCACTATGCCCTATCAAAAGTAGTCTCTGGTTAAAATTGTCATTATTGAGGTTTGATTTTATGTTTTCTTCCAATGCAAGGTATGCAGGCTGTTCGATTTCAGCAAATAACAACAATCGGCTGATACGAGCTAGAATCCATAAACTGCTTTCACAGTCACTATTAATCAATGTCGCTTGCGTTATCTAAAAAGTAGAGAACTAACTAACTAATAGTTGGCACTGAAGGAATATAAAAAAGGTTAGCTCGGATGAGCGTCTAATTAAGGTAGCACTAAATAAAGTAATCGTCCAGTTTTACAAAAAAATAACTTTATTTAATAGAAAAGGCCAACAAAAAATTGGCCTTTTGTTTTTCATGCATTAATAAGATCTGGTTTGTATCTTACTTAAATATTTTCGTTCAAAAATTCAACCAACTGCGTTTTTGACAATGCGCCTACTTTAGTTGCGGCCACTGCACCATTTTTGAAAAGTAATAAGGTCGGAATACCTCGAATACCATATTTAGGTGGCGTTTCGTTATTTTCATCGACATTGAGCTTGCCAACTGTTACCTTTCCATCAAACTCGTCAGCAATCTCCGATAAGATTGGTGCGATCATTTTACAAGGGCCGCACCATTCTGCCCAGAAATCAACTAAAACAGGACCGTTAGCATTGATAACATCTGCTTCGAATTTTTCGTCACTCAACGAGATTATTTTGTCGCTCATTCTTTTCTCCAAATTTGGTCATACGCTGAGACTTTCAGCTTTGTCCTATAGTGTTAATAGAAAATGTTCTTAATGCAAGCATTGATAAGCTATAAGCTATGCAACAAACACATTTAACAAATACGTCATTTTCCGATCTTCCGATCCATCCGCTGATATTAAAAGCGCTTGAGGAAGCAAATTTCACCAAATGTACGCCAATTCAGTCAATGGCGCTTCCCCAATTAATTGCGGGTAACGACATTGCTGGCCAAGCGCAAACTGGGACAGGCAAAACCATTGCTTTCTTAGTGGCGACATTTCACCACCTCTTAAATCACCCGAAACCTGACAACGAGCCAAATAAACCGAGTCCGAGAGCCATCATTATGGCACCGACTCGCGAGCTTGCTGTGCAAATCTATAACGATGCGGAACTGCTCAGTAAGCACTCCAGATTGTCCCTCGGATTGATATATGGGGGTGAGGGATACGAAAGTCAACGGGATCAATTAACAAAAGGCGTAGATATCGTTATTGGTACCACCGGCCGTATTATTGATTACTATAAACAAGATATTTTTTCTCTTAAAAATATACAAGTTGCCGTGCTCGATGAAGCAGACCGAATGTTTGATTTGGGGTTCATAAAAGATATTCGCTATTTATTCAGACGGATGCCGGACCCTACTCTGCGCTTAAGTATGCTTTTTTCTGCCACACTCAGCTTCCGCGTTCAGGAGCTTGCATACGAGCACATGAATAATCCAACGCACGTGCAAATTGAGCCAGAAAAGAAAACAGCGACAAGAGTAACAGAAGAATTATTCTATCCCTCTGACAAAGACAAACCTCTTCTTCTGCTAACGCTCCTTGAAGACGAATGGCCCGACAAAGCAATTGTATTTGCCAATACCAAGTTTGGTTGTGAAACCGTATGTGCTTGGCTACAGTCTGATGGACATCGTGTTGGTATGCTAAGTGGTGATGTTCCTCAGAAGAAAAGACTGAGTGTGCTAGAGGACTTTACAAGCGGGGCAACAGATATATTAGTTGCGACGGACGTGGCTGCTCGCGGGCTACACATTCCGAAAGTGACTCACGTATTTAACTATGACTTACCCGACGATGCCGAAGATTACGTTCATCGAATTGGACGAACTGGCCGCGCCGGCGAAAGTGGTATTGCGATTAGTTTTGCTTGCGAAAAATATGCGTTGAATTTACCTGCAATTGAAATGTATATTGAACATCAAATTACGGTAACTGACTATGATCCTGGCAACTTATTGCAAGACGTAAAACCGCCCGTCTTTCATCGGAAACCACGTGGCCGAACGGATAGTCGCCCAGGCAACAGAGGTGGTCGTTCTGGCGGGCAACAACGTCCTAGCGGCCCAAAAAGAAACCATCAAGGCCGAAACTAGAGGTAGCAGCGCTTGATCCAAGAAGTACCCAATACTGTTATTCAGGATGAATACTATGCAGCCGTTGATCTAGGCTCAAACAGCTTTCACATGGTTATTGTGAGGGTACTTAGCGGTAGCGTTCAAATAGTCAGCAAAAACAAACGTAAAGTAAGGCTGGCGGCTGGCCTCGATGATAAAAATAGTTTATCAGAAGAAAGCATTGAGCGCGGCCTCGATTGCTTAAAAACTTTTCGCGAGCAGTTAGACGACATCCCAAGAGCAAATATCAAGGTTGTCGCCACCGCTACACTGCGTATAGCCACTAATGCACTGGAATTTGTCACGCGCGGAGAACGTATACTTAACCAAAAAATAAATGTCATCTCTGGTGAAGAAGAAGCCCGTCAAATTTATTTAGGGGTTGCTTACACTTCAGCAAACCAAGGCAATACCCTCGTTGTAGATATTGGTGGTGCCAGTACTGAAGTAATTATTGGTCGGGACATGCAGCCACTTCACTTAAACAGTGTTGACATGGGTTGTGTGACTTTCATGGAAAGATATTTTCAAGATGGCATCATTAGTGAAGCAAACTTCGACAATGCCCTTGCAGCAGCGGAAGAGATGCTGGCTCCATATACGCCCACCTTTAAATGCTTTGATTGGCAGCAGTGTTTGGGTGCCTCGGGAACGCCCCAAGCGGTCGTTAGCATCTTAGTAAAGCAAGGCACCAATGACGCCATTCGATTGAAATACTTGTATCAACTGCGCGATCAAGCAATCGCTTGTCAACACGTTGATAACTTGAATATTGATGGCTTAGCAGATTCTCGCAAGCTGATTTTCCCAAGCGGCTTAGCTATTCTAATCGCACTATTCAAACAATTAAATGTAAACAACATGCAAATTTCTGGGGGTGCGCTTCGCGAAGGCATCATTTACGGCATGTTGGATAATTATCAGCGAGCCGATCGCAGAATGCAGGGTATCAATCAACTTGTTTCTCGTTTTCACATCGACACCGCGCAAAGTGACAGAGTACGCAAAGTAGCGATGGCCTTAAGCCGGCAAATGTGTGCCCAAAGCAATTTCTGCGATTTTGATACAGAAGCGTTGATATCCTCTGCAGCAGCCCTGCACGAACTTGGCTTACACATTGGATATAAGAAGTTTCACGAACACGGCGCATATATTTTAACGCATGTTGAATTGACTGGATTTACGACCCTGCAACGTATGTTCATTAGAGATTTAGTCGGCATGCACCGTCAAGAAATCGATTTAGCCGTATTTAATAATTACCAACAAGATTTTAGGGAAATGTTGGTCAACGCCTTACGTATTGTAAGAATTTCGGTTATTTTATGTACACGTCGAAGAGACGATACGATACCTGCTCCGACTCTCGCTGTTAACAATCACATATGGCATTTACAATTTGGGGAAGGTACTTTGCTATCTCAACCACTTGTGCATGCAGAACTCATCCACGAAAGTTGGTTACAGCACAAAGCAGGATGGAAACTCTTCTGTGAATAACGCCTTTCTTGCCTATTGATATTCTCATTGCAACCTGAGCCATTGTGTTTGTTATCGCTCAATTGTTTGCCAAAAGGAATGGCATGGGCAGTGTGACTTACGCTAATTTAATATGAGACCAGCTAGGAAAGCTTGCGCCACGACATCAACCAACAAAAAATACTGATAAAACCTAAGCTGAGACTCCACCATAGCGGCTTTTCAAACAAATACATTAACACCGTTACCACTGAACATGCTGCGGCCATATGACTATAAAAACGGGCTTTCTGAGCACTGTTGATGGCTTCAATTTGCAGTTCATGCAGCCTTTGCTGTTCAATCGGCGTACGTTTTATTTGCTTCATCGCATCATACAAAAGATCTGGCATTTCCGGCAATTTTTCGCTCCAAAACGGTAAATTTTCATATACCTTTTTAAACATTGCTTTGGGTCCAACCTGCTCTTTCATCCAATTTTCCAAAAAAGGTTTTGCGGTTTGCCAAAGATCTAATTGCGGGTAAAGCAGGCGACCAAGGCCCTCTACATACAATAATGTCTTCTGCAGAAGCACGAGTTGTGGCTGCACCACCATGTTAAACCGTCTCGCCGTGTTGAACAGTTGTAAAAGGACATTGCCGAAGCTAATGTCTTCTAAAGGTTTTTGAAATATGGGTTCGCAAACAGTGCGAATAGCCATTTCAAAATCGGCAATATTTGTGTCTGCCGGTACCCAACCCGAATCAGCATGAAGTTCAGCGACTTTGCGGTAATCCCGGTTGAAAAACGCGATAAAGTTTTCCGCCAAATAACGCTTATCTTCTTTATTTAATGTACCAACAATGCCGTAATCTATACTAATATAAAGCGGGTTTTCAGGATGTTCCCTGCTAACAAAAATATTCCCTGGGTGCATATCCGCATGAAAAAAACTATCTCGAAATACCTGAGTAAAAAACACCTCCACACCGCGCTCAGCAAGTAATTTCATGTTAGTATTTTGGGCTCTTAATGCCACTACGTCAGAAACCGGAATACCAAAAATACGCTCCATGACAATGACATCTTTACGACAATGGTCACTATAAAAGTGAGGCACATATAAGGAGTCTGAGTCTTGAAAGTTGCGTTTGATTTGTATGCCATTTGCTGCCTCTCTCAACAAGTCTAGTTCTTCGAGAATGGTACGCTTGTATTCTTCTACAACTTCAACCGGACGCAAACGCTTACCATCGGGTAGCCATTTCTGAAGCACTCGAGCAAGACTCGCAATCAATTCTACGTCCGCTTCAATAGTCTGCCTTATATTTGGCCTAAGTACCTTTATCACCACCTGTTTGCTGTCACTTTTTAAAGTAGCAGAATGGACTTGTGCAATAGACGCAGACGCTAATGGTGTCGTTGTAAAGTCAGAAAATAACACTGATAAATCTTGAATACCCAGCGACCGCTTAACCATCTCTTGCGCTTTTTCTGGGTCGAAGGGCGGTACATTGTCCTGCAGCATGCTTAATTCTGTCGCGATGTCGTTCGTGAGCAAATCGCGACGCGTTGACAACATTTGTCCGAACTTTATATAAACAGGGCCCAAGGTCTCAAGCGCTAGACGCAAACGACGGCCTTCAGACTCACTTTTGTGCTTGTTTGGTAGCCAGAATATACAGCTGCGTGCAAAGCGCACGTACCATGGCTTAAACCGTGCTGGTATGAGCTCGTCTAGCCCGTGCTGCAACAATACTTTGCCGATGAGATAAAAACGTTTAATCTGCACCTTAACAGTCCTGCCCTGTTGGTTGTCCTGCAGTAGCACTTGCTGTCACTGTAGCTTGGTTCTCCAATATTGCCAAACGTGCTTCTAATCGAGCTGCGGCGTCTCTCACTTCGGACACTTCCTGTATGTAATTTTCTACCATGATCGGTCTAACACCAATTGGTTTTTCATCGAGTATAACTCGACTCAATGCTTGCATCGCAGTTTTATGATTGCGCTTGATAAATTGACCAAAAGAGTCTGCACTCTGCACCGCAGTGTGCGCACCAATATCACCTAAGTGCTTTGACAGAATTTCTTCGATATCAATATTCAAACCATTAAATAGAGCACTCATATTTTGCGCAATTTGCAAATTTCCGTCGAAATCTAATTTATCTTCACGAATGAGTCGAGTGATATTACTGGTGTCTTTTAATTCATTAAGAATAAAAACAGACAAACGAATGATACAGTGATGCTTTTTTTGATTGTTTGCTTGCGTGTTTTTCGGCATAACATGTTCATTAATCTCATTCACAATTGAACTGACTTCAACGCCTTTTGAATGAAAGTTAAATACGAGTGGAAAGGCTAACTCATGCAGCTTTATTTCACACTGTTTACCAATAAGTGGCTGTAGCAGAACATCGCTATCCTCATCAAAAGACAGGATTTTGTTTATTATAAATTCAATTGCGCTTGTCAGCACTTGAGCTTGATACATTTAGAACTTAAACCCTCTATGCAAAGCAACGATACCGCCGGTTAAATTAGTGTAGCTGGTTTGTTCAAAACCGACCTCCTTCATCATCCCTTCGAGTGTCTCCTGATCGGGATGCATACGAATAGACTCTGCCAAATATTGATAGCTTTCAGAATCATTAGCCACTAACTTGCCCATTTTTGGCAATAGATGAAATGAGTAGGTGTCATAAATCTTGCTCAACATTTCACTGCTTGGCTTAGAGAATTCTAAGACTAATAAGCGACCACCAGGCTTGAGTACCCGATAAATAGAAGCGAGTGCATTCAATTTTTCTGTCACGTTGCGTAAACCAAAAGCCATCGTAACTAAGTCGAAATGATTATCTGGGAATGGCAGCGCCTCAGCATTTGCCTGCACATAATTAAGGTTAGACATGATGCCCATGTTCGTGAGTTTTTCTTTACCCACCATCAGCATCGAGTGATTAATATCGGCCAGTGTCACTTGCCCTGTCTCGCCCACGATACGACTAAACTTAGCGGCTAAGTCACCGGTTCCACCGGCTAAATCCAATACTTTCTGACCAGGACGTATGCCACTGCAATCAATGGTGTAGCGCTTCCAAATGCGATGTATACCAAGCGACATCAAATCATTCATTACGTCGTACTTTGCCGCTACTGAATGAAAAACATCGGCGACCATCGATTCCTTTTGGTCTTTCGCCACTTGCTTAAAGCCAAAGTGCGTTTGCTCTGCAGCATCTTCTTGCGTTGAATCCAGATGTTCTAGCAAATTCTCGCCATGCTCATCGTCGTGCTTTGGTGCTGATGTTGATTTTGTGCTTTGCATTTTAATGGCTTCTTTTTAGGATTTTGATATTGATGAGCGGTGTTTTCCTTGCTGCATTGGGCTTCATGCCATCAGTCATTTACTCATCAAACTGCTCAAGAACACTTATATGCTATCTATTCGTTCGATTGTAGCGAAAAATCGGCGTAAATACATCAAGTAAGCTAAACCATACCCACGTAATTGTCACCGCAACTGAAAGAAACAAGTTGACTGAGCTCTTGGAGCGATAAGCCACTCTCTTTTTGCCACGTAAAAAATGTATTTTGGATGGCGGCTAAACTGCGCTTTGATCTTGCTGAACCACTAATTAAACCGTGTTCATGGAAATAAGCTTCGACGTCGCGGCTCAACAAAAAGGTATCTATGCCCAAGGTGCGTAGTGCGTAGGGCCCCGTATTCCCCCCTAATCTTGCACCGTTTTTCTTGAGAAAGTCCCATAAGCCAATTAAATCATCTTTCGGCCATTCGCTGATAAACTTAGCAAAGCTACCGTGCTTGCGTCGAACATTTTCAATCATGAGGGCATTTTCGCGTATCGTCTTAACTTTGTTGAAATTTCGAATAATCGCGGGGTTGCTTGCCTTCTGCTCCAGCATCTCATCAGGTATTAACAATATTTTGTCTATATTAAAACCAAAAAAAACGTCTTCAAAGTCTGGCCATTTCTGACGCACAACGCGCCAGACAAAGCCAGATTGAAACACTTTCTTGGTAAATTCAGCTAAAAAACGGTCGTCAGGTATGTCGAGAACTTGCGTCTTGCTAGCCGGCTGCGAAAGCAATTCCCTCACCATTGCCTCACTGCCTTTACGTTTAATAACGCGATCATACAGGCTCGCAAAAGCTTCGGCTTTTACGCTGATGTCTTTTGCATTACCTACACTCATGCTGCAATGCCTGAATGGCGCAGTAGTGCATCAACTTCAGGCTCACGGCCCCTGAAAGCGACAAATAATTCCATAGGCTCTTTGCTGCCGCCCATTTCGAGGATGTTATTTAAGAAATCACGCCCAGTCTGTTGATTAAAGATGCCTTCCTCTTCAAAACGAGAAAACGCATCTGACGAAAGTACTTCAGCCCACTTATAGCTATAGTAGCCCGCGGCGTATCCACCCGCAAATATGTGTCCAAAACTGTTTTGAAACCTGTTAAATGCAGGCGGTATGACTACTGCTACCTCTTGTCTTATCTCGTCTAAAATACTTTGCACTGATTTTTCGGCGTTGCTTTGTTGATGCAGCGTAAAATCAAACAAACTAAGTTCAAGCTGACGCACCATTTGCATTGCCGATTGGTAATTTTTTGCAGCTAACATTTTATCTAACAACTCGTTAGGCAGTGCTTCACCAGTTTCAAAGTGACCCGATATAAAGCTTAAGGCCTCTGGTTGCCAGCACCAATTTTCGAGAAACTGGCTCGGTAACTCAACCGCATCCCAAGCGACACCGCTGATCCCGGAAACGCCACCTGCGTCTATTTTTGTCAACATATGATGTAAACCATGCCCGAATTCATGAAATAAGGTCACGACTTCATCATGGGTGAACAGGGCTGGCTTACCATCTACTGGACCGTTGAAGTTGCAAACCATGTAGGCGACGGGCAGCTGTATTTCACCATTAGACAAACGTCTGCGACCTCTACAAACGTCCATCCATGCGCCACCGCGCTTTTTCTCGCGAGCATACAGGTCGAAGTAAAAAGAGCCACGATGTTGATTGTCAGCATCAAAAATTTTATAAAACGATACATCTTTATGCCATGTATCAACGCCTGTTTGCTGCTCTATCCGCAAACCATATAAACGCGAAACTACCTCAAACAAACCACTAACAACTTTATGCTCAGGGAAGTATGGACGCAGTTCTTCATCTGATATTGCATATTTTTTCTGCTTTAGTTTTTCGCCAAAGTAAGTGTAGTCCCAAGGCTGTAGTTCTTTTTGACCATCTGACTGCGCGGCAAAATCGACAATTTCTTGAAGCTCATCTTGTGCTTGTGGTTTCGAACGTTTTGCCAAGTCTCGTAAAAACTGTGTAACTTGCTCTGTCGATGATGCCATTTTAGTGGCTAACGAACGCTCTGCATAGGAGCTGAAACCTAGTAATGATGACGCTTCTTGTTTTAACGCAAGCATTTCATCAATATGAGCAGCATTGTCGAATTCGCCGGCGTTAGGACCTTGATCTGACGCTTTGGTGTTGTATGCGCGATACATTTCTTCGCGCAATTCGCTACTATCGGCATACAGCATAATCGGTAAATAGCTTGGAATGTCGAGAGTGAATAACCAACCTTGCTTATCTTTATTTCTTGCTGCTTGGGCCGCTGCTGCTTTCGCAGACTCCGGCAAACCAGCAAGTTGCGCTTCATCCGTCACGTGTTTCGTCCACGCCATGGTTGCATCCATGACATTATTGCTGAATTTAGATGACAAATCAGATAGGCGACTCTGAATGTCGGCGTAACGTTTCTTTTTGTCGTCCTCGAGTCCGACTCCTGATAATGTGAAATCACGAATAGCGTTAGTCACCACTTTTTGCTGAGCTTCATTCAATGTTGCAAACTCATTGCTCTCACGAAGCTGCTGGTACAAAGAAAACAAACCTTTGTGCTGGCCAACCCACGTACCAAATTCAGACAGCATGGGCAGGCAGGCATCATGCGCATCCCGAAGCTCGTCGCTGCTAACGACAGAATTCATGTGGCTCACTGGAGACCACATTCTTGCCAAAATATCGTCGGTGTCCTCGATGCGTTCAACCACTTCAGCGTAAGTAGCGTTTCCATTTTTAACCACTTCATCAATCACTGATTTACAGTTTTCTATCGCTTTTTTAATCGCTGGAACAGTATCTTGCGTACTAATTTGTGAGAAAAGAGGAAGGCCGCTCACGTTTTCAATTGCATTCATAAAAAATCTCATCGTTATTCGTTGTTGCCAAGAAAATAAGTGGCAAATAGATACATTTATAATTGGGTATTCCGAATGGGATCACAATGGTAAATAAAACTTTTTTTGAAGGAAAACTTGATAATTGCGGTCTTGTAGGCATATTTAGCACACTAGTTTTATAGCAGTGACCCTTTTAGGAACAAAATGAATACACGTACTCAGAACGCAAAAGCGAAAGATCATTTCGACTATATCAGTATTGGCGGCGGCAGCGGCGGGATAGCATCTGCGAATCGCGCATCAAAATACGGCAAAAAAGCCGCCATTATTGAAGCTAAAGAGATTGGCGGAACCTGCGTCAATGTAGGCTGTGTACCCAAAAAGGCCATGTGGTTTGGTGCACAAGTCGCAGAGGCCATTCACAAATATAGTCCTGACTACGGATTCGACGTTACCGTAAACAGTTTTAGTTGGACAAAATTAGTAGAAAGCCGCACAGCATATATCGACCGCATCCATCAGTCGTATGATCGCGTGCTAGGCAAGAACGGCGTAGCGCTTATTAAAGGCTTCGCTACGTTCATCGACAATCACACAATAGAAGTCAACGGCGATATTTATACCGCTGACCATATCACGATCGCCACTGGTGGACGTCCGATTAAACCAACGATACCAGGAGCAGAACTCGGCATTAACTCTGACGAGTTTTTTGATATTACCGAACAGCCTAAAAGAGTCGTCGTCGTGGGCGCTGGATATATTGGCGTAGAGCTAGCGGGCGTGATGCATTCTTTGGGTTCAGAAACCCATTTGTTAGTCCGTCGCGAAAAACCACTGCGCAATTTTGACGATATGTTGTCCGATACACTTGTAGAAATAATGGCTGAAGACGGCCCTAAACTGCACCCTTTTACCGAAGTAAGCGGGATTGAAAAACAAAAAGATGGCTCACTAAAAGTACACCTTAATACTGGTTTGCATATAGAGTGTGATGCGCTTGTGTGGGCGATTGGTCGCGAACCCGCTAACGATAAGATTAAACTTGAAAATACAGATGTAGAACTCGATCAAAGAGGGTACATAAAAGTAGACAAATACCAAAATACTACTGCTGAGGGTATCTACGCTGTCGGTGATAATATCGGTAAAATAGATCTAACACCGGTTGCAGTAAAGGCAGGGCGATTATTGTGTGAGCGCCTCTTTAATTTTCAGACAGAGGCACACATGGACTATGACCTGATCCCAACAGTTGTGTTTAGTCATCCGGCTATCGGGACGATGGGCTTAACTGAAAAAGAAGCCATTGAGAAATATGGCTACTCAAACATCAAGGTATATAATTCGAGCTTCGCTGCCATGTATACGGCCGTTACATCGCATAGACAGGCAACAAAAATGAAGTTGGTTTGTGCAGGCATTGACGAGAAAGTCGTAGGTATTCATGGCATAGGATTCGGTATGGATGAAATACTGCAAGGTTTTGGCGTTGCGATTAAAATGGGTGCAACGAAAGCGGATTTTGACGCCTGTGTTGCTATTCACCCCACCAGTGGTGAAGAGTTCGTAACGCTCACCTAACTAAGCCGAGAATATTATACTAACCAGAGCTGTTTCAATGTTGACTTTAGCTCAGTTTTTAAAAGCGCATGAACACAGTTTATGCGCTTTTTTGTTATTTCATCAGCCGAAGGCATTTTAACTGGCGGCAAATTTGAGGAGTTTTCAGGATCGAAAAAACCATCAAAGCGTGGTAGGGTTTTAATTAGCGTCAGGTTCAAAGCCGCTTCACCTCCATCTCTATAGCCAGCTTGCAGCCCAACTCTTCGGTCAGTCGACAAACCGGATAATAAAAGGTCCATGCGGGTAATTTCTGCTTTCTGGTCATTCACTATATCGTTGATAAAATCATACAAGATAGGATCATAAGCTGAGCCTGGCTGCTCATCCACCATTTTAACCGCCCCCTCGTAATGCGGGATCATGTTCGGCATAAACATAGCATCGTCGCGCGTGAAGCTTGTATTCGCAATTTTAACTGCATCTTCTGCACTCAGCGAACGTGATGTTTGACCAGGAGCACCGGGCTGAATAATAATCAGTGTAAAGAATTCGAACTACTTAACCGGTAAAAATTGAAAATCAAATGTAAAATATTTAGCCTTTTTATGTTAAAAGTAATGCAGTGCTATAGTTACTGTGACTAAAGTTGCTATCAATAATGAATGCAATATAACGTGCTTATAAACATGCTTGTTATCAATTAGCCTAATACTGAGAATAAAAAGATGCTAAAGAAAAGGCTTGATGGAGACGTACAACCCGGTTTTAAATGGGGTCCATTTACGATGCGGATCCCCCTGATTCATTTGCGCTTTTCAATGGCGGATATGCTTCAGGGATTGGCTGTTGCCGGAGCCACTGGAATGGCACTAGTACCCTATTTCATGGCCTTATTGGGGCTTAGCTTTGAAGAGGCTGTGACAATGGCGATGTTTCACAGTTTGTTAATTTCATTTGCTTGGATGTTTTTCGGTGACCCTTATGCACCGGGCTGGCTGACACCAGCAATTCCATTCGTTGTCGCGTTTATTACTACACCAGCATATTTGGGAGACCATATCTCGCAGTTTCAAGCAATGACGGCGTTGTCATTAAACTTTGCCTTCATTCTTATGTTCCTCGGGGTTACGGGGCTTGGAGCAAAACTAATCAATATTGTTCCCAACGTATTTAAAGGCGGAATAATACTAGGGGCAGCGGTCGCTGCGTTTTTGCGTGTCACCAAAGATGGCGACGCAGCAAATGTGTTTCAGTCAGCACCAATAGCTGGCACCTTAGGCGTTGTTGTGTGTTTGGTATTTGCATTTTCTAAACCATTACATGCAATTGCTCTTGATAAAAAATGGTTGGCTAAAGTGCTCGGTTTTGGTTTACTTCCCGGTTTTGTCATTGCAGGAACTGTTGGTTATTTTACAGGTGAGTTTGAATACAATATCCGCTGGGAAATTCTTGATGTAGCGGCTTCGGCAACGTCATTATGGGAAAAGGCATCCCCCTTCGTTATTGGCTGGCCATCGCTAGAAACCTTTCTAGCATCCTTCCCATTGGCATTAATCACCTACATATTATTTTTTGGTGACGTCGTCACGGGCAACGAAATGATCGAACAAGCGCAAAAAACGCGCAGCGATGAGACGCTTGAATTAGACGGTAGCCGGGCTCACATGGCTACTGGTATCAGAAATATTTTAATGGCCGTTATTGCTCCTTTCTTCGCTACCCAAGGGGTGTTGTGGACAGGTATTCAAGTTGTTCTTCTTAAACGTTGGACTCAAGGGCGCGATAAGCTTGATTCACTCTTTGACAGCATCGGCAGCTTTTATGCTTTTGGTCTGCCGTTTTTATTCATTTTTCTACCCTTAGTGACCTTGCTAAAACCTTTACTTCCTGTCGCCCTGGCCGTCACGCTTGTATTGACGGCATTTGCCTGTGCAACACTAGCATTATCGCTGGTTAAAGATGCAACGGAGCGCGGCGCAATGGTAATAACTGCAATGGCATTTAGTGTATTCGAACCATGGATTGGTCTACTGGTTGGCGTTGTCACTATTATTGGTCTATGTGGTGGTAACGTATTTAAGCCCCAGAAAAAGAGGCAAGAAGAGAAGCCAAAAGAATAAAAGAGCAACGATTCAGAGCTAATCGATGTGTCGAATAGTATTTTTATATAGTGCCAAAATTGCAGAGTGAATCAGTATTCTATCTCCCAATTTAAATGCATTTTTAAGCGGTCAATCCATCAATATTGTGTCTTAAATGACCGCTTCATCCGAACGCTCAAAACAAAAGTTAAACCCTGTAAAACACTCCGCTTTATCTATATAAATAATCTAAATATCCGTTGCAGTTTATGTCGTTTGATGTGAATCTACGCGCATTATCAGCCATTTACTGGGGAGCCTCTTGTGTCTGAAACTTTACCTGATTTGATTGAAGAGGTTATTAGCCATTCTGACTTAAGCGAGAGCGGTGTCGGTATTGCTGCTATTATTGCGCAGGCCGATGAAGATGAGATGGCTTCGTTACTCGAGTCGCTGCCGATCGAACAACGCTTAAGTCTTTGGCAGACCCTACCCGACCATAAAAAGCTTGGTATCCTCATTGCGATGCGCGGCGATCCTCGTGAAGTCCTTGTGCGCGCCACAGAACCCGAGCAATGGGATAAGTTGTTTGTTGGTATTGAAGCAGAGGACTTGCTTGAACTCGCTGACTCATTGCCTGAAGAGTTAGTTGAACGCGCATACGCTGCGATGGATAGAGTACAAAGACAATACTTTACTGAAGCAAATCAATACCCAGAGGACCAGGTAGGCCACTGGATTACGCATGACTACTTAGTATTGCCTTTAAACGCGCGAGTGCGAGAAGGTATTAGGCTTTTACGCCGTGAAATACCACGCCATACTGATACTATTTTTCTGATCAATCGTTCAGGTCATTTTTCTGAAGCCGTTCCCATTGCTAAACTGTATGCATTGCCAGAACACGTGCCACTTGTGGATGCAGCGTTAGACGATTTCCCTGTCATTAACGCTACAGATGAAGGTCAAAAGGTAGCAAAAGATGTGCTATTTTCAACCTATGGCGCCCTGCCCGTAGTCGATGAAAACCGTAAATTAATAGGCAGAATAGACGTGACGACAGCGTCTGAACTAAGTGAAGAGTATTATGAACGCCAACTGATGGCTAGCGCAGGTATGGATGAAAATGAGGATTTGTTTTCACCTGTGCGTCGAAGTGCCAAAGCCCGTGCGTTCTGGTTAGGCATTAATTTGTTAACCGCTTTTTTGGCAAGTGCCTTTATTGGTATGTTTGAAGCAACCTTGCAACAAGTCGTTGCCTTGGCGGTATTAATGCCTGTGGTCGCGAGTATGGGCGGCATTGCCGGTAGCCAAACGCTGACCCTGATTATACGCGGCTTAGCATTGAAGCAAGTAACCCCTGCCAACACTATGGTGCTGCTCAGCAAAGAGCTGAAAGTGGGTGGATTAAACGGTTTTATTTGGGCTATTGTTATTGGCTTGGTTGCATTTGCTTGGTTTGGCGACCTTTTAATTGGCGCCGTCATCGCTATCGCTATTTTTCTAAATATTGTTGCAGCAGCATTTGCCGGCGTTTTCGTACCGGTCATTCTAGATAAATTGAAAATAGATCCCGCACTTTCAGGCTCAGTCATTTTAACAACGGTAACTGATATCGTCGGTTTTGTGGCATTCTTGGGTTTGGGAACAATACTGTTGCTCTAAGCTCACCTGGCTTACAGATATTGATTAATTTGAGCCGCGAGAACACCTACAAGAAATACTTCAACCATTGACCATTGTAAAATATACCTCATCAATTTTCCTAGCCAAGCGCTTGCTACAAATGCAACATTTTTATAGCTTGAAAGAATAGAAAGTGTCCAAGCAATAAACATCAAAATAAGCCAGATAAAACTAGTAGCCAGGGCGTAATGTCTTGCATTGTTATGCCCAACCGCGATGCTGTGATTGTATCTCGGAAAGCGCACGTTAGATCGATGTGAAATGACTTCAGGCATTGTGATTAGGAGATCGCACTCTGAACATGCATGCAAGTGAGGTTGCGCTTTATTCATTCGCCAGTACAAGCCTAGATATCTTTAATAAATGAATATAAAGCATGTGCATAAACAGTAAAGGCGTGATTATTTTTCATTGAAAAGATAAGTTTTTATCCCACATTTGCATAGATTACTATCTGATTTGCAAGCCAAGTTGTTATAGAATGACGGTAAGTGAGTATTTTAGGCATTGTAGAGTGATAACAAAATGAAAGTAGCGCAAACTAATGCGAAACCTGAAATGCACCCGAGAAATCCGCATAATCTTGGCTATGACTTTGTGGCATTAGCTGATAACTATGCGCCACTTAAACACCATTTAGCGCCAAACCCCTTAGGGAAGCTCACCATTGACTTTTCGCAACCATCGGCGGTGAAAGCTTTAAATGCAGCCTTGTTGAAGCAATTTTACCAAATTCAACATTGGGATATTCCTGACGGTTTTTTGTGTCCAGCAGTGCCAGGCCGAGCCGATTATATTCATTACATTGCTGATTTACTGGCGCTAGACAACAACGGTAAAATACCTGAAGGAAAGCAGATCCGTGGCTTAGATATTGGCACAGGCGCAAACCTTATCTACCCTATAATAGCAAGTCAAAGCTATGGTTGGAGCATGCTTGGAAGTGAAATTAATCACGCTTCATTTTCTAGCGCTAGTCTTATTACTGATGCTAACCCTAATGTACGACAGCTCGTCAAAGTTCGACAACAAAAACAAGTAAAAGCAATATTTTCTGGCATCATTAGAGCAGATGAAATGTTTAATTTCAGTTTATGTAATCCCCCCTTTCACGTTTCTGCCGATGCGGCTTTAGCTGGCAGCAAAAAGAAAAATAAAAATTTAGCTCGGCATAGTCATAAACGCAGAGGTAAGGACTCAACAACCAAAAATCACTCATCACTCAATTTTGGTGGTCAACATAATGAGCTTTGGTGCGAAGGTGGTGAGTTTGAATTTGTTAACAACATGATGAAAGAGAGCGTTGACTTTAAAAAGCAAGTTAAGTGGTTTACGACATTACTGTCGAAAAAAGAAAATGTTGCTCCACTGATGTTATTCGCGAAAAAACTTGGCGCAAGCGAATGTAAAACGATTACGATGGCACAAGGCGCAAAAACAAGCCGCTTTATTGCCTGGCGTTTTTGATCGCGAACGAAATGACACAAAACAGTAAAATAATAACGGACTCATCATGGCTTCTACCGACAACCCTAAACAGCATTCTTTCGATCTTGATTCAGAGCATGACGAAACAGATATAAAAAAAGTAGCTGAGTCACCCGACGATCCGGCTCACAAGCTAAAAAATAATACACACAATCGTGCCGATGAAATGATGGATGAACTTCATGATGAAACGCAAGAAGAATCAAAATTCATGGCTGAGAACAAGCACTCAAAATTGGTTGACCATTCTGCTAGCAGAGCAGATTCCGAAGATGTTGAATCTATCGAAAATGTAACAGAGATAGAAAATATCCGTGAAGCTGATAATAAAGAAAGAGCGACGCTGGATAATAACAACACGGAAGAATTATCGAATAAAGAAACACGCGCAATAGTTACGCCTTACGCTTTTACCGTTTCACAGGAGTTGCTGGGGCAACCACTTGCAACCCCAGCTCGCAGAGGCGTCGCTATGCTCATTGATGTATTTCTTATTGCTGTGCTCAGTACACTCAGCGCTCTTCTTCTCGCCGGCTTTGTTGCCCTGACATTCTTCAAAGCGGGTAATCGCCTTACACAACAAAAACGCTTTAATTTTGTGCGACTGACATTTAGGGGCATATCTGCATGTTTAATATTTGTCATCGTATTTACCGTCGTGTCTGATTTAGGAGAGTCAGATAAACCGGTGTTAAGCCCCGCGCAACAAAATCAGGAAAATGAAGACACCATGAAAAGTCTTCTCGATCTAGCTTCCATACTAATAGACATAGGCTGCAGCAATAACAGTCAGTGCTTAATTAAATACGCTGAAAGTGCAGCCATCGGTGCTGCTGCCATGAAAATCCCCGTCGAAGATATTCATGCAACGTCCAGCGATATCATCCTACAAAAAGAATGGACTGATGAAAATAAGTTGTTGTTTATGGAAAAATTCATCAACACATTGGACGAGGAACGCAATGCTTATACTGATGATATAATCGAAATTGTTGAATCAACAGAACCTGCTAAGCAAAAAAGTAAGGTAACCAGCGTCTTGCAATGGGTTGAAGGTATAATGGCTGACCTAGGTCTTAGCTTAGGCTGGGCTGCCCTCTATTTTAGCGTATTCACCGCTTGGTGGCGTGGACAAACTATTGGCAAAAGGATTATGGGAATAGAAGTAGTAAAACTTGACGGTAATTACCCATCGCTTTGGGAGAGCTTTGGGCGATACGGTGGTTATGGTGCAGGTTTTGCGACGGGACTACTCGGCTTTTTGCAAATTTATTGGGATCCGAATAGACAAGCTATACAAGATAAAATATCAGAAACGTTAGTGCTTCGTTTGAAGTCTAACGTTCAAAAACAATAGTCCGCTTTTTGCTGACGGAGCACTTTTTAATTAGGAACAATATATGAGTACGTCAGTTTTACTTGCAGGTTTTTCACTCGGCATTTCACTAATACTCGCTATTGGCGCACAAAACGCTTTTGTTCTGAAGCAAGGTTTAAAACAACAACATGTATTCGTCGTGTGTCTCATTTGTGCCCTATCTGATGCTATTCTTATCTCTGCGGGTGTCGCTGGTTTCGGTGCTATCGTACAGAAATTTCCACTCATTGAACAAATTGCGAGATATGCTGGCGCGGCGTTCTTGTTCTTCTATGCAGTAATTAGTTTCAACTCTGCCATAACAACAGAGCATGCGCTGAAAGCTGAAGGTAAAGACGTGGGCAGTGTGATAACTGCGGCTGTGACGTGTTTGGCATTTACTTGGCTAAATCCACACGTTTATCTCGATACCTTTGTACTCTTAGGTTCTATTTCAACGCAATATGAGGGACAGCAGTTAGCCTTTGGTGTCGGCGCAGTTACGGCATCATTCGTGTTCTTTTTTTCACTGGGTTATGGAGCAAAACTGCTTATTCCTATTTTTAAGAAGCCATTATCTTGGAAACTACTTGAGTTTGCAGTTGGATTCGTCATGCTAGCGTTAGGCATCAGTTTGCTACTTTGAACAGCACTTCTTCTATTATCAGCCAGGTGCTTGAATCAGCAGATTTATACCCGCTCTTGCGCTTATTAAAAAATGAGCTTAAGCCATTTTGCGCTTTATTGATGCGGCCTATATGTCATTTAAAATAGCTAATCCATCTAACAAAATGCTTACAAAAACACGTTTTTCTACTGGCCTTCATAAGAAGTAGCCGTGACCATAGTTACAGCCTAGTGCCTTCATTGATAACAATTGCTCTGCTGTTTCAATGCCTTCGGCAGTCGTTTTTATGCCCATTTCTTGAATCTTTTGCAGCGTTACCTGAGTTTCTGCTACATTTGCCACGATACTTCGCTCGGTTAACTCAATGGTCAAATAGTTCAATACTTCTGGATGCTGCCAACGTATTAACGATTCACCGCCAATAACCAAACCAGGCTGGATATCAATAATGGGTTGAAATACCAAAAATAGCTACTTTTCATAGGAGTACGGGTGTCAGCAACTTTCCCTACAACGCCCTAGCCGAGCTGAAGCTCCAACGGTTCAATCACACTGTGAGTCTATAACAAAGAGTATCAGATTCCGTATTCAACTGATAATCCATGTGTCGGTGGTCATTTTCAATCTAACTGAAGGGTTGCTCAAAACCGCTATAACGTGCTACCGAGCGTAACTTTAGATATGCAATTGTACCAAACTTATGGTTAACCATAGGCACTTATCAATCCATGTCCAGTTCTTTCAATTTCCTGGTTAAGGTATTGCGCCCCCACCCCAGCTTCTTGGCTGCATCTTGCTTATGGCCGTGGGTGTACTTTAGCGCGCGCTGTAATAAAATTTTCTCAAAAATTGGCATTGCGTCACCTAAAATATTGTCATGACCCGCACCTAATTCCGAATCAGCCCATTGCGACAGTAATGTTGTCCAATCGTTACTCGACTCTTCTACCTTCAGTTCGTCAGGGGAAGTGAGCAGTTCTGGAGGTAAATCAGCGGGATGAATTTCCTGCCCACTGGCCATTACTGTGAGCCATCGGCAAGTGTTCTCTAGCTGACGAACATTACCCGGCCAACCTAACTGCGATAGTACTTTCGCAGCAGCCTTGGTTAAAATTTTCCCCTCGACACCCAATTCTTTACTTGCTTTAATTAGGAAATGATTCGCTAACAAAGCAATATCTTCTCTGCGCTCATTGAGTGAAGGAATATGGATACGGATAACGTTTAAACGATGATATAAATCCTCGCGAAACTTCCCTTCTGCAACACGCTTCTCTAAGTTTTGATGTGTCGCAGCAATTATTCGCACATCGACGCTAACAGGATTGTGTCCGCCGACTCTATAAAATTGCCCTTCGGCTAACACTCTTAATAGACGAGTTTGAACATCAATAGGCATATCGCCAATTTCATCTAAGAATAATGTACCGCCATTCGCTTGCTCAAACCGCCCCTGACGTGCCCCTTGTGCCCCTGTAAATGCGCCCTTTTCATGTCCAAAAAGTTCGGATTCAACCAAATCCGCAGGGATTGCAGCCATATTTAAAGCAACAAATGTATTCGCTGAACGTGGACTGTGTTTGTGCAAAGCAAGCGCTACGAGCTCTTTACCTGTGCCTGATTGACCGTTGATCAATACACTTATTGAGGAACGCGACAGACGGCCAACCGCACGAAAGACTTCCTGCATTGCCGGCGCTTCACCAATAATCTCTGCCGTTGGACTCACTTTTTGAACCTGCCTAAGCTTAGTTTGCTCTTTTGCATGTTCCATCGCTCGCTTGGTGAGAGTTACCGCTTCATCAACATCAAACGGCTTTGGCAAATATTCAAAGGCCCCACCTTGATATGCATTCACCGCGCTATCTAAATCAGAATGCGCTGTCATGATAATAACGGGCATTTCAGGATAGTGTAGATGGATCTCTTTTAGCAAGGTCATACCATCCATTTGCGGCATCTTCACATCAGAAATGACTATCTGTGGTGCTTGGCCTGATTGCAGTTGAAGCAATAAGTCTTCTGGGTTCTCAAAGCTAACGCATGCAATGTTGGCTGCTTGCAATGCTTTTTGCAAAACCCAACGAATAGAGCTGTCGTCATCGACAATCCATACTGGTTCATTCATAACTATTCAAGCCTTTTCTTAATGGGTAAATACAAGGTAAATTCCGTATTTCCAGGATAACTCTCCACGTCGATTTTGCCATCATGGTGGTTCGTTAGATTTTGCGCTATTGATAACCCTAAACCGCTGCCATTCTGCTTACTCGTTACCATTGGATAAAAAACGGTATCTTTCAGCTCTTTAGGGATACCTGGTCCATTATCAGTAATACTAATGAGAGCGCTCAAGCCATAACGTTTACCTTTAATCACCGACTGTCTTTCAATACGCGTTTTCAACTTAATACATGCATTGGGTGTTTCATCCGATTTCAAAGCTTGCATGCTGTTTCGAGCAATATTTAATAGAGCCTGCTGCAACATATCAGGGTCGACAAACAAATCAGGTATCGATACATCATAGTCTCTTTCTATTTGAATCACTTGTAGCGTATCTGCGAATATAACCGCCCGTACCTTCTCAATTACCTCATGAATATTCGTCCATTTCATTTGCGGTAAAGCATTTGGCCCTAAAAGTCGGTCGACGAGTGAACACAAGCGGTCTGACTGATCAACAATCATTTGCGTAAATTCTTTCTGTTCTGGGTTGGTCAATTCTTTTTCGAGCAATTGCGCCGCGCCGCGAATGCCGCCAAGAGGGTTTTTAATTTCATGGGCAAGGCCTCGAACAAGTTCCCGCGCTGCTTCTTGCTGAGCATGCTGAATGGTTTCTTGGGTTATTTTTTTTTGTTTATCGATTTGCCTTATTTCTAGCAGCATCATGCGTTGCCCATCGGAATCAAAACAAGTGGCCGTCATGTCCGTTAACACACAACGTCCATCTTTAAAAAATAGCTGTACCTCTGTTTCACTGAAGTCTTCTCTATTTCGAAAGGCATCTTCAAATGTCGAACGCTCAATGCCATCTTCCAAAAAAAATTCATAGAATTTACGATCGTGGATTTGTTTTAAACCGGTTTCCAGCAACGCCAAGGCAGCATCATTGACATATAAAATATCAAAATGCTCATCAATAATGATCACTACTGTTTTCAACATGTTGCGCAGTTGAAACGGTGAAAGATTAATTGCAGCCAAACGGTCTTCCATAACGCCCTTTTTGTTGCACTAAAATTGTGCAATACACTATAGTATGCGATTTCATTGTGCAGTTAAATCAATCACTAAAAATGGCTAACCCTTATGCACCTTTGCGAGCACAAATGAAATGGGGCTTGCACCGCGATATGACTTAATTGCTCTTGTTTTGAGGCTTAATTAGTACTGAAGGTTTATGCATAAAAAAGCGCCTCACAGGTGACGATGCAATTACCTTGCCCGAAGTGCCAATAAAGTTTATTTGGTAGGAATACTCTCCTCTTGGTAAATCTTTTACCAAAAACGTACCAGTTGAAGACCGACGCTTTTTTTCGTGTAGAGAGAGTTCGAAGTGACCGGGGGCGTTTGGTGTAACAACAGCACTGATATTTACGTTGCCCGTTGCGTTACGAATGGTTTCATCGATAGCAGGTGAATTAACGATGAGGGTATGCTCGACCGGTGTTTTTTGTTTAATTGTTTTTAGTTGTTTCGTCTTAGCGATTGGATTTTGTAAAACTGTCGTTGTGTTAGAGGCGAAATCAACTTCAACTGCCCCTGGCGTTGGCTGGTCTGAATAAGTAATCGTTCCGTCTTGGTTAATCGTTTTGTATATTTTTCCTGCATACACAGAAGTAGAGAAAACTAGACCGATAATGATCAGCATTGAAAAACGTGTCGATGATAAGCGCTTTGCGATATTCATATAGATGACCTAATTAACCCTCTTTGCAGTTTAGCTGTTTTCAAATAAAAAAAAAGCCTGTAAACACAGGCTTTAGTATAGATTATTATATTTAGATAGCGCTGAACCGGTGTAACAATTGTGTATCGGCCTCGTTCTAAATAATAAACGCTGATATGCAGCTCTAAACGCTATAGTACAACTCAAACTCCACTGGGTGAGTCGACATGTTGATTCTTTGTACTTCAGCAGTCTTAAGTTCAATATATGCATCAATCATGTCGTTGCTCATAACGCCACCGGTGGTTAAGAAATCACGATCAGCATCCAATGCAGCTAATGCTTGCTCTAGTGAACGAGCAACTTGAGGGATAGAGGCCGCTTCTTCTGCTGGCAAATCATATAAATCCTTATCCATCGACTCACCTGGATGTATCTTGTTCTTTATACCATCAAGACCAGCCATCAACAATGCCGTAAACGCTAGGTATGGGTTAGCTGATGGGTCAGGGAAACGAACTTCAATGCGGCGAGCTCTCTCACTTGTTACATAAGGAATACGGATTGAAGCTGAGCGGTTACGTGCAGAGTAAGCTAGCATAACAGGCGCTTCGAAATGTGGCACCAAACGCTTATACGAGTTGGTTGAAGCATTCGCAAACGCATTGATTGCTTTAGCATGTTTAATGATACCGCCGATATAGAATAAAGCAGTTTCAGATAGACCCGCATAGCTATCGCCCGCGAACGTGTTCTTGCCATCTTTGCTTATTGACATATGGCAATGCATACCAGAGCCGTTATCACCTACAAGTGGCTTAGGCATAAAGGTTGCCGTTTGTCCGTAAGCATCAGCAACGTTATGTACAACATATTTATAAATTTGAATTTCGTCTGCTTTCTTAACCATGCTGTTAAATTTGCAAGCGATTTCATTTTGGCCCGCAGTTGCAACTTCGTGGTGATGAGCCTCAACAACAAGCCCCATCTCTTCCATTACTAAGCACATTGCTGCACGAGTATCATGCGCTGAATCGACCGGAGATACTGGGAAATAGCCCCCTTTCACGCCAGGACGGTGGCCTTTATTGCCTCCTTCAAACTCAGCACCAGAATTCCATGCTGCTTCTTCAGCATCGATTTTGAAAAAAGAACCAGACATATCTGTATGGTAACGGACGTCGTCGAATAAAAAGAATTCTGGCTCAGGACCGAATAATACGGTATCACCGATACCAGTTGACTTTAGGAACTCTTCTGCACGCTTTGCAATGCTGCGCGGATCGCGGTCGTAGCCCTGCATTGTTGAAGGCTCTAATATGTCACAAGTGATATTGATCTGTGTTTCTTCGGCGAATGGATCCAAAACCGCGGTTGTTGGATCGGGCATAAGCACCATGTCAGATTCATTGATGCCTTTCCAACCAGCAATTGAAGAACCATCGAACATTTTACCCTCTTCAAAGAAGTCTTCATCTACCTGATGAGTAGGAATAGTCACGTGTTGCTCTTTACCCTTTGTGTCCGTAAAGCGCAAATCAATAAATTTTGCTTCGCTCTCTCTAATTAGTTCTAATGTCGACTCGATTGACATACTGTTCTCCAATAAAAAAATGTCCTTGCACAGATTTGCAGTCCGTACAAATGATAAAAACTATCCCGTAAGCGTTCAAAAATAGCTATGCAAAACTATAAGCGATATTCGTGCCATTTAGCAATCAAATAAAAAAGCACGTGAACATTGGCGTGGCTCCTAGTGATAATCGTTTTACAATACTTAGCCTGCACCAAATGAGTTAGAATTAGACCCATTTTGGTGCAATGAAAAATAAACATGTTTTTATTGGTGCAATAACGGTGCTGAAATACACAAGCATTTTAGCGTAAGCTAAAATTACGATACTTTTGCACACTTTTTTCAAATATTAGCGTAGTGTTAGTTATATACATCTCTAAAGTGCAAAGGTCGGTGCAATATTGTGCACTTTTTTTAGAAAAAATTATAAAAATGGAATGATAATATGAATTATTTAAAAATTGCAGTGTTTACTATTGTCCTTACCTCAGCGGGCTGTATCTCCTGGGTTTTTGCCAAAAGCCCCTTCAATGATATGCCACAAGGCAACTACGCACTTGATCTTAGCCATGCTTCAGTTGTTTGGAAAGTCTCTCACTTGGGTTTGTCTAATTATGTTGCTCGTTTTGCCGACTTTGATGCTTCAATCGAATATGACCCGTCCGATATCACGAAAACTAAAGTCACGGCTAAGATCAATCCTATGTCAATTCAAACGGCTTACCCAGATCCAGAGAAAGAAGATTTTGATAATACACTTGCGACCGATGAAAGCTGGTTTAACGCGGGTAAATTTGCCAGTATCGATTTTGTTTCAAGTTCTATAAAAATAACGGGTGAAAAAACGGCTGTTATGAACGGTGACCTCACTTTTCTGGGAATATCTAAACCTGTTTCACTTGACGTAAAATTTAACGGCGCAATGTTACGCCAACCTTTTAGTGGAAAACCAACGATGGGCTTTTCTGCTACAACAACTATAAAACGCACCGACTGGGGCATGGGAAAATATGCACCTAATATTGGCGATGAAGTTGAAGTGATGATTGAAGGGGAGTTTGTAAAAACAGATGACTAGTGTGACCGATGCTAAACCGTTACCCTATCACAGCGTGAGTATCCTATTGCACTGGACCGTTGTGCTTGGTTTGGTATTCATGCTTGCAAGTGGCTTGTATATGGTCAATGCCGATATCAGTAAGGCTGACCAATATAAGCTATTTCAGCTACACAAAGCTGCCGGCGTAGTCATGCTCTGGGCATTATTTGTCCGAATCTGCGTACGTATTTTCACAACGGCACCAGATCTTCCAAGCACTCTGACCAATACTGATAAAAAGAAGGCTAAGACGGGACATTTATTACTCTATGTGGCTTTGGTGATCATGCCTCTATCAGGCTGGGTAATGGTCTCTGCAAGCCCTTTTGGGCTGCCTACCTTTGTATTTATTGATTGGTTAAAATGGCCTCATATTCCTGGGATTGCAAGAAACAAAACGGTTGAAACCATCGCCAACAATACACACTGGGTAACCGCCGCAGTTCTGTTTACGCTCATTATAGGTCACATCGCTGCTGTTATATGGCACAAAAAAGCACATGGCCTTAATTTATTAAACCGAATGTGGTGGTCAAAGTACAAAGATTAATTAAACTCACAACAGCAACAAATATTTGGGAAAATAACCATATGTTAAAAACGCTTGTATTGCTTAACCTAACAAAGAACATCAACAGCCCTAAAACAAAAGAAAGAATTAATTGTGGCTACTCACTTATATTGTGCTCTTCGTTATACATGGCGATTACCTTAGCGTTTGCTCCCTTTGCTGCTGCACAACAGAAACTCACCTTCAGCGCTAAAGACAGTAAAGTCATTTTCGCTGGAGAGCATGTCGGCATGAAATTCTCTGGGGTTTTTAATAAATGGAATGCAGAACTTGTGTTGCCTCCTGCAGATTCACCTAAAATCACAGCTACATTTTATGTTGCATCAGCGAAGACAGGTGATAGCACGTATGACAGCACCCTACCCGAGGGTGACTGGTTTGATGTTAAGAATCATCCAAAAGGACTATTCGAAAGTGAGCAAATAATTTCGAAAGGAAATGATTACGATGTTACTGGAAATTTAACATTGCGCGGCATCAGTCAACCAGTTTCATTCCTTTTGAAAGATAATGGTGCAACGCTATCTGCAAACTTCAGCGTCAACCGACTTGCCCATAAAATTGGGTTCGAATCTGATCCCGACGCAGAATGGGTTAGTAAAGAAATTGATATGACTCTATTGTTGAATAAATAGGTAAAGCTGCGACCCTTGCACATCAACAAAACACTTTGGGCCATCTAAAACATCCTCTGTCATCCTTGCGAAAGCAAGGGCTACCATCATTTATAGTGGATTCGAACAAAATAATTTTTTGATTTTCGGGCGGGTTTAGGAGGTTCCTGCATGCGCATAATACTGTTCGTTTAAGAAGTGATCGCTTGATTCTAATGACGGAGGGGGTAAAAAAATCTAGATTCAGTGGTGAATAATCAAGTATTTAACTATTTTTGCAGACAAATTGGCAAATTTTGTCGCTAATTGAATAATAAATCTGTACAATCCGCGCCCAACAATCCTAGGGGCTTTTTCCCTTCGTATTTATCTATTGAGAGTAAAAAATGCCTTCAGCCATTGCAAATCTTCGCAATATCGCGATTATCGCTCACGTCGACCACGGTAAAACCACACTCGTTGACAAGCTTCTTCAACAATCCGGCACATTAGCGAGCCGCGGCGTAGCCGAAGAGCGCGTAATGGATTCGAACGACATTGAAAAAGAACGTGGCATTACCATCCTTGCTAAAAACACGGCAATTAACTGGAATGAATACCGCATCAACATTGTAGATACTCCAGGACACGCCGATTTCGGTGGTGAAGTAGAGCGTGTTATGTCAATGGCAGACTCTGTACTTCTATTAGTAGACGCGCAAGAAGGTCCAATGCCACAAACGCGTTTCGTAACGCAAAAAGCTTTCGCGCAAGGCCTTAAGCCAATTGTTGTTATTAACAAAATCGACAAGCCAGGCGCTCGTCCTGATTGGGTTGTTGACCAAGTATTCGATCTTTTTGACAACTTAGGCGCAACTGACGATCAGTTGGATTTCCAAGTTGTCTATGCTTCAGCAATTAATGGCTGGGCTACTATGGACTATAACGAGCCAAGCGACGACATGACGCCATTGTTCCAAACAATTGTTGATCAAGTTGCTGCACCTGATGCTGATCCAGACGGCCCCTTGCAAATGCAGATTTCTCAGCTTGACTACAACTCGTACGTTGGTGTTATCGGCATCGGTCGTATCACACGCGGCA
Source organism: Glaciecola sp. (assembly GCA_965660625.1). Taxonomy (GTDB): domain Bacteria; phylum Pseudomonadota; class Gammaproteobacteria; order Enterobacterales; family Alteromonadaceae; genus Glaciecola. The sequence continues at coordinate 179,746 of CBFIAR010000002.1, read as the reverse complement.
CGGTGAAGTTGAATCAAGCAGTTACTATTGTTAATGCAGCGGGTGAAAAGCGTAACGGTAAAATTGGCAAAGTATTAGGTTACTTAGGTTTGGATAGACATGATATTGAATCAGCAGCGGCTGGTGATATTGTCGCAATTACAGGCTTAGGCGAATTAAAGATATCAGACACAGTTTGTGACGTTAGCAAAGTCGAAGCGATGAAACCTTTGTCGGTTGATGAGCCTACAGTTATCATGACGTTCCAAGTAAACACCTCACCATTCGCTGGTAAAGAGGGTAAATACGTGACCTCACGTAATATCCTTGAACGTTTGCAAAACGAATTAATTCACAACGTTGCTTTGCGCGTTGAAGAAATGAATGACCCTGATAAATTCCGCGTCTCAGGCCGTGGTGAACTTCACTTAGGTATTTTGATTGAAAACATGCGCCGTGAAGGTTACGAGCTAGCAGTTTCTCGCCCAGAAGTTATCTTAAAAGAAGAAAACGGTAAGCTAATGGAACCGTTTGAAACCTTAACTATTGACGTTGAGGAGCAACATCAGGGTTCTATGATTGAGCAGCTTGGTATGCGTAAAGGTGAAATGACCAACATGACACCAGATGGTAAAGGCCGCACACGCGTTGACTTCATCATTCCAAGCCGAGGCTTGATTGGTTTCCAAACTGATTTTATGACGCTAACTTCTGGTTCCGGTTTGATTTATCACACATTCGACCATTATGGTCCGCACAAAGGTGGCAACATCGGAGAGCGTAAAAATGGTGTATTGATTGCAAACGCGACGGGTAAAGCCCTCACTAACGCAATATTTAACTTGCAAGAGCGCGGTCGTATGTTTATCGGTCACGGTGTCGAAGTTTATGAAGGTATGATTATCGGTATTCACAGCCGTGAAAACGACTTAACGGTAAACGCACTTAAAGGTAAGCAGCTTACTAACGTGCGTGCATCAGGCACTGATGAGGCACAAACATTGGTTCCACCAATCGTTTACACACTTGAGCAAGCACTAGAGTTTATCGATGACGATGAATTGGTAGAAGTAACGCCAGTGAGCATCCGTATCCGTAAGAAACTACTAACTGAAAACGAGCGTAAACGCGCTGGTCGTCCGAAGAAAGATAATAGTTAGTTGTAGATTGATGTTATGAAAAAAACCAGCATTATCGCTAATGCTGGTTTTTTTATGTCTTATTTTCATCTAAGAAAAATTCATACGATACTAAAAAGCATACTCCGCATGCAGTCCAATGTTTCGACCGATTTCAGGTACTTTTTCCCCAACGGCTACTTCACTATCAACGACTCTGTTTACTCCACCTAAATGCTGTGCATATTCTTTGTCCAATAGATTTTCGGCAACTAGGCTTAGCGTCAGTGCTGGCGTCACCTGATAGTGCATGTTCAAATTCCAAACTGCATAACCAGGCGTTGTCGTTTCATTTTGTAAAGAAGACACTTCGTCTTGCGCATCCGCTATATTAACCGACAGCGACATGTCGAGTGAGTCCTTGCTCCAATGCAAAGCGATATTGCCACTTAAAGGCGCAATTCGATATAGGGGATAGCGTTGACCGTCAATGCTTTCAGTTAATTCAGCTTCAACCCATTGTGCACTTAACGTTGCCTGCCAATACGATCCAATGGTTTTGGAGATATACAGGTCCGCTCCATGCAATTTTGCCTTGCGATTATCCCATTGCAACGGCTGTTGTGCCCCCATCATGCTTGCGATCATATTAGCTGGCATATTGTTTGTGGGCACACCGATAATATAGTTATCAATGCTGTGGTAAAAAATATTTCCCATTACGGTAAGACCGTTTTGCTGCAACTGTAAACCAACATCTATCTGGCCGGCGGTCTCTTTTTCAAGATTGAGATTACCTAAGTAATTTCGTCCATCGGCTAAACCAGCCGACACCCCTAATGGAAACCAAGAATAAAGCTCTTGATAGCTGGGCGCTCTTTCTTTTTGCCCAAATGATAATGTTGCCTGCAAGTGCTCGTTTATCCGTGTCTCTGCTTTAATTACAGCATCAAGTAAGTCGAAATCTAACGCTCTTTCTGAGTCATTGAAGCCATTTACTAGTGCGGCAACATTAGGATTCATCATTGCCATATTAGAACCCACTTCATCAGCATCGTAAGCAACATTAGTGACTCGCCCGCCCAACTGCCAATGCACATTATTGTTCTTATTTCGGGAGTTAAAGGGATTTGCCGCGATATCATATTCAACATACAAACTACCAACTTCACGCTGCACATTAGTAAAGTTCTGAATGAAGAAGGCCATATTGTTCGGGTTGGTAATACGAGAATCATGAAATTGTGAATAATAGTTAGCACCAAACTTCCAATTGTTCTGCACTGACGTTTGAATAAAATCTAGGTCCATTCCAACAGCATCACTATCCACCGTATTTTTTCTGTGAGCTGCTGGCGAAGGTGTAAATCGTAGGTCAAAATTAGTCATAATATGCTCATTTTGATTACCAAATATCTTAGCTTTGACTTTCCAAGCGCTATCAATCTTTTTTGCCAAACCGAATTTGTACCATACCGAATCGACAAATGAGATATCCATTGCAAGCGCAGGCGTCCCAGATTCGTTGGTGTTGCGACTACCAACTAAAAAGTCGAGTTCATAGTCATCCGTGTATCTAGCCGCAGCAAACTTAAGTCCGCTTCGCTCGTAAAAGGTGGAAGGAACAATATCACCGTTTCCACTGCTGTAATTATCAGCTTCCTGAAACTGGCCTTGAAATGATACATAGTTCTGGTCGTTTGCCACAGCAACGTTAGCCCCCAACATTTTCGCGTTGTTGTTACTAAACCAACTAGCTGACAAAGTGGAACGTGCATCAAATGCAGACGATCCTCCCAATATTGGTTGCGCGTCTTTTATTTCTATAGCGCCAGCAAGCGTCTCGTATCCAACCGAAACTGGAGCGATCCCTTGATACAAAGTTACCATTTGATTATTACCCAATGCATGAGACAGTGGACTATCCATTGCGTTTGGTCCTGCCCCTGCAATCTCAAGACCATCTATTTTAACCTTGAGTCGATCACCGAATAGTCCTCTATATTGCACAATCCCGCTGACTAAACCGTTACCGTTAACACTGACACCTGGAATTTGCGATAACTGCGAACGCAGATCAGGTGAGCTAGTGTTGGCTAATTTGATTTCTGATTCCATTAAACCGGTATTGATTTGACCAACAACTTCAATTCTTTCAATTGCGTTTATGCTACTAGCATCAAGCGTTGATGTGTTTTCTTGCTCATTTTTTAATGTAGACGTGGGTTCCTGAGCGGTATCTTGATTTGGTAGCAAAGCCTCTGAAAGTGCATAACTAGGGACTGAGAAAGCCAGCAACACCGCTGTTGCTAACTGAGAGAATTTAATAAATTTACGCTTTGTTACATTGGCGTTTTGTTTTATACCATTTTTTATTTTATTGCCCGTATTGCTAGAGTGCAGTGGGCTAAAGTCACAACGAGAAGTCATATAATAATTTCCTATAAACGATAAAAGATGACCCACTTTATGCGGATCAATTTTCAGTATTAATGTCGTTTATAGAAAAACTGGAGGCCCTCTAGCGAGGAAATTGTTCACATAGTCTGTCGCTACAAACAACAGCTTCGAATTGAGAACAGTGGGATTAACGAATTCAGTAGCATGGGTTTTAAGACTCGTGAATTTATCGTCTATCGGTGAGTCATTTAGTTGGGCAAAAACGCAGGAGACTTCATGCAAGTTGTCAGGCGTATTATTCGGTGCTTTAACTTCGACAATATCGCCCGACTGATAAAATATCGCCGCCGATATCCACTTAACGCGAGTGCCTGTGCAAATTGCGAGAGTGTCATCATTCGCAAAATTCTGCATTGCGGACATAGCGGTCGCACTACTCAACATGCCAAGGCCCTGATTAAAAATCAGCGCTAGCAGAAGCAATGTAGTCAAAATATAGTGATTTGCAGTTTTAAGCGACATATCTAGTTTTACTGTTTTCCTTTATTCAATTTATTTTTACACTCATTAGTTGCATCTACGCTTCATTGCTAGCAACAATAATGATTGTATAAGGCAAGTTAATAGTAAATTGAATGCAAAAACAAGACACAAGCTTTACTTTTTTCAGGATCAATGAGGCAAATCATTATCATCATGAATTCGCGGCAGTTTTCCAATCGTTTGATTTATTGATGCAGGATCATGAGATACCGTTTCAAGATTAATGATAAACTCAATGACGACTCCTTTTTTATGCAATATCAGAAGATTCTATTTAATATAAAAACGCTGATTCAAGATTGTAAAAAACCTGATCTTTACAGGAACATGCAGCGTAGACTTTTGTCTATAAAACAACTACTACAATGAGAAACTTTGTCTATGTTTATTAAGCGTAATCAGCACCCAATTTTACTAGCGTTTCTGCTACTGGGGTTAGTTTTTTCAAACGCCCTGCACGCACAATCTTGGGGTGGACAAGGTAAAAACAAAACTCAAGTGTTGGTTCAACCACTGGCATATCAAGCGCAACAATCTAATCTTGAAGCTGTCGGTACAGCCGAAGCAGTCAAATCCGTCATCTTATTTTCTGCTGTGAGCGAGAGAGTTACGACAGTTAATTTCATCCCCGGACAGCAGATAACAAAAGGCCAAGTACTTCTGACGCTATATAATGAGCGCGAATCTGTTGCTCATGAGCGTGGGAAAATTCAGTTAAAAGACGCCACTAGAGAATATAATCGCTTACTAGAAAGCCGCAAGAAAGGTGCCGCAGCCCAAAGCCAAGTCGACATTGCCAGTACACAGCTGGCGTTTGCAGAAATTGCTGTGAAAGAAGCTGAAGTTGCGCTTTCCGAACGCATAGTAAAAGCCCCGTTTAGCGGTATAGTCGGGTTCACCGACGTTGAAGTCGGTGACCGAATCACACCGCAAACCAGCATTACGACAATCGATGACAGAAAAGCGCTATACATTAATTTTTCAGCACCCGAAGTCGCACTAGACGTTCTAGCCGGTAACCCAGAGGTGATCCTAACACCCTGGCAAAATCGCGAAATAAACATTTTTGCAAGCATTGCGCAAATTGACTCCCGAATTAACGAACAAGACCGCACCATTCGAGTAAGAGCTTTACTCGATAACACTGAAGATTTATATCGCCCTGGGATGAGCTTCAGAGTAAAGCTTTCAGTTAAAGGTCAAGAATATGTAGCAATTCCTGAAGCAGCTTTATTATGGGGTGCGACAGGTGCCTACGTTTGGCAAATGGTAGAAGGTAAGGCGGATAGAGTTGATGTGCAAATACAGCAGCGCTTACGCGGAACGATTCTAGTCAAAGGCAAATTTAACGCCAAAGCTGTATTAGTTGTCGAAGGTGTTCAACAGTTAAGGCAAGGGCAGAGCCTTGAGGCAATCAATATGCCAGAGGCGGTATCATGAAAAAAGGTGATTCAGTCAATATATCTGTTCAAGTAAACGATTTACCCTCGCTGTCAATACGCCGCCCCGTGTTAGTTATGGTGCTGAACTTGTTAATTATTTTGGCAGGCTTTGCCGCAATTAACGACCTCGAAATTAGAGAACTTCCAGATGTTGACCGTCCCATTGTTACAGTGTCGGCTAGTTATCCTGGAGGCTCACCTGAAACGGTTGATAGTGAGGTTACTAGCCGCTTAGAAGGCGCAGTAGCCAGAGTCAGCGGTGTTGATTCGATTAACGCATCCAGTGAGGAAGGCTCATCAAGAGTTCGCGTTGAATTTCGCCCAGGCACCAATCTTGAAGATGCGGCAAATGAGGTGCGTGAATCAGTTAGCCGAGTGCAGCGTCGCTTACCTGCAGAAGTTGAGAATTTAGCAATCATTAAAGCAGACAACGATGCTCAAGCAGTTGTCAGCTTAGCGATTAGCAGCGAAACACTGGACATGGAAACCTTAACCGAACGCGTTGAAGTTGACCTAGCCCCATTGTTTTTAAGTATTCCCGGTGTCGCTGATGTATCGCTTGACGGTCAACGCCAACGAGTAATGCGCGTTTCTGTAGACCCATTGCGCTTAACCAGCTTTAATCTATCAATGACTGAAGTATCTGCAGCGCTGCGCCTAGCTCCATTTGATGTGCCCGCCGGCAGCGTTAAATCTCAAGATCAAGAACTCATTGTAAGGGCCGATGCTACTTCTGTATCGACCCAAGATATAGAGCAGATAATCATTTCTGGTGACACGCGCATAGGCGATGTCGCTAGCGTTTATTTCGGTCCAGCAGACGCAAACAGTTTGGTCCGGTTGGATGGTATACCTGTCGTTGGTTTAGGCATTATTCGACAGGCTCGCTCAAACACGATTGAAATTTCTGACGAAGTGCTAGCGATGGTAAAAAGCCTCGATAAACGTTTCGCTGATCTTCATATTGTGGTGACATCCGATGATGCCGAGTTCATTCGTAGCTCAGTAGATGAGGTTATTGTCTCTCTAGGGCTTACCATTTTGTTAGTCATTGCCACACTCTGGCTATTTTTAGGTAATTTTAGAGCGACATTAGTACCCGCCCTGTCAATACCCGTGTCATTGATTGGCGCGCTGGTCATCATGTGGGTACTTGGTTTTTCTATCAATATCCTAACCTTGCTTGCATTAGTGCTTGGGACTGGACTGATCGTTGATGATGCCATCGTGGTATCCGAAAATATTCAACGCCGTCGTGCTGAAGGAATGGGTTCAAGAGCCGCCGCCGTGTTAGGTACAAGAGAGGTGTTCTTTGCGGTTGTCGCAACAACTGCGGTGCTAGCTGCTGTTTTTATCCCGATCGCTTTTTTACCTTCAACGGCAGGCAGACTATTTAGGGAATTTGGCGGAGTGCTCGCTGGCGCAGTGATCATCTCCTCCTTCGTTGCCTTAAGTTTGGTACCTGCATTAACCGCGAAATTGCCAATCAAAAGTAAGAACAATAGACTATTTGACCGCACGCTAGGCGTATTTGGCACTCGCGTTCTCAATGGCTATATGAACATATTGCATAAGGCCTTACGTTTTTCATGGCTAACTGTCTTGCTTTCTCTTTTATCAGCGGGTGGCGCAGCGCTATTGTATGAGCAAATAGAAAACCAGCTTTTACCTTCCGAAGACAGAGGAACAATACGCGTGTTTGCGCGAGGACCTGACGGTGCTGGCTTAAATTATATGAACCGACAAGCAGAGAAAATTGAACAAATTTTACTGCCTTATGTTGCAGATGACGATGTTGAATCAATTTATACCGTCGTTGGACGCTGGGATCCTAATATTGTTTTTATCACTGTTCCGCTTGCACATTGGGACGATAGAACAAAATCACAGCAGGATATTATCAATGAAATGCGACCTAAACTAAGCGGTATTCCTGGCGCACCTGCTAGGGCATTCGGCAGCAATAGTTTGAATTTACGTGGGCAAGGCGGTGGTTTAGAATTTGCATTGACCGGCGACACTTACATGCGCATTTACGAATCAGCTTTAGCCTTTAGCAAACTAATAGAGGAGCGACTGCCTGAGCTTGGTAGACCCGACATTGGCTATCAACCGACTCAGCCTCAACTAAGAGTAAATATCGATAGACGCAGAGCCGAAGAGCTGGGCGTTCCGTTCACTGATATATCGACTACATTGCGAGCCGCAATTAATGGAGACGACGTAACCGACCTAAATATTGGTGACCAATCAGTTCCGTTAATATTGCAGTCCTCCAATAAAACCACGGCTGACCCGTCAGAGCTCACTAATCTCTTTGTGAAATCGAATAACGGCATGCTAGTGCCGCTCTCCAGCCTCGCATTTATAAGTGAAGAGGGCGTAGCGGCTGAATTAGAACGCCACGCGCAGCGCAGAGCCATTGAAATTGAGCTTGAACTACCTGACACAATGACCATGGCAGAAGCCGTTAGTCAGTTACGTGAAATCGCTGATGAAAATCTAGCCGACGGCATTGGCTTAGTATTCCTGGGCGAAGCTCTCACGTTTGAAGAAACCTCTAACCAGATCGCTATGACCTATCTGTTTGCGTTCATTATCGTATTGTTAGTCTTAGCTGCTCAGTTTGAAAGCATGAACAGTGCTATTGTCGTTATGATAACAGTGCCTTTTGGTATTGCTGCTGCTATTTATGCTCTTTATCTAACAGGAACTTCTATTAATATATATTCACAAATTGGCTTAGTCATGTTGATAGGCTTGATTGCAAAAAATTCGATACTTCTTGTTGAATTTGCCGACCAATTGCGGGACCAAGGTCTTGCTGTGAACGATGCGGTTGTTCAGGCGGCAGCAGTCAGACTGCGTCCTATTATGATGACATTGATGTCGACGATATTAGGTGGTCTTCCCTTAATACTGTCAACGGGCGCTGGCGCTGAGGCTCGAAACTCAATTGGCTGGGTAGTATTTGGTGGCTTAGGTATTGCTGTTGTATTCACCTTATTTTTGACCCCTGTTTTATATCAACTTATCGCTCGTTTCTCTAAACCAAGAACAGATGAAAGTAAACGTTTAGAGACGGAACTTCAGGCTGTTCAACAACAACAGCTGTCATGAAAGCCTTGGCGAAAAGAGCTTGACCATTAAACGTATCAACAATCAAAGGACACGCAATGAATTTTAGCGATAAACCAGACCGTAAAGCATCAAAAGCCTACAAATGGGAAAAGTACAAAGGCACCGACATATTGCCTATGTGGATTGCCGACACTGAATTTCGTTGCGCAGAACCGATTTTAAAAGCCTTACATGAGCGTGTTGAAGATGGTTTATTTGGCTATACTTTGCCGGCGCATGATACCGAAACAATCGATGCAGTCGTAGGCTGGTGTGAGAAGCAATACAACTGGAAAATAGAGCCTAGCTGGATAGTCTGGACACCGGGTGTTGTTCCAGCATTCAATGTTGCAATACAAGCCTATTGTCAGGAAGGCGACTCAGTCATAGTACAAACGCCTAATTACCCTCCGCTGCTAGCAGCACCAAGTATTAATGGACTCAATCGGAGTTGCGTTCCAACTATTGAAGTTGATGGCAGGTGGACACTTGATTTTGTGGCGTTAGAAGCCGCGGCTGCCGACCCTAAAGCGACATTATTCATTATGTGCAATCCGATGAATCCGGCCGGTTCGGTATTAACTCAGGATGAATTAGATAAAATTGCCAATATTTGTCGAAAATACGATGTTTTGCTTTGTTCTGATGAAATTCACTGTGATTTAATTTTAGATGACGCTAAACATTTGCCTGCCAGCGCGCATCAAGACCTAAGCAATAATTCAGTGACGCTTATGGCGGCGAGTAAAACCTTTAATGTAGCAGGGCTAGGCACATCATTTGCCATTATTCCGAATACTAAATTGCGTGCCGCTTTTAATAAGGCAAGCCGAGGAATTGTGCCATGGGTAACCGTTGCCGGTTTAACCGCAACTAACGCTGCTTTTAGGCATTGCGATGACTGGCATAAGGCTGAGCTAAGCTATTTGAAAGCTAATCGCGATTATCTTGTTACCGAAATAAACAAAATACCTGGCTTAAGAGCTATCGCACCTGCCGCCACTTTTCTTCTTTGGGTTGATGCGAGTGGGCTTGATCTTGCTGATACACAACAATGGTGTGAAGAAAAAGGTATTGGCCCTTCCCCTGGCAGAGACTTTGGCGCCAAAAACTTCTTTAGACTCAACTTTGGTTGTTCGCGAGACTATTTGGAGGAAGCTATTGCAAAACTGTCCTCTTAACGAGGACGTTACACTTTAACTTTTGCTCGTCACATTTCAATTGTAGGATCTGGATTCTAGGGCCCTTGTTCTAATACCTGAACAGTGACACCTGCATGCTTTGCTAAACGGTCAATGAGCGCTTCATTTAACGCCGACGCAGGAGTCCAAAACCCCCCCTTTAAGTCAGGAATATCTTTCGATAGGCAAAGCACCGACTGTGCAAGCATTTTTGCTGTGCAGCCATAACCAGGATCGCGATCCCCCTCTACCTTTACAACTACCCTTTCACCCGTCGCAGTATCTGCGTAGAAACGCATATCAAACAAGCCGTTTAACTGTTGCTCGGGCGTGGGGCCCTCACCGGGCTTCATTAAAACATATTTTGCTAACCATTTTCTCAACGGAGACAAGCTTGCTACCAACATAAAGGCGCCTAAACCAACTGTAAAAGTCCATGCTTGAAAACCGTTTTTAGCTGTCATCGCTTCATCGTAGAGAAAACTCTCACCGTATTGGTTACCGAGTAATGCATTTGAACGATGGACAACACGCTCGTTGATAGACGCCATCACAAAGGGCATTGTCCATACCCCGAGTGAACTGTCGTGCTCAGCGCTTTTATGATTCTTTTGACGTTGTTTAAAGGGGTGCCCCTCAGGACAAAGCACGTAGGGATTTACCAAGACTTTACGTAGATTAGGGTTTTCCTTAACTTCTTTAAACACGTTCAACATACTCGCAATAGTGCCGCCGGAAGCCCCTCCTTTTAATCTTCTAACGCGCATTTTAATCTGTTTTGCAGGTACTGATGTTCGCTCAATAACGGCTTGTTGCAGTTTATAAACACCAAGATCTGAAGGAATAGAATCAAAACCGGTGCAATGCACAATGCGTGCACCCGAGCTTTTTGCATCCGACTCGTACTTATCAAGCATTTTTTTTATCCACTGCGGCTCGCCGGTCAAATCACAATAGTCAGTGCCTGATTGAGCGCATACTTTCACTAACGTTTCACCAAACAATGCGTAGGGACCAACCGTACTTACGACGGCGTTAGTATCTGCACATAGGGCTTTTAAAGCGATTTCATCATCGGCGTCAGCAACGAAATGCGGTACTTGATTAATATTAAAACGTTTCTTTAAGGCCTGCAGTTTACGCTCGCTTCTACCCGCCATTGCCCAGCTATATTCTTCACTTTTATAGCCACTAAGATACTCCACCATTATTTGACCAACGAATGAAGTTGCTCCATATAAAATGAAATCGAACTGTTTTTTGCTGTTTTTCATACGATCTTTTTACCTATTGTTTTGACGTGTATTTTTAATCGTAGCTTGATTCATCATCGAGTCTTTCTTGCATTTGTTGCAAGGTAAGCTTCAGCATCGGCACACTTTTATAATCACAGTGCCCAACGTTTCTTTCCCATCTAAATTTAGCATCTGACCTTGGCGAATCTTGGCTATCGAGCATTTCTTGATAAAGATTCATCGCATTATTCAAGTAGAAGTTGTCCATATCTCCCATCCAAATATGCAGTTTCCCGGCTAACTTGCGCCCAAGTGACGACCAATTTTTTTCGGTAAATGCTCGTAAATCGTAAGCTTCCCAAGCTTTTGCTACCTTCTTGTCAATTTCGCCCGTTGCAGGATCCCAGATCACCGAAGGTTGACCATTTTCTTGTTTAGGACCAAAAACCGCGTTCCAACTCCCCCACTGGCCACCGCTAAACGCAAAGGTATTTTGCCTTCCAACCGCCCGTTGAACAGCCTGTCGTAAAACGGGAATTTCCGTTATCCACTAAGCGATGCTTTGCAGTTAAATAAGGCATCAACTCCTGTATGTTTGCTTCACCGTAGGGTCCGTTATTTTGCGAGTCTATTTGATAACTATCGCCGAGTGGCGCTTCACCATCTAAAAATACCATCACCATTTGCGGCGCATCATCGCTAAACCAGAAGTCTTTAAAATCCTGGTTTTCATACAAATTCTTAGCCCGAGTATAGCGAGCATGGTAACCACCAATGTCATAAACCACTGGAAACTTAGCGTTAGGATTATCGAAGTAGGTTCTTGGCAGAATAACACCGACTCTCAAAAACATGTCGTTTTGCCAAAATTCAGACAGAAGTTTACTCGGCATTTTATCGAACTTAAGGAATTGATCTTCTTCTGGTAAGGTTTCTTTTGCGATCTGACTATCTAGATTGAGCGTCAGTGCTTGGTCACTCGCACCATCGAAGTTTACTTCTACTACGTTCGAGTAAAAATTCAGCGGTGAATTGATTCTCGAGTCTAAAAAGTCAGTATCGTAAACCGCTTGCACATACCATTTCTTATTAGGTACTTGATCTAGTGTCTTGTATGGAAAGCCGGCAGCTCCTTCAGAAAAGCTGACCGTTCCACCGGCTGCAAAACCTTGTATATCTTTAGCAAAAAGGGGCTCAACATTGCTGGTAGGCCAAGCACTATAAAATCGCGGCTCTTCTTTATCAGAAGGAGAGAAAATAAGGTAAAGCCGACCATGAGACGAAATCGACTGCGTACTCTTTACATCAACACTGATGTTTTGATTTCGGGTAGCAGAGACCTTATCACTGGAGCCATAAGTAAAGGCGCTCGCGCTTATAAGACATAAAGCCAAAAATGGAATGAAACCCATCGATATAAGCTTTTTCATTTTAATCCTTGTTGATTCTAAAACTTAAAAACACGTCTTGTGATAGAGAATAGCAAGTGCATCAGCGACTTAATAGCTGAGCTTAGCTAACAATATATGTTTATTTAATAATATTGGAAATAAAAACCTTATGCTTGAGTTATAGTTTATAGCTTAGATAATAGTGATTGAGTCAACATTAGGAAAACGTATGTCTACAGTAGATCTGAACAGCTACAGTACTCTCACCATCAGCATTGCAGATGACATTGCGCATATACAGCTATGCCGCGCAAAAGAATTGAATAGCATGAATGCCGCTTTTTGGACTGAACTTCCCGAAGCGATAAGGCATATTGACGAGCATGCATTGGCGCGAGTTATTGTCATATCGGCGCAAGGTAAACACTTCAGCGCAGGCATGGATTTATCTGTTTTTCAAAATATGGGTGCCAGTTTCAATGGCGAACCCGCTAGAAGAGCAGAAGCGTTTAGACGCCATGTGTTAAAACTGCAGGATGCTTTTAATGCACTGGAAGAAGCACGAATGCCTGTTTTAGTTGCTGTCCAGGGCGGCGTTATTGGAGGTGCCGTTGACATGATAAGTGCCTGCGACATTCGCTATTGTACCGATGATGCATTCTTTTGCATCAAGGAAATTGACATTGGTATGACCGCCGACGTCGGCACATTGCAGCGACTTCCGCACCTCATACCGCAAGGCCTAGTGAGAGAACTTGCCTACACCGGCAGAAATATGATGAGTCAAGAAGCATTATCTAAGGGCTTAGTAAATCAGGTGTATTCAGACCAAGAAACCATGCTCAACGAAGTGATGAAAATCGCAAAAACAATTGCAGGCCACTCGCCAATGGCCGTTGCAGGTTGTAAGGAAATGATTAATTACACCAGAGACCACAACGTGAGCGATAGCCTTAACTACATAGCAACTTGGCAAAGCGGTATGTTACAAATGCCCGACGTAATGGAGGCAATGACCGCAGGACAGCAGAAGCGTAAACCAATATTTGCGAATTTGCTACCTAAATAATAGCAGGGTGCGTCAATGTAAACAGGATCTCAACAGCGCAAGCAGGTTCTATATAAGGCCAATTTAAAATTAAAAATTGGCTCTTATACCAACGATAAACGAACGACCTTGTACTGGCGTTAAGTCTTTTAAGAAGGACGTGTGTACGCGTGCTTCCTCATCCCCTAAATTTCGCCCTTTCAAATAAAACGTGACATCCGTATTATTCAAAGAAGTGATATAGTTAACATCAAGATCGACTAAGGTGTAGCCTTTAGTTTCGCTTTCAAATTCAGCAACTCTGTCTTGCGTAAAGTACTTGTGTAATGAAAGTTCAGCTTGCCAATCCCCTATAGAATAGTTAGCACTTACCCCTAATCTTGATGGCGGCGTTCTTGGCAAATATCGACTCTGCCCCATATTTTCATCCAATGTTGTGCGCACTAAATCACCCTGCGCTTGAAGTTGCAACGATGGCGTAGCTTGCCAGTTAATTTGAGCTTCAAAACCGTAAAGGTCGACATCAACAGCCTTAAAAAGGAACACAGGTAATTCAGTACCGTGTTCTTCTACTACGCTATCTGCCAGTGCATCAGCGTCGGCTTCGCCGTGTTCACCTTCAACAACAAAACCAGAGTCTGCTGCAAAATAATAGTCATTGACTTGGTTGTAAAATGCATTCAGTACAAAACCAAATTCCCCACCAAATTTTCTCAGAGATAGGTCGATACTGTTCGATTTTTCGACAGCCAAATCTTGCGTTTGAAAAACCACATCACCGTCATCAGAAATATCGAAAAATGAACCAAGCTCATATGTACTGGTGCCAATGTGCGGGCCAAAACTGTATATTTCAGAACTAGAGGGTGCACGTTGAGCATGAACATAAGATAAGCCTAAATTATAGCCTTCAGTAAAGTCCCATACCGCGCCAATAGAAGCACTTATTGGTGTAAATGAAGCGTCGCTCGACTGAATTCCCCCAAGCGACGTTTCAAGGTCATGGTCTACCGCTATATGCTCTTCTTCAGAATGCATTGCCAAGAAAGCCGTTTCGCCTATTTGAACTGCCGGTACATCTATTGCGACACGTTCAATTCTTGCACCCAGTTGAAGCAGTATGCTACCGAAGTGTTGTTCTTCGATTACGCCAATGCCAAAACTATCAGTTTTCGAAGGAGGTGTGAATGCCTCTGCTCCAATGGCTTCAAAATCGCTGGCTTTGTAATGGAAGCTAAAACCACCACGCCAACCGGCGAATGGCTGATGGATTAGTTCAATGCGAGCCTCGTGTGATTTATTTTTAAAAACAGTACCTATTTCTCCGTTTTCAATTTCGGCATGCTGGTAATCGGTGAAAGCCAAACTCGTATTAACTGCACTAATAACATCAGTGTTTAACTGCAGTTGACTTGAGATTTGATAGCGATTTTGCTGCAGATCACCCTGCACAATATCGCCTCCCGTCGCTTCACTAATATCTATATTGGTTTCATCGCCATGTTCCTCTTCGTGAGCATGCCCGGGAACACCATAAAAGCTAGACATGTGTTCAACAGAAAAACCAATGTACCCTTTATCGAGTAAATAGCTGGCTCCAACGGTCATTCCTTTTGTTCTGCTGGACGAGTTTTCGACAACGCCTTTTCGTT
This sequence comes from Glaciecola sp., assembly GCA_965660625.1. Lineage (GTDB taxonomy): Bacteria > Pseudomonadota > Gammaproteobacteria > Enterobacterales > Alteromonadaceae > Glaciecola. Next base: position 164,637 of record CBFIAR010000002.1, on the reverse strand, counting down.
CTCCCTCATGCTCATTCAGCGTTTCCTCAACTCCCTCTTCAGAATGTGCTTCTTCGTTTTCTGCGTAACCAGGGATTCGGTAGTCATCAGCATCGCGATAATATCCTTGCACATTAAAGGCGATATTATCTTTACCCCCTTTAATAAAACCAGAAAAAGTTTCCTCACTGTTATTAGTGTTGCGGTCTGTTGATACTTCGCCTTCCCAATCATTATTGTCAGGAATGCGCTGATCCACAACATTGACTACCCCACCAATCGCGCCACTGCCATAAAACAGGGTTGCTGGGCCTCTTAAAACTTCTATCTGTGTTGCTGTTGACGCATCAGTAGCAACTACATGGTCTGGGCTAACACGCGAAGCGTCACCAGAATCTAAACCATTTTGTGTCACCAATACGCGCGGACCATCAAGCCCTCTTATGATTGGAGAACTCGCAACAGAACCATAGAAAGTAGAATGTACACCGACTTCATTTTTGAGAGTATCCCCCAACGTAGAGGCTTGTTTTTTGCGAAGCTCATCGCCTGCAATAACGCTGACGGGTGCTGCGGATTCTATAGTTGAAGCATGAAAAGCACTCGCCGTAACATCAAATATTTCGATACTTGAATTGGCAACTACAATTTCAACATCAAACAAGCCTGACTCAGGGATAGTGAGTTCTGTTTTTGAATGTACGTGCTTTGAACTGGCGACGTGAATTTCAACATTACCCGGTTTTATGTTTTCAAAAATAAATCGACCATCAGCTAGGATAGGTGTACTGATATTGGTTCCCATAATCTGCACGCTGCCTTCTCTTAACGTCAGTCCTGATTTGTCGAGTACAACACCCGATATTGTTTGAGCTTGAATTGAAACAGCAATAGTGGAAAGAACCGATAATGACAGCAAAGCGAGTGGTTTTGGCAAAAAGTTCACGATAAAGACTCCATATTTTGAGGTAACTTTAGATATTCGTAAAATGTTATACTATAACACTTTTCATGTAAAGTTATAATATCACATTTGATATATTGCTTTTATTGGCAAGGGAAGAGACGAATGCTTGGCGCTTTCTAAGAGGGAATGAATGTGTCGATAGAGGCGGAACTTAGGTTTCAGCAATTTGCTATTGCTAATAATCACTGAGTGTTAATTATCGCTTGGCATACATGATAATTGGGCTCCCGAATCTGAACTAGGGCTTAGTTAGCAGTTTCTGGGCCGAAGTTACCAGAAACAACTGTATTTCTGCCCAACGCTTTAGCTTCATATAAACACAGGTCGGCGACTTCTAACAACTTTTCATCATCAAATTCAGCTTCTTCAATAGGGCTTGTAGTAACACCAATACTGATAGTTAATGATTTGTGAATCCTAGATTTAATATGAGGGATTGCTAACTCTTCTATTTTTTGACGTACTTTCTCAGCAAGCCTAACGCCTTCTGATTCGCTTGAATCTGTCAGCAGTATAACAAATTCTTCTCCCCCATAACGAGCAACTAAATCAAAAGGTCGAGACGCACTTTGTTGAAGCGTAAGTGCAACAGTTTTAAGAACTTCATCACCTTTTACATGACCATAATAGTCATTATACTGTTTAAAAAAATCAATATCTAAAAGGAGGATAGAAATACGACGTTTGTTTCTCTTTGCATAATTGCAGGCATCTACATACCGTTCGTCGAATCGGCGCCTGTTCGGTATTCCTGTTAGGCCATCGATCCATACCAACCGTTCAAGCTCTGCGGTCTTGTGTACTAACTCAATTTGGTTGCGGATACGCACCTTAATGAGCGGTAACACGAAAGGCTTTCGGAAATAATCTGCGGCACCCAACTCTAAACCAATAAGTTCGTCGTCAGATCCGCTCTGTGCAGTAATAAAAATGATGGGTATATGCTTTGTTAACTCATTGCTTTTCAATGTTCTGCAAACATCGTGGCCGCTCATATCTGGCAAAACAATATCGAGTAAAATAAGGCTAGGGAGTGATTCGAAGACCACTTTGATCGCTTGCTCGCCCGTCATCGCAGCCAGGATATTATATTCGTCACATAAGGCGTTATTTAAAATCTGAATATTCATCCTCTCGTCATCAACAACGAGGATAGCAGCACGCTTTTCTGTCATGTCAACCTTAACTTACTCTGTCTACTACATGGTTTATAGGTAAGGCCAAATAATTAAACTCACCTCTTTATTTATTTGACCTTCTATATTTGCGGATTAGTCACAAAATTTTATGCCATGTTCCACTTACTCATTATCGGCACAGGCCTGACAATTTTACAAAAAACAATGTTCGCATAGAACAAACACATAATACCTTCTATTTGATTAACGTCAAAACTAAAGTTCTTTCTCAGCAAATTCTGCTAAACGGCTTCGAACAACACCATCTAAATTAAAAGTTGCGCTACCTGAAAAATTTTTAAATTTCTCTACAATATACGTCAAACCAGAGGTAACTGCGCTCAAATAGTTGCTGTCAATTTGCGCCAAATTACCACAGCAAATTAATTTAGTGCCTTCTCCGCAGCGCGTAATAATTGTTTTCAGCTGTGATGCAGTTAAGTTCTGCGATTCATCCAAAATTACGATGGCATTTTGAATACTTCGACCACGCATAAAGTTAACTGATTTAAACTGAATATTCGCCTTTTCCATAATGTAACTCATAGAGCCTTTTGTGCTCTCATCGTTTTTATGCAGGACTTCCAATGAATCAGTTATTGCCGACAGCCACGGAGCCATTTTTTCTTCTTCCGTACCAGGTAAAAAACCAATCGATTCAGCAATTTCAGGTGTTGAACGAGTGACAATAATTTTGTCATACATACTTTTTTCAACGATCATCTCTAGAGCGGCTGCCAGAGCAAGTAATGTTTTACCACTACCTGCGGGGCCCGTAAGAATACATAAGTCTATATGCGGGTCTAATAACGCATGCATCGCCATTGCCTGACCAATGTTTTTTGGTGATACGCCCCATGCACGACGAGACATTATCCGCTCATAACCTAAGTCGAGCACTTCTAAAGTATTATCGGTTATTGACTCAACGACGCCTGCGAACTGTCGTGATTCATCAAGCAGAAATTCATTAACGTAAGCCTCAGGCAGAATGCTTCTGGGAATATTATGAATAGTGTCACGTCCTTCTGTGTGACTTTCAACCCCCTGGATATTTTGCCAGAAGTCACCTTCAAATACATGGTATCCCTTGGATAAATACTTGATATCACTAATGAGCTGATCAGTGCGATAGTCTTCGACTAGGCTCATTCCAGCGCCTTTAGCTTTAAGCCGCATGTTGATATCTTTAGTTACCAAAACAACTTGTCGGGGAGCCAATGTTGCTTGCAAATGTAAAGCAAGGTTGATAATTCTATTGTCGTTTTCATTGCTCGTAAATACCTGCTGATTATCTGGCATCGACAAGTCGGACAATATCGAAAATACGCCTGTGGGTGCACTTTTCCCCGCTCCTAGACCCGCCATACTAACTCCAGAAAGCATTTGTTCAGGACTTGCATTATGCAATAAGTCTTCCATAGCTCTGATTGACACTCTTGCATCACGAGCCACATCTTTTTTACTATCTTTGATGTAATCGAGTTCTTCTAGTACGGTCATCGGCACCGTGACGTCATTTTCTTTGAAAGAGGTAAAAGCCAGCGGTTCATGCAGTAAGATGTTAGTGTCAAGTACATAAAGTTTAGTGTTAGAAAGAGGCACTGTTTTTGTATCCGCATGCGCTGCAGTTTTTTGATCATTGGGCTTAGCAGGTGTGATTTGCGTTTGTTCTGACATCCGTTACTCCGATTCCACTAAGACACAACCAGGGCATGTTGTCTCGGTGATGAAAAAACAAGGTTTCTGCGTAGTCGCCATAAATGCTGCAATTACTCAGCTCTAGCAGTATAAAGCACTCTGCCACTGTTTCACTTTAAATGAGTTTTCTATAATTATCACTACCTTTTTTAAGGTAATTTGAACAGATAGCTGACAGCCGTGCAGAGTATCAGTACAATGCGCACCCGTTTTATTTTTTACCTTGGATTTTTAATTATGAACGCAGCACAAGAGTATACCGTTGGGCAACGTTGGTTAAGCAATACAGAAGCTGATTTAGGCTTAGGCATTGTCATGGCAACTGACAACCGGACGATAAATATACTTTTCCCTGCGGTTAACGAGGATCGCACGTATGCGATTGCTCATGCTCCGATTACCCGTTTAATTTTGAGTGAAGGTGAAAAAGCACTTCATATCGACGGCTGGGACATAAAAATCACCGGTATAACGATGCAAGAAGGTCTCTACATATATTCTGGTTTGCGCACAGACACTGGTGAAGAAGCATCGATTATGGAAGTCACTCTTGACCATAATGCAAAGCTGAACCAACCAGAGAAGCGCCTGTTTAGTGGTCAACTGGACTCACCTAAGTGGTTCGACATTCGCCACGAATGCTTGCAAAAGCAATACGATCATGCAACCTCTGGTGCTGTTGGTTTGGTAGGCGCTCGTGTTGAGCTCATACCGCACCAATTGCACATTGCAAATGAAGTGGGCAGTCGCTTTGCGCCACGCGTATTATTAGCCGATGAAGTAGGTTTAGGAAAGACAATTGAGGCGGGATTAATTCTGCATCAGCAATTGCTAACGGGCAAGGCCACACGCGTTCTTATTACAGTACCTTCTAGCTTAGTGCACCAGTGGTTAGTAGAAATGCTGCGCCGCGTTAACCTATCGTTTTCGGTATTCGATGAAGAACGCATGGAGGCAATGGCAGAAAGCGGCGATAATCCTTTCGAGCAGGAGCAACTGGTGTTGTGCAGTATCGACTTTATTAAGCAAGAGAAAGTGTTGGAAAAAGCAACTCAAGTTGACTGGGACATTTTAATTGTAGATGAAGCACATCACCTGCAATGGTCGGCAGAACATGTTTCTGAAGAATACAACGCAATAGAGCAGTTATGCCAGATAGTGAAAGGTGTATTGTTGCTTACGGCAACACCCGATCAACTCGGTCATGAGAGCCACTTTGCGCGTTTGCGTTTGCTAGACCCTGCGAGATTCCACAATTATGAGCAATTTCTTGAGGAAGAAAAGCACTATGGTGAACTCGCTGAAGCGGTCGCTCCACTGATTGAAAATACGCATATGAGTCAAGCGCAAATAGACACTTTAAATGCTGTTGTAAAGGATGAAAAAATAAGTGATGCAATGTTGGCAAGTGGCGAACAACGCCATACTTTACTGACCAAACTGATAGATCAACACGGTACAGGTCGATTGTTATTCCGAAATAGTCGGGTCAGTATTAAAGGTTTCCCTGAGCGAATTGCCATACCTGCGCCATTAAAGCTGCCAAAGGAATATGCAGTATCTTTATCCTTAGAGGAAGACGTCGTGCTCAGTTTGCACCCCGAGCGAGCCCCATTGGTTAACGACAATTGGACAAAATATGACCCCCGTGTCACATGGTTAGTTGAATTGCTTGAAGCCAATAAAAATGAAAAAGTATTAGTCATATGTGCGTACGCATCAACAGCACTGCAGTTGGCTGAATATTTGCGTCAAAAAACCGTTATTCGTCATACTGTGTTTCATGAGGGTATGAGTATTATTGAACGCGATAAAGCGGCACACTTCTTCGCCACCAATGAACAAGGCGCCCAAGTGTTATTGTGCAGTGAAATAGGCAGTGAAGGCCGAAACTTCCAGTTTTCGCGTCATTTAGTATTGTTCGATTTGCCAATGGTACCTGACTTGTTAGAGCAGCGAATTGGTCGTCTTGACCGTATCGGTCAGAAATTCGATATCAATTTGCATATCCCGTACTTTGAAAATACAGCGCAAGAAGTCTTGTTTGATTGGTACCAAGATGGATTAGGTGCGTTTGAGTCTACATGCCCAGTGGGTAGTGACGTATTTAAACAACTAGAATCTGATTTAATGTCTGTCCTGAAAAACCCAGAAGACATAGCGCTAAAGCTTGATATTATCGTCCAAACGGCTGCACTCACAAAAGAGCTTAAAAAGAAAATTGAGCAAGGTAGAGACAAACTGCTTGAATTAAATGCGTCTGGTTTTGGTCGTATCGACGACTTATTGGACAAAATTATTGCCGCAGAAAACCCAGTCGGCCTATTGAAGTTTATGAGCAGATTATTTGATGCTCTTGGCGTTACGCAAGAAGAAAAAGATGATTACAGCTTTATTCTTCGCCCTACTGAGCAATTAGTTCATCAGATCCCCGGTTTGAGCGAAGATGGGTTAGAGGTCACTTATCAACGCAATAATGCAACCAAGTTTGAACAATTGCAGTTTTTAAGCTGGGACAGTGAAATTGTGAGTCACTGCCTCGAATCGGTCACAACTGATGTCTTGGGCAAAAGTAGTCTCGCATTTACCAAAGATCCCACACTTCCTACGGGTGCCTTTTGGATAGAAACAACAAGTGTGTTATCCGCCAGTGCAGAAGCGAGCCTGCAGCTTTATCGGTTTTTGCCTCCAACACCAGTAAGACTCTGTTTAGACTCTAAAAACCAACCGATTGAAGCCGATTTTGAGCAATTATTTAAGGTCAAACGCAACATTGCACTGCAACTGCTGCAAGCACTCGCCGACCCGATTACGCTTGGCATAGAAGAAAGCTTAAAAGTAAGTCATGCGCGCTTAGCTGAGCAACAATCACTCGCTCTCAATACAATGCAGACAGAGCTCAGTACTGAAATTGAGCGTTTACGCTCGCTGCAAAAAACAAACGCGTCAATTCGCGATGAAGAAATTCAGTTTATTGAAGCGCAACAGAGCAAGCTCACTGACATCATTTCAAATGCAGAACCCTACTTAGATAGTTTACGTGTTGTAGTGAACAATCCGTAGATGGCGTTGCTGCATTATGCTCCGCCGCTGAATCCTTATCTTACGATACTGTATCAAGATGAGGATATATTGGTTCTCGACAAACCAGCTGAGCTACTCACTGTGCCTGGCAAAGCCATAGAACATAGAGACTCACTGCAGTTTCGTGTGCAGCGCGTTTTTCCGACCGCGACCATTGTACACCGTCTCGATATGGCCACGTCTGGCATCCTCATTATGGCCTTGAATAAACCAGCGCATGTGCATTTATCTCGTCAGTTCGAAAACAGGTTGACATCAAAAACCTACTTCGCGAGAGTGTTTGGCCATGTTAAGGGTGAGTCAGGTGAAATTGACCTTCCATTGATATGTGACTGGCCAAATAGGCCAAAGCAAATAGTCGATCACAAGCACGGCAAACCATCTCAAACGCATTGGCAAGTAGTGCAGCGCGATGCTAAATCTACGCTCGTAAAATTAACGCCGATAACTGGACGTTCGCATCAGCTGCGTGTGCATATGTTGGCATTAGGACACCCTATCTTAGGTGATCGTCTGTACGCGCATGAGGAAGCAAAAGTAAATAATCCACGACTGTGCTTACATGCTCAAATGCATGAATTTTCGCATCCGGTCAGCGGCGTAAAGCTGCGTTTCGAATCGTTACATTCATTTCAGCAAGCATGATAGCTGATAAACTAACAAGGTCTCTTATTTAGCTTTTTTTAGTCTTCTATCGCCCTATTCCAACGACAGCATTCTTGCCCTTTGTAAATTCAATAAGATATATAGGCACAAAAAAAAGCAGATTGTTCTATGTAGTAAATAGGTCAATTTCGTCTTTTGTGCTATGCCAGATCCAATATTGATACATCTTAAACATATTCAAAACAAAGCCGATAACTTCTACATATATACAAAAGAAACACACTGTCAGTTTATGCAAAAAATAATAAGAAACCTTATTACATTTATTTTCTCAGGCCTGTTGTCACTTGGCAGTGTGCTTTCATTCGAGAGCATGGCGCAATCAGCTTCCTTTTCAGAGATGACAACGGTAGATATGAGGAATCAATTGCATACAGATGAATTTACGCTCATTAACGTAGGAAACAATCGTCTTCCTATTTTGATTTCACCTTCTGAGCAACCTATAACTAAGGGGATAGTGCTTATCATTGGGGATGCTGATATGCCCTTAGGTAGACCAGATTCGCTTAGCCGAATTGCAAGCTCTTTGTCTGCCGTTGGCTGGACAACTGTGGTAATGCCCTCTTTGGGATTAATCCTTGGTTCCAATATTGTGTTGCCAATTGGCAACAGCGATACACAGCAACCAGCGAAAAAAGATGGCTCAGCGCAACAAGGTGAGGTTATACCTAAAGAGACAACTACAGCTATAGCTGATGTGGTTAGAAACGGTCAAAACATTGTCGAGGAACCCAACAATAGTCTTTCGATGGCATCATACATAAGCGAAGCTGAACTCGGTGTTTATTCGATGGAAATAGAGATGTTTATAAGCGCTACACTGAAACATATGGAAACGACGATGGGACATCGCGTTTTAATCAGTCAAGGCATAACCGCAGCAACTATTGCTAAACTCATTGCGGATGAACATGCAACAATGCAAAAAATAGACGCGTTGGTGATCAATAACCCGTTCTGGCCCATTCGTAAGTTGAACAAAAAAATACCCATGATTGTTGCTCAAACTTCCATTCCTGTGCTTGATCTGACCAGCTATTGGGACAATAGTTGGAGCAAACAAACACAGCATGCGCGCAAAATAACAGCAAGAAAAGAACTAAAGGAAATTTATCGTCAAGTTGACATTGTTGGGCAAACGTTTGATCAAGTCCAGAAAGACTATATTGCGCGTCAAATTCAAGGTTGGACAAGCTACCTAGGCTGGTAATCGTCATTTCGTTTTTTGATTTATTATATATATCTCGATAATACAAAGGGTTAACTAGTCATTTACGTCGTGACTACGCGAATTTTTTTTCACTATCTATACTGTAAATATCTTCTACTCTATTTACGTTGGCACAATACTTTGTTGGTTCAACACTTTATCGATCGCAAAGCAGGGCAGCTTGCCTTTTATATGCGTTCTTATTGGCAAAACGAGCTTCCTTATGCTGAGCTCGAGTGCTTTTTGTGGGACACTTTTGAAGAATGGTCAGAAGTTGACAACCAGAAAACACAAGCTTACAGCCACAAAGAGAGAATCTTTTGGCACGTGCTGTACCAAACGCACTATTGGGAAGAACGACAATTACGCTACGATGAATGTATAAAAACCCAGTTATCGATGTGTATTTCATTTTTAGAGGGCCAAGGTTTATGTCCCTTAGACGTCGTTGGTATTCGTCCTTAAAAAGCGTATCTATGATTAGCCCAAAGTTTCACGCGCCATGTGATAAAAATATCATTCGTTTGTAATGACCACAGCAAGATATCCAGAGCGGATCTTCAGTCATCTTCATTTGTTGTTGATGACACAATTGGCACGTGCTTCATTAAGCAAAGCTTAGACAGAAAATGGATACGCAATCGCATCATGATGTTCATAACCATGCACTGTAAAGTCATCCGCCGTTACCCAGGTTTCAATATCCTTGAGAGAGGTAATTTTTGGATTAATTGTCAATGTTGGATTGGTAAAAGGCGTACGAGACAATTGCACATCCTTCATTAAATCGAACTGGTTTTCATAAATATGTGCATTAATAATTTTATGGTAGGCTCTTTTAGGCTGATTACCCGTAATTTGCGCTACCAGAGCTAGCATGACATACACTTGGATTTGATTGAAATTCAATCCCAGTGGAACATCGCAAGAGCGTTGGTAACTGGTTAGATACAAATCCTTGCCCAACAATGAAAATGTGTGAGTATGCATGCATGGACGCAAACAGCCCATGTCAAATTCACCCGGGTTGAAAAAGGTGATTATTTCACCACGATCATCAATACCCTTTGATAAGTTATGGATGACCTTGGCGAGTTGATCAAGCGTTGAACCATCTGGTTTTTGCCATGCCCTACCCTGCACGCCATAAACCCTGCCCATATCGTCTTCGCCTTTACGATTTGGGTTTGCTAACCAAGCTTTATTCTCGTTAGCGTTTGCATTCCAAGTATTACAGCCGATTGCGCGGAACTCGGCCGCACTTTGATAGCCGCGCAAATAGCCAAGCAATTCAGCGATGGCAGCTTTGTAAAAACTTTTTCTAGTAGTCACCAATGGGAACGACTTGTTCTCAACATCATATTCAAGTTCAGCATTAATTACCGTTAAACACTTTTGTCCTGTTCGCGCATTAGTTAACCAGGTTCCTTCATTAACGATGCGCTGACATAATTGTTCGTATTGACTCATAATAATGACTTCCTAGCTCAAATTTAGCTTACATTAACGTGTTAGTGGATACTATATATAGCTTTTACTAAGCCTTTTCACCCTTTTTAAGTGCATAAGCAATTAACGCAACACCGGCTAATATCATCGGAATACATAGCATTTGCCCTTGTGACAAGCCCAATGAATTCAAAGTTAGATGCGCGTCTGGCTCTCGGAAATATTCAACGAAGAATCGAAATGCGCCGTAGCATAGCAAGAACAATCCACCCACTGAGCCAACCGAGCGTGGTTTAGCTGAATATAACCATAAAATCACAAACAGCAAAACACCTTCTAATGCAAATTCATAGAGTTGTGATGGGTGGCGCGGCAGAGGACCAGCACCAGGAAAAACAAACGACCAAGGCACGTCAGTGGTTCGTCCCCATAACTCACCGTTAATGAAGTTGCCGATACGACCTGCTCCCAAGCCAATGGGTACTAATGGCGCAATAAAATCGCCAACACGTAAAAATGACCAACCGCGTCTTCTGGAATACCAATACGTCGCGACAATAACGCCTAAGCAACCACCATGAAATGACATTCCACCTTCCCATATGCGAAAAAGATAAAGTGGATTATCAAGAAAAACGCTGAAATTATAGAATAAAACATAGCCAATACGACCACCAAGCACCACCCCCATGAACCCATAAAACAATAGGTCACTGAGCTGCTCTTTGCTCCAGTGAGTGCGGGATAGTCGTCTGTTGGCAAGCCAAAATGCCGCTAAAAATCCAATCAGATACATAACGCCGTACCAGCGTAAGGCTAATGGTCCAATTTCGAAGATAACAGCGTTGATTGCTGGGAAATCCAAATGCGCAGGGATATTTTGTACTGGGATGGTCATATATTACTCAATTCCTATGATCATGCGTATGCTGACTAAGACCAAGAAAGCCGCAAAGACTTTTCTCAATTTAGCCGTATCTAATTTTTGTCCGAGTTTAGCACCAATTGGGGCAGTAAGCACTGACGTCAGGATTATTCCAAATGTGGCTGGCAAGTAAACGTAGCCGAACGACCATTCGGGTAAATTTGGGTTATTCCAACCCGTAATAACAAAATTTAAAGTTCCAAACACTGCAATAATAATGCTGCTAAAGGCCGCGCAGCCTATCGCTTTTCGAATATTCACTTGAAACCAAACCAATGCAGGAACCAGCAGGGCTCCACCGCCAATCCCCATCAATGCCGATATAAAACCTGTGCTAGCGCCTATTCCAGAAAGACCCAGATTACCAACTTTATTTTTAGAGGCTTTGCGTGAAAAAAACACCATCTGCAGGGCAATTAAAATAACTAAGACGGCGAAAATACGCTGAAGTAAAACGCCCGATATAAAACTGGCAAATTGGGCACCTAGGGTGGCACCAACAGCGATACCAAAACCACAATAAGTAACAATTCGCTTATCCAAGTTACCTAACTTGTAGTGACTTCTGGCCGAAGATAATCCTGTCATAATAACGGTAGATAAAGACGTTGCTATGGCAATGGGCATTCCAATTTCGATATCTATTTGCAGAAAGAAATGCAGTAAAAAAACCAAGGCCGGGACAATAAGGAGACCACCGCCAATGCCCAGTAAACCAGCCAAAACACCAACAAGTGAGCCCAACATGACGCACAATAAAAATATTTCTAGATTTGGATCCATTTACACTTTACTCAATTTATAAAAACTAGCAACACGCGCCGTAAACATCAAGATCCGGCTCTCACTAACCCTCCGAGGCCTTTCTGCTCTAAATATTGGTCAACAATTTTTTTAACATTATCAGGGCCGGCGCAAGACAATATTTCACTTAACAAAGCCTCAAGTTCACTTACCGACACATTGCGGATAACCCAATTAATCTTTCGTAAGCTATATGCATTCATACTTAGCTTGCGATACCCCATTGCCATTAGAATAAGCGCACCACTTGGTTCCCCAGCCAATTCGCCGCAAACGGTTACTGGAATATTGCAACGTTTGGAAGTTTGTACTATGTGATGTAACGCCATTAAAACAGAAGGATGATAGCTTGAATACAATTGCGCAACCCGAGAATTGTTGCGATCAACCGCTAAAAGATATTGTGTTAGATCGTTTGTACCCACAGAAAAAAAATCGACCTTTTTAGCAATTTTCTCCAACTGAAATAGGATAGCAGGCACCTCCAACATCACTCCAATAGCCGGTTTTGAAAGCACTTGCCCTGTTTTCATGGCATCTTCTTTTACCTCATCAAACGCTTGCTTGATGAGCCTGTTGGATTCATCGATTTCACTAATACTAGAAACCATGGGAAGTAAAATATGGAGATTTTTCAGACCGATGCTAGCTTTCAGCATTGCTCTAACTTGGACCAGAAAAATTTCCGGATGATCAAGAGTCAAACGTATACCACGCCATCCTAAAAATGGATTTTCTTCTGAGATCGGAAAATAGGACAGCGGTTTATCACCACCAACATCTAGCGTGCGCATGGTCATTTCTTTATCAGGGTGCGCACTTAACACGCTATGGTAAAGCTCAAATTGTTCTTGTTCAGAAGGGAAACGCTCGCGCAGCATAAATGGAATTTCTGTTCGATATAGACCAACACCTGCGCCCTGTTTGTTTTGCTCCATTTCTAGGCCCGCGGATAAACCAGCATTGACTAACAGCGTCATTTCACAATTATCTTCACTTATTGCCGGTCGTTCAGCCTCACTCTCGATGCGTTTAACTAAGGCTTCTTCATCTGCAATTAGCTGTAAAAACTCTGTCCTCTCTTGTTCCTCAGGAGCAAGAATCACCAGTCCAGAATAACCATCCACAAATAATTCTTGATGATTTAATAAGCTTAATGGAACGCCTCTTAAACCCATTACCGCAGGCACCCCCATTGCTCTCGCTAAGATAGCCGCATGAGAATTGTTCGAACCTTGTATCGAAACAATCGCCTTTAATTTTTCAGCAGGGAATTCTGCTAACATAGGCGCTGACACTTCACGTGCAACGAGAACTGCATTTTCAGGTATATTTCGTTCGGTATTCGCATCAGCAACAGACCCATTCATGATGTTATGCAAAATTCGGTTAGACAAGTCAACAATGTCGACCGCCCTTTCCTGCATGTATGGGTCTTCCATTGCCGCAAACTTTGCTGCGTAGTTCTCTACCACTAATTTAAGCGATGATGCAGCGTCCCAATTCTCACGGATCTTTTGTTCTACTTCTCGCCCCAAACTGTTCGCATCAAGCAGTTGATGATAGAGCTGGAAGATTGCTTTGACATCCTCTGGTAAGCTATCACCAAGATTATCCGACAAACGATCAACCTGCGTGCGAGTAAGCTCAACCGCTTTACGATAACGCTCGACTTCTTTTGCCTGATCGGTCGTTTTGCGAGCAATGAGTTGACTGAGCTCATGCTTCATATTGAGCAAAACTGCCTGCCCTAAGGCTAAACCAGGGGACCCAGGCAAACCATTTATGCTTTTATGAACACCTAAGGTTATTTCGGAATTTACGTCCAAAACACCACGAATTTCTGCATTCGCAATCTCCAAACCAATTTGGGTAGCGAGTGTCACTAAAAAAGATTCTTCATCTTCGGTAAAACGTCGAATAGACTTTTGCTGCATTGAAATGACACCCAACACTTTGCGCTGATGAATTATTGGGGTGCCAATAAACGCGAAAAAGGCATCTTCATTAACTTCAGAAAAATGTTTGAACCGGGGGTGCAGCGGCGCATTTTCTATATTGAGGGGTTCCTCTCGCTGAACAACTAAGCCTATTAAGCCCTCACTAAAACTTAACTTAACATTATTGATAGCGCTTTTTTGAAGACCGTCTGTCGCTTTTAAAACTAGCATTTTAGTTTTGTGGTCAGCTAGATAGATAGAACAAGAATCCACCTGCATGGTCTCTCTAACTAAGGTAGCGAGTCGCTCCAATGCAGGCTCCAAGCCCGGAATTTGATTAACTTCTTGAACTATTCTTTTCAGGGTTGTTAGCATGCATTGGCTCCTTTGCAGTTAACAAGACGAGTAAAGTAAACTGCAAGCATGTTCCACATAATTGCTATGCTTGCGGTCTTGGTCGACGTCGCTTATTTTTTCGGTTGTTGGGCAACTGAGAATGAGGCTTTTGCGCAGGCAATACCAGCGGCGAAAACTCTTTCATGACTTTTCGATATACATCGCGCTTAAACGAGACAACGTTACGTATTGGGTACCAATAACTCACCCAACGCCAATCGTCAAATTCAGGATGCCCTGAATGTAGAAGATCAACATCTTTTTCGTCACACTTTAACGTGAGCAAAAACCATTTCTGTTTTTGACCAATACATACGGGGTTTGACCCTTTTCTTACAAGGCGTTTAGGCAATTTATAACGAAGCCAGTTGCGCGTTACGCCAACAATACTTACGTCTTTCTCAAGCAAGCCCACTTCTTCGTGAAGCTCCCTGTACATTGCCTGTTCAACAGTTTCCCCTTGGTCAATCCCGCCTTGTGGGAATTGCCATGAATGTTGGCCATATCGACGAGCCCAAAACACCTGGCCCATTTTATTGCATATAATTATGCCAACATTCGCGCGGAATCCTTCGGCATCAATCACTTAGATTACCTAGCGCATTTATACTTTTATATTTCTCCATTCTTCCATAAACTACAGATTATGCAAAGCAATAGCGTTAATTATTTAACAAGTGAAGTCCTAATTACATGCCATCAATAAAAACACCGAGGACTGCTCCCTCTACAATAGAAGAATTAATGCAGCGCGCGAACGGTTTAGCAGGCTTGTCTTTGGGTGATTTAGCAAGAGCCGCAAACATTCACATACCGGCGAACTTTAAAACCCAAAAGGGTTGGACGGGGCAATTGATCGAACTTTGGTTGGGAGCAAGTGCCGGCTCAAAACCAGAACAAGATTTCCCAGAACTCGGTGTTGAGTTGAAAACATTGCCTCTTTCGTATAGCAACAAACCACTTGAAACAACCTATGTCTGTTATGCGCCATTAACTAAAAATACGGGCGTAAATTGGCAGAACAGTAACGTACGTAACAAGTTGCAGTGTGTTTTGTGGTTACCGGTGCAGGGAGAAAGGGAAATACCACCGGCTGAACGCATCGTAGGCTCTCCATTTTTATGGCACCCTAATGCACATCAAAATGCGCAATTGCAGCGCGATTGGGAAGAATTAATGGACATGATAAGCTTAGGGCAAGTAGAGCGCATAGACGCCACTGTAGGAAGTTATTTGCAACTTCGCCCCAAAGCCGCTAATGGTTCAGTAGTTACGGAAGCTATTGGTGAAGATGGACAGATGATAAAAACCCGTCCGAGGGGGTTTTATCTGCGAAAAAATTTTACTCAAGACATTCTGGAAAACGCTTTTTTAGCGTAAAGCAAGGAATTTGTTGAGCTTGATCAATTAACAATTAAGTGTATGTTGCGCATTATGCGATAAGTGCTAATTTTGTCTTATATAGTATTCACCTAAAGTAAGTGAAAGGATGAATGCGAGTCCCTTTATGATCAAACTAATCACATGAGGCACGTTTATATGGCACTTTACATTACCGAAGAATGTATTAACTGTAATTTATGTCCAGATGAGTGTCCCAATGAAGCGATTTCTATGGGTGCCGAAATTTATGAGATTGATGCGGATCAATGCACCGAATGTGTTGGCCATTATGACGAGCCATGTTGCGTTAGCATTTGCCCCGTTGAGTGCATCGAAGTAAACCCTAATCGCAAAGAAACGCTTAATCAACTGACGGAAAAATTTGAACGTTTGCAAGCTTAATAATCACCTGCAAGGTTTTTAATTTAACTGTGTTAATGGCGTCACTTGCTGCTTTTAGATTCACTGTGCTGGAGTTTGTCGCATCTGCTTTTCGGCTAATCGACTGAAAACGTCCTTGTGAGTGCATTAACCAATGTTGAGTAACCTAAAATCTGGCAGGATAAAAGTAGCCAGCATAGTATTGCTGAGCAGCGCCGCGTTGATCTCGCTCTTAGTGCTAAGCGCCTATCTCTTGCGAGCGCCAATTACTCAATGGGTACTCGCCGATTTCCTGCCGTCAGACACTCAGATTACATGTAGTCATTTTGATATCGGTGTTTCGCCTCTCCTGACAATACAAAAGCTATGTATAGACAGCGAATCACTTAAGATTGAAATGCATGAGGCGCGTTGGTTTTTGGATAACTGGCAGCGTAAAGAGAGTCGCTTAAGCATTGCAAAACTTACGATCCATCATAGAGATACGGGTGTCAAAGTAAACCAAAACGCGCCCCCATTTAGTCAAGCTATCGCGTTACCTAGCAACATGCCACGTATTACCATCGATGCTCTTTCACTCACTTCATATCTGTTGCACCAACCACTGAATGTTACACTGACACAACGTTCACTATCAGCATTTTCCCTGTCGGGCGATATCAACGCCGGCTTGGATTATTTAGACGGGAGACTACAAGGAACAATAACTTGGAGCCCATCGCAGCTGCTTGCACAAAGCCCTCTACTACAAGAGAAAACAGATTTTTTACATCAGCAATTAAACTGGCAGACTTTGATGAATACCAAGATAAACAGCCAATTTATCTTCGCTGGGGATCGTATTGAAACGCGCCACACTCTAGCAGTACATCCACAAATCACCATTGACAACTGCCCTATTAACGCTGAAGCTAAAGGCACAATTGGCATCAACTTGACCCTTTCTAATTTGGAGGCAATTATTGATGCTCGTGACTTTCCTATCTCTGCGATTATGCAAGAGTGTCAGCTTATTCCCGCACAGTTTCAGCACTTACAAATTCGTGAGGCACATTTAACAGCGTCAAACCCACTTCTTTTTAAAGAAAATGTATTCACAACGTCCGGCCTCATGCTTAGCTTACCGAGATTACAAACGGATCCTGTAGTGACATTAACGGATATTGAAATTGGATTAGATCGACATCTGTCATTTATGTACAGAATCAAACTAATTTCAGAGATGGCTAACGTAAACATTGTTGATACAAACTTTAAGGGTGCTGTAACGCTTGCATCGGTAGGAAAGGCTGTTAAAAATAACAATGATTGGACGATCTTTTCGGAATCAGCAACAATTGACTTTGCCACCCCTAATAGCAAGTGGGCAAGCGCTGATCGCCTGTTGAATAACTTTAATTATCGAATATCACTTTCAGAACCCGAGCAAATTGATATATCATTCGCGGGTCTGCAGCGTATTGTTGGATTAAAAAGCAAATCACGCGACAACTCAGTCTTCCAGGCAAAGCAAATAGAGACCGACTGGGAAGTAACGCACTCTGGTGGCAAAGTTTGGGAAATTAAACTAAAAAACAATATTCCAGAATTGAATACTGCGCAAATAAAGGTTAGCAAACTCAGCAACATCAGCAATATCACAATAACACCTGACAGGGGTCTAAAGCTAAGTGCACAATCTGCCATTCAAAGTGTTACTTATTCAGACAAAAAATTAACTAAACTCACGTTTGAGCATGAACTGCTAACACAGCCTGAGCGAACAAAAAAGCCAACAACTTTGAAAGTATCAGGCTCGCATCAGATTCAGTTGGGATCCGGCTTAAAAATGCAGATAGACCACACGCAAGAAGACTTTAAGATTGCAATAACCGACCAAGCTGTAACCACCCTCCAAAAGCTCCTTAGTCAGTTCAATAGTAAAATACGGTTAAGTGCAGGTACGTTCAACGCAGAACTGAAAGGCAGTCTTTCATCCTTGAATTACTCAGGTATTCTAGAGGTAGCTAGTGCCAGCCTACAGTACGATGATTTTCAGCTAATAGCCCTACAATTAAATGAGCCTTTTGAACTCAATTCAACTGGCATTCAACTAAAAAATGGTACGGTACAAATAGACGAACTTGATGTTGGCATCCCGATTAGAAAAATTGAGTTAGCCGTTGATGTTATAGACAATGTTGCTAAGCTACAATTAGCTCAAGGCGAAATGATGGGTGGTACGTTCAAATTCACTAACCTCTGGCTTGATGACAGGAAGCAGCAAACTAGTATTAGCGTCAGTGGACTAGACCTAGCTGATTTTGTCGCACTGCAAAAACAGCAAGGCATACAAGTGACGGGTAAAATGTCCGGCGTGTTGCCTTTTCAACTGGGCGCTAACGACACTATTATTGAACACGGTTTGCTTGTCAATGATGGTCCCGGAAAATTTAAAATAGAGAACAATCCCGCGTTTGATGCCATTAAAGGCCAACAAAAAAAATTGTCTTTCTTGCAAAACGTGGAGTATCGCACGCTATCCAGTAAAGTAGAGTTGGCTTCTGACGGCTGGCTGGATCTTCAATTATCCATCGCGGGGCGCAATCCGGATCAAAAGCAAGAAGTGATATTTAACTATGGCCATAACGAAAACATGTTTACCTTGCTGAAATCCCTTAGATTAACTCGGTCCATGCAAGACTCCATTGAAAAACGAATTGAACAACGTTACTTAGAAAAAGGAAAATGAACGTGAGAACTTTAGCCATGATATGCGGTGTTGTGCTTCTAAGCGCTTGTACTCACAAGGTACAGTTAGAAACGAAAGAGCCCATCACTATCAACATTAATGTCAAAATTGACCATGAAATCCGTGTCAAAGTAGACAAAGAACTGGATGATATTTTCAGTGAAGACAGTAAATTATTCTAGGAGTTAAACATGAAGATTATAACCATCATAAAAAGCGTACTAGTTGGCGCCATCCTATTCAGCGCGGTCACGTTTGCGATTGAACTGGATGCAGCAAAAACAACAGGACTAGTAGGCGAACAACAAAATGGTTACTTGGGAGCCATTGTAGAGAGCAGTGAAGTCATGGAGCTAATTAACGATATCAATGCAAAACGCAAAGCAAAATATCAAGAGCTGGCAACTAAAAACGGTATAACTTTAGAGCAGGTGGAAGTACTCGCTGCCAAGAAGGCCTACGAAAAAACAGAGTCTGGCAATTACCTGCAGGTTAATGGCCAGTGGGTTAGGAAGTAGTTACAGCCTCTATTTTTCCCTCAAAACGATTATTTAATATACCGCAAGAGTGCACGACCAACTATGTACTCTCGCATAAAGGTTTCCTTTGCTGGTTAATATTGCTTAAGATTTTCTTAGGTGCAAATGAATTGGCGCTCGCCTCTTCGACGTCTATTTTGTAATTATCGGGAATACAGTCTTTCAAAAACCCACCCATCACCATACGTGGAAAGATATCGTCATACCGTTTTATTTCTTGCTGATTTACCCGCCTAAATATATGTGTGCGATTAAGCTCACTCGGCGAAGCTAGTCCTGCTGATGAAATAATATCGACGGTTGCGTGCACGGTTTTCTCATGAAACTGTTTTACTCTCACGGCTTTATTCGCAGGAACCAATCCCGCAGACAAGTTGGGATTTTGGGTAGCGACACCAGTTGGACATTCGTTGGTGTTGCAGGAAAGCGATTGTACACAACCCAATGCCAACATCATGCCTCGCGCGCTGTTGCAAATATCAGCGCCCAAAGCGAGGTTTTTAATTAAATGAAAGCCCGAAATTATCTTCCCTGATGCAATTATTTTAATATCTTCTCGCACACCAAAACCAATTAGGCAATCATCGACAAAAGCCAAAGCCTCACGCAGTGGTGAACCAATGGAATTTGAGTATTCCAGTGGCGCGGCTCCAGTTCCGCCCTCGCCGCCATCAACGGTGACAAAATCAGGTGTTATATTAAGTTCTACCATCGCTTTGCAAATAGCGACAAACTCACTTCGACGACCTATTGCAAGCTTAATCCCTATTGGTTTACCACCACTAAGGTCACGCAAGGTTTGTACAAAGTGAATAAGTTCAACCGGAGAACTAAAGGCACTGTGCTTAGACGGTGAGTCAACTTGTGTTCCTACCTTAACGCCGCGAATATCAGCAATTTCTTGCGTATTTTTACTTGCTGGCAAAATCCCCCCATGACCGGGTTTTGCCCCTTGAGATAATTTAATTTCAATCATTTTGATGTTTGTATGCGAGGCTTGCTTTTCAAATTTATCCGCGTCGAATCCTCCTAAATCTGTTCTGCAGCCAAAATAACCGGTACCGATTTGCCATACCACATCTGCGCCGTATTCAAGATGATAGGGGCTGACCCCGCCTTCACCTGTATTATGGTAGAAGCCACCGGCTTTGGCCCCCTTATTAAGGGCCTGCAGCGCCGGTTTACTCAAACTACCAAAACTCATCGCAGAGATATTTAGAATACTCGCTGAATAAGTTTGCTTGCAGTGACGGCTGCCGATAGTCACTCGCGGCTGCATGTCGATATCTTTAACGTTCAGCGCCGACAAAGAATGTCCGATCCACTCATAACCCGTTTGGTAAGTATCTAGCTGGGTACCAAATGGAATGGTATCTTGACTGTTTTTAGCGCGCTGATACACGATATTTCGAAACATTCGACTTATTGGAGAGCCACCGGTGTCAGTTTCTAAAATATATTGTTGAATAAAAGGGCGAATCCCTTCTATGATCCAACGACTTCTGCCTACTAACGGAAAGTTTCGCAATATTGCATGTTGTGTTTGCCGACTATCATAAATTGCGATAATGAGTAGTGAAAACGTGATAGGCAAAAGCCATACTAGTAAGGGCACTGCGATTGAAATCGCCACTACAAGCAGGTTGATCACAATTAATACTTGAAAAATAGTTTTACGCATAATCTTCCTTGTTGATTAATAACGATTTAACACTGTATTGTTTGTTAGTGTTGATACTGCAATTGGCGCAGTAAATTAGCTCAAAAAAAGCCTTAGTGTCTTAATCTAGTGTCAAACTGAGTCCATATAATTATGTGCAGCTCTATGTTTATTGCAATCAGGGAATTTCGTCGACCTCGCCATTGCGAAGCGCACCGTTTACTTCACTAGCTTCATTTGATTCTTTTGCTACAAGCTCATCTCGAGCATCGCAAGTTACCGTAATGCTATACGTGAAAACAGCTCCCAATAAAACAACAATCCAACATAAATAGACCCAAACAAACAATATGGGAACGACCGCAATGGCACCATATATTACCTCATACGATGGGAAACTCGTCACATAAAATGAAAAGCCTTTCTTCGATAGTTCAAACAACACAGTGGCAAGCAATGCACCACATAGCGCGTATTTTACTCTTACCGGTCTATTAGGCACGATCATGTATAGAATTAAGAATGCACCTGTCGCGGCAAAACTTGGAACCAATTTAAGGAAAAAAGTGCCTAGTCCTGGTGTATATTCTTCGGCAAATGTGGCCAAACCGGCTAAGTAGGAACTAACCACAATGCTCGAGCCGATCAAAAATGGACCTAGTGTGATAACCATCCAATAAATAGCGAAGGTAAATATGAAAGGCCTTTCAACCTGTGTACGCCAGATATGGTTGAAAGTTTTGTCAATATTCGATATTAGTAGAAGCGCAACAACTAATAGCGAGACAATACTCACCGCTCCCATGCCAGATGCGTTCGATACAAAGTCTGCCAGGTAATCCTGCACCACATCACCCGCGGTAGGCACAAAATTAGTAAATATAAAATTTTCTAGTTGTTCCCTTACCTCAGAAAATGCTGGAAATGCTGACATGATCATAAAGAAGACTACAATGACGGGAACCAGCGAAAGCAATGAAACATATGCTAGATGACCTGCAGATACGGTAATCCGCTCAGATTTTATATGCTCAAGAAAAGCCTTACCAATATTAATAAATAGTGGTTGGTAATACTGTATTTTTTTCGCGATACTATCAGGTAAATTCAACGTAGCAAGCTCCAGTTGTTGCCGTGAAAAGCTTATTTTGTTGAGCAAATAGTAAAAACAAAATATGCTAACTACAGGTACCAGTTTACTCCCAACAGCTTAGAACTTAAACTTATCTTCCAAGAATGCTTACTTTTGACTGCGTAAACCCAACATGTGGCAAATTGCATAACTCAATTCACAACGATTCAAGGTGTAAAAGTGGAAATGCTTCACACCTTCCTTTGCCAATACTTTAACCATATCCATTGCAATGTTCGCTCCCATTAAGTTCTTGGTAGCTTGGTCATCAGCCTCCAGTCCGTCGTACATTTTATGTAGCCAGTTAGGTACATGTACATTGGTGAATCCCGCAAAACGCTGTAGTGTTTGGTAGTTAGTCACCGGTAATATACCGGGCACAATATCCAAATCAATTCCTGCAGCCGCGGCTCTATCTCTAAAGCGTAAAAAGACGCTAGTATCGAAGAAAAACTGCGTAATTGCCTCATTTGCACCCGCTTCGGCCTTACGTTTAAGGTTCAACAAATCAAATTGGGTATTGGGTGCCTCTGGATGTTTTTCTGGATAAGCAGCAACAGAGATATCGAAATCAGCGACATCTTTCAATAAGCTTACTAGGTCTGACGCATACATGTCAGTTTTTTCTAAACCCGGCGGTAAGTCGCCACGCAACGCCACAATGCGTCGAATGCCCGAGTCCCAGTAGTCCTTTGCAATTTGTCTCAACTCTGTCGGCGTTGCATCTACACAGGTTAAATGTGGGGCAGTTGACACACCGGTTTCTTTATATATTCTTTTAACTACGGTATGGGTCCTATCTCTTTCGCCACTGTTCGCGCCATAAGTAACAGACATATATTTTGGCTTCAGTGGGGCCAGACGCTCAACGGACTTCCATAGGGTTTTCTCCATCGCTTCAGAGTTGGGAGGAAAAAATTCGAAAGAAACATCAATATCTTTTAATTCAGATAGCGACTGATTCAGTGCATCTATGCCTTGTGCGTATGAAACCATGCTTTTACTGCTCACTTTTGGACGTTTAGACGTCTAAATTACGTTTTAAACGGGTAGACGTCAAGAAGTTTACACTTCTAGATTGATATTTTTTCTATACCAGTTAAAATTTTGCCATCATTAAAAAATTAAGGATTCACATGGCAGAGTGGAACGGTCAATATATACATCCGTATGCTGAGCACGGCAAAAAGAATGAGCAAGTCAAAAAAGTGACTGTCTCCATTCCGATTAATGTGCTGAAAGTACTTACTGATGAGCGGACAAGGCGTCAGGTTAATAACTTGCGTCACGCCACTAATTCAGAGTTACTGTGTGAAGCGTTTCTACATGCATTTACTGGGCAACCTCTGCCCAATGACAGTGATATTAGGAAGGACAATCCAAACCGGATACCTGCTTCAGCTAGAGAGATAATGCAAGAAATGGGGATTGATATTGACGCGGTTGAATCCGAATAAAATAGGGAGTTATGCCCACTGCCAAGTGAGCCCTTTAAGGGGCCCATTTGAAACATCTTACTAATTTTTAATGCTTTTAATAAAATCGTCTGATTGTGCAATAGCTAGGTTCATCTCTTTTATCAAGCTGCTGACATCTCGCTTGATGCTAGTAAACTCTCCTTGAAGAGATCCTATCGCCTCTGCGTTTAGATTGTGCTTTAAGGCAAGAACGTTGTCCTGTAGCGCAACTAAAACCGGTGCCATACTTTTCTCTACTTTTCTCATTGAAACGAGTAAATTGGCATATTTCCTTTTAGTGTCAGCGAGTTTACGTTTGCTATCTCGCTGCAAATTAGTACTTGAAATCATGTCAATTTCAGTTTCCCATTCTACAAATAAGGCCTTAGCCACGCCTTCAACTTTGTCTATCCGTTGTGTTACTGATGCCGCACTTTCCTTGCTGGCTTCTAATTGGTCGCTTAGATTATGATAGATAGCTTCTAATTCACCACCATCAAAATTAATAAGCGTACTAAATTCATCGAGTGCAGAGGCAAATTGTTCTTGAGCTTCTTTTTGGCTATCTTGGGCATCCTCAACGCGATCAGCCAGTAGGTCTCTTTTTTCAACACCCAATTTTTCCCACATGCTGTAATAAGCTTTATCTACCGCTGATTGGCAGCCTGTTAGAGACACAAAACTAAGACAAAAAAGCCAGCTCAGCATAAAAAAACGTGGCATAACATTTCCTTTTTGAATATTAAAAATCCTAAAATCCTGGAGTTTAGCACAGCAAGAATGATAAATGACATAACGCTGTAACACGCCCAAACTGCTGGTAAAGCAACGGTTAGATAGCTCAATCAAAAGCATCAGTAATTCAATCCGGTTGATTATGTTGACTATCATCATTTTTGAAAGCATATTAAGTCACTAGTGTTATGTTTTCACCAATATTTTTATAGCATCACATAAAGAGAACAATCAATGTTCGGCAGTTTTTTATTCAGCAATACAGTGTTTCAACAAATATTCAACCATACTGTACTAAAAATAGTCAAGCATACCGGTTATAGTAGGCTTACGTCAGGCATTGCAATGACGCTAGCACATATTATAAATAGCATAATTAAATTAGGCAGCGACGCTTGAAAGGACTCATTCAAAGAGTAAAGTCAGCATCAGTGAACGTCGATGACTTACCAGTGGCAAGTATTGAGACTGGTATTCTCCTTTTACTTGGTATTGAAAAGGATGATGACATACTCCACGTCGAGAAAATGGCTCGAAAAGTGTTTAATTACAGAATCTTTTCTGACGTTGATGGCAAAATGAATAAGAGTCTGAGTGATGTTAACGGTGAATTATTAGTCGTATCACAATTTACCTTAGTTGCTGACACAACGAAAGGCAACAGGCCAGGTTTTTCAAAAGGTGCATCACCTGCTCATGGAGAGTCCATCTATCAGGCCTTCATTGAACATGTAAGTCAGCAATATCGCGAATGTCAAACAGGTGTTTTTGGTGCAGATATGGCGGTGTCACTAGTTAACGATGGTCCTGTCACTTTTTGGGTTGAAACCTAAGTTCAACATTACAAAAACTTACCGTCCGATTTTACTATCACCTCTATTGCTCATAATAAAATCCCTTAATCTTACTCAATACTAGTAAAAAAGGCTTAATTCAAGCTAAACTAAGCGTTGAATAATAGGCAAAATCACCATACAAATACAACATGAGGAAAGCTATTGTTTACTATATTTACACCAAAGTCAGAACAAGAAATCAATGACTATTTTCATTTCAGATGGCAATGGCTGCGTGAGCAGTGGGGATTTCCTGAAGGGTCAGAAAAAGATGAGTACGAAACAGTCAGTGAACATCGCGTTGTTTTAAACCCATCTGGTGAAATAGTTGCATGCGGCAGAATTCATTTGAACACAGCAGAAGAAGCGCAAATAAGACATATAGCCGTCGACAAAAAATATAGACGCAAAGGAGTAGGCCATCTCATACTCGGCGCACTTGAGGTCGTAGCTCGTGATTTAGGCGCAAAGAGAACAGTGACTAACTCACGAGAAACCTCAATATCATTTTTTGCATCATGTGGTTATAGTATTGAAAAAGAGGCACCATCAGAGCTCGGCAAATTAAAGCGCAAACATATGTTTAAATTGTTGGTGGACAATAATGTGCTAGTGCTTCACCCGCAATGGTGTAAAGAGCTGCAAGACACTTGGCACGAGAAGATACCCATTACCGAGCATATGGGCATAACCCTTTATCAATATACTGAGCGGACAATTGAAACCAGGGCATCTTTAAACAAGAATATAAACCTACATGGCTCGATGTTTGCCGGGAGTATTTTTTCACAAGCAACGCTGACGGGCTGGGGCATGATTTTTTTGCAGTTGAAGCAAAAAGACATGCAGGGAGAAATTGTTCTTGGCGATGGTAATATTCATTATCATAAACCGATTACAATGCGTCCTCGCGCTGTTTGTAATATTGAATCTGTTAAAGCTCGCTTCGATTTACTTAAGGCTAATAAAAAGTGTCCGATTGAACTGACCGTTGATATTCATGATGGTGACGTTTCTGTCGCCAGTTTTGTTGGCAAATATTGGGTAATACCGGAAAAAAAGAAGCTTGAGTAAATTATCCTCTCATTAGATCCATAGCTAGGATCCTTCCCATATCAGGCTATTACGGTCTACTAGATACAAAAAAGCGCCGAAATCTCGATCGGCGCTTTCTTATTATCATTTAGCCAAAAATCTCAGCTAAGCGATGTCACTTAGGCCATCGCGGCCTGTAGCTTTTTCAACGCATTTTTTTCAATCTGGCGAACACGTTCTGCTGACACCTGATACTCATCTGCAAGATCTTGCAAGGTCATCTTATCATCTGATAACCAGCGGGTCTCAATGATGTGCTGACTTCTTGCATCAAGCGTTTTTATTGCTGAGTACAAACTGTTGGAAGCGTTTTTATCATGATCACTGTTAATAACGTCCATTTCAACATCAATGGTTTTGTCTTCAAGATACTGCGCTGGAGCAAAAGCACTTGAATCGTCATCGTCATTAGTTAAATCGAACGCCGCGTCTTGGCTGCTCATACGAGCTTCCATCTGCAGCACTTCTTTAGTACTTACGCCAAGTTCTTCAGCGACTTTTTGCACTTCAGCGTGTGTAAACCAACCCAAACGCTTTTTAGCTTTGCGAAGGTTAAAGAACAACTTGCGCTGCGCTTTAGTGGTAGCCACTTTCACTATGCGCCAGTTTTTCAACACAAACTCGTGAATTTCAGCTTTTATCCAATGGACTGCAAAAGAAACTAAACGAACGCCGACACTTGGGTCGAAGCGCTTAACAGCCTTCATGAGACCAATATTACCCTCTTGAATCAGATCGGCTTGCGGCAAACCATAACCTGCGTAGGACTTCGCCACGTGCACTACGAATCGAAGGTGTGACATAACAAGCTTTCTTGCTGCTTCAAGGTCACCGTCATCAAATAGACGCACCGCTAAGGACCTTTCTTCATCTGCCGTCAGCATATTAATGCTACTCACCGCTGAAACGTAGCTTTCGATACTGCCACTGTGCGGGACGCTTAATGCTAAATTTTGCATTTTTGTACTCATTTTTACCTCGTTGCTTCGTTCTGCAAGTGAAAGCTCAGATTTCCTGAACAACTCGTATATAAGTAGACAGGATACCAGACCGAAAGTTCGATTAAATTATTTCGATAAATATAATGCTTCTTTCCCAGAACTCAAGTTTTAAGCGAGAAAAACTTTATATTTATTCGAGTATTTTTATAATTAGCTGATAACACCACATGATTATATGCTAAATTTAACCAACCGTTACAAGTATACGCTGTATTTTATTATTTCGGTTCACTATCGAGCACTTGGTTAACAAACTCACTGTTGGCGAGAAATTGCGAGATGCGTTGTGTAAAAAGAATATCGATTCTATAATGGGTCGAAAAATGCGTGCATGCATTGCATTTGAACAGGCCAATTGGGAAGAGGTAGATTTTATTGCTCTTCAGTTTGAACTGACGAGTGATCACCTATATCCGCTTTATTACGAATTAATGCATTGGGCTGGAAACACGAATAGTTCAATTAGTTAAACGCCAAACAAGGAAGTATAGATGTTTGCATTTATTGCTCGTCAGCCAATCTTAGACAAAGACCAAACTCTTTTTGCCTACGAATTGTTATTTAGAGATGGCGCAAATGGCAGCTATCCTGAGCATGATCCCAAGAAATTGGAGCTCATAAATACACGATTTAACACATTGGGCATTGACGATATCTCGGGTAACCAGCGTGCTTTTGTTAACTTTCTTCCCGAAACCATTATTAATCGTTTCCCTGAACAACTCTCAGCAGATAATATCGTTGTTGAACTGACACAAAACCCAGCCGTAAATTTAGGTTTGATGAATGCCTGTGAGTACCTTAAAAACTCAGGCTATCGGATAGCTCTGAACGATAATCGACTGCAATCAGCCGTTTTAGCACCCTACCCTTATATTGATATTGTCAAGGTTGATATTAATAAGATCAGCATTCAAGTACTGGAAAAACACGTGCCTACTTTAGCAGCTTCAGGTATCCAGCTTGTTGCGGAGCAGGTATCAACGCTTGATCAATTTGCTATGTGCCGTGATTTGGGCTTTGACTATTTTCAAGGATATTTTTTCACACAACCTCAAACGAAGTCAGCGAAAGCATTACCCTCGTCTAAAGTAACGTTACTTGAATTGATGTCACTTAGCGCTGACGCTCGCTTTGATGTGGAGAGAGTAGCTAGTATTATTGAACGTGACGCTGCACTATCATATTTACTATTGCGGTTTATCAACAATCCAATGATAAATAAACGTGAAACAATTTCTTCTCTTCGCCATGCTCTGCATTATTTGGGAGAAGTTGACGTTAAGAAGTTTATCGCACTATTGTCACTCGCCAGTCTAAATGACACCAAGCCAGTGGAGTTACTGCAAGTGTCGCTAGTCAGGGCTAAATTTTGTGAGTTATTTGAATTACACAAGCATGGTAAGAAAAAAGCAATGTCTGCTTTCATTGTAGGTTTATTTTCGCTGTTAGATACTATTTTAGAAAGCGATATGCCGTCGATCCTTGAAAAGTTGCCCATTAGTGAGGATATAAAACAAGGCTTACTGGGAGAAGAAGGTGAATATACTCAATACCTATTGACAGTGAAAGCTTTTGAAAGCGGGCTGTGGGGCAAGATCATTACGCAGGCTAGCAAGTTAGATATTTCACAGAAAGACCTACACAGTATTTTCAACGATGCTATTCGCTGGAGTAATGAGATGCGTCAAGCATTGTCTGACTTTTTCCCCAGAACAAAAGCTAGCGGTTGAATTGAACTGAGAAAAACAAGTATTTAGTCAAATGTCGACTTCATCGTGTTAGCCCAATTAATCGCGGCATAATGCATTTCAAAAATGTCTGAGATAGGCAGTCCTATGTCTGTTGCGATAATATCAATAGCGTCCCAATCTCCTTTATCCAAAGCTTTGCAGAGGCGATATTGACTGGCTAACTTTCCTTCTTGATTGACCTCGCAAAGCACATCAACAATGGTTTCCGAAAATGGTAAGGTCTTCAACACATCAACCATCGCAGTATCTAGCAGTGCGTCAATCTTTGAAAACAGTCCTAAAATAAAGCTGTTAGGTGGATCTTCTTTTTGTTCCATAGCAGATGCAAGCAATTTACAAAAATGAGCTCTTGCTAAGCTTGTTACCAGTAAATCAATCGGTTTATTACTCTTTAAATTCGCAATGGCTAACAAAGCGATAAACTTTTTAAGTTCAACATGACCGAGATACTTTAAAGCATGATCCAAGGTTTCTATTTTTTGTCGTTTGTTGAACATAGGGTTGTTGATAAAACGCATAAGTTTAAAGGTCAGTCCGACGTCTTTCTCAAACACCTTGTTCACTTTTTCTACGTCAAATTCTGGCGAGACACTAATACTAACTAGCTCAGCAACCGAGGTAGTAGAAAGTGCTATATTTTTGTGTTTAATGACCTCTGGGCGAGATAAAAAATAGCCTTGAAAATAATCGAAACCTGCATCTTTGAAACGCTCAAATTCATCATGAGTTTCTACTTTCTCTGCCAATAAGATTTTACCTTTTCTCTTAAATTCTGCCAATTTTTGAATAACAACAGTGTCATTCAAGTCAACTACTTCAACTTCCAATTTAATATAGGTAACCAGATGCATGATCGCTTCCCACTGCTCGGAGAAATCAAAATCATCTAACGCAATTTTGTAGCCGAGGTTGCAAATATGCTCACACGCCTGAATTAGCTCACTTGTTACCTCAACTGTCTCGACAATTTCAATGACGACGTTAAGCGGATCGAGCGTAGACGGGAATCGATACAATAACGTGTCTTGGTGGAAATTAATAAATGCCTTCTTATTTCCAGTAATACTTTCGACACCAACGGAGAGATGGCTAGCTGCCAACATACTGCTGGTTGCCTCGTCCGGAGAAATATCAGGAAAACAGTTTTTGATTCCGTCTCGAAACAATAATTCATAGGCAAAAACATGTTTTTCACTATCGTATATCGCTTGCCTTGCTACATATGCAAACATAAAAGTCCTAAATTAAATTAAACCACTGATATCGTACCTAGTGATATTGCTACAAATCGTCTCTTAAATTAGGATAACGACGTATGCGCCAAGGAGTAAAAGAACGAGATGAGGAAAAACAACGGTCGGTTTGACCAAATGTCGCAAATACTCTGGCACCAAAAACCTCATTCCTCTTGGCTTAGCTTCCCAAGATGTATTAAATTGGATGCTATTGTCGCTGTCGGAGCTTGATAAGCAGCGTTCTATCTCGAGCAGACGTTCGCTAAACCTTGATTGAAATGTTTTCCAAACAGCATCCTGAACCCACAAGATGCTATGTAAAGCCAATATAATTTCAGGGTGAGTTAATGTAAAGGAAAACAAGGAGGCAAGCAAAACAGCAAGTAACTTAATGCCTAACGAGAGCTTTTCAAAAGCATCACACTGATTTTGTAATGTCACCCACTCAGTCAATAATGGGCCTTTCTGGTTTTCTTGCAATTTAATCTATCCAACATAAAAAATTTAGGCGAATCTGAGTCGCTAGAATTACAGCTCTGTAAAACCCAAAAACACCTGCCCTATCTTGGCTCAATGTCTTTTACATGGCGCTGAACAGATAATAGTGACCCAGCAATTCCTAACCCGACAGAAACCAAGAGCATTGTCATTAAGGTGCTCAAATCCATAGTGGTTAGATCAAATATCACTTGGTATTTTTCCATAAAATTCTGCATACTGTAGTCAACCCATAGCAAAATCAGCAATACGGTCACCCAGGCCATTACTCCACCTAAGAAACCGAACCAAAAGCCTGTATATAAAAATGGTCTTTGAATGAAAGCATCCGTGGCGCCTACCAGCTTCATCACGACTATTTCATCGCGTTTATTTAAAATATTAAGTCGAATGGTGTTGCCGATAATAAGCACTACTGCAAAAAATAAGAGAACAGCCAACAAAGTCACTAGATCTTTGGCTATGCCGATAAGTGCATACAAACGCTCTAACCATTCTATGTCTAACTTACCAATTTCTACTTCTCTTTCTTTACGCAACTTATCAAGGAGTATCGCTGCAGAGGTCGGGCTTGCATGCTTACTCGTTGGTACAACAAGCACAACAGCCGGCAAAGGATTCGTTTCGAGGTAATTTAAAGCATCACCAAGACCAGAAAGTATTTGAAACTCTTTTAAACCTTCATCAGAGCTAATGTAAGCAACCTCTGCTATTTCAGGCCAAAGACGCAAGCGCGTCAATAACTGCTGAGCACTAGCATCGGTGACACCAGTCTTAAGAAACAGTGATATTTCTGACGCCTGTTCCCACTGCTGACTGATTTGTTCAGTATTTTTAACAAGCACGTACAGTGTACTAGGCAATGTAATACTGAAACCTAAAACGCCGATCGTCATCAAAGAAGCAAACGGCGACCGCCATAACTCCCCAAGACTGTTAACCGCTTGTCGCAAGTGGTCAGTAAAAAACATAATCAACATCTGGACAGCGCCCACTTTCATCGATTCAGCACCCTGTGTGCGACCTTTAAATAATAGGCTCATACGTATAGCCCTGGATTGGGCAGTTCATCGAGACCATCGGTAATCATTTGCCCGTTCTTCAACGTTAACGTTCGATACTTCATACGGGCAATAAGGCCCAAATCATGGGTCGCGATGAATACGGAAACCCCAGCCTGATTGAAGTCTTCAAAAAGCCTAATGATCTCCATAGAAAGTTTAGGATCAAGGTTTCCTGTGGGCTCATCTGCTAATAACAAAGGAGGACGATTGACGACCGCTCTGGCAATACCGACTCGCTGTTGTTCGCCGCCTGACAATGTAATCGGAAGATTTTTTGCCTTATCTCTCAAACCAACCATTTCTAGTGCAGCATCAACACGCTTCGCAATATTTTTTCGTGTGTGTCCCTCGATAACCAGAGGTAAAGACACATTATCAAAGACTGTTTTGTCCATCAGTAACTGATGACTTTGAAAAATCATGCCTATATCTCGACGGATGTAGGCAATATCTCGACGTTTTATTGAACTGAGATTATGCCCATTGATAAGCACACGGCCCACCGTAGGCCTCTCCATTATGCTAATAAGCTTAAGTAAGGTACTTTTTCCTGCGCCCGAGTGCCCCGTTAAAAAAGCCATTTCACCTTGTTCAACGTGAAAGTCGACTTTTCGCAATGCCTGTTGGCCTCCGGGATAGGTTTTGCTTACCTGCTCAAACTTTATCAACCTAACATCCTTTACTGTTGCTCAGTAATATCCTGACTAAACAATGCATCAACAAATTGCTGTGCGTCAAATGGACGAAGGTCGTCGATACCTTCTCCTATCCCAATATAACGGATCGGGATACCGAATTGGTCGGCAAGTGAGAAAATAATACCACCTTTTGCCGTTCCGTCTAATTTGGTTAAATTAATACCGCTGATACCCACTGCTTCGTTGAATATTTTGGTTTGACTCACTGCATTTTGACCAGTGCTTGCATCAAGCGTCAACATAATTTCATGTGGTGCGTTCGGGTTAATTTTTTTCATTACTCGAACGACTTTTTTCAATTCTTCTATCAGGTGGTTTTTATTCTGCAAGCGACCGGCGGTATCCGCAATTAGCACATCAACTCCTTTGGCTTTTGCCGATGACAATGCATCGAAGATGACTGAAGCACTGTCCGAGCCGGTTTGTTGTGCAACCACTGGAATATTATTACGCTCGCCCCACACCTGCAATTGTTCTACTGCGGCAGCCCTAAAGGTATCACCAGCGGCCAGCATGACTTTTTTGCCCTCTCTTTGAAACTGCTTTGCTAATTTCCCGATGGTCGTCGTTTTACCAACTCCATTAACGCCAATCATCAGAATAACAAAGGGCTCCTTATTACCATGTTCATCATTTTGCGTTTTAAGATCGAGTGGGTTCGAGACGGGTTCCAATAATGCTTTCATTTGTTCTTTGAGGAGATCATAAAGTGCATCACCGTTTTTCAACTGTGACAACTTGGCACTTTCGGTAAGACTATGAATAATTTTCGTAGTCGTTGTAATACCAACGTCTGCAATAAGTAACTGTGTCTCTAATTCTTCATATAAATCGCTATCAATTTTTTTACCCGCAAACAAGGATACGAATCCTGTGCCAATACTCTCTTTAGTGCGCGATAAACTCTGTCTCAAGCGACTAAAAAAACCGACCGTAGGTGGTTTGTCTGTGGTAAATGCGTCAACTGGCTGTGTTGTTTGTGTTTCAAGCTCAATTATTTGGGCGTTTTGAAGAGACTTATCGCTGATGTCATCATCCGCAGCGATCCCACTTAATAATGAATTTTCAACGTCTAATTGAACTGGGGTGTCGAGTTTAGGCGCCTCATCAGAGTTTGATTTGGGCTCAGTGTCATCGGGCTCCAACTGTGTTGCTTCAATCGGATGATGCTCGTTAGAAACCCGTTCAACTTCAATTTCAACAACGTCAATGGCATTCTTAGCATCATCATCTAATGCTTCATGCGCTTGCTTCTGAGTCGTCTCAGGTTGCGTTTTCGCCTGATCTTTCTTAAACCAATTAAACAGATTTGCCATGTTGTTCAAAAAATCCTTAACAGCAGATGGGTGGATTCGGATATAATTTAAATACAACTCAATACTAACACTTTCATAGCACATGACGCGAGCAAGAAAACAAGCAAATTCAAGCGCTGGTTCAATCCGAATTATCGGCGGTAGTCATCGTGGTCGCAAGCTACCAGTGCTTAACGCTGAAGGACTTCGTCCAACAACCGATAGAACCAAAGAAACCCTATTTAATTGGCTAATGCTAGACGTACAGGGTGCGCGCTGCTTGGATTGCTTTGCTGGTGCTGGATCACTGGGATTTGAGGCTTTATCTCGAGGTGCGACATCAGTTACTTTTATGGAGTTGGATAAATCAGCCTGTAAGCAGTTACATGCCAACGCTGCCTTACTTAAATACCCTCAAGAGAGCGCGCGCATTTTACAGGGCAATACCCTCGATTTGTTAAAAAACTGCTCCAGTAAGATGGACATTATCTTTATAGATCCACCATTTCAACAAAACTTAGTGCAGCCTTGTGTTGCCTTAATTCATGCTAAAGAGCTTGCAAAAACTGGAACAAAAATTTACGTAGAGCGAGAAATTAATAACAGTTTAATGCACGTTCCTGACAATTGGCTGCTTATTAAGGACAAATCAACTCAACAAGTGAGTGCGCAATTATTCATCGTTGAGTAATTAAGCGGCTGACGTTTTCACACTATCCGCCCAAACTGAGACCGATATTAGACATGTCCTGCGCTAGCATTTCACTGCGCAGTGATTTGAAGTCAATCGACTTATTTTTACACATTGACAGCACTTCAAGCTGCGTTTCAATTTCAAACTGCATCAATGGGTCTTGCTTTATTGCCTCATTACTCAAATCAGCATCAGATAGCGCCAATAAATAGGCTTCAACACCGCCCTGACTTAATTTCGCCACCATAACTGCGCCATTTGGTTCTTCATCACACATGAGTTGAAGTGTTGCAGTAAGGGCCATACAAAAATCTAAAGCAGGATAAACACCGAAATTATCAAAATTTTCGATGTCGGGCGTCACTTCTTCAAGTTTCTCTAATTGGACCGCAAAATTTATTTTTGCCTTCGACGCATTCAGCCATTCCCAAATGAGTTCAACAAGCTTGGCAGCGAGTTCCTTGTCTCCAAAATTACTAACATCGCAAAATAATTCATAGTTAGGCAACATTCGTTGCAATAGAGCAGCCGAAAATGCCACGGCAGGCTTCTTCGAGAGATCTCTCACTTGTTGAAACGTGCTCAACTTTTCACCGTCAAACGCGACTTTACTTTTTTGTTTCATACTTTCATTGGTCATTCTCGAGAACTCAGTTTAAAAATTAATATGTTGGATCCGCGTTTTAGCAGATAATTATTTATGCTTGCAGGAATCGTATCCCTTTTAGATTTTTTAGCTTAGCTGATGTTGGAAATACCTACCAATGCCATTGAGTAACATTTGAATTGCTATCATCACTAGAATCATCCCCATTAAACGCTCGATAGCGTTCAGGCCTTTTTCACCTAAAACACGGTGGAAGGTATTCGACATAGTTAAAATAATGGCACTAATTAACCAAGCAGCAAGCAGCGCAACACTCCATTGAGTCATCTTGTTGGGCTCTTGATTAGCTAACAAAATGAGTGCAGCCATGGTTGAAGGCCCGGCAATCATTGGAACAGCCAAAGGAACAATAAACGGCTCTTCGCCAGCAGGCAATCCCATAATGCCGCCTGGCCGTGGAAAAATCATTTTTATCGCAATAATAAAAAGAATAATACCGCCTGCAATACTCACTGTTTCTTGTTTTATCTTGAGAAAATCAAGTACTGCTTGTCCACTGTGCAAAAATACCATCAGGATAATCAGCGCAAACAATAATTCGCGAATAATAACCACACGACGACGCTTAGGATCAATAGTTTTAAGCACTGACATATAAATGGGTAAATTTCCAAGAGGATCCATGATCAGAAACAGCATGGTTGCGGCGGATAAAATTTCGATCAATCGAGTCTCCTAAAAAACCGTAAGTATGCGCTATTGTGCGTTAAAATGGCAGAGAAAAGCTAACATATTAACTAATGAATCCGGTTTCGTTGCTTTACTTTGTGACCTAAATAGAGATACTAGCTTGCACATTTGTCTCATAACTTTATCGTTACTGTCGTTAACCTTATCGATAACGATGTGTTAATAGTAACTAAACGGAGCTAAAAATGGCATTAATGACAGTTAGTGAAGTAGCTGAGTTTTTTGGTGTGCAGCATACCAGAGTAGAGAGACTAGAGAGAGAAAGTCTGCTTATAGCAAAAGCAAAAGATGACAGCGGTAGCCCTTTATTTGAGCGCGGTGACGTTGAGAAATACAAAGACTTAGCCGAAAGACTGGGCGGTATTTAAACCGCCCGTTCGTTGTACTATCCGATAAGTTGATCAGCAATCGTTCTGATACCGATGGCAGTTGCCCCATTAGGCATTAGCTCAGTACCGTTGCGGTTGTATGCTGCAGCTAAGTCAATGTGAATCCAACCTTGCCCTTCTCTTCCCACAAAACGTGATAAGAACCCCGCTGCATTGGAAGCGCCGCCGGCACCGCCCCCTTTGACTGGTCGACTGTTTGCTGTGTCTGCGAAAGGTGATGCACACTGTTCTTGATGCCATGACATTAAAGGTAAAGGCCAGTGCGGTTCGTTTACTTTGTTCGCACTCGCTAAGAAAGCGGCTTGAAATGCTTCATCTAAACTAAAAATAGCGTTGAACTCTTTGCCAACGGCCATGACCGCTGCACCCGTCAACGTTGCTGCATCAATGATCTTAAGTGCGCCTGACTCAGTTGCTGCCATTAACCCATCTGCGAGTACTAGCCGACCTTCAGCATCGGTATTGACTATTTCAACACTTACTCCGTTTTTGTAAGTGATGATATCTCCTAACTTATAAGCATGATCGCTAATGAGGTTTTCTGCACAACAGAGGAAAAGCTTAGTGCGCTTTTTTAAGCCCTGCATGATCGCGAGTCCTAGGGCCCCAGTCACGGTAGCCGCACCTCCCATGTCACATTTCATATCCAGCATGCCTTCACTGGATTTGATGCTGTAGCCACCACTATCGAAGGTAATCCCTTTACCCACCAGTGCATAATCCACAACGGCGTCAGGGTTACCTGTGGGGTTGAAGTCGAGTTCAAGCAGCACAGGTGGACGACAACTACCTCTACCCACTTCATATATACCATGCCAGCCTGCTTCAACAAGCTCCTCACCAGTTAACATCGTTGTAGTCACATGCTGAGGCGCTAGTGAATGTATCCATTTAGCTGCTGCTGTAGCTAACGATTCGGGACTTAATTCCTCGGGTGTTTCGTTAACTAAGCGTCGAGTAAAATGCATTGCAGCAAAGCGTGTGCTTAAATCACTTTCATCTGCATTTTTGCACCATGTAATAGTACCGTTGAAGCCGGCACCGCAGTAACTTGATACGAACGCCCACTGCTGCTCGGCATCCCAATCACCGGTAAATTCAATATTTTCTATGCCAAGTGACCCGATTTTGCGAGTTGACTTCTGAATTTGACGCAGGTTCAATCCTGTATCGGGAAGGTGTAATACGGCCCCTCCCTCTACGAACGAAAGTTTCGCATTTGCTCCCCATGAAGAAGCCGCTGGCTCGTGACTCAGTGAAACATAGAAATTTGACATTGGGACTCCATCAGGTTTTGTAAAATGACCACATTAGTAAGCATTTAGCTTAAAAAGTGCTAGGCTGAAAGTTGCTTAGTGTTGAAAAGGGCAACATTGAAAATTATTTAACCCAGCAATCATACATGCTTGTTTGCATGATAGTATGAGTGAATTAGTAAAAACCAAGCATTATGCGTTTTTATAATAACAGTAAAGTAATAACAACAAAACGCTGTGATGGATTCTGCCGTGTTTTGTACTGACAGTACGAATAGGTAGAAGAGTTTATGGTTGAGTTTGAATCACCGTTAATCGAGGCTGTTTTAATAAAACGTTACAAACGTTTTTTAGCCGACGTCAAGCTAGACAACGGTGAATTATTAACGGTGCATTGTCCAAATACAGGCTCGATGACAAACTGTGCACAGCCTGGTTGGAAGGTTTTTTTGAGCGAGTCCGCGAATAAAAAGCGCAAATACGCGCATACGTGGGAAATGGCGATCAATGATCAAGGACATTGGATTGGTATCAACACCAACAATGCAAATAAAATCGTAAAAGACGCACTGCAGAATCGAAAAATACTTGAGCTCGCTGAATACAGCCAAGTTACGCCAGAATATAAAGTTGGCGATAGTAGAATTGACTTTTTTATACAGGGCAATGGTATGCCTGATTGTTATGTTGAAGTGAAATCGATGACCTTGTGTGAAAATTCATTAGGGCTTTTCCCAGATGCTGTCACTCAGCGAGGAAAAAAACATGCCCATCAATTAGCTGAACTGGCAAAATCAGGTCACAAAGCTGTGTTACTTTTTTGTGCACAACATTCTGGTATTTCACATTTCAACATTGCGAGTCATATTGACGAAGATTATGCTCATGCAGTGTCAGAAGCACAAAAAGTAGGTGTTGAAGTAATTTGTTACGGTTGTAATTTTTCCATTGATTTTATTGAGTTAGCTCAATCAATACCAATTTCCAACTAAAAAAAGATTGATTTTTGTGTAAAAATCACCATATTACCGTCCTCAAAGAAAAAACTACGCTACAGAAACTTTGTATTTAGCGCGTAACATGACGTTAGATAAATGGAAAAAGACATTGTTGTACGATGTTATTTGCCGAAAAACATCAGGCAAAAGGATGCAAAATGTCGACGTTTAGGAGAAATGGCAAATGCCAACAGAAAAAGCAGTAGGATTACTTGGTTTAGCTGATGTTAGGCCATATCAGGAAAAGTCCGACGAAGAATATATGAACGATGCTCAATTGAATCACTTTAGGCTGATTCTGAAAGCATGGCGTAACCAACTTCGTCAAGAAGTAGACCGCACCGTTCACCATATGCAGGATGAAGCTGCAAACTTTCCAGATCCGGTTGATAGAGCGGCTCAGGAAGAAGAATTTAGTTTGGAATTGCGAGCCCGTGATCGCGAAAGAAAACTAATAAAGAAAATCGAAAAAACACTTAAGCGCATCGACGATGACGACTTTGGTTTTTGCGATACTTGCGGTATAGAAATTGGCATCCGCCGACTAGAAGCTCGTCCTACAGCAGACATGTGCATCGACTGTAAAACAATGGCAGAGATTAAAGAGAAACAGCTTCAGGGGTAATCCTGTCTATGTTTGTTCTGATTTAATGTAAACCGTGTTAGCGTTGGCTTGCGCGGTTTTTTATTACCTCGCATTTTTTAACAATCAGTTTTTTATGTATCATTTACTAGTGATTCAGTAGGTTCAGGTTTTTGTAATGCAAGCATACGTTGGAAGATTTGCGCCATCACCCAGTGGGCCGCTTCATTTTGGCTCACTAGTATGTGCTTTAGTCAGCTTTCTGCATGCTCGTCAAGCCCGCGGCAAATGGTTAGTAAGAATTGAAGATGTCGATACAACAAGAGTAAAAATTGGAATAGACACAGTGATATTGTCTCAACTTCTTGCGCATGGTATGCATTGGGATGATGACATCATTTACCAAACAGATAGACAGCATGCTTATCAAGGAGCACTAGACACACTGCATAAGCAGCAGCTAGTTTACGCCTGTGCTTGCACTCGCCAAGCAATTAAGTCGAAAGGAAAGTATTACACGGGAACTTGCCGTCATTTGCATCTTCCATGGGAAAATAACGCTATTAGGGTCTTTAATACTTGCCAGATCAACACCTTTAATGACATGCATTTAGGCGAAGTCAGTGTTGACCCATTATTCTGTAGCGAAGATTTGAGCATAAAACGCAAAGACGGAGTG
The DNA here is from genome assembly GCA_965660625.1 of Glaciecola sp. GTDB lineage: Bacteria > Pseudomonadota > Gammaproteobacteria > Enterobacterales > Alteromonadaceae > Glaciecola. The sequence goes on along the minus strand of CBFIAR010000002.1, from coordinate 124,885 downwards.
TTTGCCTACAACCTCGCAGTGGTCATCGATGATATTGAGCAAAAAGTAAGTCACATAGTGCGTGGTGCTGACCTTATTGAGACTACCGTACAGCAGCGACATCTTTACAGCTTGCTGAGTAAAACGCCGCCACACTACTTTCATTTACCCGTAATTTCTACTCAACCTGGACAAAAACTAAGCAAACAAAACCATGCGGTCGCCATTGACAACAAACAAGCACCCAGCAATTTAATCAATGCGTTTGCTGCGATTGGACTATCACGCCATTCATTGACAGAAAGAATGAGTGCACAAGAGCTTATTCATTGGGCGGTAAACCATTGGTCGCCTACTTTACTAGCAAAGAGAAGAGAAATACTGATTTCTGACTCAAATACAGTATAATTCACAGACTTAACCTAAATAGGGTTATTTAGGAACTAATACGATTTCAAAACCGTATGAATACAACATATGGTTAAAACAATAACAAAGACAACGTTCCACGGCGTTGTTATTAATAGGTTAAGGTGGCATGCCAAGCACCCCAACAAAAAAAACAGCGATTAATCCTGTAGTTATACCCAAAGGACAGCATCCGGTCACGTTTGCTGACATCAGTGACAATACTCTGTCAGTATTGCGACGACTAAACGCGAAAGGGTATGAAGCTTATTTAGTAGGCGGCTGTATTCGAGACAAACTCATGGGAAAAACGCCCAAAGATTTCGATGTCGCGACGAATGCAACACCAGAACAAGTCAAAGAATGCTTTCGTAACTGTCGACTTATCGGTCGACGTTTTCGACTCGCGCACATCGTTTTTGGCAGGGACGTAATAGAAGTCGCCACATTTCGCGGACATCATGAAGACGTAAACGCAAACGAAGAAGAAAACAAAACCCAGGTGAAAGGTCGTCGCGGCAATCAAGTGGACGATGTACTAGCCAAACAAGACCAGCAAGGTCAACTTTTACGCGACAATGTTTTCGGCAGTATTGAAGAAGATGCCGAGCGTCGCGATTTCACCTTCAATGCAATGTACTTTAGTGCAAAAGATCAAAGTATCATCGATTTTGCAGACGGTATGTCATCGATAAAAGAGAAAAAAATAGAGCTTATTGGCGACCCCGCAACGCGTTTCCGTGAAGATCCAGTGCGCATGATACGAGCCATCAGATTCAGTGCAAAACTGGGCATGTCGATACCAAAAGAAGTTGGCGGTCAGATCAAAGAACTCGCCCATTTGCTTGCTAATATTCCACCAGCAAGACTGTTTGAAGAAGTACTAAAACTATTGATTAGCGGCTCTGGACTTCGCACTTTTCATTTGCTACATGACCATGCTTTATTCGCGCAATTGTTCCCACAGCTAGCTCCTTTACTTGTCGACAGTACCTGTCGAGAAATGAAGTTAGTAGAACAAGTCCTTAAAAACACGGATGACCGTATTAACAATGAACAACGAGTCACCCCTGCTTTCTTGTATGCGGCTTTTCTATGGTATCCAGTTGAAGAACGCACGCAGCTAATCATGAGTGAGTCAGGTGTTGCACATCATGACGCTTTTAATATCGCAGTGGGCGATGTCTTACTTAGACAAACTCAACGCATCATGATTCCAAAGCGCTTTAGTATGCCAGTGCGTGAAATATGGCAATTGCAACTGCGTTTACCCAAGCGTTTTGGGCGCCGTGCATATCAAACTCTAAGCCACCCGAGGTTCCGAGCTGCTTATGACTTTTTGTTAATACGCGGCCAAATAGAAGGTGGTGATTTACTTGAGCTTGGAGAATGGTGGACTGAATTTCAAGAAGTGACACCAGAGCAGCGCAAAGAAATGGTGGCTAATTTACGCAACGAGTCAGGCAGCGTTGCGAAGAAAAGAAAATATAATAGAAAACGGAAAGCAAATTAGTTATGTTGTCTGATATTGCCTATATTGGGCTTGGAAGTAATCTTGGTACGCCGGTTCAACAACTTGAACAGGCATTAAAAGCAATCGAGATACATAATCAGATGAGCTTGGTTGCCAGTTCTCATTTCTACGCTAGTTCACCAATGGGCCCGAAAAATCAGCCCGATTATGTGAATGCAGTTTGTAAAATCAAAACCTCTCTGCAGCCACAAGCGTTACTCGTTGCGCTGCAAGATATGGAAAATCAACAAGGTCGGGAGCGTTTAGGCGAGCGCTGGGGTCCTCGTACATTAGATTTAGATATATTGCTGTTTAACGATATCGCTCTGAAAACTAGAGAATTAACATTACCTCATTACGGTATGCGAGAGAGAGAGTTTGTGCTCGTTCCTTTATTTGAGATATCCCCTGATTTAATCATGCAAGATGGCCGCTCTCTTGCAACTTGGGTTGCCAAATGCAACTTAGATGGTTTGTATCGGGTTAATCGCAAAACATCTAGTGTCAAACAAAAGTAAGTGCGACGTAACTAATAGGAGATAAGCAAATGAAAAAAGTAACCACTTCAACGCTAATACAATTGAAGCAAAAAGGCGAAAAGATAAGCGCGCTTACTGCGTATGACGCCAGCTTTGCAAAAATGTTTGATGAACAATTAATTGATGTCATGCTCATCGGTGATTCACTCGGTATGGTACTGAGAGGGGATGACGATACATTGTCAGTAAGCGTCGACAATATTGCTTATCACACGGCTTGCGTTCGCAAAGGTACTACTCGAGCGTTTGTGATTGCGGATATGCCGTTCATGAGTTATGCAACAACCGAACTCGCCTATACTAACGCTGCAAAACTAATGACTAGCGGCGCAAGTATGGTCAAGGTTGAAGGTGGCGAATGGCTAACATCAACTATTTCTAGGTTAGTAGAGCGCGGCATCCCCGTTTGCGGTCATTTGGGCTTAACGCCCCAGTCAGTGCACGTGTTCGGTGGTTTCAAAGTCCAAGGACGTGAGCATGAACAAGCACAAAAGATTATTGATTCGGCGATTAATTTAGAAAAAGCAGGCATTCAATTATTGGTACTTGAATGTGTTCCTAGTGCTATGGCTAAACGTATTTCTGAAACCTTAACAATACCGGTGATTGGGATTGGTGCCGGCGTCGACACCGACGGACAAATTCTAGTGATGCATGATATGTTTGGTATTAGCGCCAACTATATGCCGAAGTTTAGTAAAAACTACTTGGCAGACTGCAGCGACATGCGTGCAGCAGTCAGTAATTATATTGAAGACGTTAAAATGAAACGTTTCCCCGGCCCAGAACATTCATTCGAGTAAGTACGATGCAAATAGTTAGCGATATTCAATCATTAAGAGAACTTCGTCGCGAGTGGCAAACAGAAAAGCAAGCCATTGCTTTCGTTCCTACAATGGGTAACTTGCATAATGGCCATTTAAAACTAGTAAAAGAAGCGAAGAAGCACGCTAGTAAGGTGGTTGTCTCTATTTTTGTCAATCCATTACAATTTGGACCAGATGAAGATCTCGATGCGTACCCTAGAACGATGGAGCAAGATAAAGCGTCATTAGCTGAATTAGGTGTTGATGTTTTATTCATGCCTAAAGTCGACGATATCTACAGCAGAGGGCTAGAACAGCAGACTTTCGTTGAGGTGCCTGGGCTTTCTTACATGATTTGCGGTGCCAGTCGCCCAGGACATTTCCGAGGGGTTGCGACTATCGTTTGCAAACTGTTTAATATGGTGCAACCAAATCTGGCTTTTTTCGGTGAAAAAGACTTTCAGCAACTGCAAGTTATTAAGGCGATGGTGACCGACTTGTCGATGAACTTAACTATTCATGGCGTGCCTACCGAGCGCGAAGCTGATGGTTTAGCGATGAGCTCAAGAAATAATTATTTGAATCAGGAACAGCGTAAAATTGCCCCTGGTTTATATCGATTAATTTCCAACATGGTTGATGAAATCAAGAGCGGACGCAGAGATTTTTCAATCATGCTGCAAGAGAATAAACGTCGCTTAGCAAGCATTGGTTTTAAACCCGACTATATCGATATCCGTTCAGCTATCAGTTTGATGCAACCAAGTCACGAAGACAAAGAGCTTGTTATCCTAGGTGCTGGATTTTTGGGTAAAACACGAATTATTGATAATATTCAAGTTAAAATATAAAACAGGGGTCCTTAATTCAGGTCCTCAGTGCTGATGCTCTTGAGGAATTCATTTCTATGCATAGTGTTTGCATACTAGATATTTTCCGAGTTTACATCAGCCATATTAACCTTCATTTCAGAACGTTATTAATATCCGATTCGTTGAGTTTGATTTCGCTCAAAGGCGCTGCTCTGCCAAAAAAATACCCTTGCGCAAAATCAACGCCTATTTCAACTAGGCAGTCGAGGATTTCTTTATTCTCAACTGATTCGGCAATCACTTTCTTATCCATTTCATGTCCCAGATCAGTGATCGCTTTGACCATCGCTAAATTGACTGAGTCGGTAGCGATATCTTTGACAAACAAGCCAGCGATTTTAATATATTCAACAGGCAGAGCCTTCAAATATTCAAAAGACGATAATCCCGTCCCGAAATCATCCAGTGCAAACTCGCAACCCAAATTTTTAAGGGCATGCATAAAGCTATTAGCCTTGTTAAAATTGGTGATAGCTGCAGTTTCAGTTATTTCAAAACAAATTTTTCCAGTAGGTATCAGTTCACTCTTCAGCGCATCAACTACGTGTTTTAAAAACTCTTCATCCCCCAATGACTGCCCAGAAATATTGATGTTAATCAAGGCAACATTATCTAATTGATGTTTGTGGGCAATCATCCATTTGATTGTGTTACGAATTACCCATAAGTCAACTTTAGATGACAAATTATAGCGCTCGGCCGCACCCAGAAAATCGTCTGGTTGAATAATTTGATCATCATCTCGCATCCGTATTAATACTTCATAAGAAAGCTTATTGGTGTCAAGCCCATTAATTGGGACTATGGGTTGTAGGACAAGTAAAAAACGGTTATTTTCAAGTGCTAAATTGATGCGGGCGACCCATTTCATCTGTCCATGCCGAGCAAGCATATTAGTATCTTGCTCCGAATAAACATGGACCCTGTTACGACCATTTTCTTTTGCCGCATAGCACGCTGCATCTGCTGCTTTTAGTAAATCAGTTTTATCTTGTCCATTGCCAATTATTTGCACTAAGCCAATACTAACACCCACCATATGGGTATTACCTTGCCAAAAAAATCGGTAATTGGCCACGGCATCACGGATACCATTGGCGACACGCTTGCCCTCATGCAGGTCGCAATGTTCCATTAATAAGCCAAACTCATCGCCGCCAAGCCTAGCTAAAGTATCACGCTTTCTAACATGACTTTGTAACACATTCGAGAGCTGTCTTAATAATTCATCACCCGCCAGATGTCCGCAGGCATCATTAATCACCTTAAACTGATCTAAGTCTAAATAGCATAAAACATGCTGGTCTTGATCTTCTGGGCTATTTTTTAGCACGCGTTCTAGGCGCTCATCAAACTCTCGACGGTTAACCAGCCCGGTTAAGGCATCATGACGCGCTTGGTAGTCTAATTTATTGATCGAAGCGTACTCTTTAGTCATATCTCTGAAGATCACGACACCCCCTTTCAGCACGCCATGTTCAATGATCGGCCCAACTGAATATGAAATAGGGAACGACGTGCCATCTTTACGCCAAACCAAGTCATTTGCACCGCGATGGGCTTGTTTGTCCTCAAGGCAACGATAAACAAAACAGTCAGACCATGGATAATCAGCACCATCAGCGCGTGTGTGATGAAATACCGAATGTGCGTCTTGACCGATTAGTTCTTGTTCTGTAAACCCTAGATCTTGGAGAAGCTTCGCATTGACAAAAGTGCACTTGCCTGAGGTATCTACACCATAAATGGCTTCACCCGTGGACTTTAATAATAATTCTATGCGCTCTCTGGAACTACTTAACGAGCTTTTAATTTGATTAAGGCGTGTAACATCAAAAAACGTTACTACCACCCCTTCTATTTCACCATCATTGGTGCGAAAAGGTGAAATACGTACTATATAGCACTTATCATCGGCCGTTTTGACTTCAATCTCATTCATTAAGCGATTTTTAAGCGTTAACTTAGCTTCTTTCACTAAATCTAGTGCTACGAACTGATGAGAGATATCACTAATAGGTCTTCCAACATCGGATTTTATCAGTTGAAATAACGCGCGCATGGCTGGCGTAAAGCGTTTGATACAAAACTTTACGTCCAAAAACAATGCTGCTATATCAGCACTTTCTAGAAGATTTGCCATATCATCGTTAGCAATGGCTAACTCTTCGACCTTGTTTTGTAGCTGATTGTTAACCGTATTCAATTCTTCATTTAGTGACTGTAATTCTTCTTTGGAAGTCTCTAACTCTTCATTCGACGACTGCAGTTCCTCATTCATCGACAAAACTTCTTCGTGCGATACTTTTAATTCTTGTGTAGAGGATGCCATATCCTCAAAACAAGTTCGCAGGTCTTCTTTAGCCTCAGCTAGCTCCTCCTCTAATTGATGGAGTAATTTAGTATGTTGCAACTCCTGCGAGGTTTCAGATGCAATTGGATTCGGCTGCTTGGACTCGACAACTTCACTAAAAGTGATTAACAGTAAATTTTCGCTCGATTTTGACTTATTTATAGGGTGTACTGTCAGTTGGATCGGATAATAATTGTCTTCGCGTTTAACCCTTGTCGTAAGCTCCATCTTTTCACCGTTCGTCTTGGCTAACTGAACTGCAGCACGAAGTTTACTGCGTATACCTTCGCGCACAATCGAGATGAGATCTTGTGAAGGCCTACCCGTAGTCATTTCCAAATATCGACCAGATTGACCATTAACATAAAGAATTTCAAACTGAGTGTTAATTAATACAGCAAAAGGAGCGTAATGTTGAAGTAATAACTGCTGCGTGATTTTGTCGTAATAGGCTGCTTCGTGCGTACTTGGATTTACTGGATAACTCATTTGTGGCTGCTTATTAAAATCTGACAACGTTGGGAAGGAAATCGTCTCGCTTTTTGTCTTTCCAAGTCGCCGGTATAAACGCAGCTTTTTGGAGATAGGCTGAAATAGGTCCTCGTGTTGACCAATTGTTTCGGAACTGCCTAAAAACAGGTAGCCGCCCTCGTTCAGAGCAAAGTGAAACATCGAAATAATTTTTTTCTGAATAGCCGGATCGAGATATATTAATAAGTTGCGGCAACTAATAATATCTACTTTTGAAAAAGGCGGATCACTGATTAAGTTTTGTGTCGCAAACACCACGCAATCTCGTAACGTTTTATTCACTTGATAGTGATTATTCTTTTTGCTAAAAAATTGCTGTAAACGCTCAGCAGTTACGTCAGACGCAATATTGATAGGGTAGCTACCAACTCTTGCAACGTTTATCGCCTGTTCATCAATATCTGACGCAAAGATCTGCAGCCGGTTATGCTTTTTTGCTAGTTGTAATTGCTCCAGTATGACCATAGCAATCGAATAAGGTTCTTCACCAGTTGCACAGCCTGGTGTCCACACTCTAATCAAGTCGTTGGGCGCTTTAATTTCAATGATTTTTTGAACAACTTCGCTTGCGAGTTGTTCAAAAGCTTCGGGGTCACGAAAGAAATCCGTCACACTGATTAACAAATCTTTCAATAAGTGCTGGGCTTCCTCGTGGCTTTCTTGGACAATATGCGCATACTCATCAAAATCAGTCAGATGTTTAAGCCCCATCCGGCGTTCTATACGACGCGTCAAAGTACCTTTTTTATAGTTTGAAAAATCGTATTTAGTTTGTAATCGCAGGGCAGATAGGATTTTATCCAATTGCTCGCGAACTAAAGTGGTAGACGTATTGCGTGTAGCTAACTGCTGTAAACTTTGTTGGTATGACAGCAACGCACTAGGCATTTGTTCAACTGGCAAACTACAGTCGACTAAGCCGGTATCAAGAGCACTTTGCGGCATACCGTCAAATTTAGACGTTTCAGGAGTTTGAACTAACACCAGCCCTCCTTTGTCTTTGATCGCCTTAATACCCAACGAACCATCCACACCCGTTCCAGACAGAATGATACAAATAGCATTTTCTTGTTTATCTTTTGCCAGTGAACGAAAAAAAATATCGATTGGCAATCTCATTCCATGTGTTTGACTTGGCTCGGTCAGCGATAATATGTTCTGACTGATAGTTAAATTTTTATTCGGTGGGATAACATAGACCTTATTTGCTTCGACATGCACGTGGTCTTCAATCTGATGCACTGGCATTGCAGTATGTTTGGCAATTAACTCAGCGGTTAGACTCTGATGATTCGGAGCAAGATGCTGGATCAATACAAACGCCATACCACTGTCTGGCGGCATTGCATCAAAGAACATCATAAAAGTTTCCAAACCGCCGGCAGAAGCGCCGATACCTACAATGGGAACTGAGTTTTTTGTAAGCAAAATTGAGGTATTATTTTCTGGTTCACTGTGCTTTTCTTTAGCGGTATTGGTTACTTTAGGGGGGTTATTTGTTGAGCTCTTTTTCATTATTATATCAACCACTCTTTGGTGAAATTTAAATATCCATAATTCAGTTGAGTTGAAATAATGCGATCCAACTAAGCGCCTAACTCAAGCTTAAATATAAAATTTAAAGATAGGAGTTACAGTCTGTGTTTGTCAACGCCAATCACGCTATTTTTTTACATTTGGTAGTTAATTAAGCTTAAAGTAAAACATTAAAAACTTAATTCTACAATTGTTGGCCCCGCTTCAGCGGGACTAATATTACGTGTTCATAACATTAATTCGAACGTACTTTTTGCCTATCTAATAATGTAGCCGCCTCTTTTGCAAAGTAGGTCAAGATACCGTCAGCACCGGCTCTCTTAAAAGCCAATAATGACTCAATGATGACCGCATCCTTATTCAACCAACCTTTGGCGAAAGCCGCTTGATGCATCGCATATTCACCACTCACTTGGTAAGCAAACGTGGGCACACCAAATTCTGTTTTGCAACGCTGAACGATATCTAAGTATGGCATTCCGGGTTTTACCATCACCATATCCGCACCTTCATTAATATCGAGCTCGATTTCTCTCAGTGCCTCATCCGAGTTGGCGGGATCCATTTGATAATTTTTCTTATTACCACCTTTGATATTGCCAGCTGAACCCACGGCGTCTCTAAACGGACCATAGTAACTTGATGCATATTTTGCGGAATAAGCCATAATACTGGTGTTTTTAAATCCTTCTAGTTCAAGCGCTTCCCGGATTGCCCAGATACGACCGTCCATCATATCCGATGGCGCCACAATATCAGCTCCCGCTTCTGCGTGTGACAAGGCCTGTTTAACCAACACGTCAGTTGTCTCATCATTCATTACATAACCATTCTCATCTATCAAACCGTCTTGACCGTGCAACGTGAAAGGGTCAAGTGCTACGTCGGTAATGACTGAAATATCGGGAAACGCCGCTTTTAAGGCCCTTACCGCACGCTGAGCTAAGCCTTCGGGATTAAATGCTTCACTGGCACATAGTGTTTTTTTATCCGTTGGTGTAACCGGAAATAATGCGAATACGTGCACCCCGAGCGCGACGACTTCACGCACTTCTTCAATTAACTTGTCAATACTGAATCGAAACACGTCAGGCATGGACTCTATTGACTCGACTTGACCCGCTCCATCCAACACAAACATTGGATAAATAAGGTCGTCAACTGTAAGTGCAGACTCACTAACCAATCGTCTAATTGATGATGTATAACGCAGTCTACGAGGACGGCTAAGTGGAAACTGTGACATATTTTTCCTTTATTAAGGTTTAAATTCTGCAGACATTATTTGATTACGTCCGGCTTTTTTAGCTTTATAGAGTAGCTTATCTGCAAATTCGTTGAGAAACTTGTACTCTGATTCTGTTTCGATCACTCGCGTCGACACCCCAACGCTAATCGTAAATTTTATTATTTTACCATCGCAGTCTACGTGGCTACTCTCAATTGCCTTACGCAGGGTTTCCATCAGAACTCGGGCACCTTCTAACTCTGTATTAGGTAATATAACCACAAACTCTTCGCCACCATAACGGCAAATTGTGTCCGTTGGACGCTTGATGCATTCCTGCAAGATAGCAGCAAAATGCTTCAAAGCAGCATCACCACATCGGTGACCATGGGTGTCGTTGACTGATTTAAAATGGTCGATATCAATCATCGCAATGCTCAATGGCGTTTTCTCACGCCAACTTCGCCTAGCCTCGGCGAGTATCTTTTTATCATACAATCGTCTACTCGCAACGCCTGTTAGTGCATCAATGGATGTTTTCCGCTCAAGCTCATGATTTGCTTCATTCAGTTCTCTTATCGCAATTGCTAGCTCATAGTTACGTTCTCGAACAGCTTGTTCAAGCTTTTCTTTAGCCTCTATCTGCAAGCGCACAAGCTCGTCCTTTGCTTTCATCGTCTTTTGTTTATTGTCGTTAATCTTTGCATGCATTAGCTTTGCCGCTATCCGCTGCATGTTAAATCGCTCAGCTAGCCCGAGGCTCATGAAAAGGGCTGTCACGAGAGTGCCCACCATCATAGGATAACTAGGGTCAAGATTCGGACTTATCCGGCCGACACTAGCTGCAAGCACAAATAAGCAGGCCAATAGCATTGAGCACCAAGCGGCGCTGAGATATTTGGCCACTGAGTTCCCTTTGGAGGCAATATAAACTGTAGAGGTGAGTATTAAAAACATGCCCATTACTATGATCACCGCTAATGTCGAAACCATCACACTAAAAGGCAAAATCAAAATAAGGCCAATGTAAATGACAACAAAAGTGCCTAAGGCATTGAAGCATTGATGGAGCTTATTAAAAGAGCATTTAATTTCTAGTAGCTGATCGGTGAAAGCGCTGGCGAAAAATAGTGTTGAAGCGGCAAAAAACAAAACGGCATAGTCCTGAAAGAGCGTACTTTCTGGCCATAAGAAACGATAGCCTAAGCCCTGACTGCTCGCCACAGCAAGTGATAGGCATATTATATTTCCCGTGCATAATAATGTGCTTATATGTCGGGAGCTTACAAACAAAAATAAACTAATCAAAGCCATCGCCGTCATAAAACCATAAAATATACCAATGAAAACTCTGTGTGAGGCAATGAATTGAATATACGCTTCGTCTTCCCACAACTTTATGGGGACCTTTATTAACCCCTGAGTTTCAACACGCAGGTACAACGACACAGCGGATAAACTCCTTGGAACAGGAAAAATGAATTGGTCATGCCGAATTTTTCGTTGCACAAATGGATAATTATCACCTGTTTTAAACTTCCTCAGGATTAACCTTTGGTTCTGACTATCATCCACAAACCAGACCTCAAGAAAATCTAGATTTGAATGAGAAACCTCAATTAAACGTGAATCTTCCTTTCCACTAGGCGGTATTTGAACACTAAACCAATGCGCTTTGTTTGAAAAAACAACACGACTATTATTTATCGGCTCCCATTGGGTATCATCTAATTGCATCACAGATTGAATATCGTCGCTGTCAGAGGAAGCGATATGCAATTTCACTTTGTCACGCATTATTGGTTCTTCAGTCTGCTTAGCCAAAGTCAGCACCAAAGTAAATAATATAAGACCCAATATTGCGATGAGCACGGCAACCCACTGACCGCCTCGGTCTGAGAAATCTGTTGCAGTGGAGTGTGTTGCATCGATCACGCTAGCGGATTTTTTCTGCATTAGCAACTACCCGGTTCTTTATTGCCCGACTGGCTGTTGTCCGACATATCTTGGCTAGAAACAACACAATTTCGACCCGCATCTTTGGCTAAATACAACAGTTTGTCAGCAAGAGCCAACATACTTTCAGTGTCATGTTCATCTTTTACAACGCGTGAAGTGACACCTACACTCACCGTAAACTGAATTCGATGCCCGTGAGTTACGACTAGCAAGTTTTCAATTTCAGACCTAAATTGCTCCAGTACATTTTTAGCACCGGTAACATTGGTATTGGGAAGTAAAACAACAAATTCCTCCCCACCGTAGCGAGATAATAAATCACCTGGCCGTTTTATCACGGCTTTTAGCGTGTTTGCGAAAGCAATAAGACAATCATCACCGCATTGGTGCCCATAGTTGTCGTTAACCTTTTTAAAATGATCGATATCTAGCAATGCAACCGCCAGTGGTTGTTTTTCGCGCCGGCTTCGTGCTGCCTCGATAATAATATGTTCTTCAAAAAATCGTCTGTTAGATAAGCCCGTCAACTTATCGGTTTGACTCATTCCCTGTAATTCATCATGCACTTTGGACAAGCCAGCCAATGCATTTTCAAACTCTTGGGTACGCGCCGCTACTTCTTGTTCAAGATCAGTTTGCGCTTGCTTTTGCAGTGCAATAACGTCGTCCTGAGCCTGCATCGTCAGTAATTCGTTTTTCGCAGCTTCTTTATGTGCTTGTTTTGCCTCCAATCGTTGAACGCTATAGCTGGTTGCTATGGCTAGCGCTAACAAGAGTGTTTCTATTGTCGCGCCTACCATTACTAAATAACTTGAATCAATCACTAGATTAATCCAGTGAAAATTATCTGCAGCGGCAGTGAGACCAGATAACAGAAGGACGCCCCACGCAACACTAAAGAATTTTGCAATAGCACTGCCTTTTAGCGCTAAGGTGATGCTAACAAGCAGAATAATAGGGATAGAGAAGAGCAGTAGCACAAGTAACAATTTAATCATGATGGCGTATGGCACGACTAGCGAACCCAATATGCAAACACTATAAATCAGTGAAAAACCTCTAAATATGAGGTGATATTTGGGGCTAGACGTTTTTAGCTGTAATATTTGTGAGGAGAATACGAGTACAAAACTCATCATCATAAAGGCAAAAACCGCTGTGATTCTTTCTTGTAGCCAAGGACTTTCTGACCAAATAAAGCGATAACCCAAGCCATGAATAGCCGCAATTAACATGGCAAACGAGAAGACATAACCGGCATAAGTAATAAATAAAACACTGCGCGTAGTAATAAACAAAAATAGGTTAATTAAGCCCATGGTTAGCATATAACCTAAAAATAAGCCCATGAAAAGTCGGTGCGATGCAGTATAACTAATATAATCTTGCTTAGACCAAAGATTTAAAGGTACTTTTACAGGCCCATTAGATTGCACTCTCAACAACAACTGAACATCCCTGGCATTGTTTGGTATGGGGATTAAAAAGTTATCGTGAATAATTGGACGTTGAATAAAATTTAGGCTGTCGCCTAAATCGTAATGCTCAATAATATAATATCTCTCATTGGCGCCGCCATTATCATGCTCTTTTTTACTACGAAACCAGATCTCTACGCTATCGAGCAAAGCGTAGTCAATTTCTAATAATTGACTATTTTTGAGCATTGCAAAATCAACTTTTAGCCATTGCGCCGACTTTGTTAAGCCAAAGTTCTGATGACTACTTTTAAGCCACTGATCATGTTCAATGTAATCAATTGTATCGATTGTTTGCTTATTTAATGAATCTTCAAAGTGATAAACCTGCTTTAATGCATGTTTATCCATGTCTTGTCCTAAGGAAACCACCATGTATAAAGTAAGTGCAGCGAACGCTGCGACTAAGACAGCCAACCAATAATAATTGTAGGAGAAGGGCTGCGTAAATTTATTCATCGAAAAGCTGAGAGTCCAAATACTGTGTTCGAATTTTCTACTGACATCTCTGAGAGTAAGCGCAACTCTATCCCTTTTAGCTCAGCAACCTTCTTAGCAACATCCGGTAAAAATCTGGGTTCATTATTTTTTGCTCTTGGTTTTACATTTTTCGGAAACAAGTAAGGAGCGTCGGTTTCAAGTAACAGTTTATCAAGGGGCAAGTGTTTCACTGCCTCCTGCAGTTCCTGTCCCCTGTTGTCGTCGCAAACCCACCCTGTAATACCGATATAACAATCTAAATCCAAGTAAGCCTGCATTTGATAGACCGTCCCAGTAAAGCAATGCACGACCGCACTCGGTATTTTCGGTAAATATTTTTTTAGCAAACGAATTTGCTCTTCAAACGCATCGCGCTCATGCAGATATATTGTTTTTCGGATATCAGAAGCACATTCCAATTGAGCTTCAAAAGCCTTCAATTGGTTTTTCCGTGTTGAAAAATTTCGATTGAAATCCAAGCCACATTCACCGATAGCGACCATGTTTTCATCGGTTGAAAGTGCATGTAATTGAATGATGGCGTCTTCAGAAAACGCATCCGTGTAATGAGGGTGTACACCGGCGGTGTAGACCAGTTGTTGAAAGCCGGCTTCTTTGTTGTGGCTGTTTACGAATACCTGTGAGTCCAGAGTTTCTTCAATAGTAGAACTAATTACGCAAAGCCGATTAACCAATTGCTCAGAAGCGCTTGCAATGACATCAGCTGCGCAAAAGCGCCGGTCTAGTAAGTTGACGCCAATGTCAAACCATTGCATTATTTCACTCTCTTCACTCGAACACTCTGTGCACCACCCACTTTAGAAAGGTAAAATGCGCTTAATGCGCCATCCTTAACTAGCACTTGATCGCCTTTGCCAACGCGCAACTCTTTGCTAGTTTTATTTTCCCAAATTTGACCATTAGTGAAAAAGAATCGCTGTTGCTTGCGAATTGTTAACTCTACCTTGTCAACAGTAAAGGTAACAACTTCCAATTTAGGTACTGTTTCCTTGGCCACTTCAAGATGCTCCCCACCAAACTTTTCAACAGCACTGCGAGATTCAATTGCTTGTAGCTGAAGCGAAGGAGGTTTGGTGATTGGAACCGGCGAATTTTCCTTAGCAGGTTTTGCCTGCTTTGGAGCTTCACTCAAATTTCTCTTAAACACACCATCAAAACAATTTAAGCGTTGCTTGTCGCTGGTCATAGCGCTGCAATCCTGCGCTTGCTCAACAAGATTCTGATGACGTTGGATGGATTGTTCGGCAGTCACGCCCTGCAGCGCGGCAACTAACGACATTGCGTTTAGTAAAGAGCTCATCATGGAGTATTCGCCTTATTTTATTAATTATTTTTTTCTTCTTCGGGCTCTGAATCAATCGAAACTTCATCGTCAGAATTATGATCTCGCCTTGCATTCTTAGTATACCACCCCCCAACAACGACACCCACTTCAAACAAAAACCACATAGGAATCGCTAGCAATACTTGGGAAATAACGTCCGGTGGTGTTAGCAGCATACCTACGACAAAAGCGGCAACAATAACGTGTGAGCGTTTTGCTCGAAGCTGATCAGGCGTCGTCATTCCGGTCCAACACATCAAAATAATCGCGACTGGTATTTCAAACGCCACTCCAAAGGCAAAAAATATTTTTAGGACAAAGCTTAAGTACTCAGAAATATCAGGGCTAATGAGCACATCATCTGGAGCAACGGCGGCAAAAAAACTAAACGCAAGCGGGAAAACAACAAAATAAGCGAAGGCCATTCCACTATAAAATAGCAATGTGCTAGAGAGTAAAAGTGGTGCGACTAGCTTCTTTTCATTGCGATACAAACCCGGTGCGATAAAGCCCCAAATCTGGTACAACACATAAGGAATAGCAATAAAGAAAGATAACACCATGGTAAGCTTAAATGGTGCGAAAAACGGTGAAGCAACACTTGTTGCAATCATCGAAGCACCCTCAGGAATTGTTGCAATGAGCGGCGCGGCTAAGATACCGTAAAGATCTTGCGCCCAATAAGCTAATACCAAGAAAATAATGAGAACAGACGCAAGGGCTTTCAATACTCGGCTGCGCAACTCAACGAGGTGGGTAATAAAACTACTTTGGGTGGTCATCTTTGTTTTTCTTTTCTGGTTCTTGAGTAATATTATTGATAGGCTCTGTCTCACTAGGTTCTTTGGTGCTTTTCTTATAAGGGTGTTGAACAGATAATGCAGCTTGCTTCAATTCTTCAACGCTTTGAGCAACTTCAGGACTGACATTTTCAATTCCTATCTTTTCCGCTTTCTTTAAGTTTTCATGTAACTCGTGCACCCGCAACTGCTCTTCAATTTCAGTTTTAAAACCTGAAGCCATGTTTTTCACACTGCGTACTGTTTTTACTGTTGCGCGAATTGCACCAGGCAAACGCTCAGGCCCTAGTATGAGTAGGGCCACAATTCCAACAATGAAGAGTTCCCAAAAACTGATATCGAACATGTTCTACTCTTTCGTAGTTGTCTTAGACGTGGTCTTTGTTGCGCTTTTTTTTACTGTTTCTTCAGCAACACGCTTGTCTTCGACGGAGCCAAAATCTGCATCAGCTTTGTCTGTATCTTTTTTGTCAGTTTCGGCATCATCGTCACTTAAGGCTTTTTTGAATCCTTTAAGCGCAGAGCCTAAATCACCGCCGACATTACGTAATTTTTTTGTGCCAAATAGTAAAACGACTATTAACAATATAACTATAATACTCCAAACGCTAGGACCCATTTTTTAAATCTCCATTGTTAAAATTTTGTTTTTTTTGCTACCGTCTATTCATTATTAGATGCTGAAAACTCACCTTCATGAACTGTGGGGCTTCATCAGCTCATAAAATGTATTATACGTTGCTTTTAACAAATATCACTGGCTTTAATTAACTTGTTTTTATACTTATGTTCCAACTCAACGATTTCCAAAATTTCGTTACAATTAAGTACATGGAGAAATGACGTGACTTATTGCTCATCTCTAGCAAAAATGTACCGCCACAACATCGGTAAGGCCCCCTGTTGTCTGTTACTTTTTAGCATGGTGAGTATTCACTTTCAAACAGCTGCCCGGTTACCATTGACTGCCTTGCCATCACAAGCAACAGCACAATCACATACAGCAGATTCAAATACAATAGAAAAAAGTCAAAAAGACAGTGCCGAAACGCACGCTCAAGCATCCGCAATTACGAATTCAGGAATGAATAAGGAACAACCAGCGCAAGCACTACCTACGCTATCCATTTCAGAGTTCAGTAATTGTGATACTCAACTTTGGCTGGACGACTGGTATTGCCATTTTAATCACGGAATTGAGAGTACGGTCATAGAAGTGAATAAATGGTTTGTTGCGGATCATACTCCCTCGGCTCAGCGAGCTAAAGCCTCGGGTAAGTTGCGCTTTGGCTGGGAGCCAAGAAGCGGTGATTTAAACCAATTGGATTTTCGTTTTAAAATACGCGTAAAACTGCCAGCGTTGCAAGATCGGGTAGAATTGTTGCTCTCAGATGACGAAGGCGATTTAAACCAACAAGCGGTTAAAGCCGCGCGAAATCAACAGCTGGGAAGCAACGACCAAGCGACAGTTGCACTGCAATTTAAAGATAAACCCGATTCAAAGCTCGTCTATCGTATTGGTCTTGGCCGCGGATCGCAGATTTATACTCGAGCCAGGTACAGTGACAGAGTCGATCTAAACCAGCAAAACAGCATGAATTACTATGCAGAGGTGAATTACTACAGCGACGATCAAGTAGGAGTGGAAACCAAAATATCACTAAACCATAGAATATCAAAAAATCAAGCGCTTGAATTGGATAATACCTTTCGCTATCGAGATAAAACTGAAGATCTGTTCTGGCGCCATGAAATTCAGTACCTATATATTCACGATAGTAAAACTAGCTATTTATTAACCGCTTTAGTGGATGGGCTAAACAAACCGTCATATCACGAAGAGCAAGTGTTGGTAAGTATGAGATATAAACGTAATATACTGCGACCCTGGCTGTTCTTGGAGGTTGAGCCTTTTTTCCTCTGGTTACGCGAAGAAAACTTTAGGACTTCTTTTGGTGTTGCACTTAGAGCCGAAGTGCATTTTCCTCAATATTAGCTTCACGCACAAAAAACCCAATTAACGGGGATCTGTTGCCCGCGCTTCCTGTTTATTTCTCGTCGCGTTATGAAAATCGACTAGAGCCGACAGTGCCGAATAATCATATCTTTCACGGAATGAAACCCAGTCGAGCAAGCAAAATAAACTTATCGTAGCGTAATTCCACTGTTCGAATCGCCCTTCCTGAACCGCGTTATTCAACTCAGCGAAAATGACATCAAAGCGCTCTCGTTGAAGACGAAAATACAGTTTGTCAGCACTCGTATCAATATCTGAGCGAGACAGTATAAAAATTTGTACCAAAGAATCATTTGCTGAGTCAATGAGCGTCAATAGATTAGTCTGCTGCCAACTGAGCTCCTGCTTGCTAAGCTTTTTCGTTAAGTAACGATAGATTGCGCCTGAATCAAAGATGGTGCATTTACCATCCTCTAACATCGGAACCTTGAGGGTTGGATTCGACGCCACTAATCTCGCTCGATCTGCACTGTTGAATATATCAACTTGCTCAAAACCGTGCTCAATGTCGCTCATCCACATGCGTAGGCGACGAACGTAAGGTGATGTTGTTGAGCCAATTAGCTTCATCATTTTTACGCGCTCTTCATTCTATACTGGTTTTGTGTACTACTAAATACTGAAGCTTGCACCACAACCACAAGTGGTTGATGCATTCGGGTTATTAACGAAAAAGCGCGAGCCCTCCAAGCCTTCAGTATAATCGACAATACCGCCAACCAGATATTGTAAGCTCATTGGATCAATAACGAGCGTAACGCTTTCTTTTTCAATTGTCATATCACCTTCGTTGACTTTTTCATCGAACGTAAAGCCATATTGAAATCCTGAACAACCACCGCCAGTTACGTATACACGCAGTTTTAACTCGGGATTTTCTTCTTCAATAATTAATGTTTTCACTTTTTTTGCCGCAGCTTCAGAAAACTCAATTGGCAATGCCATTTCTTCAGACATAATATTCCTCTAATAAAAGCGTTGGGCTAAAAATAATACGGCAGAATTATCTAATACCTGAGTAATTTAATCAAGTATTCAATCGGATTCACTGAACGCTTCTTTCCACGGAATTGTTTGAGCATATGACCCGCGCTTTCTTTTATACTTGTAGATCTCTGTTTCGATTTCAATTTGTTCAGGGATGAAGCCTTCAGGTAGCGTAACTCTTAATTCAAGTACTTGAAAATATTTAAATGAAAATGCCATATTCTCACTTTTATCATCGAGTAACTCCTTTAAGTCATACTTAACAGGTGCAGTATTCTGGCTTCCTTGCAGGGTAATATCCAGAGTCCCTTTTATGATTGTTTTGATGTTTTCTCGCTGCAGCATCATGACCGAAATAGCGTAATTATTAGTGCTGGCCGTTGAGAATATTTCAACACTTTCGACCACAAAACCATCCTGTGTCAGTTCTGGCGCCATGACTTTTTGATAAAAACTAATCTGCTCACGCAGCTCAGCATCTTTGCGTATAAATTCTTTATATGATAATTGGGCCTGTTCATGTGCAATACTTGCTACCTCTAGCTCTACTTTTTTAACATTTAGCTGCGAATTCAAGCTTTGGTTTTCTAGTTTCAAGTTATTAATACTACTCTGCATCATGGCTATCTTCGCGGATAACAGGTGATTATTTTTGTCAGCATATTCATGACCTGCATAAAACACACAAGCGAGGACAAACGCCACTGCTAAATAATAGCTGACAAAACCAAGTTGGCTGCGCAGTTCACTTAATTTCAATGAAATCTCCAAAGTTCAGGGCATTGTTATTGATATATAACCATAAAAAGAGCAGATAGAACCGAATCACCGATGGCAAGGGAATGCTCAAACCGTTATGATAGTCCTATTCGCAAGCAGTATAAACCCAAACACATCATGTTTCTGCGCTCCTTACTGGAATCCTTGAGGCGAGAAGTCTCGCATCCGAGAACATCACTTCAATTATGCTTATTAGGCATCGTTGCTGGCGTGTGTGCGGCAAGCATTATTATTGTATTTAGATTGTCCTTTGAATTCATTCAAAAAATGCTCCTTGGTGGCGTGGCGCAGTACGCTGAGATTGAAAGTCATCACCTATTTTTCCTACCCACTCTGGCAGTTATTGGCATTATTTTTGTGGCTAAACTAACGGGGTTTAAGCACTATCGAATGGGTATTCCTTTTGTTATTCATCGCATCAAAACCCGCTATGGTCATATTCCTTTGCGCACTTCAATCAACCAGTTTTTTGGTGGTGTGTTTTCTTTAGCTGGAGGATTTGTGGTTGGTAAAGAAGGTCCTACGGTTCATTTAGCGGCAGCGGGCAGTCACTTTTTAGGTCAATGGTTCAGGCTGCCTTTTAATAGCTTACGGATATTGACCGGTTGTGGTATTGCAGCAGGTGTAGCTGCTGCATTTAATACACCATTCGCCGCAGTGATTTTTGTCTTGGAAGTGGTTCTGCGTCAATACAGGGTTCACGTGTTTATCCCGGTTATGCTCGCCGCTGCTTGTGGTTCAGTATTAACGCGGACAGTATTTGGTAACGAAAACGAACTGACCTTTCTCAATTTTCAAGTTATCGACAATATATTACTGCCATATTTAATCGTGTTCGGCATTGCACTTGGCTTGATAGCCGCAGTATTTAACAGACAGCTTATGTTAGTGATAACGTTATTCCGCGATGTAAACATGATCATTCGGTTACTGCTTGCTGCTTTTATTACCGGCACGGTTGGTTACTTTATGCCACAGGCACTGGGCGCTGAATTTGCTGCAATTGAAACTTTATTCGCCAGTGATCCTCAATTGAGCTTATTATTTCTGCTATTCGCGATAAAGTTTCTTCTTGCGGTATTCGCTATTGGCTTAGGTGTGCCGGGAGGAATTATCGGTGCCGTTATGATCATCGGCATGCTGGCAGGTGTTATTCTTTTACAACCGCTTTACAGTATGAACGGCCAAGGTGAAATGACCTCTACGTTTGCTTTGCTTGGGTTAGCGGGCATGTTAGCATCTGTCCTGCATGCTCCTATGGCAGCATTATCCTCCGTGATGGAATTATCAGGAAATTCAGAGGTAATATTACCTGCCATCATTGTAATTGTTAGTGCTTATGTTACCAGTAAGCAGTTGTGTAAGAATCGCTCTATATTCATTCAGCAATTAGAATTTCAAAATCTCCCCTATACGTCATCATTCATTAGAGACATGCTGCAAGAAACTGGGGTGATGGCTATTATGCAGACAGAATTCAAACACTTTGTTGATGCACCAAAAGCCGCCTTGTACAAATATTTGCAATTAAATCCCAATCAATTAGTGCTGCAAGAACAAGTATTTGAAATAGACCGACAATATCAAATAGTGTCTATGGATGTGAGTTTGCAAGAAGGCGTGCTGCCATTGGCTATTCATCAGATGCAAGGTTTGAGCGATCAATCTACCATGGCTGAAGTATACGAAACACTGCATAAAAAAAGACAGGGCGCGGTTTATATATACGAAGAACTTGATGTTGACGCGCATGTTTTCGAATACGGCAAGCCTAAGATAATAGGAATAATTACGTGGAATATGCTGCATTCTTATTTACTCAGACAGCAGCACTAAACTATTTATTCAAACAACCAAACGATAAAGTAAAAAGGTAGAGCAATGAGTATTTTGTGGTTAAAAGCGTTTCATGTGTTTTTTATGATTGCATGGATGGCTGGTATTTTCTATCTACCGCGATTATTTGTGTACCACGCAGAGAGTCAGCATCAGGAAACCAAAGACCAATTTAAAATAATGGAACGTCGTTTATGGTTTTTCGTGACACCCTTTGCCTTGCTAGCGCTCATCTTAGGAATATTGATAATGTATCAATATGGTTTAGCGTGGTTCAAAGCTTCGGCTTGGCTGCATGCAAAATTAGCCATTGTAGTGCTGTTTTATGTTTATCATTTTTATCTGTATGCGTTGCTTAAGATGTTTGCAGCAGATAAAAATACAAAAAGCCCCCGCTTTTATCGAATGATCAACGAGCTGCCCGTACTCGCCCTGCTTGCAATTGTGATTTTGGCGATTTTAAAACCGTTTTAACTGACTGTAACTAAACCGGTTTTTGAACAAAGGTCTCAAACTGGTTTGGTAGGTAGCTTGCAAGCTCACCTGAAATAGAAACATAGGTATTCAGGGCTTCAGGGAGCGAAAGAGCGATCAAGGGCAGTTTCCGTTCAAAATCCGTTTGTCCTCTCTTTTTTGCCTGCTCCATAGCGAGCGTACTATCTGCAAACGTACTAAACATACCCAGACTGTGCTTCAATTTTTTTGCCAATACAGGCGCCTGCTTAGGAGCTTTGTCTTGCATGAGTTGCCACGCATGTTGCCATACTGATTCCATGCTTGAATGCCCCATCAGAAGACCTTGAAGCCATTGAGAAAGGGGCGAATTACTACCTGAAAAATACACCGAACTATTGCCATTGTCTTCGAAAACAGCATAGCTTGGCAGGCATTGTGCGTTATCCCTCATCTGCTGCAAACAATACGTAAAGTAGTCAAACAAGGCTGCTGTAATCAAGTCTGCTTGTTGATTGTTTTGCATTTGACCATGATGTTTTATTGCCCAAGGTAGCCAGACATCGGGCATCGGTATTTCCGGCGTAACGGCGGCGCCAAATATTGCTCCTTCAACATAATAACGTGAATGCAAGATCTCGGCGATTTCTGGACTCTGATATATAAGCAGTAAATTCATGATTAATTGAAAGACTTAAATTTGCGAATTCGAACAATGCAGTAGATGATAGAGGGAATTCCAAACGAATAACAACTATTAAAAGATGTTTTGGGGAAAACGACCTATGAAATCAGGAAAAACAGGGCTGATTATAGCCGCCGCTTTTATCGGGCCTGGCACGGTAACCACGGCATCAATGGCGGGCGCTAGTTTGGGTTATGGGCTAGTTTGGGCACTGTGTTTTTCAATTTTCGCAACTTATATTTTACAAGAAATGGCGTCTCGCTTGGGCTTAATAACGGGCCAAGGTCTATCAGAAGCTATCGTCAATATCAGCCAAAATACGTTCATTAAATGGTTCAGTATTACCCTTGTATGTGCTGCAATCGGTATTGGCAACGCAGCCTATGAAGGCGGAAATTTAACGGGTGCTGCGCTAGGCTTGGCGAATGTAATGCCCGGCAGTATAACGCTGTGGGCTTTGACCCTTGGCTCAATCGCGTTGATATTGCTGCTCAGCAATCGCTATCAATTGGTTGAAAAAGTACTTATTGGCCTCGTTGCATTAATGAGTGTTGTGTTTATTACTATCATGCTGATTGCCGGCATCGACATGGCTGCATTAAGTAAGGGCTTAAGCCAATTTGGCTTTTCCAATACCTCTTTACTACTTGCTATTATTGGCACCACGATCGTTCCCTACAATTTATTTTTGCATGCAGGTCTAAGCGCTAAACAATCGCGCGAGATGTCTCTATCTAAGGCTGAAATAAGCACTGAACTACCTGCGCACAAGCGACAATTGTTCTCATCAATTGGTCTAGGTGGCATGGTAACCTTTGCTATTATGTCATGTGCCGCGAACGCTTTTTACTTAACAGGTAATGTCCTTTCTCCAGGCAATATTGCGTCACAGCTTGAACCGATTTTAGGTGATTATGCTAATTTGTTTTTTGCTATAGGTTTATTTTCTGCAGGGCTGACAAGCGCAATAACAGCGCCACTGGCAGCGGGTTATGCGATTTGTGGTTTATTCTATTGGCAAGCAACACTGGAAGCTAAAGAGTTTAAACTGGTTTGTAGCAGCATATTGGTCTGTGGGGTACTGGTCGCAACGTCGGGCTTCAAACCCCTAGGCATTATTATTTTAGCGCAAGCATCCAATGCACTTTTGCTACCAATTTCAGTGCTGTTTTTGCTTTATGTCATGAATCAAAAGAAAATAATGCAAGACCATACCAACACACTACTGGCGAATCTGTTTGCCGGTGTCATACTCGTCGTTATTATTGGTCTGGGCACAAATAAAGTGATTAGTCTATTATTTTAACCAGCTTTGCGGGTTCAGCGCTTTACCTTTATGACGAATTTCGAAGTATAAACCTGGACTCGATTGCCCTCCACTGCTGCCCACTAGACCAATCGTCTCACCTTGTAGCACAGGATCACCGGGCTGCTTCAGTAAGGCCTGATTGCGCCCATATACCGTCATGTAGCCTTCGCCATGATCAACTATCGTTACCAAACCAAATCCTTTAAGCCAGTCTGCATAAAGCACTTTCCCGTCTTGTACTGCTTGCACCGGTGAACCTTCACTGCTGTTAATAACGATGCCTTTCCAGCGTACTTGTCCTTGTCTTCTCTTGCCAAATAATTGCTGGATTTCACCTCCGGCGGGACGGCTTAACTTACCTTTTGACTTTGATAAACCAAGCAACACTAAATCTTCGTCTTTGGTCCGGCTTAGGGCATCAATTTCCGCCTGTTCTATAGCGTTTATCAATGAGCGCTCTTCTTGCTGCAGTTGATTTACTTTGGCCGTATCAGACTTTATCTGCTGATCCAATTGTTTTAACTTTTGATGACGTGACGTTTGTTGCTCTCTCAGTTGACTACTTTGTTGTTTTTGTGTCACCAAAAAACTTTCTAGATGTTGAGTTTTCTCCGCTAATTTTATGTTCAGTTGCTCAAGGGCTGACACCAATGTTCTAAATTTACTAATTTCTTGCTGACGTGCTTTGTTCAGATACTGATAATACGTTAGCGTGCGTTCAAACCGACCGGCATCATCTTGATTAAAAAACATCTTCGCAAAGTCGTAGTTTCCTGCCATAAACGCAGATTTAAGTTGACCGGCAAGCTGTTTTTGCTGCTCTTTAATCACTGTTGAAATTCGTAATTTTTCGCTTTCAAGTTCTACTTTTTCTTCTCGCGTTGTTTGTAATGATTTATCGGTTTGATTCAATTGTGTTGCGGTTTTTGCAATTTCGAGTTCTGCAAGTTTTAATGCTTGCTGCAAGCGCTCAGAAGATTCCAATTTTTTATTGAGCTGGGTTTGTGTTTGTTTGATTTTTTCTTGAATGGTGGCCAAGTCGGTATCTTGTGCGACAGCATGTGGGATCAGCATAAAAACCCCGATAGCAAGACAACAGCTACCGAGGCTACATTTTATTTTTTTTACACTAAACTTCATGGCATTGCCTTAAGAACCTTCGATTAACTTTTTTTCAAAGTCATAATGGTGCTACCAGTCATCTCCGCAGGCTGCTCCATACCCATTAGATGCAGCATCGTTGGTGCTACGTCACTGAGTGTCCCCCCCGTTCTTGCCGTTGCATCGCGACCAACATAAATAAAGGGGACTGGATCACTTGTGTGTGCTGTATGCGCGACACCCGTGTTCGGGTTAACCATGAGCTCTGCATTACCGTGATCAGCGGTAATTAAGCATTCCCCGCCAACTTCTTCAAGTGCTTTAATAACGCGACCAAGGCAATGATCAACTGCTTCACAGGCTTTAATAGCTGCATCAAGTTTGCCTGTATGGCCAACCATATCACCATTAGGATAATTACAAATAATGGCATCGAACTCTCTCGATTTGATAGCAGCAACCAGTTCGTCCGTCAACTTTTCAGAATTCATCTCGGGTTGTAAGTCGTAAGTAGCTACATCTGGCGAAGGGATCAAAATACGTTTCTCGCCAGGATATTCATCTTCCTTGCCGCCACTGAAAAAGAAAGTCACGTGAGCAAATTTTTCGGTTTCACTGATGCGCAACTGTGTTTTATCATGCGTTGCAAGCCACTCTCCCATCACATTAACAAGCGGCTCAGGTGGATACGCGCACGGAACATCCAAGTTGGACTCAAATTCCGTTAGCATCATAAACTCTGTTTTAACGACTTTACTGCGTTCAAAACCACGAAAGTCATCGTCAACCATTGCATGTGACATTGCTCTCGCGCGGTCAGCTCTAAAATTCATAAACAACATAGCGTCGCCATTCTCAACGCCCGCATAACCAGTTATAACCGAGGCTTTCACAAATTCATCATTTTCGTCACGAGCGTACGCAGCTGCCAGTGCTTCAGATGCCGACGCGAATTCATATTTACCCTTTGCTGAAACAATCAAATCGTAAGCTTGTTGAACCCGATCCCAGCGGCTATCACGGTCCATAGCAAAATAACGTCCAATGATACTAGCCACTTGACCGAAGCCTAGTTCAGAAAAGAGTTGTTCTGCCGCTTCAATAGAAGGAGCAGCGCTCCGTGGCGGTGTGTCTCTACCGTCAGTAAAACCATGCAAATAAATTTTCTTTGCGCCTTTTTCTGCTGCTAATTGTATTGCAGCAAACATATGTTCTTCGTGCGAGTGAACTCCACCTGGCGACAGCAAGCCCATAATATGAACCGCTTTTCCTGCTGCAACAGCTTTTTCTATTGCGGCAGTAATAACCGAGTTGGTTTTAAAGCTGCCATCGCTGATAGCCTTGGTAATTTTAGTAAAGTCCTGATAGACAACGCGCCCAGCTCCTAAATTGACGTGGCCAACCTCTGAGTTTCCCATTTGCCCCGCTGGCAATCCTACATCTAAGCCAGAACCCGAAATTAGCGTATTGGGTTTGTTAGCATAGAGGTAATCTAAAACAGGCGTATTGGCCAACGCGATAGCGTTGTTAGTAGCGTCTTCTCGATACCCCCAACCGTCTAATATAATAAGAGCTAATGGTGTTTTAGTATGTGTCATGAATAACCTTGAAAATCGATGCGTTAAAGTAAAATATAAAAAAATGACAAACTTCGAGCCTAAAGCTATCAATAAAACCCGGTCTTATAAACTGTTTATGATCATTTTTGCGTGCTTTCACATAAAATTTTGCGTATATCATCAAATTTTGACCTGTAAAAACGGTTCTTGATACAGCACTTTGCTAATTCAAGTTGAAAAGAATTCCAGATGAAACCGCATAAATGCTGGTTTCTGTGCTTTTTTTCTATATACTTTGGCAACTTTAAACAGTAACAGGATGATAGCGGTTTTTATGGACCAGATAATAGAGTTTGCTACCAGTACGCCATTGATTTCAATTTTATCAATTGCCTGGGTAGCGCTAGTCGTACTTATCATTTATTCCTATATTGGTGCAGCATTGTCACCAATCAAAGAACTTTCAACGCATGATGCGACCTTGCTGATGAATAGAGAAGACGCAGTGATACTCGATATTCGCACGCCAAAAGAGTTCAAAGGAGGGCATATCTTGGGTTCAAGGCAATTAAAGCCTGAAGAACTGAAAGACGGAAATTTCACAAAACTTGAAAAATCAAAAGATAAACCCATTATCGTAGTGTGTGCAATGGGTGTTACTGCGAAAAAGACAGCGTCGCAGCTGTTAAAAGCAGGTTTTGAAAAAGTCACCGTCTTAAAGGGCGGAATGAGTGCTTGGCAGTCAGCCAGCCTTCCCGTCTCGAAATAAGAGTCCAGTAAATATGCAAAAAGTAGAATTATTCAGCAAAGGTTATTGTCCATATTGCTCGCGAGCCAAGGCATTGTTAGAGCAGAAAGGGGTCACGTTCACTGACCATGAAATAGACAAAAAACCAGAATTACGACCTGTCATGACCGAACGTGCAAACGGTCGAACCACGGTTCCGCAGATTTTTATTGGCGAAACCCATGTAGGCGGCTGCGATGATTTATTCGCACTAGAATCCGCAGGCAAACTGGATGCTCTACTTAACGTATAAGTAGGAACAGTTGGGCACGATGTGAGTCACCGCTCAAATGTCGCTGGTTCAAACAAGCTAAAAGGTTATGTACTCATAGCCTTTTTTCATTTTTAAATTTTAAAACGATAAGAAATATCAATAGGAAATATTCATGTCTGAAGAAAACAACAACCCTGCAGCAGCACCAGAACAAGCCCAGCAAAGTGCTCAATTTAGCGTTCAACGGATCTATACAAGAGATATCTCCTTTGAAACGCCAAATAGCCCGGCCATTTTTCAAAAAGAATGGAAGCCAGAAGTAAAGCTTGATATTGATACTCGTACAAACGAAATTGAAGCTAATTTGTATGAAGTAATTCTATCAGTCACCGTAACAGCAAGCCTTGGAGAAGAAACCGCATTTTTATGTGAAGTTCAGCAAGCAGGCATTTTTGCTGTAGGCGACATGCCAGATCAAAACAAAGCCCATACATTGGGTTCATTCTGCCCGAATATGTTATTCCCATATGCACGTGAAACGGTCTCGAATTTAGTTAACCGAGGGACTTTTCCACCGCTTAACTTAGCACCGGTAAATTTCGACGCCATATTTGCAGCTTACATGCAAAAAAGAGCAGAGCAAAGCAGCGCAGCACCGAGTGCACCGCAACAGCTTGATGCATAATCATGCAAAACCTTGAAGACAAAAATGGATAACAATTTCATAGCAAACACAGCAGTGATAGGCGCAGGGTCTTATGGCACCGCACTCGCATTTGTTTTAGCTCGAAACGGTAATCCTACGGTATTGTGGGGGCGTGATAAAAATCACGTTTCCACAATGCGTGAAACGCGACGTAACGATAAATACCTGCCCGATGCGCTATTCCCTGACGCCCTAACAGTTTCAGCTAACCTTAAAAAAACGATAGAAAGTGCTAAAGACATACTTATCGTGGTCCCCAGCCATGCCTTCAAAGAAAACCTAGAAGCAATAAAACCATTTTTAAATGACCAACATAGACTGATTTGGGCAACCAAAGGTCTTGAACCTGGTACCGGTAGAATATTGCAAGAGGTCGCCTTAGACGTATTAGGAGACGCAATACCTATTGCCGTAGTGTCTGGCCCAACATTTGCCAAAGAAATGGTTGCTGGCCTACCTACCGCTATTACATTGTCTTCTACTGACCCTGAACTTTGCGAATCATTTTCTCAAAAGCTACACTGTTCAAAAGGTTTCCGTGTTTATAAAAATGACGATTTAATTGGCGTTCAGCTCGGTGGAGCTGTCAAAAATGTCATCGCGATAGGTGCCGGTCTAGCCGATGGCCTCGGCTTTGGAGCGAATGCCCGCACAGCTTTGATAACGCGAGGGCTTGCTGAAATGACTAGACTTGGTTTGGCCATCGGCGCGAAGCAAGAAACTTTCATGGGTATGGCAGGTCTCGGCGACCTAGTATTAACGTGTACCGACAACCAATCACGCAACCGGCGCTTCGGCTTAGCGCTAGGCAAAGGAATGACCGTCGATGCCGCAATGGAAAGTATTGGGCAAGTTGTTGAAGGTTACCGCAACACTGACGAGGTAAGGTTACTTTCCCAAGCTAATGGTATTGAGATGCCTATTTGTGAACAAATATATCAAGTACTTTATAACGGTAAATCTGCCAAAGAAGCAGCTGTTGCTTTGTTAAGCCGCGAACAAACACAAGAATAGTCCCTTGCTCACTCATTCACCGAAGGTAATAAGTACTTATGTTTCACATTGCACTTTTCGAACCACAAATTGCACCAAACACGGGTAATGCCATTCGGCTTTGCTCTAACAATGGTTGTCATTTGCACCTAATTGAGCCGCTCGGGTTTAGTATGGAAGAAAAAAAATTGAGAAGAGCGTCACTTGATTATCGCGATTTAGCAAACGTGACTATCCATAAAAACTACGATGCTTTTTTAGACGAAATGGGTGACCGTAGAATTTTTGCCTTAACCACCACAGGCTCTATTGCGCATGACGAACCGAGTTACCAAGAGGGCGATGTTCTGCTATTTGGCTCAGAAACTTCTGGTTTACCTGATGAAATCCGCAACGCCTTTGCCCCTGGTCACCGAATTCGGATCCCAATGTTGGCAAGTGCCCGAAGCCTGAACCTTGCTAATTCCATTGCGATTGTCAGTTATGAAGCGTGGCGTCAACTTGATTTTATGATGCCTGACAATTAGCGATATGATATTTTAATGAGCGTCTTTTACGCGCCTGGCACCAAACGCAAATGACCGCTAAAGGGGATTGATGCGCCATTGATCTTTTCTGATTTAAATAACGTTAGCTTCAGATGTGGCGAGTAAACTTCGGGTGATATCTATAGCACTAGCGGGACGTCCAAAAAAGTATCCTTGCCCAAAGCGACAGCCCAGTTCATACAGTTTTTGAGCCTGCTCTTGCGTTTCGATACCTTCTGCAATGACCTTCCTATTGAGCTCATGGCACATTGAAATAATACCTTTAACGACTAATTCATTTCGCCTATCTAACATCATAGAAGCTACAAAAGAACGATCTATTTTCACATAATCCATATCTAGTTCACGTAGGTAAGCAAAAGAGCTCATTCCCGTTCCAAAATCATCGATAGATATTGAGACTCCTAGTGAATGCAATTCAGCAAAGGCTCTTTGAGTAACGGCCACATCAATCATACTAGCACTTTCTGTTAATTCTATTTCTAACAAATGAGCTGGGAACTGATAGAACGCTAATTGCCCTCTTAAATATGGCACAAGTTCAGTATCTGCTAAATTATAAGGTGACAAATTTATAGAAATAGCCAGAGATATTGACATATCAAGCCACTGTTTTCCTTGTCTAATCGCTTCTGTAATAACAAATCGGCTAAAACTGTGCACTGCGTCACTTTGCTCGATTAAGTCGATAAATACAGCTGGGGATAACAATCCGTCTAAAGGATGCTGCCAGCGTGCTAGCGCCTCTAAACCAACAATTTTACCATCAGGTAGTGACACTTTAGGTTGATAGAAGAGAACAAATTGTTCTAATTCGAGCGCCTGAGATAGCTGTCCACGCAGCAACACTTGCCTCTGACTAAAATGTGGCAAATGACTTTGGTAAAAAGCGAATCCATTTCGCATTTTTTTTGCTTGATACAGCGCTATGTCAGCATTTTTACACAAGGTATCTAATTTATTGCCGTCTTGCGGACAATAAGCAATGCCGATACTTGCTCCGACTTCAAACTGTGAGTCCGCTAGGGGTACAGGAAGAGAACAACAGTTAAGTATCTTAGATACTAAAAGACTAACATCACGAGCTTCTTCCATCCTAAACCAAATAACGAACTCGTCACCACCATAGCGAACTAATAAATCTTTATTGTCTATCAATGCTTGTAAGCGAGACGAGATAACTTTTATTAATTCATCCCCAACTGCATGACCAAAAGTATCATTTACGTCTTTAAATTTGTTTAAGTCGATTATTAACAAAGCGCCAATGGGACCATTCTCATTAGAAGCAATTGATAACGTATGCTGTATTTCGTTATCAAAAAAGTCGTGTAAATAGGTGCGATTTTTTAAACCAGATAGACTGTCATGCATTGCTAAAAAAGCGAGCTTTTGACGGTTCTCTTCAAAACGCTTCGTGATAACCGCTGACATAGTTAAGGCGGCCCATATGGCCAACCAAAAAGTTAAAAAAGCAGTAATTGATAATCGCTTAGCAACATATCCAAGAGCCTTATCTAAGCTACTAATTTTATATACGACTACGAGAGAAAACGTGTCTTCTGCGCTTTGTTGAAAGCGCCAGAATAAGCGTTGGTCATTTAAAAAAAACACCCCATTAGCAGATTCAGGAAAGTCTAATTCTCGAAGTTCATCTAAAATCATAGACTGATTAATGATATTATTTTCAGAAAATTTTTGCTGATGAAATAAAACATCAACGGCAACGATGTCACTTTCGATGCTTTTATATGAACGCGTGCTTTTTAAAGCATCAATGAGTTGAGTTGGGGTCTGATTGTTCTGAAGTGACGCCTCGAATTCATCAAAAAGCCAACTAAATTGTTTGTTAATCTGTTTGACTTCTGTTGATTCAGCTAAGTCACTTGCTAAGCGATAAGCCACTACAATAAAAATGATGGATACTGCAATCGCCAAGCTGATTGAGCCAATAATCAAGCGACGCCTTAAGCTAATGTCTGATACAGCCGAATGCAAGTTAGACACTACTACCCCTTATTCAGTTTTACTTCTTGCAAGTAGAAATATTCGCCAATTTATAGACAGGGCACCAGCCAACAGCAAATGATAGGAAATTTAATCCTGCAAAAATAATAATTAGCCCTTGTAATACTACATCACCAATTTGCTCGGCCCATAACACTGCAAAAACTAACAAGGATAAGCTTGCGCAACCTCTGAATACTCGGTCTGCGAAACATAAGTTTTTGGTTGGAAGTTTCATAGTTTAATACCACTCTTTATGATGGTAGTTAGGGTATTTTATAACGCGTTAAAACGCAATATTTAACCACAAAGAATTGACTATGCCACCATGTTACTTTACGACTTCGAAAAATAACTCAGTATTTTCATTAATACAGGCGTTCTAAACTTGTCTTTTTCGAACAATAACTCATGCAGCGCTTCAGGTATCAATATTGATTCACAGTGTTTAAAGTCATTAACTACTTGTTCAATATCTTCATTAGCAACTACCGTGTCAGCGCCCGAATAGAGAACCATGCAGGGCTGTTCAATTTTGCTAGCATGTTGGTGAATTTCTTTCATTCCAATTAAGGAAGCATATAACCATTCGTATGTTACTCCACCTAACTGCAATTCAGGTTGCTCTGCATAAATGTTACGAAAAATCTCATACCTGACCTTACTACTCATTAAACGGTTCTTGTTGAATGCGGTTGGCGCATAGTCGCTTTGCCCAAAAAAATAGCTCGCCCGCTTTCCTCTCAGTTTATTCCAACGAACCCCAATTCGAACTAAGAAATTTGCTATGCAAGTCGGCAGTGGTGATGTTATCCCGAACATAGGTGAGCAAAAAACGGCTTTAACAAAAAGCGCTGGACGTGCTTTCACCAGCAACACACCAATGGCGCTGCCCATTGAGTGACAAAGAAGATGCAATGGCGGAATGACGTGGTTAAGTAATAGTGCTTCATTAGTTGTTGTATTGCGATTCTCTTCTACATAATAATCATCTAACATTGGCAGTAAAACGTCGTCAATTATAGTGCCAAAATCTGTTACATACTGATTAAAATCCTCAATATAACCCAAATGAGGATTTTCCTCTAAACGTGTGGACAAACCTTGACCGCGATGATCATGAATAAACACTGAATGACCATTTTGATGTAAATCATAGATAATTTCGGCATATTTAACCGCACATTCCACGCGACCAGAGGAAATAACAATAATGGATTTGGCGGTGCTGTGATGTGCATATCGATAATGCAGCGAAGTGCCGTCGGCTAGAGTCAAAAATCCAGATCTCATTTTCGTTTTGAACCAAGGTTTGATAACGCTATCAAACTTTTCTGGTAATTCGGTCTCTTTGGTTAACTGCATGTAATCGCTATATTGATTTGCGGACAATAGGAAGACGTATTATTACTGATAAGCCCGACAAAGGCGATGCTTCGGCGACTTTTATATCGCGAACCTGAGCATAAATCTGACCTCCATGCATTTCAATTGCAGCCTTGGCGATAGATAAACCAAGTCCGGCACCTTTATTTACTTCATGCACTTGACGGCTGCCACGGAAAAAAGGCTCAAACATAGTATCGAGCTCGGTCGCAGACATACCCAAACCATCATCTGTTATCTTAATTTCGATACATTCGGTGTGGATTTCATTGGAAGTTGACTCATGTGTAGCTAATTCACATAAAGCGGTGTTGAAATCACAGCTAACCTGCTTGGTTGCAAAGCGAATTGCATTTCGAAGAATATTTTCAATCGCGCTTATCAGTAAGGACGTGTCAGCATGAATCAACAGGTTTGGAATAGCACTGACCGTAAGTTTCTTATTTAATGCCTCTGCTTCAAAGCGTGCATCCTGAAGAAGCCCCTTTAACAACGAATCTAAGCTTATTTCCCGCAAATCAATGTGTTGCTGAGAAGCATTTAGCTTTGCCAATGTTAGGACTTGCCCGATCATTTGATCCATCTTGATAATTTCATTTTCAATACGTGCCAAATGTTTTTCATTTAGCTCACTTGAAGCATTTTCAGATTCAGTACTCAATTGCCCCTCTAACAGAGCGACCGCCAGCTGAAGACGGGTTAAAGGTGTGCGCAATTCATGGGATACGTTTGCCATCAATGTCTTCTGCCCATCAATCAGATTTTGCAGACGAGACGCCATCGTATTAAAATCGTGAGCCAAATGACCTATCTCGTCTCTCCTGCTCTCTAGCCCTAGAATCCGTGTGTTCAAATCGCCTTTAGCCAATCGATTGCTTGCCCAGCGCAAAGCACCAAGGGGCTTTGTGATACTCAAAACCAAGGCGAAGCAAAATACGGTACTCAGAAATATGGCTAGCACTAAACCCGCTATAGCAACTTTAGAGCGAGACATCACGTTCCTCTCCGAGCGCATCAACAGGCGACCAACATATACCTTATAATCTTCTTGGTTAAAATTAAGACTATAGGGGCCAAGGAATTCCATATTATTGAGTCTTATTAGTAGTGGTGTGTCGCTTTCAATGAAAGCCTTCAATTCGTTGACGTTACCTGCCATGGGTGCTGGAAAGCTAGTACTCACTGTCGCTGTTCGCATATTTATCGCCGCTATCTGAAGACCATCATGCTTCCCCAATCTGCGTAAAGATTGATTTAAATTACTACTGCGTAACAAGACTTTTCTTAGACGCCGGATCGTAGCAGTGGCCTCAATTGCTTGATTATCGCTTATCGCGTTAACTTCTAACACGTCTGTTAGCTGCTTGGTTAACAAAAACGCACTGACTAAAATCACTAACAAAGCAGTCCAGAACCAAACGAAAACCCGTCCAAATAGCGAATTGAAAGGATTAAACTTAGCCAGATGCATTACAGTTCACTCATAAATATGTAACCTGAACCTCGTGTGGTTTTAATCACATTTTCAATACCATGATGCGTTAGCTTTTTGCGCACATTACTCACGTGCATGTCTAAACTGCGATCGAAAGCGCTGAGTCGTCTGCCTAATACCTCCTCACTCAATTTCTCTTTACTTAACAAGTGCCCAGCATGCTTCATTAAAAGCACAAGTAAATGAAACTCAGTACTCGTTAAGTCAACGGCGTGATTAGCAATCAAGACTCGTTGGCTAGATTCGTCTATTTTTATACCATGAAACTCTAGGTTCTGAACTTGGTTAAAGCTGCTTAAATCATCAAGTCTTCGCATGAGAGCCTTCATTCGGGCTAACAGTTCGCGATGATTGAATGGTTTTGCAAGATAATCATCGGCCCCCAGTTCCAGACCTAATATACGATCATAATCCTCGCCTTTAGCTGTCAACATGATCACAGGTACAATAGAAAAAGCACGAATTTTTTTGAGCGTTTCAAAACCATCTAATTCAGGCATCATGACGTCCAATAAAACCATATCGACACTTTTCTCTCGTATCCTTGCAATAGCCGACAATGGCGAATTTTGAACATCAACTACAAAACCATTTTGTTGTAAATATTCTGCCAGCATTTGTGTCAATGCTACGTCATCATCAATTATTAATACTTCGTACATGTATCCGCCTTAATGCTTTATTTGCCTTGGTGAAGGGGCTCATGGCAAGGTTGAGATTATCATTAACACTATTATAAGGGAATCTGAAGCAAGGTCCTGAAACCTTTACACTTACTTTACATTAGCTTGGCGTTTCTTTGCATTGACTGCGCTATGATTTACCTCGACAGTTTGTTAAAACATAACTTTTATGACTCGCTTAATTCGAGAGGAAAGAAAATGAAAAAATTACTACTTAGCTTAACAGTAGCAAGTTTGTTGAGTGCAGGTTCGTACGCAGTTTACGCGAAAGAGAGAAATCACGATGAACATGAGCACGCATTGATGGCGAGCCTGTCGTTAACTCAGCAACAGAAAGAAAACATCAAGCAAATACGCAAGGACAGCAAACACAATATACGCGGATATCACTCTGAACAAGAGCTATTACGAGAAAATATGCGTGCTATTATGCAAGCCAGCACCTGGGATGAAGTCGCAGTTACAAAAACCATCGAACAACAAATGCAACTTAATTTGCAAAGTAAGCTAATCCAAGCGAAAAGTAAAAATAGAGTCTTCAATCAGCTAAACGCAGACCAGCAAGCACAATTTATTGCGGCTCGTGAGGATAAAAAAGGCAAAAAAGACGATGAAAAGCATAAAAACCATGGAAAAAAAATGCGGCGTCTCGTGAAAGTTCTAGATCTTAACGCGGAGCAGCAAGCAAAGTTAACGCAAATAATGCTCACTAACAAAGCGGAAAAGCAAGCAAATAGAACACAAGCTAAAATTATTAAAGCGCAACTGGATCAACTCATTCAAGCCAAGGAGTTCGATGAAGACGCGTGGTTAGAGATTCATGCAGACAACCAACAGCAAAAACTGATTATTGCCGTTAATAAAGCCAAAGCGCGATTTGAGATGCTCAGTGTATTAAGCGCAGAGCAGCGTGAAAAGTTCGAAAAAATCATGCCGCAAGACAGAACAGGTAAAATGCGTCACAAGCGCGGCAAAAAACATGGACAGGCGCATGACAAAGACCTTAATGAAGAAAGCGATTACTCATCTTCAATGCATTAAGGAGTTAGGTTTGCAGACCAAGTGGGGCTGCGGTTGCGCAGTAGCATCCTTGAGCCTCACTCTGTATAGTTGCATGAAGTGTAGCAGCAGGGTTTTGAAAGTAAGGTTTAATTCTTTCATCTACCATGCCCGAACTCTGGAAGCATCCCATCCCAGTCGAATACGGGCCCAAATAAACGAGTTGTCGATCTTTATTCAACACAATAACCGCAGGGGTTGAGGGCACGAAACGTCGCAGACTAGACATACTTAAAGCATCGATATGTTGGTAAGAAATTTGCTCACTTGATGCCCATTCATTCAACGTTTTTTTATGTGACTCGCTTAAAGTTTCACAAAAACAGGAGCCTTGTGTAACGTGGAAGATAGTCCCCTTTGCATTTTCATAGTCACTATCTACATTGTTTACATCATCCTGTTCAACATTAGCGGGCAGTAAACTAACTAACTCGGCCTCCATTGACAGTGACATCATTTCGGTTGACAGCCTCAACTCTGGATCGAAATTCGTAAACTTACTTACACCAACCCAATTGATAGCCCAAAACGCAATGCAAAACCACAGTAGTGCAATTAATGGGAATATCCATCTACTGCTTCTACGTTCGCTTTTACTGTTTATGGAGCACATAAGCCTCTAAAGCCTAAACTTTGAACGCTTTCAATTGCATGGCTAAATCGCTTGCAAATTGATTGAGTTGTGCAACGTCTAATTTGAGTCCTTGAACTTGTTCCTTTTCATTGGTAAACAACAGAACCAACTCTTGCGCTGATTGACTAATTAACTGAGAAGTTTGAGCTTGTTCTGTGGCAGAGCCCGCAACCGTCGTCACATTTTGGTTTACTTCCATAATTCCTTTGAGTACTTCAGCCATGTTTGTTGAAGACTGAGCTGCTGACTCAACGGCTTTTTCAACCATCGCAACGCAGCTATCCATATTCTCAACCGAGTTGTTTGCACTCTCAGTTAGTTGACTCGTGATCAGCTCAATTTCTTCAGCACTTTCCTTTGACTTAATAGCCAAATTTCGCACCTCATCAGCAACGACAGCAAACCCGCGACCATGCTCTCCTGCTCGTGCTGATTCAATGGCCGCATTTAACGCTAGCAGATTAGTTTGCTCTGCAACTGATTTTATCGATTGCATCACTTCAGATATATTAGAACATTTGAAGCTCAAGTCACCGATCGCTTGTGATGTCGTCTGTAGTGTTGATTTTAACTGAGCGATATTACTGCTAGAGCCTTCAATAGAGTCTCTGGTTTCATCAGTATCTATTTTCGCTCTATCCGCAATTTGGTTCGCACTGTGCGATAACGTTGCGACGTCATTGATACTTGTCGTCATATTTTGCATTGCCGATGAGATACTGCTGACCTGTTGATTTTGCTGATCAACAGAGTTATCCAAATCATCCGAGGCATGCTTCACCTTTTCAACAATGTCAACCAGCCCTAAACCGACACTGTTAACTTTGTCGATGAGTGCTTTAAAACCGCGTATCAAACTGTTAAATTCTGCGAGTTGAGGATGTTCGTTTAATTGCGAATCTTGCAAATCAAAGCGGCCGTCAGAACCCATTATTCTGAGCACTGATTTCTTCAACAATTCTGCGGCCACAGCCTCCTTATGGCTGCTGCGAGATATCACAGTCAACACGCCACCTTCAGCCAAAGCAAACAAAGCATGAATAACAAGAACGTAGAATAACAGTTTATTGTTTTCAAAAATAAATACGCTGCCACCATTGGTCTGCAAAATAAAGAATAAGATATGATGGGTGGCGACCGCCAACGTGCAGGAAACAACCACTTTCCAATCGCGAAAAAGAACCAAAAAGGCCAGCACAACAAATACTTCAAAATGCATTTCAGTCATGCCATAAGCTTGCTGAATATGCAGAGCCGTCATTAGCTGGGTGGCAACGGCAATCATATGTCGACTGATAACTGCATGTGGTTGTTGGATACTAACGATGAACGGGATTACGACTATTGGCAGCCCAACGATAAACGCGGTAAACAAATCATCAGTAATAACCCCGATAAGAATCGAAATCGCAAGTTGCACTAAGAGGATCCATCTAAATATTTTGTGAGCTTGAAGCGTCCAGGGGTATTGTGTTTGTTCTGTCATTTGATCATCCAATTCGCGATAAATTGCTCGAGTATAGCAGAAATAAAAGAGTGCTAACCCAAACAAAAAACTTAGTATAGATAGTCATCGGCTGCAGACAATTAATAATGAGTAATGCTTTGCGCTCATCCGTTCATGTTAATGAATTACTTGCCGTAGCTCGGTAAATCATGCTTATAAATTGAATCTAAGCGTAGATAACCATTCAATTCGACGCCTTACATAGTATTATTTGTTATACAAAATCAAAACACAACAATAAACAATGGCAACCAAACAATAATTATTTATACATTTATATTGAATAAATATTCAATATTTACTATCCTCTCAGCATATACCCACAATATCTATTGTGCTTGAGACTACATTGCAACTGAGCTTTATTAAGTGATTAATTTTATTATTAAATTTTTGTTTTCAATACTACAATCCCTGCTCCCTCCCTCTCTTTGCTATCGGGAATTCTTTTGGCGATATCGTTTTGATTATTGCTTCAAGCATTTATGCGAGCTTGTCGTCTAAAAGACCATAGCACTTTCGCTCTTGGTGTAACCATTACTGCTCGGTTACACTGGGAGTGAGAGGGATTTTTACATTAAAAAAAGACACTATTATGATTTCAACTTGTATCATCGGCGCCAGTGGCTATACAGGCGCCGAATTAATCAAACTATTAATTCGCCACCCAAAGTTTTCTTTGGTCGCTTGCTATGTTTCTGCAGGAAGCGCGGATAGCCTTAAACCTATTGGTGCTATCCATCCGCAGTTTTTTGGACAAACCGATCTTGTCACGCTGGCTTTGGATCCTGACGAGTTGAGTAAAATAGCCGAAAAATATGATGCTATTTTTTTAGCAACACCCCATGAAGCAAGCCACGAATGGGCGCAAGCGTTAAGTGGAAAAAAAGCAAAAATATTTGATTTGTCCGGTGCTTTTCGACTTAAAGACACAAGCGTATTCGAGCAGTTTTATGGTTTTCAACATCAACAAACTGAGGTACTTGCGAGCGCTGTTTATGGTTTAGCCGAATGGCACGAAGATGCGATCAAAACAGCCCGTTTTATTGCTGTACCCGGTTGTTACCCTACGGCAACTTTATTAGCCCTCAAACCCATGACTGAAGCGGGTTTTCTCGATCCTAATGTGAGACCAATAATAAATGCGACATCCGGTGTGAGTGGAGCAGGCAGGAAACCTTCTATGACCACAAGTTATTTTGAAGTAAGTTTACAAGCATATGGTGTCTTAGGGCATCGCCACACCCCAGAAATAGAAGAATATTGTGGTACTTCCGTAATCTTTACCCCTCATCTTGGTCAGTTTAAAAGAGGTATTTTAGCGACAATTACGATGCGTTTGCGCAGCGGTGTTACGGCTACCGATATTGAACAGAAATTTCAACAACATTATGCCAATCAACCTATGATTCGCTTACGCGATACGTGGCCAAAAATTGACGATGTGGCAAATACCGCATTTTGCGACATACATTGGAAATTCGATGAAGATAGCGGCTATTTAGTGATAAGTTCGGTGATAGATAATTTATTGAAAGGTGCTGCATCTCAAGCGGTTCAATGTGCAAACTTAGTATTTAATCAAGCAACAGAAACGGGATTATTAAAAATATGAATAATACTGCTCACGTAGCCAAACATCATATTAATAATATTGTGTTAAAAGTAGGTGGCAATTTTTTTGAAGACCAGCACGCGCAAGACAGTTTCTTTGCATCCGTCGCGGCTCTTAAGCTGCAAGGTCATAACGTTGCCATTGTGCATGGCGGTGGAGCGCAGCTACAAACTCAACTAACTGCACTTGGGTTTGTCAGCGAAAAGCATGAAGGCTTGCGTATATCACCGGATGAACAAATGCCAGCAGTGACCGGTGTTTTGGCCGGCACATTAAACAAACAAATGGTATGCTTAGCAGCGAAAGCGGGCTTAACTGGTGTTGGTATCTCGCTAGCTGATGGCAATTTAGCAATTTGCGAAGAAGTCATGCCAATGCTTGGAGCCGTTGGCTATCCGCATCCACGCAGTGCAAAATTATTACATCAGCTTATGCATGCTAATTTAACCCCTATCATTTGCTCCATTGGTAGCGACCTGAATGGCCGACTATATAATGTCAATGCCGATCAGGCAGCAACGTGCATATCTTCATTACTCTATGCAGACTTATATCTTTTATCCGACGTTAGCGGTGTTTTAGACGAAAATAATTCGATTATTGGGAACTTAGATGATGCTGAAATAGACAGTTTGATCAACTCAGGCGTGATCACAGACGGTATGATAGTCAAAGTGAAAGCGGCACAAGCGGCATCTAGAACTTTGGGCAAAGCAGTCAACATTGCTAGTTGGAATGACGTGAGCATGATGTTTTCGGAAGTAAATACTAACACGGGTACGTCAATTACGTCTGCGCCATCGGCACAGCAATTTTGAATAAAAGCACAACAAAAAGTATATACAAAAAGGATAGGAATAGATAATGCAGGACTTACTCAGCTTCAGAGATTGGACTTCTACTTCGATGCATTCGTTATTGCAACTTGCTGTCGAACTTAAAACACATCCTGAAAAATTTGGCCGGCCTTTAGAGGGTAAATCAATCGTTGCGATCTTTGAAAAGCCCTCGTTACGTACCCGTGTGAGTTTCGATATTGGCATCCATAAATTGGGCGGACATATGGTTTATGTTGACAGCCAAGGCTCTCCTCTTAAGGACAGGGAAGACCCCATTGATGTTGGCGCTAATCTCGCCTGCTGGGCCGATGCCATCGTATCCCGTGTGTATGAACATAAAACACTGGTAGACCTAGCCAAAGGGGCAAACATTCCTGTCATCAATGCTTTATGCGACCTCTATCACCCTTGCCAAGCTTTAGCTGACTATCTTGCTATGTTTGAAAAGTTGGGTGGGGTTAAAGGTAAGACAATGGCCTACATTGGAGATGGTAATAATGTCACTCATTCGCTGTTAATTGTGGGAGCCCTTTTAGGTTGCCATCAAACTGTCATTACACCTAAAGGTTTTGAAATTAACGCAAATATTGCTAAACACGCAGCTAAATTAGCATTCGAGAACGATGTTAGCTTAACCATTGCAAATGATATTAGCGAATTAGGACAGGCCGACATTTTGTATACCGACACCTGGCTTTCCATGGGCGACGACACCCCATTGGAAGAGATAAAAGAAAAGTTTGCAGCTTATCAGGTAAATGAAGCATTAATGCAACAATCAGGCGCGAGTTATGTAATGCATTGTCAACCGGCTCATCGCGACCTAGAAATAAGTGGCAGTTTAATGGACAGTGAGCAATCACTACTTATGCTGCAAGCTGAAAATCGGATGCATGCACAAAATGCTATTTTGGCGATGCTGGTTGGCAATATTGAGCTTGATTGAAGTTAGCTGCTTTACAATTTGCAACCAATAGTACATAAATAAAGATCACTACCAATTTAAAAACTGAGCTAATAGAAATGGCTTATCAGTAACGAAGGATTTAAGAATGGCGTTAACAGACAACAAACACAATATAAAGAAGGTTGTATTAGCCTACTCGGGTGGACTCGACACTTCAGCAATTATGCCTTGGCTCAAGGAAAACTATGATTGCGAAGTGGTCGCGTTTGCTGCCGATGTTGGTCAAGGAGAAGAAGAGCTTGAGGGCTTGCATGACAAAGCGATAGCATCTGGGGCAAGCGAATGCCACATTGTCGATCTGAAAGAGGAGTTTGTTAGCGACTTTATCTACCCTACC
Source organism: Glaciecola sp. (assembly GCA_965660625.1). GTDB lineage: Bacteria > Pseudomonadota > Gammaproteobacteria > Enterobacterales > Alteromonadaceae > Glaciecola. The sequence continues at coordinate 82,554 of CBFIAR010000002.1, read as the reverse complement.
ATTACAACAGGTGCGGTGTATGAGGGTGAATATTTACTCGGTACATCAATGGCTCGTCCAGTAATCGCTAAAGCCCAGGTAGAGATAGCCCGCAAAGTAGGTGCCGATGCACTAAGCCATGGTTGCACAGGGAAAGGCAACGACCAAGTCAGATTTGAAGGGGCATTTGCTGCCTTAGCTCCCGATTTGCAAGTGATCGCTCCTTGGCGTGAGTGGGACATGGTGTCGCGTGAAGATTTACTGGACTACCTGGCAAGTAGAAATATTAAGTCCAGTGCATCAGCAACTAAAATATACAGCCGCGACGCAAACGCATGGCATATATCTCATGAGGGCGGTGAACTAGAAGACCCATGGTGTGAGCCAAGTAAGCAAGTTTGGACAATGACAACCGATCCTGAAGATGCGCCAGATAAAGCAGAGCGTATTGCTCTTACCTTTGATGAAGGTCGTTTAACGCATGTCAACGCTCAAGCATTATCGCCTTATCAAGCTTTAGTCGAACTTAACCATTTAGCGGCACCTCACGGTGTTGGCCGCATTGATATTGTAGAAAATAGACTGGTTGGCATGAAGTCTCGCGGTTGTTATGAAACACCAGGCGGAACCGTATTAATGAAAGCTTACAAAGCCCTCGAATGTCTTGTGCTAGACAAATCAGCATTGAAATTCCGAGAGCAACTCGCGCTTGAATTCTCACATGTTATGTACGATGGACGCTGGTTTACTGCCCTCAATGATGCCTTATTGGCCAGCGCAGCAAGCTTTGCAAAATTGGTCACTGGCGAAATTGTCGTAAAACTATATAAAGGCCAAGCTACCGTTGTGCAGCGTCAATCGCCAAACAGTTTATATTCAGAAGATTTCGCAACGTTTGGTGCAGATGATGTTTACAATCAAAGCCACGCTGAAGGATTTATCAGATTGTTCAGTTTATCTAGTCGAATCAAAGCATTAAAAGAGAAATAAGGAAGCATCATGGCATTATGGGGTGGGCGCTTTCAGTCCGGTAGCAGCGACATGTTTAAGCAAGTTAATGATTCATTACCTTTCGATTATGTGATGGCGTCTGAAGATATTTGGGGCTCGATTGTTTGGTCTCGAGCATTAAAAGAAGCCGGAGTATTAAGTGAAAATGAACAATTTCAATTAGAGACTTCGCTGAATGCACTTAAAAAACAAGCTGAAGCAGGAACATTAGATTTTGCCAACTCTCCTGAAGAAGATATTCACAGCTTTGTTGAGGCGACATTAACTGCTGAACTCGATGATATAGCCAGAAAGCTTCACACTGGGCGTAGCAGAAATGACCAAGTCGCTACTGACTTCCGTTTGTGGTGCCGTTCGCATCTATCATCGCTTAGAACAGATTGCCTAAATGTAGTAGCTGCGCTACTAAAAGCGGCGACTCGTCATGAAAATGCGATTATTCCTGGCTACACGCATTTACAACGCGCGCAACCCGTTTACTTTGCTCATTGGTGTCTTGCCTACGTCGAAATGTTGAAACGTGACGTCAGTCGCATTGATGACTTACAAAAACGTCTTAATCAGTGCCCTCTCGGTTCTGGTGCATTAGCAGGCACAACGTTCCCAGTTGATCGCGACAAGATCGCAGCAGAGTTAGGTTTTGATTCACCCTGTTTAAACAGTTTGGATGCCGTTTCTGACCGCGATTTTGTGCTAGAACTTCTGTTTAATGCTAGTACAAGCATGATGCATTTATCGCGCATGGCCGAAGACTTAATTTTTTACAATAGCGGCGAAGCTGGTTTTTTGCAGTTGGGCGATTCTGTTACGTCCGGCTCATCACTTATGCCGCAAAAGAAGAACCCAGATGCACTGGAACTAATGCGCGGAAAATGTGGTCGGGTATTCGGTAATTTGCAAGCATTGTTAGTCACAATGAAAGGTTTACCGTTGGCTTACAACAAAGACATGCAAGAAGATAAAGAAGGAGCAATCGATAGCGTCAACCAATGGCATATTTGTTTATGCATTGCAGTTGAGGTGCTCGATACCCTCTCATTAAATGAAGAAAGGTGTCGCACTGCTGCTCAACAGGGCTATGCAAATGCAACGGAATTAGCTGATTATTTAGTCGGGAAAGGTATTCCGTTTAGAACCGCGCATGATATTTCCGGACAGGCCGTCGTTTTAGCAATGTCAAAAGGCAAAGCCTTAGAAGACTTAAGTGTTGCTGAGTTCCAGTCAATTAACAACAGGATTGAAGAAGATGTCTACCCATTTCTAGAATTAGAGTCAGTATTGAACAAACGCAATGTGCTTGGCGGAACGAATAAGGAATTGGTTACTCGAGCATTATATGTCGAACTAGAAAAACTCGACCAACTCCTTGGATAGCTTGTGAGTGCAATGCATCAAGTAGATAAAAAACGTTCAAGCGCGTATTAAAGAGAGACCATCATGGCACTGTCAGATACTGAAAGTATTCGTCTATTTAGGAGTTCAGCTCCCTACATTAATGCACATCGGGGTAAAACCTTTGTGATCATGTTTGGTGGTGAAGCAATAGAGGATCCAAATTTTCCAAGGATCATTCAAGATATAGCCTTGTTAAACAGTCTTGGGGTCAGACTTATTATTGTGCATGGCGCTCGACCCCAAATTGATCACCGTCTGCAGCTTCGTAATAAGGAGTCAATGTTTAGAGACGGCGTCAGAGTGACAAATAAAGAAACCTTAGAATGCGTGAAAGACGCTGCGGGCTCTTTGCGCAGCCAAATTGAAGCATTGCTAACGATGGGCTTACCCAATTCGCCAATGCATGGCTCACAGATAAGAGTGTGTTCTGGTAATTTAGTGGTCGCGCGTCCATTAGGTGTGCGAAACGGTGTCGACTTTGAAAATACAGGTTTAGTCCGTCGGATTGATGTGCAGGGTATCAATGACCACCTTTCTGATGGCTCAATTGTTCTGCTGTCACCAATGGGATACTCACCTACAGGTGAGGTTTTTAACTTGTCACATGAGGATGTTGCAACTCGAGCTGCTATTGCGATGAAAGCGGATAAAATTATTACGCTTTCAGAACGCGATGGCATTTTTAATCAGGAAGGTAAGCTGCTAAGAACGATAGAATTAAACCAGATAAAGAAAGAGTTAGCGCTTGAAAGCATTGACGCAGAGACAACCTGTCTTACCGCGATGATAGCGTCTGTTGAAGCAGGGGTAAGCCGCGCGCACTGCATCAACTATCATACTGATGGTGTGTTGCTCAAAGAGCTATTTACTCGCGATGGTGCCGGCTCACTTGTATTACAAAACCACTATGAACAGTTACGAACAGCGACAATAGACGACGTTGGTGGCATTTTAAAACTAATCAAGCCGCTGGAAGAAAGCGGGGCTTTAGTAAAGCGTTCAAGAGAGCGCTTAGAAAATGAGATTGACTTATTTACAGTGATTGTTCGAGATGGAATGATTATCGCGTGCGCCGCTTTATATATTTACAGGAGCGATGCCTGCGGAGAGTTAGCTTGTGTAGCAACTCATCATGACTATAGAGGCGGAAACAGAGGTGAGAGATTACTTGAGGAGATCTGTAAAAAGGCGATATTAAGTGGCCTAGAGCGGATATTTGTTCTCACCACAGTCACAGCCCATTGGTTTTTAGAGCAGGGCTTTGCGGAGACGACGGTGGACACCTTACCCTCAGCAAAAAAAGAAATGTACAATTTTACGCGCAACAGTAAAGTGTTTATGTTGTCACTCGCGTCGAACTAAACTTTCTTGATACACGGAAGCTGATACAAAACGTATCACCACACGGCACTTATTTGCGAAACGCCTGCTTGCATTTTATGCAATCAGGCGATTAAATAGCGACCCCATAACATCAGATACTGACGCGTTTGTATGGACGGTACTCAGGTTTCCAAAAGTCACCTTCAATACGCCGCATTAACATTTCGTCTGGAATAGGAAGGGCTAAGCCCTGCTCCATCGCCACTTTAGCAACTGCAAATGCAATTTTCCGACTCAAATTCTCAATTTCGGTTAAAGGTGGTAGCAGTTCACCATTAGGATCATTCACCATCGGTGAAGCATCAGCGAGTGCGTTACTTGCGGCCATCAACATTTCATCGCTGATAATACGTGCTTTAGAAGCAATGACACCCAGTCCGATACCGGGGAATATGTAGCTGTTATTGCATTGTGCTATTGGATAAACGCGACCTTTATATTCGACCGGTTTAAATGGGCTTCCAGTTGCAATTACAACGTTCCCGTCAGTCCACTCAATCACTTGCTCTGGTCTTGCTTCGACCTGACGAGATGGGTTGCTTAACGGGAAAATAATAGGCTTCTTACTATTTTGTGCCATCGCTGTTACGACCTGTTCACTGAATAAACCAGGCTGGCCAGAAACTCCAATCAAAATGTCAGGCTTCGCACAATGAACAACGTCTAACAACGACGCATATTCGCCGCTAAAGGACCAAGACTCTATTGCCGCTCTCGGTTGTTGCAATGCTTGCTGAAAATCACGCAAGCCTTCCATACCCTCGGTCAACAGGCCAAAACGATCAATCATAAACACATGTTTGCGCGCCTCTGTATCACTCAAGCCCTCAAATATCATTTGCTGTACAAGCATTTCCGCAATGCCGCAACCCGCTGAGCCGGACCCTACAAACACAATATTCATGTTCGATAATGAAGAACCACGCACACGACAGGCAGCTAAAATCGTACCCAACGTTACTGCTGCAGTGCCTTGAATATCGTCATTAAAGCAACACACTTCTTCTCGATATTTCTGCAATAAAGGCATCGCATTTGGCTGTGCAAAATCTTCAAACTGAATCATCACTTCTGGCCAACGTTTGCGAGCAGCGCAAATAAACATGTCAACAAACTCATAGTATTGCTCTTGTTTTATTCTTTCATGGCGCGCCCCCATGTACATCGGGTCGTTTAGTAGTTTTTCGTTATTAGTTCCCACATCCAACATTACAGGTAAGGTATATGCTGGGCTGATACCACCGCAGGCAGTGTACAAGGAAAGCTTACCAATAGGGATGCCCATACCACCAATACCTTGGTCACCTAGGCCCAAGATACGTTCGCCATCTGTCACAACAATGACTTTTACTTTGCGTTTGGTTGCATTGCGCAAAATATCGTCCATTAAATGACGTTCTTCATAACTGATGAATAAGCCACGCGAACTGCGATAGATATCAGAGAAGCTCTCGCATGCATCACCCACGGTAGGTGTATAAATAATTGGCATCATCTCTTCAATATGTGCTTGCAGAAGACGGTAAAACAAGGTTTCGTTATTATCTTGTATAGCGCGCAAATAGATATGCTTATTTAGCGGATCCTCGAAGCCTTTGTATTGTTTATAGGCTCGACCCACTTGCTCTTCAATTGTTTCGTATCGTGGAGGCAACAAGCCAAGTAAATTAAAATTCTTGCGTTCTTTCTCAGTAAATGCACTGCCTTTATTCAGCAAAGGCGTTTCAAGTAAAGATGGACCTGAGTGGGGAATATATAGGTGATTGCGCTGGCTCTTGTCGTTCATTCGTGAGTTCTCTTTTTTGCCTGGTGCGTTAATAATTAATTTTACTATGTTCATTTGGGACTTGCTAACCTTCCCACAAAGCCTACCGAGGACACGCATAAAATCGTAATATCGAGTTTTACTTACAACAACTCAAAATGGTGAAGATGCTTAAAAGATATCTTCTTCTTTGGGTTGTTCCAGATTTTCTTCATCTATCGGTAATGATAACTCATCATCGGTCACATAAGTGGTTGGTTCAGATCCAACTTTAAAGTATTCAAACATAGCAGTATGGTCTGTTCGCTTGGTAAGCTTGCCTGTTTTAATATCAATTCTTACTCGCACAATACCTTCTGGAATTTGCTTTTGCACTTCAGGTTTATCCTTCAGTACATCCTGCATAAATCGAATCCACGCAGGTTGAGCTCCTTTAGCACCATCTTCAACACCAATAACAGCATTCCCAATCCAATTAAATTTCTCTGGGTTTTTGTTGACTAAATTTTGATTTCTCGACGCTCGGCCTAGTTGACGCGAGGCATCATCAAATCCAACCCATGTCGTCGCCACTAAATTTCCAGCAAAGCCACTAAACCATGTATCTTTAGAGTCATTTGTCGTCCCTGTTTTACCGCCTATGTCGTCTCTCTGTAGCAAGTTCTTTGCACGCCAACCGGTACCTAACCAATATGTTTTATTATTCCAATTGCCGTTTGCTTTGACTGCGGTACGCATCATCTCTGTTACCAAGAACGCAGTTTGCGGACTAATGACTTGTTCTGCGGATTGTTTTACCCTCGCTTTAACAGTGGCATTTGTTTTTTCTCCACCAAACTCTGCGGCAAGCATCGCTTCAATGTCTCGTGCTTCTTCTACAGACTCTTGTTCCGAAGAGTCAACATCGCATGGGTTGCAAGCGTAAACAGGCTCTGCTTGCCACAATAATTCACCCAAATCATTCTCAATACGCTCAATAAAATAAGGACGAACTGCAAAACCACCATTCACTAAAACAGCGATACCGGAAACAACCTCGATAGGCGTATGCGAACCCGACCCTAAGGACAAAGTTTCGTCAATGGGTATGTCGTCTTTGTCGAATCCAAAACGCGTAATATAATCAACCGTTTCGTCTAAACCAACGCCTCGCAACAAACGAACAGAAACGACATTTTTTGACATACCCATAGCGACACGCATCCGTATAGGGCCCTCGTAAACTGCTGGCGAATTTTGTGGTCGCCAAGCCACACCCGATGAGCTATCCCATTGATTTATAGGAGCATCATTAATAATACTTGCTAGACTATAGCCACTTTCAAGGGCACCGGCATAGACAAATGGCTTTATGTTTGAACCTACTTGGCGTTTCGCTTGCGTGGCTCGGTTAAATTGACTTTGATAAAAGCTATAGCCGCCCACAACGGCCTTTACAGCACCATCATTTGGATCAAGTGCAATCAAGGCACCTGTTGCATCAGGGAATTGCCCTAATTGCCAAACACCGTCTTCAGGACGCTTTCGGATATATATCAGCATGCCGTCTGCAAGGATATCTGTAGCGTACTCAGGGTCATCACCTTGCGACTGATCGCTAATATAAGGCCTAGCCCAATCCAGTCCATCCCAAACTAGTGTTATTATTCGCCCATCAGAAATAATCACCTCTGCTGTTTTTTCCTGAACTGCCATTACCACCGCCGGCATTAAAGGTTTTATTTCATCAACGCTATCGAGGTAAGCGGTGACTTTTTCAACAGACCAAGCGTTTTTATTAGAGGGAGCTCGCGTGTCTGCTGATGCAAGATCAGACTGTTCAGAACCTTCAACTGGCAGATTGGGTTTGACGGCCTCGCGCGGAAGTGGCTCCCACAGTTGCGCCAGAGGGCCTCTAAACCCATGTCTTTCATCATAATCATGTAAGTTTTGGATAACCGCATCTTGCGCCGCCTTTTGCATCTCGTAACTGGCCGTCGCATACACCTTAAAACCACTCGTTTCTGCTATTTCTTTACCGTAAATTTCAACCATCTCGTTATAGATGAGATCAGCCAAATAAGGAGCATCAAGCGCCAATTCAGCACCGTGCTTCTTCGCCGTCACAGGGGCTTGCGCAGCTTCATCAAATTGCTGTCTATTGATATAACCTTCATCCATCATACGCAACAAAACGATACGCCGACGCTCTTTTGAGCGTTCCGGCCGACTAATCGGGTTAAGTGTCGATGGTGCTTGTGGTAAACCAGCTAACGTTGCAATTTGGGCTAAATCTAATTGATTTAAGTTTTTTCCATAGTAAACCTGAGCGGCGGCGCCAAAACCAAAAGCACGATGTCCTAGTTCAACTTTGTTGAGATATAATTCAAGAATTTCATCTTTGCTTAATTCCTGCTCCATATGCAGTGCAATGAATAACTCCCTAATTTTGCGACTAAACTTCTTTTCTCGAGTTAAGAAGAAACCGCGAGCCATTTGCATCGTTAAGGTACTCGCTCCCTGCCCTCGTTCACCTGTCGTAATTAAATTTAAGAAGGCGCGCGCCACACCAATAGGGTCGACACCAATATGCTCATAAAAACGACTATCTTCGGTTGCGATTAAAGCCTGTACTAAGGCCTCGGGGACTTCATCTAGAGAAACCGGTATCCTTCTCTTTACCCCATATTGAGATATTAATTTACCGTCTTGGGTAAATATGCGCATGGGGGTTTGTAGTTTCACTTCTCGCAGCACTTCCACACTAGGAAGTTCTGGTTTGAGATAAAAATACATACCTATGACGCTAATGACCCCTAGAAAAAAACTTAGGATGGTCAGTAATATAAGCTTCTTTATTAACTTCACTGAACTGTTTTCGCTTTTAATTATTCGGTTTAATTACTCAATTTTTATACTTAGGTGTCGTTAACAGATGCATACAGTTTTTAAAAATCAGTATTATCTGAGCCCATGATACTAGAACTATGACAGAGCTACTATTGAATGAAACAGCTTTTTAAGAAAAAAGCCCAAAGCATTATTGGGCTAGACATCGGAACTAAATACGTCAAGGCCGTATGCTTAGATATTAGCGGTTCTGTCGCCAAAGTAAATGCTTTCGCTTGCGAACCTATTATTGGTAGTGCATTTAATGAACGTGACATAAAAGATTTTGACGCTGTGAGCAAAGCCTTAGCTAAGGTGAAGCATAATTTGAAGATCAAAAACAAAAATGTCGCGATAGCTGTTGCCGGCGCGTCCGTCTTAAGTAAAGTGGTATTTATGGAGCCGAATCAAAGTGATTTCGAACTGGAAAGCCAAATTGAAATCGAAGCCGATAGCTTAATTCCGTATCCCCTAGAAGAGGTTTACTTAGACTTTGAAGAATTGGGGGAAAGTAAAACCCATGGCGGAAAAGTTGAAGTATTACTGAGTGCTGCTCATAAAGACATGATTGATAGCCGGATTACTTTAGTGAGAGAAGCGCCTTTCGAGCCCGTCGTCATGGACATCGAAGGGTATGCACTGGGTAATGCCCTGATACACTTTGCTACTCACCAGAAAGACAAACCAACTTGCTGCATTAATATCGGGGCGAGTTTGCTCCAAGTATGTTTTGTTGAAGACGGTGAAGTTATCTATAGTAAAGAACACAACTTCGGTATGCATAAATTTATACAGGATTTAGCAGTTATTCATTCGCTAGACATTCAAGAGGTTGAGAATCAAATTGCAGACGGTTCTGCGCCTGAATCTTGGTTTAAAGATACACTCCCCATGTTTTTATCGGCACTACAGCAACAAATTCAACGCGCATTGCAAATGTATGCGTCAACAACCCACAAGGAGCAACCTGACAAAATTTTAATATCCGGCGGCGCTGGTTCATTGCCAATGGTCATTGAGGAATTAGCCAAAGACCTCGGGATTGAAGTTGAAGCATTTAACCCGTTCTTAAATTTGTCCATCGCTGCAAACGTTGACGCTGATAGACTGAAAAAATTTGCTGCGCAATTGGCGATTGCCATGGGCTTAGCAAGTAGGAGTTACTCGCAATGGCACATGTAAACTTACTTCCGTGGCGTGAAGCGCAGCGCCAGCGCAATAAGAAACAGTATATTGCTTCATTAGTGGTTATCTCGATTCTTGTGTTAGCTTTATTTTGGGTACTCGGCGAAGTTATCGAACAGCAAATTCGTAATCAGAACTCAAGAAACAACTATCTTACACAGCAGATTAGCGTGTTGGATACGCAAATTGAGCGTATTAGAGACATCCGCAAATCAAAAGCTGAAATCGCTCAACGCATGGCGCTTATAGAGCAACTGCAAGTGAGCAAGAACGTATCACCAATCGTGTTTGACGAATTAGCACGAATTGTACCTGCAGGTGTTTCATTTGAAAAATTGTCTCGTAATGGCAACCTAATTGAAATTGTAGGTATAAGCGAATCGAACAATCGCTTGTCTTCATTCATGCGAAATTTGGAGCAATCAGAGGTATTTACTAGTGGTATATTATCCTCAATTACTGCGGATGTAAGCACTTCGAATGCAGTGAGTGATTTTAAATTAACATTCTCGATTACGCAGAAAGTTGCTCCGGTTCAAAATGTTCAAACGAATAAAGAGGGGAATCGATAATGGCCTTTGATTTTTCTAAATTAAAAGAAATAAACGACCTCGATTTTGAACAAGTTGCCATTTGGCCGAAAGAAATAAAAACGGTAGTTGCGATCTTTTGCGTGGTGGTCGTCGGTGCTATTTGTTATTACGCCATCATTAGCGGCAAGTTACCCCAACTAGACGCTTCTAAAAACAAAGAAACGGAGCTTAGAACAACCTTTGAATCGAAGTATCGGATTGCAGTGAATTTAGATGTTTATGAAAAGCAGCTTGTAAGAATGAAAAATGATTTCTCATCCATGTTAAAAACCTTGCCAACGAGTAATGAAACACCAGGATTATTGGACGATATTACTTATGTTGGCACTGATGCAGGCTTGTCATTCAAATTACTTAATTGGCAGCAAGAAAATCCGAAAGAATTTTATACTGAGTTACCTATACAACTCGAAGTTTCTGGAAGTTATCATGAATTCGGCTTATTTACGTCTAACATCGCCAATCTGCCAAGGATCGTAACGCTACATGACTTTGATATTACAAGTAACAAAGGGGTGCTTAATTTAAAGATGCAGGCAAAAACTTATCGTGCTGCGATTACTCAGGCTGATATAGCACCTGAGGAGCAAAAATAATGATAAATAGGTCGAATAACTATCTTATCCTTGCTGCCTGTGTTGGTTTGTCCGCTTGCAGTGCACAAATTGATGATTTAATTGCATACACCGCTAGCGTCAAAGCAAACACTAGCATCAATATTGATGAGTATCCGGAATTTAAACAATTGCAACCTGTTAACTATACGGCGAGCAATATGCGCAGTCCTTTTCAAAGGTTACAGCAAAGAAACGAAGCAGCAACAAACGTGTTGGTACAAACCGCTAACTGCAGTCAACCGAATCGTCAACGTGAGAGAGACAAATTAGAATCTTACGGTATCGATGCACTTCAGATGGCAGGTGTCTTTGACACTGGTGGTCAAAAATGGGTTCTTATCAAAGCCAACGATGGCAGTTTACATAAGGCGAAAATAGGTCAATACATCGGCCTATTTTTCGGCAAAATTATTAACATAACGGATAAAGAAGTGGTTATTGAAGAAATGTTACCTGACGGAGCTGGTTGTTGGAAAGCCAAAACCGCCACATTAACCATGTCATCAGTAGCTGGGGAAAATGATAATGTCTAATAAATATATTTTTAACAAACGCTTAAACAGCAATAGACCTCACTGGGCCTTAATTATTGCGTTCGTTCTAGCCATTGTCAGCTTGGGTGCTGTTGCACAAGAGCCAGGAAATCTGATCGATTTAGTCGACCCGCAGGGCGAAGCTAGCCTAGGAGGCTCAAGCACATTGAATAGCATAGATTTTAATCGCTCTGCGAAAACCGGCAATGTACTGCTCGGTTTTGAAGGCAATGTTCCTTCTGTCACTATTGTAGAAGCGAAAGGGCTTGTTACGCTAACAATGAAAGAAACCGTGTTAGCAGAGGATCAATATGTCGAAGTTGACGTGAGTCAATTTGGTACAGCAGTGCAAAGCATCGAAACTTTTCAAGATAACAACAAAACAAAAGTTGAAGTTCGCTATACTGGCCTAGTAAAAATTCAAAAAATGGACGTTGGTAGTATTGTTACACTTGCGGTAACACCGCTAAGCAAAGAAGAAGTTGAACAATCTAAGAATACGACTTATGCAGGCAAGCCTATTTCTCTGGATTTTCAAGATGTGCCTGTGCGTCAAGTGTTGCAAATTATTGCTCAGGTTAATGGTTTCAATCTGGTAACGACTGACACAGTAAACGGTAATGTCACAATAAGTTTATCTGGTGTTCCTTGGGACCAAGCGCTGGATATGATTCTAAAAATTAGAGGACTAGATAAGCGTTTGGAAGGTAATATTTTGCTTATCGCACCAACCGAAGAATTAACTGCTCGTGAAACCCAGCAGCTGCAATCTAAGCAACAAGTACAGAACCTTGCAGAACTGAAATCAGCAAATATTGAAATCAACTACGCTAAAGCAGACGAGATTGCCATTATCCTCAAAACAAGTGATGGCGGCATCCTTTCTACTCGCGGCAATGTAACCGTTGATAGCCGCACAAACACCATATTGATTCGCGATACTCAAGAAAGTATTGATGAAGCAAGACGCGTAATAACTGCACTAGACATTCCAGTAAAGCAAGTACTCATAGAGTCTCGTATGGTCACTGTTCGTGACAACGTAGACGAGCAATTCGGTGTGCGCTGGGGCTTTACCGGAACTGGCGACAACAATTCAGTTTCTGGATCCATTATCGGCGCAGATACTGCTGGCCAAGGCGTAGTCCCTGATATTGGCGATAGACTTAACGTTAACTTACCTGTATCCAGTGCCGCCGGCAGCATTGGCTTTCAGATAGCAAATTTATTAGACGGTAATATCCTAGACCTTGAGTTAAGTGCGCTCGAAGCAGAAAATAAAGGTGAAATTATCGCTAGTCCGCGTATTACTGTTGCTAACCAGCAAGAAGCGTATATTGAACAAGGAACGGAAATTCCATTCGTTCAAGCAACATCTAGCGGCGCAACGTCAGTAGAATTCAAAAAAGCAGTATTGAGCCTGAAAGTAACCCCGCACATCACACCTGACAATAGAATCATATTAAACCTCGTTGTTACCCAAGATACGCGAGGTGATACCGTTTCTACATCAACTGGTCCAGCAGTTGCTATTGATACACAAGAAATTAGCACCCAAGTATTGGTAGAAAATGGCGAAACAATCGTTCTTGGTGGAATATTCCAACAAGTGAGTACCAACGACGTAACTAAAGTACCACTTTTAGGTGATATTCCTTATTTCGGTAATTTGTTTAAAACAACCTCAACCATTGAACAAAAACGTGAGTTACTTATATTTGTAACGCCAAAAATTATAGAAGAAGGCTTTTAATTGCTGATTTATTCGCGTAATTACACTAATATCGTGAGCTCGTAAAAAGAGTGAAGGCATAGCCTTTGCTCTTTTGCAGTTCTAAATCACAGTATTTTACATTGTCCTTGAATAAGAATGCTTGCATATCAGGCTAGTTAATTGAGATAATCCCAGCATAGATTTTCCAATGAGGAAATTATTCGCTCGCATCGACGCTAAAAAATTCAAAAATGCGTTAATGTGGTAGTTAAAGTTGGTTGATAAGAACACACCAAGCCGACTTCAATCATAGATAAAGAATGTGAATTAATCAGACATGGCTGAAAAACGTAATATATTTCTTGTTGGCCCAATGGGAGCAGGAAAGAGCACTATCGGTAGGCATCTTGCAGACGAACTCCACCTCGATTTTTACGATTCTGATCAAGAAATAGAGAAGCGCACAGGCGCCGATATTGCTTGGATTTTTGATCTTGAAGGTGAGGACGGATTTCGTAAGCGCGAAGAAGACATTATTAACGATCTTACCGATAAGCAAGGTATCGTATTAGCAACAGGCGGTGGCTCTATTGTATCGAAAAATGTACGAAATAGACTTTCAGCACGCGGGATTGTTGTATACCTTCAAACTACTATCGATAAGCAAGTTGCGAGAACACAACGTGATAAGCGTCGCCCTCTGCTGCAGAATGATGACCCAGAGCAGGTTTTGAGGGATTTGGCTGACGAACGCAATCCTTTGTACGCAGAAGTAGCGGATTACGTGGTTGAAACTGACGATCAAAGCGCACGTGCTGTAGCAAACCAAATTATCGGCAAAATCGGTTTGTAATGGCCTAATTTTTAGGATTTTTTAGAAAGGATATCACGCGATGCCCACATTAAACGTTGATTTGGGAGAGCGTAGCTACCCAATCTACATCGAAACCGGATTGTTTAATCAAGCCGGTTTTTTGCTTTCTGCTATTCAAGGTAAACAATGCGCCATTGTCACCAATGAAACGGTTGCTCCGCTGTTTTTAAATAGCATCAAAAAACCGCTAAGCGAAGCGGGCATCAGCACTTTTGACATCATCCTGCCTGACGGTGAACAATACAAAACAATCGAATACTTTAATATTGTACTGACACAGCTGCTGGAAAACAGGGCTGCGAGAGACACTACTTTGATTGCATTAGGGGGTGGTGTTATTGGTGACATGGGCGGGTTTGCTGCAGCATGCTATCAACGTGGTATCCCATTTATTCAGGTACCTACAACACTGCTATCGCAAGTTGATTCGTCAGTTGGCGGAAAAACAGCAGTTAACCATCCGCTTGGCAAGAATATGATTGGCGCTTTTTATCAACCAAAAGCGGTTTTCATCGATACAAACTCCTTATCCACTTTGCCCGAAAGAGAATTCTGTGCAGGCATGGCTGAGGTCATCAAATATGGAATCATGTACGATGGTGACTTCTTTCATTGGATTGAAAAGCAAAGCAGCATTATTAAAAACCGGGATGCCGACGCGCTGCGTTACGTTATTGCAACATGTTGCGCGATAAAAGCCGAAGTAGTGAATTTGGATGAGAAGGAGCATGGCGTCAGAGCGCTATTGAATCTTGGCCACACATTTGGTCATGCAATAGAGGCCGAAAAAGGTTATGGCGTTTGGTTACATGGTGAAGCCGTTGCCGCTGGCATGGTACTTGCTGCGAGATTAGCAATGCTAAGAAATTGGATAAGCGGGTCAGAATTTAGACGTATCGAAAACTTGCTGGAGGTGTTTAACTTACCTATTTCGGGGCCTTTAGATATGTCTACAAAGCATTATATTCAGCATATGCAGCACGATAAGAAAGTACTGTCTGGTAAAATGCGCTTCATCGTTCCTACCTCTATCGGGAAAGCTAAAGTAATAGATGATGTAACAAATGACGAGCTAAGTGCGATATTGAACTAACCCAAACTGACGTAAAAATTTGTAGGGCGAAATTGAAAAGTAATTGAAAAGGACATGGCTGTTTGTCAGAATTACAGGAACGATTAAAACACTTAGTTAATTATTCATCTCAGCTAATATTCGTGAGTGGGGATAGTATTGCTCAGCAACAACGAGCCCTCGAAGAGTTCTTATCGGTACAAAAAGAAAACACCGAGATATCCTACTTCACATCCGAACTCACTATGGAATCACCTGATTTTCGGCGTATTATTTGTCGTCAACTTTTAGGTCAGAAAATCGGTAGTTTTGTACGTCCTTTAAAAGAACTTCTTAAAGATTTACACGAGCAGCCCGGTCCATTTTTGTTGTGCATTAAACAGGCGCAAACGCTTCCCAATCCGTTCATACAAGAGCTGTGGGATTGGGTTTCAGAGAGTAAAAAACTGTCCCCAAATCACCACGTTAACGTGATACTTTTTGGTGAAACGGCATGGGCAGAAAAGGCGAAAAAGTGGCTTCCGAAAAGAAACAGTAGTCGTCCCGTGCTATTGTCGTCTCAATCTGTTGATTCAACAAAGTTTGATGTCAATGCTTTAGAAAACTTGATGGCCGAAGAAAGGGCCATCTTTTCTCTCGATATGTTTCGCAGGGACGAGTTTTCGTCACCGATTGTGACGCAAAAATGGTTTATCATGAGTATATTGGTTCTGCTCTTATCTGTTTTTATTGTACTGATGAGTTGGCAGTATCCTGAGCATGTTAAATCGCTAATGCAGACAGGTTCGCTGCCGCCGGAAACAGACATCAACACCGTCCCGTTAGCGATGCAAAACGAGCAACTAGAAATTGAACGAGAAGCAATCATAGCTACTGAAGCTCCACTCGAGGAGACAACTCAAAACGATCTTGAATTAGTAAGTTCGTGGGATGAGGCCAAGCAAACTAGCGACAACAAGATTGACGCCCTCAAAATAACGATTGATGAACAAAAACAAGCGCGCGAAGAAGATGCGTTAGCAACAGTGAACCTTGACGACCCCATACGAAACACTCAGACACCAAATTCTGATCTTTTCTTAGAAGACACTGAGGGTGATTTTGCCGTTCCAGACATTCTTAACGTGGCGCAATTAGATGCAAACTTAGGCAAGCAGGTATTATCTCCCTCACAAGACAGGGAATTAGTTTCTGAAAGCACAGTTCCTGAAAATATTATCCCTAAAAAACGCGGCTCGGTAGTCGCGCTAAGGGCACCGGTTTCTCCTACCCTGCAAGAGCAAAGAGACTATGAAATTACTGCTGAGCAAATAAAAAAACCGCTTTATGAATTTGATGAATCGGCCTTGCTAGCACTGCAAGAACCCGCTGTGTTGATTCAACTTTCGGGTCTTAAAAATAGAACGGTACTGAATGAATTTATCGTCGGCAACGATTTGCAAGATATCGTTTGGGTTTATCAAACGACAAGATACGGTGGGCCGTGGCATGTGGTTTTGTATAAACAACGTTTTGATTCAATCAATGCCGCGCGACAAGCGACTGAACTATTGCCAGAACCAGTGCGTGCGACTGAGCCCTTTGCAAAAGACGTGACACAAATAAAGCGAGAAATACGAAATCGTTAAATTTTATGGTACTGTAGTGCTACGTTTGAAAACACTTCGCAGTTTACATCACAGTCGTGAATAAAAATAATAAGAAAAGAGCCTTTTTGAAATGGGCCGGTGGTAAATACTCTCTGTTAGAGCATATTCTCCCTCACTTACCAGCATCGCCAAAACTGATTGAACCTTTTTTCGGTGCAGGTTCCGTTTCCTTAAACGCAGATTATGATAGCTATCAACTAAATGATATTAATGGCGATTTAATTAATTTGTACACGTTGGTGCAACATTCCTCAGAACAGTTCATCACTGACTTAGCCGCATTGTTCACGTCCGAGTCAAACGAATCGGCCTTCTACTACCAGCGCCGAGAAGAATTTAACGCCAGTGGCGATACATTTCGCCGAGCACTATTGTTCGTTTATCTCAACCGTCACGGATACAATGGTCTTTGCCGCTACAATAGCAAAGGAGGGTTTAATGTGCCTTTCGGTCGCTATGTAAAGCCAAAGATGCCTGCAGCTGAAATTCGTCATTTTGCAGCACGTTTTGCACGCGCAGAGTTTACTAACTTAGATTACGTCGATGTGATTAAGCAGGCTCCAGACAACAGCGTTATTTATTGTGATCCACCCTATATCCCAATTAGCAAGACCGCATCTTTTACCCAGTATGCAAGCAATGGCTTTGACTTAGAAGCACAAGCAACGTTGGCGGAAACCGTGAAAGAAACCGTACGTAATCGGCCAATTACCGTCGTCATTAGTAATCATGACACGCCACTTTCTCGTCAATTGTACCAAGGTGCGAAATTGAAGAGTTTTTCTGCACGACGGTTCATCAGTCAAAATGCAAATACTCGTATGCCAGTGAAAGAGCTTGTTGCCGTATTTAACAAAGAATCCTGACATGCAAGCTTTTACATACTTGAATCACTATTGGCTTGAGTCTATTCGTCGTAGTTAAACCAAAAAATTAACCAATAAGACAAGACTGAGAATAAATAGGATAACTAGGATAATTCCTGTAACAACGAAAGGAATGACTGATTGCTCTGCGAAGTCTTCTTCATAATTTTTTTGGGATTGAACCCCCATCATACTTGCCGTCACACTCTTGACTAGTCGAAGCAACTTTTTTATACGTTGTATCATCATCTATTGCTCTTCCGAGTCGACCTGAGAGAGCAACTCCAACAAGTCAAGAAAATGAAATTGATTTGATATCGACTTATTCGTAACCCATGCCAACCAGCTTACCTCATTACCATGGTTTGCACATTGAGTGCTAGAGGCCAAACCCACTTCGTCAGTTTTGCTTATCAATTGACGTTGGTCACAATCGCCCAGAGAGGAATGGGTAGCTATAAATGTAAAATACAGACCAAGAGTGAAACAAATACAGGAAGACACCGATGTGAACACTATCGTCTTTCTCGACGCTCTTACGTTTAATTCGCTCTTTATGCTCAATTTAATACTCTTAATGCTAAGTTCTCTTTCACGTGCATTGCAAAAATATAATGGCTATAACTTGATCCGAACATTTAAACTAAGTCATCACATAGAAACAACCAGGCAGATTATAACGCAAAAGCCAAAATGCACAATATTTAATCACAACATCATAAACAAAAAACCCTGCAAACCAATAGATTTGCAGGGTTTTAAAAAATCTGAGCTTATACTTTTAAATTATAGCTCGAACGATTTGCTAAGCGAAAAATACAAAGACTCGCTGTCATCAAGGTCTGAACCACTGATAACAAGGCCAACACCAACGTCGAAGCCACCAATCTCTGTGCCATATGCTATTTCAGCATACTCACCGTCAGAATCTTTTCCGTAAGAACCGATAAGCGCAGACCAACCGTCTTTTTCTATGCCTAAGGTGATAAGAGAGTAATCACCTTCAGTTGCGTCTTCATCACCGACGATGCCGTCCCACTTACCTTGAATATAGCCGACTGAAAATAAACCGTAACCTGCACTCAAGCCTACTTCATTATATGCACTGTCAAAATCACCAGTGTATTGATACGTTGTAAAATTAGCGTCAAGTGTAATGCCACTCTCTAATTCGACGCCATAGCCCCCGTATATATCAACTTCAAGTCCATCTTGGACGTCAGCGGTCCAAGCACCAACGTAAAATCCTGAGTCAGCAGCATAATCAACACCTGCACTCGTTGATGCAGTTTCTGTTTGCTGGATACCTCTGAAGTGGTAATCAGAGACTACACCAATATTCGCTGACCAACCTGCCATTGCGGATTGACTGGCTAATGTTGCCGTTAAAATTGTTGCAGCAATCGCTGCGCTTTTAAATGTTTTCATGTGAGTTCTCCGTATAATTCCAAGTTGTTAAAACGATTTTTGTTATTATCTTATTATTGTTATTTGTGTGCTGAGCCCTAAATGGATAATGCGTCTCCGTCTGTGATACCGCGTTTATTACTTTAGTAAGCTAATTAACCACATGAAACTGATACAGCAAAAGTAGTGCCTAAATAGAAAAATGTATATAAAAAACTTTATCATATTGAATTTTAAAGATTTTAATTTTTTTTATAGTTCGTGATTTTTTAATATTTTGATCGTATTGTAGTTTACCGAAATCAAAATGCCCCATTATGATGCATGCTCACCAATAAAGAGCACGGGTAATCCTTTTGTCAATCACCAAAGTTCGGTAAACTCACCACTTTTAGGATCAGCTAATGCATACACCGCTCATTGCACCATCAATTTTGTCCGCTGACTTCGCTCGTTTGGGGCAGGATGTTCAATCAGTACTCGACGCTGGGGCAGATATTATTCATTTTGACGTGATGGACAATCACTATGTTCCTAATCTGTCTTTCGGTCCTATGATTTGTGAGGCGTTGCGCAAACATGGCATTACAGCAGATATTGATGTGCATTTAATGGTGCAACCAGTCGATGCCATGATCGAGGCTTTTGCACAAGCAGGTGCTAGTATGATCAGCTTCCACCCTGAAGCAACACAGCACTTAGACCGCAGTATTCAGTTAGTTAAAGATAACGGATGCAAAGCAGGGTTGGCATTGAATCCAGGTACGCCGCTACACGTTCTGGACTGTGTACTAGATAAACTTGACTATGTTTTGTTGATGTCAGTAAACCCTGGATTTGGTGGACAATCTTTTATACACAGTACTCTCAATAAAATTAGCGCGCTACGGCAAATAATCGTAGCAAAAGAACTGAGTGTAAGAATAGAAGTCGATGGCGGAGTCAAAGTCGACAATATACAATCAATCTGGCAAGCTGGCGCTGACATGTTCGTTGCAGGGTCTGCTATATTCAACAGCGATAATTATGCCGACACCATTGCGGCAATGAAAAACAAATTTAAATCACACTAGGAAGTCGTAAACAAAATGAACTTGCAAAAACCGATCGTTTTAAGTGGTTGCCAACCTTCAGGTCAACTTACCATAGGCAACTATATGGGAGCCTTACGCCAATGGGTTCATATGCAAGATGATAATGACTGCCTTTATATGATTGTTGATTTGCATGCTATAACTGTGCGTCAAGACCCGGAAACCCTTAACAAAGCCTGTCTTGATGGACTCGCACTTTACCTTGCGTGTGGTATTGACCCTAATAAGAGCAGTATATTTATGCAGTCGCATGTACCAGAGCATACGCAACTCAGTTGGGTACTCAATTGCTATACGCAAATGGGTGAGCTAAATCGCATGACACAGTTCAAGGACAAATCACTCAAAAACGCATCGAATATCAACGTAGGTTTGTATAGCTATCCTGTCCTGCAGGCAGCCGATATATTAGTTTATCAAGCGAATAAAGTGCCAGTAGGGGAAGATCAAAAGCAACATTTGGAACTCACTCGAGACATTGCAACGCGTTTTAACAATATATATGGTGACGTATTCACTATTCCCGCCCCATTTATCCCAGAGTCTGGCGCGCGCGTGATGAGTTTGCAAGACCCTATGAAGAAAATGTCAAAATCTGATGATAATCCAAATAACGTCATAGGCTTGTTAGAAGATCCTAAGAAATTAGCGAAAAAAATTAAACGTGCCGTAACCGACAGTGATGAGCAAGCACGCATTTACTTTGACGTTGCCGAGAAGCCTGGGGTATCAAATCTTTTGTCGCTGCTTTCTTGCACAACAGGTGAATCAGTTGCAAGTCTAGTACCCAAGTATGAAGATAAGATGTACGGTCACTTAAAAGGTGACGTTGCTGAAGCAGTGGTTAACATGCTAACTCCAATTCAGACAGAATTTGCGCGCATTCGCGCAGACGATGCTTATTTACATGAGGTTTTACGAGCCAGTGCTCTTAAAGCAAGAGAAAAAGCGTCTGTAACGCTCGCAAATACATATAAAGCACTTGGGTTTGTTGCGCCATAAAAATGCTTGCGCAGTATTGTACGGCGATTAACGATAATTTTCTGGCGATATAAGGTGTGCAATTGGAGTCACGTACGTGGTGTTAATCATTGATAATTATGACTCATTTACCTTCAATTTAGCACGCTATTTTGAAGAATTGGGGGCGCAGGTGAAAGTCGTTAAAAACGATGAGCTCAGTATTATTGAACTGCAAAGCCTCACGTTTACGCATTTGGTGATTTCTCCGGGGCCATGTTCACCAAACGAGTCTGGAGTTTGCCTTGACGCAATTGTTGCGTTTGCAGGAAAAGTGCCGCTTTTGGGTGTATGTTTGGGTCATCAAGCCATCGGGCAAGTATTTGGTGCCAAAGTAATACGTGCAAAAAATATAAAACATGGTAAAACATCAGAAGTGCAAGTAAAGCAAACGACTGGCATATTCAAAGACATGAAGCATACATTTACGGCAACAAGATATCATTCTTTGCTGCTGGAGTGTCAAACTCTGCCTGAGTTGCTAGAAATTACTGCAGTTTGCAGCGAAAGTGACGATACAGAGATCATGGGTATTCAGCATAAAACATTGCCAATATTTGGCGTTCAATTTCACCCTGAATCACTGCTCACTCAGGAAGGTCACAAAATTCTGGATAATTTCTTAAAAACAGAATTCGCATGTAGAGAAACAACATGAAGTTAAGCGTATCTCAATTAACCGCGACAATGAATTTACGGTTCGAGCACCTTCTCGTTAGTTTAGACGAAGCTGTGCTGCTGTCCGGTCACAAAACTGAGAAACAGCGCATCATGGAAGACTCTGAACAAGCAGAGGCTCGCAGAGAATTATTATTTGTAGAAGAGGTTGCGATAAAAAATCGCGAAGAGTTGAGCCAAAAGCAACATTTATTTATTCAAAAAGTCGCGGCCGAGTTTCACGTTAGTCTACTAAATGAACTCGCTGAGCAATTTAAAGATACCGATTATGTGTTAGAAAAAGTATGTGGGTTTGGTCCTTCCATTGGCAAAATATTGGATGTTTTATATACAGAATCGTGTTCAATATCTCGCCTCGAAACCAACATCAAACAATTAGATTGGCTGTCCGACGCCATCATCAAGTTTGTAAAACAACCTAAATACCGTCGCTTCGATTCCAAAGGCAAATTTATTGTTATTAATAGTTTGCGCAGTGCATTGAGTTTTGTTGGTATAGAAAGTTTGCGCACATTGCTGCCGGTGTTGATCGCCAAACACAGCTTGCCGGCTAAATCCGCCATTTTTCCAGAGTTGCAAAAACACATGTGGGAATACACACTTGGAAACGGCAAGGCCGGCCGAGCAATTGCGGAGAAAGAGGGAATAAAATGGTATTTAGGTTATAACATCGGCCTTATGAGCACGCTTGGTCGAAGCGCAATTGCTAAAATGTATCTCAAAGCTTTCGACACTAAATTACAAGAAGAAGTAATCGAAGCACAAAAAAATAATAATCTGACTCAAGCGAAAGCGCTATACAAACTCGTTCCATCTCATCAATATTTAATTTCCCTTTGGGATCGCCATGCTGATCAATTAACTAATAAACTAGTAGCTGCCTTCAATTGCCGCTGGTTGATGATTAGCATTGGGCTTGAGGACTATACTCTAATCAAAGAAATCAGTTATGCCCACGTAAAAGAAAACAAATTACACCCTCTCACTGACTTATTGTTCCGATGCCAAGGCTACATGCAATTTAAAATGATGAAGGCCAACGGTTTAATGTCGAAACAAGCATCGATGCTGTACTTACGTAATTTCGGGATTTTGTCGGATGATCTTGTATTATTGATGAAAACCAACCTTACTGGGTTTGAAATAAAAATACCAGAGATCCCACAAGTCCCTAGAGCACTAAACGACTAACGCTCCCAAGCCATGATGGGCAATAAACATTTCTTTTCAATAAGAAATTTTGCATGAATATGCCTCTTCACCGCACAGACAATTCGTGCAATACTCCCCCATTCTCCGTTTGGGGAAATATTGAGCGTGTCTACAAGTCATGGTCCCGAGCGAGAGGGTGGGATTTTTCTGTGATTTCCCCCTCCGAATTTTATCAAAATAAATATTCACTAATTCTGAAAATAAGTGCACAACCCTTATTTTTACTGGCTTTGCGACGAATAAGTTAATTGCTTTCGTCTCGACTTCTGGCATAATGCTTAGCCAATTTACTCGCGCCTGTTACCTTGTGCGAGTGCAATGTAGCTAAGCAAAAGAGGTGTTTGACATGCAAGTGACTCGTTCAACGTTTGATGATGTAATGGTACCCAACTACAACCCGGCACAAATGGTGCCAGTGCGTGGAGAAGGCTCTCGTGTTTGGGATCAAGAGGGTAACGAATACATCGATTTCGCAGGCGGTATTGCGGTTAATGCGTTAGGCCATTGCCATCCTGAACTAGTAAAAGTATTGCATGAGCAAGGGAGCAAACTTTGGCATTTAAGTAACGTATTTACGAACGAACCAGCGATGCGTTTAGCCAAAAAGTTATGTGACGCTACGTTTGCTGACAAGGTTTATTTCGCGAACTCAGGTGCTGAAGCTAATGAGGCAGCATTAAAACTAGCTCGTCGATTCGCGCTTGAGCATTACAACAAAGATAAAGATCAAATCATCTCATTCACACAAGGCTTTCATGGTCGCACTTTCTTTACCGTTACTGTAGGCGGTCAACCTGCGTATTCAGATGGTTTCGGTCCAAAGCCAGGCGGTATTGTGCATTGTGAATATAACAACCTCGACATGCTTGCTGGAATGATGTCTGAGCGCACTTGCGCAATAATGATGGAGCCCCTACAAGGTGAAGGCGGCATTATTGTTCCTGACCCTGCCTTTATTAAAGGCGTAAGAGAACTTTGTGATAAGCATAATGCTTTGCTCATTTTTGATGAAGTACAAAGTGGTGTTGGCAGAACAGGCTATTTATATGCGTATATGGGCGTTGACGTAACTCCAGATATTTTAACGACCGCTAAATCATTAGGCGGCGGCTTTCCAATCGGTGCAATGCTAACTACTGACGCAATAGCGAGTAGTTTAAAACCAGGCACACACGGCAGCACCTATGGCGGCAATCCGCTAGCCTGTGCTGTAGCAGAAAGAGTATTGGACGTTATTAACCAACCAGAAGTACTTGCTGGCGTGTTGAAGAAGGAAGCTCTGTTTCGTGAAATTTTAGGTAAGATTAATGATAAATATCATGTATTTAGCGAAATACGCGGCAAAGGTATGTTATTAGGTTGCGCATTAAATGAGAAATACGCGGGCCGATCACGTGACTTTATGATCGCAGCAAACGAGCAGCACATGATGTGCTTAATAGCAGGTGTGAATGTTATTCGTTTTGCGCCATCATTGGTTATCCCAGATGAAGACATTATTGAAGGTTTAGCTCGTTTCGAGAAGGCTGTCGCTGCAGTCGTTGCTGCGTAGTCTTTTTTAGGTTGTCGCTGGCAACCATAGGTATCATTTGATGAAAATTATTCGTCCTATTAAGGGCTCTGATTACAAAGCACTGAGCGAAATAGCGCAAGAATCAGGTATTGGCTTTACTTCACTTCCGGTGAATGAAGACTTGCTGCGCCGCAAATTAGTCAATGCAGAAGCAGCAATTCAATCAACCCCAACCGAACCCGGTATGCAGAGCTACCTTTTCGTCATGGAAGATACGGAAACTGGGGAAGTAGTAGGTACCAGTGGTATTGAAGCTACCGTCGGTTTACAAGACGCATTTTATCACTACCACGTAAGTAAAGTGGTGCATGCCTCGCGTGAATTGAATGTGCACAATACCGCTGAAATACTCCATTTTTGCAATGATTACACTGGTGTTAGTGAAATTTGTACATTGTTCTTGAGAGAGAGTGCTCGACAGGGTCTTAACGGACGCTTTCTATCTAAAATGCGTTTTCTGTTCATGGCGGAGCATAAACAACGTTTCGCTGACGTTGTCATCGCTGAAATGCGCGGCATTAGTGATGATGAAGGGCGCTCGCCTTTCTGGGCATGGCTTGAGGAGCATTTTTTCTCAATGGATTTCCCGACGGCTGATTACCTAACGGGGATCGGTAACAAGGTGTTCATTGCTGAGCTCATGCCTAAATACCCTATTTATGTGAAACTGCTCAGTAGAGCAGCGCAAAATTGCATTGGGAAAGTGCATGAAAAAACCAAACCCGCGCTGCGCTTACTCGAGCAAGAGGGCTTCAAATGCCGTGGTTACGTAGATATATTTGATGCAGGCCCAACTGTCGAAGCCGATGTAAAGAACATTGCAACGGTGCAGGCGAGCCGTAAAGCCTCTATTGTCATTAACGACAACCTCGCTCAAACCGATGGTACAACCTGTTTTGCTATCAATACATCGGTAGAAAACTTTAGAGCTTGTATCGCAGAAATCGCTTATGTTGACGGCAATCGCGTTGCAATGGAACGTTTAACCGCTAAAGCATTAGGCATCAAAGACGGTGATTCAATTCGTTTCTCACCAGCTAACACAAAGCACTAGGAGGAGTACCAATGACAAATTCAACACACTTCATTAATGGACAATGGGTAGAAGGCTTAGGCCATGCTATTAACTCAATCGATCCGGCGAAAAATGTCGTTATATGGTCTGCTAAATCAGCCTCTTCGACACAAGTAAATGACGCTGTCGTTGCTGCTCGTCAGGCTTTTCCCACTTGGTCTTTGATGACTGTTGATGAACGCCTAGTGATTATTAAAAAGTTTGCTGAACTGCTAGGTGAGCACAAAACTGAACTTGCTAATATTATTGCAAAAGAAACCGGCAAGCCACAGTGGGAAACTGTGACTGAAGTAGGCGCAATGATTGGTAAAATTGCTATCTCTGAAAAGGCGTATCACGAACGCACTGGCACTGTTGAAAACGCAATGCCACAAGGACAAGCAATCATTCGTCACAAACCACACGGTGTGGTTGCTGTTTTTGGCCCTTATAACTTCCCTGGACATTTGCCCAATGGTCATATTATTCCGGCTTTAATTGCAGGCAATACCGTCGTTTTTAAACCTAGCGATTTGACTCCAATGGTAGCCGAGTTCAGCGTTCAGCTTTGGCAAAAAGCAGGATTACCTAACGGCGTACTAAATCTTATTCAGGGTCAAGTTGAAACTGGCAAAACGCTCGCTAGTCATGCCAATATTGACGGTCTATTTTTCACTGGAAGCTCTCGCACTGGTAAAATTCTCCATGAGCAATTTGCAGGACATCCAGGTAAAATATTAGCGCTAGAAATGGGTGGCAACAATCCACTCATCGTCAAAGATGTGGCTGATATTGACGCTGCAGTACATGACATTGTCCAGTCTGCTTTCGTTACAAGCGGGCAGCGTTGCACATGCGCGCGACGTTTATTCATTCAAGACAACCCTCAGGGTGATGTTTTATTAACGCGTTTACTAGAGGTCACTAAAAATATTCAAGTGGGTCATTACGATGCAGAAGAGCAACCTTTTATGGGCGCGATGATAAGTGCTGCGGCCGCTGCTGGTATGTTGAGTGCTCAGCAACAACTTTTGGACTTAGGTGCAACAAGTTTGCTGGCGCTTGAGCATACAGATAAACTTACTGGTTTTGTCACTCCAGGCATTATCGATGTGACTGCAATTGCAACTGTAATGCCCGACGAAGAACACTTCGGTCCTCTCTTAAAAGTGATCAGATACCATGATTTTGATGAAGCAATTACGCACGCAAACAATACTCGCTTTGGTTTATCTGCAGGTCTCCTAAGCGACTCTAAAGCGGATTACGATTACTTTTTGGCACGTATTAGAGCAGGCATTGTTAACTGGAACCGTCCGATTACAGGAGCAAGCAGTGCAGCACCGTTTGGTGGTATAGGCGAAAGTGGAAATCATCGTGCAAGCGCTTACTATGCTGCAGATTACTGCGCTTACCCAGTTGCGTCTGTAGAACTAGATGTCGTGACACTGCCATCATCATTAAGTCCCGGGCTTACGTTTTAATCGCTGATAAGGAAATAAATATGCACACAGACATTAATAAGTTGTTTCAGGGCCTTTGGGAAAACTATATTCAAATAACCCCATCAGCAAACAAGATACATCAGTTGCTTGCCGATAAAACTGGCGAAGCTGAGATCATTAATGATCATATCGCACTGCGCACATTCAATCTCGAACGCGTTAATTTGAAAAAACTAGCAGCGCATTTTCTCGCGTTAGGTTATGAAAAAAAGGGCGACTACGACTTTGCAAGTAAGAAATTAAGTGCACAGCATTTTGAGCATCCTGATATGACACAACCTAAAGTATTTATCAGCGAGTTACGAGTAAACGAACTGTCTGAAGTTGCACAAGCGATCATAAACAAGATGGTTTTGAACATAGAAGACGGTGCTACTGAAGCCAACAATTTCCTTTATTCAGGGACGCATTGGTCAGTTTCACACGATGACTATAAAACGTTGTTAGCAGAGTCTGAGTACGCAGCATGGATGGCAGCTTGGGGATACCGCGCCAATCATTTCACTGTCAGTGTTAATCATCTTCATAAAATTGATGAATTAACCGAAGTGAATGACATTCTTAAGCAGGCTGGCTTTATTTTAAATACCTCTGGTGGCGAGATCAAAGGAGGCGAAGATGTCTGTTTAGCTCAATCATCAACAATGGCTGACGCTTCAATAGTCAAGTTTAGCGATGCCGAAGTGTCTATCCCGAGCTGTTTTTACGAATTTGCACAACGCTATAAAATGCAAACCGGCGATTATTATCAAGGATTTGTTGCAGCGTCTGCGGATAAAATATTCGAGAGCACCAACGTTCAGTAAGCATCATAAAGAAGAGACGCATTTACACCATAAATGAGCCTTGTTTAGCTTAGTGTGAGATATTAATTATTCCTATGTACAAGGCTAGCAACCTAGCCTTGGCTAAGCATTATCCCTCATTGAGCAAATATTCTAACTCTGGATCGACAATAAATCTGCCAGCCATTGCTTCACGTCCAAATAGCATTAGGTAAGTCATTTCTGAGCGGTCAGTTAGGGTCAATTGAATTTGCCAACGCTCTCCCGCCATCACGATATCTGTTTCAATAACGTAGCGGCGCTGCCGTGTTGCGGTTGAGCTTTTTACTTTGCGCTGACCTGCTACTTTGGCTTCGCAACGGATAAGCTTTTTCACGTCATGAATATCTGGGTGAATATCGAACTTTATCCAAGTGTCCTCTCCAACATCAATTTCTTCAATATTATCAACATGCAAAGATGACGTCGTAGCGCCTGTATCAACTCGAACATGGAGGCCTTTTATACCTAGTTCAGGAAGGTCGCATTGTTCCAGAGTTCCAACCGTAAGCTTCTTATTCATTGTAAACTTCTCAGTAATAAAGGTTAAGCATTTGTACCTGCTGTTTAATCAATTACATCCAAATTGTCTTGCAACAATTCCACATGTTCAGCTACTTCATTAGGTTTCTTAAAGTATGCGATGTGATATATCGCTTCGCCCTCTTGCGCTAAGGGGATATTTTGTTTGCCAATCACCACGCCTGTACTAGGTGAATCAATTATCCCCAATTGCTCTCCGAAAGGGTTAGAGATAACCGCAAGTACGTCCCCCTTCACTACGTGATCACCTAGCTGCGCTTTGTGCATAACAAAACCGCTTTCATTAGCCCTAACCCAACCACTTTGTCTTGCGACGAATGGCTTGATGCTATGTCCTACCGATTTGGTTTTATTCAACATACCGATATGACGCATTACTTTTATAATACCCTTTACACCCGCTGCAATTGAAAACTCATCATAACGCAATGCCTCGCCGGCTTCATAAAGCAGCACCTTGGCACCCTCATCAGCTGCAGCTTGGCGCAATGAGCCGTCACGAATATCAGCGTTCAACAACACAGGGACACCAAATGCCTCCGCCATTTCCAATGTTGCAGGATCGTCGAGATTCGCACGTATTTGTGGCAAGTTAGAACGATGTATAGCGCCGGTATGAAGATCAATACCGTAATCACACTTACTAACAATTTCATCCAAAAATAAGCGGGCAATACGACCAGCAAGCGAACCCTTTTTGCTGCCAGGGAAGCAACGATTCAAATCTCGGCGGTCAGGTAAATAACGACTTTGATTGAGAACACCATACACATTCACCATCGGTATCGCTATGAGCGTACCACGCAGGTTTTTTATTGCACGAGCTTTAATCAGACGACTCACAATCTCAATACCGTTTAATTCATCACCGTGAATAGCAGCGCTCACGAACAAAACGGGCCCAGGACGCTTACCATGTAGCACAAAGACAGGAATTCCTAGAGTAGTAGCGGTATACAAAGGAGGCATTAGCAACCGTAAACGCTTTTGCTCACCCGGTTTAATAACCTCACCGCCAATTAGAAAGTTTTGGCGTTTCATGTTCAGCCTTTACCTTTGGTTTTCGTTCTGTTCGGCGTAGCTGTGTTCGCAATGAATTCGATGATCATGCTTGCAATGTCTTTGCCGGTCGCAGTTTCGATGCCTTCTAGTCCAGGCGAGGAATTTACTTCCATTACCATCGGACCATTTTTTGAGCGTAAAATGTCAACACCACACATATTCAAACCCATCGTTTTTGCTGCATCAACGGCTGTTTTTCTTTCGGCTGGTGACAAGCGAACCAAGCTTGCTGAGCCTCCTCTATGCAAGTTAGAGCGAAATTCCCCCGGTGCGCCTTGACGCTTCATCGCTGCAATGACTTTACCACCGACAACAAGACAGCGAATGTCTGCACCACCCGCTTCTTCTATATATTCTTGTACTAAAATACTTGCTTTTAGTCCCATGAATGCTTCAATAATAGCTTCAGCGGTTTTGGCAGTATCAGCTAATACCACCCCGATACCTTGCGTACCTTCAAGTAACTTAATGACAACAGGCGCACCACCCACGTTCTTAATTAAATCGTCAATCCTATCTGGGTGATTGGCAAATCCCGTTCTCGGCATACCGATACCTTTGCGAGACAACAACTGCAGTGAGCGTAACTTATCTCTTGAGCGACTAATCGCAACAGATTCATTGATTGAAAACGTCCCCATCATTTCGAACTGACGAACTACAGAAGTACCGTAGAAGGTAACAGATGCTCCAATTCTTGGGATGACGGCATCATAGCGTGGTAAAGCTTTACCTTTGTAGCGCACTGAAGGTCGACTGCTAGTCACATCCATATAGCAATGCATTGTATCGATAATATCGACCTCATGGCCTAATTTTTCACCAGCCTCGACAAATCTTCTAGTAGAATAAAGCTTAGGATTACGCGACAAAATTGCGATTTTCATATTTTTCCTTGGTAACATATATGACGCCACTATATATCGTTAAAAATTATATTTGCATACTTTTATTTGGTTTATTTGATAATACTTTAGCCACGGAGCATACTAAAATGCATAGCAAGTAGCGTACAATCTTCTCAATCCCTACTGGAAAACGTAATGTCCGATTTACCGATGAACAAGAGATCATTATGTACCCTAACAACCTGTTACTGACGCGGTTAACGATGCTGAACCCAAGAAGACGTCTACAAGGCTTTGGCAAGTTGCTACCCACAGTTACACCAGAGAATTACAGGAACGAAGTTATTGGTGATAGAGCCAACGATGAAGATATGGGTAGAATCAAAGAAGAAAAGGCAAATAGATAAAAAAGGGGGCAGGGTTAATTAACCCTGCCCCCTTTTTTATTTTGTTCAAAATTTCTTCAAAACACTGTCATCATATTTTTCAATATTCAGCGTCACATGATATTTCGCAGCCAAGCTATCAAGGTTGGCTTGGTCGATAGCAAGCTGGTCCATGATGATCGTGTTATCGTCCAACTGCCATAAAAGGCGAGAGCCTGCATAACTGTAGTTAATCGCAAACATTGCATCTACATCGCCCTCTTGTGCTGCTGCTTTTAATTTCAACATTCTTCGATTTATTCTATTAAGCGCTTTCTTTAATTCCCACACATACGCCACTTCAGTCATAAAATCATGGGACTTATACTTGTTGAGCAATAAGCCAATTGTTAAGCTTGTAATCACAACGCCTGATAGATTCCAGTAAAAATGACTACCGCTTTCGTCAGGAAATAGTGCGATTAAAAATTGCGAAATGCCCAAGCTACCGATAAGTAATGAAGCCACGCAGGCAACGATGACATAGTTTAAATGGCGGCGATAACGGTCTTTATTTATCTTGATGAGTTTCATATAAACCTAAAAAAGTGAACGTACACGAATGAATCACTATTGTAACCAAACACTGTAGCTAACGAATAACTATCTTACTTGTTTTTCCAATTTTTCATTTGATAGATAGTTTAAGTGGGTTAGCGGATGCTTCACCTCCCATATTTATCATAGATAAACCTAATGCGAAGCAGCGAGCAAAAAGCATGCTTAACCTTGCAGGAAAATATCTTTACTGGCTTGGTATCACTGGCACTGTATCACCCCTCGACACTCATCTAAGCCTTTTAACATTATTACGTTGTCTATGTGTCTGCATCTGGCTAAAATATTAAGATCGATATAGCCAAAATAAATACAGGTAGAACACACTTGAAAATTCAAGATTTAATGTCGAAGAACGTGATCACGGTGCATATCGACGACAGATTACTGCGGGTAAAAGAATTGTTTGAGCAGAACTCATTCCATCACCTTATGGTGATTAATGATAAAAATGAAATGGCCGCCGTTATATCCGATCGAGATTATACTAAAGCGATTCATCCTAACATAGACAAGCCTTCTGCAACTGTCAAAGACTTAGCGACATTAAATAAGCGAGTGCATCAGATAGTCAAAAGAGAGCCTGTTGTTATTACTGAACATGCCTCTCTTAAAACAGTCATACAGATTTTTTATGAAAATAAAATTTCCTGCTTACCTGTTGTTGATAGTAACAAACACCCGATCGGGGTTATTAGCTGGCGCGATATATTAAAATGGCTATACGAGAAGTCGAGTAAATAATCAGGGCAAAGCACATGGCACTTACCCTTAATGTGCCCTTTCACATATCCAGAATGCCCTCACTTTGTTATTCGCTAGGTGATGTTCCACTGCTTAAATCTTCAGCTTGAATATCTTCAATTATTGGCTCAACAATTGCTTTCGCTGAGTCTATTTCAACCGAATCTACTCGCTGTAAACCACGAGGGAGTTTATTGCCTCTGCGACCACGTTCGCCTTGATAGTGAGTTAAGTCACTTGAAGTTAAGGTCATGCCGCGTTTGCCAGCAAATACTTTAATATCAGCACCTTCTGGTACAACGCTGAGCACCGTTAAGTATTCTTCGCGCATTTTTGCCTTTGCTGAAGGAATGTTCATTAACTTATTGCCTTTCCCTTTGCCTAACACGGGCAAGTCTCTCAGTGGGAACAACAACATTCTCCCTTCATTAGAGATGCACAAACACCAGTCAGTTTTGACATCAGTTACCGGTTGAGGGCGAATAACTTTGGCTGCACTTGGCAGAGAAACAAAGGCTTTTCCAGCCTTAGCTTTACTTAACATATCAGAAAATTGACCGACAAAACCATAGCCTGCATCAGAACCAAACAAATATTGTTTATCGTCAGCAGCCATAATGACATGTTCAATATTTTCGCCGCCCACAATGCTAAAGCGGCCAGTCAAAGGTTCACCTTGGCTGCGTGCGGAAGGCAATGCATGCGCATCACACGAGAATGCACGACCTGATGAGTCGATAAAAGCAACGAGTTGAGTACTGCGGCCCTTAGCACTGCACAAAAACTTATCGCCCGATTTATAACTCAGGCCTTCAACATCAATATCATGCCCTTTTGCACATCGAGCCCACCCTTTGTCAGATACAACTACCGTTACTGGCTCAGAAGGAACAAGTTCTTTCTCAGATATCGCTTTAGATTCCGCGCGCTCAACAATGGGACTGCGACGGTCATCACCATATGTTTCTGCATCGGCCAAGATTTCTTTCTTAATTAATGTCTTCAAGCGTCGCTCAGAGCCCAGAAGGAGTTGCAGACCATCACGCTCTTTAGCGAGCTCTTCTTGCTCGCCCTTTATCTTAAATTCTTCTAGCTTTGCTAAATGGCGTAGTTTTAGTTCTAAGATAGCTTCGGCTTGCGTATCAGTTAGCCCAAAGCGCTCCATTAAAACTGGTTTTGGTTTTTCTTCGGTTCGAATAATGTGAATAATTTCATCAATATTCAAAAACGCGATGAGTAAACCTTCTAGAATATGCAAACGTGCTAATATTTTGTCTAATCGATATTGTAAACGACGTGTTACCGTGTCCTTTCTAAATATCAACCATTCATTGAGAATAGAACGTAGGTCTTTCACCTGTGGACGACCATCAAGACCAATCATATTGATATTAACACGATAACTTTTTTCTAAATCGGTTGTTGCAAATAAGTGTTGCATCAACTGATGAATATCAACGCGGTTGGAGCGAGGTGTGATTAATAAGCGCGTTGGGTTTTCGTGATCAGATTCGTCGCGCAAATCGCTAACCATTGGCAACTTTTTAGCCTGCATTTGCCCAGCAATCTGCTCTAACACTTTACCGCCTGAAGCCTGATGCGGAAGCGCAGTAACAATGATATCACCTGCTTCTTCATGGTAAACAGCACGCATTTTGATTGAGCCGCGGCCAGTTTCGTAAATTTTCTGTATTTCACTGCGCGGTGTAATAATTTCAGCGTCAGTTGGGTAATCAGGACCCTGCACGTGCTCGAGCAGTTCACTTAGTTCAGCACGGCTATTATCTAACAATAAAGCACAGGCATTAGCAATTTCGCGCGCATTGTGAGGAGGAACGTCGGTAGCCATTCCAACGGCAATACCAGTAATACCATTAAGTAAGATATGTGGAAGGCGAGCAGGCAGTACTTTGGGTTCATCTAAGGTACCGTCAAAATTTGGCTGCCAGTCTGCTGTACCCTGTCCTAATTCAGTTAATAAGACTTCACTAAATTTGCTCAGTCGCGATTCTGTATAACGCATCGCTGCAAACGATTTAGGATCGTCGGGCGCTCCCCAGTTGCCTTGTCCATCAACTAATGGGTATCGATATGAAAACGGCTGTGCCATTAAGACCATGGCTTCGTAACAAGCAGAATCACCGTGTGGATGAAATTTACCTAATACATCACCCACTGTTCTAGCAGATTTTTTATATTTAGCATTATTGCTCAGCCCAAGCTCAGACATTGCGTAAATAATTCGTCGCTGCACCGGCTTTAGTCCATCGCCAATGTGCGGTAATGCTCTGTCCATGATGACGTACATCGAATAGTTGAGATAGGCGTCTTCAGTAAACCGACTTAAAGGTAGTTGTTCAATACCATCGGTATTAATGGTTATTTCATTGCTCATGATTGACTTTTATTTATTGTTATTGGATAAAATCAAAAAACTGCAGTGCTGCCAAACCGTTGTCAAGCCAACACGCCGTACATATGATGCCGCAAGATCTATATTAGCACCATGTTATATTATTTTCGCTTTCAGCATAACAATTCTTGTGTCTAAACTAATAAAAATAAGTGCTTTACTGGCATTAATCCTTTTTCTTTTACTGTTTTTCACACAAGCTACTGAAACTGTTAAATTAAATGAAGATTCAACTTTCGAGTTAATGCTCGAGAGTAAACCTAGCTATAAAATATACTTATTTGTTAAAGCTAAGCATGTTCCTATTGTCCCTCCTGCCCGATTCATGAGCAAGCAGCAAGACCAGCGAAAAACATAACCAAGATGCTTTAAGCTAAACCTTAGTTTTTAGCGCAGTGGCTTGGCAGTCTTTAATCAAGCCGATAAATTGCGTTGCCTCTCTATCAATTTCATTGCTAGAGATAAAAATGTCATAGCCTAATTGATTGCGCAATTTACTCATTCGGTGAGCAAACATAGCGGAAAGACCTTTGATAGTCTCACCACTAGCACGCACAAACATTTCATCTTCAATCATATCAGCGCCGTAACATTGCCCTGACGCACAGTTGGCGTCGCGATTTTGCATGGTCAACGGACGTTGTTCCATCAATAGGTAGGTGATAAGACGAGGTGATATTTCGTCGAGAAAAACGTCAGCATCGCGCAATCTAAAGCCAATCATTTCTAACTCAACCTGTTTGATACCTTTGCTTATCCGAGGGACATCAACGCGTTGAATGTTTTCCCATGAAATTCGCCATTTACCGCGGCGGTGGTAGTAAATGATATGCTCGCGCGTTAACTCTAGGCTGTGTTTTGGCTCCTGTAATTTAAACCAACCGATAATAAGGCCGACGATACCGCCACTGATAATAAAAACACCGGGAAGAAAAAATAACGCAGGTAACAAAATACAGGCGAGTGCCCCCACTAATACCAAAGTAGACCCGATTAAAATCGAGGTCATTGCATTATGAGTTGATGCTGCTTTGATAAAAATCGATTCAGATTCGAATTTAGTTCCAGACATATAAATAGAATACCAACATAATTAAGCCCCATATCACTATTAAACGTGAACGGCGGCAAAAAGCGCAATCTGTATGCCACCATTGTTTAATGTCTTTGAGAAATTTAGGCATTAGCTGCTTTTTGCGCCCGTCGTTGTAGTTTGCTAGTGCGCAGTCTACACATCATTGCCACGAGTGTGGGAGTAAAAACTAGTGACAGAATAACAGAAAAACCTACCCCTCCCGCCAGTACAAC
This sequence comes from Glaciecola sp., assembly GCA_965660625.1. GTDB lineage: Bacteria > Pseudomonadota > Gammaproteobacteria > Enterobacterales > Alteromonadaceae > Glaciecola. The sequence continues at coordinate 46,782 of CBFIAR010000002.1, read as the reverse complement.
GGCCAGAGGTGGCCAAAAAGAGCCTTGCGAAAATAGCAATAACGGAATAAGCCCTCCTACCGTGGTGAATGTTGTCGATAAAATGTGTCTACTGCAACTCATCGTTTCTTCAACTATCGCTTTGGTATCGCCACTCTTAGCCTTGGCATTTCCATTAATCGCCGCTATTACGACAATTGAACCGTTAATCGCAACACCTATCAAACCTGCACTACCCAACAGTGGATTGAAACCAATTGGCAAACCTGATACCCACAAACTGAACATACCAAGTCCAACTGACAAGACGGCAACCATACCAATAACTGCCGCAAATCTGACGCTATTAAATGTAAGTATTAATGCAGCTATCATCAGTACTAACAAAACTGGGGCGTAGGTAGCCAACTGACCAAGTGCTTGCTGTTGCTCATCTGCATCCCCAGCCATCTTTATCCGATAACCTTCAGGTAACACAAAATCACCATTCTCCAAAAGATTGCGTAACTGTTCGCTAGCATCAATTGCGGGAACACCTTGTAGCAAGAATGCCTGCACTTTGTTCACACGTTCACCATCCAATCGCGTGATCCCACTTATACTGGGTACTAAGGTGAATTCGCCTAATGACGCCATACCAATACTGGCTCCACTCTGCATCAACTCTTGATTCATCAGCGGCAAAGCGTCTAGCTCCTGCATGCTACCGCGTTGATAGTCATTGACCCTAACTCTGACGGGTAATTCTTCAGTTCCTTGCAGTACCGAGCCACCGGTAGTTCCTGCTAACGCCAATTGCAGCTGTTTTGCAATTTCGGTGAGTGATAATTGGGCAATGTAAGAATCATTTTCAGATACATCATATTGCAGCTCTGGTTCACCTGTTGTAATTGACGCAATTGTTTGAGTAATACCGGGGATTTTTGTCATGGCAAGACGAACTTGCTCACCCAACACATTTAGAGTGTTGATGTCTGGTCCAAAAATGTCTACTTCGATGGGTGCTGGTATCGGCGGGCCTTGGCCAAATGGGCGCACGACTATTTGCGCCTTTGGATATGCATCCTGCAATTCTGACTGCAGTATCGGTATCAACGCTGCAGCCTCAGTAATGGAGTTGGTGGTAACAACGGCATTAGCAAATTCAGGTGAATTGTCTCGCGACATGACTTGATTATAGTAGATAGAAGGTGTGGAAGCGCCTACAAACCAGGTAACTTGGTGCACTTCCTGTTTATTCCGAATAAGTACATCAATGTGTTGCGCCACCTGCTGAGTTTGGCTAATTGAGGTACCATTTGGCAACCACACATAAATTTCAAATTGGTTTCTGTCTGCACTTGGAAAAAAAACGCTAGGTAGCTGCTGTGAGAGCACAAAGCCAGACAAACAAAAAATACTGATTAAAGGCAGCATCAGTAAAGGCTGTTTGATTAATTTCCCCAGCAGTCGAGAAAATTGATGAGACACTCCAGGCATCTGCCAACCACGACGATACCAAGCGTGTCCAGCACCACCATCTCTCGGAAGATATCTTGCAGCAAGCGCAGCTATAACAGTAAGTGAAATTGCCAGTGAACCTAACAAAGCCATGACCACACTGATAGCAATTGCACCAATAAAGTCGCCGATATTTCCAGTTAACAGAAAAATCGGCATAAAACCCAAAACTGTTGTTAGTGTTGACGCTAGCAACGGCGAAAACAAATGTTTCACCGATTTTTCGAGCGCCTGCAAGCGTGTTATGTTTTGGTCAAGTAGGTTGAGCCTGATTTCATCAGTAATCACGATGGCGTTATCAATGAGCAGACCGATAGCGATAATAATCCCAAAAATCGACATTTGATGAATTTGTTGGTCGAAGAAACTAAGAGAAAAAATAGCAAATGCAGCGCACAGAGGTAGCGCTAACCCAACTATCCAAGTTGCTCGAGCCCCCATAAATACAAGAATAACTAGCATCACAACCAAAGAACCAAGCAGCAAGTTTTCAGTCAGTTCGGTCAGCCGAGCCTGAGTATATTCATTTTGCTCAAACACGATATTTGCGCGCGATGTTCCATCAAACTCGGTATTAAAATCAGCAATTTTACGTTTTACCTCTTCTGTCCATTGATCTATCCGCACCGTTGATTGCATGCGGGCAGCCATGAATGTGGTGCGTTGACCGTCAACAAAAGCAAACTCTCGCTCAGGTGTTTGCCATGATTGCTCAATGGTCGCTACATCAGCTAAACGCAAATAGCTGCCATCCGCTGTAACCAAAGGAATGTTGGCGACAATATCTAAATTTTCTAGTGGCTCAGCCACCTGCACGCGAATATTCTTTTGATCTGTGCGCAATACGCCAGCTGGTAATTTTGAGTCTGCACTACGAATACGTTCACTTACTTGACCGATACTTAAACCTGCAGCAGCAAGTGCTTGAGGGTTGAGTGCAACCACTATTTCTTCTATGGGATTACCATATAAGCGCACTAACTCGGTGCCTGGTACATTTCGTACCCGGTCCACTAATTCGCTTGCTAGTCGACCTGATACAGACAATGAGGTTGTGTCCGGATTCTCAGCATCAATGGAAATAAGCATGGTAAATGCTGTTGCTCCGCGCTTATCTTCTAACAGTGGTTTGCTAGCGCCTAGGGGGAGTCTCGCGGATGCATTCTCTAGACTGTCTCTGATTTTTGAAAATATTTGCTGATTACTGGAATCATCCACCCAATCTTGCAGTTCAACCAGCAAACTTGAAAAACCTGCTTTTGAAGTCGATTTAATTTCTTTGATTTCGTATAGCTCACGCAGTTCATCTTCTAGAACATCTGATACCAATGCTTCAACTCGCTCAGGCGACGCACCAGGATAAGATGTAAGAATGAGCACAACACGTAGATCGATGCGCGGGTCTTCTAAACGAGGCAAGCTGCTGAGAGCCGATAAGCCGGCAACGAGAATGATAATAATACTTAAGGCAAGTAAATGCCCACTACGAAAGAAAGTGGTATACCAAGGAGATTTGTTCTGCGAGTTCGGCATCGTTTAGTTTCTCGCCGTGTTTATCACTTGAATATTTTGCACCTGCTGGTTAGGTATAAGGCGATGTAGGCCAGATACTACCAACAAGTCACCTTGGTCGAGCGCTCCCGATACGAATGCGTACTCCTGTTCCATATACTCAACATACACACTGCGTGGCTGAATAATTGAAGAACCGGTTGATTTGTCGATAACGAATAAGGTCCATAAACCTCTTACCCCATTCGACAGCGCACTGATCGGGATCCAAGCGCCTTGTTTAACAATTTCAACATCTACTGACAGAGACACTAAATCACCCGGCATTAGGTAAAGCTTTTCAGCGGCTTGTGCATTTATTTTAAATAAAGCATCAATCGCCCGAGTTGCTCTATTACGCTGCTTCGCGAGTGAGATAAGTTCTGCGGATATTGTTTGGTCTTCATAGCTGAGTGTGTAACGTTCGCCTAAATTTAAGGCTAACGGCGATTGTGTTGGTAATCCTATCCTCGCCTCTAAATCCACTTCAGCCATTAAAGAAAATACCGGTTGGCCCATAGTTACTACGGTTCCAGCGTCTAGCAACTGCTTTACAATCTGCCCATTGAATGGCGCCACTAAGGATGACTTCTGAAGCTCAACATCGAGACTTTCGTGCTTTGCTCTTACCTCATTCACAAGCGCATTTGCGGCGTCTAAGCCCGCATTTGCCTCGTCTAAACGTTGGTCTGGCTCAAGTCGTTTTTTAACTAACTCCGTCGTTCTTTTTGCAGATAATCGCGCTAATTTTGCGTCGGCTCTGGCGCGCAACAATGCAGCGTCAATCTCCTTTTTTTGAGCCAATAACCTTTGCGTATCAAGCGTTGCTAGTATCTGCCCCTTCACAACCCTCTCACCTTCCGCAACAAGTGTTTCCCTTATAACACCGGATAGCTCAAAGCCCAGATTGGCCTGTTGTGCAGATTCAATTAAACCATATACTTTTCGCTGCTTGATATAGGCTGATTGTATAGAAATAGCTTGTACGTTTACTTTTGCATTTTCAATGACTCGTGATTGTTCGTCTGCAAACGCAATGGCTGTTTTATCACCTGAAAATAAAATCAACACTATCAGTAATGTAAAACTGCTTATGCAAAGAAAGAGCAGCGAAAGCTTGCTGACAAAGGCATTGTTAGTGTTCATTTACTTGAATCCAAAACGTTACAAAAAATCATATATTGCTGCCCGTGGGTTTGTTTTAACACAGTGTTAAGTCAACAGAGTGACATATGTTGATACTGACGTCTGAGTTTTTAAGAATAGTCATGCCGCCACCCGATGCTAAACTATAACAAATGGACCGTCTAGTTTGATTCTCAATTCGCAGCAAACCGGCTATCAAGTAGGCAATTTCACTCCTACTTCGAGCCAAACGATGTCATATAAAACATGTAATATTGCTATATCGACATCATCTAAAAATTTGCCAGAACAAAATTTATCTAAAATCGCAGCTTGGCTTACAAGCACCTAAAAACGCAGTCAAATTTTACATCTCGCTGGATAGTTTAGTTATTTGCTGATCATTGCAAAGTGCTGCCGTTATCATTTTCAACGCCGATATCATTCATTTTTAGTTGGCACTGATGAAATATATAGCGCTTTACCTCGTATTTTTTTGATAAACTCTACGGTAATTGATCTTTTACATTAAAGGCGCTGTTTTCATGTCTGTATTTACCGGTAATCATGTTTTAAGTGTTGCTCAATTTGAACGTGAGGCAATTGAAAAAGTATTTATGGTTGCCGATAGCATGTTGCCTTATGCGCTTCGTAAAAAAAGAACTGAGGTTTTAGAAGGAGCGATATTAGGAAACCTATTTTTCGAGCCAAGCACAAGGACTCGAGTCAGTTTCGGCACCGCATTCAATTTACTTGGCGGCGAAGTCAGAGAAACGACTGGAATGAGTAATTCCGCCTTAGCAAAGGGCGAATCTCTGTATGACACCGCAAGAGTCTTAAGTGGTTATTCAGACATTATCGCGATGCGCCATCCACAAGCAGGTTCCGTCGCAGAGTTTGCAGAAGGAAGTAGAGTTCCGGTAATTAATGGTGGCGATGGAGCAAACGAGCATCCGACACAAGCATTGTTAGATTTGTACACCATTGAAAAAGAGAGAAACTCGCACGGCGACGGTATTGATGGCTTAAACATTGCGATGATTGGCGATTTAAAATATGGCCGCACAGTACACTCCTTATCAAAACTACTATGTTTGTATAAAAACATTCACTTTACTTTAATTTCACCGCAAGAACTTAGTATGCCAGCCTACATTTGCGATATGATTGTGAACTCAGGTCACCAATTAACGATAACCGAGCAATTAGAAGGTAGTTTCAATGCTGACATTTGTTATCAAACTCGCATACAAGAGGAGCGTTTTCCGTCACAAGATGAAGCGAATAAATACAGAGGGAAGTTTCGTTTAAATCAAGAAATATATACCAAACACTTCCAGTCTAAAACAGTCATTATGCATCCGTTACCGAGAGACTCTAGAGTGGAAGCGAATGAACTTGATAACGATTTAAACCTCAACCCTAACCTGGCGATTTTCAGACAAACTGATAACGGCGTACTGGTCAGAATGGCACTGTTTGCTCTGACCTTAGGCGTTGAAGATAAAGTTTCTGACTTCGATCGACCCGTACATTGGTACAGCAATAAAGGCCAAAGCTAACTATGACAACCCAATCTGAAAAACTTTTCGAAAGAGCGCAAATTACCATCCCTGGCGGCGTAAACTCACCGGTTCGCGCATTCAAAGCAGTTGGCGGTACTCCTCGTTTTATCAATAGAGCCGATGGACCCTATATGTGGGACGTCGATGGCAATCGTTACATCGACTATATTTGTTCGTGGGGTCCCATGGTATTGGGCCACAATAACGCTAAAGTCAGACAGGCAGTTATTGACGCATCTGAATTTGGCTTGAGCTATGGTGCCCCCACCGAAGCTGAAATTATTATGGCTGAATTAGTTAATAAATTGGTGCCGTCAATGGAAATGGTACGCATGGTAAATTCCGGTACGGAAGCCACGATGAGTGCAATTCGCCTAGCCCGCGGCTACACCAGTAGAAACAAAATATTGAAGTTTGAAGGCTGTTACCATGGCCATGCCGACTCCTTATTAGTCAAAGCAGGATCGGGGGCACTTACCTTAGGCGTGCCTAGTTCACCCGGCGTGCCTGAGGACTTTGCAAAGCACACCTTAACCGTCGACTTCAATAACCTAGACTCTGTACAAGCCGCTTTTGATGAGCATGGTGACGATATTTCGTGCATTATTGTTGAACCTGTAGCGGGTAACATGAACTGTATTCCGCCTGTTGAAGGTTTTCTTGAAGGTTTACGAAGTATATGCGACCACTATGGTGCGCTGCTTATTTTTGATGAGGTGATGACCGGATTCAGGGTCTCATTAGGCGGTGCACAAGCGCGTTATGGCGTAGAACCGGATCTCACTTGTCTTGGTAAAGTCATTGGTGGCGGCATGCCTGTGGGTGCATTTGGCGGTAAAAAGAAAATACTGACCCATATTGCGCCAACCGGACCGATATACCAAGCAGGGACATTGTCAGGCAATCCTATTGCAATGGCAGCAGGACTTGCCGCATTATCGCAGTTGTCTGAGCCTGGTTTTTATGACAGTATTTTTGAAAATACTAAAATCTTGGCAGAAGGGATAAGAGATACAGCACATAAAAATAATATACCGATGAGTATAAATGTCGCTGGCAGTATGTTTGGTATATTCTTCACTGACGTGGAACATGTTACGAATTACAAGCAAGCAATTAATTGCAATACGGCTCAGTTCAATCAGTTCTATCATGCAATGCTCAATGAAGGCGTGTATTTAGCACCCGCATCCTACGAAGCAGGTTTTGTGTCTAAAATGCACAGCATTGACGTTATCGAAGCAACAATTGAAGCTGCTGACAAAGCGTTCAAGCAAATAACTGCGAAGTAAAAGGAAGTTAAGTCAGTGCTGTTTTTGGTTATTGGTTTATCAATTTATGCGGTTTTATGCACTGCGCTATGGTTAATTACCTGGCGTAAAGTTAAACGCATCAAAAATAAACTGGTACATTACAGAGACACAGAAGAGCGGTCCCATCAGCTAAAAGCTGATGAGGCTATGCAACTAAACCAGAACTTTCAAAAGTTTGTGCCTCGACAATTCTTTGATCATATCTATAAGAGAGGAGGAGTGCTCGAACTTGGCCATGCAGATGAAGATAACGTAGCCATCTTATTTTGCGATATTCGTGGCTTTACCAGCCTTTCAGAAAAGATGACCCCACAAGAGCTATTGAATTTTCTAAATTCGTATTTCTTAAGAATGAACGCACCGATCCACGACAATAAAGGCTTTATCGACAAATTCATTGGCGATGCGATAATGGCGTTATTCGATAGTCCGGAAGGTTCAGATTGTGACAAAGCACAAGACGCTATCCGCGCGGCTATCGGCCTAAATCGAGCATTAATCTTGTATAATCAACATCGTGCAAAAAGTGGTTATTCGGCTGTGAGCATCGGTATTGGGATTCATTTTGGCCCCGTTATTATCGGGACTGTAGGTTCAGACGATAGAATGGACACAACGGTCATTGGCGATAGCGTTAACATTGCACAACGCCTTGAAACATTGAAGTCTATATACAACGTGGATATTATTGTAAGTGAGAAATTAATTGCAACAGCGGACCATGCATTTGTTTCGCGCATTATTGATTGGGTTAGAGTAAAAGGGCGCAATGAGCCTATAAAGCTTTTTGAAGTCATGTCTCATCTATCCGACGAATTACAAAAGGAACGCTTAAGTGCAGTTGATGCTATACAGAAAGGTTTAGCTCTCCGTATGGAAGGTAACTTGAGAGAAGCACTCCGCGTATTCCGTGACGCGATAAAACAAAATCCGCAGGACCCGATTCTTCAGCAGCATGTAAACTCAGTAGAACAACTGATTTTACATGGTGTCCCTGATGACTGGGACGGTGTGCTACAACTTGGTAGCAGCTAGAAGATAACAATACTGACCGTTTTTTTGAGTAACAGCATAATTTATAAAATGTGTTATCTTTAGTCGATGTGCTCCAATTTTTTATTCTAAAACTAAGTTAAATTTTACTATTAACACTAACGAGAAGCAGTATGCCAAAAGCCAGTGAAATAAAGAAACATGCAGCCATTGAACACAATGGAAAAGTGTATTTTGTAAAAGATATAGCGAAGCTTACTCCAAGCGGCAGGGCAGGCGCCAGTTTGTATAGAATGCGTCTATATGAAGTTGCTACCGGTGCTAAAGCAGACGAGAGTTTCAAAGCAGATGAAATGATCAATACTGCTGAGTTCAATAAGAAAAAAGTGATGTTCTCTTATAATGATGGTGATGAATATGTCTTTATGGACAATGAGGATTACACTCCCTATTCCTTGGATAAAGAAACCATCAGCGAAGAGCTTTTGTTTATTACTGAAGAAACCACTGGTTTGCAGGTGCTGATAGTAGATGACAAGCCTGTCGGCCTCGAACTTCCGGCGTCCGTTGATTTAGTCATTACTGAAACAGACCCATCAATCAAAGGTGCCTCTGCAAGTGCACGCACAAAGCCTGCATTGCTATCGACAGGTTTAACCGTTCAAGTACCTGAATATATTTCAACAGGTGAAAAAATAAAAGTAAACACAACGGACATTAAGTTTACAAGCCGAGCATAATTATTACCTAATCAAATACTGCTAATATTGACCTATTTATGGTGTTCCCAGACTATAATTCAGCAACGGGTGCTGAGTTTTACTTGGATGAAATTACTTTCACTGCGAACTAAGTGAATGCTGTAAGTCTATTTGAAAAAATGTATACAAAAAAAGAGACTAAGCGATAAGCGTTTAGTCTCTTTTTTATTGCGCGACTGAGATACCACCGAATTGATGCCGTCTAGACTAAATTGACGCAATTCAATTAGCCTCTGCTGACAATTCATATTTACATCAAGGTATCTCTTGTATTATCTATAATAGGTATTATAGCGAAAAGCGCTCACGCAAAAAGTGCGCAATGCCATCTTTGTGATTGTGACCTATCGTAGCGGTAGCAGACTTTTTGATTTCTGCTTTTGCGTTGTCCGGAGCATAGCTTTCATTGGCTAGTGCAAACATACTTAAATCATTATCACCGTCGCCAAAACAGATGACGTTACTAGCGCTTAATTGCTGTTTTAAATTGGTCACCGCATTTCCTTTACTAGCAAGGCAATGATGAACATCCATCCAGCTATATCTATCCCCTTCTAACGCTCTGCCCGAATAGGCAATCAGATTGTCATAGGTGTTTAGTTCAAGCCACATTTCATGGATAGTATCCGCCAATCCAATCATGCTGATGTTGGTTACTTGACTATCGACGGGTAATGCCAGCAAAGGTAACAGTGTTGCGTCAGTGCGGGAGAAATACTTGTTCACTAACTCTTTTTCTACCTCGTGAAGTGTCTCAGCATGATAGATCATATGATGGTGGTTTTGCTGATTGTGATTACCAATGGTATTGACAAACGGTGCAATCCCGCGGGCCAACGACAAATTGATGACCGCTGAAATTTCAGCATTATCAAGTAAGTTTTCAAGAGATAATTGTTGAATTTTTGGATCCCATACGGTCACCCCATTGTTATAAATTTGGGGTAAATCGAAATAATGACCATCAACAATAGATTTCGCAGAAAGCATAGTACGCCCAGTTGCAACGGTATAAGCTATATTTTTTTCTCTTAACAAGATGAGAGTATCTTTAGTAAAAGTTGATATAAGCGATTCGTTGTTTAATAACGTGCCATCTAAGTCAAAAAAAATAAGGTCCATAAAAATGCTCGTAGCCTAGTGTAGCGAGCTAAGTTTTAGCCCTAAGTTTTAAGTAAGTAAAGGAATTACGTGCGCAAGGCAAATTTGGTTTATTGACATTTCCACGGCTTACAAATCGTCGCTCTTTCGTGCAGCTTTTATTATAAAGTTCAATTCGAGTCTCCTATCCAAACGGCATATTCTAGCATTCGATGTTTTCTCTATGAGAAAAACTAGACAGTCGGAAATGCTTAATGGGTGTTGTAACAGACTATTGTTCATTCAACTGCAATTTTACTCACTGTAGCCCCATGGTGCAGCAGGTACCTCAATGGGCTTGCTTAAGTCGAAATCAACACGAAACTCTCTCCCCTCACGTACCATTCTATACGTAAATTTTTCATCATAGACAAACACTTGCCATGTATTGCCGTTGGATTGTGGAATACCACTTTGCACAAATAGTTCTTTTGAATATTGGTCAGCAGGGAATGACTGGACCTGATCATAGCCAGCGTCAGTTGTATGACCGCCATACATGGTTAATGCGTCGTCACTACCGTCTTTGTGTCGATGATCATGCTTTAAACTCAAACCGCTGCCAGTTTTGGTAATTATCCATGTACGTGACGAATCAGGCCCAACGTGAAATGGAATTTGCAGTTGTTCTTCAGAACATTTTCTGACATGCATGACCAACTTATCATCGAATGCAGGACTGGGGTCGTTATCAAAAACAACGTTACCCTCGAACGCCTTACCACAGTGCTTTGCAATACTGTTAAAAAAATTGTCATGGCTTGGTATAGATACTAAAGGTGCTGGTTTTACTAGAGCGCCGGCGAACACGGAAACACTAAGGGAAATGCTAATTAAAAGAACACTGAGGGTGCTTGACTTCATCATTTTGGAAACCTAATCGTGAGTAATATGCATTAGGTTATTGCATATTGCAGCAAAAGCCTAGTTTCGCTGCAATAAATGCTTTAATTAGTGGTCACCTAACAGCAAAGATGAACAGTTGTGACATTCGCCACTTACCTAAAATGTCTGTTTACTTTTCATCACCCTGCAACACTTCGCGCATTCTCTGTTGTACGACTTCGACAAGTAAGTCTGGCTGAAATTTTGAAATAAAGCGATTACAGCCAACTTTTTCGACCATAGCTTCATTAAAAGTGCCGCTCAATGAGGTATTAAGGGCTATGAATAAGTCTGACATTCTTGGATCTTTGCGCACTTCCGCTGTGAGTCGATAGCCGTCCATTTGTGGCATCTCTGCATCTGTAAACATCATTAGAATTTCATCAGTTACCACTTTCCCTTGATCAGCCCAACTCTTCAAAAGATTCAACGCCCTTAGTCCGTCTTTTTCCTCAATAATTTCTATACCTAACTGAATGAGCGTCTCACGAATCTGGCCACGAGCCGTTGACGAGTCATCAACAACTAAGACTTTCTGCCCCACCAAGGTTTCTTTTATATCCAAATCCAACAGGTCTTCTGAAATAGAGGTATCATATTCAATAATTTCTGAAAGGACTTTTTCAACGTCAATGATTTCTACGAGCTCAATCTCACCATCATTTTCTACTCTGGTGAATGCAGTTAAATAGTTATTCTTTCCAGCAGAGGACGGAGGTGGCTGAATGTCGCTCCATGATGTGTTGACAATATTCATTATTTGCCCAATCAAGAACCCTTGAACAGTTCTATTATATTCCGTAATAATCACGTTTTGAGGTTCATAGTTCGCACTATTATTGTTCAAGTGAATAGCTGTCCTCAAATCAATAATAGGAATAGAGCCGCCACGATAATTTGTTATGCCTTTGATATGATAGTGAGAACCTGGCAGCTGATTCAGCGGAGGCACGGTAATAACTTCCCTCACTTTAAATACGTTTAGCGCAAACGTGTGCCGTGATCCTAATTTAAACATCAGCAGCTCGAGGCGGTTTTCACCCACTAGCTGCGTGCGCTGATCAATTGATGACATTAGATTGGACATAACACTCTCTAGAATACAAAAACGGTGCAGAAGACAAAACTTCCGATGATTATTATACTATATCGTCCATTCACGCTGCTTTATTAATGGTTTTTAAGAATAGTAAAGTTTGACCATCGCCTTTCTGGTTTACGTATCGTTCACGCTAACTTAGTGACCGCGCATTTCGGTATGCGCCAATGCTAGGTATAAGCGCAATTATAAATGTTGCAAGCAACACAATACCAATCATCGATAACGTATGTACTGAGAGAATATTTGCACTTAAGGACAACGCATATTCAGTCAGTAACCAATCATTGCCCAGTAAAATGCCACCCGTTACTAGCAAGACGGCAAAGACACTAGCACCCAAAGCAATGCTGAGCGCCTCAAATTGCACTAACCAAAATACAAAACTCGGTTTTGCTCCCATGATCCTAAACACGCTAATTTCAGCTCTGCGTTCACGCAGCGATGCTAATAGCATAGTACTTAAGCCTAATAGGCTGGCAACTAACACCGCTGCAGAAATAATCCGTAATACATTTTCAACCGCGCCGACTAAGCGCCATAACTCAGCTAAAGCAACGCCTGGGATAATCGCTGACAGTGGCTCAAGGTTGGACTGATTAACTTGTCTTTGAATTTGCAGTACGGCAATACGAGACTTGAGTCCGAGCATGAACGCAGATACTTGCGTTGGTTGTAACAGTGCGTGTTTATCAGAATCTTGCTTCGGAGGGGTTTCAAGTGTTCTTTTTGCCCCTTGGGAGGCAGTATTGTCAATTTCACTCAGCTCGTGCTCGTGCTCGTGCTCGGCATGATTATGTCCTGCTTGCTCAGGCTTTTTCAAACTCGCGCGGGTAAGTGTGTTTTTAGACAAGCTCGGATTCACTTGTGTATGAATCGATTCGATGGCATTTAGACCAACGTGAACTGCTTGGTCAACCGGCGTTCCCGTGTAGTGTAAAATGCCGACAATCGTAAAGGGGTGATCGTCGTGATGGCTAAAACTCACCTTGCCCACGCCATGGGAGATGATAATCTCGTCACCCACCTTATAATTTAATTGTTTGGCTGCATCCGCCCCAATAACAACATCAAAATGCTGACCCACGGTAGACATTTTTGCTGTATCGACTGCGCTATCAATTGCACTATGGCTCTGCTGATTGTCAGTAAAACGCCCCCCAGCTTGAAAACTTAACTGCCGCTGGTCACCAAAACGATAATGCTCAAAATAAGCATTCGTGGTGCCGATAACAGCAAATCCCTTATGTGAATCGCCCAGTGCTAAGGGAATCGACCACGCTACCAAAGGATTAGCCACAATATTCTGATAACTTGTCCAGCTCACAGAATTCGCGTTCGCTCCCACTCTAAACACGGAGCTTAATAGTAAATTAATCTGTCCTGTGCGCGCGCCGACGATCAGATCGACACCAGAAACGGTGCGGTAAAAGCTACTTTTTGCTTCTTTTCTCATATGCTCAATTGACAGCAATAATGAAACGCTCACTAATAACGCTAAAAAAGTCAGCATGACAGATACCTTTCTGTGCAATAAGCTATGTTTAGCAACCCTAAAAATCATAACCCGTCTTCCGGTTTGGGCATCCTAGAAACTGTATTATTTATATCAGTTAATGATTCAACTCGTTTAAAATGTCTAGCAAGTGACTGGTCGTGACTAACAAATATAAGTGCGGCATTCGAACTTATTGTCGTATCGATTAGCACTTGCATAAAAGCGTCTTTAGCAGATACGTCGAGGGCAGAAGTAGGTTCATCAACAATCAGCACATCCGGTTTATTTATGAGTGCGCGTGCAATAGCAACCCGCTGTTGCTGTCCTACACTCAGCTCGCTAGCTTTTTGCAAGATGCAGTCACTGGGCAACTGCAAGGCATCGAGCATTGCGATAATCCGCTGTTGTTTGGTCGGCTCTTTTTTCATCGCATTTGTTTTATCAGAATCATCGTTCGCAAAATGCATAGCTAGCTGAATATTGTCGAGGACACTTAAATAAGGAACTAGGTTAAACTGCTGAAATACAACACCAATGTGTTGGGCTCTAAAGCGATCCCGCTTACTGGTTTTTAAGGCTGCTATATCCGTACCTAAAACACTGACCTTGCCCCCTTGGGGAGACAAAATACCAGAAATCAAGTTTAACAACGTACTTTTTCCACAGCCTGACGGGCCGTATAAGAATACATGTTCTGATTTACTTAACTGCCATTTTTTAATGTTGATTATGGGTTTGCTAGCGGCATACGAAAATAACAGAGATTCGACAAGAACTGCGGGAACTTGCGCGTTCTTTCCAATACTTAGGTTATTTATATGATGATTCTGGGATTCAGATTGAGCGTCATCACCCGTGAGCTCGTTCTTTAGCATACTCAAAAAGACGCTTCCCCATCATCATATTCTTTAGCGTGACGTTTTATAAATTGAATTGAAGGTGCAAAAAAGGCTGCGCCCGTCTCCGCATTTGAATAATCAAGCAGTCGATCATAATGCCCCATTTCGTCGCCAAAAATGCGGCTATGCAGCATATCTCGGAAAGACTTACTGTTATTTGCACAGCTAACAAAGAACAAGCCCTGCATGAGCATGTCTCCGTAAGGCATACTTTGCTTTAACAAACTTGGGTATTCACCATTAGGCCCCGTTAATTTGGTACGAAAATTATGTGAGGATCGTCCGCTGTCGACCAAGGGTAGATTGTGCTCTTTAGTTTTCCCCATCACGCTTTCTTGTCGGCGCAGAGACAAGGCATTCCAGCGATTCATATCATGACGATATCGCTGAATATGAATATAGCTACCGCCTTTATGCTCAGGATCACTGTCACCAACAATAGCAATATCGAGCTTTTTCATGCCTCTGGGATTGTCCTCACCATCAAGAAACCCGGTTAAATCTCGACCATCAAGATATCGAAAAGCACTCACTTGCTCCACCAATTCAACGTGAACACGCAGCAAATCTAGCACTTCGATACCCACAGCATGACAAATATCTAGGCGATCCGCTCGAATTTGAATAAATAAGTCACATGGAAGAACAGGAGCACAACGGTCCTCACACTGCATATCAGGAAACCCCACCAGCTCTTGTGGTGCGCTATGCGGGTAAATTTCAGACCAAAAACTCGAGCCGATGGCGATAATACCTGACACCATCGCTTCATAGTGCTCATCGTCAAAGTGCTCAAACAAGTCGAGCAATCGGGAGAGTTTTTCGCGCATTGCTGGAAAGTCGTCATCAACAACGTTAAATAGCAAATATTGAGCGTGCAAGTTTGGCTCGGCGCAAATACCCTTTTGCGATTGACTCATTAATTAATATCCTGCGGCTTGACCGTCTTTTCTAGTTTCTGATGCACCATAATACACTTTGTTTTTATCGTCTAGCATGATTGCTTGATAGCCACCAAAAGCGCCTAAAACGTCTTTTAGAGTATGTCCTTTTTGGAGTAAGTCTCGACGTGTTTTTGCTGAAAAGCCCGATTCTAAACTAATATAGCCGCCATCGGTCATGATATCGCCCTCAGGCGAGCTAGAGCCCGTATGCAGTATGCGTGGCGCATCACCAGCTTCTTGTAAATTCATGCCAAAATCAATCATATTCACAATAATCTGTGCATGCATTTGCGGCTGCGTTCCGCCGCCCATAACGCCGAAGCTCATGAGCGGTTTATTATTTCGAGTCACAAACGCAGGGATAATGGTATGAAACGGACGCTTGCCAGGTTCTAGAGCATTAAAGTGATTTTTATCTAGTGAGAACATTTCGCCTCGGTTTTGTAAAACAAAGCCCAAATCAGTTGGGATCATGCCTGAACCCATACCACGGTAATTGCTCTGAATCAAAGACACCATGTTGCCTTGGCTATCAGCAACAGTCAGGTAAATAGTGTCTCCTTCATTTTTGCCTGCATCTACGCGCTTTGCCGCTGCATTTGGATCAATCAGCTTCTGGCGTTTTTTCGCATATTCTTTGGAAATTAACCACTCTACCGGAATTTGATTGAAGTCGGGGTCTGCATAAAACTTAGCGCGGTCTGCAAATGCGAGCTTTTTGGCTTCCACCACTGTATGTACAAACTCAGCGCTGTCCCTCCCCATACTTTCAAGATCATATAATTCTAGGATGTTGAGGATTTGCAAAGCAGCAATGCCTTGCCCATTGGGTGGTAATTCCCAAACATCATAGCCGCGGTAGTTAGTGGATACCGGCTCAACCCAATTCGATGTATGTGATGCCATATCTTGATAGCTGAGCAATCCACCTTGGCTTTGCATAAAGCCGCTGATAGTGCGCGCAATGTCGCCTTTGTAAAATGCATCCCGCCCCCCTGTGGCTAGTTTTTCATACGTTGCGGCAAGGTTTGGGTTTTTAAATATTTGACCTTTCTTTGGGGTATTGCCATTGATGGTGAAAGTTTCCTCAAAGCCTGGGTAGTGACCTATGCGTTTCTGATTCATTTCAAAATAGTAGGCAATCACTTCTGATACAGGAAAACCATTTCGAGCATAATCAATCGATGGGGCCAGTAATTCCTGCATGGGCTTAGAGCCGAATCGTTCACTTAACATAAACCAACCGTCAACGGCGCCAGGTACCGATACCGGCAGTGGTCCAAACGCTGGGATTTTATCTAAACCCTGCTTTGCAAAATAGTCGCGCGTCAGTCCTTTTGGCGATCGTCCTGAAGCGTTCAGACCATACAACTTTTGCGATTTTGCATCCCAAATAATAGCAAATAAATCACCGCCTATACCGCTGCCTGTAGGTTCAACTAGGCCCAATAAAGCGTTTGCAGCAATCGCTGCATCAATTGCGTTTCCGCCGCTTTTTAATATGTCTAATGCTACTTGAGTGGCTAAGGGCTGACTTGTTGCCGCCATCCCGTTTTGCGCAATAACCTCAGAGCGACTTGCAAAGGTTTCACCCGTAATGCGGTCATATGCAGAAGCGCTGGGAACCAGCAAGGTCATTGACATACCAGATAACAGAACAAGGATAGATTTAATTGACTTAAGCATGCTGTACTCTTTTATTTTAGTTTTAGTTTTAGTTTTATGAACAGATGATTTATATACAGTGTAACGCTGAATTGGATTGAGTGCGAAACGGAATTTTTAATGAGACCCCTCTACGCAGTTTGCTACTTGACAGTAAACGCTTAGCAACTTGCAAATCGAATCGACTTATTTAAGTTCCCATGTCGACTATTAACCTTGGGTTGCGGTGTATTTAACAAATTAATGATATAAATCCTTCTTTAATCACGTGCTAACCTTGGCATTGACTGGCTAATCTATACAATATGCACCCCATAATAATGAAGCAGTAAGTTTGGAGAACTCGATGAAATTAGTATCTTGGAACGTTAATGGCGTTCGGGCGGCAATCAAAAAAGATTTTTTACAGTCTTTGGCGTCCCTTGACTGCGATGTGCTCTGCCTACAAGAAACCAAGGCGCAAGACGAGCAAGTAATTGAAGCTCTATGTGAACTAAATGGCTATCATATATTCACTAACTCAGCAGTAAAAAAAGGCTATTCGGGCACGAGTATCATTACTCGAATCCAACCCATTGACGTCACAAAAGACATGGGCATCGAAGAGCATGATCAAGAGGGCCGCGTGTTATGTGCAGAATTTAGCGATCTTTATTTAGTCACCGTTTACACTCCAAACTCAGGCAATGACTTGAAGCGTTTGTCCTATCGGGCGCAATGGGATGCCGACTTCCTGAGTTACATAAAAAAGCTTGAAGAGAAAAAGCCGGTTGTGATTTGCGGCGACTTGAATGCAGCGCATCGCGACATTGACTTGGCTCGACCAAAGCCAAATTACAATAAAAGCGCTGGCTATACACAACAGGAAATAGACGGTATCGACAACCTTGTTGCCGCGGGTTACGTGGACGCTTTTCGTCATGTCCACCCTGAAAAGGTAAAGTACAGTTGGTGGAGTTATCGAGCAGGTGCTCGGGAACGAAACGTAGGATGGAGAATTGACTATTTTTTGGTATCGCCAAAGTTAAAGGAACAGATCCACGATGCTGAAATCCATAATGATATTCATGGTTCGGATCACTGCCCTGTTAGCGTGCAACTGTCGATATAAGAAATTCCGTTCTTAATTTTGAACAGATGTTATTGGCTATCCCTTTTGGTGCGCTGGAGTGCGAGGCGAAGTTGTTTTTCAACTTCAATAATAGCAAAAAGCGCAACACCGATGCCTAAGATGAGAACACCGTCCCAAAATGGAATCGCTTCGGTAGCAAATACTGATTGTAGGGTTGGGAGATAAGTAATGGCAAATTGCGCACCTGTAACTGCAATTACTACCATCCAGACCACTTTTGTGCCGCGCACTGCTTTCCAAGTGAGTGATGTACCGTAAATGTTACGAATGAAAAAAAGATGAAAAATTTCCATTACTACGAGCGTATTGAGGGCAATAGTGCGAGCGAGTTCAACGGAATAATTTTGATCGATGGCGTACTGGAAAGTACCGAATACACCACACAGAAATAAACAAGATACCAACACAATATGCCATACTAAATCATTAGTCAGCAGAGGCTCATCGCGAGAGCGCGGTGGCCTGAGCATAGTGTTTTCTTCAGTTGGCTCAAACGCCAGTGCTACGCCAAGCGTGATAGCCGTAATTAAGTTAACCCAAAGGATCTGAATAGCAGTGATCGGCAGTGTCATGCCCAAAAGCAATGCCACAATGATAGTCATTGCTTCCCCCGCATTCGTTGGTAATGTCCAACTAATGACCTTTTTAATATTGTCATAAACAGTGCGCCCTTCCCGCACTGCAGCTACAATAGATGCGAAGTTATCATCAGCTAACACGAGTTCTGCAGCCTCTTTTGCGGCTTCACTGCCTTTTTGTCCCATCGCAATACCTGCGTCAGCTCTTTTGAGTGCGGGAGCATCGTTAACACCATCACCCGTCATAGCGACCGTAAAGCCATGAGATTGTAATGCCATTACCAAACGCAATTTTTGTTCAGGACTTGTACGCGCAAAGATATCGCAATCTATTACTGCCTGGCGCAGAGCTGCATCATCTAGGCAATCGAGATCTGAGCCGGTCATTACGGTTTCAGCATTTTTTAGCCCAATCTGCTTGCCAATTGCCGATGCGGTTTTAGTATGGTCACCGGTAATCATCTTTACACGGATCCCAGCAGTACCACATTCAGCAATTGCGCTAACAGCCTCGTCTCGAGGGGGATCAATCATTCCTACCATGCCTAACAAAGTGAGTTTGTTTTCTATATCTGCATGCTCCAGCACCGTGTTGTTTGAAGGTGCTGACTTGACCGCAAAAGCAAGCACTCGCTGACCGAGGGCAGCAATGGATTCAAGCTCATCATTCCAATACACCGTATCTAGATCTTCTGTTTTTCCATCTGTTGTGCGCTGATCGCAGCACATGCTCAAAATCTTTTCTGGTGCCCCTTTCACGAATACCCAAGCATGTCTTTCATGATCGTGATTTAGTGTAGCCATAAAACGATTTCGAGCATCAAATGGGATCGCATCGGTTCGTGTCCATGTGGATTGTTCGTAGGAAATGTCGGCGTCCATTTTCCCGCTAAAAGCTAGCAACGCTCCTTCCATTGGGTCACCGTCTGCTAACCACGTGTTTTCATGCTGCCGAAGCGCGCCATCATTGCAAAGAATCGCGGCACGGGCGAGTTCTTCCAGCACCAAATGTTCAGTTGGGGAAACAGCCATATCATCTATTTTCAGTGCACCTTTTGGCTCGTACCCACAGCCTTCCAAGTTAAATAGGTGGCGATGAGTAAGGACTGAAGCCACCATCATTTCGTTGCGTGTCAGTGTGCCCGTCTTATCGCTACAAATGACCGATACTGCCCCAAGCGTTTCAATAGCAGGTAAACGTCGCACAATAGCGTTGCGCTTCGCCATTGCCTGAACCCCAATTGCCAATGTTATCGTTAAAACTGCAGGTAAACCTTCGGGGATAGCGGCCACTGATAGTCCGACGACAGCCATGAACATTTCTGCAAAGTCGCGATGCTCTACAAAATAGCCGAAGGTAAGCAGCAGAAAAGCGATGATGAGAATCAAAACGGTCAGCCATTTAGCGAATACACCCATTTGCGTAACTAAAGGCGTCGTTAGTATTTCGACTTCAGACAGCAGCCCGCTGATACGACCGATTTCAGTCTCTGAGCCAGTTGCAATTACTACTCCTTTGCATTGGCCACTGGTGATTAGAGTGCCGCAAAAAGCGATGCAAGAACGGTCACCGAGTGGCAGCCCCTCAGCAACCGGCAGGGTTTGCTTATCTACAGACAAGGACTCTCCTGTTAAAATAGCTTCTTGCGCCGCCGCGCTATGCGCACTGAACAATCGCAAATCAGCGGGCACCTTATCTCCGGCCTCCAGCAACACAATGTCCCCAGGAACCAATTTTTCACCATCAATTGCTAGTTGCTTTCCGTCACGAATGACTCTGGCCTGCGGCGCTAGCATATGGCGAATAGCGTCCATGGCTTGTTCGGCTTTCCCCTCCTGAATAAAGCCAATTATCGCATTCGCAAGAACAACCGCCAATATCACTGCTGAATCAACCCAATGTTGAATAAACGCAGTGATTGCCGCTGAAGCCAGCAACACGTAAATCAAAATATTATGAAATTGCATAAGCAAGCGCTTAAAAGCACTTCGTCTTGCTGCTTTTGGCAGGCAGTTCGCTCCGTAAGTTGAAAGCCGCGCCTCGGCCTCTGGTTGGTCTAAGCCATTGACTGATGTATTCAGATGCTTAAGGCACGCATCTGCAGAAATGCTATGCCAAATAGGATGAGATAATTTGGAAGTAGTCGAATGGAACGTCTTATCAATCATTTATCTACCTTGGCCCATGCTTTAGAATCATTAAATATCAAAAATAATAATTGCAGAAAAACGAGTAAATGAAATGACCCATATCAATAAATTGGATGCTGAATACGTTCTAACCTAAGCCTGAATACTCTCTACATTTGACCTTAGTTCAACTAATCAATTGCGCTTTGTTGGTAAAAGAGATTCTGACCTAGCGTTAATTGTCACATATGGGCTGGGCAGTGGGCATGAACAAGCCCTTCCCGTTCATTGGCAAGCGCGGTATGCAGCGTAAGGATTGCCTGCGTGAAGATCGCAAGCAGTTGGTCGGTTTGTTGACCACAGATCCAAAAGAAGTACTTGAAGAAGGTGCACAAGCGGTTTTAGATCCTAATGCCGCGAAACCAATGCCCATGGTTGGTCATGTTACATCAAGTTACTTCAGCCCCAATTTGGAGCGATCCATTGCGATGGCGGTCATTAAGGGTGGTCTGAACAAGAAAGGCGAAAAGGTCTATTTCCCCTTAGCCGACGGGCGGGTGGTCGAAGCAGAAATCACCAGCCCCGTGTTCTTCGATTCAAAAGGAGATCGTCAAAATGTCTGAGTACTTTTCAGTAATTAAACAGCATGCTACAGATATCGAAGGCGTGACACCGATAAAAGCTCGCCATACCAATACTTACCTTAGCTCTGATCAATTAACCTTGCGAGAGTTGCCATTATGTGGGCAATTTAACCTGCGCTTGAATCCAGAGAACGCGGAACAAATGCAGATAGCTTCCGATCTAAATGGTGGTCCTTTGCCCACCAAGCCATTGACATCCGCGCTTTACGGTGAGGTTCGTGTAAATTGGACCGCACCCGACGATTGGCTGGTAATCATGCCTTGGTCGGTTGCCACCGATTTCGAATCTCGATATCGGGCAGCACAAACGGGTCACTATTCTATTGTTGATATTAGCGCGGGTCAAACCCTAGTTGAACTAAGTGGCCCTGAGTCGCGCAACGTCTTGAAAAAAGCGTCGCCTATCGACGTGGATCCACAGGCTTTCCCAGTCGGAAAATGTGTCGGCACGGTATTTGCCAAAAGTGCTGCGGGAATTGTTCGCACAGGTAATGGCAGTTACCTTTTGGTTGTGCGCCGTAGTTTTGCGGATTACATATGGAATTGGCTCATAGATGCTAGTGCTGAATATCGGGCCTAGAATAATCAAATTGGAATAATAATGAAAACAAGTGAAAACAGTTGGGTGCTTGCAGCACGTTGCCCAAGCGTCCTTGGAACAGTGGACGTGTGTACCAATTTTATGGCTGGGAATGGCCTTTACGTAGACGAAATACAGTCTTTTGACGACAAGACCACCGCACAATTTTTCATACGAATTGCATTTCATTCTCAATCCGAAAGTTTAAACCCTAATAAATTTGCTGAGGATTTCCAGCCAGAGGCTGACCGTTTTGACATGCACTGGACGCTGAAGGCACCGGATCATCCAGAGCGGACTGCAATTTTCGTGTCTAAATATGATCACTGTTTGAACGATTTGCTCTATCGCCACCGTACGGGGCAGTTGCTGGGCATTGAAATCTCAGTGATTATCTCAAATCACCCAGATTTAAAAGAGTTAGCCGATTGGCACGGTATTCCCTACTACCATTTACCCATAAGTAAAGAAACAAAGCCTCAACAAGAGGCTCAAATTCGTGAATTGTTAGAAAAATATGAGATTGACTTAGTCGTCCTTGCTCGTTACATGCAGGTAATGTCTCCTGAAATGTGTGAATACTTAGATGGTTGGGCGATTAACATTCACCACTCGCTATTGCCTGGCTTTAAGGGAGCTAAGCCTTATCATCAAGCATGGGAAAAGGGAGTAAAGATGGTCGGTTCAACAGCGCATTATATCAATAATGAGCTAGACGAAGGGCCGATCATTACTCAAGGCATACAAGATGTAGATCATACTTTTTATCCAGAAGATTTGGTCCGTGTGGGTCAGGACGTAGAGCGTGTAGTGTTGGCTAAAGCGGTTCGCCTGCACGTTAGTCGCCGAGTTTTTTTAACGGGTAATCGTACCGTTGTGATGAAAGGCTAAATAACCCCAGTCCGTGTGTTGAGCCTAATTTAATAACTAAATTTAGTTTTATTACATCACTGTTAATTCATGCAAACGTTAATGTTGTATGATATCCTCGCCAGCGTTACACGTTCCTAGATTAATTAGAAACTAGGCTTTAAATAGGCTGTTTATTAGACGACAATTAACTAGCTAGGTCAAAAAATGGCGGGTTGAATGATTTACATTACTCACGAGCCTGCTCTTTGGGTATTGCTCAGCGCGCTACAAAACTAGGTATTGGCAGACCTCAACTAAAATCCGAGCCGTTTGCAGCTAAAAGCAACGAATGTTTTGTACTTGCAATCACCACATATCACGCCTAAAACGCCGTGCTCTAGACGATCATAACGCAAGAACTCTTCAAACTCACGTTCAACATACTTGCGTAAATATTTGCCTTGGTCGGCGAAGTTTGCGGTAAAGTCTGGATAGTAACGTTAAACCAATTGACATAGCAATGTTGTTTCTGGTCGGCGGCGTTTATATGTCCCACTTTGTTGCGTTGGCAGCACATGCATTCTTGCTTGAATTCTTTGTAGACTAGTGTCGCAAACGGAGTACTAATTTACGACTGGCTGAATGACAATAATTGGATGTGCACTGTCTGTCATTTTATACCAGTCTAGTTATAGTTTTACTGGATACTTGCGTATAACACGGGTTATCTCTATACAGTTTTCGCGCTCGATAAAGTAGATGGAATACGTTTGATAGATTGCTCTGCGATATCCTTTGCGCACTTCATCAATTCGGGCAAATTGAGCAGGATTATTAACGATTTTAGGGAATACGCTCAGTAGACCTTCATAAAACTCAAGTGCCGCAATAGTCCCAAAATGTGCCTCGCCATATTCCAAAATGTCAGCAAGGTCAATTTCTGCGGCAAGAGTTAGCCTATAGTCAGACATTTATGCGGCGCTTTTCTTTAAACTCCTGCAAAATTTGTTCAGCAGATTTCGTAGAATAGCCACTTTGCTCACCCACAATTAGCGCCTCTCTGATGACATTAATGTCTTCGTTTCGACGTTGCTCTTTGCGTATTAAGTCTCTCAGTAATTCGCTGTCACTCGCGTATTCGCCGCTTTTTAGCTGACTTTGCATCCACTCATTTTGTTTATCAGTAACAGTGATGCTCTTTTTAATCATGCTCATAATTCAACTCACAGCTTTATTGGTAGTATTAAATAGTATTATACATGGCATTTGTATTGCAATCATATTCTGAAAGACTGCTATTTATCTGAATTCTGGAGACTACTTATGTACCCACTTGCTGTTTACAAGAAAAAAGAGCCTTGGAATAAGGGAAAGCTCGTTGGTCAAAAACTGGCAGGCCTGTTCAGTTTGAAATTACTGAGCAGACTCGAGCAGCAATAAAGGCATTGATTCAAAAAGATGCTCTAGATAACTCCGATTACCTTTTCAAATCTCGTATCAAGAATTCACCGCATCTGTCTACTAGGCAATATAGCCGAATTGTCGATGGGTGGATAAATTCAATTGGATTAGAAGGGACTCACTATGGCACTCATACAATGCGGCGCACCAAACCTTCTTTGATCTACAAAAAGACTAAAAACATTAGGGCTTGTCAATTGCTCCTCGGGCACTCGAAGTTAGAAAGTACAGTTCGATATCTGGGCATTGAAGTAGATGACGCACTTGAGATATCAGAGAGCATCGATATTTAAGTTTGTGTGAACAGCGAGTGACCGCTGTTGGATGGGACTTGCCGGTCAGATATTCTGGTCAAATACACATTCCACTCCAGAAATAGCGCTTTATGGCAATGCCGGCAATCTGCCCAAAGCACCAATTCAGATGAATGTTGGTAAAAGTCGGTTATTGGCACAAAGCTCTCATACGAATTTGAGTGGCGTGAATCCCCTTTTGCCGTATTGAAGACCGAATTGATTAGGCAAAACATGACAATTTGTAGTCATTGAAGGTTTCACTAGTTATTATCGCTCTAAACAACCAACAACCATAGGGAATGTTAGCATTCTGTCTGAATTATAACTCCAAAACTCTGGCTTGGGGTTTGCGATAGCAAAACTTATCGTAGAGAGCCATTGCGGACAAATTTGATTTAAACATAATGCCTCTGGAGAATTATACCTAAGCTTTCCTTCAGTCTATAGCGGCTAGAGAGCCGAAATGTTATCAATATAATAGTCGAGGGCAAACTCTCCAAGCTTTCTGAAGTGACACAACTTTTTCTCAAGAGCTAGCGTTCATTGACACCCGCTACAACGATTTTTTATGTACAAGCCTGCCGGAACAAGAATACTCACACGTCTAGCTTACCTGTTGCCAGCCAGCGTGAACATTCTAGACCTAATTCTGCCATCGCACGCTTCTCGTATTGCTCAATTTGCTCAACTGATAGGTGCTCACGCCAACGTCCATTCGTTCCTTTATGAATAAACGTTTCAGCGCCCCCCTCCCAGAATGCACCACCTAAAGGAGCGCTCTTTGCCGCATTTGCTTTCATGTAGTCAAAACTGCAGTGTCGAAGTATGTTCTCCCACTTCGACTCATCGATAGAAATACCAAGGAATGCCGCAATGCGACGAATTTCGCCCGGCATATCTGTTTTTAAATTGGCAAAATGTACCATATGAACATTTGGTAAATTCCGGATGGACCACCAAGTCCTAGCATTTTCCCAGAGCGACCAAAATGGATGCCCATCCTTCGCGAGCCACTCATCAAAATACTCGGTAACTGATGTGCCCGGCCGCTCAATAGCTTCACCAACTCGACCAGGAGTGTTGTTTAAAGCATCATACCAAGCTTCATTGGCGTTTGAATGATGGTTATAGAGACTCCAAAGAACATCGCGCCCGTCTCGACCAATGTAGATATATTTCGCCTTATCCGAAAAGACCACAGCATCTAACGGTAAATGTGTTTTTATGAAACGGCGATGCTTCTGCTCCTCAACGGCAGCTAACTTAACTTCCTTGGGCGGTATACGAAGATCCAACCAGGGAGACATCTCAGCAACTTCCAAGTCTGCTTCTCCTGGAAATAGCAGTTGCGAAACAATTTGCTGCATCCATGTTGTCCCAGACTTAGCGTACGTCGAAATAACAATATCATCGTCTCGATAAAGAAAGTCGTTCCAGATAGTAGAATCAAAGTGGTGATTGTGAAGCTCTCTGGTCTTCACAGTAAAAGCATGTTCATCCATCTAACAATCTCTGTACTTTATTATTAACTATACAAAAGATAAACGATATACCAGTTGCATGCAACAGATGCTGTTTGTATTCAGTTCAGAGTTTACTGACTAACTATTTTAGCAGAACAGAGCTTTGTTGTGTGAATCTGCTTGTCTGAGCAGTAAATCACCATTCGACTGAAGAAGGTCCAATACCATTTTAAAAATGTCTACAAAATTAGGCTGGAAATATGCAACATCCCATCAAAACTTCCAATCTAAATGGTTGCCTACGCCGCAAAAATTTTCGCACAATTATAACGGCAGTATGATTACTTATGCCGTCTAACCGACTTTGAAATAAGCAACCGCAATTGTCAGTGAACGTTCTTAAAAAAGTGAAAGGTTAACCAAGCAGGGTATACTATATTGAGTGATAGTTAGTGTTGCTACTCGCTGGTATCGCCTGGTATTTTTGGAGAGGTTTGCGCCTGCAAACTGGTCCCTTAGTAAATTTGCTGTGCTATGCTTCTTTAAAATGCCAAAAAAAAGGAATACCAACATGACCGAAGACCAGCTTCAAGCCCTCAAAATCGCATATACGTTCATGCCTCAATCAATAGAAGTAAACAAGTATGAGTATGGTGACGACTACAAACGAGTGCTTGAACAAATTGAATTTGTTCGCGCAGTATTATTTGAATTAGAGATAGATCCTGACGAGCTTGGTGGCGAGATCAATCCGGGGACAACACCGAATTCATGCTATTAAAGCTCAGTAACCGCTGATAATTTCTAAAGAGTAATCAAAATTACAAAAATTCAAAATAGGCTTTATATCCCCAAGACCAGCCACCACAAAAAAAGAAAACGATGACCGGCGTATTTTCGTCGGCATCTCGGGCTCGATAAATATCTAGTTTTTGCCACGATTCACCACCGTAAGAAATGTCATGGTTAGTATTATAAGAATGGGTCAACGGAACGCCTGTGTTTAATAAGCGTAAATCAGTTGCAAGAGCGACAGAAAATATAAGGGCTATAAATAGAATGGCATAAAAAAAAGCCCCGATTAATCGAGGCTGATTGTTAACAATAACTATTGGCGTGTGCTTATTGTTATTTTCACGCCAATTAGTGCTTCCCTGCATCTTCCTTGAGTTTTCTTCGTAGAGCTAGCTGTCCGTGGCCGGCTCTTAAGCAAAATCAAATTAGTTTTGACGGCTAGTAGTAAAGTCTGGGTAAGCTTCTAATCCACACTCACTCATGTCTACGCCTTCAAACTCTTCTTCCTCAGTAACTCGTATACCAATGATGGCTTTAAGCGCTAACCAAACAACTAAGCTCGTCACGAATACCCAGAAGAAAATGGTCAAAGCACCCACAAGTTGTCCGACAAACGTTGCACCACCAGTTCCACCGCCAGCAACATCGACAGTTAACGGATTAGTGAATGGCACTAACATCAGACCTAAGAAGCCAACGACACCGTGAACAGAGATTGCACCGACTGGATCATCAATCTTCAATTTATCCAAGGCTAAAATACTTCCTACCACTAGAGCTCCGCCCAAAGCGCCGAACAGTGTTGCTTGCAAAGGGGTTGGTGTAGACGGTTCTGCAGTAATCGCGACCAAGCCAGCTAATGCGCCGTTCAATGCCATCGTCAAATCAGCTTTACCGAAAAGCACTCTCGCTAGCAATAATGCAGCGACTAAGCCACCGGCAGCAGCCATGTTAGTATTCATAAAGACAACTGCAACCGCATTCGCACTTTCAACACTTGCTGTCGCTAAAACAGAACCACCGTTGAAACCGAACCAGCCCATCCACAGTATGAATGTACCTAATGTAGCTAATGGCAAGTTTGCACCAGGGATCGCGTTAACACGACCGTCTGCGCCATACTTACCTTTACGAGCACCAAGCACTAATACACCAGCCAATGCTGCAGCAGCACCCGCCATATGCACAATACCTGAACCAGCAAAGTCTGAGAAACGGAACGCTGGCATCCAGTCAGCAGCAGCATCTTCTGGTACTGGTGCGCCTAAATTAAACATACCAAATACGTCAGCGCCGCCCCAAGTCCAAGAACCAGACATTGGATAAATGAAAGCCGTTAACACCACTGCAAATGCCAAGAATGCCCAAAGCTTCATACGCTCAGCAACCGCGCCAGATACGATTGACATTGCTGTTGCAACGAATACCACCTGGAAGAAAAAATCTGCTGAAGGTGAATATGTAGCAGGTTCCGCAGCGCCTGTTGCACCGTCAGCTACAATATCTTTGAGGAAGAAACTAAAGTCATCTCCACCATACATAATGCTGTAACCGCATATCATGTACATGATACAAGCGATGGCATACAGTGCTACGTTTTTGGTTAATATTTCAGTGGTGTTTTTAGCGCGGACTAAACCCGCTTCTAACATGGTAAAACCTGCCGCCATCCACATTACTAGTGCGCCACAGATTAAGAAGTAAAAGGTATCTAATGCATACCCAAGTTCGAATGTGATTTCCATTTTTGTTCTCCGGTTTTCTGGCTGCGCGACTTACAGAGCGTCAGCGTCTGCTTCGCCAGTACGAATACGCACTGCTTGTTCTAAGTCATAGACGAACACTTTGCCGTCACCAATTTTGCCTGTTTTAGCTGCGCCAACAATGGCTTCAACCAAACGCTCGACCTGATCATCATTTATTGCGATTTCAAGTTTAACTTTAGGTAAAAAATCAACTTGATATTCGGCGCCACGATAAAGCTCAGTGTGACCTTTTTGACGACCAAACCCCTTCACTTCGGTGACGGTCAAACCATCAATACCGATTTCAGAGATTGCTTCACGAACATCATCAAGCTTAAATGGCTTAATGATTGCGGTGACTAATTTCATAGTATGCTCCTGCGTAATGTAAAAAAAATAATGTAGTTCCAATTCGTTATTCAAGACCAATGCCAATAGTTAATAGTCTTTTAAATCAGTAACATAAGGATTATTTTATCGTTATAGACATGCAGATGAGCACCACAATGGTGCAATTAGAAGTATTCGCCCCATAAGGACGCAGTAGCATTACAAAAATAAAGGGGGCAGTGTTAATTACATTACAGCTGATACATGAGGCAAGAAATACCGTTGGCGTTACTCTCCGAACAGCTTCTCCCAGAACGACTTGGGTTTCTTTTTAGGCTGCATTCTAACGGCGGGTTGGCCATTACAGCCGCGAGCAGTTTCGGGTAGCGCGCTGAGAATTGCGGGAACACTTAGAATATCACCACAACTAGGCGCTGAAAGCTGTCCTGTTATAGCATCAAAATGCACTATACCGAGACCTTCAGGAAAGCGTCGAGATAGGTTTTTAGGTGACTGCCTCTTCTGAAAAGCAATAAAAACCTGCATTGCGCCGCTTGCACCCGATAGATTAACAGGCGCATTATCGTCCGAGCCCATCCACACGCTGGTCACTAAGTTTCGGTCAAAGCCCGCAAACCAACTGTCTCTATAATCATTTGTTGTGCCGGTTTTTCCTGCCATATTGATATTTGGAAAAGTCTTTCTTACCGCTTTTGCTGTGCCTTCAAGCGTAACCTTATGCAGTGCATAATTAATTAAATACGTCGCCGATTCATCGGCTCTAATTTCACTTGCAACGTCGCGCAAATACAGTAGTTCATTTTCGTTTGATGTCACCGCTGTTAAGCTATGCAGTTGATTCATAACCCCATTATTGGCAATGGTTTGATACATTTGATTGACCTGCAAAGGAGATAAATCAATAGCTCCGAGAGTAAGCGCAGGCACTAGCGTTATGTCTTTATCAACACCAAGACGATTAATTGTGTAAGCCACTTCCTCTAAACCAACTGCTATACCTAATTTTACGCTTGGCACATTATATGATTTGGTCAGCGCTTCAATTAAAGATACTTGCCCACGAAATTTTTTATCGGCATTTAACGGCTCCCAATACTGACCGCCGGTACTGCGCATTTTAACTGGAGTATCTTCAAGCATAGTCGCTAAATTGTAATGCACTGGGTCCTCTAGTGCTGATAAATAAACCGCCGGCTTGACCAAAGAGCCAATAGGACGGTAAGCATTCAAGGCACGGTTGAAGCCGCTAAATCCAGCTGTTTTACCACCCACTATGGCTCTAATTTCACCACTTTGAACATCAGAGACAACCATTGCCGCTTCTAAGTCTGCTTGGTCACGTTTTTTTGCGATACTATCAACTTGCTCTTTCACTGCCGCTTCCGCGCGACGCTGCGCGTTTATATCTAAGGTTGTATAAAGTTTTACCCCTGATAATTGCTCTGACCGACGGCTAATCACAGTATTGAGTTCGTCACGCACTTTATCCATAAAGGCGGGATGCTTGCCACTGGCTAAACTTTCACTACTCGCGGTATTCAAAGGCGCAGCGACAAAACCCGCATAATCTTTGCTAGTAATCTCGTTGGCTTCAAACAGCAAGCGCAACACAACATTACGACGCTCTAACGCACGTTGAGGGTGTTTACTGGGCGAGTAAAACGACGGCCCTTTTACCAAGCCTATCAACGTTGCTATTTCAGGAACAGAGAGTTCAGGTAGTGGTTTGTCAAAATAAAAGTGACTTGCCAAACCAAACCCATGAACTGCTACCGCGCCATTTTGCCCAAGAAATACTTCATTTATATAGGCATTAATGATTTCTTCCTTCGAATATCTAGCGTCTATCACTAATGCCATGACCGCTTCTTTAGCCTTTCGAATGTAGGAGCGCTCTCGGGTCAAAAAGAAGTTCTTGGCTAACTGTTGAGTTAAAGTGCTGCCACCTTGTACCGTTCTGCCTGCGACGATATTTGCAAAAAACGCGCGAATGATCGATGTTGGTGCAACACCATGATGCTGATAAAAATCGCGGTCTTCAACGATCACCAATGCTTTTTGTAATAATAAGGGAATGTCCTCCTTACCAACCAACATGCGGTCTTCTTCAAGCCCATTCACTAAGCGAGACACTAACCAAGGTTCTAGGCGCGTCAATGCAATCGACTTTGCCGTTGGATGAGTACCTGTCCCTAGTAAATATTCGATTTTAGCAATACGTTCGTCTTGCCAAGTAATGCGTATATCTCGCTCTGGTTCATAACCATTTGGAAAATGAAAGGCTCTACGTTGTATGCGAAGTTGATTTGAATAGGTCTGATACTCACCTGTCAATTTCGCACTAGAAACTCGCCTATATCCCAATAAGCTCAATTCATCTTTTACTTCCCCAATTGTAATCTCTTGTTTGACTTGCAGCGTTAATGGGCGTGCAAATATTTGCGCAGGCACTTGCCACTTGTTGCCCTCAAATCGTTGTTTTACTTGAGCATCAACATAGATCACATAGGATACAGAGGCGGCTAAAGCAACAATGAACAGTTTCCAAAAGTGGCGTTTTAGCCACCTAAAGGGCAATAGAGGTAATTCTTTAATCTTCAAAGCGTTTTTTTCTCTTTATGAGTTTTGATGCGTGTTTATTCAATTTACTTTATAGCGCATTCTAGTGATAAATTGCCGCGTTGTAATCGTATATTGTCGCTAAGCGAGAGGTTTTGTTAGTCTAGTGAGTCGTCCATCTATTAAATAAATAGAGCCCCATGCGCTGTTAAACATAACTAAGTGCATGAGAATGCAGAATTAACCTACTACAATAGTCGAAAACTATAGACATTGTTTAGGCCGCGGCATAGGCTAAAAGTTCAGCAACAATAAAATACGCTATCATCGTTGATAATTTGACGAGCTGTTGATGAAAAGAATCTTGATAAAAATGCTGTCTATTTGTACTAAACTGTTTAATTTGCATTAGGTCATTCTGGAGAAAATCCTATGAAAGTCAAAATTGAATTAGAACTGAGTCCTGCCGAAGCACGCGAAATCTTTGGACTTCCAGATTTTAGTCAACTGCACACAACGATAACAGAAGAACTCGCAGAGAAATGCGCGCAGGATCCACAGAAAGCCTTTGAAACATTCATCAAACCATCACTAGAAAATGGACTCACAGGCTTTACTGCCTACCAAAAAATGATGGACGGTTTTTTAAAAGGACAGAAAAAGTCCGACTAGCATAGAATGGAGAATGAATATGAGTACGGATGAAACCGAAGTTTTAGCGTATATAGAAAAATATGCGACCGTATTTAATGCACTGGCTCAAGAGGTGTTAACAAGAACAAACAAAACAGCAGAAGGCGCCGGAGCATCGGTGCCGGGGATGTTTGACCCGCAAAAGTTAGCAGCCTTGTTAAACGGCGATATTAAAGTTGATTCGAATAAACTCATTCAACAGCAAATGCAATACATGCAAAAACAAACTGATTTGTGGCAACAAGCTTCTAAAGCAATGTTGGGACAGAGCTTAGCCGAAAACAACAAAACCGAAAATCCGGCAGCCGCTGCATCAAAAGAAAAAACCAATGACCGGAGGTTTGCGCACAGTGATTGGGAAAAAAACCCGGTATTTCGGTACATAAAAGAATCTTATTTAGCTAATGCCGATATGCTCAGCAACATGATCGATGCAATTGAGTTCAGTGATGAAAAAGCGGCAAAGCAAGCCAAATTTTTTACTCGCCAGTATGTGAATTCGCTCTCACCGACTAATTTTGTACTAACAAACCCAGAGGTTTGTGAGGAAGTTATCAACAGTAAAGGTCAAAATTTAGTTAAAGGTATGCAGAACTTTCTTGAGGACTTAGAAAAAAGTCCTTTGGAAGCATTCAAAATGCGACAGTCTGACAGCGATGCTTTTAAATTAGGTGAAAATTTAGCCTATACACCCGGAAAGGTTGTATTTCAAAACGAACTTATTCAGCTTATTCATTACACTCCCATTCAAAAAAAGCACTATCAAGTGCCAGTGCTGATAACCCCACCGTTTATTAACAAATACTATGTTCTTGATCTGGATGAGAAGAAGTCGATGGTAATGGGCTTGCTGAATGCAGGCTATTCAGTATTCATGATTTCTTGGGTAAACCCCACATCCAAGTTAGCAGACAATGACTTCGAAGATTACATGCGCAAAGGCCCACTTGCGGCAATTGAGCAGGTAAAAGCCATAACGAACCAAAAAAAGGTCAATTTAACCGGATTTTGCGTTGGCGGTACTTTGCTGGCAATGACCGCTGCCTATTTACGGGCCATTAATGACGATTCAATCGCTTCGCTCACTTTTTTAACGACCTTGCTAGACTTTAGTGAGCCTGGCGAAGTTGGAAATTACTTCTCTGAAGACATGTTGCCGATGATTGAGAAGAACGCGGAATTAAAAGGCGTATTTGATGGCCGAATAATCGGCATGAGCTTCAGTCTACTGCGTGAAAACAACTTATTTTGGTCATTTTTTATAGAGAATTACCTTAAGGGTAAAGACCCTGCGCCATTTGATATATTGTATTGGAATAGTGATGCCACCAACATCCCAGCAGCATGCTTCACACAATATATGCGCACCACCTATTGGGAAAACAAACTAAAGGACCCTGGCGCCGTTATTATTGATGGAGTGCCGATTGATTTAGGCAAAATTGATATGCCCAGCTACTTTTTATCTACTGTTGCTGATCACATCGTTCTTTGGCAAGGAGCTTACAAAGGAACTAAATTAGTGTCGGGTGAGAGTCGTTTTGTGCTCGCAGGTTCCGGCCATTTAGCGGGGGTGATTAACCCGATCGAAGGGGGTAAATATCCCCATTGGCTAAATGACGAACTGCCTGATTCGGCGCAAGATTGGTTTGATGGCGCTAAAGAGCAAAAAGGTTCATGGTGGCCAGACTGGCATCAGTGGATGCAATCGACTTCTGGTAACAAGGTTAAAGCGCCACAGCCTGGCCAAAGTAAACAGCATCCGACTATTATGGATGCCCCTGGAGACTACGTCTTAAAACGTTTGGATGAATAGTAAAACGACAACACTTTAAGAGTATTAGTTGAAATACCAAGCAACGTTCCGTTAATTAAGCTAGAATTTAAAAACTCTTAATTGAGTCTTTTGATTTTGCGCTCGTTAGGGGAGCCTTTGTCTCACCGCTTGTTGCTTACTATTTCTCAGAGGTTATCTTGGTCGTCATTAAAAAATATCCGAATCGCCGTTTGTACGACAGTTCACAAAGTAAGTACGTCAATTTAGATTTTATTAAGATACTAATAAATGATCGCACTGAATTTAAGATCGTTGATTCAAAAACCGAAGTGGATATTACAAAGTCGGTGCTTCTGCAAATTATTAGCGAATCAGAAGCCAACGAACAACAGTCTCTATTAACTGATGTTCTGCTGAAACAGCTGATTCGATTCTACGATAGCGATATGGAAGTGTTTGTTAGGCAGTATCTCGAGCAGAGTATCGTGCAGTTCATAGCACAACAAGATAAGGTACAAGGATTAATGAAAAATATGGTCGATAACAGTCCTATTGGCATGTTTTCAAAAATGATGGAGCAAAATATGTCAAGCTGGAACCTGAACCCGAAAAATAAAAAAGGCAGCTAAATCATATAATTAATCTCTAGATCTCTACTGTTCCTCAATTCACACGAAAAATATGTTGCAGTGCAGCAAAATATTCCTTGATCTTCTCTGGATAACGTCTATTATTTGAACATACGAAATGTTGCAACGCAGCAAAGCCTTATCAAATAAACAGGAGAAAGAGTATGTTTGGTCAATTTTCAGAACAAATGAAAAAGTCATCGCAGCCAGTTAATGAGCTGCTCGCCGCTAATATAAAAGCGATAGAAACTGTGACTAAACAACAAACCCAATTTTTCTCAGGGCTAGTTGAGGACAGCGTCAAACTAATGCAAACCGTTGCACAACAAACAGAGGTGCAAGGTATGATAGCGGCCCAATCTGTGTATGCAGAATCGGTTAGAGAACGCCTAACCAGCAACTCAAAAATTACCTATAATACTGTGAGCGCTGTTTCCAAAAAATACACAGACGCATTGCAGTCAGGCATATCGACAGCAACTGAGGCCGTTAAAGAACAAGTGACTGTAACAACGGCACCGGCATCGGCGAAAAAAGCAACGCCAGTAAAAAAAGCAACGCCAGCGAAGAAAGCGACAGCCAAGGCGCTTGTAACTTCAGCTAAGACACCAAAAGCCGCAGTTAAAACGACTAGCGATGCTGGAAAGGTAACGACGGAAAAGCAGACAGCGAAAGCGGCTACCAACACGAAGGCAACTTCAGAAAAAGTAGCGCAGCAGCCAGCAACAAAAGCAACGCCAGCACCGAAGTCTGCAGCGAAGCCAGTTGCAACCTTAAGTGCTGAAGAAGTAAAAGCACCTGCAAAAATGAAAACAACTGATTTGAAATCGACTCCTGAAAAGCAATCAGAAGTTGATACAAAAGCCTAATTAACCCTAAATTTTCTAAATATTGGAGATATATCATGTTAGACCAAATGAATGAACAACTTAAAGAAACAATGAAGCCTGTTACTGAATTAGCGACATTAAATATGTCTACTCTTCAAGCTCTTGCTGAAAAACAGAATGCACTTTTCTCAACACTTTTAAGCGGCGGCGTTTCATTTGCTGAAAATGCGAGTCAGCAGAAAGACATCACTAGCCTTGCTGAAGCGCAAAAAGCCTATTTAGAAGGTTTACAGCAAACAGTCACTGAAGCAGCAAAAGAAACATATACCCTAGTTTCTGGTGCTCAAACTAAAGCTGGAGAAATGCTAAAAGGCTTGAGTGAAGAGATGACGGCTAAAATGAGCGCGGCTGCTAAAGTTAAGTAATGAGCTCTATCTATACACACCGATATGGTTTGTATACTATATAAATCAACTCCAATCGCAAGGATGTAATGGTCTAGGCGCTTGGAGTTTTTTTTACCCAGCAAGAACTGTTGAGCGTAGTTATCTAAAGTTTGCCCAACGCCGTTGCTGGCACTGAAGTACTAGGAGACGTGATGAATTATCAAGCATACGATTATTTTGCAAAAAGTGGACAGTTAATGAGTGAAGGTTTTCGCTTAGTTAATGAGCTTATTTCACATCCCAGCAACCCCTATTCGCAAACTTGGAGCGGACGCATTGCAAGCGCGACACTCGAATCAGCAATGAGAGTAACCCAACGTTATGACAAACTGGGCTTTAATATCACTTCAATTGATGTAAAAGGCAAAGCCGTTAAAGTGCAAGATGAAATTGTATTTTCAAAGCCATTTTGCAACCTGATTCATTTTAATAAAGCAGGGCAAACTGACAAAGATAAAGTACTGCTCGTCGCACCTCTTTCTGGGCATCACTCAACCTTATTGAAAGGAACGGTAGAAGCTTTATTGCCAAATCATGAAGTTTATATTACGGATTGGTTGGACGCGCGTGAAGTACCATTAGAAGAGGGCCCGTTCTCATTCGATTGTTATGTCCGCTATTTGATTGATATGATGGATCATTTAGGCCCACAAACACATTTAATTGCCATCTGCCAGCCGACTGTTCAAGCATTAATTGCAACCGCTGTAATGGCACAAGACAACAGTCCTAATATCCCGAAGTCCCTGACATTGATGGCTGGTCCAATAGATATTAGTAAAAATCCAACTCGCGTGAATGATTTTTCAAACGAGCACCCAATGAGTTGGTTTGAAAATGTCGCTATTATGAAAGTACCCGTCGGTTACCCCGGCGAAGGTCGTGAAGTTTATCCTGGGTTTATGCAGTTGGGTGGGTTCATTTCTATGAACAAAGAAGCCCACCTTAAAAAGCACCAAAAATACTTCCAAAATCTGTTGTTTGGTGAACATGAGGACAGTGAGCGGTTTAGAGCATTCTACGATGAATACATGGCTGTTCTCGATATGCCTGCTGAATTTTATTTAGAAACGATTGAGCGTGTGTTCAAAAATAACGAATTAGCAAACCGAACCATTACTTACGACGGCAAGCCAGTGGACTTCAATGCGATCACCAACACGCCCCTGCTTACTGTCGAAGGCGCAGAGGACGACATTTGCGGTATTGGGCAAACTGAGGCAGCGCAAGATCTTTGTCAAAACATTCCTAAAAACATGCGCAAGCATCACCTTCAGCCGGGCGCTGGTCACTATGGAATATTTAGCGGTTCGATGTACCGTAAAAATATCCGCCCGTTGATTACTGAGTTTATTGATAAGTATTCCTAAGCTCTCATAAATCTCTTTGGGGTTAACGACCTCAACAAAAATACAAAAAGTGCGAACTCTCGCACTTTTTGTGTATTTAATGGTCTGTATAGGTAATAATCTCGTCGACCGATTTTGATTACGTTTCATATAGTTTACGTAAATCGCATTTTTGTATAAGGGAATACTCAATATTATGTTTCGACCGCCTTCTCACGTTAACAGGTCATTCAAGAAGAAAGGAGTAACGTTGTTTTCGCCTCTCTTTGCGTTTTCAATTTTAGTTTCAATAGCAACGTCGTCCAATGCGCAAACAATCGTGGAACCTGCCGCCACAAAACAAGCTAGCTTTGCAGAATGTAAAGTTAAGCTTGCAGAAATTGCTGTGCAGCAAGGTGTTTCTAAAACTCGTATAGCGGCTGAAATGCCAAACTTAACGCAAATTCCCAAAGTGCTGGAATACGATCGCAATCAACCCGAATTCATGCAAACCTTTTCGAGTTATTACCGCGCAAGAGTCAATCAATGGCGCATTGACAAGGGCCGGCAGGCTCTCTCTGAGAAAAAAGCGTTTTTAGCTGAGTTAACCAGAAAATACGGAATACCGGGTCATTACTTACTGGCATTTTGGGGGCTGGAAACTAATTTTGGCAACTATAAAGGTAAAATGTCTACACTTGATTCATTGGCGACACTCGCATGTGACCCTCGTCGTAGTGACTATTTTACTGATGAACTGATGCTTGCTTTAAAACTCATGGATCGCGAATCACTTAATAAAGAACAAATGGTTGGTTCATGGGCAGGGGCAATGGGACACACTCAATTTATGCCCACCGCTTATATCAAGTATGCACTTGACGGCGACGGTGATGGTAAAGCCGATTTGTGGAACAGTGAAGAAGATGCACTTGAGTCGGCGGCTAATTTCTTAAGTAAACTAGGCTGGAAGCCCGGTCTGCGATGGGGGCGTGAAGTTGTGCTGCCATCTGATTTCGACTACGCCAGCGTGAGTAACGAGAAAAAACCCATCAGCCATTG
The DNA here is from genome assembly GCA_965660625.1 of Glaciecola sp. Taxonomy (GTDB): domain Bacteria; phylum Pseudomonadota; class Gammaproteobacteria; order Enterobacterales; family Alteromonadaceae; genus Glaciecola. The sequence continues at coordinate 8,514 of CBFIAR010000002.1, read as the reverse complement.
GGCAGATTTAAATATTACCAAAGCCAATGGCAGTAGCGTAGGCAAAACAGATATTCCATCAAAATTAATTGTACCGGCAGGTCATGAAGGGCCGGCATTTTTGGCCTATCACAACTTTAACGTAATTTTACGTTGGAACAATTCTGAATTTTATGGCATTGCTGTAGGTCAACTGGCCAATCGTATTTTAGGCAACGATGAATTGAGCAAACCGCTACCAGAATTGCCTAAGTACAGCATTAGTCAAATGGCGCAGATGCAGCGAAAGTTAAACGCTATGGGTATCGATGTTGGTGGTGCTGACGGCATTATCGGCCCCGCGACCAGAGCTGGCATTCGTGAATTTCAAACACGTAATAAGTTAGTTGCAGACGGATTCCCCTCAACGACAACGTTTGAAGCGATACTCGAATTTTAGACCCTTTGTGTGAAACTTCATGATGAATTGAAAATTAAATTCAAAAACGGAGGCCCTAGTGCCCCCGTTTTTGCTATACATTTCACAATAAAAAACCTTACTGCATTACAAAAGGTCGTTTGCGCCAAGCAATGCGTTTTCCCCATGTATGCAAAACAGCTTAATACATATGTTGTCCGCCGTTTATAGACAATGTAGATCCTGTGATAAAACCAGATTCGTCATCGACTAAGAAAGCCACACTGTTCGCAATATCTTCAGGTCGTCCTAAACGACCAACGGGGATTGTTTTAATAATTTTTACTAACACTTCTTCGGGTACCGCACGCACCATATCAGTGTCAACATAACCAGGTGCAATGGCATTTACCGTGATCCCTTTGCCCGCACCTTCTAATGCCAACGCCTTCGTGAAACCGTGAATACCCGACTTAGCGGCAGCATAGTTAACTTGACCATATTGACCCGCTTGACCGTTAACAGAACCAACGTTGATAATACGACCAAACTCTCTCGCGCGCATTCCATCAATGACCGCACGGCAGGTGTTGAAGCAAGATGATAAGTTAGTTTGAATGACTGCATTCCATTGTTCAAACGTCATTCTGTGCATCGTTCCATCTCTTGTGATACCAGCGTTATTGACTAATATTTCAACAGGGCCGTATTCTCTTTCAATTTTCGCGATGCCTTCAGCTGTTTCATCAAAATCTGACACATCGAATTTTACCGTTGGAATTCCTGTTCGCGCTGAAAATTCAGCGGCTTTGACATCATTACCTCCGTAGTTAGCAATGACTTTGTATCCTTTTTCAAAAAGCGTTGTACAAATTGCTTCGCCAATACCTCTAGTTCCACCTGTAACTAATGCTACTCTTGTCATATCCATTCCCTATTTCGTTACTTAAATTATTAAATACAGCGCTATTTTTTGTGCTCATTCTTTGAGCTACATTTATATTACAAAGTTGGGATGACAATAATGCGACTTTAGTCTTGCTGCTGTATTTACCGCAAATTGGATTGACCTAGATCACAACAAAAATTGCCATAAGGCTCCGGTTATCTAGGTATAAAACGAAAATTACTTACCAATTAAATAACACCCACTGTATACTTTATATCCAAAACATAACTTCATCAACGCAAAAGGAAGATTTGCTTTGCTTTCAACTTATCGTCTCGTTATTGACTGTCCGGATCAAACTGGATTAGTAGCTGCCGTTTCACAATTTCTCGCAGAACATGGTGCGAATATCCTTGAAGCTAGTCATCATACTGACTTACAACTCAGTCGTTTCTTTATGCGCCATGAAATTGATGCGAAATCTATTGCGGTGGATCACGAGGACTTTGTTAACGCTTTTGGCAAAGTAGCTGAACGTTACGATATGCGCTGGAAACTAAGTGATTCTGACAAAAAGGCAAACGTCGCCCTATTAGCTAGCAGAGAGTCTCATTGCCTAATTGACGTGCTACATCGTTGGCACACTGGTGAGCTGCAGTGCAATATTCCATGTATTATTGCCAATCACGAGACCATGCGTGAATATGCAGACTGGTATAAAGTACCGTTTCACTTTATTGATTTTACGGATAAAAAATCAGCATTTGAGGAAGTTGAGAAATTGCTCGAATACTACCAAATTGACTTAACGGTGCTTGCCAGGTTTATGCAAATTATCCCTGACTATTTATGTAAAAAACTCGCGGGGAAAGCGATCAATATTCACCACAGCTTCTTACCTTCCTTTGCTGGGGCAAAACCCTATCAACAGGCGTATGAAAGAGGCGTAAAGCTTATTGGCGCAACCTGCCATTACGTAACATCAGACCTCGATGAGGGCCCTATAATTGAGCAGGAAGTATTGCGCATTAGCCACAGCGATTCTGCCCAAGATATGGTACGTAAAGGAAAACGTTGTGAAGTAAATGCGCTGGCTAACGGTATTCGATATCACTTACAAGATCGCGTTATTATTCATCAAACAAAGACCTTAGTGTTTGCGTAGTGATGATTTAATATTATGTGAATTTAGTTAATCCAAGCTCTCCGTTTTTAGCTCTTTCTTAGAGTCTTTTACGACTGGTTTACAGTTGGCATAGTTATTCCTTGGTATAGATATACTTTATGCAATTCCAAGGAAAAAATTCATGTCCAGCTTATACTACTTCTTGTACTTTTTATGGCATTTAGACATCAGCACATGGCAAGTGAACGAACCAACCAACACCCATACCACGGCCGAAAAAGAACGTGCAGAGCTTTAATACGCAATTGCATTATCAGTGACTATCAGCATACACTGCATGGAAACATAATAATCATGCAAAGCTGTATCAATGCTTTTTTGTCGTAAAAATAAAGCTTAAATAAAAACAGGCAATTTGGTGTAGACTACTACCAAAGAAAAAAATTTCCGCATCCAAAATAGCCACTATTGGAGTAACATGTTAGGCGCTTTAGTCCCTATTTCCGCATTACTGCTTGCTAATGCATTCTTACTGCTCGGTCATGGATTGCTACTTACCCTGCTGCCTATTGCTGCTAGCGCTGCTGGGTTCTCAGACACTCAGGTGGCACTAACCGGTTCGGCTTATTTTTTAGGCTTTGTTTCTGGGTGCTTAGCAACACCTTACATGTTAAGAAGAGTAGGACATATTCGCAGTTTTGCGGTACTCGCCACCTGCTATTCTGTTGTGATCTTAATTTTTCCGTTACTACTCGAATTCTATAGTTGGATGATTCTGCGATTTTTCATCGGTGTAGCAATTTCTGGCTTATACATGATTATCGAAAGCTGGCTAAATGGAAGTTCAGATGCAAAAAACCGAGGTTCAATTCTTTCGGTTTATACAACATTGAGTTTCATCATGGTAATGATTGGTCAGCAATTATTGAATTTGGGTAATGCCCAAGACTGGATGCTATATGGTTTGGTTGCGATATTTGTCTCAATTGCAATCATACCGGTGTCGCTTACTTTATCCGCTGCTCCGGCTGCGGTTCATCAGGTTAAGGTAAATATATTCAAGGTTTGGCAACATTCGCATATCGCACTTATTGGCGTAGTCGTTACTGGTTTGGTAACTGGCGCATTTTGGTCTTTAGCACCCATATATGCCAAAGATAACGGCTTTGAAAGCAGCCAATTAGCGGCATTTGTGTCAGCCACAGTGCTTGGAGGCGCTTGCTTTCAACTACCTTTAGGAAAGCTTTCAGATAAGTTTGATAGACGTATTGTATTAATGTATTTGGCGCTAGCAGGTGCTGCTGTATCATTACTATTTGTTGGCTTACCGTATATTGTTACAACATTTGGCGGCTGGCCTGCTTCTATTGCGGCCTTTTTCTGGGGAGGAACCTGCATGACGCTATACGCAATATGTTTGGCGCACGCTAATGATAACGCCACGTCCGACGATTTTGTTGAAATAAGTAGTGCGATGTTAATAACACTTGGCTTATCTTCTGCCATTGGTGCCCCCATGGCATCCTTTGCTATGAGTTTACTCGGTGCGAATGGTCTGTATGTCTTTATAAGCGTTTGCCTAATTACCTTCTTTGTTATCGTTGTATTAAGACGACGCAGCCATACGCTTCCGTTTGATTTAGAGACAAAAGACAATTTCCGCGCTGTTACAGAGATGACGGGCCCTGCAGCCTTTGAAATGGATCCTCGTACTGAGGTAGAGCATAAATAAATAATTTTATAAGCAACATCATCTAACCATACATTTATCCAACAATACATTTAGTTGGGTAGCATCGGTGAATCGTTTTGCTTCTTAATGGTATGCATGTGTCTGCTATTACGTTAGCTTGGTTTCAATATTAAAGCCAAAGAACTGTTTGCAAGGGCACTGCAAATAGTACCCGATGATAGCAACCTTCTGGACAGTGAAAATCAGATATTTCTAACGGCGACTTATCGCAGTGCGCAGCACAAAGGAATTAAGTGTCGCTTACCATAGATAAGGCTAGCGCTTCAGCTACGCGGATGCCGTCTATTCCTGCTGACCATATGCCACCAGCATAGCCAGCGCCTTCTCCAGCAGGATACAAACCTTGAACATTCACACTTTGATAATTTTCATCGCGTTTAATGCAAATAGGTGAAGAGGTGCGAGTTTCAACGCCAGTTAATAGACCATCGGCTTTAGCAAAACCTTTTATCTGACGATTAAAAGCAGGAATAGCTTCACGGATCGCTTGGGTCACGAAGTCAGGTACTACTTTACTTAAATCTGTTAGCGTAATGCCTGGCGTGTAAGAAGGTTTCACATCCCCTATTTCTGAACTCGTTTTACCTGCTAGGAAGTCGCCGATTAATTGTGCGGGCGCATGATAATTCTCACCACCAACGGTAAACGCCAGTTCTTCTAAGCGTCGCTGCAATTCAATACCAGCTAAAGGATCCCCTGGGTAATCTTCTTCAGGTGTAATGCCGACAACAATAGCACTATTGGCGTTGCGTTCGTGTCGCGAGTATTGGCTCATACCGTTGGTGACAACACGACCGGGCTCGGAAGCTGCAGCAACCACAGTGCCACCAGGGCACATGCAGAAACTATATACCGTGCGCCCGTTTTTACAGTGGTACACTAATTTATAGTCGGCTGCACCTAGAATGGGGTTTCCTGCATTTGCACCAAAGCGTTCGCTGTCGATCATGCTTTGCTCATGCTCAATCCGAAAACCCACCGAAAAAGGCTTGGCTTCGATATAAACGCCTTGTTCATGAAGCGCGGTAAAGGTGTCGCGAGCGCTGTGACCAATCGCTAAAATGACATGATCACAAGGCAGGTAATCACCACCCGATAAATGTAGGCCTTTCATTTTATGAGTTTTGCCACTCGTGTCTAAATCTAGCTTTTCAACTCTGGTGCTAAAACGGAATTCGCCGCCTAACTCGATGATTGTCGCCCGCATTTTTTCAACCATATTGACAAGTTTGAATGTGCCAATGTGTGGTTTGCTTACATACATTATTTCTTCTGGCGCTCCAGCCGCAACAAATTCATGCAACACTTTACGGCCATAGTGTTTGCGATCTTTTACCTGACTATATAGTTTACCATCGGAAAAAGTACCGGCACCGCCCTCACCAAACTGCACATTTGATTCAGGGTTAAGCGCTTGCTTACGCCAAAAACCGAAAGTGTCTTTAGTGCGCTCGCGTACGGCCTTTCCTCGCTCTAAAATAATCGGGTTGAAGCCCATTTGAGCCAAAATCAAAGCAGCGAACAGACCGCATGGTCCGAGACCAACAACAACGGGACGATGTTTAAGGTTAGCGGGTGCTTGAGCGACAAACTTATAAGTCATATCGGGTGTAATTCGCACATGAGGGTCCCGAGAAAATTGAGCTAGCAGGTCTTCCTGCGATCCCACCTCAACATCGAGCGTGTAAATAAGCTGAATATTTTTATTATTGCGTGCGTCATACCCGCGTTTGAACAAGTTGAATGACAGCAGTTGGCTCTTATCTATATTTAGCTTGCTTAAAATAGCACGTTCTAGAGCTTGTTCATCGTGATCGAGGGGCAAGTTGATATCGGTTAAACGCAGCATAATACAAAAACTCTTTAAAACGCCGGACAGCCTTTCTGTCAGGGCACGATATTTTAAAACAGTTACGCGTGTATAGATAGCTCTGTGTGCATAGTGCTAAAGATGCGCCTTGAGTTAATTCGCTAAATTGACACTTTGAATAAAGCAAAATAACAAAGTGACTTGTGTTTTAACACTGCTACTTTACACTTGTCACCATTAAAAATGTTTGGATAGTTAGTCGCCATGACCTTTGTAGTAACCGACAATTGCATTAAATGCAAATACACAGATTGTGTTGCCGTATGTCCCGTTGATGCTTTTTTTGAAGGGCCTAATTTTTTGGTTATCGACCCAATAATTTGCATCGACTGTGAATTGTGCGTACCAGAGTGCCCAGCCGATGCTATTTTTCAAGACACCAAACTACCACCCGAGCAGCTTGAGTATTTAGAACTTAATGCACAGTTATGCCAAAAGTGGCCGAACATCACAGAACTCAAACCGGCACCGGATGACGCCGACAAATGGAACGGTGTTGTTGATAAACTTCCATTGCTTGAACGTTAGCCTTTGAACCCTTTACCCACAATATACACCTCGCGGGATCGCGGACGAGAGGCTGCAGGTTTGCGAACAAGCACTTTATCAAAGGAGCTTCTAACGTCCTTTACATATTCTTCGTAGCCAACTCCTTGAAAAACTTTGGCGCAAAAACTTCCACCTGGCTTTAAGACATTGCGTGCCATATCTAGCGCCAATTCCACAAGGTAGATTGAGGAGTATTGGTCAGTAGTATTAACACCACTGAGGTTAGGCGCCATGTCAGATACAACAACGTCTACCTTTTCGCCATTTAGCTCGCTTACGATTTGTTTGTAAACCGCCTCCTCGGTGAAGTCACCTTGGATAAAAGTGACGCCCACAATGCCGTCCATCGGTAGAATATCAGAGGCGATAACACGACCGGAGTCGCCTACCCACGGCGCTACCACCTGTGACCAGCCTCCGGGTGCAGATCCCAAATCCATAACGACACTGTTGGGGCGAATCAACTTATCTTTTTCGTTAATTTCGATGAGTTTATAACTGGCACGAGAACGATAACCGTCAATTTGAGCCTTCTTTACGTAGGGGTCATTAACGTGTTCGTCCAGCCACTTTTTACTGGTTTTTGTTCGAGCCATAAGATCAATATACTATTGGTTTCGGTAAATCGGTCCTTATTGTAAGCGTGCAGTGTCGATTTGCAAATTCCTTCTAGTTTTAAATCGTGTTTTGATTCGTATTAGTTTACGCAATTCGCTATTTTTTTGAGACGAGTCGAGGTATAAGGCCTTTAGCCAATGAACAGGGAACACGAATATTTAAGGACTTTTATCGGACTTATATTTGGCAAAACGATACAATTGAAAACAAGCATGGCTGATTTTTTGTGTTAATGACAAACATCAAGTATTAATAAAGCAAAACACGGTGTTAACAGAGTTGCACTTTGTGCCCTAATAAACAGCATTTAAGGTAAGCTCATATGAAGCTAGACGATGTTAAAAAACTGCATCAAAAAAAGTACCGCGCGCAGCTCGGATATTATTTAGTTGAAGGCGAGCACCTTGTGCTTGAGTTGCAAAAAGCTGAATTAGAGAAGGCGAAATCATATAAACGACTCACTGGAGAAACTGCCCCCAGAAGCATAAAGCTATACGTGACCCAAGAATATGCAGAATGGGCTAATCAATTAAACAGCAATTTTGCAATATTCAACCTTAGTAAAAAGCAAATGGCCCAAATCAGTGACACCAAAACACCGCAAGGGATTCTTGCTTGTGTACCGCTGCCGCATTTGCGTTCTGCAACAGAACAAAGTACCCAAATAGTAGAAAAGCCGCGAATGGCAGTCACAAACGGGCGAAACGATACTGAACGCAGCATCTATTTACACGAAGTGCAGGACCCAGGCAATTTAGGAACTATTTTGCGAACGCTTGCTTGGTTTGGTCACTTTCGCCTTTTACTGAGCCCCAACAGCGTTGACCCATTCAACCCCAAAGTTGTGCGGTCTAGCATGGGCGCTATTTTTCATGTACCCATTGAATTAGAGGTTGAGCTTAGCGATTTACAAAGGCGCTTTAAAAGGTTCGCTTATTTAGACATGCAGGGTAATAAAGTTAACGCAAAAGCCTTTGCTAACTATGATTGTTACTTATTTGGAAATGAAGCGCGTGGAGTGCCAAGTGAAGCACTCTCAGTTTGTGATGCCGACGCATTTACTATTCCCGGTAGTGGCAGTATAGACTCACTCAACTTAGCTAGCGCAGTGAATATATGCGTATACCAGCTGTCTGTTTAGGTTTAGATAACTAAATTTTCACGCCATCATTAAAAACGCCTATTTGCATTCTGATGTTAGAAAGTACCTTTTCTGGTTTGTATCGATAAATCTAATACTGGTTGGAAAATAGCTTTCTAAACTGGCTTTTCCGAGCCTAAACCAGTCATCGCCGCTTCAACTTTTTACTCAAATAAAGGTAGCTTTTTAATC
>CBFIAR010000001.1:590256-590636 GCA_965660625.1 Glaciecola sp. | reverse complement strand
CGTCCATATTTTTAGTGGGTGCAAATTCAGGGCAATACATTGCCATTAATTTGTCTCGACAAGGTGGATTTGGCACAGAAGGGCTTTTCGGTAACGATTTGGTCTCAGTTGCCAGCGCTGAACAAGCGTCTGCTGCGCTAACGCTAATGGATAATGCTATCTCGCTTATTACGTCAAAACGTACAGATTTAGGTGCGCTGCAGAATCGCTTTCAATCAACCGTCCGTAATTTGGCGAACGTGAGTGAAAATGCTTCGCAAGCCAGGTCGCGTATCAGAGATACCGATTTTGCAGTTGAAACTTCTGCCTTAACACGTTGGCAGATAGCGCAACAAGCTAGTGTAACGGTGCTTGGTCAAGCGAATCAGCGACCACAACAG
>CBFIAR010000001.1:184622-590246 GCA_965660625.1 Glaciecola sp. | reverse complement strand
TGGATAGGCACATTTGTGAGGAATAAGTGTGGGTGTAAACAACCAAAATACTGACTTACCCAGAAAGTGGGAACTGCTGACTGACAGGAATGATGCCAGGAGGTAGTGAGAGGTATAGAGGTCTGGGCCACCATACCTGTCTGTCAGCAAGAGCTTTCGCTCTGTTACAGCAATTGCATCATCAGGCGAGTGACTGCTTGATGAAAATGAGTCAGTCCATGACTCCCTTTAAGTAAAGCACTAAGTGTGCCAAAAATGAAAAATGCGTAAAAAATAATAATAAATGCGCACAATTTTTACAAGTTTACATATTAATAATCGTTAGGAGATTACCATGAGCTTATTCGTTAATACCAATGTGTCTGCGTTGAATGCACAAAGACAGCTACTTAATACATCATCAAGCTTAAACACCTCTTTTGAGAGGTTGTCGTCAGGCTTTCGGATTAACCGTGCTTCAGACGATGCAGCAGGTTTGCAGATTTCGGAGAGAATGACATCACAAATCAAAGGCTTGGACCAAGCAGTTAGAAACGCAAACGATGCGATTTCATTAGCGCAAACTGCTGAGGGAGCCTTGTCTGAAACAAGTAACTCATTGCAAAGAATTCGTCAATTAGCGATTCAGGCTCAGAACGGGATCAATTCTGATGAAGATCGTAACGCGCTCAACAAAGAAGTGTCTGCCTTAAAAAATGAAATATCAAGAATTTCGACAGCCACTCAATTTAACAACGTTAATATATTGTCAGCGAGCTTCTCGGCTGCATTTTTAGTCGGTGCAAACAGTGGTCAATCGATCAGTGTCAACTTGTCGACGGCTGGTCTTGCCGGCACGGGGATTACTGGATTTTCTACAGCCGGTTTGGGAATAGCAACAGTGCAGGTTGATTCAGCCAACAACGCTTCGGCTGCTATGACCTTTATTGATAGTGCTCTATCCGGCATAGGTGCGGTAAGAGCTGACTTAGGTGCATTGTCAAACCGTTTCCAGTCAACAATTCGTAATTTGACGAATATTTCTGAAAATGTGTCAGCAGCAAGATCGCAAATAAGAGATACTGATTTTGCGAAAGAGACCGCTGAATTGACTCGTGCGCAGATTATCCAACAGGCGAGTACAACTATCTTAGCCCAGGCAAATCAGCGTCCGCAAGCAGCATTGAGTCTACTTCAAGGCTAATAGTCTTATTAGTTAAATGTAAGGATTAAGTGTCAATTATTTAATCTATGGAGAGTGGGTGGCTTGTGAGTTGGATTCGCGAAGTGTTTAGAGATCATCTAGCATTTAGAGGCAAACATTAGCCGAAGCGGCAACTTATTGTCGCGGTGAACACTTCAAGCGGAGTACGCTGCCAAATAAATGACATAAAGCACAATACAGTGCTTTGAGAACAAGGAAGTTCTGTAAAAGAAAAAACCGTTAAAACAGCTACATGAACTAATTTAGTTAATTGGAAAGCGTTGAGAGGCTTATATTGCCAAGGATGGCAGCCGCAAGGCAAGCTACGGTTATAAATAAGAAACGCATGCACCGTATTTTATGCGTATACTATACTATATTAATTAAATAAAACGTTGCGACATGTACCCAGTAAAATGTCGACTTACAAGACTGAGAGTATAGAAGTTTAGGTTGAGAGGCCAGTAACTTGTTCTACAATCCTGCAAGCCGACGAAACTGCTTTGCTCCAACTCCTAACGTGAGCAAGTTGGTCGGGCCGCTCTATGGCTCGACCTTTTTTCTTTTCCAATAAGTAAGTGTTGAAACATATTGGTTATTACATCAGCACTAAATACTAAGCATGAACTATGCCAACCAATCAAAATGTCACTGAAATTAGAGAATGTATTTCACGGCAAACATTTTTTAAGCCATTTGTTAGACGAGATTGTACCTTCATGGACGATATCCCTTGCAGGGTATGTTGATGAGTTAAGTTGCTAATCATTTGCATGTCAGTTTCGAAGTTTTCAATACATAGCGCGGTATTAGTTTGCTTGAACGCTAAAAATTCTGCAGATGTTATTAATGGAACACTCGGCAGTACAATGCATTTTTTATTACATGCTATCGCTTCAAACAAAGATAAACCGTGCACAGTAATGACATATTCAGCTTGTGCTAAGTAATAAGATAAGTTGTTAGGGTCTTTGCTTATATTCCAAGATAACCTTGGGTTTGATTTCAACTTTGGTAGCGGTGCGTAAGGACCTTGTAACCAAATAGGCTTCATATTATCAGGTAGATGTTCATCTAGCCAATCAGCTAACCAGTCACCATAAGACAAGTTATCGCCGCCACCTGTTAATATCAAAACATGGTTTTTTTTAGTGTCAGTTTTAATCTTATCAATCAGATAGTAATCCCATCCATAAGTAATATTAGGGGCTTGAACATTACAATAGAAGCTTGGCACCCATATATGGTTAAACAGGTCATGCCATTCACTGCATCGGTCGATACCAATTTGAAACTGATTAACTGATTTCGTATAAGCTAATTGTTCCCGCCATAACTCTGACATTTTCAGTCGAGAAGGAAAAATATCAAAAATAATAATACGATTTTTATACGCAGATAAAACGCTCAATAGCTGTTTTTCGGAGTGAAATATTTGGTGGTTAAAAAATGTTAAGTCTGTTGTTGTGATCGCATCAGCCAAAATAAGCAATTCTGTACCATAACCGTATTGTTCCTGCATCTCTTTTGCTAATCTTATGGTGCGCTTTAACTGGCCCAAGCCTTTATCAGTGCCTGCTTCACAGACCATCAATATATTTTGATATTGTTCATGCGCTTTCTTTTGTAATACATTCTTATTAGCGTTAGCTATTTCTGGATATCGCTTTATAAGTTCAATTACCCAAGTGAGCGATACTATCGAATTGTCTGGGTTATGACTGTACCAACGCTCGTACAATTGTTCCATAAATTGATAGTCGGCGACGGTATCTACAGAAATTCTGTGATTGCTGTCAAAGTAAATATTCTCCTCGTCAATATACACCGTATCATGCTCAATATTGCGGTATCGTTTTAACGATAGACCGACATGCTCGAGATCTTGATCGTCTTGACAATGTGTGACTAATGCGTTCCAACCTGCTCTTGAATATACGGCAATGCCTTCATGTATTGATTTATCTTTTCGTGCCAGCGCGGTGAATTTTTTTTGAGGTTCTTTCATCAATACCGACATTAATTTATCGATTAATTCAGGTTCAACTAAAGGGCAGTCGCCGCAGATATAGGCAATAATGTTTGCAGTAGATGCTTGAACGGCGCAATCAATACGCAATACTAAATTATTAACATCACCATTGAATCTTACACAGCTAATATCTGCTTTTAAGCACGCCTCTTCGAGCATGTCATTGTATTGATCCGATGTTGTTGCCACAATAATTTCACACGGCGTTTTAATTTGCCTTAATCTTTCAACCAATCGAACAATAAGAGGCTTTCCCGCTAAGGGTAACAAGTGCTTTTTAGGTAAACGATTCGAGTTTAATCTAGCGCCGACAACAATCAGCGTTTCATTATTCAAAATATGGCTCCATCTGATACTCAAAATTGAGTAGTTGCCCACCAACTTTGTGTGATTCATCAATTTCTGATAAAGAAAACCACAAACGATTGAGTTGCTCTTGCTGGTATGTCGTGCGCTGTATCATGGGCATAGCAGCGCAATTTTCCGGTAACCAAGTAACCATCAATTTTTGATTTTTATTCCCAAAAATGGCTGTTCCTTTTGTTGCGCCTAAACAACCCTGTGAGGAAATGAGCGACGATATGGCTAAACCATGATTAATATTATCCGTAATTTCAAATTTTTCTAAGTTTTGACCGCCGTTATGACATGCGTAATGCAAATTTTCACAATTATCGAGTAAGGTTAAATAACCCAGTCTTATAGACGCGATGGGGCGTTCTAAATTATCGAATTCAAAGCGACATGTTAATTTCCCATTGCGATTGAGTTCATAGTATTTGACTAAGTTATGTTCTCGTTGTTTAACGCTGCATTTTATGACTAAAGAGTCTTCTTGCTCGCAAAGCGTAACTTCGGCTTGAGATAAATCAGTATATCGTTTTCTTTCAGTAACATATTCGGCAACAGTGTGGTTAGAGTAAAAATCAGCTGCTAGGGCAATGTGTTCTCTTTCACCATGCTCAATAGTACCAATAATCGGGGGTTGATTATTGAATGCTAAAGACTTAATAGCGCCTCCACGCTTTAGGTATAAACATAAATCGATGTCATGATACCTGATTTTGGCCAGCCCATTTTTTAGCGAAACATAAGTCAGCCAAGTAGTATCTTCTATCGGTTTGAAAATTCTTTTTGTATGCTTCTTATGTAATGTGTTGTCGAAAAATGCATTGAGTGCAGGTATCAGTTTTTGATGCTTATCTTCAGTTAAATGAGTACGAAAATCACTGGACCAAAGATGACATAGTTGACGCCATTTCTCTTTTTCAAGAGCATTATCTGTGATTAACTTTTTGTATTCGTGAAAACATAAGGTATTTAACAAGAGATCGTTGCGACCGCTTAGACACCACCGAGTTAGATTGTATTTTTGTTGTTTTTTGACTGCAATGGGTAATAATCCATTAAAGGGAAGCAAAGGCTCTATATTTTTGACTGTCTTTAGAACATGGCATGGCAAAACAATATCAAATTGCGCTGAAAAGCGAGTGAAAACCTCGGTCAGTTGTTGCCACTCATCTTTTTCAATGTTTGCTTCTTCACTAAAGCGTCCCGGTCGATAGTTAAATACTTCTGCATCATTGCCATATATTGGAAATGCAGTAAATCCTTTATCAAAAGAGTTTTGAATGAATAGCTGATAATCTTCAATATCTAACTGGTCATGACATACACGTTGAAGTTTTTGAAAACTAACGCTCCAATTCCACAATGCGGTAATTTTTCGACCTGACAAGGTTTCTATTTGCTGAGGACTATTTAAATAGTGTTTTGACCACGTTGGATTCGCACTATACAAATTATCCCATTCAATAAATACGGCTGTGTATCCAGCGTCTAAATAGTGATCCAACAAGCTACTACTCACTGCTTGTTCGTTTATATAAGCAATCGAAGGGGATATCCCTAAAATCGATTTATAGTCTTCTATTCCTAGTTGTTGATTCCATTCATTAACTTCGTGAGGTACCAGAGGACCGATTAATTGGCTTTCACCACTGCCAATTAACTCGCATTTGTTGGTATTCAATAATTCTCGAAATTTTTGTACCCAAGCAGGATCTAAGTTTAATATCCGCTTGAGCGTGAAAGCCGTGAGTTCAATACCAATGGGGAAATGATTCTTTTCTGCTAAGTGCAATAACGGCCAATAGCATCGTTTAATTACGTCACTATGATCTCTTTCTTGGATTGAAGAAAAAGCAAGGTTACAGTGAAAAACGGCGTACGCAAATGGCCTATGATTCATACGTTAATGTGATGTGGTTTAGTGCATTATTAGCAGTATCAATTGCTTTTTGTTTTGTTTCGCCCGTTGCCAAGGCAAATCCAAGTCGGTGTGTGTGATCGGCCAGCGCAGTGATTTCGTCTCCGATTTCTATTTGCAGATTGAACAAAGCTATATTCGGCGTCGATTTAGCCTGTTCTATACCCGTAATATTTTTAATTTTTCCCGGCTTAGCAGTTAAATATCTTATAGCAACCGGTTTTCTTTGTGTTACTAAAAAGTCTTTAGGTTCTAATTTTTGTTGCAGACATAATTTAATTGCAGAACGTATAAAATTAACATTAGTGCTGAGTGGAATTTGATTAGTTGCAAAAAAACCACCCGATAAACGACCTGCCATTTCTATCACTTTGGCTCCATCAGCCGTTAGCACCATATCACCTTTTGAAGTGCCATGGGTGATACCTAAAGCGATTGATGCTTTCTCTGCGAGCTCAATGATTTGATGCTGTTCAATAGCAGTAAGAGAGCTAGGTGCATCCCCACCATTTTCAATCATAAAGGGCTTGGTATGATTTAACCATTCATAATTGCGGTCGGCAAAACCAATAGTATGACAAATACCATCCTCAATTAGCGTCTCGGTGCTAACTTGAGGTCCAGACAGAAATTCTTCAGCAATAACTGAACCGCTTGTCGATTCAAGCATTGCAATGTGAAAACAAGTTGCAAATTGTTCGCTATTTTCGATTAATTGAACACCGCGTGAACCTCTGCTGTCCACCGGTTTTATCACAAATGGAAAAGTTAAATAATCGGCTGCTTTTTCTAAGTCGGCTGGTTGCTTGATAGTACAAAATTTTGGAATGGCGATACCTGCATCAGCTAAGCGTCGTTTCATTAAAAACTTGTCGCTTAGCGCGGTTGCTGAATCAATTGATAGCCCTTTAAAATTTAGAACTTGATTCACCATAGCGACAGTTAATGGCACGTCTGCACACATAGCGATAACACCATTAATGGATTGCTCTTGATTTATTACTTTGAGTTTTTCAGCTATTTTCTCAGCATCATAAGTACTGAGTACAATTTTTATATCAGCATGTTCAAAACCAGGTGCATTGGGGTTTCCGTCTATAATAATCAGATTTAACCCCATATCTTTGGCAATTAATATTCCCTGCACCGCTTCTGCACCGGCGCCAATTATTGCTAACGTTTTATTCATTAATGTACCTTTGGGCCTGAGCTGTTATGTAGTCGAAAAGTTTTCACTCCTTTATCTCTTAACCAGCTTAACGCATCGAATATTTCTTGCTCTGATGCATAAGAAGATATGATGAGTGAATCACCTTCTTGCCAGTCAATTAACATAGGATCTCTGCAAACCCAATCGCCTTGTTGAATATTCCATTTCAATTGAGATGAATCGACTAATCCACAAACATCAGTTATCGCCAGTAAATTTGTATTAGCGATAAGTTGCGTAGTATGTATACCTGCTCCCCAGATAAAAAAACGTTTAGCCTCTTTAATTTCTTGGCTAATCATATCCAGTTTACTTTGCCACTCGTCTATTTCACGCGCACGGTAACTTAATAATACTCGACGGTTCTCTTGATATTCGTTGTCATGGATTTTATACAATTGTTTTTTGACTGTACTTGCTAATATACCTATAACAGGAGACAGGTTACTTTGATAATGTTCAACTACGGAAATAGGGTAGTAGCCAGCCTCTTCAAGAGAACGTGTTAAATTTCCCTTTGTATAATAATTAATATGTTCGAATGAGAAAAACCCAGGGCACAAGGTGTTTTCATGCGCTAGCAAAGGAACTTCAATGTAAATAAACCCTTGGGTTAATTTTTTTTGGAGTTGATAACATTTTTCTAATACAGTTTGTGGCGTATAAAAGTGCTCCAAAACATGCGTCAGTAAAATTAATTCAAATGCTTCTTCTGTTACGAAGGCTTCTGCGGTCGTTCGAATTGTTTCAACATCATACAATCGTTTTGCCAATTCTACAGAGGCGACGCTTAGTTCTACACCCAGAACACGCTTTACGCCAGCATCCCGAAATCGAGATAAGGTATAACCATCAGAACTACCTATTTGTAATGCTGTAGTCGGTAATTTACCCATGCCGCGTTTAATAAAATGAATTTGTTCACCTACATCTCTAACTTTACTACTGCTTGGTAATTCGCCTCGGCCAGGGTTAGTATAAACCGCGATTGTTTCATAGAAGCTCATCATTTCATCAAAAGTTACACTGGGGCTTTGGGACACAGAGCCGCACTGCTTGCAGACAGAAAATCCGATATCGGATGTTTTGATACCAGGTAAAATCCACTGATGACTGTATACCTGCTCGACCTCACTATGGCATAAAAAGCACGATCTATTCATTATTACTCTCAGTTTCTATGCCATGTTTTAAAAACGCTTTATGTGAGGTTATCACAGTATATTTAGTTTTTATTAACGAATGTAAGTTACCCATTGCGCTTCCTTAATTAAATAACATTCCGCCATTCATATTCAGGGTTTGTCCTGATAAATAGTCTGCATGCTCCGAAACTAAAAATGACACTGTTTCCGCTAGTTCTTCTTTTGTCGCTAATCGACCAGAAGGGATCTGAGCAACTTTTTGTTTGCCAGCTTCTGTTTGTAATTCTCTTTTAGACATTTCGGTCTCAACTAAGCCAACAGCGATACAATGACTGCTAATTCCCTTTGCTGAATATAACTTCGCTAAAGATTTAGTTAGATTGATTAATCCCGCTTTCGACGCTGCATAATGGAGCTGATTTAAACCACCCCACTGACCACCGATCGAAGAAATATTAATAATCTTTCCGTAAGCTTGTTCTAACATAGCCGGAATTACTTTTTGACAGGCAAAGAACGGTCCTGACAAGTTAGTACTAATCATTTTATTAAAATCGAGCTCCGTGATCGTTAGATAATCTTTTTCTTGCGCAATTGCACCATTATTAATAAGTATTGATATTGGAGAATTAAAATGAAGCTTGGTCATGTCTACCGCACTTTTTATTGAACCAATATCTGCGTAATCAACTTTTACGGCAATAGCCTGTTGATTGAAGTTTCTATTTATTTTTGCAACGACCTCATCAGCACCAGTTTGATTATTGGCATATCCAACGGCAACTTTGATACCATTTTTTGCTAAATGCTCTGCTAATGTCCGACCAATACCACTTGATGCTCCAGTAATTAAGGCAACCTTATTGACTGTATTACTCATGATAGCTTACTCGCTTTTAGGGCCATTTTTGGTTAGCAATAATTATTACTTCTAGTTATTTAAGATATAGCAATAATAATGCCAGTTAGAATTGATTTCGAATGTTTTTGAAAGGGCGTAACCCATCTGAGGGGTCTGCTCGCCAATCCCTGTCTGCGAGTTCGCTTGGCGATATTTTTATAGCAGCTTCGCCGTCAAATTGTTCACCACTACTTAGCTCTTTTATAACCGAACCTATCTCCTCAGGCAGCCAACAATGACCTGAAGTAAACTCCTCTCCATTTCCTTCTAAGTCTATGTGAAACTCGATAAAGCTTGCTTGCCATTTGGTAATCGCCCTGCGTATGATTTGCGGATTTTTGCTATGATCCGACCAGCCTACAGGGCAATCAGTGAGTGTTTTCAAATAACCAATTGACGCCAAGTTGCATTCATTTGCAGGGGTAGGGTAGGCAGAAACGCAGTGCAAGACAGTTGGGATACAGCCTTCACTTTTCAATAAATTTACTGCATGTAAAATTTCAGCTTCATTTGCCATGCCAACAGATATAACGACAGGTAAACCTGTTTTCGCACATGCAACTAGCAAATCATCCCAAAGTAGCTCATACGAAGCTATCTTAAAAAAATCGACATGAGGAGCTAAAACATTTACTGCTTCAAGATAAAAGGGTGTGCAAGAGAATTCAATATTGTGTTTTTTACAATGAGCACTGAGGAGTGGTATGTAGCTTTCCGAAAGTTCCCATTGCTTTCTTGCTCGATGTTGTTCACTTTTATCTAATATTTCAGAAGAAAAAAGTTGTTCAATTTTAAATAATTGAAATTTAACTGCGTCGCAGCCTATAGTAGCGGACGCTTCTATAAATTCATAACAACGAGCTAAGTCTTGATGATGGTTACTGGATACTTCTGCTACAAACTTACAAGGGTTTTTATTTGTCACTATTAATACCTGTTTTTTATATGCACCCTTTAAACAACCAATGACGGGTTAATATCACCTGGGAGCAGAATAAACGATGTAACTACCCTATGCAACATGCATTGATTTTGTGTGTATGAGCGCATACGAGACCAGCTATCGAACTTCAAGATATAAGAAACCTGTATGTCCAATATCAGCAATTCATTCCAAAGGGCAGATAGGCGGCTAATTCATCATTAATTTACTTTTTTAACGGCTCTAATGCATCCCCCTTTGTATCGTAATAAGGCCACATTTTATCCATTGTTTGACCACCAAGGAGCATGGGGGAAATATCATGACGTTCATCTATCTCAAGGTGCATAAGTACAGGGCCAGGGGAGTTAATAAATTCACCAATTTGCGAGTCAAAACTCTTTTTGTCATGACCGTAAAAAGCAGTAAGTCCATAAGCGCGAGCAATCATGCTAAAATCTGGTGATTGTTTATGTCCACATGCCGTGTCGGTAGACCAATTCATTAATTGAAATTGAGACACGAGACCTAACCTGTGATTATCTATGACTAATATCTTAATATTCAGTTCTAGCTCAGCGATTAAACCTAGTTCCTGTAAATTCATTTGAAAAGAGCCGTCTCCTACAATGCAGATGACTTGACTCTCTGGAGAGTGAATAGCAGCACCAATTGCGGTAGGAAGATCGTAACCCATAGCACCATGTCCCGCAGAGGTAAAAAAGGTTCTAATTGGAGAGTCAAAGGTAAAATGGCGTGCGACCCAATGCTGATGAGAACCAACCCCTGTTGTGCATATAACCTTACCGTTCAATTTGTCTGATATTGTCTCAATGACATACTGAGGTGAAACACCTGGATAGCTGGGATAGCACCATGGAAATTCTTGCCTGTACTCTGCTATTTGATTATGCCAATTTGTAAGGTCTGGTAGTTTGTCATTTTGCTCAATATTTTTGATTAATACAGGAAGAAATTTATTTAAAGGTGCCTGCAAAGATTCATTATGCTTAACGCGGCTGTATTCGAGTTCTGTCGCGTCTAAATCAATTCTAAATATCTCCGCATGTGGCGCAAAACTGGCGACGACAGAGCCTGTTTGCCTGACATCTAATCGTGATCCAAGCACCAACACAAGGTCTGCATTTGTAATCGCCATTCCTGCAACTTGACTACCTGTGTGACCATGAAAGCCAAGGCATAGGGGAGAGTTACTAGGTATGACTCCAATCCCTAATAAACTATGGCTAACAGCTGCTGGCCAATAGCTTAAAAGCACTCGTAATTGTGATGTTAATGCTTGAGTTTGCATACCGTTTCCGCAAACAATAACAGGGCGTTGGGCTTTTTCGATCTTCCTGAGAAGTTGTAGACAAAACTCATTGATTTGTGTAGAGGTATCTATTGTTAACGGGGGAGTTGATATTTCAGAAAACGCACAGTTGTGAGCGGTGCGTTGAACATCCATTGGAAGATCAATTGACACCGGCCCTGGTCTACCCTCTAACGCAAGTAACCATGCTTTTGGCAGCATCTCGGCAAGTTCTGCAACTGATTTTGGCTGAAACTGTGCTTTCGTTATTGGTCGCATTAAGCTCGGAGTGTCTACCTCTTGAAAACCAGATTGTCTGACTTTTTTCTGGGTTAGTAAATCCGCAGTTCCAACTTGCCCAGTAAACACTAATAAGGGAATACTATCAAAAAATGCATCTGCAACTGGCGTCAATACGTTGGTAACGCCAGGACCTGACGTTACAGCTACAATGCCTGGTAGTTGGGTGAGTTTAGCTTGTGCAAGTGCAGCATACCCAGCGCCTTGCTCATGACGAGACGTAATGACCTTTATATTGAACTTTTTACATGCATCAAGCATTGGAGCAATGGTTCCTCCAGGATAGTTGTGCATTGCCTTGATTCCTTTTAACGCTAAAAAAGCAATCACAGCGTCAGCTGCAACGATTATCTCTGAACTACTCATGTCTGTTGTTCTCCGAATGTTTTTATTATGGATTTAAGGGGATTTACGCCATCGATAAGGTAAGCATGCTAGTTCGGTTATTCTGATTTCACCAAGGTATTATTTGGATGGCACCGTTCATAAATGTTTCAATTCTTCGCGCGTATTAGGGGGCTCGAGCACTAATTTATACCTTCGTTGCCAGAACCCAATAAAAAGATTCAACCTTATTGTCTGTTATAAAATTATTTTCAATTAAACCAATTTCATCGACTCTCAGATCATTGTTTCTTAACGCATCTTTAATTTCTGTTTGAGAAAAATATTTTTTTACATCATCGGCGGTAACTCTCTTATCATTGAACGAGTTGAATGATAGGATCGTTTGGGCGCCTTTTTTTAAAATTCTGTTTATTTCGTTTAACAGTAGGTTTGTATCACTAATATAGTGAAATAGTCCCCAACATAAGACTAAATCATAATGACTATCATCTAATTGTTTTATGCCTAACTGCGCGTTGCTACAAATTAATTTTTCATCATTTAATTGATATAACCTTTTCACAATTTTTAATGCATGTTTACTTTGATCTAACGCTGTGATGTTAAATTCGTATTCAGACAAAACCCTTATGTTCCTGCCTTCGCCGCATCCTAAATCTAAAACTTCAGCATCTTTTTGTAATTTAATTTTTGACAATAATCTTACTACTTGAATATCAGGCCAGACCAAAGGGTTTGCATCTCTAATTTCTTTATAGTGTTGATCCCATTTCAAATTATTCCCCTTTACACTTATTATTAATAGAAAACATTGTTTGCATCGACATTTTATTCAAGTATTGTTCCATGTGGGTATAGTTTTTGAAGAACAACAATATGTAGTTATCTGCTGATATTAAATTATCTATAAGAGGATCCAAGTAACTCAATGAAAATTCACGAATTTTGTCGTTAAATAAAATAACCGTAGGTTTTATATCCCGGGTACAACTGGCTGGCTTGATACCGATTGATAACAAAATATTGTTTTCAAAAATATTGTAACCATCGGTTATGTTAGGTAAAAAAACATCATTGACATAGTCACCACCTATTTCAGCATGAATTTCATAGACACTTGCTTTCGATTGCTCAACGTCTACTTTCATGGCAGATTGAAAAAATCCATATTTAATATTGAGTTTATCTTTAATTTTACAAAAAACTTCATTTATCTGCAGATTGTCTTTGCAACTATACCATCCTATCCCATCAAAGTTGGGCTCTCCAGTTGAAATTTCACCGATAGTTGCGATGTGAATAATTTCATTATTAAAAACAAAATCAATTGAAACGAGATCTCTCCCAAGTAAATATTCTTCAATATTGACAACATTATTTTTTGTAACCGCTAAAGCTTTTCTATAAGCAGATTCTAACTGGTCTATGTCTTCACACTTATTCATTGCAGCATGAGAAATATTTGTCTTCGATGGTTTCACAAAAACAGGAAAGTTAAATTGTTTAGAATTGAAGTTGTTACCCATCATATACAATGCGGGTGATGGAATATTTAACTCATTCATTTTACGGATAAATAGTGATTTATCTGTTAATAATGTTGCAACATCGCTATTTACTGCACATAAATTAAATTTTTCAGCAATAATAGATGTCGTTACGACCGGTTCTCCCGTAGATCTTGTAATAACACCAACTAAATTCAATTGTAATTTTACTATTTCTTCCATGATTAAATTAGCATTATGAGTACTAATATTTAAAAATATATCAGATAACTCTTTCCCCGGTGCATTTGAATCCAAGTCACATGAAATGATAGAAAACCCCATTTTTTTTATTTCATGTATTAAGATCAGCTGATTTTCACCAGCGCCAATGCTTAAAATATATCTATTATTCATTCCAAATCTTTATAAGTTGTTATGATATTTATCGTACTTTTATATCGTTAATTGTTATTCCGAACCACAGTTAACTGATAATCAATTAACAACGACACTCCGATTATTTATTAGCGTTTTTGTTTAAACAAAGCAAATATTTTGAACGAAATATAAGTACCAATAAATACGGGTGTTTTTGTCAGGAGGAAGTTGGCATTCCATTCTTGAGTGATAATACTAAAAACAGCAACAAGGATAAATATTCCACTAAAAATGCTGAATAACGTCAATATGATCCCCCATATTACCGACATTTGGAAATATTTTTGCTTTGAAACTGCTGTATTCTTTGCAACTTTCAACGAATAAAAACAAAGCAAGAAGTAACTCAAGGTTGTTAAGAAAAGAAAATATAGCACCTAAATTTTAGTCCTTTTGGTGTGAAATGTAGATTCGTTTTTGATTATTTATCAACACTTAACTAATTATTTAAGTTTTTTTATCATATCGGCTAAAGGTTTTTAGATTCTTGTCGATAAACATGTTGAGGGTCAATTTAACGTTTTTTTGGTTTTATGTCGAATCAACAAAACAAAGAGGCTGTTAACCTGGTTTAGTGAGCCAAGCTAACATGAAATAGGTTCGAAAAAGAGAGACTACATTCACTCTTTTTAGTTGGAGGTATTGAACATGGATACAATAATCCCGCAAGCTGGCAACAATGTTGCTAGTCAGTTCACAAAACCGTCAGAGTTGCCGGTTACCGAGCGCATACAAAAGACCGAAGTATCTGATGCTATAAAGTCAGGTAATTCAAATGCGAAACCGCAGCAGGAATTGGTAAAAGTATCTGCTGAAAATATTCAAGCAATCTCTCGTCAGGCCGATACTGTTAAACGAGAGGAGAGTGCTGCATCTATCGAGCAGGTTGATGAGGCACTTGGTAATATTAATCAGTATTTGCAAAATACAAGTACGCAACTTTCATTCTCCGTTGATGAAGCAACAGATAGATCGATAGTGACGGTCAAAGATGCGGCAACCGGAGATGTAATACGGCAAATTCCTTCCGAGGAAGTGCTAAAATTTGCAGAGCGCTTAAATGAATTACAGTCTGAATTTGGCAGTAGTACCGGAAATCTACTGAAAGGGCAGGCTTAAAAATGAGGTAAGTTATGGGCATTTCATCGTTAGGGGTTGGTTCGGGATTAGACCTCGAAGGTCTAGTATTACAATTACTAGAGGCTGAACGCGGACCGAAAACTGCTCGTTTAGATGCTCGTGACGAAAAAATTGAATCAGAAATTTCAAGCCTCGGGAAAATTAAATCAAAACTTTCTGAGTTTAAAGATTCGGTTGACGATCTGCGCAAAGATCAATCATTACTTGATCGCGAACCAACCATACGTAATCCGTCTGAAGAAATCGAACCCTTCACCGCAGAGGCCTCAAATAGTGCACTAACGGGTGAATATGCGGTTACAGTGGAACGTTTGGCAAGTGGTAGCCGCATTGAAACTGCAACGCCAGCGCTGGGTGGTTTTGCAGCTTCAAGCGACCAAGTCACCGCTACTGCAGGTGCGCTGACATTTAAAATTGGCGGCACCGGTGATTCCTTTTCAATTAACGTTGCGGCCGGCGCAACTTTAGCGCAACTTCGTGAACAGATTAACAATGCTGAAGGTAACTTCGGTGTCACTGCCAATATTATCAATACAGGTACTGCCGAAGGCGGTGCTAAATTAGTGATAAATTCAAAAATAACAGGTAAAGATAACGACCTGTCTATCATAAACGTCAATGATGTCGCTGACCTTAATCGTCTTGCAACTACTGATTCAACTGAAAGTGCTAGCTATCTAGGACGAACTAAAGACGCAGCGAACGCTCGCGCTATCATTGATGAAATAGCAGTAGAGAGTGCAACAAACGAATTCAATAACACTATTCAAAACGTAACATTTACGGCAAAAGCAGTGTCTGAGAAGAACTCACTTGATGAATTCAAGTCATCTACTCTCGTCATTGGTTTTGACCAAGAAGCTTTGGATGAAAGAATTAAAGGCTTTGTTGAAAGTTATAATGCGCTGAATGATGAAATTCGCTCGTTAACCAAGTATGGTGAATCGAACCTAGAGGAAGATGGTGCACTGGCTGGCGATTATACTGTTCGTGGCATCCAGGCTGGGCTTGGTGGTATTCTGAGCGGCTCGGTTTCGGCGTCAGCATTGGGTGGCTTATTTCAAATTGGTATCGAATTAACCAGCGAAGGCAAACTCGAGATTGGTAGTTCAGATTTTGGCTTAGGCACTGGCGCTAAACGGTTAAGTGACGCACTGGAAGATAATTTCGATGAGGTATCAAAATTATTTACTGCAGATGACGGTATCGCCACTAAATTATATGAATTTATTGACCAATACACTAAATCCAGTGGGATTTTATCGGGCAGAGAAACTGCCGCAAAAGACCAGCGCGACCAATTACTAGATGATCGTGCCGCGTTTGAATTACGCTTGTCTAGCTTTGAGCAAACACTGCGCGGACGCTATTTAAATTTGGATCAAACAGTAGCAAGGTTGCAACAATCAAGCTCGGCCTTGCTGGCTAGCTTGTTTTAATATTACACATAATTTTTTCAATGATGAAAAGGTTTTTTTTCGGCTGTTTTGCGTAATTAACAACTTTATCATTTTATTCGGAGACAAAACTGTATGGCACTAAAAGGCATAAATGCATACAAAAAAGGCAGTCTTAAGCAAGATATTGCTGCGGCCGACCCTCATCGTTTAACATTAATGTTAATGCAGGGAGCACTTGAACGCATGGCTTATGCAAAAGGGTGTATAGAGCGTAAAGATTTAGCTGGAAAATCTGAACATCTCTCTAGAGTGAATGCGATTTTACTTCATCTGAGGGATACCCTCGATTTAGACGTTGGTGGAGAAGTAGGACAGAACCTTTATGCACTTTATCAATATATGATGCAAAGGTTGCTAGATGCTAACGTACAAAACAACTTGCAGATAATGGATGAAGTCATTACTCTACTCTTACCTATAAAGACAGCTTGGGCAAGTATTCCAGAAGATGCAAAACAAGAGGCATACGAAGTTCAGCGTCAAAAACGCCAATCAGTGTGATTAAAAACGATTATCTCTCTCATGCGTTAACCCCCGATGAACTTGGCGCCATAAACCAATCCATTTGCACAGTGCTTGAGACCGATGTGGTTGACGACCAAGCACTGCGCGACCTGGTTACTCTGCGTGACGAGTTTATTCAGACTTATCTCAAACAACTAACGAAAGCTGAACGCAAAGCATTTGCTGAAGCCGAACTACCCATCAATACAAAACTCCATGCTGCTGTACAAGCCCTTTTCGCTGACTCACTCTCTGAGCTTAGCGGCTTAGTTCGTGGGCTTAAAGCAGTTAAAAAATATAAGTGATGACGCCTAATTATGTTGAATGACATTCGAGTTCATATTCACCCAAACGAAGAAATGCAAGAAGCAATTGAAGCGCGATCAGCCCCCTACATAGAAAAGATGTATAAGCAAAATAAGGCCGCTTTTGCTCTGCACATTCCGAGTTTAGTTAATGAATTAGAATCAATCGACAATAATAATATCTCAATATTCTGTAATCAAAATGAAGAATACAATATTGTTGATTTCGGTCTTGGTAGGACACTTTATGGTCAGGCTCCGTTAGCTGAAATCGCACAGCAATGCCAACAATTACCTCAGCATTCGGCGTATCTGACTTTTACAGAGGACTCCTTAAGCCTACCAATTTCTCAGGAGCATTGGGAAAGTGAGAATTTAGAGGACGTATTGCAAGCTTATCAGAGTAATGCAAATGTGGTTGATGTGAACGCAAAGTCGGCTGATGTTTTGGTTGTTTTAGGCTTAGGTTTGGGTCACCAGATTGATTGGTTAATTGAGCACTACTCAGCGAAACACATTATTATTTACGAGCCCGAAAAACAGTACTTTAAAACTTCATGTTTGGTGAAGGATTGGCAAAGTGTGTTGAATAAGGTCGCGCAAAGTAACACCAGTTTGTACTTTCAGTTAGGAATGAACGGCGCAAGTGTTATCCAAGACTTATGTGAATTATCGGCACATTTCGAGATTAAGGATGTAATGGTATTTCAACATTATTATCTGCCAACCTTTGACGCTGTGATACATGCATTTCGCACTAAAACTTGGCAGGACATGAAAGCTTCACGTGCGCCATTCTTTATTAAAGATAAATTTACGCATTACACGCCGCCGTGGCTGAATAGCCCAAATATTCATTCATTATCTGTAGTATCTAAGGCACAGTCGCGCTTTCAAGCTAACTTAAGTGCATTTTTAACGTTTTATCCTAATATTCATGAAGAGTTTGCAAACTACGAACCACAAACGTGGGCTGTGGTCGAAAATCAACTCAATCAGATAAATTTATTTAACCGTGATAATGGTGCTTGCTGGTATGGAAACGATCCTGCTGATGAAGGCTATAATCAATACAAAACGTTTGAACAATTTCCAAATAAAGACGGACTCATTCTAGGCTATGAGGGTGAAAAGTTAAAACATTACTATCATTATAGGTTGGTCAAGAAAACCGAAAAATTGCTTAAAAAAGCAGAAGATGAAGCTTGCTGTTTGCCTGATACCATTAAATCTCTGATCCTTTTTGGCTTAGGTGCCGGCTATCAGCTAGAAAGTTTGTTTGAACACAAAGAAGTTGAAAAACTGTTTATTTGCGAGCCCAACAGAGATTTTTTCTATGCTTCTTTGTTTGCTATAGATTGGGTTGGCATACTGAATAAAGTAAATGACTCGGGCGCTAATTTATATATTAATATCGGTGATGATGGTACGAACTTATTTCGTGACCTAGTGCGGCAGTTTTACAATATTGGCCCTTATGTTCTTGGCCAAACTTTTTTTTGTGAGGGATATTACAATGCGTCTTTAAATGCATCCATTGTGCAGTTACGAGAAGAGTTACAGATAGTTGTAGCAATGGGTGAGTATTTTGATCACGCATGTTTTGCCATTGAGCATACTAAAGAAGCGTTACGAAAGAGCATTCCGTTTCTGCGAGCGAAACCTAGTCAATATCTCAGGGCACAACAACGAGAGTTACCGATTATTTTTGTAGGTAACGGGCCTTCGTTAGATTATAGCATTGAAACCATTCGTGACTTACAAAAGCGAGCTATTGTTGTTTCCTGCGGTACATCATTGCAGGTACTGCAGCGTAATAACATCATTCCTGACTTTCATGCTGAAATTGAGCTTAACCGTGTAACTTATGATTGGGCATGTCTAATAGACGACCTTGAATACCTTAAAAAGATCACCTTGCTAAGTTGCAATGGCATCCACCCAGATACGTGTAATTTATATAAAGACGTTAAATTTGCATTTAAAGCGGGGGAATCTGCTACGGTGTCAGCCCTTAATGTTATCGGTGAAGATAAGGCTGAGTTACTCGAGTTTTCGTTTCCCACAGTCAGTAATTTTGCCATTAATTTGTTTTTGAAACTGGGGTTTAATCAGCTTTATTTGTTTGGTGTTGATATGGGGTTTATCGATAACGAAAAACATCATTCGTCGCAATCCGGCTATTATAATCAGCAAGGTAAAGAGCTATCCAAGTATACTGATGGGAACAATACGGGGCTTCTAGTACCGGGTAATTTCCGTTCTGTGGTGAATACGAAATATGAGTTTAAATTGGCTAAAACTATAATAGAACAAGCCTTAGTAGCGCACAAAGTCGATTGCTATAACACCAGCGATGGTGCTCGAATAGAAGGAGCAGCTGCACTCAACATCGATAATATTTTATTGATGAGTACGCATGAACAAAAGCAAGATGCTTTACAAGGCCTTGAGTCGTGTTTTTGTGCTCTGCCTTCAGATACCTTCATTAAAGAATTCGAAAGTAAATATGATAGCCAGATAGTACTGGCTGAAATCAGCGAGTTACAAAATATCTTAGAGACGACAATTACCGATCAAGACGAAGTATTTAGTCTTATTGAAAAGCAAAAACAGTTTTTATTTAATTCTTATCAACAAGGTAACTCGCTGTTTTTCTATTATTTGTATGGGACTATGAATTACGTTAATTCCGTGCTGAGTAAAGCAGCGATGCATCAGGATATCAATATTTCCGTAGACGTAGCACGGCAAACTATTTCACTTTGGATTGATACACTCAACGACGTCCAATTGTTACTACAAAATACTAACCAATTGTATGATACGTCTTCTGCTTTTACCTTGAAACGCGAAAGATTATTTTTCGCTAAACAAGATACACGCCAAATATCGGTGAATACTTTTGAGCCACAGATGACGGAATTAGTCAGCGAATGCTTATCTGCGCTCGCTACTATTTATCCGCTCGAATATTCGCTTAATACGCTTCAAAACATAGAGCCAAATGCCGTGAGTACAAAGATTCGTTCGAAGTCTCCAAATGAATTAATAATAAAGGGACAATCAGCTATATACTGCGTTCAAAATAAGCTGGATTGGCAAAACTTAAAACCACATTTTGAGGAACGAGATAAACATGCACACGTGCATAATTACGCTGGTAATGTTTTAGTGTGTTTAATGGGAGATTACGAATCCACATGGTTTGAGCAAGTTGCTACTTATGAGCGCTTAGTGGTTTCATTTCAGGTTTTACCAACCGTATTGGAGTTAAGCTGTTCGGCTGATTATAAACAAGGAAGGATTCCTTTTTCACCACTAAGTTTGCAGCTAGAATCAGCAATAAATCATCTGAACGATACGAATGACTACTCTATTTTTATAGAAAAGCTTGAGTTTTCTGATGTTGGCTTGAAAAATGCTTGTCAAAACAATGCGGCAATGGAAATTACGAAAGCTGATGAGCAATTGGGTTTACAAAATGAACGTGTAGATTCTGAATGCGTATCTAATGAGGGTGTCAGTGATAAGCGAACTTTCTCTAAATCTTCTAATAAGCTTTCATTAGAAGATAAATCTGAGGCGCATCAATATATTGAAGAAAACATTGTAGCGCGGATCTTTGTGCAGTCTTTCATAGACTATAAGACATACATTGGGGTACCACGAAATAAACCAAAGGCGCCTGTTAATGGTACAGTCTGTGATTTTGTTCATTCTCGTGGTCTCAGAATTAATAGGCAGTTTAACGCGTTAGAAGTATTCCAAACCTGGCAAAAACAAAGCGTTGTAGACGCTAATATTGATGTCTATATTAAGGCAAAAAATAATGTTTGATAACAAAACAATATTAATAACAGGCGGAACGGGATCTTTTGGGCATCGTTTTGTATCGCATATTTTAGGGAGCTACACACCTAAAAAAGTGATCATTTACAGTCGAGATGAACTCAAGCAATTTGAAATGCAGCAACTATTTTCTGACTCTTGTATGCGTTATTTTATTGGCGATGTGAGAGATGCTAGTCGTTTGCTTACCGCTATGCGCGGTGTCGACTACGTTATTCATGCTGCTGCCTTAAAGCAAGTTCCGGCAGCAGAGTACAATCCCAACGAATGTATTAAAACCAATATCAACGGAGCCCAGAACGTCATTGAAGCGTGTATTGAAGCAAAGGTACGGCGCGTAATTGCTTTGTCCACTGATAAAGCGGCTAATCCGGTTAATTTGTATGGTGCAACGAAGCTAGCATCTGACAAATTGTTTGTCGCTGCGAATAACATAGCGGGTGCAGATGGTCCGCGATTTGCGGTGGTAAGATACGGCAACGTGGTGGCATCAAGAGGCTCAGTAGTACCGTTTTATCGTAACTTATTAGCACAGGGCAAAACAACTTTGCCCGTAACGCATCAAGAAATGACCCGCTTTTGGATTACATTAGATGAAGGCGTGAAATTTGTCCTCACCAACTTTAAACGGATGCAGGGCGGGGAAATTTTTGTGCCTAAAATACCTTCTGTACGCATTTTAGATCTAGTAGAAGCAATGAGTGGTGCGAGAGATTTTGAACTGGTTGGGATTCGACCTGGCGAAAAATTACATGAAATAATGGTGCCGGAAGAAATGGCGCATCATTCTTTA
Source organism: Glaciecola sp. (assembly GCA_965660625.1). Taxonomy (GTDB): domain Bacteria; phylum Pseudomonadota; class Gammaproteobacteria; order Enterobacterales; family Alteromonadaceae; genus Glaciecola. Next base: position 568,642 of record CBFIAR010000001.1, on the reverse strand, counting down.
GAATTTGATGATCATTTCGTCATTACGCCTTCAATCAAATTTTTCGATAACACAATCGACTACTTCATCAATAAATTAGGAGAAAAAGGTACTAAAGTATCTGATAAATTCGAATATCATTCTGGCACCAATCCACATTTTCTCAGTGTAGATGACTTAAAAGAGATGGACAAGCAAGCGTTATGATCCCCTATGGTAAACACGAAATTAGGGGAGATGATATCGACGCTGTAGTCGATGTGCTGGAAAACCACTTTTTAACTCAAGGGAGTAAAGTGCCTGAGTTTGAACAAGCCCTTTGTGATTATACGGGTGCGCAATTTTGCACAGCAGTAAATAGCGCGACCTCTGGCTTGCATGTTGCCTGTTTAGCCTCGGGTGTGACGCAAGGGGATATTGTGTGGACTACACCTAATTCATTCGTCGCTTCTGCAAATTGCGCTCTATATTGTTCTGCACAGGTCGATTTTGTCGACATGGACGAGCAAACTCGTAACATCGATATTGCAAAATTAGACGCAAAGCTAATACTGGCAAAACAAACAAACCAGTTACCTAAAGCTATCGTTGTTGTGCATTTCGCCGGTTTTAGTTGTGATATGCAAGCCATTTCGAGTTTACTCGTTGGTCTTGATATTGTGTTAATTGAAGATGCGGCGCATGCCCTAGGTGGTATGTACAATGGGCGCAAGGTAGGTTGTTGTGAATACTCTGATATGACCGTGTTGAGCTTCCACCCAGTAAAATCCATCACCACCGCGGAAGGTGGGGCTGTGTTGACTAATAATAAAGCGCTTGCGCAAAAAGTGGTTTTGTTTGCAAAACATGGTATCACTCGCGATCATGATTTGTTTGACACTGAGGCCGCGGCAACATCTTTAGCTGGTAATTGGTACTATCAGCAATTAGCCTTAGGCTATAATTATAGATTGAGCGATATGCAGGCAGCACTGGGTATATCACAGCTAAAAAAGTTAGATGCCTTTGTAATAGCAAGGCAACAAAAAGCCAATTTCTATTGTCAGGCACTGGCCAACTTACCGCTTATTTTGCCTCAGCAAACAACTATCCATGATCAAAGTGCTTGGCATATTTTTGTCGTTGAACTAAAAATACAAGACACGGTTGCTGATCGGGGGCAAACAAGAAAGACTGTTTTTGAAAAGTTAGTGGAGAAAGGCATTGGTGTAAATGTTCATTACATTCCTATTCATCTGCACCCTTACTACCATCAGTTAGGGTTTAAGTACGGTGACTTTCCGTGTTCTGAACGTTATTATGAACGCGCTATTACGCTTCCCCTGTATCCGAGCATTACGCAACAGCAACAACAAATGGTGGTTGATGCTTTGACCGAGATATTGGCATGATTGTAACTACTGAGACCAACCCCCCTAAAGAAAAAATACTGCTTATCCGTATGCTCGACCTCGGTGATGTTACCTGTATTGGGGTTCCAAGCGTTAGATATCTTAAACGTAAATATCCTAATGCCGACATCCATTTTCTAACCTACGCCGAAGGTTTGGAGGTGATGGCGTTAGCTGAGCCGCAAATAAAAACCTTTGGCTTACAAAAAGGTGAGTGGCCAGAAGAGATACTCAAGGCGATGGAAGTGTTTTTAGGTCTTGCAGAAATAATTATCGAAGAAGCGTATAGCAAAATAATTAATCTTGACACATGGTTCATGCCCAACTTTTTATCGCGTTTCTTAAAAGACGCTGGAGAGCCTGTTGAAGGCAATTATATTGGTATGTCCATTGCTGACTTAATTGATAAATTTCAAAATCAAACACTCCAACCCACTTTTGTGAATGACCCTAATCATTACTTACAGAGTACCTGGTTTAGTATGATGCGATGGCATACTACCTGGTGGGAATCTGAATATTTACCAGAGCGCGGCTATCCTGAGTTTTACCTGCGAACGTGCTGTGGATGGCAAGATATTGATTTAAAACTGCAAATAGACATTGCACAGGATAAACAACTAGCTAAAAAAGGCAAAAGCAAGAAGGTGATTGCGTTAGCAACTGAATCAAGCTTGGCAGATAGCAGCTACCCGTTAAGTACTCAATTGCATGATGCACTTGAAGGTGCAGGCTTTGAGGTTTGGTCAAAATTTGACGGCAGTCAATCGATTCGCCAAACCTTGGCTATGTTAAAATCCAGTGATTTACTCATTTCTGTTCCATCAGCGCCACAATGGCTGGCAACAGCGGTTAACTGCCCTGTTATGATGATTAGTGGTATGGTTGACCCGCGCACTTTAATGCCTGACTATGCAACGGATATGTCAGATAAACCAGCAGACGTGCAAAGCTTAGTTGAAGGTGTGCAGGGTATTTTTAATGGTAGTGTTGATGCGAGTGAAGCAAACAGTTTTTAATCTCAGCTTTTGTCTATTAGTTAGAAAAACAGAAATGTCTCAAAATGTATGATTAACGCCAAGTGGTAATTGCTTTAGTTTACCTCTCTTACAATTATGCTATTATCATTTTGTCTTTGCTTTCAAATGCTTTTAGAAGAAATGCGTGGTATTTAGCGTTCACGTGTAACGATCACTGCGGCTTCTAAAAAACTGAGGTAACAGCTGAATGTGGAGCTGTATTTAAGTTAACATGAAAGTAAAAAGACATCGAAAATGGAGTTTCGGTACCCAACTGCTTACTAATGCTCATTAGTTAATCTATTTCGGTATATACGCCAAATTTCATTTAATAATACAGTTTCTGTTATCTATCTTAAGGAAATAATATGCGTAAAATACTCTGTATCATTTTATTCATTTTACCCGCGTTCGGTTTTTCACAACAATTGCCGCTCGAAAGTTTCGTCAAGCACGGCGACTACCTCAACATGACAATGTCTCCTGACGGTAAACACATTTCTGCCAGAGTACGTGTCGATGGCAAGGTGAGCCTTATCTTTTTGCAAACCAGCACAATGAAAATCGTCGGTGGCGTCAGACCAAATGAAAATGATGAGATTCACTCCGCTGTTTGGATCAGTAATGAGCGGGTGGTATATCAGTTCCAAGAAAGCTCGATTTACTATGACGAGCCACGCGCAACCGGTGAATTATTTGCGATCAACGTGGATGGCAGTAGCAATGATTTTTTATACGGTTATCGAGCCGCTGAAATTACGGTAGGCACTCGTCTTGGTAAAAGAGAAGAAACGTATGCAACCCCAGAAATTATTAGCATACTTGAAGACGATGACCGAAATATCCTAATAATAGAGCATCCTTGGTCTGTAGATGGCAACACCTACTATGATGACCGCATAAAAAATACCATTGTTTCAAAACTTAATGTTTACTCGGGTAAAAAAGTAAGAGTAGAAGTGCTTCCCCATGGCGGCGCCCATGCATTCGCAACACCAAAAGGTGATGTTAGGTTTATGACTTGGGGAAATGAAGAGTCCTATTACCATTCGGCTTATCGCGAAAACGCTAACAGTGAGTGGAAAGAGTTGCCTTTGTCGGAACAAAGCCGACAAAATTTAGTTGTAGCAAGTATGAATAATACTGGCGATAAAGCCTACGTTTGGGGGACGGTTGGAGACAAAGAGCTCTATACTATTTTTGAGCTCGACTTGAAAACGGGTGAATACACTCAACTGTTTGATGGTATGACCACTGACATCAGTAACTACATTGTCGATCCTATTACACAAGCCCCAGTTGTTGGACATTCATACCCTGCAAAGGCGAGTTACCATTACCTAAAAGACTCAGGTACATTCGCCAATTTGCACAAGGCTCTTGCGGCTTCTTTTGTTGGGCAAACCACGACCTTTGCCAGTGCCAGTGAAGATGGTTCTAAGATTTTGGTACGCGTAGACAGTGACATTAATCCTGGCGAATACTATTTGTTTGATGCAAAAACAAAACAAGCGCAGTTTCTTTGGGCAAACCGTTCTTGGTTGGACCCGCGTCAAATGGCTAGTACTAAGCCATTCGCATTTACTACTCAGGACAATGTGGAATTACATGGATATATAACACTGCCAAGTAATCTCGAAAAAGATAACAAAGCACCGCTCGTTGTGATGATCCACGGTGGGCCTATCCTCAGAGATTATCACGAGTTTGATGACGAGGTTCAATTGCTCGCTAATCGCGGCTATGCCGTTATGCAAGTGAATTTTAGAGGAAGCGGGGGGTATGGTAGTAAATTCAAACGGGCAGGATACAAGGAGTGGGGCGGCAAGATGATACAAGATATCATTGATGCGACACATTATGTTACGAGTAATTTCAATATAGACAGTGACCGCATGTGCACATATGGCGCGAGTTATGGGGGTTACGCTGCATTAATGGCGACGGTACGTGCCCCGGATTTGTATAAATGCACCATTGGTTATGTGGGTATTTACGACCTGAACTATGCTTTTTCGGAGAGTATTACAACTCGCTTGTTGGGCGGTGAAGCATTTTTAAATAGGGTCTTGGGCACTGAAAAAACGATTTTAGATGAATTTTCACCGGTCAATCATGCTGACAAAATCAAAGCGAAAGTAATGCTAATACACGGTGAAAAAGATGCCATAGTACCTGTTATTAACGCTGAAAAAATGTTGGAGAAACTGGAACTTGCGGGTCAGGATGTGCCTTACTTAAATTTCAGAAAAAGTGGTCATGGGGTGCAAAATCCTGAGGGGAGGCTCGAGCTTTATGGCGCACTCTTGAAGCACTTAGATGAAAACCTTGGAAAATAAATAGAAAGGCGTCTTTAACTGCATAACCGCAGTGGAGCATATCCTTAAATTGTTGAACACAAGGCAGGCGTTACTGTCTAAACGACCTGCTTTTTCTGTGTATTACTTTACTCTTGCGATACATTTGACTACTCTTTGAGTAGCCGTTAGGCAGGAGAGTACCCATGAAAATGTTTTACACCATCTTCCTTATAACAGCCTTGAGTGGCCTAACAAGTGCGTGTGTCAGTAATGACTATCACAAACTCAGCAAAAAAAAACAACCGCTAGTAATTACTGAGTTACCAACTCCTCCAGAAATTCAACACGCTTTATTTGAAGAAAAAGCAATCAATACAGAAGACATCTTTGCATTGACTCCATCGCAACGCATGCGTTTCTTAAATTATTTTAATGCTCATCAAAATCAATCAATTCGGCCTCATGTGAGGGTGGCGAACTATATACAAGAATTTAGTACGGGATTTAATTTTCAAGGCGACACGCTCACTGCAAGGGATGCATTTGAACAAAGGACCGGTAACTGTTTGTCATTAGCAATTTTGTCAACGGCCTTTGTAAAAGAAGCCGGTTTACGATTTCAATATAATAGGATCAATAGTGCGCCTACGTATCAAGAGTATGAAAATGTTCAACTGGTTTCTACACATGTCAACTTAACTATAATGGATATTCCGCAAACAACAGGCGATTATTGGTTAAGCAATGCGATTACTATTGACTACTTTAGAACTAAAGACTCCTTTATTTCGAAAGTCGTCTCGTCAGATGAACTGATGGTCATGTATTGGAATAACCGGGCAAGTGAAGCCGTTATTGCTGGTCACATAGACCTTGCTTTTTCATATGCTTTACAGGCAAATACGATTGATCCACTGTATCCGGAAACGCTTAACTTAATGGCTATTCTATACAATCGAAAAGGACATTCAGAATATGCCTATCTCGTTTACGATTTCATGGATAAAAATAATCTAGTGTCATTTTCTGCCATTGACAATTTTGCCACAATGCTAGTGAACGCTGGAGATACAAAACGTGCAGCACTGCTAAGAAGCAAGATTCAGCACATTATTGATGATAATCCCTATACTTGGCTATCTCGTGGCATTGCTCAGTTTGAAAAGGGCGAATACAAGCTGGCGGAAAGCTACTTGTTAAAAAGCAGCAATTATGGTCCATATTTGCATGAACCTTTGTATAACTTAGCCAAGCTTTATGTAAAACAAAACCGCTTCAAAGCAGCTAGGAGCGCATTACAAAAGGCAAAAGAGCTTGCCTATGTGACGGATGATGAAAGACGCTATCAAGCTAAAATTCACAGCTTAAACGAATAATATCAGCGTCTATTAAACCTGTGTATTTTTGAGACGTGCAAAAAGAGGCAAGGGGGTTAAGATAAGTTTGAGTCGCTTGCTCGAAGGAGCGCTTGTAGGCGCTCTTCTTACACTCATTTTTTTATGCAAATAAAACGTCTTTATAACAAACAATCCATTCAGTATTCATTAATCTTTAATGTAATAAAATTGAAAAAAAACTAAAGATGACTAATTTGTTGCCGATAAACTGATACGGGGTGGTATATTTGAGGTATATGGTAGTCGTCGACAACGTTGATGACTATCTGTCGTTCTTATCTCTCACTGAGAGGAAGAGATAAAACGAGCTTAATGCTCTTAATAAGCAGTAATGGAGGCAGTCATGATAAAGTTTGATAACAATTCTACCGGTAGCTTGTTGCAGCAAGTTCAGCAGAAACAGTCTAACTTAATGGAAAAGTTAGCGTCGGGTAAACAAGTTAATAGTGCAACAGATGGCCCAGCTGCACAGCTAATAATTGATCGCTTAACGTCACAAGCAGAAGGAAGCCGTCAAGCAATATCTAATGCTTATGATGGTATATCGCTTACTCAGGTTGCGGAATCTGGCTTAGCTAACATTACTGATGACGCTAATCGCATACGAGAGCTGACTGTGCAGGCTGGTAACGGCGCGCTGAATGATGCTGACCGTCAAGCGCTGCAAAGTGAAATCAGTGCATTACAAGAGAACATTAATTTAACGGTTGAGCAAACCGATTTTGCAGGTAAGCCACTGTTGTCTGGTGGCCAAGATATTAGCTTTCTGATTAGCAGTTCCTCAGGTAATAATATCGACGTTGAAACCAATAATGTGAGTAATTCTATTAGTGATTTACTCAGTATTGATGTTACCAATGCAGAATCACGCCAACAAGCCCTTGATATTGCTGACGCCTCTTTAGAAACCATTGGTGGCTTTCGTGGTGACCTTGGCGCAGCGCAAAATCAGTTTGCCAGTGCAGCTCGTGTTTTGACTGAATCGAGTATTAATGCTCAATCGGCTAGAAGTCGCATTCAGGACCTCGACTATGCCCAAGCAACTAGCGATATGGCAGCCGCTCAGGTTCAAGGTCAGGCTTCCTTGAGTGTGCAGGCGCAAGCCAATCAACAGCAAGGACAAGTTTTAGCGTTATTAGGCTAAGCATAGAGAAAGTTGATAAGCGACTTTGCCAAATTCCTGCACTCGATGATTAAGTTTCTATTGATATATCAACATAAAAAAGCGGCTTAGCCGCTTTTTTTGATGGCATTCCTTTAGTTATAAGATAACATGTATCACCATGAGTAGACGTTAAAGATTGATCTACACCCCGTACACTGACTAAGAAAGAAATTCAACTGAGGTAGCAATGAAGGAAATTCTGATTATCAGCGACAATGAAGTTCGTAAAAATAATCTGAATGTAATACTGACTTTTATGGGTGAGGCTTGTAGCCATAGCGATTATAGTCACTGCATTAAGACTATTGAGAATAAAAATGACTTGGTTGCTATTCTCATTGATGGCGAAGTTCCTGAGTTAACGGAAGACGTCATTGAAAAATTTCCTGCCATTCCTTTTGTTAATATTGGTTTTCAATTAAGCAGTGAAATACATTACAAAAACATGATGGGCTCATTATTTGAACCAATCACGCAGCCAATTCTGGTTGAATTGTTAAACAAGTGCGAAGATTTCCATCGCCTGAATACCCCTTCTCTTGCCACAAGCACTGGTAAAACACGTCTATTTAGGAGTTTAGTCGGCAATAGCGACGGTATCAAAGAGGTACGATCTCTGATAGAGCAAGTTGCTCCTTCAGAAGCCAACGTGCTAATACTCGGTGAGTCTGGCACGGGTAAAGAGGTTATTGCGCGTAACATTCACTATATATCGAATCGCCAAAAAGGCCCGTTTATCCCAGTAAACTGTGGTGCAATCCCCGGTGAACTATTAGAAAGTGAATTGTTTGGGCACGAAAAAGGGGCTTTTACTGGCGCGATAGGCTCTCGTAAAGGACGTTTCGAATTAGCAGAAGGAGGCACACTCTTTTTAGATGAAATTGGTGACATGCCTTTGCAAATGCAAGTAAAGTTACTTCGCGTGCTGCAAGAGCGCATTTTCGAAAGAGTGGGTGGTACAAAAACCCTTAAGTGTGATGTGCGTATTGTTGCGGCAACGCATCGTAATCTTGAAGAGATGATAAGCGAAAATACGTTTAGAGAAGATCTGTATTATCGCATTAATGTTTTTCCTATAGAGAGTCCAGCGCTGCGTGAACGTGCCGCAGATATTCCTTTGCTATTGCAGGAACTTTCTCTTCGTTTGGAAAACAACAATGAAACTATCGTTAAGTTTAATGATGACGCAATGCGTTCGTTAATGTCACATGCATGGCCTGGTAACGTCAGAGAGCTATCAAATTTAGTTGAACGCTTAGCAATCCTATATCCAAAAAAATTAATTGGTATAAGCGAATTACCCGTCAAGTATCAATATGGTGATACGCAACAAGCGCCAAGTGTGTTAACTGAAGCACAACAAGAGCGCGAAGCGCTCAACGAGCTTTTCATAGCTCAAGTAGATGATAGAGCAGAAGCGAGTCAGATAGGTGTGCTAAACACTGCACTGCCATCCGATGGTGTAAATTTAAAGGAATACTTATCAGACCTTGAGATTAATCTGATATCGCAAGCATTGGAACAGCAGGAATGGATTGTCGCAAGAGCCGCTGATCAACTGGGTATGCGCAGAACAACCCTAGTTGAAAAAATGCGTAAATACGAAATAAGCCGTCAATAACACTTCCATATTTATTACCCTAGTCATTTTATTGACAGTGATTAAGCTGCTATAAAACATAAAAAGCCATGAAAATCAGATGGATAACATTTGGCATGGCTCCTGCATTATCTCAGTACATCCAGTCGTTGAGGTAATCATAGGGTTATGTCGCAGTTAACCAGTAATTTTTTCGTCATTGATTCAAAAGATCAATTGTCATTCGGTACTCGCCTAAATACTGTTTTTAAGCCTGTCAGTTTGGACAAACCGGTATCTGTTGTCAGTGTTGGTGCAGAAGCAATTGCACAACCTCAAATGGTGCAAAGCGACGATACCGTTGAAGAACTTAATAACAAAGCGAAACGACTCAATCATTTGCTAGAGGTTATGCCAGCAGGCGTTATCGTTCTCGATCAAAAAGGTCGCATTAAACAAGCTAATCAGCAGGCGGTTGAATTGCTCGGTGAACCATTAGAAAAAGAGCTGTGGCGCGAGATTATCTTGCGTTCATTCAAACCCCAAGCAGACGATGGACATGAAGTTTCCTTGCGTGACGGGCGCAAAGTAAAAATTTCAATTACGCCTTTAGTGGAAGAAAAAGGTCAACTTATTGTACTCACCGACCTTACTGAAACTCGCGAGTTGCAGAGCCGCATCAGCCATTTACAGCGTTTATCTTCCTTAGGCAAAATGGTTGCATCTTTGGCGCACCAAGTCAGAACACCACTCTCCTCTGCGATGCTTTATGCCGCTAATCTGCGTTCACTGAATTTAAAACATCCTATGGCGGACCGCTTTACGACAAATCTGCAGAATCGTCTGAAAGATCTAGAAAGCCAGGTTAATGACATGCTTCTGTTTGCAAAAAGTGGTGAGCAGCAAATTGTCGCACCACTGACCGTATCGCAAGTTATGCTTAATGGTGCTGAAGCGGTTGATGCTTTGTTGGTGACCAAGAATATTCAATTAAAACTCGACGAAAAGGCGTCTTTGCACCAATTAATGGGAAATGAAACTGCACTGACCGGCGCTATCAGTAATTTACTTCACAATGCCATTGAAGTGTCACAAGAAGGTGACGTAATTGAAGTTGTTACCGATATTGTAGAGGAGAGTGGTGCGCCATATATAAGTATTCAAATCAAGGATCAAGGCTGTGGTTTGTCAGAGCATCAAATGGACAGTATCTTCGAGCCGTTTTTTACCACAAAAACACAGGGCACTGGTTTGGGATTAGCGGTTGTTAAGTCGGTAGCGAAATCCCATCATGGCTTTGTAAAAGCCGCCAATAATAAAGAGGGTAAGGGCGCTTGTTTTACCCTATTACTTCCCTGCATTCTGACTAAAAATGAATTCCAAATATACTCAAATGACGTTCATCAAGGAGTAGCAATATGAGCAAAACCAAAATACTAATAGTCGAAGACGATCATGGGCTAAGAGAAGCTTTAGTTGACACCCTACTATTGGGTGGTTATCAAGTGACTCCGGTTGATTGTGCTGAAAACGCAATGCTAAAGCTTGCCGACAATAATCAGTTTGATTTGGTTGTTAGCGATATTCAGATGGGCGCAATGAGCGGATTATCATTACTTAAGAGTGTGAAAGCTAAATATCCTAAACTCCCCGTTTTACTGATGACGGCATTTGCGAACATAGATGATGCCATTCAAGCAATGCGCGATGGCGCGACGGACTATTTGTCAAAACCTTTTGCACCAGAAGTATTGCTCAACTTAGTCGGGCGTTATGCGCCTGCGCAAAAAGTGGAGTCAAAAACGCCGATTGTTGCAGACCCTTCTAGTATTCGTATGCTTGAGTTAGCCAGAAAAGTCGCTAAATCAGAAGCAACTGTTATGGTTCTTGGTCCAAGTGGTTCAGGTAAAGAAGTGTTATCGCGTTATATTCATGACCAAAGCGCTCGAAGTCAGTCTGTTTTCGTTGCAATTAACTGTGCGGCGATTCCTGAAAATATGCTGGAGGCCACTTTGTTTGGCTACGAAAAAGGCGCTTTCACTGGAGCCGTACAAGCTTGTCCAGGTAAATTTGAACAAGCCCAGGGTGGCACTTTATTACTAGATGAAATTACTGAAATGGATTTAGCGTTACAAGCAAAAATTCTGCGCGTATTGCAAGAGAGAGAAGTAGAGAGACTCGGTGGTCGTAAAACCATTTCGTTAAATGTTAGGGTAATTGCAACCAGTAACCGAGATTTAAAATTAGCCGTTGATGATGGTAAATTTAGAGAAGATTTATATTATCGACTCAATGTTTTTCCCATTACTTGGCAACCACTTGCACAACGCATTGGCGATATTATCCCTTTAGCCAAACATATGGTCCAGCGCCACGCGGCTGCACAAGGCATTCCCGTTCCAGATATTACAATGGCTGCGCAGCATAAACTGATGCAGCACACTTGGCCTGGTAACGTCAGAGAGCTAGAAAATGTGATCCAGCGTGCGTTGATTTTAACTGAAAATGGCAAAATTGGTAATGAAGACTTAATGATTGAAGCTACACATAATGTTGAAAGAACAACCTCGACTATGTTTACTTCTTCATCCCCTGATATGGCAAATCATACCTTAGAACCAGAGGATGCTGTCGATAAGAGTTTATTAGGATCGGAACTACGATTCCAAGAACATCAGATCATTTTGGACGCGCTGCAAGTGTTTAATGGCAAGCGCAAAGACGTTGCTGAAAAGCTTGGAATAAGCCCTAGAACGCTGCGTTATAAACTAGCTCGCATGCGTGAGTCTGGCATCGAAGTTCCCAACTAAGCCGTTTTCGAACATGCTCATTAGTGAGCACTGCAGACAGACTGTCCATCCCTATTAGCCGCTAACCTTTAGCGGCATTTTTTTGTCACCTAAAAACCACACACGCCAATGAAAAATTAAGTAATTGAAATTATTGAAATAAATAAACTGGCACTGTATTTGCAAAATCAACTGTAGACAAAGTAATTTATTCAAAATTATGACACTAGAGGTTGTGTAATGGACATCAAAGCGAATGCTATTTACCAGGAAATGCAAGCAATGGTTGGCGATATTAAGCCACTCAAAATGGATGTGCCGGGAATTCAAGGCAATACATCCGCAAGCCAATTTTCTGACATGCTTAGTCAAGCGCTTAATAATGTTAATGGCTTACAAAAAGAATCGCGCGAGATGCAAACAGCATTTGATATGGGCGATACAAATTTAAGCTTAGCCGACGTGATGATTGCAAAAGAGAAGTCAGGTATTGCTTTTGAAGCAACGATGCAAGTGCGTAACAAAGTACTTGAAGCCTATAAAACTATAATGAACATGCCAGTTTAAGGAAGTAACTCGTGGCTGAAGCAGCAAGCACTGAACTAACACTCTCCAACAGTCTAGACGGTATGGATGATGCGGCTGATAGCAAGTCGACGCTCATGGACCAGTTAGGTACGACTGAAATGGTGCGTCAAATCACCTTAGTAGTCACTTTGGTTATTTGTATCGTTATTGCTATTTTCGTTTTCCTTTGGTCAAAAGAGCCGACGTATCGCCCTTTGGCACAAATGCCGACTCAAGAACTCATTGAAACTTTGGACTTTCTTGATCAAAGCGAAATTGAGTACAAACTTGAAGGTAATACAGTTTACGTCGTTGAAGAACGATTCAATGACGCTAAATTTGGGATGGCGCGTCAAGGAATTAGCAATGAAGCCTCGCAAGGCACCGATATTATTATGCAAGATATGGGATTTGGGGTTAGCCAGCGAGTAGAAATGGAGCGATTAAAACATGCTCGCGAACAGCAAATTGCGCGCACAATTGAAGATATGAACGGTATAGGTAAAGCACGGGTTTTGCTGGCTTTACCGAAAGAGAATGTTTTTGCTCGTAGAGAGAAAAAAGGCAGTGCGACCGTGGTGGTAACGGCTAGTCGAGGCAATGTTGTTACAGCTGAAGAAGTAAATTCTATTGTTGATATCGTAGCTTCAGCAGTGCAAGGCATGGAGCCTAGCAGAGTAACGGTGACCGATAACAATGGTCGCCTACTTAATTCCGGTTCACAAGACGCTGGTGCTTCAGCTGCACGCAAAGAATACGAGTTAGAAAAAAGACGTGAAGCGGAATATATGGAAAAAATTGACTCCATCTTAATTCCCGTTTTAGGGCTTGGAAACTACACTGCGCAAGCTGATGTCACTATGGACTTTACAGCAACCGAACAAACTCAACGTCGCTACAATCCTGATCTTCCTGCCGTTCGAAGCGAAATGATTTCCGAACAAAGTAATGTGGGCAATGTTATCGCTGGTATTCCTGGTGCATTATCAAATCAACCACCAATGGACGCCAGCATCCCTGAAAATGCAGTAGGGGGTGGTAATTCCTCTCCGCTTCCAGGCAGCAACAGTAAGGAACAAACTCGAAATTACGAATTAGATACCACTATCAGCCATACAAAGCAGCAAACCGGCATCATCCGTCGCTTGAGCGTATCAGTCGCTGTTGACCACTCATCTGTCACGGCAGCCGATGGCACCATATCAAGTGTGCCAATGAGCCAAGAGCAAGTACTCAATATTCGTCGCTTGCTGCAAGGAGGCATTGGTTTTGACGTGACTCGCGGAGATTCATTAGAAGTAGTCAGTATTCCGTTTAACAGAATCGATATGGGCGAAATTAAAGAAACACCGCTCTGGGAACAAGAACGTTTTATGCCTATACTCAAGTTAGTGTTGGGCGCACTGGTGATTATTATACTCATTTTCTTTGTAGTTCGTCCTATGTTGATGAAGCTCATTTTTCCAGAGAATAACATTGCGGAGAATGAGTTTGATGAATCAGATTTAGATTTAGGTGACGATCCTTTAAGCATACTAAATGATGAATTTGATGAATCGCAAGTTGGGTTTGCAGCCGATGGTTCATTAATGTTACCTAATTTACGCAAAGACGAAGATGTGTTAAAAGCGGTTCGTGCTCTGGTTGCCAATGAACCTGAATTATCAGCACAAGTGGTTCGTGGTTGGTTATTACAGGACGAATAAGGAGTAAAGTTTATGGCTGAAGCCGTTGTTACAAAAGAAGAAATACCAAAGTACGACGTCAATAAATTAGAGGGCGTAGAAAAAGCCTCGATTTTGTTATTGAGTCTATCGGAAGACGATGCCGCACAAATTTTAAAATTCTTGGAGCCCAAACAAGTACAAATATTGGGTGCTGCAATGGCCGCTATGGATGATATGACACAGGATAAAATTACATCCGTGCATACGCATTTCATAGACGAAATCCAAAATTACTCGACCATTGGCTTCAAAAGCCAAGATTTTGTGCGCAGAGCATTAACTTCGGCACTAGGTGAAGACAAGGCTGCTCATCTACTTGACCAAATACTCACAGGCAGCGGTGCCAAAGGCCTAGAATCACTGAAATGGATGGATTCCAAGCAAGTAGCGACAATTATTCGTAACGAACACCCGCAAATTCAAACGATTGTTATGTCTTATCTCGAGCCAGAGCAATCAGCCGAAATTTTGGCACAGTTTCCTGAAAAAGTGCGCTTGGACTTGTTGATGCGTGTTGCTAACCTTGAAGAAGTGCAGCCTGCTGCACTGCAAGAACTCAACGAAATTATGGAGAAACAGTTTGCTGGTCAAGCAGGAGCACAAGCGGCGAAGATGGGCGGATTGAAATCTGCCGCAAACATCATGAATTATCTCGATACTAACATCGAAGGTCAGTTGATGGATGCAATCCGTGAAACTGATGAAGAGATGAGTCAGCAAATTCAAGATCTTATGTTTGTATTCGATAATCTGATTGATGTTGACGATAGAGGTATTCAAGCAATACTGCGTGAAACTCAACAAGAAAGCTTAATGAAAGCAATTAAAGGTGCTGATGAAGATCTGCGTAACAAGATTACTGGTAATATGTCTAAACGCGCCGCAGAAATGTTGCTTGATGACTTAGAGGCAATGGGACCTGTGCGCTTGAGTGAAGTTGAAGCAGCACAGAAAGAAATTCTATCCATAGCACGTCGACTAGCAGATGCTGGTGAAGTGATGCTAGGTGGTGGTGGCGGTGAAGAATTCGTCTAATGAGTATTTCAAGTAGTAAGCCACAAACACAGTCAATAAAAGTGAGCTCGAATGAGTCGTTTAATGACGCCAAAGCGTGGGATTTACCCAGCGTCAATGCTGACCAGCAAAGTACCAGCACAAATGCTTTTAACAAAGCCCGCACGTGGAAGTATGAACCGCCAGAAGTAGAAGAAGAAATTAAACCGTTGACTGCTCAAGACATCGAAGCAATCCGAGCAGCGGCTTACGAAGAAGGTTTTGCCCTAGGCAAGCAGGAAGGCTTCGACACCGGCTTTGCGGAAGGCAAACAAGAAGGACTGGAAAAGGGCGGCAGCGAGGGCAAGGAGCAAGGGCTTGCTGACGGTATGCTGGCAGGTCAAGCACAAATGGACGAGCTAGCAAGAAGTTGGCAATCCATTATCGATCAAACCGTCAATCCTTTGACACAAGTAAATCAAGAGCTTGAGAAAGAACTTGTTATCCTTGCCGTTAAATTAGCAAAAGCTGTTATTAATGTAGAGGTTACTATACAAAATGACGTGCTGCTAAGCGCAATAAGCGAAGGTATCAAAGTGCTCCCGATCCAAGAAAGTCAGTATCAATTTCAAATGCACCCAGTTGATGTGGCGATGGTTAAAGGACATTTTGGTGATGACGTCATTGCTGAAAATAATTGGAAGCTGATAGAGAATCCAGTTATTGAACGCGGTGGGTGTGAGCTCAGTACGCAAAACAATGCGGTTGATATGTCAATTGAGCGCAGAACGACAGACGTATTTACTCAATTTCTTAACGCCCAAGGATTGTCTCATGACCCTCGCAATAGCTGATAAAATAAAGCAATTGCAAGAACAAGTTCCAAAAGCGGTGGCTATTTCTTCCGGTAAACTGATTAGAGGTGTGGGTTTGACCTTAGAAGCGGTTGGTTGCCAAGTTCCCGTGGGTGGACGATGTTTAGTACAAACAAGCCGAGGACAAATTGAAGCTGAAGTGGTTGGGTTTTCCGGCGATGTTACCTATTTGATGCCAACTGAATCAGTTAAGGGCATTGTTCCTGGTTCGCGTGTTCAGCCTTTGTCACATGAAAATGGCTTTGCCGTTGGCGAAGAACTATTAGGTCGGGTCATTGATGCTAATGGTGAGCCCCTCGATGGCAAAGGCCCGATAAAATGTAAGCAAACAGCATCATTAACTCCCCCTCCGATGAATCCTTTAACGCGCAAACCTGTTAACCAACCGCTTGATGTCGGTGTGCGAGCTATTAATACCGTGTTAACTGTGGGTAAAGGCCAGCGAATGGGCTTATTTGCAGGCAGTGGTGTGGGCAAAAGTGTATTGATGGGCATGATGACGCGTGGCACTACGGCTGATGTTGTCGTAGTTGGGCTGATTGGTGAACGTGGCCGTGAAGTAAAAGAGTTTATTCAAGATATTTTGACGACGGAAGAGCGGGAGAAGGCAGTTGTTGTTGCTGCACCTGCAGATACTTCGCCGCTAATGCGCCTAAAAGGTTGTGAAGCGGCAGTGACTATTGCTGAATATTTTAGAGATCAAGGGAAAGACGTATTACTGTTGGTTGATTCATTAACTCGGTACGCAATGGCGCAGAGAGAGATCGCGCTAGCTATTGGAGAGCCACCAGCTACCAAAGGATATCCGCCTTCAGTGTTCGCGAAACTTCCAGCTTTGGTTGAACGAGCGGGTAACGGCACAGAACAACAGGGTTCTATTACCGCTTTCTATACGGTATTGACCGAGGGCGACGATTTACAAGATCCAATCGCTGATTCAGCGCGCGCAATTTTAGATGGTCACATTGTACTTTCGCGTCGTTTAGCTGAGTCGGGTCATTATCCAGCCATTGATATTGAATCATCAATCAGCCGCGTGATGCCGCAGGTTGTGAATGAAGAGCACGTGCTTCAAGCACGTAATATTAAACAAGTCTATTCAACCTACCAGCAGAATAAAGATCTCATCAGTATTGGTGCCTATGCACGTGGCACAGACAATAGAATTGATTTATCGATAGCGGCTGAACCTGCCATCAATGCATTTTTACAGCAAACGATGGGACAAGTGATTTCATTTGAACAGTGTGTGGAGTCAATGGGAACATTAAACAACGGCCTAAACGCAGCGTCAGCACATGGGCAAAAAGCCCAGCAGCCTAGGTAGTATCGAGAATGAATAGCAAGGAGAATAATCACGCAAATGATAACGCGAATACTCACGTGAATAGCAACACCAATGCACAAGCAGCATGAGCAATCACCATGAGTAATTTAAAGCAGTTACAAATGGTTGCTGATATCGAAATCAAAAAAGAACAGAAGCTGGCGCAAAATTATCAGTTTGCTGTCAAAAACCGACAGGACAATCAACAGAAGTTAACCGGTCTAGAGCAGTATCGTCTCGATTACCTTAAACTCATTCAACAAAAAGGCAAACTTGGGGTTGAGGCGAAGCAACTGCATCAGCACCTATCATTTGTCGCTAAGCTCGATCGAGCCTGCGAGCAACAAATTCAATTTGTCAGTCAAGCCGTTTTAGTTGAAGATCAGCGTAAACGTCAGTGGCTTGACCAGCAAAAGCGACGCAAAGCAATTGAAATGCTGATAACCGGTAAAACAAAAGAAGCCGTCGCCGTCGAGTCTCGCTTAGAACAGCAGATGTTTGACGAAATTGCGATTCAAAAATTTGTTCGCCGAGGCCCCGTTCTGCGCTAGTTGGTACAGCCCTTGCAAACCATTCTGTAAGCACTCGTTTAAAATATTTCAACTAATTGTAATTATTGAATAAATTTAAATGAATCTGAATTAAATGCTCAGGATGAAATTAGTATTATGCAACAATTTGCCACTACTCAAACAAGTATTGCCGCTAACAAATTACCATTTGAAGATCGTAAACTATCTTCATCGGTGCCTCGCGACGCAAGTAGTTCATCATTCGAAAGTAGCGCTCAAAAAAGCGCATTTGAAGACGCGCTGGCGAAACAAGAGCAATCAAGGCACTCAACGCGCACTCATGAAGGTAATGACAAGGCCCGCAATGACCACCCGCGTGAGGACTCAAACCGAACCTCTGCGAGTTCTACTAGTGTAAAACAAAAAGAGGCAAGAGATAACGCAGAAGCGCATCGCCAAAAGACGATAGATGAAGCGAATGAAGAGCATGAGATAATTGAGCGTAAGAGGGAGTTGGCAGAGACGAAGGCTGAAAGCAAAGAGCGTCAGCAAACCGACTTCGCCGAGCAAGAGCAATATATTGCCTCTGCAGAAACAGAAAAGAATATCGGCGAAGCAGTTGAACAACAGCGTGCTGGCGTTGCACTCATTAATGATAAGGCAATGAGCACCAAGGTAAAAAATGAATCAACAGACTCAAGCTTGAAAGCTGAAAATATTACAGATGACTTCGATTGGGTTTCCTATGTGAATCAAGTGAAAGATTTATCAGAATCAAAAGGCGTCATTCCTAATGATTTATATGTTGAAGATAAAGCCTCAAGCCTCGATATATTTGCACAAACTATTGCATCGCTAACGCCGGAAAATAAAAATAGTGCAAATACCGTTGCCCTTGACAGGATAAATGCCGGAACTGATCCTGAGTTTTTAGAAATAAGTCTGAGCGAGGAAGAGTTGGCAACCTTAATTAATGCAGCAGGCGGTAATGCAGATGAATCTTTAGGCGTAAATAGTGAAGCGATGGCTGAGCTGGATACGGCAATTGCAAAACTTTTGAACCAGTTGATGACAAAAGAAGATACTGATAACACGCTTAACACTCAGAGTGAAGGCACTGCATCACTCAAGGATGCCGACTTATTAAAGAACTTTTTACAAGCATCAACGACGATACCGAACGATGAGTCTGTTGTGCCAATTTCGCTTGAGACGCTTCACGAAGCGCTAAGTGTTGATACTGAAAATGAGCTTGCGCTGGCGCAATCTATCGAACTGACAGACGAACTTGTTGATGCAACAATCAGTTCGCAGGAAGAGCTTAGCGCTGATTTGACTATGCTCAAGGCGGATGAAACTTTAGCAGCAAAGCCGCAAGAGTCGACAGAAAATAATGCTGAAATGTTAAGCGACGCGGAGACCGAGTTGCTTAATACAAGTTTGTCTCAACAAATTAAAACAATACCAGAGAAAACTGACAAAACCGCTGAATCTGCTTTGTTCGTGCCTGTTGATAAAGCGTCAACTAAGAAACAAACTGAACTGCTAGCACAATTGCCGCCTGAAGCTGAAAAAAGCGCAATTGATAATATCGCGGCGCGTGTCGAATCGATCATCACTGAATTAAAAACAGAAGGTAAATCGACTGAGTTTATCGCGGCACTTCAGGCCGGTGTTAAAGAAATGAGAGAGCAATTAAAGCAAGGCAGAGAGCCTGGTATTGATTTAAAAAGCTTAGTGACCGAAGCACTTGCCGCAACTGACGTAAAAGTAACGGGAAATGCTGATGCCGCATTGGAAAAACAGCTTAATCAAGTTAGCCATATATTGGCGGCAGCGACGTCATTAAATCAGAGCAATCAACAACAGCATTATTTACATAACGGTCTGAATGAAATTCAAGGTATTAAAGAGGTCGCACAACAGCAAATTGAAAGCACGCGATTAGCACAGCAAACGATGGCAAACGATAAAGGTATCAATATTTTTAAGCCTGAAGGCCAGCAACAGCTGACTGAAAAGGTTCGTTGGATGGTGAATAGTCGCAATATCAGTGCTGAAATTCGCTTAGATCCGCCAGATCTTGGTGGCATGAACATCAAGGTCAACTTGTCGGGTGATTCGGCTTCAGTGAATTTTGTTGTGCAATCGCAGCAGGCGCGAGATGCACTCGATCAAGCCACGCCTAGATTACGCGAAATGTTAGAAGAACAGGGCATTGAGCTAGGCCAGTCCTCTGTTGAACAAGAAAGTCAGGGACGTGATGGACAAGCGGAACACGGCAGCCTTGCAAATAATTCAAGTACGTCGAGCAATTTGGCACAACAATCGCAAGACGGTATACAAAATGATAGTCAACAGTCAGGTGAGCACGGCCTAGCTGAAAATAGTGAGGTCATAGAGCAAGGTATCAGCGGCGGTCGCATAGGCGGTATCGATTATTATGCCTAACAAGATACACAGTGACGTGAAAATGACACACAAAAGATAAAAGATCTGTCAAAGAAAAGGCGTATAATCATTAAAACAGTATTGACTAAATATTGTCATCATTGTGATTGCTACTGCAGTAACTTGTTGAAGAGTCACATTACGTATCAATACAAACATACCAATATGAGAGCAAAGTCGCATGGCAGATGAAGAATTAAAAATTGAGGATGGCGGTAAAAAGAAAGGCAAGTTAATGCTGATTATTATTATGGTTGCTGTCTTATTGGTTGGCGGTGCTGGCGCTTATTTCTTTTTATTTATGGGTGATGACGTTGCGGTAGTTGAAGGCGAAGAAAGTGTTGATCAAAACGTTGTTGCTGAAACTGTTGTTTCCGCAGATCGAGGAGCGCTTTATGTCGCTATGCCAAGGCCCTTTACGTTTAATGCACCTGGTGTTGCTCGTGAGCGGATCGTGCAAATTGAAGTGCAACTGATGGTGCGTGGTATCGACAATGAAGAATTAGCCAAGCGCCATATTCCGATGATTGAGGGTACTCTGCTACAAGTATTCAGCGCATCAAATGCTGATGATCTAGTGACCGATGTTGGTAAAATAGAATTAAAAGAACGAGCTACTTCGCAGGTGCGTCAAGTGATGAAAGAGCTCGAAAACTCGACGGTTGTAGAGCAAGTGTTATTCACAGGGTTTGTTATTCAATAACAGTAGATCAATCTGCATAAACCACTATGTTGATGGTTAGTTAATTAAGTTACTCATGATTGAGTAAGCAAAAACGAGAATTAATGTGAGCGATTTATTATCACAAGACGAAATTGACGCGCTACTCCATGGCGTTGACGATGTTGAAGAAGAAGAAATCGAGGAAGTTGAGGATGATGGTTCGGCTTCGGAGTATGATTTTTCTTCTCAAGATCGCATTGTTCGTGGGCGTATGCCAACGCTGGAAATTGTCAATGAACGGTTTGCGAGGCACATGCGTGTGAGTTTATTTAATATGATGCGCCGTTCTGCGGAAGTGTCTATTAATGGCATACAAATGATTAAGTTTGGTGAATACATACACACCCTGTTTGTTCCTACCAGCTTAAATATGGTGCGTTTCCGTCCCCTTAAAGGAACTGGATTAATTACAATGGAAGCGAGATTGGTTTTCATTATGGTTGATAACTTCTTTGGTGGTGACGGGCGTTACCATGCAAAAATCGAAGGGCGAGAATTTACGCCAACCGAGCGCCGAATTATACAGATGCTGCTAAAGCTCATTTTTGAAGATTATAAAGAGGCTTGGGGACCTGTTATGGACGTGTCTTTTGAGTATTTGGACTCTGAAGTCAATCCTGCAATGGCAAACATCGTCAGTCCTACAGAGGTTGTTGTAATCAGTTCTTTCCATATCGAACTTGATGGCGGCGGTGGTGATTTCCATATTTCCTTACCTTATTCAATGTTGGAACCAATACGCGAATTACTTGACGCCGGTGTCCAAAATGACAAAGAAGATACCGATTTCAGGTGGAGCAAAGCCCTGCGTGACGAAATTATGGACGTGAAGGTTGGATTGTCGACTCATCTGCTCGATATCACTGTGACCTTAGAACGCCTCATGAATTTTGAAAAAGGTGACATTATTCCAATTGAGATGCCTGATACAGTGACGGTATTGATTGAACAGTTACCTACATTTAGAGCTAAATTAGGTAAATCACGCGATAATATCGCACTGAAAATCACAGAAAAAATTCCTAGGCCAACATCGGTAAAATCTGAACTGCAGTTATTGACTCGAAATGGCAAAGTGATAGATAACGACGCTGAACTGCAAGTTCTAGAGGAAGATTTATAAAATATTGATCAGGCATTGATACAGTATTTTTAGCATACACGGTAAAACGTTTTATAAGACAGGAAAAAATTATGAGTGAAGATGGCGAAGGCTTAGATGATTGGGAAGCAGCAATGGCTGAGCAAGCAGAGTCAGAGGCGGACGAAGGTAAGAGCGCTGATCCACAGGATGACATTGATGCCATTATGAATGCGCAAGCTAATGCTGGTGGGGCCAAGCCTGCAGAGTTTGACGAGCTGAAAGAAGATGCGCCAATCACAGTCGCTGAAAAGAAAAAGCTCGACAGTATATTAGACATCCCTGTGACGATCTCGATGGAAGTGGGTCGCAGTGAAATAAGTATCCGAAATTTACTGCAATTGAACCAAGGTTCAGTGGTCGAATTAGACAGAGTTGCAGGCGAACCTCTCGATGTTTTAGTAAATGGCACGTTGATTGCTCATGGAGAAGTAGTAGTCATCAACGATAAATTTGGGATTCGGTTAACGGATGTTATTAGTCAAGTCGAGAGAATCAAAAAACTCAGGTAAAAACCTATATAATATAGGGGGTTACCTTCTATTCTTATTTCTATTTTTTAGCGTGTTCAGCACGGAGGCTTCGGCCTCCGCACCCCAGACCCTACAGAACCCCTCATCAATACTGTCAATTTTTCTTAGCCTTTTACTCGTAGTCGCCATTATTTTTGCGCTCGCTTTCATTGCGCGCCGGTTTAATGTCACTCAAGCGGGAAACGGTCAGTTAAAAGTAGTTGCGTCGATGGCTGCAGGCGCTAAAGAAAAAATCATGGTCATCGATGTTGGTGGTGAACAGTTTCTTATCGGGATTACCGCGCACAACATAAACCAGTTGGGAAAGCTTGAAAACCGCATAGAGACTGGCCCTGTCAATAATAACGGCGTACAACCCACTCATCTTGCGTTCAAAGATAAGTTGGTAAAAGCGATGGCTGAAACGATGATTGGCGCAAAAAAAGGGAAAACCCATGAGTAGTCATATATTGACCCGTGGCTACATAGCCAAACTTGTATTGCTGGTCGCGCTGAGTCTTCTTTTTAGCGGTAGCGCTCTTGCTGAACAAGGGATCCAGGCGATTACGGTAACCACAACCGATGATGGTAATCAAGAGTATTCGATGACGCTGCAAGCACTGTTCATTATGACGGCGCTGAGTCTAATACCTGCTTTTATTATGATGATGACGTCATTCACGCGAATTATTGTTGTACTGTCAATTTTACGTCAAGCGATTGGCCTTCAGCAATCACCATCAAATCAAATTCTCATTGGTGTCAGTTTATTTTTGTCTATGTTTATTATGGCACCGGTGTTTGAAGAAATTAACGAAAAAGCATTACAGCCCTATTTAAGCGAAGAGATGACGTCAATAGAGGCTTTCAATATTGCCAAGGAACCGATGCGAGCGTTTATGCTATCGCAAACTCGAGTCAAAGACTTAGAGACCTTTGTGCAAATTGGCGGGTATGAGGATATGTACGACGACCCTGCTGATGTCCCACTGACCGTATTGATTCCAGCCTTTGTGACCAGCGAGCTAAAAACGGCGTTCCAAATTGGTTTTATGTTGTTTATTCCATTTTTGATACTAGACCTTGTGGTGGCATCAATACTGATGGCAATGGGGATGATGATGTTATCGCCCATGATCGTGTCTCTGCCATTTAAGTTAATGCTATTTGTGTTAGTTGACGGTTGGAACCTTATATTTGGCACATTAGCCACTAGCTTCGGTATGGGAGTCTGACCCCATGAGTCCAGAGGTATTTGTCGAAATTTTACGCGCTGCGATGTTAACCGTAATCGTGATTGTGTCCGCTGTTATTATTCCTAGCTTAATTATTGGATTGGTAGTGGCGGTTTTCCAAGCAGCAACCTCGATTAACGAACAAACCATGAGTTTTCTTCCGCGCTTGATTGTCACTTTATTGGCATTGAGTTGGGGGGGCAGCTGGCTAGTGCAAAAGATGATGGATTTTACTTTTGAAATGGTTTATCGCATTCCTTCGGTGGTCGGCTAGCTCGATGGAAATACTCGAATCAACAATCATTAACTTTTTGTCAGACTACTTGCTGCCGTTTATGCGCATATCGGGTTTGTTTGCGGCAATGGTTGGTATCAGCGCGAAAACCATACCAACGCCAATTAGGACATTATTGGCTGTATTGTTGACGTTTATGATTGTGCCCAATGTTCCGCCCGTTCCCGTTGATGACTTGGTGAACTTAGGCACTTTTATACTGGGTATTAAGCAATTAATCATCGGCATTGTCATTGGCTTTATTTCAATGATGGTATTGAACACTTTCGTACTCGCCGGCCAAATCATTGCAATGCAAACAGGTTTGGGCTTTGCCTCTATTGTTGATCCTGTCAATGGCATAAGCGTGCCTGCAGTAGGCCAGTTTTATCTTATCTTAGCCACACTCTTGTTTTGGACTTTTGATGGTCACTTAGCCATGATCCAAATGATAGTGATGAGCTTTAAAGCCTTTCCGATTGATTCACCTTGGTGGACTGGAGAGCAGTTTCGTTTAGTTGCACATTGGGGCGCCTGGATGTTTATTTCAGCGGTCACTATGTCTCTCGCACCGATTGTTTCATTGTTAATTGTAAACTTAGCATTTGGCGTTATGACCAAAGCGGCACCACAATTAAATATTTTTAGTTTGGGCTTTTCAATTGCTCAAATTACCGGGTTGGTTATTATCTACATTACATTGAGTAACCAAGTTTATCACTTTGAACAACAATGGCAGCGAGCACAAGAGTTTATGTGCAAGCTATTGTTGACTTGTTAACGCTGTTTAGGACGATAAAAAATGGCTGATGACTCGTACGAAAAGACCGAGGAACCCACACCCAAAAAACTCGAAGATGCCCGTAAGAAAGGGCAGATTGCCCGATCCCGTGAATTATCTACGGCTCTAGTACTTGTTTTCAGCGCTATCGCTTTCTTTTTTGTCGGCAGTATCATAGCGAAAGCAATGTTTGAAGTGATGCAGCGCTCCTTTACTCTATCGCGTGATGAAACCTACGACAAAATCCACATGTTTCAAATATTGGACATGGCGGTCACCGAATCTAGCATGCCAGTTATGATGTTTATGATTATTTCATTAATTGGTGGTGTGTATGGAAGCATTGCGCTCGGTGGCTATAACTTTTCATGGAAGTCGGCAGCACCGAAAGGTAATCGATTAAGTCCGCTTGAAGGCTTTAAAAGAATGTTTGGTACGAATGCCTTAGTTGAGTTAATCAAGGGTATTGCGAAAGTGCTAGTGATTGGTTTTATGGCTTATATGGCGCTGTATATTTTCAGAGATGAAGCTTTGCATCTCGACATGGAACTGTATCCTTTAAACCTATTTCATGCCTTGAATATGGTTGAATGGGCATTTTTACTGTTGTGCTGCGGAATGATACCGATTGCTTTGATTGATGTGCCTTATCAGAGCTTTAAGCACAATAAAGAAATGAAAATGACGCTACAAGAAGTGAAAGACGAGCGTAAAAATGCAGAAGGTGATCCTCAAGTTAAAGGCCGGATCAGAAGATTACAATATCAAGCCTCAGCAAATCGTATGATGCAAGCAGTGCCAGAAGCTGATGTTATCGTCACTAACCCGACACATTATTCAGTGGCAATTAAGTATGAACAAGACGGTGATCGCGCCCCCATTATGGTTGCGAAAGGTGCAGATGAACTAGCCATGCATATTCGAACCATTGCTAATGCACATGAAGTACCTATTATCCAATCTCCAATGCTAGCACGCGCTATTTTCTATAGTACAGAGCCTGACCAGGAAATACCCTCTAAGCTCTTTATGGCTGTAGCACAAGTCTTGGCCTACGTTTATCAATTGAAAGCATATAAAAAAGGCAAAGCAAGCCGTCCGAAAGCACTCAAAAAGAACCTACCGATACCCCCAGAGCTGAGACGGTAATCTTTATCGAATATAGCGTGAGGAAACACAGTGTATTTTGTCGCGATGGAGTTCCCATAAGTGTATCTTTTTATTGAATGCAATGAGTAATAACACTATTCATAGCGCCCAAAATAGAATTAACGTCCATTATTATTGGCACATTTTCAAGAGATGAAATCGACAACTTGCTTAAAAAATGAAAGACAATATACTTAATCGTATGGTGATATAGCTGAATTAACTAATCACGCTTAAAGCGATGATCTCCAAACACTTTTGATATGAGCTTACTAACGACATATTAAATTTATTACGTGAAATAGGTAAGTATTTGAAGCCACTAATAGATGAGTTCTTGTATTGCTGCCTGCTGAGTTTAGCTGCGTTATCGCTGCTTTTTAGCTCTCGGGTGCTTAGCGCGGACGCACCTCAATACCAAACTTCTCGCATTAAAAATTACGGTGTTAGCGACGGACTCAAGCAAACAACTGTGTATGATATTGTATTAGACAAAAATGGGTATATCTGGCTTGCTACCCAATCGGGAATCGACAAGTTTGATGGGTACAATTTTACTAATTATGCTCAAAACGAAATTCCTGAAAAAGGACTCTCAGGTTCGTTGGTATATAATCTAGAAGTTCACCCAGTGAACGGTGATATTTGGATTGCTACAGTGAACGGCTTGAACGTTTTGCGATCAGAAACCCAACGGTTTGAATTGTTTGAACTTTATGATCATAAAGGTAAGTCAGACAAATCGGTTAAGAATATTCACATCGATTCAGAGCAACATATTTATGTCGGCACTGACAGAGCCTTATATCGAAAAAAAGCGGATGAAAAAGGATTTACTATCGTTTCAATGCCAAGTCAGGCGACTGTTATTACGGATGTCATTTCCTTAAATAAAAATAAATTACTAGTGGCTACCAGCAATGGCGTCAAAAGTTTTAACAAAAAAACAGGGGTATGGCATGATGAAGTTCTGCCACGGCTTGAAATTACTGCACTAGAAATAGATAACAAAGGCTACTTGTGGGTCGGCACCAAGGCTCAAGGCCTCTTTAGAACTGAGATTGGCGACGACACTTTTTCTGCTGTCACAAGTGTTGGCTCTGCGGTGGGTTTCTCTGAAAGCATCATAAACGATATTCAACAAATGAATGATGATTCTATTTGGGTTGCTACGACAAGAGGCATTGTTATTTATCCCAACCCAGAAGATTTTTCGTTTGTTAACTTAGTTAACCGTTCCAATGGCAGTGAAGCCAAAGTAGCAGAACACGTCAATATGCTTTTTAAAGCTGATAGTGGCTTGATATTCATCGGTACTTACAGTTCTGGCTTTAGCGTACTAGATTTGAATACAACGATGTTCAATCGCTTTCTCTTATATCCGAATCAAGTAAGCTATTTCGTTGCTAAGGAAGCTGACGATAGCTTATGGGTAGCAACCCAAGAAGGCGTTTATAAAATTAACGCTGACAATAATGTGGAGGGTCCTTGGATAGGAAAGTCAGAGAAAGAGTCCATCAACCAAATTAAGACCTTAGCCTTTCAAGATACAACAAGTACGCTTTGGATTGGGTCGCGTTTAGGGCTAGGTAAACTTGTGCCAGGTGATCGATACATAGAGGACCTTGGTGTCAATAAAGCGTCCATTTACTCTATAACTATTGGCCTCGATGACAACATATGGGTAGGCACATGGACAGAAGGTTTATATGTTTTTGATCCCATTGCGAAGCGTATTGTAAAAAATTTTGATATACCGATGCCAACTAGAATATTGCCAGTATCGTCTGAATTGGTCTTAGTATCGACAGCTAATGGCGTCATATTAATTAATCCTCAAACGGACGAAATTAGAACATTAAATAATGATCCAGAAGATAAAAATAGTTTAGTTCATGACGTTGTTACGTGGATTTCCGCACGCGATGAAAATAGTTATTATGTTGGTACTCAAGGACATGGCTTATTATTATTAGAACTTAGCGACTTTAACGGCGACGCAAAATTTAGTCGATTGTTTGTGAATAGCGCGCTGTCTAGCTCCTCTATTGCAGCTCTCGTTAAAGACGAAGACGAGCACCTTTGGATAGCAACAGAAAGTAACATTTTTCGTGCTAATTTGGCGTCGGGGCGCGTAGATGCATTTGATGATAATGATGGCGTAAATACGACGGGATATTATATCGGTTCTCATGCTAAAAAGAGCGACGGAACTATTGTTTTTGTTGGTGCGCAGGGCGTTACTCACTTTTTGCCTGAGCGCATAGAAAAAAACACTTCCTTTCCACTTATCCAATTTACACGCATTGCTATTTTAAACGAAAAGGACAGTCGCGGTATTAAAGAGAAGTTCAATATCGTGCAAAATGAAGACAATGCGATAACTAGGATATCGTTATTACCAGACGACATTTTAGTTAGCATAGAGTTCGCCGCTTTAGAGTTCGGCAGTCCCAACAGTATTGAGTATGCATATCGCTTAATTGGCTTTGACGACCGTTGGCAATATGTGAATAGTAACAGCCGAATAGCTACGTACACCAATTTAAAGCCGGGTACTTATATTTTGGAGGCAAAATCAACAAATCGCTATGGCGTTTGGAATGACAAGCCAAAGAGAATGTCGATTGAGGTTTTCCCCCCTTGGTGGCAGACTGTTTGGGCTGCGGTTACTTTTGGTATTCTAGCAATCGTGCTGATATTTATTATATTCAGATGGCGTACATATGCCTTACACAAGCGCTCAGTGACGCTTTATCGAACGGTTCAAGAAAAAACCATTGAGCTACAAATGGCCAATGAAAAACTGACCTTGCTAACGACGTTAGATCCCCTTACTCAAGTCTATAATCGACGAGGCTTTACTGATGCGGTTGCAAAAGAATTCTTCAAGTACAAAAGAAGTAAGCAGCTGTTCTCTATTATTCTGATCGATATTGATTTTTTTAAACGTATTAATGATGCATATGGTCATAAAGCGGGCGACGAGGTGTTGATCAAATTTGCTAATGTTCTATCGCAATGTATGCGCGATTACGATATTTTGGCGCGTTGGGGCGGAGAGGAATTCATTGTCTTACTGCCTAATACTGAACTTAAAGACGCCATCAATATCGCGAATAAATGCCGCCAAACGATCAGCGAGGAAGTGTTTATTGTAGCTGATAAGTCACTTAGAGTGACATTAACTGCGGGTGCTGCGGACATTGAAGGTTACACATCTGTCGACCAATGTATCAAGCGTGCAGATGAGCTCTTATATGAGGGGAAAAGATTGGGTAGGGATCAAGTATTACCAATACTTTAATTTTTTTCATAAACTTCAGCGTGTTGGCACGTTAGTTGTAATACAACAGTTATTATTACTTAGCTGTCAAAATTCTGTTGTATGCAATTAACGTCCGCTTTTCCACGTATAGATAGAACACAATTAAAGAGCGTCGCTGCTGGCATGGGCGCGCCAATTGTCGTTTTAGCCATTATGGGCATGGTTATTTTGCCGATGCCAGCTATCCTTTTAGACGTACTTTTTAGCTTTAATATTGCCCTGTCTCTTGTCATTATTTTGGTCTCTGTTTTAACCAAACGTCCTGTCGATTTTGGTATATTCCCCCTTGTTCTGTTGGTGGCTACCGTGTTGCGTTTGGCGCTTAATGTTGCCTCTACGCGAATTGTGCTATTGGAAGGTCATGAGGGAGGAGACGCTGCAGGGAAGGTTATACAAGCGTTTGGTGAAGTGGTTATCGGCGGAAATTATGTGGTCGGTGTCGTGGTCTTTGCAATTTTGTTAATTATCAATTTTAAAGTAGTCACAGCCGGTGCTGGGCGTATTTCTGAAGTGAGTGCTAGGTTCACTTTGGACGCTATGCCGGGCAAGCAAATGGCAATTGATGCCGACTTGAACGCAGGTTATATCGACCAAGATCAAGCCAGAAAGAGACGCGAAGAAATCACCTCTGAGGCTGATTTTTATGGTTCGATGGACGGTGCGTCAAAATTTGTAAAAGGTGACGCAATCGCAGGCCTTTTCATCATGTTAATTAATATTGTTGGCGGTCTGTTTGTGGGCATGTATCAGCATGATTTAAATTTCTCTACGGCGATGGAAGTGTATACCATTCTGACGATTGGTGATGGTCTTGTCGCCCAAATCCCCTCGTTATTACTGTCTGTTGCAACCGCGATCATTGTTACCAGAGAAAATGACTCGCAGGAAATGGGGCATGAAATTAGAGAGCAGTTGGCCAACCGCAAAGCGCTCTACATCACCTCTGGTATCTTATTTGTTATGGGTATTGTTCCGGGTATGCCGCACGTCGCTTTCCTTGGCTTCTCTGCTGCTGTTTTTGCTTATGCTTTCTTCAGAGACAAGATGAAAGCCAAGGAAGCAAAAGATAAAGCCTTGGTAGAAAAAATGCCCGATTCAAGTAAAGGACCGAGTGAAATCAAAGAACTCGGTTGGGACGATGTTCAACACGTCGACACTATTGGACTTGAGGTCGGGTACCGTCTTATTCCGCTTGTAGATAAATCACAAGGCGGTGAATTATTGACGCGCATCAAAGGCGTGCGTAAAAAATTGTCGCAAGAGCTTGGTTTTCTTATTCCGCCCGTGCATATTCGCGATAATTTAGACTTTTCACCCAATGCCTATTCCATTTCGATGATGGGAGTGTCAATTGGTGATGCAGAAATCAGTCATGATAACGAGCTTGCTATTAACCCCGGTCAGGTATTCGGTGAGCTGTCGGGGACTAAAACCAAGGACCCAGCATTTGGCCTAGATGCTGTTTGGATCAAGGCTAATCAACGTGAACATGCACAAACCCTTGGCTATACGGTTGTGGATTCTGCCACAGTGGTTGCCACGCATCTGAGTCAGTTACTTACAACCAATGCCTATCAGTTATTAGGGCATGAAGAAGTTCAACAGTTGCTTGATATGCTTGAAAAAACCAATCCGAAACTAGTTGAAGGACTGGTACCTGATATTTTGTCACTGAGCACCATGGTCAAAGTACTGCAAACGCTATTGTATGAAGGTGTGCCAATCAGAGATATGCGCACAATTTGTCAGACGCTTTGCGAGTACGGTCCTAAAAGCCAAGATCCAGACGTACTGGTATCTGCCCTGCGGATTGCACTGAAGCGTTTGATTGTACAAGACATTACTGCGGGTGGTAATGAAATACCGGTTATCACTTTAGCGCCCGACTTGGAACAGATGTTGCATCAGTCCTTACAAGCAGGTGGCGAGGATGGTGCTGGCATAGAGCCGGGCCTTGCAGAGAAAATTCAGCAATCGTTAACTGAGGCTAGTCAGCAACAAGAACTCGCAGGTGAACCCTCGGTCTTATTGACATCAGGGATGCTACGTCCGGTGCTATCAAGGTTTTTGAAACACGCTGTTGTAGGATTACATGTGTTGTCGTATCAAGAGATACCTGACGACAAACAAATAAAAATAGTGTCATCAGTCGGTCAATAAACTGACGCATTACCAACACTAACGAGGACATCATGAAAATTAGACGTTTTTTTGGCAAAGATATGCGAGAAGCGCTCAAGCAAGTGAAAGACGAACTTGGCGGCGACGCAGTTATTATGTCTAATAAAAAGGTAGCAGATGGCGTAGAGCTGGTTGCCGCAGTAGATAAAGAAACCGAAATGACTAAACCGGCTCCTACAATAAGCTTAGGTAGAAGATCAAAAAATACGCCAACGCTGAGCGAGATAATTGGTGATGATGGACCTGATAGTCTCAAAGCACTGCTGGAGAAACAGCATGGAGGTCAGTTGGTTGATGAAAGTAGTGATGGATTTGAAAGTGTAGCGCATGCCAACGCTACTCATGGGCGCAAAAATGGTCAATATAGTGATAAAAACATCAGCAAACAATATACGCAACAACGCACTGCTCAATCAGCGCAGCCATCAAAAGTAACGAATCAAAATCAAGCTCGGGTGAGTCAAGGTTATGCTGATTCGCAGCAAGCGGAAAAACGCCGTCGAGAAGCAGAATCGAATCAAGAATATGCTAGAAATCCTGTATCCAAACCAATAGATGATTTTCCAATGGAACATGACTTTAGCGATAACCAAGCGTCAGATTTATTTAGCCAAGATAACAGTTTTGCATCTAATGATGGCCTTCATTTTATAAAGTCCGAACTCGCTTCTATCCGCAATGTTCTTCAATATCAAGTAAATGGCTTGAGTGATGAAAAGAACAAACGTAAAAACCCCACCCACTATTTTCTTGGTAACAAGCTGCTAGGTATGGGGATTAGTGAAAGATTAGTCCAGCAACTAGTGAGTTTTCTGCCACCTCAAGCGACTGAGACAGAAGGTTGGGATTACTTGCTAAATTTAATTTCAAATCGATTACACATCGGTGGTAACGACATTTTGCAGCAGTCTGGTATTGTTGCTTTGGTTGGACCAACAGGTACGGGTAAAACGACAACGGTTGCAAAATTGGCAGCTAAATTTGCACAGAAGTATGGCGCGAATGAAGTCGCTATGATTACTGTTGATACCTATCGAATTGCGGCCTTTGAGCAATTAGCGACATATGGAAAGATCATTGGCTGCACAGTGAAAAAAGCACAGACGTCTGAAGAGTTAGCTCATATCCTTTATCAACTAAGGCACAAAAAATTAGTCCTTATTGACACGGCCGGGTTTAGTCAACGTGACGCTCGTTTAGTGACACAACTTAACGATTATGAAAAAGAAACCACCGCTAACATCAAGAAATACTTATTGTTACCTGCAGGCGCACAGTATCAGGTGTTACATCAAACCATACAAGCGTATAAAAATATAAACCTTACAGGCTGCATTTTCAGTAAATTAGACGAGTGTTATAGTCTTGGAGAAGCCCTGAGCGTGGTCATTGAAAACGACCTTAGACTAAGCTACGTAACGGATGGGCAGAGAGTACCTGAGGACATCAAACTTGCCGATGCAAAAAATTTAATAATGGTAGCGTCAAAACTTTATAAAAAGTATGCTTTAGCGCATACTAGTCTATCGAATTCTGATGAAGGTGTCAGAGCAGGATGATAGAAGATCAAGCGAGTAGCTTAAGAAAAATGAATAAGTCCAAATTAATTAAAGTCATGGCTGTCACAGGCGGAAAAGGTGGTGTGGGGAAAACCAACGTGTCTTTAAATCTCGCCATCTCATTGGCCAAACAAGGCAAGCGTGTGCTTGTACTAGATGCCGATTTAGGCTTGGCCAATGTTGACGTTTTACTTGGACTGCGGGTGGATAAAAATTTATCACATGTACTGAGAGGCGAATGCACCTTAGACGACATTTTAGTAACAGGTCCGCATGGCGTTAAAATTGCGCCAGCTACGTCGGGCTCCAAATCAATGGCTGAGTTAGGTCAAACAGAACATGCAGGTCTTATCCGAGCCTTCAGTGAGTTACGCACAGAGATAGACGTATTGATTATAGATACAGCTGCGGGCATTTCTGACATGGTCATGAGCTTTTCTAGGGCAGCACAAGACGTTCTTGTGGTTGTGTGTGACGAGCCAACATCACTGACCGACGCGTATGCATTGATCAAGATTCTTAACCGTGAACATGGTGTGTTTAAATTTAAAATAGTCGCCAACATGGTTCGAAGCGAAAGGGAAGGCAAAGAACTTTTTAGCAAGCTTTCCAAAGTGACAGGGCGATTTTTGGATGTTGCGTTAGAGTTGGTGGGCGTTGTTCCATTCGACGAAAATATTCGTAAATCTGTACGTAAACAAGCTGCGATTGTTGATGCATATCCATCATCGCCTGCGGCATTGGCGATAACTAGCCTAGCTCAAAAGTCTATGACTTGGCCTATACCGGCGCAACCCGGTGGGCATTTGGAATTTTTTATTGAGCAGCTAGTATCGAGAAACGAGTAGGTAACTAATCAGTGAGTAACAAAGTGGCAGTCTATCAACAGCAAATTGATAAAAACCAACTGGTCGAGCGACATGCGCCTTTGGTGAAAAGAATTGCTCATCATCTAATGGCGAGGTTGCCAGCAAGTGTCCTGGTTGACGATTTGATTCAAGCGGGGATGATTGGCTTGCTCGAAGCTGCAAGAAATTTTGACGGCTCTAAGGGCGCAAGTTTTGAGACCTTTGCCGGTATTCGTATTCGTGGTTCGATGCTTGATGAAATTCGAAAAGGTGACTGGACTCCACGTTCGGTTCACAAAAATAGTCGAGCAATAACGCAAGCTATTTCTGATGTGGAAAAAGCCACCGGCCGCGATGCACGCGATGTTGACGTAGCTGACATGCTGCAGGTGTCAGTGCAGGAATACCACCAAATGTTAAATGAAGTTAACGCGGGTAAACTCGTTGGAATCGAAGATCTAGGCGTTAGCGAAGATGTGCTTACCACCGACAGAACGAAAGGTGTAAACAGTCCTTTTGAAGACATGGTGCAAGGATCGTTTCAGAAAGCACTAGCTCGGGCGATAACCACATTACCAGAGCGAGAAGCGATAGTGCTCTCACTTTATTACGATGAAGAATTAAACTTGCGTGAAATTGGCGAAGTGCTCGAGGTAAGTGAGTCGCGCGTGAGTCAAATTCACAGTCAAGCGATGTTGAAGTTAAAGTCGAAAATGGAGTCTTGGCGAACAGCCGACTAAGTTTTCTCTGTGTTATTTTTGTAGTTAATTTGTACCTCAGCGGAGGCAGTTTTGAATAAGAATATGAAAATCTTAGTTGTTGATGATTTCTCAACAATGAGGCGTATCATTAAGAATTTGTTAAAAGATCTGGGTTTTACAAACATTCAAGAGGCAGATGACGGAAATACGGCGTTGCCGATGCTTGTGCAGGGTGATTTCGATTTCGTTGTAACGGATTGGAATATGCCTGGAATGCAGGGGATCGATCTTTTACGCGCAATCCGAGCTGACGACAATTTAAAACATTTACCTGTTTTAATGGTCACTGCAGAAGCGAAGAAAGAACAGATTGTTGCCGCTGCGCAAGCAGGCGTCAATGGTTATGTTATTAAACCATTCACAGCTGCGACGCTTAAAGAAAAGCTAGAGAAAATCTTCGAACGTCTAGGTTAACAGCGATATTTCTTAATGGGGTAACGTTGAATGACAACGACCAACAAAGACTTAGTCTCGCTAGATGAAGCGAGATTGCTAGTGGAGTATCTTGAAAAGGGTGATCGTGAACAGGCGAACGCGCTTGTTGATGTAATTACGATGAGAGAGTCAACAGAGCTTTTTTTTGAGGTAGGAAAATTGACTCGCCAGTTGCATGACTCGCTAAATAACTTTCAAATAGATGAACGTATTGCTAACTTGATGCAGGACGAAATTCCTGATGCACGGTCTCGTTTAGTTTATGTTATTGAAGAGACCGAAAAAGCGGCAAACACGACCATGGATGCTGTCGAAAAATGCATGCCAATTGCAGAGGGTTTGAATCACCGCTTAACTGACATCATGCCTGAATGGCACAAATTAATGACCCGCCAAATTGAATTAGGCGAATTTAAGCACCTGTGCTCGGACCTTGATAAGCTCATAACAGATGCAAGCCAAGATTCAGAAACTTTATATACCTTACTTACCGAAGTATTGATGGCTCAAGGCTATCAAGATCTTACTGGGCAAGTAATTCGTCGCGTTATCGAGCTGGTTAAAGAAGTCGAAGATAGTCTGGTTTCAATGCTGACCGCATTTGGTGACGTTGCAGAATTGCAGCTGGTAGAAGATAATCCTCAAACTTCTAAGAAACAGACCGATACAGTAAAAGCCGAAGGGCCGATTATCGATGCAGATACACGAGACGACGTAGTAAGTGGACAAGACGACGTTGACGATTTGCTGTCAAGTTTAGGGTTTTAGGGGAGCCGACGAATGTCGTTTGAAGTTGACGAGGAAATAATGCAAGATTTCTTGGTGGAAGCCGGAGAAATACTTGAGCAACTCCAAGAACAGCTTGTTGATTTAGAAAATAAGCCAGAAGATGCAGATCTACTTAACGCAATATTCAGGGGCTACCATACGGTCAAAGGTGGTGCTGGATTTTTGGCGCTAACTGAACTCGTTAACATCTGCCATGGTGCAGAGAACGTGTTTGATGTGATGCGCAACGGTCAACGCACATTGACCCCAGAGTTAATGGATGTCATTCTTCAAGCGACTGACGTCGTTGTTGAAATGTTTCAACAAGTAAAGCAGAGAGAAGCGCTTGAAGCGGCACCTGACGAACTGATCGCTCTATTGCATAAACTCAGCAAGCCAGAAACGGCAGATGAAAATATTTTTGCTACTGACGATGTTCTAGAGAGTCTCACAATCGCGGCTGATGAGAGCGAAGATGAAGCCCATGAAGTAATTGGACAGTCAATTGATGATGCTATTGAAAGTGATGTAGAGTCAGCCGACGCAAACATCGATGAGATTACTGATGCTGAGTTTGAAGCCTTACTTGATGAACTCCACGGTAGTTCAGGCCCATCAAAAACTTCGGCGGTTATCCCCCCAAGCTCAGCAACGGCCCAAGTAAGTGCTGAAAGTGAAGACATCACAGACGATGAATTTGAAGCGTTGTTAGATGATTTGCATGGTAAGGGGCAATTCAAAGTTAAAGAGACGAATGAAGCCACCAGCACAGTTAGCAGTGCTGAAAAAAGTGCTAATGAAAGCGCTAACAGCAATTCTGACGAAATAACCGACGAAGAGTTCGAAGCATTACTTGACCAACTGCATGGAGAAGGTAAGTCGCCGATTGAGTCTGTGACTAAAAAACCAGCAGCGAAAGCACCAGAAGCGGCAAAGGCTGAAACGCCGAGCACGACAAAAGATGAGATAAAGCCTACTAGCAAGGCACCCGTTAAGGCTCAGCCTGCGCCAACGCCAGCAGCGAAAAAAGAGGATAAAAAATCAAGTGCTGCCGCACCTCAGGCAGAAACTACTGTTCGAGTAGATACTAAGAGACTCGATCAAATTATGAACATGGTGGGTGAGCTTGTATTAGTGCGTAATCGCTTATTAAGTTTAAGCACGAATAATGCTGACGAAAGCATGGCTAAAGCAATTGCTAACTTAGACGTAGTAACGGGTGATTTGCAGGGCGCGGTGATGAAAACCCGCATGCAGCCTATCAAGAAAGTCTTTGGTCGTTTTCCTCGCGTTGTTCGAGACTTAGCAAGAACCTTGAAAAAAGAAATTACACTTGAATTAGTGGGTGAAGAAACCGATTTAGATAAAAACTTGGTTGAAGCACTGGCTGATCCATTGGTGCATTTGGTGCGAAATTCGGTTGACCATGGTATTGAAGTGCCAGATGAGCGAGAGGCTCAAGGCAAACCAAGAATGGGCACGGTAAAGCTGTCAGCTTCTCAAGAAGGTGATCATATTCTCCTTACGATAGATGATGATGGTAAAGGAATGGATCCAGAAAAGCTGAAAGAGATTGCGATTAATCGTGGCGTGTTAGACGCCGATGCAGCAGCCAGAATGTCAGACGTTGAAGCATTTAACCTTATTTTCGCTCCAGGTTTCTCTACTAAAGCTGAAATTAGCGATATTTCTGGTCGCGGTGTTGGAATGGATGTGGTTAAAACTAAAATTAACCAACTTAACGGTTCGGTTAGCATTGATTCAGAACTTGGAAAAGGAACGAGACTTGCAATCAAAGTTCCACTTACCCTAGCAATATTACCCACATTAATGATTGTTGTGGGAACCCAAACATTTGCCTTACCACTGGGAGCTGTCAGTGAAATTATCAATATGGATATTGGTAAAACACATAAAGTAGACGGCCAATTAACAATGATTGTTAGGTCCAAAGCCATTCCTTTATTTTATCTTGGTGACTGGCTGAATCGCATACCACAGATAGTTGACCGTACGAAAGGTCATGTAGTTGTAATGCAAATGGGCACGCAGCAAGTTGGTTTTGTGGTTGACTCATTAATTGGACAAGAAGAAGTTGTTATTAAGCCATTAGATGCTTTATTGCAAGGTACTCCTGGCATGGCAGGTGCAACGATTACCTCTGACGGTGGCATTGCCCTAATTTTAGACATAGCAAATTTATTGAAGAGATACGCTTAGTTAGCTAGTTGGCAAACTAAGCCTCAATTTCGAGTCAAGTAAAAGGGCCTCAAGAAACGATGCCATATCGAGTGTTGATAGTTGATGATTCTGCGTTTTATCGAAGTCGCTTAACATCAGTTTTAGAGCAAGACCCAAGTATTAAAGTTATCGGGCATGCGGTTAATGGCGCACAAGCAGTTGAAAAGGCCATTGAACTCAAACCTGACGTGATTACAATGGACGTTGAAATGCCAGTGATGAACGGTATCACTGCCGTTGCCAAAATAATGCAGACAGCACCTACGGCGATTTTGATGTTCTCCTCGCTCACGCATGCAGGAGCAAAAGTCACTCTTGATGCGCTACAAGCAGGCGCAGTCGATTATATTCCCAAGAAATTCGACGATATCAGCAGCGAAAGACCAGAAGCTATTTTAATTATTCAACGTCGCGTCAAAGCGCTGGCACGAGGCCGTAGGCTCGGCTTAACTAGTGATATTCAAGCGAACACTGCACCTGATGCAATTCAAAGAAGTAGACAAGAACTTAGTCACCTTCCCTCAACACCGCCAACAGCGACTCACCTTGAACCTTCTGTATCGCCGCTGCCGGCCTCCGGTAAACGCTATAAATTGTTATTTATTGGCGCTAGCACGGGTGGCCCCGTGGCCTTACAAAAAGTGATCAGCGATTTACCGAGTCATTTTCCGTATCCAGTATTACTGGTTCAGCATATGCCGGGCACCTTTACCGCCGCCTTTGCCGAGCGTCTCGACAAGTATACGGAATTGAAAGTGAAGCTGGCACAAGATAACGAGCGGCTTGAGAAAGGCACGATTTACCTTGCCGAGGGTGGTAAGCAAATGCAAGTGACCGGTATTGGCGCATTTGCTAAAATAACTATTACAGATGCGCCGAAGGAGCGGGCGTTTATCTATCATCCGTGTATTGATTTTACAATGGAGTCTGTTGTTTCTGCGTTCTCTGGTGACGTGTTAAGTGTCATACTAACGGGAATGGGAGCAGATGGAGCCGCAGGTTCTAAATTGTTAAAAGCCAAAGGCGCAACAATTTGGGCGCAAGATGAAAAATCGAGTGTTGTTTACGGTATGCCGAAAGCAGTCGCTGAATCAGGCAGTTGTGATAGAGTTATCCCATTGGAAAACATTGCCCAACACATCATCACAGAAATGAAGCTGTGAGCCAATCTAGCAATAATGAGTTAGTAAGTAAGTGAATATTTGGACAGTCGCGAATCAGAAAGGTGGCGTTGGAAAAACAACGACTGCCGTCACGCTTGGTGGGCTTTTAGCTCAGCAGGGCGAACGCGTGTTACTCGTCGATACCGACCCTCATGCTAGTCTGAGTTATTATTTTGGGATTGATTCAGAGACGCTTGATAATAGTATTTATGACGTTTTCGCACAGCCAGAAAGATACAAAGGCCAAGCATTGCTGGACTGCCTGTGTTTAACCAATGTGCCAGGTTTGATGGTATTGCCTGCGACTATGGCGCTAGCTACATTGGATCGTAAAATGGGTATGGAGAGTGGAAAAGGGTTGATACTGAAAAAAGCACTAGCGTCAATTAGCCGTCAATTTGACTATGTAGTGATCGATTGTCCCCCTATATTAGGTGTGTCAATGGTGAACGCACTTGCTTGTAGTAACCGCATCATTGTGCCTGTGCAAACAGAGCATTTGGCGCTCAAAGGCTTGGATAGAATGATGCGCACCCTCAAGATTATGCGCAAAACAATGCCTGAAAATATTCCGATCAGTATTATTGCAACGATGTTCGATAGGCGTGTCAATGCAACAATTCAAGCTTATACAACCTTAACTGAGGATTATCCTAAGCAGCTATGGCGAGGTTTTATTCCCGTTGACACCAAGTTCAGAGACGCTAGCCACGCGCAGATCCCAGCCTCTATTTTTGCACCAAAGTGCAGAGGGGTTTTTGCCTACCAGAAGTTTTTGAGGGACATTGCAAATGAAGGATAAGAATGAATTTGCCAAGGAGAATGTGGTAGAGGATTATCTGGCTGATTTGCTAACGGAAGCGCTTCCTGAACCTATTTTTGACAAGGCTGCAGCGCAAAAGTTATTAGATCAGGCGACGGATAAGCGCCAAGCTGATCTGAATAGGCTGCTTGAAATAAACACTGTGCTGAATTCTACAAAGCCTGTTGAGGGGTTTTTGGATGCGATTGATGAGTCACAAGCAAGCAATTTAGATGCAGAGTTGCAGATAGTTCAACAAGATAATAAAGAAATTCAAATTGAGGTCGAAACAGAGACAAGTAAGCGTGAAATTTCCGTGCCGAGGAGTTTGCAAGATTCGCTCGATGAGCGTTTTCAAGCACTTTTTTTTGAAGTAGCGGGTTTAACTTTAGCCGTTCCGTTGGTTGAGTTGGGCGGGATACATGAAATGACCAAAATCGCGCCTCTTATTGGAAAACCGAATTGGTTTATGGGTGTGATGCTGAAGAATGAAGATAAGTTTAACGTCGTAGACGCTGCTCGATGGGTGATGCCCGAGAAATACGATGAAAAAATGGCTGAAGATTTGAATTATCGATTTTTGATCAACTTAGGTAAAACACCTTGGTGCCTCGCTTGCGAAAAGTTGGTTAATACCGTTGAACTGAATAAGTCGGACGTGAAATGGCGACATAATTTAGGTAAACGCCCGTGGTTGGCAGGCATGGTAAAAGAAAGAATGTGTGCTTTAATTAATGTTGAAGAACTTGTCGAAATGCTTAAAGCAGGTTTAAGCAGCAAGTGACGGTTAACAAATAGAAAAATATCTTGTGTAACGGAGTAAATTAAATGAACCAAAATAGAACAAAGATTGCTGCTAGCGACCCGAATGATGAGGTGTTGCAATGGGTGACTTATCGCTTAGATGAGGAAACTTATGGGATCAATGTTATGCAAGTTCAGGAAGTCTTGCGTTACACAGAAATAGCGCCAGTTCCTGGGGCACCGGATTATGTGCTCGGGATTATCAACTTACGCGGTAATGTTGTTACTGTCATTGATACTCGGTCGCGTTTTGGTTTACCACCAACAGACATTACTGACAATACACGGATTGTGATAATCGAGTCGGATGAACAAGTGGTTGGGATTTTAGTTGATAGTGTCGCTGAAGTGGTTTACTTACGCTCATCTGAAATTGATAGTACGCCAAACGTCGGCACTGAAGAAAGTGCTAAATTTATACAAGGCGTAAGTAATAGAAACGGTAGTCTACTTATCTTAGTTGACCTCAATAAATTATTGAGTGACGACGAGTGGGATGAGATGAGCAGTTTATAACACTTTGTTAAAACTGCAGAGCCCACTTTTACACAGCAAAATGTCATTAATGTAAAAAAATACCGTGCCTTGGCACGGTATTTTTGTATTTACAGGCGGGAATGGGTTACATTTATAGTATTAATAACAAATAAGAAAGCGTCTTAATGCAAGAAATTTCAATGACTAATTTGGTATTGTTATGTCTATCCTTTTTAGGAATAGGTATCGCCATCATTGCTATTCAGTCGAATAGAAAGCTGAACCTAAAGCTGAACAAAGCTCTCGAATTCATCAATAGTTTGCATCAAGCTAATGAAGTTCAAGAAAATAAGCTAGGTGTCCTCGAGAAAATTCAAAACGAGTCGCACGAGCAAATTAGCACAAAAATAGCCATTGAGCTGGAAAATGCGATGTCAGCAGCAACAGCAAATATCTTGAAAAGTCATGTGTTGGAAATAGAAGCGCTTAAAATTGACATTGATAAGCTAATGGCACAAATCGATGAGGTTTCGCAACAAGACCCTGCAGCAAAGATGTATGCGAGAGCGCATAGCCTGGTTGCATCGGGTGCAAGCATTAATGAAGTCATCGACGCTTGTGATCTACCACAAGCCGAAGTTGAGGTATTGATGGGATTTCAGAAAAAAGCGCGTAAATAGCTTATTGACAGGCATTTAAGACAAGATCATGAGAATGCTTCGTCTGCTTTAATCGCGCAGCAATAGTGGCTCATTCAAAAACAACACACAGATTGAGGCATTCAGTTTAATTTTAATTAGACGTCTAGACGTAAAGATGTTGACTTTTTGCTTGATATCGCCACAATGATAGCCACGTTGATCCTAAAGCATGCCTTTGAAGTGAGCATGTATTTAAAGACAGGTGGTATTAATGCCAATTAAAATTCCGTCCGATCTGCCCGCTTTAGATGTGCTTCTGCAAGAAAACATCTTTG
Organism: Glaciecola sp.; assembly: GCA_965660625.1. Classification (GTDB taxonomy): domain Bacteria; phylum Pseudomonadota; class Gammaproteobacteria; order Enterobacterales; family Alteromonadaceae; genus Glaciecola. Next base: position 526,412 of record CBFIAR010000001.1, on the reverse strand, counting down.
CGATGGACAGTAACCGTGCTGCTAGCCAAAACATTCGACCGCTAGAAGTTGGAATATTGAACTTGATGCCGAATAAAATTGAAACTGAAATTCAGATTTTACGGTTATTATCGAACACTCCGATCCAAATTAATGTCGACTTGATCCGTATCGATGAAACCACACCCAAAAATACCCCGAAGTCGCATATGGACGCCTTCTACCACGGTTTCAGTGAAGTGTCTGATAAAAACTATGATGGATGGATAGTGACGGGGGCGCCTCTGGGCCTGCTCGAATATGAGGACGTTAAGTACTGGGACAAGATGACCGAATTGCTAGATTGGGCGCAGGAAAATGTGCAGTCGACAATCTTTTTATGCTGGGCTGCGCATGCTGCAATGTATCATTTTTACGGCGTGCAGCGTCAATTGCGAACCAGCAAACTATCGGGTGTTTTCGAACATGATGTAGTGCAAGCTAACGACGAATTAATGCGTGGTTTTGATCCTCGGTTTTGGGCACCGCACAGTCGAATTGGTGAAATCTTGCCTGAAGATTATAAGAAAGTGGCGGGTTTAACGGTATTAGCGCAATCAGACGCTGCCGGAACCTACATTAGTGCGACTGACGATCGCCGTTTAGTTTTTGTCACGGGTCATCCAGAATACGATCCAAATACCCTGGCGCTCGAATATGAGCGAGATTTAGAAGCTGGCCTAGAACCTCTTGTTCCAAGTAATTATTTTACTAACAACGACCCGAACCAAGAACCAATAGTGCGCTGGAAGTCACACGGAAGCTTATTATTAACCAATTGGCTTAATTACTATGTTTATCAAAATACACCTTACGATTTAAGCACACTTAGAAGGCGTGAATGCTAAACTCGAATACCAGCGATAACGGGATCGAGAAAATGCTATTTACGCAGTCGATAAGCAAACACGTAATGAGCGTAACAATAGCGCACGCTGAAACACTGCAACATATAAGAGAGAGATTGTGAGCAAAACCACAAATAGCCTAGACCTTCTAACTAGCATCGCTAGAGAGCGCATATTAATACTGGATGGCGCCATGGGTACTATGATCCAAAAGTGTCAACTGGATGAAGCTGAATATCGCGGTGAACAATATAAAAATTGGCATTGTGATGTGAAAGGAAATAACGATTTATTATCTATCACGCAGCCAGAAATTATTAGAAATATTCATCGTGAATACCTTGCTGCAGGTGCTGATATAATTGAAACCAACACGTTTAATGCGACGAGCATTTCAATGTCAGATTACGATATGCAAGATGAGTCTCGTCAAATTAACCTAAGTGCGGCCAAGTTAGCACGAGAAGCAGCGGATGAATTTACTGCAAAAACACCTCATAAACCACGTTTTGTGGCTGGGGTTATCGGTCCAACTAGTCGCACGGCTTCGATTTCTCCCGACGTTAACGATCCTGGTAAGCGCAATGTGCATTTTGATGAGCTTGTTGAAGCATACAAGGCATCAACACATGCGCTTATTGAAGGCAACGTCGATCTTATCCTTGTCGAAACTATTTTCGATACTTTAAATGCAAAAGCGGCAGTATATGCCGTAGAGGAAGTGTTTGAGGAATTGGGGATTAATCTGCCTGTGATGATTTCAGGAACCATTACTGACGCTTCTGGACGCACTTTATCTGGACAAACTGCCGAGGCATTTTATTATTCAATGCGTCATGTCAACCCCTTCTCTGTTGGCTTGAATTGTGCCTTGGGGCCCGATTTATTGCGTCAGTACGTCGCTGAAATTGCACGTATTGCGCAGTGTAATGTCTCTGCTCATCCAAATGCAGGCCTACCTAACGAGTTTGGGGAATATGATATGGAAGCAGAAGAGCTTTCAGAGCACTTAAAAGAATGGGGACAATCAGGTCTGGTTAATATCTTGGGCGGTTGCTGCGGCAGCACACCTGAACATATTCGACAAGTGGCCCAGGCTGTTGCTGGTTTACCGCCGCGTCAAATACCTGACCTCGACGTTAAAATGCGTTTATCCGGCTTAGAGCCTTTTGTTCATTAGGATGTGTTGTGACTGCTGATTTTTCAAGTTTTATTAATGTAGGTGAGCGAACTAACGTAACCGGTTCGGCGATGTTCAAACGTCTAATCATGGAAGACGATTTTGAAACCGCTCTTGACGTGGCACGCCAGCAAGTGGCTAATGGCGCTCAAATTATCGATATCAACATGGATGAAGCCATGTTGGACTCTGAAGCCGCGATGGTGCGTTTTCTTAATCTAATTGCATCTGAACCCGATATCTCGCGTGTACCGATAATGATTGATTCCTCCAAATGGTCAATTATTGAAGCCGGATTAAAGTGTGTTCAAGGTAAAGCGATTGTTAACTCCATTAGCTTAAAAGAAGGCGAAGCGTTGTTTTTGGCGCAGGCGAAAAAAATTAAGCGCTATGGTGCCGCAACCGTGGTAATGGCGTTTGACGAAAAAGGCCAAGCTGACACCCAAGCGCGTAAGTTCGAAATATGTAAACGCAGTTATGAACTGCTAGTAGATAAGCTTAATTTTCCGCCTGAAGACATTATTTTTGACCCCAATATATTTGCCGTTGCTACCGGTATTGAAGAACACAATAATTATGCCGTGGACTTTATAGAAGCAACCCGCCAAATTCGAAAACATTTGCCGCATTGCCATGTGTCGGGTGGTTTGTCTAATATCTCATTCTCGTTTCGTGGCAATAACCCCGTTCGTGAAGCAATGCACAGCGTATTTTTGTTTTATGCAATTCGCGCAGGCATGGACATGGGGATTGTGAATGCAGGTCAGTTAGAAGTGTATGATGAGATCCCTGCAGAGCTCCGCGATGCCGTCGAAGATGTTATTCTTAACCGCCATCCGGATGCCACTGATAAATTACTTGAGTTGGCGCCTAAATATCAAGGCGACGGTAAAGCGGCCGCCAAAGAAGATCTAGCATGGCGCGAGTATTCCGTTAGTAAACGCTTAGAGCATGCGCTAGTAAAAGGGATTACCGACTACATTATTGATGATACTGAAGAGGCTCGCCTTGCGGCAGAACGACCGCTGCACGTCATTGAAGGCCCATTGATGGATGGCATGAATGTGGTAGGTGACTTGTTCGGTGAAGGTAAAATGTTTTTACCGCAAGTGGTAAAATCGGCACGCGTGATGAAAAAAGCGGTAGCGCATTTGCAGCCGTACATTGAAGCTGAAAAGTCAGGTGTGCGCAGTTCCAATGGCAAAATTATCATGGCAACCGTCAAAGGTGACGTGCATGACATAGGCAAAAATATTGTCGGTGTTGTGCTGCAGTGTAACAATTTTGAAGTCATCGACTTAGGTGTCATGGTGCCTGCGGCTAAAATTTTACAGGTGGCTAAAGACGAAAATGCTGACATGATTGGCCTCTCTGGGCTTATTACGCCGTCACTAGATGAAATGGTGCAAGTAGCCAAAGAGATGCAGCGCTTAAAAATGGATTTACCGTTACTTATTGGCGGAGCGACCACATCCAAAGCACACACTGCCGTGAAAATAGAACAGAATTATGACCACCCAGTAGTGTATGTGCCCAATGCGAGTCGAGCGGTTGGTGTCTGCCAGAAGCTCATCTCAAAGGAACATCGTGGCGCTTATGCAGAGCAAATTACCGCAGAATATGAAAAAGTGCGGATTGCTCACGCGAAGAAAACACCGCGCACAAAAGCAATTAATTTCAACGATGCAAAAACCAATAGATTCAGTTGCGATTGGGCTACTTACCAGCCAGTAAAGCCAAATTTTTTAGGTGTTAAAACCGTTGAAGCAGACCTGAGTGTGCTGAGAGAGTATATTGACTGGACACCGTTTTTCTTAACGTGGTCACTGGCGGGTAAATACCCTCGCATTCTTAATGACGAGATTGTAGGCGAGGAAGCAAAAAGCGTATTTAAAGATGCAAATGACATGCTCGATAATTTGTGTGCGAATAAAAAGCTCAAGGCGAAGGGCCGAGTTGGTATTTTCCCTGCTAACGCTAGGGGTGAAGATGTGCTTGTTTTCAGCACCGATTCTCATGTTAATGATGGCGAACCATCGCACTATAACAATGTTCAGAATATTGCAGGGACCGAGATAGGCGTTGCACATCATCTGCGTCAACAAACGCATAAACCCAAAGGCCCCAATTATTGTTTAAGTGATTTTGTCATGCCTTTGTCACAACGACGTACCGATTATATGGGCGCATTTGCGGTGACCGCCGGTATCGGTGAAGATGAATTGGCTAAAAGTTATGAAGATGACGGTGACGACTATAACTCAATCATGAGTAAAGCCATTGCCGACAGACTAGCCGAAGCATTTGCTGAATACTTGCATCAGCAAGTGCGCAAAGAGCTATGGGGTTATGCCAAAGATGAGAACTTAGACAACGAAGCGCTTATTGGTGAAAAGTACCAAGGTATCCGCCCAGCACCTGGCTACGCAGCCTGTCCTGAACATACCGAAAAACAGCTAATTTGGGATCTGTTAGACGTTGAGGCAAGCATTGGTATGCAGTTGACCTCTAGTTACGCTATGTGGCCAGGTGCGTCAGTTTCAGGCTGGTACTTTGCGCATCCTGATGCACGTTATTTTGCCGTAGCAAAAATTCAGCAAGATCAACTCAAAGATTATGCTCAGCGAAAATCTTGGACGCAGGACGAGGCTGAAAAATGGTTGTTGCCGAATTTGAATAGCTAAGAGTGAAGACGATGACTCGGATAAAAAATGGAAGCTAAACCGTTTAGCCAAGCTTGTGAAAACAACAAAAGAGCAATTTTACAAGCACTTAAAACAGCATTTGCGAACGTTCACAATGTGCTTGAAATTGGCTCTGGTACGGGCCAGCATGCCGTGCATTTTGCCCCTAATTTAGCGCACCTGCAGTGGCATTGTTCTGATGTTGAGGACTATCACTTTGGTATTAATCAATGGATTGATGAATTTCCTAGTGAAAATCTGCACCGTCCGTTTACATTTAAACTTGCCCGTGACACATGGCTTGGTGTCTCACCAAACACAGCACAGCCTTTCGATGCTATTTATACCGCTAATACAGCGCACATCATGCTGGAACATGAGATTAAAGTATTGATGCAGCAAGTAGCTAGTCATCTGCTTGAAGGTGGCGTGTTTTGCCAATATGGACCCTTTATCGTGGATGGCAAGTTTACCAGTGAAAGCAATAAAGAATTTCATGAAAAACTGATTGCAAATGGACGTGGAGGGTATCGAGATATAGATGAACTTGCTTCATGGGCACCGCAGTTAACGCTGAGCGAAAAACTTGATATGCCTGCGAATAATATGCTGTTGGTCTGGCGGCCTAGATAAAGTCGAGTAAAGTGCAAGTAGTTCATTAAGTAGTTTATAAGTAGAATAAAAAGCCCCATTGTTTTATTAAAAACGATGGGGCTTTTTTTATCAATAGGTGCTTTCAATGACTACGCATTGTTGCCAAACACGATTACTTTAGGCAACGCTGCGGTTCAAATTGCCAATCAGCTCACTACCAGATACGCACTCTGTCCTCTGGAGCAAGGTAAAGCGCATCGCCAGGCTGGACGTCAAAGGCTTGATACCACGCGTCGTGGTTACGTGGGGCTTGCGCTCTGTATCGACCTGGCGCATGAGTGCCCGCGCGAAGCTGATTTAACATACTTTGCTCAGTACGTTTTTCACGCCAAACCTGTGCCCACGCTAAAAAGAAACGTTGATCGCCGCTTAAGCCATCAATCACCGGCGCTTCTTTGCCATTCAGTGACAATTGGTATGCGTGATAAGCCATCGCTAAACCACCCACATCACCAATGTTCTCACCTAAGCTGTTGCGGCCATTCACAAAGTTGTCAGGGATAGGTTCGTATTCACTGTATTGAGCTGCAAGTTTGTCCGCTTTAATTTCAAATGCAGCGCGATCCTCTGCTGTCCACCAGTTACGCTGAATGCCGTTGGCATCAGACTTTGAACCTTGATCATCAAAACCGTGTCCCATCTCGTGTCCAATTACCGCGCCTATTGCGCCATAATTTACTGCATCGTCAGCATTTGGATCAAAGAAGGGGGCTTGTAAAATAGCCGCGGGGAATACAATTTCATTAAATGAACTATTATAATATGCATTCACTTGTTGAGGGGCCATTCCCCAGCGCTCTCTATCTGTTTTTAGCAATTCACGTTCAACGCTTTGCGCCTGAAAGAATTTACGTAAGTTTTGAACATTACTGACGACATCTTGGTCGCTAATAGATACGCCTTCAAAACCTTGCCATTCATCTGGATAACCAATCTTCGGGCGAAATGCCATTAGCTTCTCTTTCGCATTGACTTTCGTTTCAGCGCCCATCCAATCAAGATTGTCTATGCGTTCACCTAATGCTTTGCGTAAATTTTCGACCAATGTAGCCATTTTTTCCTTAGAACTTTCAGGGAAATATTTATCTACATATACTTTACCGATGGCAAAACCGAGTGACTGGGTACCAGACATTTCAGCAATAGCGCGTTTCCAGCGTGGTCTAGGCTCTTTCTGACCATTCAGCACTGTCCCGTAAAACGCAAAATTGCTGAGATAAATTTCTTCAGAAAGCATATCTGAGTTATTGCTCACAGCATGGTAGGTCAAGTAGTCTTTCCATACCGATAAAGGTTGTTCATTTATTAAGGTGATCATGCCCTTAACTGGCTCTGGCTGAGTAATGTTCAGCGCAGGGATTGTATAACCTGAAGATGCAAAATAAGTGTCCCAATCGAAACCAGGGTAGTCTTTTAATAGGTCGGGGCGGCTGACCTGATTTAGCGTTAAGTCGCGGTTTCGGCGTTGTTCACGTGGCCATTGTACTTCGGCTATTTTTGTTTCCAATGCAATTATTTGCTCTGCTTTGTTTGCTGCATCTTCAACACCTGCAAGTGTCAATACTGTGATGATGTTTTCTTTATAAGCGGTCAGGATGGTTTTAAAGCGTTCTGTATCGGTCAGATAATAGCTGCGGTCGGGTAAGCCAAGACCGCCAGTACCTACGGAGAGTTGATACTCATTTGGGTCCAAACGGTTAAAACCAAGTCTCGCAGTGATTGGGCTAGAAACACCTGAAAGCCATGAGTTGCCAAAAATAGAGCTTAACTCAATTACTGAATCGATTTCGTTGATTTGGTCTAAAGTGGACTGAATGGGTTGCAAACCTTTTGCATTGATTGTGTCAACATCCATGTAAGCGTTATAAAAGTTGGCTATGAGCTGTTCTTCAAACGACAAGTCTGTTGCTTGGCTAATGTCATCAATAATCCGTTTCACGCGGTCTTCACTGCGATCGGCGAGTAGCGAAAATGCGCCATAGCGAGTTTTATCAGAAGGCATTTCAAAATTGTCATACCAAGTGCCACTTGCGTACATGAAAAAATCATCACCGGGCTTAATTGCTTCATTACGAGCGCTTAGTTGAATACCAAATGAACCTAATTCAGGTTGGGTACTTAATTGCGCTTGAATATCCTGCACTGCTTGTTTTGCAATAGCCCCATCAGTGTTCGTTGAAGCACAAGCGCCCAGCACAAAACTGCTGGCGATAGCCAAGGCTAAAATTGACTTTTTCATGGTTTACCTTTTTTTCGTTTAGATTATTTCTATTATGTCGGGTTTGTTTTGGTGTTACACGAAGTAACTGTCTTCATGTGACAGGCACTAACCTTGCCTTATCACTTCTTTTGCGCCCACATCTTAATGAACATGGCGTATTTAATCCGCAACTAAATGGTTACTTTTTGTTTCAGAAACGCCACACTTGTTTACTGTGTAGTGAGCATTGCCTAAACAGGTTCACTTATCTGCGTGTTTGAAAGGCAGTACGCTCTCTCCCTGACGTTTATATTGTTGGATACCCATGTTTTCGCGTTGCAAAAAGTCATCTACTGCAGCCTGAAAATCAGGGTGTTGCAAATAATGATTGGAATAGCAAAACGTAGGTTCAAAGCCTCTGAGTATCTTATGTTCGCCTTGCGTACCGGGATTAAATTGGCGAAGGTTTTTTTCTATCGCAAACTCTATTCCTTGATAGTAACAACACTCAAAATGTAGGCTTGATACTTCTTGAAGCGCGCCCCAATAGCGTCCGAATAATTGCTCATGGTTATAAAAAAACAATGCCGCTGCAATGCATTTTCCTGAACTGTAAGCCATGACAATCAGCACGTTGTCTCGCATTTGCGTTTGCAGGTAATCAAAAAAATCTTTCGTTAAATAACCAGTGTGGCCACTTCGTTTTAAGTAGGTTTGCTGGTAACACAAATAGAAATCGGCCAATACCTCTTTAGTCAATAACTCTCCTGTTAACCTTTTAATGGTGACCTGTTCAGTTTCCGAGATAACCAGTGCGCCCGTTCTTTCTTTGCGGATTGAACGGCGCTTTCTCGAGGTCATTTGCTGCATAAACGAATCGAAATCTTCATAGCCTCTATTTTGCCATACAAACTGGACGCTGAGCCGTTGCAATAGTTTATCATGAGCAAGCCGGTCGCTTTGGTATTTGGGTAAAAACAGATAGTGTAAAGATGAGGCGCGCGCTTGTTCTATAATCTGGTCGGTGCATGTTAGTATAAATGCCGTTATTGCTTCGAAAGAGTGAGCGCTAGTAGCATCGATTAACATGCGACTGCCGGTGACCGGTGTGAAAGGAATGCAGGCGACCAATTTTGGATAATAGGGAACTTGATGATGCTGATAGGCATTTGCCCACGCATGATCGAAAACGTACTCGCCATAAGAATGAGTTTTTAAATAACAAGGAATCAAGCCGATGAGTCTTTTTACTTGGCTTGGTACTTTACTTTTAGACTGTGCAACTGTCGACGTTGGTGAAGTGAGGGGCTTCTTGCCCACGGAATTGTCATCAACGCTGTCAAAAATCCCAATATGGTAACTGTACCAGCCTGTTTTGCCATCCACCGACTTTGATACTTCTAAGCCTTTGAGGAATAGGTAACTCAAAAAAGGTGTTGAATAGGCTGGATTGTCATCAGACAGTTGTCGCCACTGCGCTTGAGTTATATTATCTACACTTAGAATAGGTTGCCAGCTTAACGCCATATTTACATTTAACCATTAGGAAGTATGTTAGTCACTATGTCAGATAACGATGCAAAGATCATTAGGCACAAATTAACGCGTCTGCTATCGCGCCGAGAACATAGCCAAACGGAACTGCGTAACAAACTCTCAGATTTAGAAATAAGCGCTGACTTAATAGACGACACAATTAAAAAATTTGCTGAAAAAGATATTCAAAGCGATCTTCGTTTCGCCGAGGCGCTGGTGCGCGGGGCATATTATCGCGGCAAAGGCCCCGTTTTTGTAGAACGTGAATTAAATAATCACAATATTGATTTTGCATTGGTAAGAGAGCTTGTTAGTGATGAGGATTTCGATTGGTTTGAGTCGTCTAAAGCTGTCAGAGTCAAACGATTTGGTGAAGATTTACCGGCTGACTGGACTGCAAAGCAAAAGCAAATGCGCTTTTTGCAGTACCGTGGTTTTGCGCAAGAACAAATTAAATATGCATTTGAGTGACGCTTTACGTAAATTGGCGGCTTAAGAGGCTTAACAAACTCACCGATTACATGCTATCTTCTGTTTTTGCAGATATTTTCGAATTTATCCCTCATTAAGAACGATTTAGGAACATTAATGGTACGCTCTACAGCCGATTTACGACGCACTTTCTTTGACTATTTTCAACAACATCAACATCAACTTGTTCCCAGTTCATCTCTGGTTCCGCATGATGACCCAACGCTGTTGTTTACGAATGCAGGTATGAATCAGTTTAAAGACGTGTTCTTAGGGGCTGAACACCGCAATTATACTCGCGCAGTTTCTTCACAGCGCTGCGTTCGAGCTGGCGGCAAGCACAATGATTTGGAAAATGTTGGCTATACAGCAAGACACCACACATTTTTTGAAATGTTGGGAAACTTTAGTTTTGGCGATTATTTTAAAGAAGAGGCGATTAAATTTGCATGGCAGTTTTTAACTGGTGAGCTTGGTCTAGATAAAGATAAGCTGCTGGTTACGGTCTATCATGAGGACGATGAAGCCTTTGATATTTGGCAGAATGAAATAGGCATCCCTGCAGAGCGGATTATACGTATTGCCACTTCCGATAACTTCTGGTCAATGGGCGATACTGGCCCGTGTGGTCCTTGTTCTGAAATATTTTATGACCATGGTGAACATATTTGGGGTGGGCCTCCAGGCTCCGCAGAAGAAGATGGCGACCGTTTTATCGAAATTTGGAATTTGGTCTTCATGCAATTCAATCGTCAGCAAAATGGTGACATGTTGCCTTTGCCTAAGCCGTCTATTGATACAGGGATGGGCTTAGAGCGTATTTCTGCGATCCTGCAAAATGTGCACAGTAATTATGAAATTGATTTATTCCAGAGCTTAATTAAGTCGGCCGCAAACATTGTTGGTACAGAGGATTTAGAAGACAAATCGTTGCGCGTTATTGCTGATCACATTCGCTCTTGTAGTTTCTTAATTTGTGATGGCGTAATCCCGTCGAACGAGGGGCGTGGCTACGTGCTGCGTCGTATTATCCGCCGTGCGGTGCGGCACGGTTATAAACTCGGTGCAAACGATATTTTCTTTTACAGGCTAGTAGGCACCTTAGTAGACGAAATGGGCGACGCTTACCCTGAACTGAAACAGCAGCAAGCCGTTATTGAAAAAGTACTAAAAACCGAAGAAGAGCAGTTTTCGAAAACCTTAGCGCGCGGGATGCTTATATTAAACGATGCTTTAAGCGAATTATCAGGTAAGCAAGTGCCTGGTGAACTCGTGTTTAAATTGTACGACACCTATGGTTTTCCAGCTGACTTAACCAACGACGTTGCCCGCGAACAAGGCCTAACGATTGATGAGGATGGGTTTGAAGCAGCCATGGCGCAGCAAAAATCGCAATCACAGTCGGCTAGTAAATTCGGTGCTGACTATGCCAATGTATTAAGCGTTGAACATAAGACTGAATTTACCGGGTATAGCGAAGTCAGCGGTGTGTCGACGGTTGTCGATATTATTGTTGATAATAAAACCGTCGATGAAGCCAGCGATGAAGCATTGTTACTGCTTGAACAAACACCGTTTTATGCTGAATCAGGCGGTCAGACAGGCGATACAGGACTTATTTCATCAAGCACTGGAAAAGCGACCGTTATTGATACCGTTAAATTGGGTCTGGCGTTTGCGCACAAAGTTAAAATTGATGGTGTTATCAAGGTAGGTGATAAGGTCGAATTGTTCATTGACGTGGAGCGTCGCGACCGCATTAAAGCAAATCACAGTGCTACACACTTATTGCACGCAGCCTTGCGTAAGTTGTTGGGCGATCATGTCACGCAAAAAGGCTCATTGGTTGATGCCGAAAAACTGCGTTTCGATTTTTCTCATTTCGAATCTATTTCGGCAAAACAGCTCATTGAAATTGAAAATCTTGTTAATGCTGAAATTCGTTTGAACAATGCGTTAAGCACGCAGTTGATGGATCTCGACGAAGCCAGAGCGTCAGGTGCGATGGCTTTATTCGGTGAAAAATACGACGAAAAAGTGCGTGTTGTGAAAATGGGCGAGTTTTCGACGGAATTATGCGGCGGCACGCACGTTGCTCGCACTGGCGACATTGGTTTATTAAAAATCACTTCAGAAGGCGGCATTGCATCAGGTGTAAGACGCATCGAAGCGACAACAGGGCAAATGGCCCAAGACTACGTCAATGATGAGTCAAACAAATTACACGCTGTTGCGAGCTTACTAAAATCAGACATGAGCTCCGTTGTTGACAAAGTGTCATCTGCATTACAACACATGAAGCAATTAGAAAAAGAACTCACTCAGTTAAAGCAGTCGATGGCTGGACAAAAAAGCAAAGACATTATGTCCAATGTCATCGATGTACAGGGTGTGAAGCTATTAGTGGCAAATATGCAAGGGGTTGAGGCGAAAGCCTTACGAGGCATTATGGATGATCTGAAAAACCAAATGCAGTCTGGTGTTATCGCTTTGGGCCTTGCGAGTGATGATAAAGTAAACTTGATTGCGGGTGTCACAAAAGATCTGGTCGGAAAATTTAAAGCCGGTGACTTGGTAAACCACATGGCAAGTCAAGTAGGCGGGAAAGGTGGAGGCCGACCTGATATGGCTCAAGCCGGCGGTACGCAACCAGAAAATCTTGAGCAAGCTTTAGGGTCTGTGAAAAGTTGGCTTGAAAGCAGTATGTAAGATTTTTAGAAAATTATTATGGGTAAATAAGTAAGATAAATGTCTAAAATAACCAAATTGATTATAATTTACATAAATTTAATTAGATTTTTCTTAGCTAAAATCAAACAATTCAAGTATATTTAACCCTATTAATGGTCAATGTCGTACAAACTAATGACTGAAGTGTGCTATTCGGCCATTAATATGATCTAAACTTAAAAGGAGCAACAACATGCTTATCTTGACTCGACGCGTAGGGGAAACTTTAATGGTAGGTGACAATGTCACTGTGACCGTTTTAGGCGTCAAAGGAAATCAAGTGCGAATCGGTGTTAACGCACCCAAGGAAGTTTCAGTTCACAGGGAAGAGATTTATATGAGAATACAAGCAGAAAAAGGTAATCAAGAAGCTGTCGGAAACGATGACTAATGTTGGTGTTTTTGTAATTGCCGTTTTATGAATGGTGAAAAAAACTCAGGTAATTCTGGGTTTTTTGCATTTAGTAGTATGAAAAAAAGGCGTGTTGGTTAAAAAACTGCCGATCAGTTAACAATAGCGAAGAAGTTGCTAAAAAAGCATTGACTTATACTGTCGATTCATTAAACTTCCGCCCCACATTTAGGAGAGGTGTCCGAGTGGCTGAAGGAGCTCCCCTGCTAAGGGAGTATAGGGTTTATAGCCCTATCGAGGGTTCGAATCCCTCTCTCTCCGCCATTTTTTAATGGTCTAAATGTGAAATAAAACTACGCGCATGTAGCTCAGCTGGATAGAGTACCTGGCTACGAACCAGGCGGTCGGAGGTTCGAATCCTTCCATGCGCGCCATATCAAGCCTTCGGGCTTTCGAAAAGCCTTAGTGTTGTTAACTAAGGTTTTTTTTTGTTTTCCATAAATATAAATCATAGCGCTGAGCAGGCCCTTCGTATTAGCAAACGCGCTGTTCGTCATCCTGACCGCTCACACAGCACGTCCAGTGCTGTGAAGGTTTGCTCATACGAAGGGCCTGCTCAGCACTATGATTTATGTTACGCAGGTTATTGGTGCATCGAAAACGCGCTGTTCGTCATCCTGACCGCTCACACAGCACGTCCTGTGCTGTGAAGGTTTGCTCATACGAAGGGCCTACTCAGCACTATGATTTATGTTACGCAGGTTATTGGTGCATCGTAAATGCGCCTTTTATGGAAATGTTAAAAATTCGTAAATACTGAATAAAAATTGATAAATAATGAAATTTAATGCATAAGTTTGTTGTTTTTCTGCATAAATGCTTTTGTTTATATTGTAATTCGTTGCACAGCATGCTATTTATCCTACCCTGATTTTTTGGGTGTACTTTTTAAGGGGATATTATGTCGACAGAAATGAACGGCCAATTGATGGAGGCGGCAGTTTTAATGGCTGTTGGTATGTCTGTCGTGTTTGCCTTTTTGGTGTTACTGATCGGCGGTATTCATGCGATTGCTTGGTTTTGCCGTCAATACCCATCTGAAGAAGCTTCTCTTCATACTGCAAAAAAGCGTGCTGCATTGAGTCAAGCAGCAAAGAATAAATTACCAGCGTCAGTGAGTCCTCAAGTCGCGGCAGCTATTACCGCGGCCGTGCATACGCACAGACACACAACTTTAAAATCATAGGGATACATTATGTCTAATCCATTAAAGCTCACTGAACTGGTCTTGCGTGATGCGCATCAGTCGATACTTGCTACTCGTATGCGCTTGGAAGATATGCTCCCTATCGCGGCTAAACTGGATGATGTCGGTTACTGGTCAATTGAATCTTGGGGTGGTGCCACGTTTGACGCTTGCATTCGCTATTTGGGCGAAGATCCTTGGGAACGCATTAGAGCATTAAAAGCTGCGATGCCGAAAACCAAGCAGCAAATGTTGTTGCGCGGCCAGAATTTGCTCGGATACCGTCACTACGCCGATGATGTTGTAGAAAAGTTTGTTGAACGAGCGCACGCTAATGGCGTGGATGTGTTCCGTATTTTTGATGCAATGAACGATGTACGCAATCTTGAAACCGCCGTTAAGTCAGCCATTAAGGTTGGTGCACATGCTCAAGGCACGATTTCTTATACGGTTAGCCCGGTGCATAATTTGCCGCTTTGGTTGGATATGGCAAAACGCTTGGAAGACATGGGCGTGCACTCTATTTGTATCAAGGATATGGCTGGCTTGTTAAAACCGTATGACTGTGAAGCACTTATTTCGGGTTTAAAAGAAACGGTTAGTGTGCCGATTGCGATGCAGTGTCACGCAACCACGGGTTTAAGTACCGCCACATATCAAAAGGCGGTCGATGCTGGCATTGATATGCTCGACACTGCCGTGTCTTCTATGAGTATGACTTATGGTCACACAGCAACAGAGACAATGGTCTCGATTGTTGAGGGTACCGATCGTGATACTGGCTTAGATATTCAGAAACTCGCGGAGATTGCTGCTTATTTTCGTGATGTACGCAAAAAATATGCGCAGTTTGAAGGTTCTTTGAAAGGCGTTGATGCTAGGATCCTGATTGCGCAGGTGCCGGGCGGCATGTTAACCAACATGGAAGGGCAGTTAAAAGAGCAGGGCGCTGAAGACAAGTTCGACGAAGTCTTGCTTGAAATACCCAGAGTTCGTGAAGACCTTGGTTTTATTCCACTGGTGACACCAACTTCTCAAATTGTTGGCACCCAAGCCGTTCTAAACGTACTTACAGGTGAGCGCTATAAAAGCATTACCAAAGAAACGGCAGGCGTGTTAAAAGGCGAATATGGCGCAACAGCCGCTCCTGTGAATAAGGCATTACAAGAACGCGTACTTGATGGTGGTGAGGCGATTACATGTCGTCCTGCTGATGTTATCGCTCCAGAACTTCAAAAGTTGGAGGAAGAACTGGACGTATTAACCGAGCAAAAAGCATTACGTATTGCGAAAGATAAAATTGATGATGTGCTCACCTATGCCTTGTTTCCACAAATTGGCTTGAAGTTTATTGAAAATCGTGACGATCCAAGTGCATTTGAACCTGCGCCAAGCGATGACTTACCAGTTATTGATGCAACCAGTGCTGAGCCACTCGCAGGTGATGCTGCGGCTTATAAGGTGCGCGTTGAAGGTCAGGTTTATCACGTTGAAGTGTCTGAGGACGGCGAAGTGAGCCATATATCCTCTACTGCTAATAGCTCATCGGTAAATACACATTCTGCGCCAGTGGGTGAGGGTACCGATATTGATTCACCGCTATCAGGCAACATTTTCAAAATATTGGTCAGCGAAGGCGAAGAAGTACAAGAAGGTGATGTTATTCTAATTCTTGAAGCGATGAAAATGGAAACAGAAGTACGCAGCGCTGTTTCAGGTGTTGTGCAGCAGATTATCGCGAAAGAAGGCGACGCTGTGCAGGCAGGCCAAACAATGATGGTTATCGGGTAGGCTCATGGAAAAGTTATTAATTCTCTGGGAAAGCACGTCAATACCCCATTTTGAAGTTGGTCAAATAATCATGATGCTTGTTGGCTTTGGCTTGCTCTATCTAGCCATTGTACGCAAGTTTGAGCCGCTTTTATTGCTACCTATAGGCTTTGGCGCGCTCCTTACTAATATCCCCTTAGCGGGCTTTAGTGAAGCAGGTGGCTTATTACACTATATCTACTACATTGGTGTGGATACTGGCGTGTTTCCACTGTTGATCTTCATGGGTGTGGGCGCTATGACGGATTTTAGTGCGCTGATTGCCAACCCGCGCATGTTATTGCTGGGTGCTGCAGCACAGTTTGGTATTTTTGCTACTCTGTTCGGTGCGATTTTGCTTAACGGTTTGCCTTGGTTTGAATTTACTCTGCAGGATGCATCAGCGATCGCAATTATTGGCGGTGCGGATGGACCGACCGCCATATTTTTGGCATCCAAGTTAGCGCCTGAACTTTTGGGCGCAATTGCCGTTGCAGCATATTCCTATATGGCGCTGGTCCCTATTATTCAGCCACCCATTATGAAAGCGTTGACAACGCCGGAAGAGCGCAAGTTGCCGATGGCTCAGCTAAGAGTGGTATCAAAGAAAGAAAAAATCTTATTCCCCTTAGCAGTGTTGGTCTTAACCTTAATATTTTTGCCTGCAGCCACCCCATTAGTCGGTATGTTTTGCTTTGGTAATTTGCTGAAAGAATGTGGTGTTGTAGATCGATTGAGCTACACAGCTCAAAACGAGCTGATCAATGTCGTGACAATATTCCTTGGTCTAGGCGTGGGTTCAAAACTCAGTTCTGATAAATTTTTGACGGCGGAAACACTGGGTATTTTGGCACTGGGCGCAGTCGCATTCTCAATAGGAACGGCGGCTGGCGTGTTGATGGCGAAATTGATGAACAAATTCAGTAAGGACAATATTAATCCCTTAATAGGTGCCGCTGGGGTATCTGCTGTGCCAATGGCGGCGCGTGTGGTGAATAAAGTTGGCCTTGAATCGAATCCACATAACTTCTTGTTGATGCATGCGATGGGGCCGAATGTTGCCGGGGTATTAGGCTCGGCTGTTGCCGCGGGGATATTGTTGGCGTTGGTGGGGTAAGAAAGTTTGTTATTTAATAAGCTATTCTTGATTATGGAATAGTTTTTGCTAGTTCTTTAGTTAATTCATTCGTCACATCGAATAACTGAGGACCTAGCGTTTGCATCGCTTCGCAATAATCTTATTTTTACTCAGCCTCTCATGCTTTAGTTACGCGCAGAGCATCGCCGAGCTCGCGAATCTTTCTGAGGATGAGAAAGTTCAGGCTCGTTTTGCCGAAGGCGAAGAGCTTATCATGACGATCCGCATTGATACGTTCGTATTTGGCGAAGTGTTTGCCATTAAAAAGGGCGATTCGGTTCACGTAGAATTCGAGGGACTGCTGACGGCCTTGGATTTTCCAATCTACTATGATGAACCACTTGCGCGCTACAATGGCTGGTACATAAAAACAGACAATACCTTCACTTTATCGCATTCACGTTCCGAAGGTTCACCCGTTATCTATGGCCCAGAAAGTGCCGAGCAATTACTCTCTCTAAAAGATTTTACGATCGTAGATAATTCACTCTTTATTTCTCTAGCACGTTTAAATGACTGGTTTGGCCTTGGCGCGACTGCCGACTTCCAAGATTTGATGCTTTATTTGACCCCAAAACAAGCTCTGCCTTTCCAGCAACGGCTCGATCGCAAACAGCAAAGAATTAGCAAAGGCAATAACAGTGAAATTAAATACACCAGACTAAGCCGAGGCTTTGGCTTACTCTCTCCACAAGCAATCGATTTGCAGCTTAATTCCCTCTATTCAAATGATCGTCAAGAGTTGAATAGTAGTTACAGTTTATTGGGTAGCCGAGATATCGCACTGTTCAATGCCCAGTTTTTTTTAAACGGAAACAATAATAAGTGGCTGAATAACGGCCGACTTCAGTTGAGCAAATCCGATGAGCAAAGCACCCTTTTTGGTATTGATAATCTCTCTACCTTGAAAATTGGTGATATCACGCCGGTTCGACAAACAAATGGAGCGACACTCGCTCAGTCAAGAGGTGTGCTTATCGATAACCTTGTCAGGTCTAATGATATCAATTTAGATGCAACCTCTGTGTCCGGCGAGATTCAAAGTGGTTGGGATGTAGAACTGTATCGAAATGGTGTGCTGTTAGGTCAACAATTTGAGGTGCAAACGGGGCGTTTTGAGTTTAATGATATTCCTCTTTATGCAGGTTTGAATCTACTTAGAGTGGTGCTGTATGGGCCTCAAGGACAAGTAGTTGAACGTATTGAACAGCGGATCTTAGATCGCGATGCCGTCTCGAGTGCTCGTCTAAAATACCAAATATCGCTATCACAAAATAATAAATCTTTATTTGGACTTGAAGAGAGCAATTCAATTAATAACCAAGATTATGGTTATAATTTATCGGCCAATGCTCAATATCATATATTTGGCGATACCGCTTTAAACGCTGGGTTTAGTTCACAATTCGGTGGTGATAGTGACCTAAACTTAGCGACAATTTCAACTAACACAGCAGTTGCCAACCGACTTATATTGGGCACTAATTTTCAAGCCGACGATCAACAAAACTATCAAGCTCGAATTAGCGCTAGAGGCGCTTTGTGGAAACAGAATCTTTCTTTAGCTGTGACATATGCATCATCGCAAGCGATTAATGAAACCGAAAAAAGCCAAAGGGTTGTATCTGAGCTAGACATGAGTGGTCAGTTTGCATTAAACGACAGCGTGTCTTTATCCTATCAAAATGACCTTACTCTTAGTTCTTTTGAAGCGGGAGATCGCTATGAATTTAGAAATTCACTGGGTATCGCTTCTCAGTTCATTGATGTTTTCAATAACATTACCTATATACGTCCAGTTACAGGTGATGAGCTAAGGTTTGGTACACTTTCTTTTCAAAAGCCAATAGGACCAGTCTTGACAAGATTAAATGCAGCCTATTCTTATGAAGAAAACGTTGATTTCAACGATATCCGCTTTGATGTAAGTTGGTTTCCTTTTGAAAATATATCCAGTAAATTCACATATAATCGAAATATCCAAAATAAAACAGATGCCTATGGTTTACAAACAACTTGGAAACACAGTGCGTTTAGTCTCACTGGCGTCCTTAAGCATTCTGATGCATTGGGCTTCAGTGCTGGCGTAAACGCGCAATTGAGTCTTGGTGGGGCGCCTATTCAATACAATAGTGTGTTTAATAGTATCAACCCAGTTGTTTCAAAATCATCCTTATTGGTTAGGGTATTTATTGATAAAAATGTAAATGGATACTACGAGCCTGGTGAGCCACTCCTGCCTGATGTAAAAGTGCTCTCCTTGCAATCGAGGAGGCACGCCCTCACTAATGCCGACGGTATTGCTGCTTTGACCAATTTGCCTGACGGCCGCTTGACAGATATTACGCTTGATTTTAGTACCGTAGATGACCCTTTTTTAGTGCCATTAGTGGAGGGTGTAGCGATTAAAGCGAGAGCCGGCTATGTTGATAACTTGGACTTTCCTTTAGCTATTGGCAATGAAATAGAAGGTATCGTCTATACAATCAACGATAAAGACGTACAAATCCCGATTAGTCGATCTTCCATAGAATTACTTGATTCAAATGGCGTAGTCAAGTATCAAGCAGAAACTGAATTTGATGGCTATTACCTCCTAGCGGGAGTCACTGCCGGTAATTACGTGCTCAGAATGAACGCTTCTTATCTCGATAAAATGAGACTGAAAGCACCGCCGCCGGTAAGCATAAGGATAAGCAATGAGACAGGATTGCTTTCTGGAACGGATTTTTATTTGGAGCCAAAAGAGTTTGCTCAGGGTTATGTTCCGACTATTGCGAGCTTCTCCAGTGAAAAAATGGCTAACCTCTTTTGGAGTAAGGTGAAAGGCCAAACTTTACTTTCCGTCTTTAAAAAAACCGCCTTTACCCTTGAGAGAAATCAAAAAACGCTGATTGGTTTAGGCTTATTTGAAAGTGCAGATATTGCTCAACAAGTGTGTGAATCTATTCAGCGTAAATACGATGACTGTTCAGTGTTCGCGCATGCAGTAGAAATTAACCACATCCCTTCCAAAACCATTGCGGATAACAGAAAACGCAAATAAGCACCAATTCAACTCAGTCTTTAACAATGTACGGTGGTAATTGGTCTGCTTGTTGCATATCAAAAATTAATCGCCATTAGGCTTCTAAATTTCGCCAAGTTTTTGACATGGGTTTTATATAATGAAAAAACCATTACTGATTTTTGCAGTAGCAGCTCAGCTTATCTTAACGAGTGCCTGTAATATTATTCCAGACTCGTCTTCTTCATCGAGTGTTAAAAATGATGATAATGAAGCTGAGCGTAAAAAAATGCTTGAAATGGAAGCCTTTGCCGAGGAATGGAAAGTAATGAAACCCGCCTTAGTCAATTTAGTGGCGCTCGAATCGGACCTGCAATATATGCTAAGCAATATCGAGCAAACTGATAACAAACTCATGAACACAACAACATTGCAGTTGTCCCTAGAAACTGAAGAAGAGGTAGCTGCATACGAAACAATGAGTTTTTCAGAAGGGGAGGATATCACTAGCGATTTTGCAGAGGAATCGCAAGAGTTAGACAAATTAAGTAAAATGTCATTGTTTGCAGACGCGGCCTTATTAGAAAAGCTTAAAACTTCTGCGGATGAGATTTCAACAAATCTTCCAACTGAAAATAGTAATGAACCGCTAACATTTTCCGAAGCAGATATATTCACAGCCGCAGAAAATAGTAAGGATATAAATCTGAATAAAAGTATTGATGTGGCTGCGACTGCACCAGTGGCAGAATATCTTCTTGAAAAAGACATGCCTTTCGATACAAGACCTATTCCAGATATTCCTATTGTAGGCGCTATGCCGAATGATAATGGTCGAGTTGCGGTCAGTGCACAAAATCAATACACAGAGCGTAAGCCTGTTGTCAAGACGACTAAGTTTGATAATCGCTCGTTGCAACAAGATGGTGTATACGCAAAATTCAGCACTCAGCAAGGAACTGTTAGTAACACCTCAAACAATAGTACCAATGTAAAAAATGCCAAATTTCAGGATCAAAACAAGGGCAGTGGTGGCAAATTTAGTACTGTAGAGCTTGGCGAATTAATCGACCCTAGTCACATAGTAGGCACTGTCAATCGGTTCACCGTGGTAAATCCCAATTCGAAAAACTTAGAGCTCGCTAATTCATGCACGACGACCAACACTAACCTTGGCGATGGTTATGCCTTGCATCTAGCATCTTACGGTTCGTTAGACAATGCTATTAAAGGATGGAAAGCGCTGGCTAAGACATTCAGTAATGAATTATGTGGACTGATAGCGCTAACTGAAAAGGTTACCGTGAATAATAAACAGTTCTTTAGTTTGCGGGCGGGCGGGTTTGGAACTAAGGAAATGGCTGATGATACCTGCACGCAATTGACAAATAAAAATCAGTATTGTCGCAGCATTAGATTTACAGGTGACAGGCTACCATGAGGAAACTTACAGTACTCGCGTTATTACTCTTTCAATCGTTCGTGCATGCCGATATTTTCGAACTGCAAGCCTTAGATTTTGGCACGATTGCCGTCACTGATAATAGTTCTGCAGCATCGTTAACGATTGATAAGTTTGGAAATACCACGGTTTCTCCCCATCTACTGGTAGTTAGCCAGCCGATACCTGGACGCTTTTTGATAGACAACTTAGCACCGAATACGGGCATTAGTATCAGCATGTCGCATAACGCAAGCACCATGACTCCGCTTATTTCATCACAAGAGTTTTTTACATTCTCATTAACAGACTATTCGGATTATGTAGTGGCTGATGCGAATGGAGAAGCAGAGTTACTGATTGGTGGAACCATTACAACGTCGGGAAGTGGTTCTCTCAATTTTGCACAAACGGATTACAGAATTAACTATCGAGTCATATTTTTATATTAGAGGTGAAAGATGAAAATAGCAGTAAATATCATATTAGTAGGCGTACTTCTGAGTTTCTTTACGTCCGCTCAGGCAAATTTATTGGTTACGCCAAAGCGAATTGTATTTGACGAAAGAGATCGCACTCACCAGGTGGTGCTTATCAATGCGAGTACTCAAGCAAGAAGCTATCGCCTTGAATGGGTAGAGCAACAACAAATTGACGGTGGTGCTTACCGCCTATTAAAAGACGAAGAAACCATAGGAAGAAAAAAAGCCAGTGATATTATGCGGTTTTCACCCCGGCAAGTTAGGTTAGGGCCAGGAGAAAGACAAATAGTAAAAATATTGGCCAGACGCGGCGCAAACATGGCACCAGGAGAATATCGTTCGCATCTTTTGTTCAGTGCTCTACCGCCAGAGAATAAAGCAACTAATGAGGCTATCGACGGCATGAAGATGGAGCTAAATGTCCTTGTTTCATACTCGATACCGGTGATATTGAATGTTAATTATAAAGCACCGCAAATATTGATTGCTGATGTGACGGTGAATGAACAGCTAGAAAATGAGAATAAATTCGCTGATGTCATCGTTAAGCTTGATAAAACTGGGAACTATTTTACTTACGGAAAAGTAAAGGCGTATTTTAAGGCCGAGAACCAAGATAGTTTCAAAGAGGTTGCTTTATTAAATGGTGTCAGCATTTTCGCGGAGGCCAATACTTATAGTGCAAACCTTACATGGGTAGAAGCACCGGATGCGCGTCGCGGAGAGCTTAAAATCCGCTATGAAGGTGATGCAGAATTTAGCGGAAAGACTTTCGCAGAACAAGTGATTTCAATTAGTTTGTAGAAATTTTAAAAATATGGCTAATGTTTTTTTTCACCACGACGATAAAGTTATTGTAGGTTAATTTGGTAACCTTAGCAGAAAATAGTTTTTGCTAGAGACGGAGAAGTCGCGAGTATCCTTGCATTTCTGTGTCGTAGTTTTTAAAAACCATCGGAGAATTCCATGTTTAAACGCAATCAATTTTACATCGCGTTAGTTGCGACATCACTATCACTAGTCGCGTCGCAATCTCTCGCACAAGAAAGTGTCAGTTCAACCGCTACTATAACAGTGTCTAACGCCTTTACTCTGCAGGAAGTGGCACCCATCGATTTTGGTACTGTTCGGCTGAGTTACGATCGTCAATCAGGTGATTTCGATGCAGGTGCTGATATGACTATATTTGCCAATGGCAGCCCTGCTGTATTTACGGCGGCGGATTTTACGACAGCTACGGACGGGTCTGCATCGTTTACAGAGATATTACCTGGTTCACCAGCAGAATACTCTATTACAGCTGCCGCTCCATTCACGGCTGTTCGCATAACCAATGATCCTGAGGCAATCCTTACGAATCCAGCCTCACCAGGGGCACAGCTTCTTCTTAGTGTTGCCGATGACAACTTTGAAATTGTTGGTGGTACGAATCCAGGCGACGTATATGACAAATCTGTTGCTACATCAAACATGGTTACTGATGCAACCGGCTCGGTAGGGTTCCTAATGGGTGGAACTATCACGACATTAGTGACTGATGTGACTTACGGCGACGGAGCTTACTCCGGCACTTACAATGTAATTGTAGATTACTAAAATCCGCATTTAAACGTTTAAATGCGTTAGCTAGACGTCATTCAAAAGCCAGCTTTACGCTGGCTTTTTTAGTTCGATAAAACAGCGATACTTAATCAATATCGACTCTATTTTTAGCGAAATTGGCATAGGAATAAAGAGTCCTGGCAACATAATATAGTAATGAAAACGACCAAATGAATAATGTGGGCAGTTAAAACTGCTCAAAATGCTTATCCACCAAACTAAAATGTGAATCAATCAGCTTTTTAGTTAATTCGTGTTGCGGTTCTTTGAACACTTCCTGAGTTGCCCCCGCTTCAATCACTCTTCCTTTGTCCATGATCATCACTTTGTCGCTAATATGACGCACAATGCCGAGGTTCTGCGAAATAAACACAAAGGACATGCCGAGTTCTTGCTGTATATCCAGTATGAGATTCACTGTTTGAGAGCGTACAGAGGGATCTAAAGCGGCAAAGGGTTCATCTGCGACAATCACTTTGGGGTCAAGTATCATGGCTCTGGCCAGCGATACCCGCTGTTGTTGACCGTCTGACAACATGTGCCGGTAAAAGTAATAATGTTCACGCAGTAAACCCACTTTGACTAGGGTTTGCGCTATCTTAGTTCTGCGATCTTGCTCATTGAATTCAGTGTTTAACAGTAAGGTTTGATTTAGAATAGAGCCTACCGTTACCGCCGGGTTCAAACTGTATTTACTGTGTTGCAATATGAGTCGAATATTATGGTTTCTGGTTTTTTTATCGCTTTGTTCTACTTCGATTCCTTCCAGTAATATGTTGCCTTGTTGCGGCCTTATTGCGCCCACCAGTGATTTTGCCAGCAGGGTTTTTCCGGAACCATTGTGGCCGGTTATTGCCAGCGTTTCTCCTGCATTCAGTGAGAAGTTGATTGGGCCTAATATAAACTCGTCAATAGGTTTGAAAATTGAGCGTTTAACGCGATGGGTATACACTAAGTCTTTGACTTCCAATACGGGGTTCATTCTTTGTTCTCCGACTGCTCATCAATTGGTAAGTGAAGAGGGAAGTGACAACTGTATGAATGATGATGCAATACTCGTTGTTCTGGCACTTTTACGCATTCTTTGCGCGCATTTGGACATCGTGGGCCTAAGCGGCAACCGATAGGTAAGTGCTTTAATGTGGGGATCGTACCCTCGAGCGCAACTAAATGTGACTTCGGTGGTAAATTAATTTGAAAACTCGGTGCACTGTCAAGCAGTGCTTTAGTGTATGGATGCAGTGGTCGATGATGCAAATGCTTAACTTTGCCTGATTCTACCGTTTGTCCACAATACAACACGGTCATGGTGTGTGCCATGCCTGAAATAGCTAAAAGGTCGTGACTCACAAATAAAATAGCTAACTTCTTGGTTTCATTCAAACCTGTTAGCAGGCGTAAAATTTGATTTTTAGTGGTGCTTTCCATGCTTCGGGTTGGGTCATCGGCGATGAGTAATTCCGGCTCGGAAACAAGCGCCATCGCAATCATAAATTTCTGTGCGATATCGGCTGCTATTTCATGGGGATAACGCTGCATGCAGGCTTCATGGTTTTTAATGCCGACTTTGTGCATCAAGCCAATTGCAATTTCTCTGCGCTGTTGGTTGCGTTGCCAAAACATGCCTTTGTCGATAAATTCTTCTGGAATACTTTCTTCCAACTGCGCTCGCAGCGTGGCTGAGGGATCGAGTGACGATGTAGGGTCTTGAAAAACAACCGCAATTTCGCGTCGCATAATTATACGACGTTGTTCGTTTGTCATTGTTAACAAGTTTTGCCCTTTCCACGTTAAGCGGTCGGCAGTGATAATCCAATGATCAGGCACCGCACCAATGATGGCGCGTACAATTAAACTTTTTCCGGAGCCTGATTCACCCACAAGCGCTCTGATTTCACCTGTTTCTACGGTCAAACTCACTTTGTCTAAGGCTTTGACAAATTCAGAGCCCATGTCTATTTCAACCGTTAGGTTTCGGACCTCAAGAAGCGGCATTAGTGGATCAACCTGTTACGCAATGCAGTGCGAAGTCCTTCGCCCACTATGTTGATGGAAAGTACCATTAAAAAAATACAAAAACCGGGTAACGCGACCAACCAAGGAGCAGAATAGGCAACTTCAAGGCTTAACGACAGGCTAGCACCTAATTCCACAACTGGACTTTGGGCACCAAGGTTTAAGAATCCAAGCGCCGAAATATCAATGATTGCCACTGACAACGCTAGTGTACTTTGCACTGCCAAGAGCTCAAACATACTGGGTAATATTGACATCCAAAATATGCGAGGGGAGCTAGCACCGTCGAGTTTGTCTAGTAAAATGTAGTCTTTTTTCATTTCCTCACGCACGAAAGTGCGCGTTTGATGCACAAATTGCGGAATAAGGGCCAGGATAATTGCCCACATGCTATTCCATAATCCAGTGCCTAAAATCGCGACAATAATAATGGCGATGAGTAGGGTGGGTACCGCCATTAACGAGTCGAGCAGGTGGTTAAGTACGCTCGACTTAATGCCCTGGTTCATGCCTGCTAATGTGCCCATTGCGACACCTATTATTACGGAAATGATCACCAGGAACACGCTTGAACCAAAAGTCGCTCTACTGCCATACAGGGTGCGAGAAAATACATCACGGCCTAAGGAGTCGGTACCGAATAGATGAGAAATACTGCCGTTTCCCTCCCAAGCAGGAGGTAATAATATTGCGTTAGTATTTTGTATGTTGGGGTCATACGGCGATAATAAAGGAGCCAATATAGCAATAGCACAAAATAACAGAAGAATAATGAAGCCTATCAGGGCAAAGTGACTGCGTTTAAATTCCAACCAAATGTGCATAATTGGAGAGGGATGAAACTCCTCTTGATAGAGATTAAAT
The DNA here is from genome assembly GCA_965660625.1 of Glaciecola sp. Lineage (GTDB taxonomy): Bacteria > Pseudomonadota > Gammaproteobacteria > Enterobacterales > Alteromonadaceae > Glaciecola. The sequence continues at coordinate 500,134 of CBFIAR010000001.1, read as the reverse complement.
TGAGGCACGTTGATATTTATCCCTAGCTGGGTCGAAAGCGCGACTGATGAATTCGATGGTGATGGTAAGCGTCACAACAAATACGGACACAACCAACATGCCGATGCGTATAGCAGGGTAATCTCTCTCGTAGATGGCTTGAATAAGCCAGTTGCCAATGCCAGGCCAAGAAAATATAGTTTCAATTACCATCGCATTCGTTAACAACGTTGATATTTGCATGGCCATCAGCGGTAAAATAGGTAACAAGGCGTTGCGCAAACCGTGTTTAAAGAAAATTTGTTTTGTGGTAAATCCGCGGGATTTGGCTGCGTCAACATAACCTTTATTCATTTCATCCATAATTGAGCGGCGAGTGAACCGAATGAAGATCGCGGTGGTGACTAGCGCAATGGATGCGGTTGGCAGCACGAGGTGGCGAAGTGCGTCGATGAAAGCGTCTTTTTTGTTTGGAAGATCAGCTATGATGATATCCCAAAGAATGAAGCCACTGCTATGGGGTACATCATACAAAAAATTGACGCGACCAGAGAGTGGCAGGTATCCAAGCTGTAAACAGAATATGGTGATAAAGATGACGGCTAGCCAAAATACGGGAAAGGAGTAACTCACCACACTGAAGGTAACAACCCCAAAGTCGAATGGTTTATGATGCCAAATACCACCGATAAAGCCCAAGGGAATCCCAACGAAAATAGATAGAAATAACGCATAGCTTATCAGTTCTATGGTGGCGGGAAAGGCAATACTAATTTCATCAAATAGGCTTAGTTGCGATGAAGAACTGACTCCCCAATCACCGTTAATCAGATTTTGTAGGTAATACCAAAACTGCACGAAGATAGAACGGTCTAATTTGAATGCAGCCTCAAGTGCAAGCCTTTGTTCGTCTGATTGAGGCACAATTCCTGATATGTTTGTTAATGTATCACCCGGAAACATATAGGCTAAAGAAAACGAGATAAGCACCAACACCGCAATAGTCAATACCATTAGGTTACAGTAACGCAGAAGTAAGTTAATCATTCTTTACGCACCACATTATCGAAACGGATACCACCAAACGGGTTGATGGTCATCCCTTCAATTTTGTTATTAACGGCCTGATATTGAAATGCATGCGCGATAGGCACTAGTGGCACTTGATTAAATATAATTTGGTTGGCGCGATGATAAAAAATACGTCGTTCGTTCGAATCCTCTGTTTTTAAGGCATTTTCAATTAGTACGTCATAGTCTGGGTTACACCAACGTGCTCTGTTGGTGCCGGAGGGGATCGCCTCGCAGGTTAACAGAGGACGATAAAAATTATCAGGATCGCCGTTGTCAGCAGCCCAACCGATAAGCACTGAATCATGCATACCTGCCGTTAGATTTTCTCTAAACCGAGTCCAGTCATAGCTAACAATGTTAACAGTAACGCCAACTTCTGCTAAATAAGTACTCATTAGCTGTGCCATTTTCATCGCGTTAGGGTTGTATGCTCGCTGCACGGGCATAGCCCAAATGTCCATTGTGAAGTTATATGGAATACCTGCTTCATCTAATAGTTTTCTCGCAGTAACTGGATTATAACCAAGATCCTGCATCGTAGATTGATGCGCCCAAGACGCTGAGGGAACTAAACTTTTTGCTCGGGTTGCTTGACCCAAATAAACCGTTTCCAGCAGCGATGTTTTGTCGATAGCAAGCGCCAATGCTCTGCGTACTTTCGGATTATCGAACGGTGGCTTACTTGTATTAAACGCCCAAAAACCGATATTTAATCCGGGTTTTTCCAATAATGTTAAATCTTCCCGTTCTCTGATAACTTCCAGATCATTTTGCGAAGGGAAAGCAACAGCATCGCATTCGCCGGTGATCAGCTTTGCTACGCGCAACGAGCTTTTAGGCGTAATATCGAAAATAAGGTTTTCAGGACCTATGGTGTCTAAGAAGTAATCGCTATGACGCTGGTAACGGATAAATTGATCTTTGCGATATGCGACGAATTTGTAAGGGCCTGTGCCAATTGGCAGAGTATCGAGCTCGCTTGGTGAGCCCTCAGTCAGCAAATTCATGGCGTATTCAGCGGATAAGATAACCGAAAAGTCAGTCGCTAGATTCGCCAAAAACGAGCTGTCGGGCTTGTATAAGGATATTTCTACTCTGTAACCGTTAACCCTTATGACGTCTTTGATCGTGTTCTTCAATCCCAAGCTTTGAAAATAGGGATAATTCCCACCCGATACATCATGGTAAGGATGCGAATTAACACGCCAGCGGTCAATGCTGAATATAACGTCGTCTGCGTTAAAGTTACGGGAAGGTGTGAAGTACGCCGTATCATGAAATTTGACGCCTTTGCGCAATTGAAATGTGTAGTTGAGGCCATCATTGCTAACCAACCAACTGCTGGCCAAACCGGGCTCTATTTCACCGTTTTCGGTATTGAATTCAAGGAGCCGGTCATACACTTGGTGCGAAGATGCGTCTGCTGTGGTGCTTGATGTGTCCAACTGCGGATTAAATGAGGCTGGACTACTTTCAGAACAAAAGGTAATGCCCGATTTTGTTATCTGTGTTGCTTGCTGCGAACAGCCCAACAGCAATATTACACTGCAACTCAGTAATAAAGTATTTTTGATGATAGCTGGCTGCTGATTCAGATTCATTATTCGTCGGCTTTATCTAACAGGTTGTATTTCTTTAAATATCCTCTCAATTGATGATACGTCAATGAAAGCTTTTCTGCAGTTTTTTTCTGATTAAATTGTGCTTCTTTCAGCGCACTATTCAGCATATGAATTTCAAAATCTTGTGATTGTTCTTTTAAATCAATAGGAAAATTAAAAACCTGCTCTTTTGTTTGCGCTAATGCCGTTGTCATTGCTTCATCGCCAGTGTGTCCAATTGCGTCAACCAAATTGTTATTATCAATGGGAGCTGAACCCTGGGCTGCTGCACTTATGGTTTCTGCAGAGGCTGGGATTCTTGTGCGTGTTTGTGGACGAAACTCTGACAAGAATGGGTTTACCACAATTTCATGCACGGGTAAGTTTGGGTTATTTCGGTAAACGGCGCGTTCAATGACGTTTTTTAATTCACGAACGTTACCAGGCCACTCATACTCTAATAAGGTCTTTTTGGCTTTTGCCGTAAAGCCGCTGAATAATTCCATTTCTAGCTCGCGTGCCATATTGATCGCAAAATGTTCCGCAAGCATCATGATATCTTCTTGCCGATGTCTAAGTGGGGGGATAGTAATGACGTCGAAGGCAAGACGGTCAAGCAAATCGGCACGAAACTCACCCTGTTCTGCTAGGGTGGGTAAATCTTCATTAGTTGCCGCGACCAAACGAACATCCACTTTTACTGTTCGCGTGCCACCGACCCGCTCAAATTCACCATATTCAATGACACGCAGCAACTTCTCTTGCACTAGCGCCGATGTATTCGCAAGTTCATCTAAAAACATTGTGCCATTATCGGCATATTCAAATCGGCCTTCTCGACGTTTTGCTGCGCCCGTAAAGGCACCTGCTTCATAACCAAATAGCTCACTCTCAAGCAAACTGTCATTCAAGGCGGCACAATTAAGTTTGACGTAGTTTTGTTCCCAACGATGGGAGAGAAAATGAAGTCTTGCAGCGATCAATTCTTTCCCAGTTCCGCGCTCCCCTATGACTAAAACAGGTTTATTTAGCGGCGCTATTTGGGAGACTTGTTCCAATACTTCCATAAAGCTATTGGCCTGACCCAGCAAATTATCCTGTGGCTTAAAGCGACTCATCGTTATTACCTTGTAAATTAGTCAATTTCACTAAAATGTAGTCTACTTTAAAAACAACAAAAAACCTCAATTTCTTTAAAAAAAATTATTAACTATATAAATCATGTGGTTATGGTTTTTTGATAAGTTGGCAAGCATATTGAATAGGATATACCAGGTTCAATAGAAACGTTTTTTAGTTTAAACACACAGAGGTAAATGATTATGGGTATTTTTTCACGTTTCACAGATATTATAAACTCAAACATTAATGCTTTGCTAGACAAGGCTGAAGACCCTGAAAAATTGGTTCGCCTAATTATTCAGGAAATGGAAGACACCTTGGTTGAAGTGCGTTCAGCTTCAGCGAAGACCATTGCAAATAAGAAAGATGTTAGCAATCAAGTTAATCGCTTAAGTGACGAAGTTGCCGAGTGGCAGGATAAAGCGGAACTTGCTTTAAGCAAGGATCGCGAAGACCTAGCAAGAGCAGCCTTACATGAGAAGCAAAAAACCTTAGATACTGTCAACTCATTAAAACATGAGCTTAGTTTAATTGAGAGTGAGTTGGCTAAACTGCAAAGTGAGACTGGGCAACTACAAGAAAAACTAGCTGATGCAAAAACTCGTCAAAAGACAATTTTGATGCGCCAAAAAACAGTTAGCTCGAGACTAGAAGTGAAAAAACGTCTCGATAGCAACACGGTCGATAACGCTATGGGCAGATTTGAGCAGTTTGAGCGTAAAATTGACGACTTAGAATCACAAGTAGAAGCTTATGATATTGGCAAGAAAACACTCAAAGATGAATTTGCTGAATTAGAAGCGGGTGGAAAAATTGATAATGAGTTGGCAGCATTAAAGAAGAAAATGCAGGCCGATACTGAGAAACCAGCAGCGAAGGCAAAAAAAGCTTAATTCTGGTTTAACCTTAGTATTATTAGTAGAGAACACTGTTTTGGTTAATAATAGGACGTTACCAAAGAGCAGAGTCGCGGTAAGGAGTGCCGCACCGTTCTCACCAGCAAAGCCGCCACTAGGAGAACTATCGTGGACGAGTTATTAGTTATATTTACAGGCGTTCCGTTAATTTTATTTACATTATTTGTCGCACCTATCTGGCTAATTCTGCATTATCGCAGTAAAAAACAAGTTAGCCAGGGGCTGTCAGAGGAAGAATTTGCAACCTTAAAGAAATTAGCCGAAACCGCGGAAGTCATGTCAGATCGCATTCAAATCTTAGAAAGTATTTTGGATGAAGAAGCACCAAAGTGGAGGGAAAGAGCATGAAAACTGGCACCTCATTGTATCGTGATCCGAAGAATGGCAAGATCGCAGGTGTTTGCGCAGGTATTGCCGACTACTTCAATTTAGAAACATGGTTCGTTAGAATATTAACTGTTACTGCTTTTTTCTTGCTAGCCGGTCCGTTTATTTTAGTTAGCTATGTTGCAGCTTGGTTCATTTTAGATAAAAAGCCCACAGGTGAATATCATGCATCAGGCACAGATAGATTTGCTGAGGGCGTTAACACCGTCAGATCTGGATTTGCTAACAAAGTATGGCGCAAGTCAAATCATGCAGAAAGTTCTGCCAATGCAAGCGAAGAACGTAAAATAGAAGTCAAGTCGCGCGTTTGGCAAGCAGGTGAGCCACCTAGAGAAGCATTTTTTGATATTCAAGAAAGGTTTAGAGTTGCTGAACTTAAACTGCGTAAGTTGGAAGGTTATGTGACTTCCAAAGAGTTTGAATTGAATCGTGAGATTAGTCGACTGTGACTAGATAATCTCAATATTACTAAAGTAAAAACATTCGATTGTACCTCCCTTCCTCCCTCCTTGGTGCCACACATTGTGTGGCGCTTTTTGTTTTTATTGGCATTGAAGGCTACTTTCGTAAACTTATGATTACAAAATGATATTTTTATCATATCTAAGCGAAAGGCGAGAACATTATAATTGGCTAAAATTTAGTTAACATCAGCGCATTGAAATTAACGAAATGATGAATTGTTATGTTAAGTGCACCACCAAAGAAAACCCTGTATGTTTCTCGTCAATCTGACGAAAATGGTTTCATTCACTGGTCACCTGAAGAAAACGAAATTTGGCAACAGCTTTACGAGCGACAAGTTGCATTGCTTCCAGGTAGAGCGTGCGAGCAATTTATGCAAGGTCTTGACCTTTTAAAATTAACGCAAGATCGCATTCCGCAGTTGAAAGACATCGATGAAGTACTCATGCGTGAGACTGGCTGGAGGACCGCTGAAGTACCTGCACTCATCAACTTCACCGATTTTTTCACCTTGTTAGCGAACAAACAGTTCCCAGTTGCCACATTTATTCGAAGCAAAGATGAGTTTGATTACCTGCAAGAACCCGATGTTTTCCATGAAATATTTGGTCATTGTCCCTTATTGACTAATCCAGCGTTTGCGCACTTTACACATACTTACGGCAAGTTAGGCTTAACTGCTAACAAAGAGGACAGAGGCTATCTAGCAAGATTATATTGGTTTACCGTTGAGTTTGGCCTACTAAAGACAAAGCAAGGTTTACGTATTTACGGTGGAGGAATATTATCTTCCCCTGGTGAAACCCATTATGCCTTAGAAAGTGACGTTCCAGAGCGGTGCGCCCTCGAACCTATCAAGGTATTGAGAACACCATATCGAATCGATATTATGCAGCCGCTGTATTATGTGCTTGAAGATTTCGATAATTTATTTGATATTGCACAAATGGATATTATGGCGCTGGTAGAAAAAGCAAAGAAACTAGGTTTATATGAACCTAAATTCCCACCAAAGGACAAGTTAGCCAGCTAATCTGATACTATTTGCACGTCGGATTTATCTATTATTGTATGTAGTAGACGCACTCGGCGTGAATTCTGGATAATGATCTAGGTCGAGATAAAGACGTATATTTTATTAACCATATGACTTTAATCACCTTGTGGTGACTTTTCGGATACGAGAAACTCATGCGATTGGAAATAAATTGTCAAGATAGACTGGGAATCACACAAGATGTTCTCGATATTCTTACTGAATACGACATTGATTTACGCGGCATTGAAATAGACGAAACGGGAAAAATATTTCTCGACTTTCCGACGATCGAGTTTGAAAATTTTCAGCATTTAATGCCGAAAATTCGCAGGATAAAAGGCATTGCAGACGTTAAAACGACGCCTTTTATGCCGATTCAACGCGAGCGAAATCAGCTACGAGCGCTGCTTCAAACATTACCTGATCCATGTTTCTCAACGGATACCTCAGGTAAAATTATTTTGTTTAATGAATCCGTTGCGAGTGGTCTCGAATTGCATCCAGAGCAGATATTACAGCTCAATATTGACGAGGTGCTTTCTGGTTTCAATATCACCAAATGGCTAGAAGGAAAAGAAATTTGTGCGCAGACGCATCGCGTAAAATTTATTGAGCAAGATTACATCGCTGATATCCTGCCGGTAGATGTGCCTGACAATGACAAAACGGTTTTGGCTGGTGCGGTTGTGATACTTAAGTCTGAATCTCGACTTGGACAACAGCTCACTGTCTTCAACAAAACGACTTCTAATTGTTTTGATTCTTTCCAAGCGACAAGTTCAGCAATGAAAAAAGTCATTCGCGACGCCAAGCGCATGTCCGAATTAGACGGACACATGCTTATTTATGGTGAGTCTGGTACTGGTAAGCAGAGTATTGCCAGAGCATGCCACGATAGCAGTCCTCGAGCAGAAGAGGCATATCAAATACTAAATTGCGCTTCTCTGCCCGATGACGTTGCCGAAACGGAACTATTCGGCATTCAACAAGGGCAATTTGACGACGCTGACATTAAGCCAGGTTTAATTGAATTGTCATCCGGTGGCACGCTTGTTTTAGATGAAATATCGGAAATGTCGCAGCAACTGCAGTCCAAGTTATTGCGGGTAATTGAAGACGGTCATTATCGGAAAGCGGGTCAAACGGAATCGGTAAAAGTAGACCTGAGAATTATTTGTACGACTTGCAAAGATCTTTCTGAGGCGGTTGAAATTGGCACGTTTAGAGAAGATTTATATTATCGCTTGAACATACTTGCACTCGTGCTTCCTCCTTTGCGTGACCGCAAGGTAGATGTCATCCCTTTGGCAGAAAATATTGTACGCCAACACAGTAACAAGCTGGGTATTCGTTCACCTAAGCTCAGCAAGTCTTGTGTTGATTACCTGCAAGCTTACCCTTGGCCAGGTAATATTCGGCAATTAAAAAATGCGTTGTACCGAGCAATAGCGTTAATGGACGGAAATGAAATTACCAAAGAAGCAATTCAACTGCCAAGCTGCAGTACGACAGTCAATTATATCGATGAGAATTTTGAAGGTACGTTAGAACAAGAAGTGAAAAAATTTGAGAAGAATTTGCTCAAACGCCTTTATCCAACGTACCCAAGCACCCGGCAGTTAGCGCGGAAACTCGGTTTGAGTCATACCGCCATTGCGAACAAGCTACGTGAATATGGTATTAGCAAGGCGACTGTAAAGTATTAATTACAATATACGCTCTCTAGCCCCATGTAATGGGGCTTTTTTTTGCCTTGGTTTCAACAGGCCAGTCCTATTACTCAAGGTGTCTCATTTTGTTTTCAGCGTTATAATACAGGCAAATCAGATAGCAGCGTGCAAACGAAGCCAAGTGCAGGTGGTGTTCTTTGTGTATCTTAACGGCATGCTTTTCAATGAATGATGAAATAAACTTAAGGTTGAATAAATGAAATTAGCGACTTATAAAAACAATACACGTGATGGCAAGTTGATGCTCGTGAGCCGCGACTTAACAAAAGCAGTTGAAGTTGCTGATATAGCTGCAACGTTGCAGCAGGCATTGGATAATTGGCATGAAATTGAGCCACTCTTGCAAGTGCGTTACGATACACTTAACAACAACAATAGCGCGGGTGCAGACGCTTTTGATGAAGCCCTTTGCGAAAGCCCATTACCACGTGCTTACCAGTGGGCTGATGGAAGTGCTTATGTTAATCACGTGGAACTTGTGCGAAAAGCACGTGGTGCTGAAATTCCAGCATCGTTTTGGACGGATCCTTTAATGTATCAAGGTGGTTCGGATGACTTTATCGGACCGCGTGACGATGTAAAACTTCCCTCAGACGAGTGGGGAATAGATTTTGAAGGCGAAGTGGCAGTTATTACTGACGATGTGCCGATGGGAGTCACTCCTGAAAACGCTGGACAGCATATTAAATTACTGATGCTAGTTAATGATGTTTCGTTACGTGGCTTAATTCCTGGTGAACTAGCTAAGGGGTTTGGATTCTTTCAATCAAAACCTTCATCAGTATTTTCGCCTGTGGCAGTAACGCCCGATGAGCTCAATACTGCTTGGTCAGGAAACAAAGTGCACCTTCCCTTGGTTTCACATTATAACGGCGTGTTATTTGGTAAACCTGAAGCTGGTGAGGATATGACCTTTGATTTTGCCCAATTGGTTGCGCACGCGGCTAAGTCTCGCAACCTAGGATCGGGTACAGTTATTGGGTCTGGTACTGTCTCGAATAAACAGGGTACTGAGCATGGTTCTTCTATCGCTGAAGGCGGTGTCGGCTATTCTTGTATTGCCGAAGTTCGGATGATAGAAACAATCCGTGATGGCAAACCATCTACTCCGTTCATGGCATTTGAGGATTCTATTCGTATCGAAATGTTTGACCGCGAAGGTCAAAGTATTTTTGGTGCTATTGACCAAATCATCAAACAATCTGCTGTAAAGTAATTACTTTGTCACATCAAAGCGTAAAAGGAAGAGCAATGAGTCTTAAATTATATGGTTATTGGCGATCGTCAGCTTCTTATCGTGTGAGAATTGCGATGCATGTAAAACAGCTTGATTTTGACTATGTGCCAGTGCACTTAGTGAAAGACGGCGGTGAACAGAAAAGTACGGCCTACAGCAGCATGAATCCAGCTATGTTAGTGCCTACTTTGGTTGACGATGATGAAGATATTGTTCTCAATCAATCATTAGCAATTATGGAATATTTAGATGATAAATATCCGAATACACATGCGTTGTTGCCTTCCCATGCGCTAGATAAAGCAAGGGTTAGGGCATTAGCGCAGGATATCGCTTGCGACATTCAACCGGTTACCAATTTACGTATTCTGGAGAGTCTCAAGTCGGATTTTTCAGCAAGTAGCGAACAAACCCAAGCTTGGTGTAGTAAATGGATAACACAAGGATTTTCTGCTTTAGAAAAGAGGTTAACAACACGCTCAGGTAAATACTGTTTTGGTTATGATGTAACGTTGGCAGATGTTTGTCTTGTTCCTCAGGTGTATAATGCGCTGCGTTTTAAAGTTGATATGCAGCGCTTTCCACTTATTCAGAAAATTTATGATAATTGCCATGAGTTAGACGCTTTTCAAAAAGCCAGGCCTGAAGTCCAAACAGACGCTGGCTAACTGCACTGCGACAGAGTTTATATATTTTTAATCGGTAGCTCTGTCGTATTTTTAACCTGCTTGAGCGCAAACGTAGAGCTTAAGTGGTCGACTAGAGGCAAATGCGTTAGTTTGTTCTTGAGTAACTGCTCGTATTCTTCAATACTTTCAACAATGACTTTCAATAAATAGTCTTTCTCTCCACTCGTGGTGTGGCATTCGACTATTTCTACAATTTCTTGCACGGCTTTTTCAAAATCAACCAGCGAATCACCATCATGGTTTTTCAATGTCACATAAATGAAAACCGAGACACCTAGGTTTAGTTTTTTGCTATCCAATAGAGTCACTTTTTGCCGAATAACGCCATCAGCCTCCATTCGTTTCACTCTGCGCCAGCATGGCGTGTGCGACAAACCAACATATTGACTTAGTTCAGCCATTGATACTGTCGCATCTTTTTGCATTACTCGTAGAATTTCACGATCAAATTTATCTAACTTCATTTTTATTCCGTTGTGAGATATATCACTTAAGCCCTGGCTATTATAGGATAGATATCCTAGAAAAAGAAAATTATAAATACATTTAGTTAACAACTTTTTTCTACTTTCCTGTAAATTGCAAGATACGTCCTCTTCTTCATCAGCTACAATCAGGTTACCGAAAATGCAATTGTAATCACGCATTGTCAGTAAAGTTCAGATTGAAAATCGCAGCAACTAATAACAACAATTTCAACAATAAGGTATTTATGTCAGTTTTCGACCACCGAGAGTTTGCCGACCACGAACAAGTTTCGTTTTATCATGACAAAGCAACAGGTTTAAAAGCAATTATAGCAGTACACAATACACACCTAGGTCCGGGCTTGGGGGGATGCAGAATGTACAACTATGCTAATTCAGAAGAAGCATTAACTGATGTACTGCGTTTATCGAAGGGGATGACTTATAAAGCGGCGATGGCTGGTTTGCCCCAAGGCGGTGGTAAAGCAGTCATTTTTGGTGATGCTCGTAAAGATAAAACACCTGAGATGATGCGTGAAATGGGCCATTTTATTGATACTTTGAAAGGTAAGTACATTACAGCAGAAGATTCTGGTATTGCGGTGTCAGATATTGTCTTGATGTCTGAAAATACGGACTATGTGAGCGGTATATCTTCAAAATACAGTTTTGACGGTAGTATTGCCGACGGTAATCCAGCGCCAGCAACAGCTTATGGTGTGTTTGTCGGGATTAAAGCAGCTGTCAAACACGTTTTTCAGTCTGATTTGCGAGGTAAAAAGGTTGCGATAAAAGGCGTGGGGCACGTGGGTATTAGGTTAGCTGAATACCTATACAAAGAAGGCGCAAAGCTTTACGTTGCTGATATATTTCCCGACGGTGTCAATAAAGCAGTCGCTAAATTTGGCGCGACAGAGGTGAATGTGGCAGATATTGATGGCTTAGATGTGGATATATTGTCACCATGTGCTTTAGGTAACGCCATTAATTATCAGAATATTGATCAAATTAAGGCGCGGATAATTGCGGGTGCTGCTAACAATCAGCTCGCATCAAATGAAATTGGCGAAAAATTAGCAAAACAAGGCATTTTGTATGCCCCCGATTACGTTATCAATGCCGGCGGTATCATCGATATTTATCATCAGAGCTCTGATAGCAGTGCCGTAAAGGTGCGCGATCATTTAAACCAAATTGGTGAAACATTGCGTACGATTTTTGTTCAAGCGCAGGAGAGTGGTTTAGCGACAGCTGACGTTGCTGACACGCTGGCAGAATTAAAATTCACATAAATTAGTTTGAAGCGGTTGCAAGTAAACGCAGAAATCGGCATACTCCACGCCGTCTTGAAATCAAGACGATTTCTATGGTGAGCTCTGGTTCTCTCGCAATGATACTTTGGAAATCCGGTCAGGCCTGGAAGGGAGCAGCCGTACCGAAGGACTCATGTGCCGAGATGTGGCTGGGGCTTGCCACCCAATTTTACGTCATTAATTCATTTACTCTTCGATTTCGTTATTGGGATGAGCGTCCAAATATTTGCAGGCATTATCTACGGCCTGAGATACATTCATTTCCATTTGCCTGCGCTCGGATTGTGCCAAATAAAACGCCATATCTACTTGATAGCGAATGTATCTCGGAGGCAACTGATTCAGCACCAAACACGTAAGATCAGCTAAATAATCCGCCGTTTTATTTTGATTAACACCAAGCGCTTCGATCTTGTCTAACACTAAGTGTTCGTAATAATTATGAATGTCATCATCTAATTTCATCTTTTTACCGTCGTTATTTACCGATGCATGTATATTAAGCCATATCGGCAAATTTTGCGAAAACCGTATATCGTTAGTTTTTTTACTTAACGATATCTTCGTATTTTTTTGAAGGCTGGTCGCGTGTTAATGTAGTATGAATTCAGATCCAAAAAATTAAAAATCAGTTCTTTTGAGTCAATTTTTCTTTTAAAGCTAGATTACACATCCTTTTAAAGTGATTTTATTAGGATGCTTAAACTAATATGTTTAATTTAGGTTAACATTTTACATGCCTTCAACATTCCCGAAGCACGTATTATTATTGATAATCTTACTACAAGTGTTGACCGCACTCGCAGGCTGTGTATATTATTGCGGATATGGGAATATAATCCCATACAATATAAAAAAATCGTTGAAACGATTAACTCACTCGAACCTAAGGGTTCACAGTGTCTAGGGAGACATAAATGTTTACAAACTCAAAATTAGCAAAGTCAGTTAAATTGGCTTGTTTATTTAGTGCCGCTTCGTTAGTTGGTGTAGCAAGTAATGCTGCAGCACAGGAAGAAAGCGCTGAAGCAGTCGAAAAAATCCAAGTAACGGGTTCAAGATTCCAAAGAACTGACATGGAAACGGCAAGTCCAGTTCAAATCACATCTGACGTTGAAATCAAACTTTCTGGTTTTACACGTATCGAAGATTTGTTGAACAGTTTGCCACAAATTGAAGCAGGTCAAACCAGCTTCCTATCAAACGGAGCGTCTGGTACTGCTAGCCTTGATTTACGTGGTTTAGGTGCTTCAAGAACACTGGTATTAGTTAACGGTCGTCGTTTACAGCCAGGTGGTGTTTATTCACAATCACCTGACATTAACCAAATTCCAGCTGCACTAGTTAAACGCGTTGAAGTGTTAACGGGTGGTGGTTCTACAGTGTATGGTGCTGACGCAGTTGCGGGTGTTGTTAACTTTGTTATGGATACCGAGTTTGAAGGTCTTCAAATGACCGTTGGTACTGGTGCTTATCAGCACAATAATGACAACGATTACATCCAAGGTTTGATGGATGCAAGAGGCTTCGAATACCCTGAAGGCAATAGCGGTCTTGACGGTGCTTCATTCAACTTTGACGTGACTATCGGCGGCGCATTCGACGGCGGTAAGGGTCATGCAGTTGCTTATGCAACATATAGAAAAGATAACGAGTTAAGACAAGAAGCGCGCGATTATTCTTCTTGTGCACTTAACACGGGTGGCACTGCTTGTGGTGGTTCAGGTAACGCAATCGTTCCTAACTTCTACATGGGTACAGTTGCTGCTGACGGTTCATATGACTTCAATAACTTTAACGATTATTGGACATTGAACTCAACTGGGTTCGAAATTCCGTCATCAGGTAACATCTATAACTACGCTCCAGTTAACCATTTCTTGCGTCCAGATGAGCGTTTCAGTGTTGGTGCTTTCGTAAACTATGAAATCAACGAACACTTTAACCCTTACCTTGAAACGTCTGTAATGCGCGATGTTACTAAAGCGCAAATCGCTGAGTCTGGTACTTTCTTTAACGAAGCATATGAAATCTCTTACGACAGCCCATTGCTAAGCGATACTCAAAGAAGCCAGTTGACTAGTGAACTAGGTGTAGTGTCTGGTGAAAACTTCGTAACTTACATAGGTAAGCGTAATGTTGAAGGTGGCCCGCGTGCTTCTAACCTAGAGCATAACCAAATCAGAATCGTTCTAGGTACTAAAGGTGAAATCAACGATAACTGGTATTACGATACGTCGTTCCAGTTCGGTACATCAGCTTCTTCAGCTGCTTACATCAATGACTTCTTCGGTCCTCGTATTACTACTGCTGTAGATTCAGAAGCTTGTGCTGCTGATAGTGCTTGTATCCCATATGAAGTGTTTACATTGAACGGTGTAACACCAGAATCTGCTGGTGCACTAACAGGTGTTGGTATTCTTAATGGTGAAACTAGACAAACAGTGTTGACTGGTTATGTGACTGGTGATCTAGACTTCACTTTGCCTTCAGCTGATGCGCCACTTGCGATTGTTGTAGGTGCAGAGTACAGAAAAGAAGAGTTTGAGAGATTATCTGATGAAGTATTCGAAAAAGGTTTGTTGTTAGGTCAAGGTGGTCCAACAGCCTCAATCGGCGGTTCATACAGCGTAAAAGAAATTTTCTCTGAATTGAGCATTCCTATTTTGGAAAACTTAAAAGTTGAAGCTGGTTTGAGATATTCTGATTACAACACTTCAGGCGCAGAAACAACGTACAAACTTGCTGCTGATTATGATGTTGTTGAAAACTACAAGCTTCGCGCATCATACAACCGAGCTGTAAGAGCGCCAAATGTTGCTGAGTTGTTTTCTCCACAATCATTGGGCTTATGGGGTGGTGTTGATCCTTGTTCAGGTTCTAGTCCAACGCTTACTGCTGCTCAGTGTGCTAACACTGGCGTAACTGCAGCACAGTACGGTAATATTGCTGCTAGCCCAGCTGCGCAATACAATGCCTTAACTGGTGGTAACCCAGATCTACAAGTTGAAATCGCTGATACTTATACGCTAGGTTTAGTTGGTCAACCTACTGAAGACCTTAACTTCTCAATCGACTACTGGAACATTGAGATGGAAGACGTAATCGGTTCAGTTGGTGCAGAACTAACTGTTACCCAGTGTGGAACAACTGGCGCTGCTATCTACTGTGACAATGTAAACCGTAACGCTCAAGGTAGCTTATGGGTTGGTCAATCTGGTTTCGTTCAAGCAACGTCTATTAACCTTGCTGGTCGTCAATGGGAAGGTATTGACTTAAGTGTTAACCACAGCTACGAAATTGGCGATGGTAAAATTACTACGAAGTTAATCGGTTCTTACATGATGACTAAAGAGTATGATGCTATTCCAGGTGACGAAACTGCTAAGTACGATTGTGCTGGCAACGTAAGCACAGACTGTTTTGCTCAGCCAGACTGGAGACATACTGCGACGGTTACTTACTCTTCTGACAGCTTCTGGTCGGTATCTGCTAAATGGCGTTACTTTGGTGCCGTAGGATACGAAGGTACTGCTGATAAGATACTTGTCAAGGACGATGGTATTGGTTCACAGAGCTACTTAGATCTTAAAGGTAGCTTCGAAATCAATGACTATACTGGTGTGTTAGTTGGTGTTAACAACGTATTAGACAAAGAGCCACCAATGGTTGGCGGTTCATTGTCTTCAAATGCTAACACTGTTGCTGGTTTCTACGACACATTAGGTCGTTACCTGCATGCAAGCGTAACATTCAAGTTCTAAGCTAACTCAGTTAGACTACTAAATAAGCAGCAGGGTTACCCTGCTGCTTTTTTTTTGATTTATGATCAGGGATTAATTTTCCCTATTATTTTATAGGATGTCGTTTGGAAAACGTATTTGAAAGCGCACTTCAGCAGGCTAAAGCAGGTCATCTAACTAAAGCATGGAATATTTTAGTATTAAATAGAGTTGCTCTCGGTTTGAGAGAGCTGCATTTAATGCTTGATATAGCAATGCTCTCTAAGGAAATATCACGACAAGAAGAGAGTTTACGGCTACTTATTGATAAACAACCGCTGAACTATAAATGGTCAAATCAACTTGCTTTTCTATATTTCAACGCGCAGCAGTTTACCCAGTCTGTTAGGGTGATTAAATCCTACCTTAGCAATGTTCCCACAAACGCCACTGCTTGGTTCAATCTAGCTTATATGTCCAAATTTGCAGGGGACCATATTGGAGCAATAGAGAGTTATGAGAGGGCCGTATCGCTAAATATCGACAGTCCAGAAGAAGCACACTGTAATATTGGTAATATCTACTCTCAGGAATTATTGGATGCAGACAAAGCTAAATACCATTATACAAAAGCACTTGAAATCAATGCTTCTTTTGTACGGGCTCAATTTAATTTAGCGGGGTTATTAGAAAGAGAAGGGAAGTTAGCAGCCGCAAGCGACGCTTTTTTAGCTTGTGCCACCGATCCTAATTATAAGTTAAGGAGTTTAACCAGAACGCTAGAGTTAGCGATTAAGCCGCAAGATAAAGGCCAAATAGCGCAGGAAATAGAACGATTTCTATCGTTAGGGGCCACAGCCGAAACAAGCATTGACAAGGTCGATGCTCTTTTCAGCTTAGGCCGCTTTTATGAATCAGAGGGTTTATATCATGATTCTTGGAATTATTATGAGGAAGCTAATTGTCTCGATGCAGCGCAGCGTTCCTCACAATCGGTAAACTTGAGTCTTGCACAATGCCAACTGATTAAAGACGGTTTTGATTTCTCAGCCGAGGCTTCAAGTAATGATACAGAACTGGTGTTTATATGCGGTTTATTTCGCTCGGGAAGCACCCTACTTGAGGCTATGCTTTCGACTCATCCTAAGTTAATCTCTGGTGGCGAAATTGATGTTTTTCGTAAGCATTTATTTGCTGATTCAAGCCCTTTTTCAGCGCCTTTATCGCTCAAGAGCGACCTGGCTCAAAACCTTATTGCAAAGTATTTAGCGCGTATTAATGTACAATTACAGTCAGTTTCCGATAAACGAACAGTGAGCATTTTAGACAAACAGCCGGAAAATTTTTTGCTGCTAGGCTATATCAAGAAACTATTTCCCAAAGCTAAGTTCATTTGGACCTGCCGAGAGAAAAGTAATAGCGTTTTTTCTATTTACACTCAGCACTTTGGGTTTTACCAGCCATATTCTTGTGATCTATCTCACATTTGTACTTTTTATCAACAACATCTTGACCTTCTGGCCTTTTGGCAACAATTTTTTGCAGATGATATCAAAGTTGTGGAGTATGAATATTTAGTCAGTCACCCTGCTGATGCAATGAGCGAAATTCAAACATTTCTCGGTATTAATGCAGATAATAACTTCGATCAATTTTACCAATCGAAGCAATTAGTGAGCACTGCATCAATGGCCCAAGTTAGAAAACCTTTACATAAAAATTCGATAAATAGGGTTCAACCATACAAGAAATGGATGGGTCTTTGAGTGTCGCTTAATGCTGTTGTCAGATTGGTGCTTGCTTAGCGCTGGGTTCATTAAGTGTTCAAATTTGCTTGTTTACTCAAAATCGAGACAGAAATCAAGTAATAAAGTTGGTTTTGGGTATTTTCATGACAATTAATTATTTGCCTTTCTCTGCGTATTTTTTTTACTCATAGAAGAGGATAAATCATACAAAAAATGGCACTTAGCCGACGCGTGTTCTTGACATTTACGTAACATCCTGTGACTATCTAAGGCGAGTGCATAGAGTTTTTGAATGCACGACTATTATAATTATAATTTCGACGCCAGTTACTGTTAACGGCGTGAACATCAAAACTATGGTTGGGAATATGTCCAAAATGAGCAAGAGAACTCAAATAGCGTCATGCATTCTTGGTGCATTAGCACTAGGGAATGCTTCGATCGTCTCTGCAGATCAGCTTCAAGATATACAAAAAGAAGAAGCTAAGATCCATAAAGCAGCAGCGCAATCTCAAGAGAAAATTAATAACCTTTTTGAGCAATCACAAGAAATGTTGGCGGAATACAGAAACGTCATTGATTCAACTGAAAGTTTGAAGGTATATAATGATTACTTGGCCAATCTAGTCGCAGACCAGCAGCGTGGCATTGACTCACTGCAAAGACAGATTGATTCAATTGATGAAACGAGACAAAACATCGTTCCATTAATGTTCAACATGATCGATAGTCTTGAGGAGTTTATTAAGTTAGATATCCCAATTAACATCGAAGAGCGCACCGCTCGTGTTCAAAGACTTCGTGACGTAATGACGAATTCAAGCGTAACGGTAGCAGAACGTTTCCGGGTTGTGCTTGAAGCTTATCAAACAGAGAACGAATACGGTTCAAAAATTGAGACATACGCTGGTACTATCGAAGATAGTGGTCAGCAAGTTTCTGTTGATTTCTTTAATTTAGGACGTACTGCTTTACTTGCATTGTCTAAAGATCAAAAAAGTGCTTGGGTTTGGGACAACGATGCGCGCAATTACCAGAAATTGGGTGATGAGTATTTAAGTTCTATCATTCAGGCTGTGCGAATGGCACAAGGCTTAGTTCCTGAAGATCTTATCAAACTACCAATTAAAGCTGCGGAGTAAGTAAAATGAAAACAACAATGAAAACACTTGTTGCTGCAGCGGCAATCGTTTGTGTAGCATCAGTTGCACAAGCTCAGTCGTCTACATCACTGCAAGATTTACTACAAAAAGTGAAGCAAGAAGGCACAGTGCAATCACGCGTAAATGATCAGCGTGAAGCTGAGTTCCGCAAAGAGCGTTCAGATAAACAAGCACTTTTGCGCAAAGCACAAGCTGACTTAAAAGCTGAAGAAGCTCGTGGCGACCGCTTAGCTAATCAGTTTGCAGCAAATGAGCAAACATTAGTCGACAAAGAAGTTGAATTAGACGTAGCAAAGGGCGACCTAGGAGAAATGTTTGGTGTTGTTCGTCAAGCTTCTGCTGACGCATACGGTCGAATTTCTACTTCTATTGTTAGTGCACAGTACCCTGGTCGCGACGTGTTTTTAGGTGAAATGTCTAAAGATTCAAAGGGCCTTCCTAATATTAAAGAATTAAGAGAGTTGTGGGTGTCTCTTCAAACAGAAATGACGGCATCTGGTCAAGTTGAGAAATTTGAAACAGAAGTACTCAATTTGGACGGCGGTAAAGAGAAGCAAACGGTTCTTCGTATCGGTACATTCAACCTAGTGGGTAGTCAAGGTTATTTGGTATACGATGATGCGGATAACACAGTACAACCGCTTGGACGTCAGCCAGATGGTTATCAGGTAGCGACAACACAAGATATTCTTAAAGCTAGCGCTTCAGATGGTTTCATCCCTGTCTATGTGGATCCTTCTCGTGGTGCAATCTTGAACTTGTTCAAGCAGAAAGCAACGATGATGGAAAGATACCACGCTGGTGGTCCAGTAGGTTATACCATCACGTTTATGTTGGCGATTGGTTTGCTTGTTGGTTTATACAAGTTCCTAACACTTTCTGCGACTGGCGCGAAAATGCGTTCACAGCTTAAAAATATCGATTCACCGAATACCAAAAACCCACTGGGTCGTATTTTAACGGTTTATCAAGAAAACAAAGCCGCTGACGTTGAGACTTTAGAGCTTAAACTAGATGAAGCTATTTTACGTGAGTTACCAAGTATCGATAAAGGCATCAATATCATCAAGATATTCGCCGCAATTGCGCCTCTGCTTGGTTTGTTAGGTACGGTACTTGGTATGATCGAAACTTTCCAACAAATTACATTGTTCGGTACTGGCGACCCAAGAATCATGGCTGGTTCAATATCAATGGCTCTTGTAACAACAGCTCAAGGTATCATTGCAGCGCTCCCACTTATACTAGTGCACAGCATCGTAGCTGCAAAAGCGAAGTCAATTGTTCACGTATTAGACGAACAAACTGCTGGCTTCATTGCAACTAGCGCAGAGTCGGAGAAAGCTTAATATGTTGTACCTGATTGGATTATGGGAATCTGTCAGGGACTTTATCGCTACCGGCGGTGACGTGTTGTATTTCGTTGCTGCCGCGCTCTTCCTAATGTGGGTTTTAATGGTAGAGCGTTATTGGTATTTGAGTTCAGTATTTCCAGGGGTGAAGAAGCAAATTATTGCTGATTGGGATGCTAGAAAAGATACTACATCATGGTATGCGCATAGAATTCGTGATACGTGGATTTCACAGGCGTCAGATTCATTGAATGCAAGAATGCTAATTATCCGCACATTGGTGGCAATGTGCCCACTAATTGGATTGTTAGGTACAGTAACCGGCATGATCGGTGTATTCGAGAGTATGGCAACGCAAGGCACTGGTAACCCAAGAATAATGGCTGCTGGTATTTCGATGGCAACAATTCCGACAATGGCTGGAATGGTTGCAGCTCTTTCTGGACTGTTTTTCAGTTCACGCCTTGAAGCAAAAGCTAAGATGGCAAGAGAGACATTGGTCGACAGCCTGCCACATCATTAAGAGAGATTATCATGGGTCGTAAAGTAAGAATTGAAGAAGAAGACGCTCAGATCGACATGACGCCGATGCTGGACGTTGTCTTCATAATGCTAATATTCTTCATCGTAACGACTGTTTTTGTTAAGCAAGCAGGTATTGATGTTAATAAACCTGAAGGCGAAACAGCAGTCTTGTTGAAAAAGGCAAACATATTTATTGCGATTACCGAAAATGGTGATGTTTGGATGGATCGACGCGAAATGTCAGTGGAAGCTGTCGCAGCAAATCTCGAAAAACTATTGTCAGAGCAACCTTCTGAAGTTGTCTTTATCCAGGCCGACGCCAAAGCCAAACACGGCATTGTAGTGAAAGTGATGGATCAAGTGAAGGAAGCAGGTATCGACCGCGTTGCAATTGCGGTGAGGAGTTAACATGGTTAGATTTATAGTTTCCATTTTGCTTGGTGCATCAATTGCCTTTGGTCTATTCATTATCATGGCTAAGTTGGTCGAGAATGATGGAAAAGCAATGGAAGCACTACCTCCACCTCCTGTTATTGATATCGTCATGCAAAAACCTGACGACGAAGTGCAGACGCGTGTGAGAAAGCCACCACCACCGCCACCACCACCTCAAGAACCACCAAAAGTAGAGTTGGTTGAACCTGATGCAGCGGATCCAGATGCGTCTGGCTTTAGTTTGTCGATACCCGCTGTAGATACAGGTGGTATCAGTACTGCAGTAGGCGGTGTCGGAGCAATGCGTGACGGTGACGCAGCGCCAATCGTACGTATTCCACCAGACTATCCACCTCAAGCTTCTCGCGATGGCAAAGAGGGTTGGGTTCGTTTGTCGTTCACTATAAACGAAGTGGGTGGCGTGGAAGACGTAGAAGTTATTGACGCAGACCCTAAACGTATTTTTGATCGCAACGCAAAGCGTGCACTTCGTAAATGGAAGTATCGTCCAAAAATAGTTGATGGTGTTGCCCAAAAGCAATATGGACTTGAAGTTCAATTAGACTTTAAGCTAGGAGAATAAGTTATGAAATTTAAAACTCTTAAAGCTTCGTTGTTGTTGGGTTCTGCACTAGTGATGGGGTCTTATTCCACTTTATCTGTCGCGCAAGCCAACTTAGCAATTCAATGTCCTGGTTACCAACCAGCCAAAACTAAGTTACTAGGTCAGAAAGTAGGTAAAAAGCTTAACAAAGCGTTTGAGGCTTACAATCAAGATTTGGTTAAAGAAGCGATCGAGTTGCTTTACGAGATTGAGACTGACGACCCTTTTGATAGAGCATCTGTCGACAGATTTCTGGGACAATTGCTAGTTTCAGAACCTGGTAAGAGAGCGGAAGCTGCAGACTACTTAGAACGTGCCGTTAAAGTTAAAGTATTGAACGATAACGATCACGCGCCTATTATAAAATTGGTTGGCGATTTAAAGTACGAAGCTGGCGATTATCAAGAGGCGATAGGTTGGTTTGAAAAATGGATGAAGTTTACTTGTAAAGAAGACGGTATGACTTATCTTAAAATTGCTAATGCTTACAAAGAGTTGAAGCAGTTGGATAAAGTTATCGCTCCGGCAGACAAGGCGATTAAGTTTTTAGACCCAGCAAAAGAAACGCCATATGCTATTAAAATGAGCGTTTACTATGAGCAGAAGAAATATAAAGAGGCTATCGACGTCATTGAGACAGCGCTTCCACTATTTCCTGACTCAACAGCATGGTTTAAAAATGCCGGTTTGTTCTACCAAATTTCTGAAAACTACCCGATGGCACTTACGATGTTTGAATTGGCGTATATGAAGGGTCACCTGACAACGGCGACGCAACATAAACAACTTGCTCAGCTTTACAGCGTAAATGGTATCCCGCATCGTGCAACTGCGTTAATGGAAAAGCATATCAAATCAGGTTTGATACCAAAAGATAAAGACACGTTATCTGCGGTAGCTAATTCCGCTTACCAAGCTCGTGAATTTAAGAAAGCCGCGTCGTATTTTGGTCAAGCTGCGAAGGTGGCTTCTGATCCAGAACTCTATCGCAGGCAAGGTTCGATGTTGTTAACTGCTGGTGATTATAAAGGCGCTGTTGAAGCGCTGAAAATGTCACTCATTAATAACCAAGAAAATGAAGGTAAAGTGCAATATGCACTTATCGAAGCTTATTTCTACTTAGGTGACTACAAGGCCGCCATGGCAGCCGCGCAGGAAGCTAAGAAAGACTCAGGTATTCGTAAAAATGCATTAGCATGGGAACCCTATATTAAGACTAAAGCGTCGAATAGAGGCATTAGGATTTAATTACTGTCTGATTGAAAAAAAGCTCCTTTTTAGGAGCTTTTTTTGTTTGCCCAGCGAAGCTGGCAAACCCGTCAGGTTGAAAGAAACCTGAATCACCCTGACTAAGGGGAAGATAATCCGAATGGCAAGGGCGTCACTGGGTAACGGTGTGATCTGAAGGAAGCCATAGGAAGTTAGAAGTACACAACTTTAAATAAAGTGTATTAGCGCAAAAGACTGTTCAGGTGACAATGAGATTGGGATTACTTTGCAATTGGCGAGCGATGGTATGAAAACTATTAATCAATCTTGCTATGTTGAAGTTTGTGTCGCAACTCCGCAAGTATCGAATGCCTTTGTTCCTTTGATAAATGTTTCTGATGAGCCTTTTTAAAAAGGGTTTGTAGGTGTTCTGAGGCTTCGTCGTGTTTGTTCTGCAAATGTGCATAAATGCTAGCGGCAGTATTGGTAAAACTGCGTTTCTGCATAGTAAATTGTGCAATTCGAGCGTCATGAACAGAGCTTGCGAAAGAGCAGCTGTGGGTTAATGAAGTCCTGTTTTCTTGGTCCTTTAGAATAAGGTCGGGCTTTAATAGCACGGAATCTGAGTATACATCCAGGTTTGAGATGTGTTGTAACAAATAGCCGATATCGTCTACCGCTACGGAACGATAGGAAGAAAACTTGTGGTCTGCGCTTTTGGTTAACGATGCGAACATGATACCGCTGTGTTCACCACTCGAAGTATCTCTTCTTGCCCCAATTTTTAGTAGACTATAATTTTGTGACCACCAAAATGAAAGCAGTTCGGTAGTTAGTCCAAAAGATGTCGACAGATAGTCCACTTCGGTTTGTTCAGCAGATCCCCTAATGTATTCTAGTAAACATTGACCTAAACCTAGTCTGCGGAGTTCGGGATTCACAGCGATACGGCTAATACGCCAACTTCTCGCTGTTATAAACCAATCGTCGCAAAAAGTGGTGGTTAAGTTCTGTGCAACAAGATGTCCATTAACCCTGCGTTGGGAGCATAATATTCCTTCCAGTAGTGGGTCGTTAGACGGCAACTTGAGGTTCCCTTCATGTGTAATAATGGCAACCGACGTTATTAGTGTGCCTGGAAGCGTCAAGTCATCACTATTTGCTAATATAGCAATATGCTGATCTGACGCATCAAGAATTCGCATCAAATCATCCGGTGTCGTTTGATAGTGACTTTGGGTCAACAAACCAACGACTTGAGTTAGTATATAGCCATGCTCAATAAGCCATTTCTTATCGAGCTGATGATAGTGAGCGGCAATCTGCTGGTGCGCTCGATTAATGGGATAGGTTTTTGAAAGTAGTCGCTGTGACTTAATCGCTGGCAAGGTTACATCAGTCGCAAAAGGGGCAAATATATCAGCAAATAATGCTTCTAAAACGTCTCCGTCGAACCAGCGCAAGGGCTTATGTAATTCGGCATGATGAAATGAGGCGTTTAATGAACGGCGCAGCGCGCTTACTTTAGGTAAAACACGCAGACTAAAACCCAATCCACTGCCTTCATATCCCGCAACGGTCGTAGCCATTAGGACATGAGTGAATTTGCTGCACGCATACAGTAAGATTGATGGGGCAATGGCCGCAGCTTCATCAACTATGAGTATTGCCTGTTTAGTCAAATGTGATAGTTGGTCCGGCGCGATAAACTCGAGCTCTAACTTTTTGTGTTTTGTCGCGCCTTTTTGAACAGTCGACTCAGTGCCTAATGTTAAATGCGATATCGCCTTCTTGTATTCATCTTGAGCTCGTTGCGCATTGTTGATATGAGGTGCTGTGATATAGATCCTTGCGTCACTTCCCATCATCGTCATGTTAGCCGCGAGTCTACCTAGTAAGGTCGACTTCCCTCTACCACGCTTTGCTGTCAGTAAGCCAATCGATTTCTCTGCGTTCATATTGTTTAATGCGTCATTAAAGACGATTTGCTGCTCAGTACTTAATTCACATAGCAGGTGATTAGCTGGTAGGTTTTTATTTTGCAGAACTTCAACGTGCAAATGTGCATATAGAAAAGCAAAGGGAAGATGATTTTTGCAGCGCGTGATATACGCAACAGAGTTATCTTTAAGCACTATTTGTTGCACTCTCTGAATGAAAAGACTTATTGAGTGTTGTGTATTGAAGCTAAAGGCAATACCTGGATGCGCGGCTTCATACGCTGCCCAATTTTCAAAAGCAGGGCAGAGTATTACAAGTAATCCAGACTTCCCTATAATGCCTTCTATTGCGTATAGTGCGCTAGGCTTAAGCCCATCAAAGGCATTGTAAATGACAGTGTTATATTCCGTTCCAAGTTGTTGTTTATACTGCGATATTTGGCAAATAGTCAGAAAGTGATAGTTGTCGATGTCGTTAAAGCCCAATGTTGTTTTAGTCAACAATAAAGCGGGTGAGCTTGCATGCTTTAACAATAGTTCTGCTTGTTGCTGACACCAATCAGCATCGCCACTCATTAGCAATAATTGCCTGTGGCTTAACTGTGTTTTCCGCTTTGTAAACCAATCAATGAGTGATTTGCCTGTCAATCTACGTACTCTCTTTTATAATGATGTCTTACCAACCCGATTATTCTACATTGATAAGGAAAAAAATGCGTTTTTTATCCAGACGTTTAGTAATGCCCAATGATTTGAATTATGCCAATTCACTTTTCGGAGGCAGAGCATTAGAGTGGATTGATGAAGAAGCGGCTATTTATGCAATTTGTCAATTGGAAACGAACTGCCTAGTCACCAAGCATATTGGTGAAATAAGCTTTGAAAGCCCAGCTACTCAAGGTGATATAGTCGAATTTGGACTAGTAACAAAAAAGGTCGGCAGAACCTCAATTACTGTAACGTGTTTAGTCCGTAATAAAGCGACTAAAAAAACCATCTGTTTGGCTGACGATATTGTTTTTGTTAGAGTAGATCCTGTAACGAGACAGCCTGTTGAGCACGGTAAAACAATGGCAGGGTTACAATCTCAAATAGAACTAGAAATGAAATTGTTAACCACGGAGTAGCGAGCTAAAAGCTAATTTAAGTAACAAACTGGGTTACACACTGCGCTTACTTGTAAAGAGTAGATTAAAAAGCACCGTTTAATCAATAGACTGATTTACTTTCAACTTTTTGTTGATATCATGCTCTCAGCGTTTTCAATAACGCGTTTAGCCAAGGGGTGCAGCAATATGCTGCTGAGATTCATTTGAAAACCCTTATTTACCTGATCCGGTTAGTACCGGCGTAGGAATGGTTGTATAAACACTTCAATTACCTGCTCCAACACCGGCTCTTTTCTAATACATGAAGAGAACCAAATGAAAAACAGTAAAACAGTAAAGCAACAAACTCGCTTTAAAAGCACAAGCCAATTTCAAAAATTATGCAGCATCAAGCGTATTGCATCGTCAGTAGCATTTGCCTTAATTGGTGCGACTTTCAATCCAGCAGTTTTAGCACAAGCAACTTCCAACAATAATAGTGATGAGCAAGGGGATGCAGTTGAGCGTATCGTAGTCACCTCCGATTTTAGTCAGCGCAGCCCGGATAATTTGGCAACTAGTGTTACCGTCCTTGGCGAGCGTTCGTTAAGTTTACGTCAAGCGGAGCAACTAGAAGATATTATCGGGGTCGTCCCTAACCTGAATTTTAGTAGTGGCGCATCCAGAGGTAAATTTATTCAAATTAGAGGCATAGGGGAGCGCAGTCTATTTGCTGAACCCATTAACGCTTCTGTTGCGCTGGTTGTTGATGAAATTAATTTTTCTGGATTAGGTGGTCTTGGGGCCCTATTTGATGTTCAACAAGTAGAAGTATTATCTGGTCCACAATCTACAGGATTCGGCGCCACGGGATTGGCGGGTATTATTAAGATAGTGAGTAATGTAGCGACTGATTCACCAGCAGGTTACATACAAGGAAGCTTTGCACAATACAATACGCAGCGATTCAGTGCCGCTTATTCAGACCAGATAGCGGAGGGGGTAAATGCGCGTATAGCCATACAGAAAGTTAATAGCGATGGCTTCGTCGATAATATTTTTCTCAAGCGCGATGACACCAATAATATTGACGAGTTTAATGTAAAGCTTGCCATCGATTATGCGATTTCAGAATCTGCAGATCTAGAGTTAAAACTGTACCATTTCGATGTTGATAACGGTTACGATGCATTTTCCTTAGATAATGACAACAAAACACGTTCAGATGAGCCAGGCTTTGATCGTACCGACACTCAAGCTGCCAGTATTAAGTATATTCAAGACTTAGGTGCACATTCTTTGTCACTTTCGCTGACTACTCTGAACGCAGACCTTAATTACGGTTACGACGAAGACTGGACATATGTCGGCTTTCATCCGGACGAATATAGTTCGTTTGATCAGTACAAAAGAGCGGTTAGCAATCAGACCATCGACGCTCGGTATGCATCTACTGATGTAAATTCACCTTGGGTTGTAGGGCTGTATTATCAGCAAAGTGAACAAGATCTTACTCGATTTTATACCTACGCAAGCGATAACTTTACCAGCCTGTATGAGCCAAATTCAGTCGCAATATACGGTGAACGCAGTTGGCAACTATCGGAGCCGCTTTCAATCACGGCAGGAGCTCGTGCAGAAAAATTTGACGCAGACTACATTGATAGCAACGGATTTTCTGAAGTCTTAGATGATAGCCTAGTTGCAGCTAAATTAAGTGTCAGCTATGCGATCGCGCAAACAACCTTTCACTCCAGCATCTCGCGTTCATACAAAGCAGGCGGTTTTAATGCTGACGAGCGTGTTTCACAAAACGATCGTCTATTTTCGCCTGAATATAATTGGAATTATGAGCTTGGCATCAAGGGTGATGTAAGCGGCGCAGATGGAATGATAGGAAAGGTTTCTCTAACATTTTTCTACATGCAACGCGAAGATGCACAAGTAAGTGATTTCGCTGTTTTAAATAGACAAGACGGCAGCGGTGCAGTGGCGTTTATAGATGTGATTGGTAATGCTGACACCGGTATTAATAAAGGCATGGAAGTGTCAAGTAATTGGCAGTTGAGCGATAGTCTGAGCGCGATTGTCAACCTTGGCTACTTAGATGCCACATTTGGCAACTACCAACTCGTTGACGGTAGCTTTGTGAATAAACAAAAACAGGCTCAGTCGCCTAAAATAACATTCTATGTTTCTACTAAATACGACCTCACTGAGGACGTCGCATGGGTTGTCGAGTTTGAGGGGAAGGATCGTCATCGTTTTTCAGTTGGACACGACGAACGAGCGCCATTTACCGCTGTAGTTAATACAGAGATTAGTTGGCAATGGGACGATGTGCTGGTTCAGCTATGGGCAAAGAATGTGTTTGATAGAAAGCTGCTCACGAGAGGCTTTGGCGGCTTCAATAATGACCCACGAGATGGCTACTTTCCGGAAGAACCTTACTACCAGTTTGGCCAAGAGCGTCAACTTGGTGTTACCGCAACTTATCGTTTTTAAGGAGAATATGGATGAAGCTCGTTGTTGATATCTCATTGTATCCGCTCAATGAAAAGTATATAGCACCTATAAAAGCTTTTATAGACCGACTAAATGAAGATGCAAATCTTGAGACTAGTACATCAGCCACAAGCACCATTATTAGTGGTGATTATGATCACGTTATATCAGTTTTGGGTAAGGAAATGAAGCGCACTTACCTGGAAACGGGGCAAGCTGTGTTTGTGTGTAAATTTTTAAATGGTGACAAAATGGGCTCAGGTGTGTGACTGAGTTTTTTAACGGTGCAGTGCAGCAGTTCCAGCAGCAAAGTCTGCTGGAACTGCTCGCCGTTGTGCTCGCTATTCTCTATGTCATTTTAGCGGCTAGACAAAATATATGGTGCTGGCCTTGCGCATTTCTCGGTACAGGAATTTACGTTTATTTATATTGGGAAGTTACTTTAGTTTTTCAAATGTTGTTAAATTTTTACTATATCGTTATGGCTGTCGTTGGTTTTTTGAGTTGGAAGCAAAGCAAAGATAAGTTGTCACTGTCCGTCACGCGGATGAATATTAAAATACATGTTTTGTTAGTCTTGTTTGGCTGTGCGACGACGATAATGCTAACTAAGATTGGCACTCAGTGGTTTTCCGGTGATTGGGTCTGGTTAGATGCCGGTACTGCGGTATTTTCAGTGATAGCAACGGTAATGACTGCCCGTAAAAAAATCGATAACTGGATTTATTGGTTAATTGTTAATCCTGCAAGTGCTTATCTTATGTACCAAAGTGGACTTTATCTAACGTGCTTACTCATGTTCTTTTATACTGCGATGTCAGTTTATGGCTTTTTAAATTGGCGCAAAAATTTAAGATGAGATAGGAGAGCCTAGTGCAAAGTGATGAACTCATAATGCTTCTTAAAGCCCCTCTGGGCTTAACGGATGATGCCAATATACATCCTTTGTCGGGCGGGGCAATAAATCATACTTACCACCTAAGTGATGATGCTAATGATTATTTGGTAAAGGAGTTTAAAGGAGATGATTATCTCTGCATTGATCGCCAAGACTGCTTCGATCTTCAATTGGCTCTGTCAAAAAAGGGCTTGGCGCCAAAGCCAATTTACTTATCAATAGATACCGGTATTTATGTTGAACAGTGGATAAAACTAAAAAGAAGCCCCACGGTGTTATATTTTGATGAGGTACACACACATTCACTAGCGACCGCCTTAACAGATGTGCACAACAGTGAGGTGCAAGCCAACTTTGTTGATTTACCCAGACAATGGCATCGGTACTTAGCGTCAGTAGCAAATCCACCCACAGTTTTAGTTGATGAAGTCAGCAGAGCAACCGAGAAGTGGTTCGAGAACATAGCGTCATATCCAGAAGAACAGGTTTTTTGTCACAATGACCTTGTTTGGGAGCACCTATGTATCCCCACTAAAATTATTCTTGATTGGGAATATGCAGGCATTGGGAATCGTTATTTTGACTTACTTTCATGCGCTAAAGTTAATGCTTTCGACATCAGACAGCGCGACCTATTATTAACGGCTTACGCTAAGCAAAACAATATTCCGATCAAAGAAGTCGAAGAGGGCTGCAAAAAACAAGCAGGTTTTATAGAATTGACCTATCAACTATGGCACCAAGCGCTTGGTTTAACGCCTAAAAATTAGGCTTTCATTCAATTGTTGTTATAAAATTCTTTCTTTTTATTTTCGTCTACGTATAATACGCAGCACTTCAGGGGTGTAGTTCCAATTGGTAGAACAGCGGTCTCCAAA
The DNA here is from genome assembly GCA_965660625.1 of Glaciecola sp. GTDB lineage: Bacteria > Pseudomonadota > Gammaproteobacteria > Enterobacterales > Alteromonadaceae > Glaciecola. The sequence continues at coordinate 470,047 of CBFIAR010000001.1, read as the reverse complement.
ACCGATGGCTGGGGGTTCGAGTCCCTCCACCCCTGCCAAATTCCTTTGCGCCCTTGCCATAGTGGATGACTATTTTTACTTTTTAGTTTTGTCATAAATATCTTTTATCAATTGCATATGTTGGCTATTCTGGTAGCAGAAGATAATTAGCGAGAACCTATCATAAAGGAAAAAGGCAGCCAAATTGCATCCGTCTAAATCGAGTCAACTTAAGCCAAATAACGAATCCTTAAGCGATTATCAAAAGGCAACTCTACAAATAATGGGTATTCCATTGTTTGAGCGTCGCACCGGTCTGTGTCTATTTGATTCTCTCAATCAGCACACCGAATCATCGACAGAATATGCTGCAATCCCGAATGAAAATAATCCTAATTCAGTGCTTGATGCAGAGCAAAAAACTCAGCACGTTGCAAATGAACGTATGGATGAGGATGTGTCAGCGGGTGAAGAACGGGCGCAAAAAAAGATTGAGCTTATTGACGAAACTCATGATCTCATTCAACAAATTTTGAGCGTGTTAGCGGTCAGCAATACGGCAGAATTAGGCCTCATTTGGCAAGTTCATGACAGTGAAACGATTTCCTTAAATGATAATATATTAATAACGCCAAAGGCTGTTGCATTAGCTAACGCGACAAGCAAACAACAGTTGTGGAAAACTCTGCAATCTCACTTCAAGGCCAAAGAATGGTCGTAATATCGACTTTTACTGAGGCAGATATTGAAGCTGCATATCGTATTTTTAAAACCGGCAGACTGATGCCATGGGCATACAGCACTTTTGAACAGAGTGCGCTGAACAATCTTTCACTAGTCGCTAAAAAAAATGAAAATATTGTCGGCTATTTGTTGTTATCGAGCGTGCTGGATGAAAGTACTGTAGAAGATATTACGGTCGATAATCAACATCGAAATATGGGGATTGGCCGAAAACTACTGCAAGCGGGATTGACCTTAGCCAGCAAGTTGCAGCAGCAATGTCTATTTCTCGAGGTGCGATGCAGCAATGATACTGCTATCCGTCTTTATCGTTCTGTGGGCTTTAAAATCATAGGTGAGCGTAAAAATTATTACGACGCTGAAAGAGCGATTGACAGTGATGCGCAAACTGACCAGCAAAATGCGCGCGCTACTCGCAGAGAAAATGCGTACGTCATGAAGAAAGTGTTATGAGCTTTATCTGCATTTAACATTCAAAAATGCGTTCGAAGAGGGTACAATTCGCGCCGTTGAATATGCGCCCGTTATTTAGCGCGCTTTAATCTGCGCCTTGTAACCTGACCCTTTTGATTTGCACAAACCTAACGAGACATTATGAGTTACCAAAGTGAGATAGAGAAACGTCGTACTTTTGCGATTATCTCTCACCCTGATGCTGGGAAAACCACTATTACAGAAAAAGTATTATTGTTTGGAAATGCCTTACAGATTGCAGGGACGATCAAAGGTAAAAAGTCTGGACAACATGCAAAATCCGATTGGATGGAAATGGAGAAAGAGCGGGGCATCTCGGTGACCACGTCTGTTATGCAGTTTCCGTATAAAGATCATTTGGTGAACTTACTTGATACTCCAGGGCACGAAGACTTTTCTGAAGATACTTATCGAACATTAACTGCGGTAGATAGCTGCTTAATGGTCATTGATGCAGCAAAAGGTGTTGAGGCTCGAACCATTAAGCTCATGGAGGTCACTCGTCTGCGAGATACGCCAATCATCACTTTTATCAATAAGCTGGATCGCGATACAAGAGATCCTATCGACTTATTAGATGAAGTGGAAGATATCTTGAAAATCAAATGTGCCCCAGTCACGTGGCCAATCGGCATGGGTAAAGAGTTTAAGGGGGTTTATCATCTATTGCGTGACGAAACGATTCTATACAAGTCGGGTCAAGGCCACACTATTCAAACAACTAGGATCATCAAAGGACTGCATAACCCTGAGCTTGATACTGCCATTGGTGTTTACGCTGAAGAACTGCGAGACATGCTAGAACTTGTGCGAGGAGCCTCTAATGAATACGATCATGAGGCTTTTTTAGTTGGCGAACTAACGCCAGTTTTCTTTGGCACAGCACTCGGTAACTTCGGTGTTGACCACATGCTTGACGGCTTAATTAAATGGGCTCCGAAGCCTCAGGGTAGAGAGCATGATGCAGGTCGTGTTGAAAGTAGCGATAAGAGTTTTAGTGGTTTTGTTTTTAAAATTCAAGCAAATATGGACCCAAAACATCGTGACAGAATTGCGTTCTGCCGTGTTGTCTCCGGTAAGTATGAAAAAGGCATGAAAATGCACCATAGCCGCATTGGTAAAGATATTCGTGTAGCCGATGCGGTCACATTTTTTGCCGGTGATCGAAGCTTGCTTTTAGATGCCTATGCCGGCGATATTATTGGCTTACATAATCATGGTTCGATTAAAATTGGTGACACCTTCACCTCAGGTGAAAATTATCGCTTTACCGGTATTCCCAATTTTGCTCCGGAATTATTTAAGCGTATTCGCTTGCTTGATCCCCTAAAGCAAAAGCAATTGCAGAAAGGCTTGATACAGCTTTCTGAAGAAGGCGCAGTGCAAGTATTTAGACCATTGCAAAATAACGATCTCATTGTGGGTGCGGTAGGTGTACTTCAGTTTGATGTGGTGGTTGCCAGACTCAAGGCTGAATATAACGTAGATGCGATATATGAGGGCGTCGCGGTCGCTACGGCGCGTTGGGTATATTGCGATGATGTGCGTAAATTAGACGAATTTAGGCGTAAAGCTGAAGTCAATTTAGCCTTAGATGGCGGCGATAATTTAGCTTACATTGCGCCAACAATGGTTAACTTGTCGCTAGCGCAAGAGCGTCATCCAGACATTCAATTTAAAACCACCAGAGAACATTAGGTTTACTAAAACATGAATATTCATCATTTACTCAGCGCCAGATTCGCCCAAGCTATTCAGGCAATGGGTATTCAAGATGCTCCTATTCCCTTGAGTAGAAGCACAAAACCCGACTTTGGCGAATACCAATTTAACGGTGCAATGGCATTAGCAAAACAATTAAAGCAAAAGCCACGGGATATCGCAGAACAAATTCTTGCTAACGTTAAATTGGATGACGTAGCGAGTAAACTTGACGTTGCTGGCCCGGGTTTTATCAATATCCATCTAAAAAATGAATGGCTATCAACGTGGTGTGAACGCGCACTTCAAGATAGCAAGCTTACGATAGAACCACACGAGAGCAAAACCATTGTTGTGGATTACTCTTCACCAAATTTAGCAAAAGAAATGCATGTCGGTCATCTAAGAAGCACGATCATCGGTGATGCTGTAGTCAATGTTCTAGAATATTTAGGACACAACGTGATCCGTCAAAATCATATGGGTGATTGGGGAACACAATTCGGCATGTTGCTTGCGCACTTAAATGATAAATTGAAGAGTTCCTCTGTTGCAGAAACTGCACTTTCTGATCTAGAGGATTTTTACCGTGAAGCGAAAGTCAGGTTTGATAATGAAGCGGGTTTTGCCGATCGCGCTCGCGACTACGTGGTTCAACTGCAAGGCGGCGATGAAGCTTGTCTGAAGCTTTGGCAGCAGTTTATTGATATCTCAATTCAGCACAGTGAAGAAGTGTACAAAAAGCTAAATGTGAGTCTTACGCGTGAGCATATTATGGGTGAGAGTAGTTACAACCCAGACTTAGTGAATGTGTTAGCAGACTTAACTGAAAAAGCTATTGTGGTTGAAGACCAAGGTGCGAAAGTCGTATTTATTCCTGAAATGTCGAATAAAGACGGCGACCCTGCGGTGTATATTGTGCAAAAGTCAGGTGGTGGTTACCTTTATGCTACTACTGATTTAGCCGCCATTCGCTATCGTGCAAATCAACTATATGCGCAACGAACGTTAATATTTACAGATAACAGACAAGCACTACACTTTAAACAAACTGAAATTGTAGCGCGCAGGGCTGGTTATTTAGCTGAAAGCGACAGCTATGAGCATTGTCCATTTGGCATGATGCTTGGAAAAGACAACAAACCCTTCAAAACTCGCTCAGGCGAGACTATAAAACTGTCTGACTTACTCGATGAGGCGATTGAAAGAGCAGAGGTGCTGATTAGCCAGCGCGAGTCAAGTTTAAGTGCCGATGCCAAAAAGCAAGTTGCCGCTACTGTTGGCATTGGCGCAGTGAAATACGCTGACTTAAGTAAGAACCGCACAACAGATTATATCTTTGACTGGGACACGATGCTCAGCTTCGAAGGTAACACAGCGCCTTATCTACAGTATGCTTATACGCGTGTGAAAAGTATCTTTAGAAACGCTAAGCAAGACATGGACACTTACCAAGCCTCTGTCTCAATCGCTTCAGTTCAAGAGCATGATTTAGTGGTTAAACTTATGCAATTTGATGAAGTACTTGAAGCCGTTTGTAAGGAAGCGACACCGCATATCATGTGCACCTATTTATACGAAGTAGCGAGCTTATTTATGCGCTTCTACGAAGCGAATCCTGTGTTGAAACCACAGGTTAGTGAAGAAGATAGGGGCAGTCGCTTAGGTTTATGTGCACTAACGGCAAAAACGCTCAAAGTAGGTTTAGAAATTTTGGGGATCGACACCTTAGAAGCAATGTAGGCACCTATCCTCAAGCCTACTCAATAAAAACAATATAACGCGACACAAAACTAATTGTGCATTCGTTGTTGATGTGGTGACGCAGCGTAATCGCAGACTGAACAATTAACGTAAAATGGCGTACGACAATAGAGGGATAAAGCGTCTATAAACTAGCTGACGCTGAAGTTAGGCGCAATTAAAGAGATGCTTCTGCACGTAAACAAAGTCTTTAAAAATTAGTCAAAAAGGGAACAAAATGCCAAAAATACTCGCATTTGCCGGCAGTGGCCGCAAAAACTCATATAACTTTAGTATTGCCAAATGTGCAGCTGAAGGAGCTAACGTAGATGGCGTTGAGGTTACCGTCATTGATATGTCCGAGTTCGATATGCCTATTTTCAATGAGGATCTCGAAGCTGAAAAAGGCATGCCAGTAAACGCCAAAAAGTTTAAGCAATTGCTTATGTCGCACGATGGTTTCATTATTGGTAATCCAGAATACAACAGCGGCTACAGTGCATTGATAAAAAATGCGATTGACTGGGCTTCACGCATGGAAGATGGAGAGAAGCCGCTGCAAGCATTCAAGGGCAAGTATGCGGCGATTATCGCAGCTTCACCAGGTGGTCTTGGCGGAATAAGAGGATTAGTGCCATTGCGCATGCTGCTTGGTAACATCGGTATGCATGTATTACCAAATCAATTGGCGGTAAGCGGAGTTACTAAACTGGTTGATGACAACCACAATGTGGTTGATGAAAAAACACAAAAGAATCTGCATGGCATTGGTCGCAGCTTAGCTGAAACGCTTTTGCAAGCTGCAAAATAAGTCAATTTGCGTAATATATCGAGTTGCAAATAGCATTGACCATAAAAATCTAGGTTTTCTGGCTATTTGCACCTCGTTCCATCTATTAAATTCATCATAAATTCTGTAAGATCCAGCCTCTTAATTTTTTAGTTAAAATATTGAAATATGTTCGAAATTAATCCAATTCAAACCGCTATTGCGGATGTTCGTGAAAGAACCGAATCGCTTCGGGGGTATCTTTGACCTCGATGTCAAAGTAGAGCGTTTAGAAGAAGTCTCAAGAGAGCTTGAAAATCCGGATATCTGGAACAATCCAGAACAGGCACAAGCCTTGGGTAAAGAAAAAGTCTCCTTAGAGGAGGTAGTCCTTACTATTCAGAAACTGACGCAAGGGACAGAAGACGTTGAAGGGCTTCTTGAACTTGCCGTTGAAGCAGAAGATGAAGACACCCTAAACGACGCTGAAGCAGAATTAAAAGACTTAACGGTAGCATTGGAAAAGCTCGAGTTCAGAAGAATGTTTTCGGGACCAAATGACGCCAACGACGGGTATTTAGATATACAGTCAGGCTCAGGTGGCACAGAAGCGCAAGATTGGGCAAACATGCTCTTGCGCATGTATTTGCGCTGGGGCGAGGCACACGGTTTTAAAACTGAACTCATTGAATTATCCGATGGCGATGTTGCAGGTATCAAAAGTGCAACAATACGCTTTGGAGGGGAATATGCCTTTGGCTGGTTGCGGACCGAAACCGGCGTTCATCGTTTGGTTCGTAAGTCGCCGTTTGACTCCGGCAGTCGCCGCCACACATCTTTTGCATCGGCATTCGCCTATCCTGAAGTCAGTGACGATATTGAGATTGAAATAAATCCAGCTGATCTTCGTATTGATACATATCGCGCATCAGGCGCAGGTGGACAGCACGTTAACAGAACCGATTCTGCCGTGCGAATAACCCATTTACCGACGAACATTGTTGTGCAGTGTCAGAATGATCGATCGCAGCATAAGAATAAAGATCAGGCATTTAAACAGTTGAAAGCCAAACTTTATGAATATGAACTGCAAAAACAAAACGCAGAGAAACAGGCTTTAGAAGACGGAAAGTCAGATATTGGCTGGGGCAGTCAAATACGCTCATACGTGTTAGATGACTCTCGCATCAAGGACCTGCGCACTGGCGTTGAAACTAGAAATACACAAGCCGTACTAGACGGTGATTTAGACAAATTCATTGAAGCCAGCTTAAAGTCTGGCCTTTAGTAACACAGTAATTAACAGGACTACTCATGAGTGACCATCAGCAAGATGAAAATAAATTGATTGCCGAGCGTCGTGGCAAGTTAGCGCAGATACGCGAAAACTGTGCTTCGAACGGCTTCCCGAATCAATTTAACCGTAAACATTATGCAAGAGACTTGCAAAATACCTTTGGTGAAATAGACAAAGAGACCTTAGCAGTACAAGCAAATAAGGTCAGTATTGCGGGTCGTGTGATGGCCAAACGTGGTCCATTTTTGCTACTGCAGGATATGAGTGGACAAATCCAGTCATATGCTTCAAAAGATGCACAAAAAGACATCAAAGCTAAATATGGTTCTCTAGATCTTGGCGATATTATTGGTGTCAGCGGTGATCTACATAAATCGGGTAAAGGTGACTTATATGTGGATATGGCTGAATATCAACTGTTAACGAAAGCGCTACGCCCGCTACCTGAAAAATTTCATGGCTTAGCAGACCAAGAGACAAAGTATCGTCAACGTTATGTTGACTTGATCACTAATCCTGACACGCGCAACACATTTAAAATTCGTAGCCAAATAATCAGTGGGATCCGTAATTTCCTAACAGAACGTGAGTTTATGGAAGTCGAGACTCCGATGCTGCAAGTTATCCCTGGCGGCGCAACGGCTAAGCCATTCACAACACATCACAATGCCTTAGATATCGGTATGTACTTGCGCATCGCGCCTGAATTGTATCTAAAGCGTTTGGTTGTTGGTGGTTTCGAACGTGTATTTGAAATCAACCGCAACTTCCGTAATGAAGGTTTGTCAACGCGTCATAATCCTGAATTTACGATGCTAGAGTTTTACCAAGCCTACGCAGACTACAATGATTTGATGAACCTAACGGAAGAAATGCTTCGCTACCTTGCTGATACTGTTATGGGTACCTCGGTAATCACCAATACCGTTAAAAATGCTGAAGGTGAGGTTGTTGAAACAAAAGAATACGATTTTGCTCAACCTTTCCAGCGTTTGAGTATGGGAGATGCGGTTCTTAAATATTGGCCTGATGCGAACGTAGCTGCGATTAATGATCCTGAGAATCACTTACCAGAGCTGAAAGCGATGGCGAAGCAACTGCATATAAAAGAGCCGGAAGTTGACGGTATATGGGGTGCAGGTAAGTACCTTTGCGAAATATTTGAAGCGACGGCTGAAGAACAACTTGATCAACCGACATTTATTACACAATACCCTTGGGAAGTTTCTCCATTAGCACGCCGCAATGATGAAAATCCATTTGTAACTGACCGTTTTGAGTTTTTTGTTGGTGGTCGAGAGTTAGCCAACGGTTTCTCGGAGCTGAATGACTCTGAAGATCAAGCTAGCCGATTTAAGAAACAAGTACAAGAAAAGGATGCTGGCGATGATGAAGCAATGCATTTCGATGAAGATTACATTACAGCCTTGGAATACGGTTTACCACCAACGGCAGGCGAGGGTATCGGTATTGATAGGTTAGTCATGCTGTTTACTGACAGCCCGACTATCAAAGATGTGATTTTGTTTCCGCACATGAAACCGCAATTGCAAGACTGATTACAACAAAGCAGAGTCTCATTAAAGAAGAGTCTCATTAAAGCAAAGAGCTTTGCGGTCGAAATTTAAAGGCCTAACGTGATTTTTTCGCATTAGGCTTTTTACTGTAGTATCTTAAGATTTGACGACGGTTTTTGAAAAGCAGAATGGACAAAGGACGACATTTACTAAAACACTGATGTCTTACTTTGATGCTGCTTTGACTTGCTCATACAGGGTTTGGATAAACGGTAAATTCATGCCCGTTTCCCTGCCTTTTTCTAACAAAAAACCCAAGATCCCCTCAACTTCGGTTTCGCGCCCATTGTGAAGGTCTTGATGCATTGATGAATAATTATTTTTTGTCAGCTGAATGACTGCATCAATGTGTTGAGATAGTGTGTGGTTGTCTAATGGGAGATTCATAAATTCATACAGATCAAATATCTCTTCTTTTATTTTTCTCAAATCATCAGAATAATGACGTATTTCTCCATTTTTGCAGTTTTTCAATGCTGTTAGCGGATTAATCGCTGCATTTACCGCTATTTTTTGATACAACGCAAACACAATGTCATTTCGCCAACGAAAATTAGGGTGCAATGCTTCAAGGTATTTCCATTCTGCGCCGGCGTTTTCTTCTAAGCTGTTCTCTTCGTCAATTATCCCAATATCAAGTTGGCCGACAGCGCTTTGAACGAAACAAGTCGAAGACGTCTTATAAACGCCGTCGGTTGTAGTGGCAACAAATAAAGGTTGATTTGGTAAGTATTTTTGCACTAACTCAATACCACCCATCCCATTGTGCAATAGCAATATTGCTGTTTTTGAAGCTACTATTGGCGCAAGTGTCTGCAAGAGAGCTTCAATTTGATATTGTTTTACCGGTATCACTATTAAATCGAGTTGTTGGAGAGTTTGCTGTGAGAGAAAATGTTGTGGTGTGTTAATTTGATGGGTTTTGCCGTCTGCGTCCAATAGAGTGAGCTTTTCTTCAAGATCATAGTGAGCTCGAACCAATAGCATTGTCTTTATGTTTGCTGCCAGTTGCAGATAAAACGCAAGGTTTACACCAATCGCGCCGCGCCCTATAATACCAATGTTCTTTACGTTTTGAATATCGGCCATTTCATTAACCATGGTTTTGGGAGTTGAGTGATAAAGCGATCTAGTTGGCTAGCAAATAGTTCGCCTGTTTGAGGTAGACAAGAAACATTAAAAAATTCATTGTTATACGTGAATTGGATTACATAGCTATGCAAATATAATCGGTCTGACGGCGTGCCTTTATAGCGTTTATCACCAATAATTGAAGATCCGAGCGATTTCATTGCAACTCTTATTTGATGAGTTTTACCACTGATAGGCTTTATCACGCATAGTCTAATCGCTGGTCTCAGATTAGCGTCAACCTCCAACTCCTGGGTCTTTGCATTGTCTTTCAAAACGAAACTAAAGAACTGTGTGATGGCTGGATTATTGTTATCTGTACTTAATTTCCAGTCTCCGTTGCGCGACTTTTTCATATCGCCCTTTACCGTGCCTTGTTTTTTTTTAGGCTTAGTATCAATAAGTGCCAGGTAATATTTTTGTATCGTCTTGTCAGCAAACTGTTTACCGAGTTCCGCGGCAGCGAATTTGTTCTTTGCTAAAAGCATACAACCTGATGTATCAGTATCTAGGCGATGGATTAACCACAGTTTTTCTACCTTGAATAATGCTTCTGCCACTGGAATTATTGCATTGGCAGAATCATGCATAGGCATGCCGCTGGGTTTATTAACGACCATAAAATCTGGATTATCTACAACAAGTTTCAGCATAGCTAGAAAGTTACTTATGGAGTCTCTTGAATTACCGCGATTGCTTCGGGATACTGAAGGTCCTCAATTAAGTCAATAAGCTTCCCAGCGCTCGCATCTGATAAACCTAGATTGGAGACCATCTCAAATAGGGTATCATCGTCAATAAATTCGTTTCTTTTCAAACGCTCGATGAGTTTAATTTTTGCTGTTTCAGGAGATAGAGTTACACCACCGTTGGGTCTAACAGGTGTCTCTTTCTTTTCCAATTTTTGAATTTCAATGCAGGTATCGTTGACAATTTGCGTGAATTCTAACACCGTAGTTTTGTTCAATAGGCCTTTTCGTAGTTCCGCATCAAAACGCGTTGCACAATCATATAAAGCCTGCAATCCCAAATTACCAGATATGCCTTTTACCGTGTGCACTTTAATTTTCGCACTATTAATATCGTTTTTATCCAAAGCAGCGTTGACTTCAGAAGATACTTGTACAAATTCAGCAACAAATTTCGCCAACATTTTGCTCAATAGTGCTTCTTGACCTCCAAGTTGATTTAATGCGAACGCATAGTTAAGTATGGGTAAATTAATTGACATGTTTTGGTCCAGTTTTTAGCGAATGAATAGGCATAATGCGATGGCATCAGGCATAATAACCTAATGCACGGTTTAACGTAAACTTTAGTACAATATATTGCTTATAGAACGAAATTACCAGCCCGCATTGCAGGTCACTATTTTGGTAACCACACTAACGGAATAGAAAGTATCAGGCTCTTTACTGAGCCCCTCACTTTACAACGTTAACAACAAAGGTAAAAGATGATTACAAGGCTCTCAAAAAAGATCGTATTGTGCGCGTTGCTAGCGGCAGTATTTGCCCTTGGCGCTTGCCAATCAGGGAAAAATAGCAGTACAAACAGAAAATCAGAACAGTTATCTGGTTCAGTCATAAAATATGAAAAATACCAGCTTAAAAATGGCCTTACGGTAATTCTACATGAAGATCAATCAGATCCGCTGGTAGAAGTTAATGTGACGTATCACGTTGGTTCTGCTCGCGAGGAAATGGGCCGTTCAGGTTTTGCGCACTTTTTTGAACATATGATGTTTCAAGGTTCAGAAAACGTGGCAGATGAAGCGCATTTTAACATTGTGACTGAAGCGGGTGGCAGTATGAATGGTTCTACCAATACCGACATTACGAATTATTATCAAACGGTTCCAATCAATCAACTTGAAAAAGTGTTATGGTTGGAAGCAGATCGTATGGGTTTCTTACTAGACGCAGTAACTAAAGAAAAATTTGAAAACCAGCGCGAAACAGTTAAAAACGAGCGAGGTCAACGTGTTGATAATCAACCATATGGCTTACGTTCTGAAAAGATCGGAGAAGCACTTTACCCTGAGGGGCATCCTTATTCTTGGTCTACCATTGGGTATGTAGAAGACCTTGATAGAGTTAACGTGAATGACCTTAAGAAATTCTTTCAAAAATGGTACGGCCCTAACAACGCCGTACTAACCATTGGTGGTGCGATTGACAAAGAGCAAACTATAGGGTGGATTGAAAAGTACTTTGCAACTATTCCTCGTGGCCCCGAAGTCACTGCTGCAGCAAAAGCACCTGCAAAATTAGCTGAAACGCGTTTTATCACATTAGAAGATAAAGTGCATTTGCCATTATTGCAAATCACCTTGCCCACCGTGTATGCAAAGCATTCAGACGAAGCTGCACTTGACGTATTAGCCGATATTTTGGGCGGCGGAAAAACCTCTTTACTGTATAAAAACATGGTTAGTAATGGTTTAGCGCTGCAGGCATTCGCTGGGCATCCTTGTCGTGAACTGGCTTGCGAATTCCAGTTGCTTGCATTGGTTAACCCTGAAAAAGTGCAGAGCTTAAAGCGGATGCAAGCGATCATTGATGACACACTTGCTGAGTTTGAGCAAAGAGGCGTTCAGGATGATGATTTACAACGCACAAAAGCAAGTATTGAAAGTGGCACGATTTTGGGTTTGCAAAGTGTTGCTGGTAAGGTGCGTCAACTCGCTAGCGGACAGATATTTTACAATGAACCTGATGGTATACAGGCAGACATTCAGCGTTATAATGCCGTCACCAAAGATGATGTTATGCGCGTATTCGAGCACTATGTGAAAAATAAGCCTGCAGTGGTACTTAGCATTGTGCCTGAGGGGCAAGCGCAACTTGCCGTGGCAGCACAAAACTTTACATTACCGCTGCGCCAATATGAATCTCAAACGGAGTTGGCAGAGGACATAAAACAAACAAAAATAGTCGATGATTTTGATCGGACCTTACAACCGACGGCCGGAGTCAATCCTATTGTCGGCATCCCCGAATTTTGGAGTCATACTTTTGCTAGCAATGGTATCAAAGTACTTGGCGTTGATACTCGTGAAACCCCAACGGTCTTTATCAATATCGCGATTGAAGGCGGTCCGTTATTAGATTCGGTAAATAAACCTGGTGTTGCGACAATGACAGCACAAATGATGAATGAAAGTACTGCACTTTCTAGCAACGTAAAAGTGGCTAACCGTTTAGCACTGCTAGGCAGTAGCGTTTCATTTAGCGCATCTGGACGTTACACCAATGTATACGTGTCATCCCTGACGAAAAACTTGACAGCAACCATGAGCATTGTGCAAGAAATGTTGTTCTCGCCGGGTTTCAAAGAAGCGGATTTTCTGCGCTTGAAACAAAAGACACTACAAGGCTTACAGCAAGCCTTAAAGAACCCATCGACATTGGCGAGCAGAGCTAGCAGTATTGTGTTGTTTGGTGAGAACAGCATTCTTGGCATGCCAGGGGAAGGAACAACGCAGAGCATACAGGCAATTACCTTGGAAGACCTTAAGGCATTTTACGATAACTACTATCGTCCTAATTTCGCAAATGTAGTTATTGTAGGTGATATATCAAAAACAAAGGCCATTAAAGCAATCGCAATGCTTATAGATTGGGAAGGTAAAGACTATGCGCTACCAAGCTTTGACAAATTCGCCAATGCTAAAAAAGGAAAAATATACCTTGTCGATAACCCTGGTGGCGTGCAGTCAGTGATTTCAATATTGAAGCATGCTTTGGTATTTGATGCAGAAGGCGAGTATTTTAAGTCGGGCTTAATGAACTTTCCTTTAGGTGGCATGTTCAATAGCAGAATTAATCTTAACCTAAGAGAAGATAAAGGCTATACATACGGCGCGCAGAGCAGTTTTAATGGCGGCAAAATGACAGGTACATTCAGCGCGAGTGCTGATGTTGCGAAACAGCATACGGTGGCAAGTATTCAAGAGTTTTTAAAGGAAATTGACAAGTATCAGGCAACTGGTATGACTCAGGGTGAACTCGAAATGATGAAAAAGGCTTATACACAACGAGATGCATTAAGTTCAGAAACACCTACTAGAAAAGCAGGTATTCTGATTGGGATGCTGGGGTATGACTTAGATAAAGATTATCGCAAGCGTCAAAAAGTAATCATTAATAATGCGACGACTGAAGCACTCAATGCGCTAGCTGCTAAATGGTTAGATACTGATTCTATGGATATTATTGTTGTGGGGGATGCGGCAACATTACGCGAAAAACTACGCGTACTCGATAGACAAATTATTGATTTAGAAGTACCAAAGTAGGTAAATCTTTGCTGTGAATTTATAATTTACACACTATACTAAGCGGCAACTTACGTTAATACTCTTATGGCATTTATCCACAAGAGGTTTCTAAACCAGTAACGGAATCATAATTTGGCTAATCATTCACTTACCTTTGCAGAGCGCTTAGCAGCACTTTCTCAGTCTCAATTTCAAACATCTTTGCCCAATATTAAGCATGGCATAGAGAGGGAAGCGCTAAGAGTTAATCCAATGGGTGGCTTAGCTACCACAGGGCATCCTGAAGCGTTGGGTGCAACACTGACTCACGATACTATTACCACTGATTTTTCTGAAAGCTTAATGGAGTTCATTACGCCACCTGAGAAGGATGCAAAAACGACACTGGCTCAACTCGCCGATATTCATAAATTTGTATATGAGAATATAGGTGAAGAACGGCTATGGCCCATGAGCATGCCGTGTTTCGTAAATAAAGACACAAACATTCCAATTGCGCAATATGGAAGCGCTAATGTTGCTAGAATGAAGGAAGTATATCGTAAAGGTTTGCATAATCGTTACGGCAGCATGATGCAAGTGATTGCCGGGGTGCATTTTAATTTTTCTTTTTCGGAAGAGTTTTGGCAGGCTTGGTGTGATTTGCATAAGGTCGCAAATAACGTAGACAATCGGTCTTCCTACTATTTTGATTTGATCCGTAACTTTCGCACCTTGGCTTGGTTGATCCCTTATTTATACGGAGCTTCTCCTGCTCTCTGTCAATCATTTTTAGAAGGTAAAGAAAATAAACTTCCTTTTAAACGATTAGGAAAAGGGACACTGTACTTGCCTTACGCAACGTCGTTGCGAATGAGTGATCTAGGCTACACGAACTCCGAACAATCATCTTTAAATATAGATTACAACGATTTACACTCTTATGTAAGGTCTGTGCGTGAGGCTATTCACACACCGTCGAAACATTACAGCGTTTTCTCATCAAATGAAAAAGACGGTTGGGAGCAGCTAAATAGCAACGTGTTGCAGATTGAAAATGAGCTGTACTCACCTATTCGTCCAAAGCAAATTGCAAAATCTCTTGAAAAGCCAAGCGATGCATTAGAGAGTCGAGGTGTGAGTTACATAGAAGTTCGTGCCTTAGACGTGAATCCGTTTTCTCAGCTCGGCATACATGAAAATCAGTTTTATTTTTTAGACGTGTTTTTGCTGTATTGTTTAATTAAAGAATCCCCGAAGTTTACACAGCCTGCCTATGATGAAAGTGACGATAACTTAGATGCTGTCGTCATTAAAGGGCGCAAACCAGGGCTAATATTAACGCATGAGGGCAAAGCTATTTCGTTGCAGGATTGGTCGACTACATTATTTGCTGAATTCAAAGACGTTGCAAAAATCCTTGATCAAGCAAATGCGAATACGAAGTACTCAGATGCAGTTGAGCAAGAGTTTGAGAAAGTCAAAGATCCGAATAAAACCCCCTCCGCAAAATGGCTGAATACATTAATTGAGCATGATATTGACAATAGTACCTTAGGTTTAGAGTTAGCATTTGAATATAAGACGCATGCTTCTGGTTTGAATTATTTGCATATGAATGAAGATATGTTTCGCCAGCAAGCGAGAGAGTCTATTGAATCTCGTATTAAAGTCGAGCAGGCAGATACTAAATCGTTTGCTGAATTTATTCGGGACTATTTTGCCAGATAGCATGCTGCTATATTCACTATGCGGAAAGGCTTATTAATAGGCAAAAAAAACCCGAGCATTCTAAAAGAAGTTCGGGCTAATAGGGATTCAACAGAATAACTGGTTAATTCACATGTATCAGTAAGAGTAGGCTAACATGGGAAAGTTCATTTTTTTTAAAATCAAATTTTTAGAATCACTTATATTGGTTATTCTGGTCATTCTTTCGAGTGGGTGTGCAATCCAGCCACCCACTGAAAAAGAAAATATTTGCGATATTTTTTATGAAAAACGTGATTGGTTTGACGCCGCCGCTGACGTGCGTGAAAAGTGGGGGGTACCTATCCACGTGCCTATGGCAATGATGTATCAAGAGAGCTCGTTTCGTCATGATGCACTACCTCCTCGTGACTACATTTTATTTGGTCTTATACCCTGGGGACGTGTTAGCTCCGCCTATGGTTATTCGCAGGCCAAAACCATGACATGGGATGACTACAAACGAGAAACGGGACAGATGTTTGCCAGCAGAGAAGACTTCGATGACGCCATTGATTTTATGGGCTGGTTCATTACTAAAACACATCAAATAAACAAAATTTCAAAATGGGACGCCAATGCCCAGTACCTCAATTACCACGAAGGATGGGGTGGTTATAAACGTAAATCTTACCGCAAAAAGAAATGGCTGGTTGGGGTTGCACAAAAAGTGCACTCACGCTCTTTACGCTACGCAGCGCAATTAAAAACCTGTGAAGCCGATCTAAACAAAAACTGGTTTATGCGCCTGATAACGTAAAAACTTGATCTAGCGCAATCAATTCTCACAGACTGTTGAAAATGAGCCTCAATCATTGATCTCGATCAGATGCGCTATGCCCACGCTAGATTATTATTCGAACATAAATACTAGTTTTTAGTCTCATCTCTATAAATATTAACTTGTGAGGTTATTTATGTTATCCATGATATTCGGCGACGCTGTAGTTTGGGGTTCACTTCTGGGCATTTTAGTGATGATAGTTATGAGCGCGTATTTCACCTATATGTTCATACACAATAGTTCACCGGACGAACACAATTAGGCAGACTAGTCGTACTTTTTATGTTCTTCGTTTTGCTTTATGAGCACAAGTACAGCGCTATTCCCGCCCCATTCTAAGGTTGCTTGGTGAAAACCAATGACAAAAGGATGCTGCACCAACCAACTGGGTACTTTGCGTTTCAGCGTACCTGTGCCAATGCCGTGCATGATGCAAACACAAGGGTAGTGCTTGCGATGTGCCACAAATAATAATGCCGCAATTTCATTTTTTGCGGCTTCTGCGTTCATCCCATGCAGGTCTAAAAGTAGTTCAGGTGCAATTTCACCGTTTCGGAGTTGCTTTACTCGGTCGGTTCGCTCACCCTCAGCAATATATTTCAACGGGCCGTTGTTCGCAAAGCTTGCTTCAAATCCATCCGAAAACTCAAACATCGCATTTGCTTTTCTGTCAGTTGTGTTGCTTGAATATTGACGCTGCTTCAACTTCAGTAATTTATCCTTGCGGGACAATTCATAACGATCATTTTTGACAGGCTTTACACCATCAAAAAGACTCGCGAAGGAAATGTCTTCTTGCGAGCTGTCATGATTGATGAAATTTGAAGTTTTTTTCTTCATAAAGGCAGATAACAAGCGAATTTGATTGAATTTTTGCGTATTATATCAGGATTGGCTTGATATTGAGTCAGTAATATTACTTTCTCATCTAAGGATCCCGTGAATATACAAAAACCATCTTATCCGCCAGAACTAGTCACTGTACTCGACTGGGTACGCTATTCCATTTCTGCATTTTATAAAGCAGGTGTTTTTTTCGGTCACGGCACCGATAATGAATGGGATGAAGCGTCTAGCCTCGTATTTCAAGCCTTGAATTTGCCCTTGGATATGCCCGTAGTTCGTCAGCAAGCACTTTATCAAGCTCGCGTAACAGAGGCAGAGAAGGAGCTGATGGCGGATTGGTTGCAGCAGCGCGTTGAGTTGCAAAAACCCTTGCCTTACATAAGCCATCAAGCTTGGTTTGCTGGTATGCCGTTCTACGTTGATGAGCGAGTATTAATACCTAGGTCTCCGTTCGCTGAATTACTCTTGCAGAAGTTCAAGCCTTACTTAAGTGCGGAACCTTCCAAAATACTCGATTTATGCACTGGTGGCGGTTGTATAGCAATTGCCTTAGCACACCAATTTCCTGAGGCTATGGTGGATGCTGCCGATATCGACACCGATGCGCTTGATGTGGCTTCAATGAATATTCACGAATACCAATTGGAAGATCAGGTCATTCCCTTAGCATCTGATTTATTCAACGCTTTAGAAGGCTTGCGGTATGATCTTATCGTGTCAAATCCTCCCTACGTTGATGCAAATGATATGGCTGATCTTCCTGATGAGTTTCATCATGAGCCTGAGCACGCACTGGCTGCTGGAGAAGATGGTTTAGACCTTGTTGAAATCATGCTCCAACAAGCTCCCGATTATATGAATGACGGCGCATGGTTGTTTGTTGAAGTAGGCAACAGTGAACTGCACGTTGCTGCTCGTTTTCCTGGCCTAGAAGTGCAATGGTGTGATTTATCTCAGGGTGGCAGCGGGATTTTTGCTGTTCAAAAAGAAACACTGATGAAGTATTGGTCAAACAACAAATAAATGTAAGGAAAGAACAAGATGTCTGGCAACACAATAGGTAAATTATTTACTGTGACAACCTTTGGTGAAAGTCATGGTATTGCCATCGGTGGTGTGGTTGATGGCTGCCCTCCGGGACTAGAGCTCACCGAAGAAGACTTGCAGGGTGATTTGGATCGCCGTAAGCCAGGAACTTCGAAATACACAACTGCGCGTCGAGAAGATGATGAGGTCAAAATTCTCAGCGGTGTATTTGAAGGCAAATCGACCGGCACGAGTATTGGTTTGCTGATAAACAACAAAGATCAGCGCAGTCAAGACTACTCCAAAATTAAGGATTCTTTTCGCCCAGGGCATGCCGATTATACTTATCAGCAAAAATTTGGTTTTAGAGACTATCGTGGCGGTGGTCGCTCTTCTGCACGGGAAACTGCGGTGCGCGTTGCTGCAGGTGGTATTGCTAAAAAGTACCTTAAACAACAATACGGCATAGAAGTGCGCGGTTACATTAGTCAACTGGGACCAATCAAGGTAGATAAAGTGGATCATAGTGTGACTAACACGAACCCTTTTTTCTGCCCTGATGATACTAAGCTTGAAGCACTAGATTCCTACATGCGGGATTTAAAGAAAGAAGGCAACTCAATTGGAGCGCAAGTTAGTGTAAGCGCTACTAACGTGCCGGTGGGCTTAGGCGAACCGGTCTTCGATCGACTTGATGCTGATATTGCGCACGCTATGATGGGCATCAATGCCGTCAAAGGTGTTGAGATTGGTGATGGCTTCGACGTTGTGAATCAAAAAGGGACGGAGCACAGAGATGAAATGTCACCAGATGGCTTTCATACTAATCATGCCGGTGGCATATTAGGCGGCATTTCCAGTGGACAAGAAATTATAGTGCACATGGCATTAAAACCAACGTCCAGCATTAGCATTTCTGGCGAGTCGGTTGATATTCACGGTAAAGTTGCTGACGTCATCACGAAAGGTCGCCATGATCCTTGTGTTGGAATTCGGGCCGTACCGATTGCTGAGGCAATGTTAGCGATTGTGTTGATGGATCATTTGCTTAGACATCGAGCGCAAAACAGCCTTGTGCAATCAATCACACCGGTGATACCAGCGCAACGCTAGCCAGTAGTGACAGTTTTACAATAGAGAAGATTGGTCAAAACAGTATTTTTCAAGCTGTTTTGATTCTCTTTGTGTCACTAGCACCACACATGAAAAGGATTAAGCCTTGCTATTGTCAACACTGTTCACGACGAAAAGTAAGGCGGCTATTTCAAGCCGCACCAATTTAGGACTTATTTCTCTTACCTATCTTTTTTATTTCGGGCAGTTAGGCGTCATTACGCCTTACGCCGGTGTTTTCCTTGATGGGCGAGGTTTTAGTTCACAGGAAATTGGCAGTTTACTCGCCATCATTACATTAACTCGAGTTCTTGGCCCTAACTTATGGGCAGCCATTGCAGACAAAACTGGGCGCGGTGCGGATATCGTCCGTTTTGGTTGTTTACTCGCTTTTATGACGTTTTCTGCCGTTTACTTCTCTTTCAGTTTCTGGACGTTGACCTTCAGTTTCGGGATGATGATGATGTTCTGGACTGCGGTGCTTCCGCAACTTGAAGTGATTACGGTAAATGCCACTAAAGATAACAGGGGTGGTTATGGCGCTGTGCGCTTATGGGGCAGTATCGGCTTCATTTTATTGAGTTTACTCGTTGGCTTTCTTCTCGATTATTTCTCAACGGAAGTTATTATTTATACGTCGAGTTTCTGTTTATTTGCGCTATACATCAGCTCACTTTTTATTGCGTCACCTCAAAGAATACCAAAGCACGAAAGAGTCGTGGTTAATGAATGGCATAAAGCACGAAGCCTGGTATTCGTTGTGTTTATTATTTCAGCTATTTTCCTACAAATTAGCTTTGGTTCCTATTACAGTTTTTTTGCGCTTTATATGGCAGATTTAGATTACTCAGGAAAACAAACTGGTTTATTTATTGCTGTTGGCGTACTGTCTGAAATTGGCATCTTTATTATTGCATCACGACTCATCGCCAAGTTCGGTGTCAAGTGGATGTTAATATTGTCGATGCTGCTGACGTCACTGAGGTGGTTGATTTTAGCGTTGATGCCGCAATTTGCGAGTGCGATCATATTAAGTCAAACACTACATGCTTTTAGCTTTGGCATGACTCACGCCACGTCTGTGCACTTTTTATATACGTATTTCGCAAGTGGTTTTCACAGCAGGGCTCAAGCGCTATATGTCAGCATTGCATTTGGTATAGGCGGTGCGCTAGGGAGTTTCATCGCTGGTAATATATGGATGCAGGGCACAGGTGCTGAGAAAAGTTTTATCATATCTGCAAGCTTTGCATTTGTTGGCGCCATCGCATTACTCTTGGTTGGCAACAAAGGATTTTGCCCAGCCAAGCATCAAGAAACGTAAAAATAACAATAGGAGCATTGTAAAATGTCTAAACAAAGGCACGTCGTAAAGTTAACGCTATTATCAATCGTATTGCTGTGCTCGCTTATATCTGTTGTGTCTGCTCAAACTGATATGGGGTCGGATATTGTGCTTGCTGAGGTGAGTTATGAACGCCTTGACCCAACAAGCACTGAGCCTGATACTAACGTAGAGCAAGCAATAAAAGAAAAGATTCAATTAAGCAATGTCAGAAAGATAACAGACACCCCTACTTATACCAACCAGCCATATTTTTTCAATAGTGACAGGGCCTTAGCATATACGCAGATGGTCACCGCAGATAGCACAGGTCAAACAGACATATTCGTGTACGACTTTGCTTCTAATACTTCAAAAAATCTAAGTAATTCGCCAAGCAGTGAATATAGTCCAACGCCCATGCCCGATGGTAAAGGCTTGTCGGTGATAAGAGTTAATGCACAAGGTAAGCAGGAGCTTTGGTCTTTAGGAATCGATAGCGGTGTCGCTACGCAAAATCTTTTACCTGCAGTTGAACCTGTTGGGTATCATGTGTGGGACGGCAAAACGAAAGTTCTGCTATTCGTTCTGGGTGCACCGCACACATTACGATTAGCGAGTGTTAATCAGCAAATGGATCAGGGTAGAGTGCTTGATACTGGAATAGGGCCAAGTTTATGGGTAATACCAGGTTCAAGTTTGTTCAGTTACAGTAAGCAAATTGATGACAATACTTGGCAACTCAGAGCAATTGATACTGCAAAGAAAACAAGCGTTGCGTTAATTAACATGCCTGATGGTAGTTACTATTATGCGTGGTCACCAAAAGGCTATGCGGTGACTGCAGTGGGGAATAAATTGTATCAATGGCAATATAAAAGTGATGCCTCAAAATGGACTGAGTTTGCTGATTTGAGCGCGGTATGTTCTGTCGGGGTTAGCCGACTGAGCTTTTCACAACAAGGCGATAAGATTGCATTAGTATGTAATCGTCCGCCTCCTATTGAATAAAAGAGAGAGCTGAGGCTGTCTTCATATCAAAGACTAAATCGGAGTAAAGACTACATCTTAGATAAAAAACCACCAATGCCTAGATAACTAAGCCTGGTGGTTTTTAATAAATTAAGCCTGATAAACGCAATCTACGCGATTGCTCCGCCAGTACTCTTTATGCGAAGTTGCTCGCAGCAAAATCCCAGTTAGCAAGTGCCCAATATGCTTCCAAATAATTTGGACGTACATTGCGGTAGTCGATGTAATAAGCGTGTTCCCACAAATCACATGTAAGTAAAGGAGTAACACCTTCCTCAGTGATTGGGGTACCAGCGTTGCTTGTGTTCACGATGTCTAAGTTACCGTCAGCATTTTTTACCAACCAAGTCCAACTTGAGCCAAAGTTATTAACCGCTTTATCATTGAACGCAACTTTAAAGTCAGCAAATGATCCCCACTTAGCGTTGATTGCATCGGCTAGTGCACCAGACGGTTCGCCGCCGCCATTTGGACTCAGGCTATTCCAATAAAAAGTGTGATTCCAAATTTGTGCAGCATTGTTGAAAACACCGCCATCTGAATTTTTAACAATTTCTTCAAGTGATTTTGTTGCTAAATCAGTCCCTTCAACTAACCCATTCAATTTAGTCACGTAAGTCGCGTGATGCTTACCGTAATGAAATTCTAATGTTTCTGCAGAAATGTGTGGTTCAAGTGCATTTTTTTCATAAGGTAGTGCAGGTAATTCAAAAGCCATGTTTCTCTCCGTTTTTGGTATATTTTTAGGTCGAATTTAAAGCTAACACTTACGGGCTTATTGGATTAACCATACCGATGGTCAAAACCACGTAATTCGTTTCTTATTAACCTAGTGATCTAAGCGTGTTTTCATTCAATGATTTTATGGTGCTCCATTCATTATTGGGACTATTATACTAAACCCAAGAATAATCGCTAAAAAATTTATTTAATCAGTTATAATTAGTTCGAGATAAAAACAAAAGAAGATCATTTTTTACTGTTTTTTCGTTCTACTATTCTTAATACATCAATATTAGGGAGTATGGGTTGTTTTTTTTTAGACAAACCGCATATGAGAACGGAGCGGCGACACGATATTAGCATTTTTCAGATTAAGGTCATTTAATGGAAACAATAGATAAAATTAAAGAACAAATTAGTGAAAACCCGATTTTATTGTACATGAAAGGGTCGCCTAAGCTTCCGAGCTGTGGTTTTTCTGCTCAAACAGTTCAAGCACTAATGAATTGCGGTGAACAATTCGCTTATGTTGATATTTTACAGAATCCAGATATACGAAGCGAGCTACCTAAATTTGCTGATTGGCCAACGTTTCCACAACTTTGGGTAAAAGGTGAGTTGATTGGCGGTTGCGACATTATTTTAGAAATGTTTCAACAAGGTGAGTTACAGCCACTGTTGCAAGAAGCCTCAGTGAAGTCAGAAGACTAATCACCACCAGCCTTAGCAATAATAAAAAAAGCCTCATTATTAAAGTATCCGATGTATTGGCGCTACTTTACTAGTGAGGCTTTTCTTTGTCATATTTCAGTTAGTAGAGAGCATAAAACCTAACTAGCTTCGCGAAACAAGCTATCATCCATTATCGTGTTATTAATAATTTCTTGGGCTAACTCAATGCATTTTCCGCACTGGCTACCAAGGGTCATTACTTTTTTCAATTCTCGCATATTGCCAACGCCGTGTGTTTCCACTGCGTTCTTAATCTGCTTATCAGTAATGCCATAACACATACAAACGAACATCGACGACCGCCTATTTATCAATATGCAAATGATAATAGTTGTTGTTTAGATTGATTGCAAGGTTTTTGCGATTAATTCTCAATTAGATTTGGAAGCGGCCAGCCACCTAAGTTTTTATAACGATTGACAATGAAGCAAAACAAGTCAGCAGTGCGCTGCGTGTCATATAATGCTGAATGGGCTTCAGCTTGTTCAAACGGAATTGCGGCAGCTTGACACGCTTTTACTAGCACCGTTTGCCCCAGAGCTAGTGCTGAGAGGGATGTGGTATCGAATGATACGAAGGGGTGAAATGGAGTCCTCTTAATATTCTGCCTTTGTATTGCGGCATTCACGAAACCTTGGTCAAAAGCAGCGTTGTGAGCCACTATTACTGAGCGTTGACAGTCTGCCTCCTTCTGATATTTTCTGACATGCTTACACAGCTTATTAAATACCGTGCTTTCGTCCAATGCTCCGCGTAACGCACAAAAAGGGTCAATCCCATTGAAATCAATCGCAGCCTGTTCGATATTCGCACCTTCAAAAGGCTGCACATGCTCATGAAACGTCGTGTCAGGCACCAGATCTCCGTTTGCGTCAAGTTTAAGGGTTACGGCTGCAATCTCTAAAAGAGCGTCTGTTCTTGCATTAAAGCCTGCTGTTTCGACGTCGATGATCACAGGGAAATAGCCGCGAAATCGGTCTTTAAGTGCCGGTTTTGTTATTGTCATGAAGTAGTTAAAAATCCTTAATTTTGCACCGTTGAATTTAATGCAGATGAAGAAGAAAAAGCGATGCATACAAGTAATATCAAATAGCAATTCTTGGAAATGCTCATGATAACTGTTTGTGTAAAAGTATTGCTGTAAATGTCATCGCAATTCTAAACATTTTATTAAAATTGTCGATACCTTATCTAAGTTCTCAGAGATTGTATCAACTATGAAAAAATACCTCATCGGCTTGCTTTCAGTGCTGCCTATTGCTGTATCAGCAAATTTAAGGGAGTACAGCGCGTCTATAGAAAATTCTGAATGGTCGCTTGGCGAGCAATCACGCTTAAGTTGTGAACTTAAACATCCTATACCTGGGTACGGCATGGCGTCTTTTGTAACTGAAGCATCAAAGCAGCTTAATTTGGAGTTTGTGCTGGATATGCTGCATTTGCCTAATCGTTACGACACCGCCACTGTTTACTCTGTTCCACCTAATTGGATGCCTGGTGCGCTTCAAAAAACCATTGGAACCATGAGTTTACGTAAACAGTACGATGGCGATTTGCCTTCCGACTCAGCGTGGGAAATGCTCACTGAATTAGAAAAAGGTTACTGGCCGACTATTTATTATCAAGATTGGAATAATCGCTACGACGCTGTTGCTGTGGCATTAAATTCAAGTAATTTTGAGCAATCCTATTTTTCCTTTTCACAATGTGTCGCAAACTTATTGCCGTATAATTTTGAGGATATTGCATACACTGTTCTGAGTTATAAAAAGAACAGCGTGAAACTCACCAACTATTCAAAGCGCCGTTTAGATATGATTGGCGATTACTTAAAAGAGGATATTGGGTTAGAGCTAGTGCTGCTTGATGGTTATACAGATAGCTATGGCGGGTCGTGGAATAATGAACAACTGTCTATTCGTCGAGCCAATGAGATCAGAGACTATTTTGCTGCTCAAGGTGTCGACGTAACACGAATTGAAGTAACAGGGCATGGTGAAAAGCGTCATGTGGCTGCGAACGACAATGAGTTGTCTAGAGCGAAGAATCGTCGTGTTATTATCCAGCTGGCGAAATTATAGTAAAAGGTGATAACGTTAAGCAGAGGAATTAATACGCTTAAAATGCTATTTCCATCATTTGGTAGTCGAGATTTTATCGACAATTTTATGCACGATGTCAGTATGATCGGTAAAAATTCCATCAACTTTTAGTTTTTCATGCAGTAACTCTAAAAGCGTTTCAGCATTCATATTGAAGGCTAAATCATCGGCTCGGAATGTGTAAGGGTGCACAGTCAAACCTAAAACCTTTGCATTTTCCAGCAGTTCCGTTGCGTTTTTGGAATTAGGATTGTAAATCTGCGGTAACCATGGGCCTATGCCGCTAGCATACTCAGCAACCTCCTCCAGCCCTTTCTTCGATTGCATGAAAGCATAATCAGCGCTTGATTCATTCCAACTGTTATCAGCAATTAATTGCACAAGATTAACCTTGAGCTTAAATTCACTCCTGATTCGTTTAAGGGTTGCAGGATAAAAACACTGGATGAAAATGTTAGCATCGGGAGCAGTTAATCCGTGCTTTTCGAGCAAGTTAACCACCATTTTTGTGATATCTTTTCCCTCAGACAGGTGCCACTCAGGTGCTTTAATCTCAGGATAATAACCCACGTGTTTACCAAAGATCTTACTTAATGTCTTAATATGGCTTATGTGCTGCTCGAAAGAAGCAACTTTAAACGCTTCTCGTCCTTTATAACGCTTAGGGTAAACTTGATTGCCGAACTCGTCGTCGCGCTCATGCACAAGCAGTTGCTGAATTTCAGCCCACGTAAAATCAATAGCATAATATCGGCCATCATCACGATGACGGTCAGGGAAGATAGATTCAACGTTCGTGACGGTGTCGATATGAATATCATGTAAAACGATGGGCATGTTATCTGCCGTTAATACAATATCTTGCTCTATATAGTTTGCACCTTGCATGAAGGCGAGGGTGGCTGCGTCTAATGTGTGTTCTGGTAAATAGCCTGAAGCACCGCGGTGTGCTATCACAACGAATGGAGGTTTTTCACTAACGGTTTTACTATAACTTCTCTGAAATGCGCCTGTCTGTATCGAAAAGATGGTTATTAGGATTGAAATGGTAATTTTTGATTTTAAGTTTAACAAGCTCATTTCAATCCTTTTTGATTAAATGTTGTGCTAGCTTTCTTGGATGAGTTCGATGGAATAACCACTTGGGTCTCTGACGAAAGCAATCACGGTTTTGCCGCCTTTTACAGGCCCAGGGGCTCTGTAAACATCGCCGCCCTTGGCTTTGATATCATTACAGACAGCGTAAATATCATCTACCCCGATAGCAAGGTGGCCGAACGCTTCTCCGTGCTCATAATCCGATTTACCCCAATTATAAGTTAACTCTATGACAGTATTATTATTTTCATCGCCGTAACCTAAAAATGCCAAGGTATACTCATACTCTTTATTTTCGCTTTGGCGTAATAACTTCATGCCCAAGGTTTCAGTGTAAAAAGCGATAGATTTTTGTAAATCACCGACGCGCAACATGGTATGTAGTAATCTCATTTTATTTCCTTTGTCAGTTAATCCAGCATCGATTTAATCCATTTTATCTTTAAATTCACACAAATCTTCAATAATACAAGAACCACATCGAGGCTTACGTGCAATACATGTGTATCTGCCGTGTAATATTAGCCAATGGTGAACATCAACCTTAAATTCTTTAGGTACTACTTTAATTAGCTTTTCTTCGACTTTTTCGACGGTCTTACCCATTGCCAATTTGGTGCGGTTACTCACTCTAAAAATATGAGTGTCCACAGCAATTGTCGGCCAGCCAAATGCCGTGTTTAAAACAACGTTCGCTGTCTTTCTACCAACGCCAGGCAAAGCTTCCAAAGCCTCTCTGTTTTCTGGAACAACTGAGCCGTGATCTTCAATTAAAATTCGGCATGTTTCAATTACATTTTTAGTTTTTGAATTAAACAATCCTATCGTTTTTATATATTCCCTCAAACCTTCGATACCCAGAGCATAGATTGCTTCGGGTGTATTCGCCACGGGGTAAAGCTTATCTGTTGCCTTGTTAACACCAACGTCGGTGGCTTGTGCGGATAATATTACAGCGATAAGCAATTCGAACGGGCTTGAAAAATTAAGTTCGGTGGTCGGATGAGGGTTATTGGCGCGTAAACGAGATAGCATTTCATATCGTTTCTCTTTGTTCATATATCTGTTCCTGTCACCCTTGCTCGCTGCACAACTTTAGCTTGCTTTACGTTCTCTAGGCGCTTTTCTGATAGCTTGTCGGCTATGTTTTTAAATGCAATTAACAAACCCATTCCTAAGAATGCGCCGGGCGGTAGTATCGCTAATAAAAAGGGGTTATCAGTTGTAAAAACAACAATGGTAAGATCTTTCGCCCAGGCCCCCAATAATAAGTCGGCTCCGGTAAGCAGTGTTCCATAGCCAAGTAACTCGCGCATTGCACCTAATACAACCAAAATGAATGTGAAGCCGAGCCCCATCATTAGTCCATCAAAAGCGGCAAGTTGAACTGGATTCTTTGAAGCGTAAGCTTCGGCTCGTCCTATAATTGCGCAGTTTGTCACAATTAATGGGATAAAAATGCCAAGTGCTTGATATAGCTCGAAGGTAAATGCGTTCATTAGCAACTGCACAATCGTTACGAATGCGGCGATAATCATTACAAAAATGGGGATCCTAATTTCGTTTGGTACAAAATTTCGTACAAGTGAGACGGTAATGTTTGAACCTAAAAGAACAAGCGTCGTTGCAATACCTAAGCCTAAGCCGTTAATAACGGTTGCAGTCACTGCTAGTAACGGACACAGTCCTAATAGTTGAACTAAGGCAGGATTGTTTTTCCAAATTCCCTGAACGGTTAAATGTTGATATTCATTCATTCGCTGCTGCCCTTTTATGAGCTAGTTTTTCAACAACTAAGGTTTCTCTCGTCATAATAGCGTCATCAGCCGATTCAGCAGAAGAGCCATCGATAGTGTTACTAGCGCAATTACTTGCGGTGTTAAAAATCATGTCGCGATTTGCATTATAGTAAGCGATCGTATTTTTAACCGCTTGCACAACCGCCCTTGGCGTAATCGTAGCGCCAGTAAACTGATCAAACTGGCCGCCGTCTTTTTTCACTTGCCAGCGTTTGTCTTTCTTGCCGCTGAACGGTACATTCGCAAAGGACAATATCCAGTCGCTGACGCGCAAGTCTATTTTGTCTCCTAAACCAGGTGTTTCTTTATGCTCAACGACGCGAGTCCCAAGGGACTCTCCATCTTTACTGACGGCAACAACCATCTTGATTTCACCGCTGTAACCATTAGGTGCGCTAGTCTCGATAACGGCTGCTATGTTTTCACTGCCATTACGCGCTCTAAAGATGCGTTTGTTTTGATTGGTACCTAGCTGTTCAGGTGCATTCACGATTATGCAGTCTGCGTTTAGCTGATTAGTGTGCCATTGTTCCGGAACTAACTCATTTAAGACCAATAAAAGCTGTTTTTCTTGCTCAAATTGAATCCTATCCTTGGTACCCGCAAAAGTGACCGCGATGAGACCCGTAGTCACTAGGGCGAAGCCTGCTAAAATAGCGCCGTTTTTTCCCATGTAATTCATTATCATGAGCTTTTTCTCGCTTTATTTTTATGGCCATAGGTTCGAGGTTGTGTGTAGTAATCAATGAGAGGAACAGCCATGTTCATTATGAGAACGGCGAAAGCAATGGCGTCAGGATAGCCCCCCCAGTTTCGAATAATAATAACCCACAGGCCTATCGCAGCACCGAAAATAAGACGGCCCTTTATTGTCGTAGATGCGGAAACAGGATCAGTGGCAATAAAAAAGGCGCCAAGCACTAGGCTTCCATTAAAGATATGAAAAAGTGGTGATGCATATTGGTCTCCATCAACTAAAAACAGCACCAGACTTAACAATGCAGCAGACGCCAACATACTGCCGGGAATATGCCAATTTATGACTTTTGTTTTAATTAACAATAAACCGCCTGCTAAATATGCCATTGCAACCCAAAACCAGCCTTTGCCATACTGACCATCAAAAACCATATTTGCTTGGGCTTCAGTCACCGTATAACCCTGCAGTAGCGCTGTTTTCACTGTATCGAGTGGTGTTGCCATGGTCGAACCATCAACACCTACTTTCAGTTGTTCAACACTAAACCCCGTGCTGGTGAAGCCTGTGAAAATAGTATGTATGGCATCCCATAAAGTGTGAGATTGTTCAGCGATTGATAGGGGAGGTAGCCATGATGTCATTTGCATGGGAAACGAAATTAATAGCATGACATAAGCTGCCATAGCAGGATTAAACATGTTGTAACCCAGACCACCGTATAACTGCTTGACAATTGCAATCGCAAAAAATGTGCCGATGACAATTACCCACCATGGTGCTAATGCTGGAATTGAAATAGCCAAAAGCAACGCCGTCAACACTGCACTATAGTCTTTCAATATGCGCTCAGTTTGTTTCTTTCTGAGCTCCATAATAACGCCTTCGGTTAATAAGGCCGTCAAGATAGCCAACGCAGTTTGTACCAGAATGCCAAAGCCGAAAAACCACACATTCGCGAGAATACCGGGAATAGCTGCA
Organism: Glaciecola sp.; assembly: GCA_965660625.1. Taxonomy (GTDB): domain Bacteria; phylum Pseudomonadota; class Gammaproteobacteria; order Enterobacterales; family Alteromonadaceae; genus Glaciecola. The sequence continues at coordinate 440,365 of CBFIAR010000001.1, read as the reverse complement.
TAGCACACCAGACGCATTACTTGACCGGTATCACGTCGATTATGAAGGTGAGGCGAGCTGGATAAACTCAACATTGTCATGATTGGTTATTCTCTTTTTTGGTTTGGCTCGCTGCGAGTTTCTTTGCTTTTGCTTTCGCAACTGCTGCGGCAACTCGCTTTTTCTTTGCTATGGCTTCTGCATCTGCTTGCGCAGTGATATCCGAATTTTCGTTTTTAGAAAACTTAAGTGCTGACTTAGTTTGCTCCGGCTCACTTACCTCTGCAGTTTCCTGTGATAGTGGGGTCTCTGCAGATACTTGGTCTTTAGAAACTAGCTCTATTTCATTAGTTTCATTTGTATTATTTTGCGTTTGTTTAGCTATGGCTTCTTTTTTTGCTTTGGCTCTCGCCAGTGCCGCTGCAATTTTATCTTTAGCAGCACCCCCATCTTTGTTCAGCGACGCTTTTCGTGCCTCGGCGGCTATTCGATGCTTTTCCTCGCGCTCTTCTTTTTCTTTCTGCAGTCTTGCTTTACGAGCCTCAAAGCGTATTTTCGCTTTGTCTGATTTTTCTTGTTCTTCTCTTTGATTTCGAACATCCGCTTTTGCTTGACGGTAATAATGTACAAGTGGTATTTCGCTTGGGCAAACATAAGCGCAGGCACCACATTCAATACAATCGAAAAGATTATACTCTTTAGCTTTTTCGAGCTCCTTGGCTTTGCTGTACCAAAATAACTGTTGCGGTAATAGCGAAGCAGGGCAAACGTCCGAGCAGGCTGAACAGCGTATACAAGCTCTTTCATTATCAGGGTGCGGGAGTTCATTGTCGGCTGGCACGAGTATGCAGTTGGATATTTTAACGATAGGTGTGAGCACAGAAGTGACGGTAAAACCCATCATCGGGCCACCCATGATAAATCGCGGCGACGATTGTGTGCTGTTATCGTAATTACCGTGATTCAGTAGGGTTTGGATTGGCGTGCCCAAACGAGCCCATACATTCTTTGGAGTCTGGAAACCCTTACCCGTTAGTGTTACCACTCGCTCTATTAACGGTTTTCCTTCTACGATTGCATCTGCAATGGCATAGCACGTTCCGACGTTATACATAATGCAACCTACATCGATAGGTAGACCGTTAGATGGGACTTCGCGCGATGTGAGTACTTGAACCAGTTGTTTCTCGCCGCCAGCGGGATATTTAGTTGGTACATTAACGACCTGATAATTTGCCTTTTGTTGACAGGCGATCGACATTGTTTCTAGTGCTTCTGGTTTATTGTCTTCAACCGCGATAATCACTTGTTTGGGTTGAAGAATATGCACCAAAATGTCAATGCCTTGTCTTATTTGCCAGGCGTGTTCGCGCATGAGTCTATCGTCAGATGTGATGTAGGGCTCACACTCAATACCGTTTATAATAAGAAATTCGAGAGGCTTCGTATTGTTTGACTTAATATGAGTTGGAAACCCTGCGCCACCCATACCACTGATACCAGCGTCGCATATGCGCTCAATTAATTCTGATTTATCTGTTTTTGAATAATCAGTAACAGGCAGTAAAGGGATCCATGTATCTTGGCCATCAGCGTCGATAATGATACTGAGTTCAGGGATGCCGGATGGGTGCGCAGAAACGTGCGGGGTGATTTTCGTGACTATGCCGGATGTTGGTGCATGCACAGGCACTGAAAATGGGACTTCGCTTGCTGTGAGAGCTTGTCCTTTCAACACCTTATCGCCTATAGTTACTAATATTTTTCCCTCAACACCAATATGCTGCTTTATCGGCACATAGAAGATGTTGTCTACAGGCAAAACTTCAATATTCGACTGATTAGATACGGTTTTTTGCTGGGGTGGACGGACCCCGCCCGGAAAATCCCACAATTGATTCACGCTAATGCGCTCTATAATTTCGTCGTAATCGGCAAACACAGTCATACCCCTAAGACATCTGCCTGATAGGTATATTACCCACAGGTATTTTATTAAACTTCCATTCCCAGTGATTTGAGTCGACGTCGACAGCTACCATGTCTATGCAATCCACAGGACATGGGTCTACACATAAATCACATCCGGTGCACTCATCAATAATCACCGTGTGCATTTGTTTAGCGGCGCCGATGATGGCGTCGACGGGACAGGCTTGTATGCATTTTGTACAGCCTATGCATTCCTCTTCTCGAATATACGCCACCTTTTTAACGTCCTCGACGCCATGAGCGGCATCGAGTGGTTTAGCATCAACACCCATTAGGTCGGCTAGCTCTTTAATAGTTGCTTCGCCCCCTGGAGGGCATTTATTTATGTCATCACCATTTGCAATAGCTTCGGCGTAAGGTTTGCAGCCAGGATAACCACATTGTCCGCATTGGGTTTGTGGTAAAATTGCATCGATTTGCTCGACAAGTGGATCGCCTTCAACTTTGAAGCGGATGGAGGCATATCCAAGCAAAGCACCAAAAATAAGGGCTAAAAATGCAATTGTAGCAAGTGCCATTAAAGTCAATGTCATTTAATTAACCCTGTAAAGCCCATAAATGCCAATGACATTAAACCTGCCGTAATCATTGCGATAGATGCACCTTTGAATGGGGCGGGAACATCTGCCGCTGCAAGCCTTTCTCGCATTGCTGAAAATAATATTAGGGCTAGAGAAAAACCCAAGGCAGCACCGAATCCGTAGATGATTGACTCAATAAAGTTGTGTTGTTCAGTAATATTCAATAACGCGACACCTAAAACAGCACAGTTGGTTGTAATGAGCGGTAGGAAAATACCAAGAAGACGATAGAGCGTAGGGCTTGTCTTGTGTACTACCATTTCAGTGAATTGTACAACAACGGCAATAACGAGAATAAAACTGAGAGTTCGCAGATACTCAATTCCTAGTGGGGTTAAAATATACACTTCGACAAGGTAGCTGGACATGGAGGCGATTGTTAGCACAAATGTTGTTGCCATCGACATACCGATAGCCGTTTCTAGCTTCCCTGAAACTCCCATAAACGGGCACAATCCCAGAAATTGTACAAGGACAAAGTTATTGACTAGCACAGTTCCAATTAATAAAAGTATTATTTCGGTCATTTACCTATCATTCTTGTGGCTTATCTTTCTGATAATTATAAGTTTTTAATATTTTCTCTCTAAGAAGTTTGACTTGCTTTAGTCGTTTTAAGTAACGATTTGCATAGTGAAAGAAAAACTTCCAAAAAATCTACTCAGATTATCGCTTTTTACAGCGCAATTAACAACTTGTATAACGGGTTTGTAAAGGTAGTGTGTATATAAAATGAAATTGTTAGGAAAGAGTGTTTATGATTGTTTGAGCAACACCAGGAGAGATGGCTCCCCCTCCCCGACTCGAACGGGGGACCTGCGGATTAACAGTCCGTCGCTCTAACCAACTGAGCTAAGGGGGAACAGGTGTTGTTTAGTTAAAAGTGGCTCCCCCTCCCCGACTCGAACGGGGGACCTGCGGATTAACAGTCCGTCGCTCTAACCAACTGAGCTAAGGGGGACCTGCTTTTAACGGATGCGGATATTAATGACGTAAGGCTGCTGTGTCAACAATGTTCTCAGGTTTTTTATCGTTTAATTTTTGTTTGCTTATAAAGTGAGCAGTTGACGTGTTGCAGTTTCAAGCGGTGCTTTGTGCGAAGTTTAACTCTTCATTCACTAAATTGATGATAATATTGGAAATAACTATCCGCCCTAATTATTGACCGTCGGCTCGCTTTATTTCTTATTTCTAATTTATTGAATTTTTATTTTTTGTAGGTAAAAAAGTTATTAAAATTACTTTGACCACTGTTAATATAACCAGTTGTTGGTGAGGTCTTAACCCAGCTGGAATGCCCCCAAGGTTAGTGGTAACTTACATAAAATTTAGATAAAAAGCTGTCAGCGAGCGTCATTATTAGGGCGCAAGTAGTTATCCACTAGATCTGTGGATAAGTGTGTGGATGAAAGGCTTAAACTAAAGGCCTAGTTTAATCAAATTTTGTCAATCGAAATTACTCGAAAAATGTAAAAATAATAAATTGTTGTAAAAACAATTGCTTACATTAATTAAAGTCACGCTCTACTTTTAGTTGTTGACAGCAGTTATTTTTTTCATCGCCTGTGTATTACTTTAGTCTAATTTAAATTAAAAAAAATTTTTGACAGTTTATTGGCATTTTAAGTCGATAATCAACGGCTTGGCATTATTTTTTGGCGCAAGATAAATTTGTCAATTTATTATGTATAAGAACGCCGCGCATAAAAAAGCAAACTAAAAGCCATAATAAAGAGTAAAAAGGGTCAATATCTTTTAACATTGTAAATCGAATGAGAACAAAATGACGGCATGCTGTGACCAATAATAACAATCATCGAGATATGCTTAACGGCGACATTGCAAAAACGATAAAAAGTATGACCATTCCGATGATTGTTGGCATGGTCATGCTGATGACATTCAGTATTGTCGATACCTTTTTTGTTAGTATGTTGGGCACAGAACAACTTGCTGCCATCAGTTTTACGTTTCCCGTCACATTTACTGTTATTAGTCTGAATATCGGCTTGGGCATCGGTACGTCAGCTATTATTGCTAAGTATATTGGCGCTGGTGACAGCAAACTCGCTAAAACAATCGCAACAGGTGCATTGATGTTGTCTGCTTTGCTTGTGGGTATATTGGCTATTATTGGTGTGTTTAGTATTGAATTCATTTTTTCGCTAATGGGTGCCGGTGAAGCGCTGATGCCTTTTATCAAAGCCTATATGGTGCCGTGGTATTTGGCTGGGATATTTTTAGCTATACCGATGGTAGGGAACTCTGTTTTACGAGCGTTCGGTGATACCAAAACCCCCAGTATTATTATGGCTGCAGGCGGTGGAATTAACGCCATATTAGACCCTATCTTAATTTTTGGTTGGGGACCTTTTCCTGCATTGGGTATTCAAGGAGCGGCAATTGCAACAGCCATTGCGTGGGCCGTTTGTGTCGTTTGTATACTTTATTTATTAGCAGTCAAAAGACAGTTAATTGAATCTCGTCTGTTGAGTATGAGTGAGTTTATTGTCGCTTCGAAGGGGGTTTTGAAAATTGGACTGCCGGCTGCCGGAGCAAACATGCTAACGCCTATTGCTGGCGGAGTAATGACAGCTGTTGTGGCCACTTATGGAGCCGAGGCTGTCGCAGCATGGGGCGTAGGTAATCGACTGGAATCAATTGCAAGCATTATTGTTTTGGCGCTGTCGATGTCACTCCCTCCCTTTATCAGTCAAAACTATGGAGCAAATAAATTAGACCGCATTAAAGCAGCGTTTGATATGGCGGCAAAGTTCGTCATCTTATGGCAGCTGATGGTTTTTGTTGTTTTAGCAACTTTGTCAGGTTACATCGCCCAAATATTTGCAGATGAAGCGAGTGTGCAACGCGACATTATCTTGTTTCTCTGCATAATCCCTTTAGGTTATGGTTTACAAGGTATTATTATTTTGGTGAACTCTTCTTTTAACGCGATGCATAAGCCGATGTCAGCGTTACTGTTAAGTATATTAAGGCTATTCGCATTCTATGTGCCAATCGCATCATTGGGCAGTTATTTTAATGGCCTACAAGGTTTATTTTGGGGTTGTGTTATTGCGAACGTTGTTACCTCTGTTTTGGCGTATACGTGGTTCAATCGAAATGTAAAGTATGAAATGGCGTTACAGAATGTTTCGCCAATGCTTGGAAGTGAAAAATGAGTAAAGGTTTTACCCTTAAATCTAATTATAAGCCAGCGGGTGATCAACCCACTGCGATCGCCTCTCTTGTTGATGGCTTGGAGTCTGGTTTGGCTAAACAGGTACTCTTGGGAGTGACAGGTTCAGGCAAAACATTTACCATGGCTAACGTGATTTCTCAGGTGCAGCGACCTACCTTAATAATGGCCCACAATAAAACATTGGCGGCGCAGTTATACGGGGAAATGAAAGAGTTTTTTCCAAATAATGCGGTTGAATATTTCGTTTCATACTATGACTACTATCAACCCGAGGCCTATGTTCCGAGTACCGACACGTTCATTGAGAAAGACGCGTCTATCAACGACCATATTGAACAAATGCGCCTTTCCGCAACAAAAGCGTTGATGGAACGTCGGGACGTTATCATTATTGCTTCCGTGTCCGCGATTTATGGTTTGGGTGACCCTGAAAGCTACATGAAAATGCTATTGCATTTGCGCCAAGGCGACATCATGGACCAACGCGACATTTTAAGACGGTTAGCAGAACTTCAATATAAGCGCAATGATATCGCTTTTGAACGAGGCAGTTTTCGAGTGCGCGGTGATGTCATTGATATTTTCCCTGCAGATTCTGAAAAACAAGCGGTCAGAATAGAACTATTCGACGAAGAGATTGAATCTATTAGTTTATTCGATCCGTTAACTGGGGCAGTTGACAAAAAGGTTGCGCGCACCACCGTATTTCCCAAAACGCATTATGTGACACCTCGTGAAAAGATCGTTGCCGCAATTGATAGGATCAAAGAAGAGTTAAAAGAACGACGTGAAAACCTCAAAGCGAATCATAAGCTGATTGAAGAGCAGCGTATTAGCCAGCGAACTCAATTCGATATAGAAATGATGTTAGAGCTTGGCTATTGCTCAGGTATTGAGAATTATAGCCGCTATTTGTCTGGAAGAGCACCGGGCGAGCCACCACCAACGTTGTTAGATTATTTCCCCGCAGATGGCTTGATTTTTATCGATGAATCTCACGTTACCGTCTCACAAATAGGCGCTATGTACAAAGGCGATCGCTCCAGGAAAGAAACGCTAGTCGAGTTTGGTTTCAGATTGCCGTCCGCAATGGACAATAGACCTTTAAAATTTGAAGAATTTGAACACATCTCGCCACAAACTATATATGTTTCGGCTACCCCAGGGAATTATGAGCTAGAAAAGTGCGACGGCGATATTGTAGAGCAAGTTGTTCGACCAACAGGTCTAATCGATCCGCCGATAGAAATTCGCCCAGTGGCAACTCAGGTTGATGATGTTCTGTCTGAGATTGGCAAGCGTGTTGCGGTCAATGAACGAGTACTTATAACAACCTTGACAAAGAGGATGGCTGAAGATTTAAGCGAATATCTGAACGAGCATGGTGTCAAGGTGCGTTATCTTCATTCCGACATTGATACTGTAGAAAGAATAGAAATCATTCGTGACTTGCGGATCGGTAAGTTTGACGTCTTAGTCGGCATCAACCTACTGCGCGAAGGATTAGATATGCCAGAAGTATCTTTAGTTGCGATATTGGATGCTGATAAGGAAGGCTTTTTGAGAGCTGAGAAGTCGTTAATCCAAACCATGGGAAGAGCAGCCAGACATATTAATGGAAAAGCAATTATGTATGCTGATAGGATTACAGGCTCGATGCAGCGCGCTATGGACGAGACTGATCGCAGGCGTGCAAAGCAAGTGGCCTATAATGAAAAGCACGGTATTATACCTCATGCCTTGAACAAACCTATTACTGATATTATGGATCTTGGCGATACTAACCATCCTGCATCGGGTAAAGTGAGACTGCGTAAAATTGCGGAAAAAGAGAAAACCTATAAAGCAATGAATGCAACTCAATTAATGGGCAAAGTGGCTGAAATAGAGAAGCAAATGTTTGAAGCCGCAAGAGACCTTGAATTCGAAAAAGCAGCTGCATTGCGCGATGAAGTTGAAACGCTTCGCTCTGAAATACTGAAGCTCTCTTAACCAATGCATTTGTGTTGAATTGGCTTTTGTTGTGAAATGGTTCTACCATCTATAAAACGAGAATAGTAATGCTCAGGCTGTTTTGGTAGGGGGACTAAATAAGGTCACAAGGTCGATAAAAGACATTTACTGACTGAAACCGATAGCAAGTAGTAACATTGCAGGAGCATCAGCGCTAAGGTGGATGCTGAGTAGCGGGGCATAAAATGGCCAAGTTAAAGAAAATTATGAGCACACTAGAATGTCACTAATAAGCTACTCTTTCTCGTATTTGTGCGCTGAGTGACTCTGAGGGATATAATCGATAGATGTAAAGTTATATGATTCAATAACAAATTGATTGTAAAGCTGACAGACTTTGAATAGTATGTGGTAAAGTAGTATGGGCAAATATACCTAATGCGGTGGATATATGTTAAATCGTTTACAAGAATCTGATATCAAGTTATTACGTGTGTTTTATGCGGTAGCTTCCTGCAATGGTTTTACGGCAGCAGAGCCGGTGCTGAGAATGCAACGACCTAACATCAGTGCAGCGATTAAGAAATTGGAAGAAAGACTCGACCTTGTTTTATGTCATCGTGGTCGCGGTGGCTTCCAAATGACAAAAGAAGGAGAAGTCGTTTTTCAAGAAACCAAACGTATCTTCAACGCTTTCGATAATTTTGTATTTAACTTAAAAAGTTTACATGACGACTACAGTGGTCATATCACCTTGGTACTTATGGCGGGCTTAGCCACCTCAATGCAATTAGCTGTGAGTAAAGCGGTTAAGAGCACTATGAAGAAGTTTGACGACATTCATGTCAACATTCAAACACGTTTATATAACGAAGTAGAGCATGTTGCGCTTTCGGGCGAGTGCCACTTAGTATTGTCTACTTACGACATGGTTAAGCCTGAGTCGGTAACGTTTCACTCAACAGGGGTTCACTGTAAAGGTCGTCTTTATTGCTCTCCAACACATCCATTGGCGAAGTATCGTGAAGCGGATGCACTTCCGGATAATGTGAGGATAGAAGATTTTCCCGCCATCGGTATGTCCGGATTGTCATCAGTTAATTATATCAGTGGTGAGAGAAGACTCTCTATTCAAACATTCTCAGACTCATTTGATGTCTGCATGGCTGCAGTCATGACCGGTGAATACGTTGGCTTATTACCTGATTACATAGCGAAAGAGCAGGGGGCTGCTACCGGTCTCGTGCCAATCTGTAAAGGTTCATTGTTCCCTTTTAGTCACGAACTGTTTGTAATGAATGGAAAAAATACCAGACTCAATCCAGTGCTGCGTCATTGCATCAAAGAATTAGAGTATTTTATCTCTGAAAGTCAGAAACAGTAATTATTGACGTATATTGGCAATGCCAGCATGAAAAGAGCCTCCCTTTGCACTAAATGCTAATGGAGGTTTTTATTTCATTTCTCATATGCAATAGGATCAAGCGTGTTGTTCTTAGAAAACGCTTCCAGTCTCTCCTGACAGGCACCGCATCGTCCGCAGGCTTTTTCTTGACCATTATAGCAAGTCCATGTGTCCGAATAATCCAAATTCATTGCCAAGCCCTCTCTAAGAATATCGATTTTACTTGAAGCCAAATAGGGTGCTCTGACTTCAATCGCCTGATAGTTCGCTATTTTGCAAACCTCATTCATTGCATCAACAAATTCTGTTCTGCAATCGGGATATATCGCATGATCACCGGAATGAGCACCGAAATACACCGCTTCTGCTTGTATCGAAACAGCATAACCTACGGCCATCGACAACATAATCATATTGCGATTTGGCACGACGGTAGTTTTCATACTCTCTTCTTCGTAATGACCTTCAGGTACGTCAATGTCATCCGTCAGTGCGGAACCGCCGATGAGTTGATTTATTGAGCTGATATCAACTATTTTGTGTTCAATCTGACGTTGCTCACAGACCTTTTTTGCAAAAAGTAGTTCTTTGCTATGTCTCTGTCCATAGTTGAAAGATACTGCATGCACATCGTACCCTTGCTGCATGGCTTTGTTCAGAACAGTATATGAATCCATACCGCCTGAATAGATGACGACGACTTTCGCTGACATTTAGCATTCTCCTTTAAAAAAACGGTGCTGATTCTAAGCGATCCCTGCTAAAATCCCAACTGTATTCGAATAAGAAGTAGGTTGTTATTGTGCAAAACTTAAAAGTAAACGAAGTGTTTCAGTCTCTGCAAGGTGAAGGCTCGTTTACTGGAGTGCCATCAATTTTTGTCAGACTGCAAGGGTGTCCGGTGGGATGCTCGTGGTGTGACACAAAACATACTTGGGAAATTAACTTAGAGGAAGAAACCACTGCTGATAAAGTGATGCAGCAGGATTTCGAGTCTCCCGAATGGTTCTCTTCGACAAAAGAAGCACTCTTTGCTCTTTTTGACACACAAGGATACGTTGCCAAACATATCGTTCTGACTGGTGGTGAGCCTTGTATGTACGATCTGACTGAGTTTACTCGATTGGCTCACAGCAAAGGGTACTCTACACAAATAGAGACCAGTGGTACTTTTGAAATTCTCACGAGCGAAGACACTTGGGTTACCGTATCACCAAAAATTAATATGCAAGGTGGCTACAAAATTCGCAGTGATGCATTGGTACGCGCTAACGAAATAAAACACCCAGTTGCTATGCAAAAGCATATAGATGAGCTAGATTTACTGTTAGCATCTATGGAGCAGAGTTCGCTTCCGCTAATTTATTTACAGCCGATTAGTCAACAAAAAAGAGCAACCGATTTAGCCGTCAAGACGTGCATTCAGCGAAACTGGCGACTTTCATTACAAATGCATAAATATATTGGCTTAGAATAGTCATTCTATTTTCAGGTTTGGACTTTGCTCTTAATTGGGGTACCGATGGATAAGTACACAAACGAGTATCTTTTTCTGAATGAGGTGTGTAATAAAATACTAGCCTATGACTTTGAATCTAGTATCGTATTTTTTCACCTGCCTTGTGTAGTTGTAAATAACGATCATGAGTACATTTTTAAGACTGAAGAAGAACTGAAAGCTTGGTTAAGTTCTTTCTGTAAAAAATTAGAGCCTGAGTCTAGTGAGGAATTAACATTCACTTTACGAAAAACCGTTGCTATGTCGCCCACGATAACATTTTCCCAAGTGAGTTTAGAAGGCTTGAGATTATTAAAAGAAAAGAAGCAATTTGATGTGTCATTTACGCTTTCAAGTGACGTTGATGAAACCCTTAAAATTATAGTGGTGGTGCTAGATGACATTTAGACGAACAGTGTTACTATGCATAAAAACGATGCAGCCTAAACGTTTTGCGTTGGTCATTTTCGCGTTGAACCTCTCATTTTTTTGTGCAAGTACTCATGCTGCGACTTGGATTGTAACGTATCCGGGTCCGCTTTATGATGGGGATGAACGACATAAATATCCTGAGGCTTTGTTAAAACTGGCATTAGAGAAGACCGGGGTACGCTTTAAAATGGTCCCATCTAAACGCATTAAGTATCAATCTAAAGCGCTTCGTCAGTTACGTGAGAACATAGAGGTAAATGTTGTTTGGAGTATGACAGATCGTCAGCGTGAAGACGACCTGCTACCCATTCGGATACCAATCGCGAAAGGTTTGATTGGTTGGCGAGTGTTGTTGACTCATAAGGATAAACCATTTTATAAAAAAGCAGTGACCAGCTTAGCCGATCTGCTGGTGTACTCTCCCGTTCAAGGGATTGATTGGCCGGACACAAAAATATTACAGGCCAATGGCTTTAACGTCATAGGTGCGCAGAATCACTCAGAAGCGGCAAGCTTATTGTCACGCCAACAAGCTGATTTTTATCCCCGTTCTGTCATTGAAGCATTAGCTGAATTACAGCAAGAAAACGCTGACCCTGATATACGATTAAAAGAGGGTCTCGCTCTTCAGTATAAGGCAGCTATGTACTTTTTCGTAAATAAACGCAACGTCACGCTGGCTCGATTATTAGAGGTGGGTTTAGAGAGGGCAATTGAAGACGGTAGTTTTGATGAATTATTTTATCGGTATCACGGCGTGATGTTAGAGAAGTTAGCGTTAGAAAAAATCACTCACTTCAATTTAGATAATCCACTTTTACCTTTGAAAACGCCAATAGATGAGTTGAAGTATTGGTATGTTCCTGGACAATTTGAATCATTAAAAAGAGCGGCTCAATAGTTATATAGAGCCGCTTTGTAAAGGCACAGTGTTCGGGGTTGCGTTAACCTGTAAACTCACCGCTGTGGATTGATTTCATCGAACGACCAGAGGGATCTGCCGATTCTTTGAAGCTAGCATCCCACTCAAGTGCTTCAACGGTGCTACAAGCGATTGATTTACCACCTGGTACACACTTAGCGGCGCTTTCTTGGGGGAAGTAATCTTCAAAAATGGTTCTGTAGTAATAGCCTTCTTTGGTATCAGGTGTATTGATTGGAAAGCGGAATTCTGCAGTTGCCAGTTGCTGATCAGAGACTTCTTGGGCAACAAATTCACGAATTGAGTCAATCCATGAATAACCAACACCATCCCCAAACTGTTCTTTTTGACGCCATAACACTTCGGCAGGAAGGTAGGTTTCGTCATCAAATGCTTTTCTTAGAATCCATTTTTCCATTCGTCCGTCAATACACATCTTGTCTTTTGGATTTAAGCGCATAGCAACATCCAAGAAATTTTTATCGAGGAAAGGGACTCGAGCTTCGACGCCCCAAGCCGACGTTGATTTGTTTGCGCGAGCACAGTCAAACATATGCAGGCGATCAAGCTTACGTACTGTTTCTTCATGCAGCTCTTTCGCGTTTGGTGCTTTGTGGAAATATAAATATCCGCCAAATATTTCATCTGCGCCCTCGCCAGATAACACCATTTTGATACCCATCGCTTTGATTTTTCTAGTCATTAAATACATCGGGGTCGCGGCACGGATAGTCGTGGTATCGAATGTTTCTAAATGGTAGATAACGTCACGAATCGCATCTAAACCTTCTTGAATGGTAAAGTGAATTTCATGATGCACCGTGCCTATCATATCCGCGACTTTCTTAGCGGCAATTAAGTCTGGTGCGCCTTCAAGGCCAACGGCAAATGAGTGCAACCGAGGCCACCAAGCATCGCTTTTGTCTTCGTCTTCCACACGTTTAGCAACATATCTTGCTGCTACAGCGGATACTAAAGATGAATCCAAACCGCCAGAAAGCAGCACTGCGTATGGTACATCCGACATAAGATGTGACTTTACCGCTTTTTCAAATGCCGCTTTTAAGTCGTCTAGGTTTGTTTCGTTGTCTTTTACGTTCTCATAAGACATCCAGTCGCGTTGATAGTATTTAACTAGCTTACCATCTGTACTGCTCAGATAATGTCCAGGAGGAAACTCTTGCACTGACTTGCATACAGGTACGAGTGCTTTCATTTCTGAGGCGACATAAAAGTTACCGAACTCGTCAAAGCCTGTATAAAGTGGAATAATGCCGATATGGTCACGGGCAATCAGGTAAGTATTGCTTTTTTGGTCGTAAAGAACGAAGGCAAACATCCCTTCTAGTTTGTCAATGAAATTAACGCCCTCTTGCTGATACAGTGGAAGAATGATTTCGCAATCTGACTTCGTGGCAAACTGGTAAGGTGTCGCTAACTTTGATTCCAGATCTTTATGATTATAAATTTCGCCATTAACGGCTAATACCTGATTACCATTGTCACTGATTAAGGGCTGAGCGCCTGTGTCGACGTCAACAATTGCCAATCTTTCATGACATAAGATTGCATTATCATTATGCCAAATGCCCGACCAATCAGGGCCACGATGACGTAATAGTTTTGATAATTCGAGTGCTTGTGTGCGCAACTCTGACACATCAGTTTTGATATCAAGGATACCGAAAATACCACACATAGGTTGTTTCGCCTTTTCTTGCTGGGTTATTAGATAGGGTTATCGTTTTCTGTCGATAAAAAGGTAGGTATGTGGAACTTATGTTCGCGATTATTATTATTTAAATTACCTCCGTGCTGAATGTGCCATTTTGAGTGTAAAATGCAAGGATTTTCTCTGCTTAAGATAGAAATATTTGCATTGAAGGCCCTATCCGCAAATGAAGCCTAGTCAAAACAATGATAAAAACATAGCCTCGTGAGAGGCTATTTCAAGCAAACTATACTATTGAATTCACTTGCGTTGGAATTCACTCGATGCTGACCACTGTGGCCATTGCTCAGAGTTGGCGATGTCATACCCCACTTCAAACAACATTTGAGTGTCCTCTTTTACGCCCCCAAAATCCCAATTTTCACGAAATTGATCACAAACTTGATGGTAACATCCGCGAACGATTAAGTTTGTTCTCTTGCGGTAGTCAGCCGTTGCTTCATCAATGGGGTCACTACCCCCTTTCGCATATAGCGCTGGGACGCCAAATTTTGCAAAACTAAAGTGATCGGAGCGATAATAAATACCAGCACCAGGAGAGTCCTCTTGAGTTAAAACACGGCCCTGGCGTTTCACTGCTTTCTCAAGATTAGCTTCAAGATCCGATTTGCCCATGCCGACCACAGCAACATCTTTGGTTTTACCTAGGATGTTCATTGCATCCATGTTGATATTCGCGACGGTTTTATCAAGCGGGATAATTGGATTTTCAGCGTAATATTTTGAACCTAGAAGACCTTGTTCTTCTGCTGTGACAATTAACATACTGACGGAACGTTTCGGTTTATTATTCAAGTCTGAAAAAGCTTCCGCCATTGCCAGAATTGCTGCTGTCCCCGTGGCGTTATCATGCGCACCATTGTAAATTTGATCGCCTTCTTTGCTGTCGTCTTTCCCTAGGTGATCCCAATGTGCAGTGTAAATAACATGTTCATCAGGGCTTTCGCTACCAGGCAGCGTCGCAAATACATTGTTACTGGTTGATTTCTCGATATCGTTTTTGATCATCACAGAGGCTTTCATATTAAGTGGCACAGAATAAGCACCTTGCGCCGCATAATCTTTTTGTTCGTCAAAGTTGAGTCCAGCATCCGCAAATATTTTCACTGCGGCTTCACGCGAAATCCATCCTTCAACAGCAACGCGACTTGCACCTGCATCAGGGGTAACTAGACTGTATTGTGGTCCACTCCAGCTATTGGCAACCACTGACCAGCCATAAGATGCTGGCGCTGTTTCGTGCACAATAAATACAGCTTCAGCACCTTGACGGCTTGCTTCTTCGTATTTATACGTCCAGCGGCCATAGTAAGTCATTGTTGAACCTTGAAACAGGTCACCTTCGGGGCTTGCAAACCCAGGGTCGTTGACGAGAACAATAACGGTCTTGCCGGTGACATCGATATCTTGATAATCATTCCATTCGTATTCTGGCGCGTTTACACCATAACCAAGAAAGACGATATCTGAATCAGTCAAATTAATCTCAGAAACTTCACGCTTAGAACCGGCAACCATATTTTCTTTATAAGACAATGTATTGTCACCCATTTTGAGTGTCATGTCGGGTGCAGCGGTAATTTGCATTAAACTGACTTGTTGAAAAAAGCTCTCTCCATTGCCCGGCTTGAAGCCAACTTTACTTAATTCTGCCGTCAAATAATCTAAGGTTTTTTGCTCTCCCGCAGTGGTTGGCAGGCGACCTTCAAATTCATCTGATGCCAGTATTTTAGTATGCTGCTTAAGCGTATCGGAGCTAATTGCGTTGTATACTGCTTCAAAGTTATTTTCAACTTTTGGCGCGGCGGATTTCGGTTCTGAACAACCGCTTGCAGCGAGTGCAAAAATACCGGCAGACAATGCCAAAGTAACAGCTCGTTTCTGAAGTTTCATTTATGTTCCTTGTTATTATGAGTGTTTTGTGTTTTTTATAATCTGAGCGAAGCAAACGATAGTATTGTGGCACGATATAATCAAGATTTGTCGCTTAAAATAATGTAGATATATGGCACAATATTGTTATTCTTCCTCATGCAAACTTCACATATTAAGATAACTCAATTGAACGCCTCAAACATATCACCATTTTTGCGACCACCGCTCTCAGTATTATCGTTACTTTTTCCAACACAAGATTTTAATCGATTAGATGCTACTGAACTCAATGCCAATTTACTCGAAAAAATAGCATGTAGCACTGATGATAAAGCAACATCTACGGTTAGTAATAAAACATTTATCTGTCAGGATAGTATGCCAGAAGACGCACGCTATTATGAACAGATAATATTTGAAGAACATATTATTCCAACGCGAAAAGGCAGCTGGCACGACTTTTTTAACGGCATGATATGGCTGCAATTTCCACAAACAAAAAACTATCTTAATGGTTTGCACATATCTCAAATAAACACGAATGGCTTGAACCCAAGAACGAAGGTTCGAAATCACATTACCCATTTTGATGAGTGTGGCGTGGTCTTATTTATTAAAGGCAATTCACTGTTAGTGCAGCTACAGCAACTTTTCGAAGTGCATGCTTGGACAAGGCTTTTTTGCGAATTACGAGAGGAATGGAATACCCATATTTTTCCGGTGGTCTTTGGCCATGCAAACTTGGAAATGATGCTGAGTCCGTTTATTGGTTTAACTGGCAAAGTGCTACTTATTCAAATCGAAGATGAGCCAGCGTTACATTATCTTAAACAAGTGAATGACAAACATAACGCTAAGCCATCGAGTACTACTTTATTTGTACCACATCTGTTGGATTTTTTACTTCTGCAGCACCTTCAACATAAGCAAACTTTTTTTACTGATAAACCTTTTTATCCCTTGCCGCTGTTAGGCGTACCTGATTGGCATTTCGCAAAACAGGATGCGGAATTTTATGCCAATACGGATTATTTTATGCCAAAGCGCCAGCATAAAGCTCACGCAAATTAAGTGCTATTATCACATCCAATCAATCGAGTCGGCTGATGGTCCATGCAAGCATAAGGGTTAAAATAATAAGTGTTGGAATTGCTGCAACGATGATGGATTTTTTACGACTAAAATTTGTCCACTGCTGCAAACAAATGGCACCAAGATAAATCACCCAAATTGTGTCAATTCGCAGAGCAGACAGGAAGCCAAACCAGTGACTGTTTGGCTCTATTGAAACAATGTAAGCTAAGGATGTTGGCGATAGCACAGCCTGTGATACTTGCGAGCCTGGCTGTATCAGTAAAATCAGGCCAAGTGAAATAACTGATGCGATTAATGTTGGCATCATGAACCACCATTGTGCGCCATACCAATCAAAGAAACTGTGAATACTCTTATCATCGTTTCTCGTTACTAATGTGTAATATAAGCCCATTACCGCTGACATTATAACAAGAGACAAAGGGGCACCAAAAAGAGCAAACAACGCGGCACTTTCAGCTGAACCATAAGCAGGGCGCATATTTTCTAATTCTGCAGGGCTCGCATCAGGCATGGTCATTGCTAACTGTCCGTCGACATACCAACTGTAATCAACAACACCAAAATAAAGATAGCCTGGCAGTGCACTGATAACGGCGACGAGAATAAAAGGGAGCCAAGACCAATTGTCTTTCAAGGAAAGTGCTTTAAAAACTGCCGATGGGCCTGTGAATACCTCATTGCAGGCCTGCAAGGGGTTGCTTATTTCGTGTCTATTTTCGCTCATTTTTCTTCCTCTTTTTCTGCACTTAAACGCATTCGGTATGAAGCTAAATTATTCAGTTTATTGAACAGTAAAACAAGTGCAAATAAGTGATTGAATTAATTTGAAACATCTTAATCAGTATTGAAAATAAATTGCTTTAGTAATTGAATGCAATATGTCTTAACCTAGTGGGGTTAAATTGTAAAAATTAATTGATGGCATATAGGGATAGTGATGTGATTGAAATAGATAAACTCGCTAAGAAATTTAAAGTTGAAAACCCTAAAAAGTTAAGTGAGCAGGATAAAAAAGATCCAAGATTACAAGGTCGTTTTTTTCACTCGGTTAGGGAGGTTAGCTTCAGTTGTCAAAATGGCCAAGTGCTGGGCCTATTGGGCCCAAATGGTGCTGGTAAAACAACAACATTAAGAATGCTCTCAACGGCATTGCAGCCAGACAGTGGTAGCATCAATATTGGTGGCGCAGATATTCTCAAAAACCCAGTAGAAGCCAGAAAGCAAATTGGTTTTTTATCGGGCGGTACCGGCCTCTATGGGCGCTTAAGCGGGCGCGAAAATATTGCCTATTTTGGGCGTTTGAATGGAATGAGTAACGATGCAATTATAAAGCGCACTGCAGAGTTGTCGGAAAGGTTAGAGATGGATTCGTTCTTGGACAGGCGCAGCGAGACATATTCCACAGGAATGAAGCAAAAAGCGTCAATTGCGCGTTCAGTTATTCATTCACCTAAAGTTGTGATCTTAGACGAGCCGACCACCGGTTTAGATATCATGGCAACTCAAACAGTGTTGAATTTTATTCGCGATTTAAAGCGTGACAATGTACCCGTGATATTTTCTACCCACCATTTAGATGAAGTTTCGGAACTTTGCGACAGAGTAACGGTAATTGATCAAGGCATGACTATGTTTAACGATTCCTTCGACGCTTTTAAAGCATTGGACGAAGTGTCATTGCATGAAGCCTTCCTGCGCTCTATTGGTAAGCCTAAACATCAAACGACAGAATGCTAGGGAGTATTATTATGTGGTTGGTATTTCAAAAAGAAATTAAAGAATTATTGCGCGACAGGAAAACCCTGTTTTTTATGATTGCATTGCCGATACTTTTGTTTCCATTGCTAATTGGCGGCACGCTATATGTAGGCACAAACGTAGTGAAAGGCGCGCAGGAAAAAATGCGTACTTACGCTATCATCGGCGGGGAGTTTAGTGAAGAGATAGTCGCTAGATTAAATGGAATTGAGCAATTCTCATTACAGCCATTGCCTTCGCAAGTGCAAACCGAAGAACAAGTAATTGCTTACGTAAAGGAGGGAAACATTGATTTTATCATCGACATACCCAAAAATTATAGTGCAAAGGTTTTAGACTCAGGGAAAATTACACTCAAACTTTATCGCAATCAAGCAGGTTTGAAAGTAGTTGAAAACGAATTAAATAAAATTGTTGACGAACTTTCAAAAAAGTACCAAACCGCCGCTTTTTCTTCGCTGGGTTTATCTGAATCTCAACAAATAAGCGTAGTCACACCTATCGAGGTAAAAGAAATCAATGTTGCAGATGAACGTGAAACACGAGGAGAATCAATCGGCGGCTTTATTCCTTACTTTATTTTTATGCTTTGCTTACAGGGAGCCATGCTGCCCGCAAGCGATTTAGGTGCAGGTGAAAAGGAGCGGGGTACACTTGAAACCTTGCTTATCACGCCAATCGAACGCACAAAAATCGTTCTGGGGAAATTCTTCACTATTGCATTGGCGGGGGTGACTTCAGCACTCGTGACGGTTCTGAGCATCGCTATATGGACAGCTATCCTGAGTAAGGGCGAGGCGGGTGAAGTATTAGTGAAATTTATGTCATCAATTGATGCCATCGACTTCTTACTCGTGTTTTTTATGTTAGTGCCAGTTGTGGCTATTTTTGCCGCCGTATTGCTGACCTTATCAATTTATGCGCGTTCGTTTAAAGAAGCGCAAGGGTATATGACGCCCTTGGTTTTTGTCACTATCATCCCCGTCATATTTGCGATGCTTCCGGGAGTTGAACTAAAAGGAATATGGGCTTGGGTGCCGCTAACCAACGTTGCTCTCGCGATCAAAGAATTGATCAAAGGCACAATGGATTATGTCCAGCTTTTTGCTATTTTTGGTTCGACTGCTGTTATTGCCGGAGGTTTGCTCACATTTTGTATCTATTGGTTTAAGCAAGAAAAGGTGTTGTTTAGATAAGCTAAAAGTGAGTAGGGAGGCTCTTTAACAGTAGCTGGGAGCCTTCTCTTTTAGTTGAATGGCCTCGCAATAGTAAATATCGCGAGGCTTTTTTTATGCCATTGGCACTCACGCAGTTATGTTAAGCACGGCATCCATCAACAAACTGTATCTGTGGGCAGTATCGAAAAGGTAGCAAATCGCTTATTTTACTTTTGAGTGATTCACTTGCGTTGATTTATTTCTCTGCATGACAAAAATTGCTGCAAAATAATCAAAACCTTGAGGAGCTTATTTGGCATACTATCGATCAGTATGCCTAAATCACCTCTATACCGGATAAAATAAAAGTAATGTCTGAAATTGAGTCTTTTTTCTCGAATCCTGGGCCATTGGCTGAGGTGATCTCAGGGTTTACCCCAAGAGATGCGCAAACGACTATGGCGACAGCTGTGGCTTCAACAATTAAAGAGCGAGGCTCTTTAATTGTTGAAGCTGGCACAGGAACGGGTAAAACCTTTGCCTATTTGGCCCCAGCATTACTTTCTAAGAAAAAGTTTATTGTTTCGACGGGAACCAAGAACTTGCAAGAACAGCTTTTTCATCGAGACTTACCGATGGTTAAGAAAGCGATAGATAAAACTAAAAAAACAGCGCTGTTAAAAGGTCGCGCTAACTACCTTTGTTTACACCGACTTTCACAACACGGTGGCGGCAATGTGCTTCTTGAGAAAGAAGTGCTTAATGAATTTAGTCTCGTGAGAAAATGGGCAAGCACAACTTCTACAGGTGATATTGGTGAATTAAAGACGATAAAAGAAGACGCTAAAGTACTGCCTATAGTCACCTCCACTATAGACAATTGTTTGGGCAAAGACTGTCCAAGTTATGAAGATTGTTATCTGGTGAAGGCAAGAAGAAAGGCGATGGAGGCAGATGTTATTGTTGTGAACCATCATCTGTTTTTTGCCGATTTAGCGCTCAAGGACACTGGTTTTGGAGAGCTCATTCCAGATGTTGATGTAGTCATTTTCGATGAAGCCCATCAAGTGCCCGATATTGCCAGTGAATATTTTGGTGAAAATTTATCGAGTCGACAAGTTCAAGATCTAACAAAGGATATTATCGCAATAACGAGAACAGTGCTTAAAGACGCTGACCAGCTGGCCAAGATTGCGGAAAAGTGCCAAATGCACATGGCTGACTTACGTTTGTTGTTTCCACACAACCCTAGTCGAGGAAATTGGGCTGAAAAGCTCGCTCAAACAGACATTTGTAATCAGATTGATGTTATCAAACAGAACCTTGATCAGCTTTATGAAATAGCGAGTATCCAACAGGGCCGTGACAAAGAGCTCGATTTAATGATTGAACGAGTATTTGAATTCAGTCAACGCTTAGAGCATGTAACAGACGTACAGCGTAACGGAGTGAGTTTGTGGTATGAAACAACGCCAAGACAGATTATTCTGCATCTTACGCCTTTAAGTATTGCAGATAAATTTTCAGCCATTATACAGGCACAAAACGCAGCTTGGATATTTACATCTGCAACCTTAATGGTGGATGAAAACTTCGATCATTATCGTACGCTTATGGGCTTGCATGATTCAAAAACACTGGCATTGGACAGTCCTTTTGATTATCAAAATCAAGCGATGTTGTGTATTCCTCGGTTTTTGCCGGAGCCCACAGATCGAGCAATTAAACATAATTTAGTGGACATTGCCTGTCGTTTGATTGAAGCGAGCAAGGGGAGAGCGTTCATTTTGTTCACCAGTCATGCAATGATGCGAGAAGTTGCTGCGCTAGTCGAAGAAAAAATCGACAATCTGATACTCGTGCAAGGCAGCACAACAAAACAAGCCCTTTTAGATGAATATCTTAAAAATCAAGATGCCGTGTTATTTGGAACTGGAGCATTTTGGGAAGGCGTTGATGTTAAGGGTAATGATTTGCTATGCGTTATGATTGACAAGCTCCCTTTTGCATCGCCCGATGATCCTTTGCTTCAGGCTCGCATAGAAGACTGCAAGAAACAGGGGGGGAATGCTTTTGCACAAATACAAATACCGCAAGCGGTTATTACTTTGAAGCAAGGAGCTGGAAGGCTAATACGTGACGAAACCGATAAAGGCGTGTTAGTAATTTGCGATAATCGATTAGTGACAAAACAATACGGACAAACTTTTATTGCGAGTTTGCCAAATATGAAACGAACCCGCAGTTTAGATGCGGTTGCCGCTTTTTTACATAAGATAGAATAATGAAGATATTAGCGATAGATACCGCCACAGAGGCTTGCTCAGTAGCATTGTTGAATGGCAAAGAAACGGATGTCATTTTTGATATTTGTCCGCAGCAGCATAGCCAACGAATATTACCGATGATTGACCAGTTATTGTCAAAGCATGGTATGAAAGTTGCCGATTTGGATGTTTTAGCTTACGGCAGGGGCCCTGGAAGTTTCACTGGTGTGCGCATTGCAACAGGCATTATCCAGGGCTTAGCGCTGGGGGCAAACTTACCCGTTATTGAGGTTTCTACACTTGCTGCTATGGCTCAACAAAACTACATGCAGCATGGTTACCTCATTTCCCAAGTGTTGATTGATGCGAGAATGCAGGAAGTCTATTTTGGTCATTTTGAAGTGCAGCAAAGCACGGCCGTGGTCATTGAACGACAAACTGAAGCTGTGCTGTCGCCAGAAAAGGCCGTTGCAAAATTCGCAGAAATTAGCGATGATGGTAACGTGATTGGTAGGGCTGGCACTGGGTGGGAGGGCTATGCCGATAGTTTTTCAAGCTTAAAAAATAATGAACCTGTTTTGGTACTATACCCGTCCGCTGAATATATGTTACCGATAGCACAGAAAGCATTTAATGATGGAAATAGCATTAGTGTTGATGATATTTCACCTATTTATCTGCGCGACAAAGTGACCTGGAAGAAACTGCCCGGTCGAGATTAGAAAGGCCTAAATAATACAATTGTTGAGTTAATGGAGCATCAATGGATACAGCAAATATCAAGAGTGGTAATGCAATTTTTATTGCAAAAGACGCTGTTGACAATGCGATGCAGCCCCCCATTATTAGGCGTGCACTGCTTGAGAAAAATACCGATGAAGAGCGACGTATAGGCGAAAAAGCTGAACAGCAAAAGCTGGTTGCTGGAAATGAAGAAGTATTTCAAAGAGCGGCGTCCTTCAAGCAAGCAACCCGTTACGATGACACTTCTAACCACCGTATTCGCCAAGAACTAGCTCTCTACAAGTCAATAGACAGTCAACAAAAGCGAGACGATATAGCGATGCTATTGGGTGTTGATATTTACGCGTAGTTGTTGCGGTTAAACTTGAAGTTTTGCAAGGCATATTAGCTAAATATTGCTAACATGTGTGCGTTATTAAAAGTTTAGTGATTAAAGGTGCTATGATTGCTCAATCCATTTTCTCGCGGTGTCGTATAAAACAGGTTAAAGCAGGATTAATTGGTGTCTCAAAAAAGCACAGTGATTAAGAACGGTATAAACATCATAGAATAAGATAGTACCCGCTCAATCGTAAATTAACGATAATTTTGGAGTAACACTATGCCATCATTTTTAAAAATATCTGTTGTCGCACTGTCTATATTAGTAGGTGGCTGCGCTATTGTTCCAGAGCAAATTGAAGTATCCGACGACGAAAATCTCGTTTCCTTTGAAAGTATCATTAACGGTAGCGAAACCGGGCAAGGTACGAAAGCGCGCTGGGGTGGGGAAATCGTTAAAGTTGAGAATAAGAAAGAATATTCGGAAATCGAAATTCTACAGTATCCAAGTAACTACTATGGAAAACCGCGAAGCAATCTCGATAGTGCTGGACGTTTTAAAGTTCAAGTGGCGGGTTTTCTTGACCCTCTTGTGTTTAAGGCAGGCCGTTTAATTACATTTAAAGGCGAATTAGGAGAACCTACTGAAGGTATCATTGGCGAACAAACTTATGTTTATCCAGTGTTACTCGCCAGCGGATATTATCTGTGGAAAGAGACTGAAGATTATCGAGTGTCAGGGGTGTTCTATTCTGATTTATCGCCATATTGGGGTTTCGGACTCAGAAGAGATTACTGGAGACCCTATGGCTTTTACCACAGTAGCGCTAAAATCAGAGTTCAAACCAATAGCAGCAAATCAGGGCTGACGGAGTCGCAAAGTGGTTTGACTACTCAAGGCTTAAGCGGGCCCATAAACAAAACTTACGACCAGTCGAAGTAAATTCTTTTATGCTTTAACTATCAGGTTAATTATCATCTTTGTCTGAAAAGCGGCTATTGCCGCTTTTGTTTTGTTTGCAAATTTTAATCATGAACATGACGGAAAAATCTTTAAATGAGTAGCACTGAACTGACATTTAGCATGCCAAATCGCACCATAGCTGCACTAACGAATGGGCAAACTGACAAACCGTTGTTATTAATGCTGCATGGTTGGCTTGATAACGCAGCAAGCTTCAGCAAGTTGATCCCTTT
This sequence comes from Glaciecola sp., assembly GCA_965660625.1. GTDB lineage: Bacteria > Pseudomonadota > Gammaproteobacteria > Enterobacterales > Alteromonadaceae > Glaciecola. Next base: position 416,252 of record CBFIAR010000001.1, on the reverse strand, counting down.
ACTCCATGACTTTCACGTGATTGCTATTGACTTACCTGGGCACGGCAAGTCGTCGCATCGCAGTCCTGACGCTCACTATCACTTATCGGACTACGTACATGACTTGCATTGTCTTGTGCATGCACAAGGATGGAGAGATTTTTCCATCGTCGGGCACTCTCTCGGCGGCATAATATCGAGCATGTATTGCGCTATTTTTCCTGAGCTTGTGACTAAGTTTGTCTGTATAGAATCAGCAGGACCATTGACGGAATCTGAAACAACCAGTATTGAGCAATTGAAAAAGGCAATTCAAAGCAGAATTGCAGCGAACGAAAAGCAGATTAAGCATCCAAAAGATATAGCGTCCATCGTTCACGCTCGTCAGAAAGTGAGTGATCTCAGCGCAGAAAATGCCCAAATAATACTGCAAAGAAATACCATATATGATGCTCAAACAGAGACCCTTCGATGGTCCACAGATAAGCGTTTACGCACCGTATCTTCGCTTCGCTTGACGCAAGCGCAAGCAGAGAATTTAATACAAGGAATTCAATGTCCAATTCACTTTGTATTGGGCAGTCATGGCTTCAGTAAAGTGAAAGCGTTAATCACGAAAAGACAGTTACTGTTTAAAGATGCTCAGGTGACAACGGCGGAGGGAGGACATCATGTTCATATGGAGGCTGACGTCGCCATTTCACAAATCATACTGGAACATTGTCGTTAATATTCGTTGTGGATGTCGATTAATTAGACGAATTACTTTTATTCAACAGATGAATGGCTGTTCAAGTTTATCTTTTGGCAATCATCCTTTACTATTGCTGGTTACGCGGCTTAAATTATGCGAAGTCGGGCACTGCTCAAATTGAGTTGTTGTGATTAGGTGTCGCATTTTTCTCAATAAAAATAAAAAATAAGACTGCGCTTGAGCGTGGCAAAGACAACAACTATTTTAAAGGACAACATCGTGGAAAAAGTCTGGTTAAAGCATTACGACAAAACCATGCAGCCTGAGATAAACGTTGATAATTTGTCAACCATCTTAGAAATGTTTGAATCTTCGGTGGCTGAATACGCAAATCAAACAGCCTTTATCAATATGGGGCATGAGATAACGTTTGAAGATTTAGATGTGTTATCCATGCAATTTGCCGCTTACTTGCAGAGCCAAGGTCTACAAAAAGGTGATGCAATAGCGATAATGATGCCCAACTTATTGCAATATCCGATTGCCTTATTTGGCATTTTAAGAGCAGGAATGACAGTGGTAAACGTTAATCCGCTGTATACCGCACGTGAATTGCAGCATCAACTTACTGATGCAAATGTTAAAACTATCATTATTGTAGAAAACTTTGCCCATACATTAGCTGCAGTCATTGCTAAAACATCAGTAAAAGAAGTACTCATAACGAGCATTGCCGATATGCTACCTGCACCAAAGCGTTGGCTGGTCAATTTTGCAGTCAAATATGTGAAAAAAATGGTGCCTGAATTTTGTTTACCACAAGCCAAACGCTTCACTCACGCGATGGCAATTGGTGAGAATCAAACATATTCACGGCCTAACGTTTTACCCTCTGATATTGCGTTTTTGCAATACACCGGTGGAACGACAGGTGTGTCAAAGGGCGCGATGCTGACTCATCAGAACATGGTAGCCAATTTAGAGCAGGTATCGGGTACGCTTGAAGCTTCTATAGCGATAGGTAAAGATTTAGTCGTCACTGCGTTGCCGTTGTATCATATTTTTGCGCTCACCAGTAATTGTCTGACTTTTTTGAAATATGGCTGTCCAAATTTGTTAATAACAAATCCGCGCGATATCAAAGGTTTTGTTAATGAGTTAAATAAATATCCATTCGCGGTTATTACGGGTGTAAATACTCTTTTTAATAGTTTGTTAAATGCGCCTAGTTTTGCCGAGTTGGACTTTTCTCATTTTAAGTTTGGATTAGGCGGCGGCATGGCTGTGCAGCGCCCGGTGGCTGAAAAATGGGAAAAGGTAACAGGAACCGTTTTATTGGAAGGGTATGGACTCACAGAGTGCTCGCCTGTTGTTACAGTCAATCCAACCACCATCAAATCTTATAAAGGCTCTATTGGATTACCGGTGCCATCTACAGACATAAAGTTGGTTGATGACGACGGTAACGAGGTTGCAGATGGTGAGGCTGGTGAGATGCTTGTGAAAGGCCCTCAGGTTATGTTGGGCTATTTGAATCGTCCTGAGGCAACTGAAGAAATTCTAAAAGACGGTTGGTTAGCAACTGGCGACATTGCAAAGATGGATGACGATGGTTTTTTCTATATCGTTGATCGTAAGAAAGACATGATATTGGTATCTGGCTTTAACGTTTTCCCAAATGAAATTGAAGAAATTGCTGCGATGCATGACGGAGTCTTAGAAGCCGCAGCGGTTGGTATTCCGCATGAAGTATCGGGGGAAGTGGTCAAATTGTTTGTGGTGAAGAAAAATAAGGATGTCACAGAACAGCAAATCATTGAGCATTGTAAGTCGTTGTTGACAGGCTATAAAGTGCCTAAAATGATAGAGTTTAGAGACGAATTACCTAAATCTAATGTTGGTAAAATTTTACGTAGAGAACTGCGAGATTAAATGAATTTTGAATACATAGATACGCCCGAGAGCCTGTCTGACTTCTGTGAGCGTATTTCCAGAGCTGACGCGTTAGCAATTGATACTGAGTTTGTTCGAACAAGAACACTGGTGCCACAACTTGGTCTGATTCAAGTGTACGATGGAGAGCATTTGGGTCTCATTGATCCTGTTGTGCTAGAGGATTTATCCCCTTTCAAGGATATATTAGTTAATCCTTCAATAATAAAGGTCTTGCACTCCTGTTCTGAAGATTTAGATGCGCTATGGTTTAATTTAAAAGTGATACCGTCACCTCTTTTTGATTCGCAGTTTGCGGCTAACTTGTTAGATATGGGACAAACGCTCGGCTATGCTAATTTGGTAGAGAAAATATTGGACATTCACGTTGATAAAGGTGAATCGAGAACTGATTGGATAGCCCGTCCACTTTCACCGGAACAACTGGTGTATGCTGCTGCAGACGTTTTTCACTTACTACCTGTTTATCGACAAATTGCCAAGCAAGTAGAAGCACTAGGGAAAACTGCTTGGGTTTTTGCTGAGTCTGCGTTTTTATCTTTGAAGAAACGAGCGGAAATACCAACTGATTTGACGTATTTGTCGATAAAAAATAATTGGAAAATTGGGGCTCAATCGCGCCAAGCTCTGAAGGAAATTGCCAGTTGGCGATTACAGCAAGCGCAAAAACGCGATATGGCGATTAATTTTGTGCTGCGCGAGCAAGGTATGCTTGAAGTTGCGATGAAACTCCCTGAAAATAAGGCGAAATTATTTCAACTGCAGACTATTACACCTAAAGAAGCGCGCGTTCATTCGGATATATTATTAGATTTAGTGCAAAAAGCACTGAATACTAAGCCTGAGGATTGCCCGCCTCGCATTCAGCGATTGACCGATTTTAATGATTACAAAAAAGCGTTAGTTTCACTGCAAGAGGTTTGTGAAAAATTAGCGCAAAAGCATGACACGAGAGTGGAGGTTCTTGCTTCAAAAAAACAGTTGAATCAATGGCTTAAATGGTGCTGGTTTGAAATTAACGAATTAGATTCCATACAATTACAGCCGGATATTATCAGCGGATGGCGCCGAGATATTTTTGTGGAAGAGCTTGCTCGCTTATTCAAGAGTGATGGGGGAGAGTTTTATGCTTTGCGCAGTTTATAAGTCTAAGAAGAAGGCAGATACTTACCTCTATATTAACAAACGTGACGACTTTTCAGAAGTACCTAAGGCCCTTCTAGATACTTTTGGAATACCGCAATTTGTGATGCTTGTGCCGTTACACAAGCCTCGTCATATTGGCAATATAGGTATTGAGAAGTTGAATGAATATTTAAAAGAAAAAGGGTTTTACCTGCAACTTCCACCAAGCGAAGAGAGTCTACTTTCCCAACATCGCCGTTCCAAAGGTTTGAGCGAGCAACCCGATAAAAAATTCTAATGGTATTAATTATGTCGCGATTTATTGATTGTTTTTGCCTGGTTCAATTACAAAAAATGTTCAAAATTCTTATACTCTTAGCTGTGACATTTTTATCATCCGCGTTGTTTGCGCAGAATGATGGAATGATTGAGACGACTGCGGTGGAGCGTCAATTTTCAGATTATTTAACACAACTGAGGGCCGAAGCTGAAATGAAAGGCTTTTCAGCTGAGTTTCTGGATCCTGTTTTTGCAACCATCAAGATGCGCGAAAAAGTAGTGACTGCCGATAAAAACCAACCTGAAAGCACACTCACACTAGATACATATTTAAGCACTAGAGTGCCTGATTGGAAAGTTCAACAAGCGCTTGAGAAAATGCAGGAACATGCCGAACTGTTGGGTAGATTAGAAAAGCAATATGGCGTGCAGAAGCGTTTTATTGTTGCCTTATGGGGCAATGAAAGCAACTTTGGACGTATTCAAGGTGATCATCCAGTTCTCTCATCATTAGCTTCACTGGCGTTTGATGGTCGCCGTGAGGCTTTATTTAAGAAGCAGTTTTTTGCTGCGCTAACGATATTATCCGAGGGTCATGTAACAATTGATGGCTTTACTGGTTCTTGGGCTGGAGCAATGGGGCAGAGTCAGTTTATGCCAACTTCATTTCTTGCGTATGCTGTTGATGGAAACGGTGATGGTAAAAAGGATATTTGGACCACAACAGAAGATGTATTTGCGTCGATAGCAAATTTTTTGTCCACTGAAGGCTGGGACAGCACGCAAACCTGGGGACGCCAAGTTAAATTAGGAGAGCGTTTTGATACAAGCATTCTTAATAAATACTCAGGACTGGCGAAAGACAGAATGCTTAGAATGCCTGCATGGACCATTTTGGGTGTGACTAAGTTTGATGGGACTGAATTGCCCGAAGTCAATGTTAAGGCTTCGTTGATACTACCAGATGATACTGACGGTCGTATTTACCTAGCATACAATAATTTTCACACACTTATGCGTTGGAACCGTTCTCTCTATTTTGGTGTTTCAGTCGGTTATTTGGCGGATAGGATCCGCAAAGGAAGCTAGGATGTCTTCATATCAATTGCAGCAGATAATGCCTTATCGACATTCTGAGCTTAGGTCTGGATACCAAGAGCATGAGTTAAATTTACCCGTAGGTAAGGTGGTTTGTGTTGGTCGAAACTACATGGATCACATTGAGGAAATGAGTAATCAAGTGAGTGAGGTACCTCTGCTATTCATGAAACCGTCAACTGCTATGGTTGATATGCGCGAGCCTGTTGCAATTCCAACGAAGCAAGGTGAGTGTCACAATGAGCTTGAAGTGGCTTTATTGATAGGTGAGAAGTTGACGAAGGGGAATACTGAGGAAGCTTCCAAGGCAGTATGTGGGATAGGCTTGGGTCTTGATCTGACTTTAAGGGACGAGCAACAACGTTTAAAGCAAGCAGGCCAGCCTTGGGAGCGGGCAAAATCGTTTGACGCTAGCTGCCCCTTATCTCCTTTCATTATGGTCAATTCACTTTCTCGTGATGAGCATTTTGCGTTTCAACTGCATATTAATCAGAAATTAACTCAAAACGGCGATACAATACTCATGTTAACGTCAATGTTGCAGCTAATTTCCGAGATTTCACACTATTTTACCCTGCTGCCAGGTGACGTTATTTTAACGGGCACGCCTAAAGGCGTTGGACCTTTGCGTGTTGGTGATGAAATCACTGCAACCTTAGTAGGGCATTTAAACGTAACCACAAGAGTCATAAGTCAATGAGAAAAACACCGTATACGAAAGCGCTCATGGACTCTGAGTTTTGGTTAACAACGCAACTTGAAGCAATGAATAAAGCTCAGTGGGAAGCGATATGCGACGGTTGTGCTAAGTGCTGTCTGCATAAGTTTATGGATGACGAGGAAGCCGGTGATATTAGTGAGCAAGAAGCAATGCCGACTGCATTTGGTAAGGAAGGGGAGGAAGTTTTTTTCACCAATATCGTTTGTCAGCTATTGCACACAAAAAATTGTGAATGTACCCAGTATGAGAGACGAAGCGAGTTGGTGCCGCATTGTGTTACCTTAACCAAAGAAAATTTAAAAGACATATTTTATATGCCTAAATCGTGCAGCTACCGAAGAATGCACGAGGGGAGAGGGCTAGCGTCTTGGCATCCTTTGTTAAATAAAGGAAAGAAAGCTAAGATGCATGAGCTTGGCGTGTCGATACGCGGGCGCACCGTGAATGAAAACGATGTCGATATGCAGTCTTTTGAAGACCATATCGTGACATGGCCGTTAGCGGATCTTGATTAAAGTTTCTTTTGCCTAATCGTCTTATTGTTAGAAAATGAAATAAACTGCAATACAAACATAAAAACAAACACCGCAATATAGATAGCAAATATTACTTGCATCCATTCAGCCATGCCTAATCCTAAAAAATGCCATGAATTTTCATAACAATCACCTGGGGCCGCAAATAAATGCGGGATCCATTCGTGCAGTGGTATGAGACTTGGGAAGTTAGGCTCTATTGCACAAGGTACTAGAAATGAGTTTTCGCCGAACAAAATGTCTTTGTGTTCAGTTGATAACAAAAAGCCCTTTACTGCAGCTGTGCCCCAAATTGCAAAGCTAATCAGGCGCATAAAAAATGAGTTATGTATCAATGGAACGAGGGCTGCAAATAATATGGCTATGACGGCTGTACGTTGATAAATACACATGATGCATGGCTGTAAGCCTAGTACATACTGAAAATAAAGTGCAGCGCCAACAAGCAGCGCTGCTGATAAAAAAAGTATCTGCCAAGCAGAGCGAGAGTGTGACCATTGTTGAAGATGATACAACATTGAAACCTGCCTTTTATCCGCGTTAATTTGCTAGCGATACATGTTATCGCTTCATTAAATCAGTGAGCTTGACTGCTGCCGTTATCTAACAGTTCAACCACACTGTGATGTTCAATTAAGTGTTGCTGATACAACCATTCGGTACTTTCTAAAAGTCCAAAATAGACGGTGGCTAAACCCACGACAGTCAACACGACTGTGTACGGTAGCGCCATGTAAACCATCCGACCATATGATAAGCGTAAAAGAGGCGCGATGGCCGAGGTTAACATAAATAAGAACGCAGCTTGACCATTTGGCGTGGCGACACTTGGTAAGTTTGTACCTGTGTTTATTGCAACAGCTAACATGTCAAACTGATCGCGAGTGATTGCGCCTTCTTTAAGTGCGGTGGCTACTTCGGTAATGTAAACGGAGCCTACAAATACGTTGTCACTGACCATCGACAGCATACCATTAGCTAAATAAAACAAGACAAGTTGAGTTTTACCCTCATAGCTCAACACCCATTCTATAACCGGTTGGAACAAACCTTGATCTATGATTACTGCAACGATCCCAAAGAAGACACACAGTAGCGCGGTAAAAGGTAATGCTTCTTCAAATGCTTTGCCCAAAGCGTGCTCTTCAATGACTCCGCTCATCGATGTGGCTAGTATTATTACAGATAAACCAATTAAGCCTACTGACGCAAAATGCCCCGCAAGACCCACAATTAACCAAACGCCAATCAGTGCTTGAACAGCAAGTCTCGCTTTATCTCTAGTGGTCCTTTCTTGGTCCATGTGTTTGTCATAATCAACCAAAATACCACGCACAACGCTCGGCATTTGGGCACCGTAACTAAAGGTTCTTGTCTTTTCTAAAAGATAAGTAGTTAACAGACCCATACAAAATACGGGAAGAGTGATGGGAGCCATGCGAATAAAAAATTCGCCAAAGTCCCAAGAAGCTTTGTCTGCGATAATTAAGTTTTGCGGTTCACCGACCATGGTCATTACACCCCCGAGTGCTGTGCCAACCGCTGAATGCATCATTAAATTACGTAAGAATGCTCGAAAATCATCTAAATCATTTTTGCTAGGCTGATCGACATCATCGTCGGCTGTGTGGTCATGATCGTGGTGAAAGTCTTTACCAGAGGCAATACGATGATAAATAGTGTAAAAACCTAAGCCAACGCTGATGATAACCGCAACCACGGTTAGGGCATCTAGAAATGCTGATAAAAAGGCTGAAGCAGTGATAAAAGCCAGAGAAAGGATTGTTTTATTTTGAACTTTTATGACGAGTTTAGTAAATAAAAACATCAGCAGGTCTTTCATAAAGTAAATACCGGCGACCATAAACACCAGCAACAAGACAACTTCTATATTCGCTGTGATCTCATGCATCATGTGCTCTGGCGTGGTCATACCGATAAATAAGGCTTGTATTAAAAGTAAACCACCCGGTTGTAGCGGATAGCACTTTAGCGCCATGGCAAGTGTAAAAATAAACTGTACGATGAGAGTCCACCCTGCAACGTACGGATCAAGCATGAAAATTAAAGGGTTGACGATTAAAAAAGCGATGATTGTTTTTTTATACCAATCCGGCGCTGGACCAAGAAAGTTTTTATAAACGGCTTCGATAATGGTGGTTTTCATTTAGTTACCTTTATTTGCGATCGCAAAATTTGCGCAGCAGTGTACCAGTTTTTAGAGACTAAGGAATATAAAGCTTGATAATCATCAGCTTTTCGGCAAAAAAGGGAAGACCTTGCGCTGTATTTTATCTTGTTTATCGAGGAAATTCTTGGCTTTGAGGGGATGTTTGAACTATTTGTTGTAGGGGAATAAATTTGGTAGCTGGAAGTGTTACTTCCGGCTACCTAATTGTGAACTATCGATTAGATAGCAACAACTTTATTTGCACATGGGCCTTTTTGACCTTGTCCAACTTCAAACTCAACTGCTTGGCCGTCGTTCAATGTAGCGTAATCGCCGCCAGATTGAATTTCTGAATGATGAACGAATAAGTCTTTACTGCCGTCTTCTGGAGTAATAAAACCGAAACCTTTATCTGCATTGAACCACTTAACTGTACCTTTACTCATATTGCTCTCTTTGTCTTAAGTGAAAAATATAATTCTGATTTGCTATCACCATCACGAAATCAGACTTTAAATTTTGGTCTACCATTTTATATGGCAAAAATGGAGTATAGTACTATTTATCGACTTTTACTGTTTTTCTTTTTGATATTTACCACTTTTCTCGCAATTGCGAGTAAATCAGGTGAAATATCATCAGCACCGTCTTTTATCAACTTACTCACGTCCCCAGACGAGAATAATGAACCACGCTCAGATTTCACGTCAAATGACCTTACGAAATCTTTGGTTTTACCAGTGCTAGCCGTGTCAATATACTTGAAGATAATCTCTTCATTAAAGCTCTTCGGTTCCTGCTTCAACGTGTTGATTGTATCTGTAATTGATTTTATTTCCAACTCTAATGTTTCAATTAGTTCAGCAGTGTTTTCATATGGTTTCATTAACGTACTTAACTCTTAAAATTGCAACGATGCTTTTACATCGATTTCGTTGGGAAATATCAAATTAACCAGCCACCTTTAACCTGATGATACCGTGAATGGCATTAAGTGCATAGCAACTATTTATAAAGTTTCTCTTTTTGTCTAGTGTGCACCACGTTCTCTGACGAACAATTGGCACTGCGGGTATTTTGCTACTGCGCTTTTGCCAGCGCATGGACTTCGCTCAGGAAAGTGGGGTAATGCCCATCATTTACCACCTACCTAATGGAAATAGCAGCACGATTGCCATGTACTTTATATTCCTTCTTTAAATCACCTTAGTAAAATGTCTGTAAGCTAGCTTCGAAGATTAATACTTCCCTTGTTATAAGCATCTGGTACAATCAGTTTCTTTTTTACTTAAATGTTGTTTGTAAAAACATGATCTATAAATCTCAAAGTCCAGCCGGTTTTGCTGAAGAGTATATTGTTGAGTCTATATGGAGCGGTCGCTTCTCTCCAGGGACCATCTTGCCAGCTGAGCGAGAGCTTTCTGAACTGATTGGTGTCACTCGAACAACATTACGTGAAGTGTTACAGCGCTTAGCGAGAGATGGATGGCTAACAATTCAGCACGGTAAGCCGACGAAAGTAAACAACTTTTGGGAAACTTGCGGTCTGAATATTTTAGAAACACTTGCACGTTTGGATGAAGATGGTAGGCCACAGTTAGTTGATAACCTGCTGTCTGCGCGAACTAATTTAAGTGCTGTATTTATGCGCGCTGCTTTCAAGCAAAATGCAGAAAAGTGCAGGGACATTATTTCACGCTACTTAGAGGTTGAACAGGACGGAAAATCGTTCTCTCATTTTGACTATCAAATGCACCACGATTTAGCTTTCGCTTCTAACAACCCCGTTTACGTGCTCATGATGAATGGCTTCAGAAGTATTTATGCTCGTATTGGTGGCTATTTTTTCTCACACCAAACGGCCAGAGATGTTGCGACTCAATACTACCAGCAGTTACTCGAAGTGTTGGCTCAAGGTGAGGCTGATCGCGTTATATCCGTAGTCAGAAAGTATGGTATTGAAAGTGGTAAAATTTGGCAACAGGTCAGAAAAGATCTGCCAAATAATATCGTTGATTAGCAGTACCCACTTCCATTATTTATTGATAACAAACTGCGACGTGAAGCCCCAAATAAACCCCAGTAGCAATACTGTTGCTCTGAGTTACGGTTTCAACTATTGCGAGTACACGTGATAAATAAAACGGCTTACTGGCTTCATAATGACAACAACTAGTTAAAAGGGCACAGCATGACAACAGCAGTTCATACTCCATATCCTCATTTATTTCGTCCTCTCGATTTAGGTTTTACCACACTTAAGAACCGCGTAATAATGGGTTCTATGCATACCGGTTTAGAAGAGGCGCCGAACGGGCATAAGCGCATGGCCGCATTTTTTGCAGACCGTGCTAAAGGTGGGGTGGGTCTTATTGTTACCGGTGGCATAGGACCAAATGACGAAGGGGCAACACATGCTGTCACAAAACGATTAGACTCTGATGAAGCGGTGGAACATCATAAAGAAATCACCGCCGCTGTGCATGCTCACGGCGCTAAAATCTGTATGCAAATTCTACATACGGGGCGCTATGCATATAATAAAAACTTAGTAGCTCCCTCAGCCGTGCAGGCACCAATTAATCCTTTTATACCAAAAGAATTGGATGAAGAAGGCATACAAAAGCAAATTGATGACTTCGTTTTTACTGCGCTACAAGCGCAACGCGCTGGCTACGATGGTGTTGAAATAATGGGCTCTGAAGGTTATTTCTTAAATCAATTTATTGCCGCTCGCACGAATTTTCGTTCGGACGGATGGGGCGGTGAATACCAAAATAGAATAAAGTTACCCGTTGAGGTGGTGCGCAGAGTGCGTGAAGCCGTTGGTACACATTTTATTATTATCTATCGCTTATCAATGCTGGATTTAGTGGAAGGTGGTTCCACTTATGACGAAGTTGTAGAGCTAGGGCTGCAAATAGAAAACGCGGGTGCCACTATTATCAATACAGGTATTGGTTGGCATGAAGCAAGAATACCTACTATTGCAACTAAAGTACCTAGAGCAGCATTTACGTGGGTTACAGCGAAGTTTAAAAAAGCATTAAATATTCCGGTTGTCACTTCTAATAGAATTAACACCCCTGAAATTGCCGAAGCGGTGTTAGCGCGCGGCGATGCAGATATGGTGTCCATGGCGCGCCCCTTTTTGGCAGACCCAGAATTTGTCGTAAAAGCGCAACACAACAAAGCCAGTCAAATTAATACCTGTATTGGCTGCAATCAAGCGTGTTTGGATCATGCATTTGAAGGAAAAATGACGAGTTGTCTTGTTAATCCTCGTGCGTGTCATGAAACAGAGTATACGATTGAGCCTGCAACAGTCATAAAAAAAATTGCCGTTGTCGGTGCGGGTCCTGCTGGGCTTGCTGCTGCGACAACCGCAGCACAACGAGGCCACCAAGTGACCCTTTTTGACGCGGATTCAGAAATTGGCGGTCAGTTCAATATTGCGAAACAAATTCCAGGCAAAGAAGAGTTTTATGAAACGCTACGCTATTTTGGTGTAATGCTTGCGTTGCATGGCGTTGATGTAAGGTTAAATACGCGAGTTGATGCTTCACAGCTGAATAAGATGGGCTTCGATGATGTCATTTTGGCAACCGGTATTGTGCCTAGAACACCTGATATCGAAGGCATCAATCACGCTAAAGTGCTTAGCTATATTGAAGTCATAAAGGATAAGAAGCCGGTTGGTAAGCGCGTTGCAGTTATGGGTGCTGGTGGTATAGGGTTTGACACCTCTGAATTTTTGTCTCACGGCAAGCAATCAACTAGCACTGATATTCCAGCCTTTATGAAGGAATGGGGTATCGATATGACGATGACGGCGAGAGGCGGTGTTGAAGGCATGAAGCCGCAACCTGAGGCTTCTCCTAGAGAGATATTTTTGTTGCAACGCAAGTCTACCAAAGTAGGCGCTGGTTTAGGTAAAACGACGGGATGGGCGCATCGCGCAGGCCTTATGATGAAAGGCGTAAAGATGATAGCGGGAGTAGAGTATCTGAAAATTGATGATGCTGGACTGCATATAAGAGTTAACGACGAAGTACAACTATTACCTGTGGATAACGTTATAGTATGTGCAGGCCAAGAGCCTTTGAAAGCATTAGCTGAAGGATTAATTACCCCGCATCACTTTATTGGGGGAGCCGATTTTGCTGCTGAATTGGACGCTAAACGAGCCATAGATCAAGGAACTCGCCTCGCGGCTAGCTTATAAATAGACGCTAAATGCCATTGAGAAAAAAGGCCGACTAGCCTCTGAGTAAAAATCGGCCTTTTTTATGTTCTACAAGATGCGGAACAAAGTGGGGGCTTAGCGCTCAAATAGTGTCATTTTTTGTTTTTCAGGATCAAACCTGAAGTCGAAGTTTCTTAATACATTCATACCTAGTAATCCTTCAAAAGAGCTTGTAAAAGTCTCGTCAGGCAACACGATAACACTGACATTATCAATACTAATGTCGCCAAGCGTTAGGGTGTTTAATTTGAATAAGGGGGCTTCAATGCCACCCCCCGCTGTTTGTACACTAAAACGGCCCACAAATTCTGTATCGCTTTCTGGCACCCTAGCGAACACTTTACGACTAATTGCTGTGGTAGAAGCGCCGGTATCAAGCAGCAACAACTGACGATGTCGGCCTATTTTGGCCTTCACAAAAAATTGTTGGCCATTTCCCAAAACGGTGACTGTTCGCTTCGATATACTGGCGGTATCCGTTATATCATTTGTCACTTCATCTTCTGGAGCAGATGTGGCCGGTGCATAAATAGATTGGCGTAATTGTTGTGCTCTAGCATCATCATAGGGAAGTGCTGCAAGCGCATTCTCCATTAAGACTACTTGTTCTTGCATACCGTAAGCTCTTGCTAACCCTATGATATATAATCGGTTTAGCGGGTCAATTTGTAGTAATGGTTCAATGAATGTTGCCAATAAATCCCAAGCGGCATCAGCGCTCAATTGCTTAATGACCTTTGAGGTATTGACTTGAATAAGGCTATTAATCTTAGTCTCCTCATCAGCAGGCAGACTTTTTTCTAATAAATTATAATAAAAAGCAATTGCTGTGCTCAGTGGCTCAGTATGAAAAATGAAGTCAGCTTCTATTAGCCAGGCTTTGTGATCGCTTGGATATAGCTTCAAGTATTCACGCAACAACAATTCTAAGTCGTCATATTTCTTTTGAGCCTGCAGTAACTGAAGTAATCCGAACATCTCATCAGCCGACATTGTTTTTGGACTTTGGTAGGCGTCTGTTACCTTTTGCTCCAGTGCCGCATTGTTGGCTTTGGTTGTGGCAGCGTTATTGTTATTTTCAGTTAACGAAATATTGGTTACAGTGTCGTCAAAGTGACTGAGGCTCTGTTCATCATGCAGTCTAGGCTTATTCATCGTTACAGCCTGAAGTGCTGACTGATTGATTTTTAAGCTGAATAACAGGTAGGCATTTAAACCCAAAGACAGTAGCAATATTAGGGCAAGAAGTTTGTGCATGATGATATGTCCTGTTCCCTACTAGCGTTTATTTTGTTGGTGTAGTTGATTCGTGTGTACCCAGATGTGCAGAAGCTGCATTGCCGTATATTTCCACAAATTCACTCGGCATTCTTTTCGGCGTTCCAGTGGACAGAGATACGCACACAAAGTGTGTTTGCGCTGTGAAAACTGTCTTGTGCGTTTGCAGTGAAATAAACTGAAATTCTCGGCTTAATCTAAATTTTTGATCACAAGCGACTATCCAAGTAGCACAGGCAATTTTATCGTGCAAATGAGAAGCTCGTTGATAATTTAATACGTGTTGTTGAATTACCATGCCACGGTCTAGTTTCTTATATTCTTGCATGCTTAGTCCCAAATAATTGGAATGCTGCCAAGCAAGCTTTTCAAGCTGAGAGACGTAGGCGACGTTATTCACATGTTCATAATGATCGATGTGTTTTTGTTCGATATGCCATATATCTAAGAACGGCAAGTCTTGTTGCCATGCCAGTGCAGATAGGTCTTTATCACTGATATTTAGTATGCGTTTTGTCTGTTTGTTCAATAGTACTTCCCGCTGTTGGACAAAAAGTTTCAAACCAGTGCCCAGATTACCTTGAATTACAGTATAATATGAATCCCTTTTTGAATATGCTGTTAATTAAATGAGTTTGTATTTTTGAATCATTTACCTTTTGCAAAAAAGCACGATGCGAATAGAAAGCCTGAAGAGTTGATTGCGCTTTTTAATGCCTGTTTTGCGAGTACTGAAAATACCAAATTGTTAGGTAATGCAAACGAGCCGATTTACCAGCCAGCCAATAAAGACTGTCAGTATAATTTGGTGGTATTTACGCGAGATTATTTTTCCAGTGCGTTGCATGAGATTGCACATTGGTGTATAGCAGGAAAACAACGAAGAACGCTTGTGGACTATGGCTACTGGTATCTTCCTGATGGCCGGAATGCTGAACAGCAAGCTAGGTTCGAAGCTGCGGAAGTGAAGCCACAAGCCCTGGAATATGCTTTTTCTTTAGCATCGGGCGTTAAGTTTAGAGTGAGTGTTGATAATTTGAAAGGTGAAGATACTTGTAGCAAAAAATTTGAAACTGCGGTCGAGAATCAACTGATGCACTTTATTCACTCGGGCTTCAATGCAAGAGCGCAACAGTTTTTAGATGCGCTTCATGAATTTTACGGGACCGCACGCTTGCAAGCCTCCTTCCCCCTAAAAAACTTGACAACGACTTTGGAGTGCAAGGTTGAAACGACTATTTAAGCTCGGTCTACTCATTAATCCTTACTCTGGTATCGGTGGTGCGCTAGCCTTGAAAGGCAGTGATGGCTCGGATATACGCGAGCAGGCACTCGCCAGCGGCGCTGAAAAATTATCAGGGAAAAAAATGGCGGTTGCTCTACAAGCCTTACTCCCTTTAATAGACCAACTTATTCTTTTTACAGCATCTGGCGAAATGGGCGAAGATGTCGTTTCAGAATTGGGTTTTAATCACGTTGTGGCATATCAACATGCCGCATCGCAAACTGAATCAAGCGACACGCAAGCTGCGGCGCTAGAATTAATAGCGCAAAAAGTCGATCTGATTTTATTTGCCGGCGGCGATGGAACAGCAAGAAACATTTGCGAAGTTGTTGAAAACCGCTGCCCAGTAGTTGGGGTTCCCGCGGGCTGTAAAATTCACAGCGGTGTTTATGCAATAACCCCAAAAGCTGCTGGAAAAGTCGTGGCTCAAGTGGTTAGAGGCGAGCTTGTCAGTTTGATGACAGGTGAGGTGAAAGATATCGATGAAACTGAATTTAGGGCTGGTAGAGTGCTCGCTAAGCATTATGGTGAAATGTTAGTCCCGCAAGAGTTAAACTATATTCAAGCTGTAAAAATGGGGGGGAAAGAATCTGACGAACTGGTTTTGTCAGACATTGCAGCGCACGTCATTGAATTAATGAGCGACGAACCAGAGACATTATTTGTGATGGGTTCGGGGTCAACAGTAGACAGCATAATGCAGGAGATGGGGCTTCAAAATACCTTGCTTGGTGTTGATTTAGTGAGCAATCAGAAATTATTAGCGAGCGACCTCACGGCAGCCTCCTTGCTTGAATACTGTGCAAATAAGCCCACTAAAATAGTCCTTACTCTCATTGGTGGACAAGGGCATGTGTTAGGCAGGGGGAATCAGCAGTTATCCCCTACATTAGTGAATAGTGTAGGCAAACAAAATATCTTAGTCGTTGCCACCAAGTCGAAATTACAAAATTTACAAGGCAGACCTTTGGTATCAGACTCAGGCGACGCGGCACTAGATGAAATGCTGGTAGGGCCTATTCCCGTTATCACCGGCTTTCACGATTTAGTTTTGTATTCAATTGGCGCAGTTTAGCGTTTACACCAAAAGTGGAGGAAGTTTTGAGTCAAGATTTTATATTCATCGAACAAACCGACCAGATGCAAGCGTATTTAGATTCATTCATTGCAGACGGCAGCGACCATGAGTTATTCATAGCAAGTTACTTGCATGGTCATTTTGATGTGGCGGTCGCGAACGTTGAAAAATTGATTGAACAAGGCGAGGAGGATCCTATGTCAATGCTAAATAGGATGCTCAAAGATCAATTGCAGGGGGCATTTGATAACAATGAGCTCAGTGAACAGGATGCTCAGCAAGTTACCGAACTGTGTACTTTTTTATTTCAAATATAGTTTTTTCTCACTAGCACAATCAAATTCCGCAAAGTGGAACTCTTCTTGCAATTCCTCGTGTAATTAGCCACGCAAATACCAGAGTTTGCCGCGTTTTTGGCGTTTTTTTTAGCTCTTTGGTTTGCACTATGCGAGAAATTAATTTGAAAAATTCACTTTCACCCTATGCCGTTTTGATTGTTAGCATGTTGGGTCTGCTTTTGCTGTTAAGCATGTCGGGCTGTTCCATGATGAGCCCAAAGGTTGCGGAAACTAGAAGCTCAACGCCCAGGGCCCTCGGCAATGCAGAGTACCACACCCATCAATTAGCTAATGAGTTATTTGCTTCATTGAGACCAGATCGAAACTATCGATTTGCTGTCGCAGGCTTTGTTCCTGTAGACACGTTTAAAGCAAATCATAAGCACCAAGGTCCACTTATGTTGCTCGGACAACAGCTTGAGCAGGGTCTTATGACTGAGGCAGTAAAACGCGGTTTTGTTGCGCAGGATTACAAAGCGGCAAATAGTATCACCATTACGGAAAATTCTGACCGCATTTTGTCACGTGATGTTGATCAATTGACTTCAGTCCAGCGAGTTGATTTCTTTATCAGTGGCACGATAACTGAGCAACAACACGGTGCTGTGGTTAATGCCAGGGTAATAAACGCAAGAACTAAAGATGTCGTTGCCGCTGCAACTACCTTCTTTCCCGGAGACATTTTTTGGGAAACAGAACAAGTCACCAGCCGTGGCGGAAAACTATATAGAATCGAAAATCAATCTAATGGAGCAGCCCTATGAAGCTTTTAATTACGACCTTTGCACTTGTCACTTTGTCAGGTTGCTCAATGTTGCCAGATCTAAGTCTCTCTGGTGACAGCTTGAGTGAAGACTCTTCGATTGCAGAACAGCAGAGCGGTATTATCGATATTAAAGAAATAGAAGGTGGCTCATTTACACAACAGAGTCAGGCGCAAAATAGTGATGGACGAGGTATCGATGATTTCGGAGCGATAGTAAAACCCACCGTATACTCTAGCGTAAATGGGGCTTACAAAAGTCGTCCACTCGCCAAAAACATTGGCGATTACGTTCGCAATATGGCCCAAGATCTAGTGTCAAACATGGAGTATGTGACAGAGCGCACGCCGGTAGCGGTAACGCACTTTTCACTGATCGACAGTGACCTAAAAGAAACTAATTTATTAGGATATCAAATTGCCGAGTCTTTCGCCCACGAGTTCCATAAATTCAGAATGCCAGTAGTCGAGTTTAAAGCGACCCAGTTTATTCGGGTTACCGATTCTGGCGATTTCGTGATGTCGCGAGACTTTCTTGATCTTACGAGTACAACACCGATTCAATATGTACTAACCGGTACAATGACCAAACATCAAGGCGGCTATATTATTAATGCCAGAATGCTTGGTATGGAGTCTAATGTGATTGTGGCTAGTTCACAGATGTTCGTTCCATTTTACGTTGTAGACGCTTTAATACCGAGTGAATCCAGTAAGACGGCAGAGATAGTAGATGGCGTTAGATTGATAAAAGGTGAATAGCATGAAAACTATCATGGGTATCAATGCAAAATTACTCATCACAACGGCCAGCATTATTCTGTTGAATGGGTGTGCAGTAAGTAAAATGCTGATGGCCGGTTATGCGCCGCCAGAAACGATCGCCGACTTATTGCGTGAACAAGAGGCTGGCGGACTATTGGCAAATACTGATGTTCAAGGCAATGGGCGTTCGGGTATTTTGCTTGCAAATTATAAGGAGGGGGCTGGCGATGTATCGGACGATGTAAACGCGATCGCGAATATGGACGAATTAGCGTACATGATGCCTGGGCAGTCTTCTTCCACACTCTTTCGCCCTAGCTTTTCACACAAGGCGCTAGAGGACTACGCAGGTCAACTGTCGATGCAACTTTTGCGCAACAGTGCGGGTATGAGCAAAGATGATTTAATTGGCGTAGCCTCATTTGTGCGTTTGGAGAGAAGCTTACAGCAGACAAATGTTTTAGGTAATCAACTTGCCGAGTACTTCATATCTGAAATTCAGCAATTTGGTTTAGGCGTGGTCGATTTCAAAATGACAAAAGCGGTAAACGTAACATCGCGCGGTGATTTTGCGTTTTCGAGAGATTCAATTGAACTTGCTCAAGATATGAAACTGGACCATATATTGTCGGGTACGATGATTGAGAAACCACAGGGTGTTAAAATCAATGCTCGCATTGTGTCAGTCGAAAATAATCGAGTTGTGGCCAGCGCATCAGTGCTTATCCCTCATTTTATTGTGCAAAGCCTAAATCCTGCCTATGCAACAATATTACCGACGTCTGATTAAATCGCGGATCAAAAAGCGGTTTGGGTTAAGCGCATCTAATAAGTGATTGTCTAGGGGCAATGGCGCTGAGCATAGCTGACTTACAAGTATTTCAGCCATCAATGGCGCCGTTGTTAAGCCCCTAGAACCCAAACCTGTCAGCAGGTACACATTGGGCTGTACTGAAGGGATAGGATAATAACTATCCGCTTTCGCTTTATACAGCTCCTTCAATTCAACCTTTTGGGTTTCAATTAACGGAAAAGCCCCAACGACGGGCAAATGATCTGGCAGACTACAGCGTATTGCTGCCCTTCCTCGTTGATCCTTAAAAATGGCATCATGATTTGAATCACGCTCACTAGGCAATTGATTGAGAACCAGATCATGCGACCAAGAAGCATCATTTAGAGCCTGTTGATGCATCCTTAAATTTAATTCAGCTTCACTTTCTCTGTATTCGGTATTTAAATCATTCTTCACATACGTTGAGCCCATTGCGTGATGATTTTGATACGCCGGCGTCATGTATCCTTTATGACACAAAACAGTAGCCAATGATGAGAGGCTCGGATTAGTTGGAATGCGTTCTACTTGCCCGCGAGTCATGCGAAAGGGTAAATTAAGGTCTTGTAGTAGGTGTGATTCAGCACCGCATGCGAATACCACAATATCCGCAGTAGCCATATATGCAGCCGAAGTATCTACAGTAGTTGTATTTTTAGTACCAGAGACGTTTTGTGCACAATTAAATTCGAGTTGGATGGCATCTTCCGTTTTTATAATATTGACGAGCCGATGGTTCAAGTGAACGCTAAGTTCACCGTCGCTTGCAGCTTCAATACATGCATCCACTAAACTAGGAGGAGATAACCAACCACCTAATGGTAAATGCAAACTTGGAGTGGGAATATGCATGTTTGCACGTGCTGATGCCTGTTCAGGTGAAAGCCACTCAACTAGCGCTTTGGGCCACGTTTTATTGCGCATCATGTTTTGATATCTGCTTGTCACATTTTCGTTAAAGCATAACTGCAGAACGCCACACCACTGATGCTCAAAATAATGCCCTTCAGTTAATAATTGATCATAAAATTGACGTGCATATAAAAAGCTATGCGCATGGATTTGACTCGCAATACCGGCTTTGGCATTCAACTGCGGGTAAAAGCCACCTTGTTCATTTCCTGAGGCGCCCTGCGCAAGCGTATTGTCTGCACAATAAAGACTTACTTTTTTACCCGCTCTCATCAGTTTCAATGCACATATCGCAGCAGCGATACCCCCGCCGATAATAGCAACATGCTGCTTGGTTGCTGTATGGCGATGATTTATGGGTGCCTGTCTTGTGCTAATTCTTTCGTTTTCTATATGCGCTAAATGACCAATCAGCATCTCTCGCTTTCTGCCAAAGCCCTTTTGTTTTTGGACAATAAAACCAGCATCTTGAAGCGCTCGCCTGACCGCACCCGCTGCGGTAAATGTAGCAAATGTGGCGTGATCTTTACTCAAACGTTTAATTTGCTTAAATAGAGTAGGTTGCCACATCGAATCATTTTTACTAGGCGCAAAACCATCTAAAAACCATGCGTCAATGCGACCGTCGTTGTGAGCATGCGCCTGACTGAAGCCCTCTGTGGCATCGCCTAACCAGAGATCTAAAATCACTTGGTTGTCGAATAAATGGATGCGATGTAGACCTGGCAAAGCGATTGGATACTGTTGTATTAATTTATCGCTAAATTTCGATAAACTCGGCCATAGCGCCAATGCTTTACATAAATCAGACTTGGTTAATGGGAATTTCTCAGTACTGAAAAAATAGAGTTGGGTTAATGTTGATGCTGGATTGTTTTTTCTAAAGGACAGGAATTGCTGTGTTGCGACTAGAAAATTTAGTCCCGTACCGAAACCGGTTTCACCGATACTGAAGCTGGGCTGAATAGTTGTTAACCACCGTTCATTCAAACGGTTACTGTCGATAAATACAAATTGAGTCTCTTCAATACCGCTTTCGTTCGAAAAGTAAACGTCGTCAAACGCGCTTGCAACGGGAGTACCGTTTTCATTAAAATTTATGTTTGCATTAGAAATTTTCAAAAATACAGCTCGCTCAACAAATATCAAAAAGGGAAAATGCTATTCACTAACATCGCACTGATTTTACGTTGTTATGCAGTTACGTTGTTGTGAAGTTACGTCGTGATAAGTACGCAAAGATCATTCTTATCCACTAATTGCGGTGCCTAGTCTGTTCAACGAGACGACGTTCTTGCGCAGTATATCATGCGAAAAACAGCTGACACAGCGGTTCTGAGGATTTGGAGATGAACAAAATACGCTAATCTGAATGGCATATACTGCCTTGATAAGCATACTATCGGTTGTTCGGTAAACAAATAGTGGTGTGCGCGACAACAGCGTAATTTAGCCATCTTAGTCCTCGTTTTTATAAAAAATTTCAAATATCAGACCACTTTAGCGATTAAAACCGTTACTATATCCAAAAACATAATAACAATAACGAACCCGCAACAATATATTAGGTGAAAAATGAGAAGAGCAGTGATTACTGGCCTTGGCATCGTATCGAGCATAGGCAATGACAAACAAGAAGTGACCGATTCATTAAGAGCGGGTCGCTCGGGGATTACCTTTTCACAACAGTTTGCTGATATGGGACTTCGCAGTCAAGTTTGGGGAGATCTCAAAATAGAACTCTCTGATCATATTGATCGTAAAGCAATGCGCTTTATGGGTGATGCCGCGGCGTATGCATATATCGCAATGCAGCAAGCGATAGAAGATGCGGGATTAACGGAAGAGCAATATTCCAATGAAAGAGTAGGCATTATTGCTGGTTCTGGCGGTGCTTCATCGGAAAACCAAGTTATCTCAGCCGATATTTTGCGCGAAAAAAGCGTTAAACGCATTGGGCCATATATGGTTACTCGCTGCATGGGCAGCACTGTATCTGCTTGTTTGGCAACACCTTTCAAGATTAAAGGTGTGAATTACAGCATATCTTCTGCTTGCGCGACCAGTGCGCATTGCATCGGTAATGCACTAGAGATGATTCAACTTGGTAAGCAAGATATGGTATTTGCTGGTGGTGGAGAAGAATTACATTGGGCGTTATCGAGCCAATTCGACGCAATGGGCGCATTATCAACCAAATATAATGATGATCCAACAAAAGCCTCGCGCACTTATGACGCTGACCGTGATGGATTTGTCAGTTCTGGTGGCGGTGGTATGGTCGTAGTCGAAGAGTTAGAGCATGCACTAGCGCGCGGCGCGAAGATATATGCAGAAGTGGTTGGTTACGGTGCTACATCTGACGGTTATGACATGGTTGCTCCATCGGGTGAGGGTGCTGTTCGCTGCATGAAGCAAGCATTACAAGGCATTGATCAAGCCGTAGATTATTTGAATACTCACGGCACATCTACTCCTGTCGGCGATGTTAAAGAATTGGAAGCAATTCAAGCCTTGTTTGGCGAGAAAAGTCCGCCTATGAGCGCTACAAAATCATTAACCGGCCATGCGTTAGGTGCTGCCGGGGTGAACGAAGCGATTTATAGTATCCTGATGATGGAAAACAATTTTATTGCCCCTTCAATTAACGTTGATAATCTTGATGAAGCTGCCTCCGGTTTAGATATTGTTACTCAAACCAGAGAAGCGAAACTAGACCTTATTATGTCAAATAGTTTTGGTTTTGGTGGCACTAACGCCACATTGGTGTTCAAAAAATACCACGCTTAGTTACGACGCAAGCACATTCTCGTATCTAGGGTATGGTGTGAGTTGCTGCCATGTTAAACGGTAAGCAATGAAATCAAGAAAAAACCATTCAACGTGAATGGTTTTTTTATTTTAGCGTAAACTACGTTGCTTATCTTTCCTAAACTCAGCGGTGCTGGTTTTGTTTACATACGGGGATTATTCTTTGAAAATTTTATATGACATTGCCATGCCTTACGCCGATGCCTTCTTTTCTGGCTTTGGTGATGCAAAAGCCTTTGAGCTAGGCAGCTTATGTAGCGAAGCGCTTGTTGATGTTGACGCTTTATTCGTTCGCTCTACCACAAAAGTCACAGCAGACTTACTGCAAAAAGCGAATAAGTTAACATTCGTTGCAACGGCAACAGCAGGCTTTAATCACATTGATGTAGATTATCTTGAACGTCAGGGGATAAATTGGTACGCGGCGGGTGGCTGCAATGCAGTGGCTGTTGCGGAATATGTTTTAAGCGCTATTCTGCAACTCTCGCATGAAGATAATTTTAATCTATTCGATAAGAAAGTTGCGATCATCGGTGCCGGTCATGTAGGTACAGCACTTTCGGATATTTTAGGCGCTTTGCAAATCGACTATGTTTTATGTGATCCACCGTTGCAAGCTGCGGGTGACGGAAGGACATTCGTGACGTTTGCTGAGGCTTTAAGGGCTGATATTATTTGTTTGCATACGCCCCTTACAACGACTGGGCAGCATCCCACATTTCACCTGTTCGGTAAGGACGAATTACTAGCGTTATCTGTGCATCAGTATCTGATTAATGCATGCAGGGGTGAAGTGGTCGATAACAGGGCCTTACTGAGTTATTTTGACTCAGGAAAACACGTAAATGTTGTACTCGACGTGTGGGAAAATGAACCACTTATCAACCATGAGTTAATTCCTCATATTCGTTTAGCAACGGCGCACATTGCAGGGCATACTTTGGAAGGTAAAGCGAGAGGAACCTCAATGGTCTACGATGCCTTTTGTCATCATTTACATGTGCAAAATGAGCTTAAACTAGAACAATTCCTCCCTCATTTTGAAAATAACCCAACGGTGAATTCATCTAAATCATCTTTTGACCAATTATTTCAATTAGTTAAGCATATGTACGACATTAAAAAGGATGATGGTATTTTTCGTGCTCGCATGGCAGAATCAGAAGCGTTTGCTGCAATAAGAAAGCACTACCCGATAAGGCGAGAATTTAGCGCTGCACTCGTTGTATTTGGTGCTGAAAAAGCAAACGAAATTAATAAAAATAAGGCGGCAAAAATAGCGGCCACAATAGGGTTTAAAATAGCCAACTAACGATAGTCGTTTCACCCTTAACATAATTTTATTTTGGAGATATTTATTCATGTCGCAATCTTTCGACGTAGCTGTTTTAGGCGCCACCGGCTTAGTTGGCCAAACCATGATGGATCTATTGGAAGAACGAAATTTTCCAATTAACAAATTATACCCACTTGCGAGTGAGCGCTCAGCGGGTGGTACAATAAAATTTAAAGGCGAGAAAATAACGGTTTTAAATGCCGATGAGTTCGATTGGTCAAAAGTACAATTTGGTTTCTTTTCTGCAGGTGGCAGTGTGTCAGCAAAATATGCCCCAATCGCGGCCGAAGCAGGCTGCGTTGTCATCGACAATACCTCTCACTTCCGGTATGAAGCCGATATTCCACTTGTTATACCAGAAGTAAACGCACATGCCTTAGCAGACTTTAGAAACCGCAACATCATCGCTAACCCTAACTGCTCTACTATTCAAATGCTCGTAGCGTTGAAGCCTATACATGATGCTGTTGGTATAGAAAGAATAAACGTGTGTACGTATCAATCAGTTTCTGGCGCAGGCAAAAGCGCAATGGAAGCTTTGGCTAGACAGACCGCTGAACTGCTCAATGCAAAAACGGTGACCGGTGATGAGTTTTCTCGACAAATAGCGTTTAATGTTATTCCACAAATTGATGTGTTTTTAGACAATGACTACACTAAAGAAGAAATGAAAATGGTGTGGGAAACGCAAAAAATCATGGGTGATGAGAGCATTTTAGTCAACGCTACGGCGGTAAGAGTGCCTGTTTTCTTTGGACATGGCGAAGCCATTCACATTGAGACTCGTCAACAAATAGATGCCGAAGCGGTGAAAGATTTACTGCGTGACGCTCCCGGTATTACTTTATACGAAAAGTCAGCGGATTTTCCTACGCAAGTTTCGTCGGCTAGTGGCAATGATAGTGTGCATGTAGGTCGCGTTAGAAACGACATTTCGCACTCTCATGGAATAAACCTCTGGGTTGTTTCAGATAATATTAGAAAGGGCGCTGCGACAAACAGCGTGCAGATAGCAGAGACATTAATAAAGGATTATTTGTAAATTTAAGTGATTAGATGCCGATAAGCTATTGACGCTGCGGTTAAGTTCAATAGCGTTATCGGTACAAGTGTTGTCTTTGTCAGTTATTAAGTAGTATTGATTAACTTGGCGCAATTAGTATACCCAATCCTCAATTGGAGAGTCGAAAAAATTACTATGCAGTGGTCTCTATTTCTTACTCGTGCAATGTTTGTTGCTATTTTGTGTCTTTCGGCAGCGTCAACGGCAGTTGCACAAGGAACGCAAATTCAAGGTCCTCGTGACGCCGCTGATGTGTATTCAGGGGTGGTCTATGGTCCCATCGATCCGTCAGATACTTTGTGGGCTATTTCTGGTCAATACAGAAAAAATCAGCAGTTCACTGTATATCAGGTGATGCTTGCTATATATGAACTCAATCCGCGTGCTTTTGTAAATCGTAACTTCAATACGATGGTTAACGGCTCGGTGCTAAAGCTTCCCACAGACCGATACATTGCTAGAATTGACCCAGCTAGAGCAAGGGCTAAAGCTGAACAGGATGATCAAGAATTTACTCAATCAACAGGCCGTCGCGGCACAAGCACGAATCAAGCCACTGACACACCACCTGATCTTGAGAATTTAAAACCGGATGTGCCATTGGTAAATAAAGAACAACTTGATGCGGCACAAAAGCAATTTCAACAACAAATAAACTCACTAAAGCGCCAACAAGCAAGTATCGTTAACGATTTTAAACAACAATTAGAGCAATCCATACAAGCCACTCAAACTATCGTCGACGAAAATAAAGTGGTGCTTGATGAGTTAGCGAGAAAAGACGAAGAAATCGTTGCACTTAGAACAGAATTATCGGAAGATTTTCAAGCAAAACTTGATGATCAAGCAGCGCAAATTGAGGAATTACGCGAATTTGTGGCGCTAACCAAAATGAAGGAAGAAGCTAGAGAAGATAGCTCCTTTGGTAAATTTATCAGTGAACCAATTTTCATTATCATTGCTGCTACCGCCGCTTTCTTTATTATCTTTGTATTGCTTGCTCTTAGGATTTTGCGTAAGCCGACCAGCGATCGAGAAAAAAATCAATCCGCCACAGAGGATATTGAGGATATCACCGTAGATGATCCTGTTTCTCATGACGCCGATGCATTATTAGCCTTGTTGGAAAGCGATGATATATCTGAAGATGACTTACTGGACGATATCTTATCTGATGAATTAGAAGAATCTCTTGACGAACTTGCGATAGACATTGATGATTTTGGTGATATTGATGATGAAATATTGCTGCCTGATGAGAAAGGCAAAAAATCAAAAAATGAACTTAGTGACGCGGCAGCAGATCTTAAAAATGCCGACATAAGTCTGGATGAGGATTTGCTAGATTTAGACACTGACACAATCGATTTAGATAAGCAAAATGTGGTACTCGAGGGCGACGATGACTTTGATTTAGATGATCTAGGTGAGACAGAGGCCGATCTTGAAGAAGTGGATATTGACAGCATTCTCGATGAACAATCTGTTGATATAACACCAGTTAAAGCGGACGACGATTCTCTTACTGAAAGTTTTGTTGAAATAGAAGTAGCATCAGAACTTGATGATGAGCAGCTTGAAATTGATATTGATGACTTGCTGGAACAAAATGTGCCAACTGGGGATCTGCCGGAAGGTATTTCGCTAAACGCTAGCGGAGAAATTGACGACACGGTCATTGAGCAGATTCAATCTAAAATTTCAGAAAATAATAATAAAATCAATGCATTAACCAAATCCTTTGAAGAGGAGTTGGCAAATGATAGGTTCGTTGATGATGATCTGGTTGACGATAACGTTGATGATGAATCGGATCTTATGGATCCGCAAAGTAATATTGTTTCAGACCAGCAAAAAGCTATTCGTCCATTAGATGAGCTGACTAAAGGCCTTGAGGATGATATCGCAGATGCTATTGCAAATCCTGAAGACGAGGATATATCTGACTACTCAGAATACCAAGAAGTTGATGATCCCTTAACTGACGAATTGTTGAATGAACTAAGTGTTGAACAACCGGAAAAAGAGATAGATGCAGCTATTGAAGAGCTATTAACTCAACCTGTAGAAGAAGAAATTACTTCAAAATTAGAAGATAGCTTGAATGAGTTACAAACGGGTACGATTGATTTTGAGCAACATGAAGAAATTATTGATGGACTTGAAGATAGTTTACTCGATGAAAATGGAATGCTTAAAAACGACATCGTTGAAACAATCGATGATAATGCAAAAAGTGAAGATACAGTTGAAGAAGCAGAAGATAGTGCACTTGATATTCTTGTCGCTGATGGCAACGAAAATGAAGACCTAGAGGTCGATGATGACCTCCTTAAAGCACTAGACTCGACTGACCCGATCGGCCAGATAGAATTAGACGACAGTGAATTGGACAACCTTGATTTAGAGGGCATCGCTGAATTTGATAATGAAAATTCCGCTTTGCATGAAGAGCTAGCGAGGCCTGAAACTGATGAGTCTATGCTCGCGTTAGATGATATTCCCAGCTTTGCAAATGATGTGCTAGAGCCAAGTCCGACAAATATCGCTACAAAGGCTGCAGAAGAGGGTGGTGAAACTTCCTATGATGAAAAGAATGGTAGAAGTAACAAAACTGCTGCGACCTCAGATGACGATTTATTGGATTTACCGGGATTAGACGAGTGGCTAGATGACGATGAAGATGTCGATGCAGACGCAAACCAAAAACAAAACGCAAATACCCACAATGATGACAGTGATCTTGCACAAGCACTCGATAATTATACTGAAACAGACTCAGAAGATGATGTACTGCGTCAAATCGAAGAAGCTGATTTTGATTCATTGCTCGAGGAAATGGGCGCTCTGTCTGACGAGCAAACAGCTGCTGAAATTGACAAGCTTGCTATTGACGATTTGGACAATACAGAGGTTGAAGGAAGTTTGGACGATGCTGCTCCTGAAAACTTGGACAATCCAGATCTAGATTTAACGGCGTTGTTTGATGAATCACCTGTTGAAGACTCAAACGATTTCATCGATGTAGACAGTTTACTGCAGGAAAGCGAAAACGTAACACCTGCAACGGATGAAGAATTAGCCCTTGATTTAGATATGTCGCTGGACAAGTTTCTGCATGAAGATGCCAAAATCGACGTCGATTTAGATGCAGGCCAAGCGAGTAATTTAGATTTAGCGCAAGTTTACATTGATATGGAAGATGGTGAGGCGGCAGCTGAAGCGTTAGAGGAGGTTTTGAAAAAAGGCAACGATAAGCAAAAAATAGAAGCGCGAGCCTTATTAAAACAGCTGAAGGGCTAAATGAGTGACTAGCGGAACATCCAAGCTAGCTTTTCATCAAAACTCTGATATCGAGTTAGACACTTTTCTAGCAAAAGCGACAGTAGTTTTTAAAAAATGGTCTTTTTTCGTCAGCTTGATCTGCTATACATGCTTTACCGCATTTGATTTTTTCGTTTTGCGGGTGATGAATTTACTATTGTTATGTATGATGCAAATCATCAAGAAGTTACGAAAGTGTACCAAGACATTCTCACTGATATTCAGCTTTACGACGCTGAAGTTTCTATTGGCAACGCTACGTCGCAAATTAACAAAAGCATGCCAGCAATGGTCATTAAAAATACGCTATTTGAATTGGCAGATAAAGCGCTTTATAAAGCAAAACAAAACGGCCGAAATATGTTTTTTTCAGCTGCTAATTTGTATGACTGATTACAGATTAGGCGTCAAGAGCGACATTGAAGTCTTCTGACAATTCAAAATCGCCTTCTACCTTTATTAATTTCCCATCTGCAAAGCTTATGACTAGGTCTTTCTTAAAGTCTTCTCCGCGCTTACTCATTCCCCGTTTCATTTCATACACATAGTACCAAGTATCTTCATCAAATGAGTCTTCTACGACAGGGCGTCCTAACACGTATATTACTTGTTCTTTGGTCATACTGATCCTGAGTTTTTTAACGTCTCGGTCGTCAAGATAATTGCCCTGGGGTACATCGATGCGGTATATCCAGTTTTTGCAAGCAGAGGTAGACAATATCATTGCAATGATAATCAGTAGTTGGGTTAACTTCATTTAATAATCCGAAATAGTAGTACTTTATATTGTAAGGCAGCTGCCTTCGTTAATGGGACAGATGCTACCCACTAATATGAGACCATTCAACTTTTAATTAGTTCTTATTTATAGTTTTAAAAGGTCTTTTGCATTTGCAATAGCAGTATCGGTTAATTTATCACCAGCGAGCAGTCTTGCAATCTCATTTACGCGTTCATTTTCGGTCAACCTCAACATCTTGGTCTCTGTGGTATCACCATCGGTTAGTTTAGTCACAAATACTTGATTGTGTCCATGCGCAGCCACTTGAGGCAAGTGAGTGACACAAACCACTTGAGAGACGTCACCGAGTTTACGTAACAAACGCCCTACTATTGACGCAGTCGGTCCGCTAATACCTGTGTCTACTTCATCGAATATCATAGTAGGAACTTGGTTGCCACTGGAAGTGATGACTTGTATTGCTAAGCCAATTCTAGATAGCTCACCGCCAGAGACTACTTTATCTAATGCATCCGCAGGCTGCCCGGGATTGGTTGTTACCTTAATGAGAACCTCGTCTTTACCATGAGTACTACATGCGGCTGATTCATTGTAGTGAACGTCAATGAATATTTTTGCATGTTGCATGTTCATGTCTTTCACATGAGATTCAATTTTAGCCGCCAACGCCTTGGCACTTTCGGTTCTTGATGCGTGCAGTTTGCGAGCGGCTTTTTCATATTCTTCTTTATTTTTTTCGCACTCTTTGCTTAACGCTGACAAATTCCCTTCATCTTTAAGTAATCCGGCATATTCTTCTGCCAATTGCATGTGCGTGGCATACAAGTCTTCAGGCTTTACATGGTGTTTTCTAGCAAGTTCCATAGCCTCTGAGTAGCGCAGTTCAACCTGTTGAAGTTTCATCGGATCGATTTCTAAGTGATCACAATACTGACGAATTTCCTGCGACGCTTCTTCAATTTGAATGGCAGCGTCACTGAGCATATCTACAATAGGACCTAGCGTAGGATCATGTTCCTGTAATTCAGATAAGTTATCGACACTGCTTTGAATGGCTGACAGGGCATTAAACTCGTCACCTTCATACAATTGATAAAAGCTAATTTGTGCTTGTTCTAATAAGGTTTGACTATTACTTAAGCGTTTATGCTCGAGCTCCAACTGTGAGAACTCATTTTCGCCAATGCTATAGTCATCTAATTCTTGCACTTGATATTCTAATAGGTTTTTACGATCACTCCGCTGCTTCTGTGCTGCCTGCAATTGCTTTAGTAGTTGCTGTTTTTGTTTTAAGGTATCGTAAGCAGCAGCGACATCATTCAAAAGTGATTTGTGTGCTGCAAAACTGTCGAGCAACTTGCGCTGATTATCTGGTTTCAAAAGTTGATAATGCGCGTTTTGTCCGTGAATGCTGACCAAATACTGTCCCAATGATTTAAGTTGATTTAGGGAAACAGCGACACCATTAATGAATGCTTTTGAACGGCCCTCATTACTAACGAGTCTTCGAATAAAACAGTCATTAGGATTGTCTTCCTGAAGCAGTTCATTCTCTTCCAGCCATGCTGTTGCGAGAGGTACTTTTTTGATATCGAAATGCGCCACAATTTCTGCTTTTTCTGCACCTTTCCTGACTGATGCCGCATCTGCACGGTCACCAAGGCAAAGGCTCAATGCATCAATTGCAATTGATTTACCAGCGCCTGTTTCGCCGGTAATGGCGGTCAAGCCTTCAGCGACATCGACAGCAATTTGTTTTACAACAGCAAAGTTTTTCACAGAAATATGTACAAGCATTTTGAATTCACCAGAAAATTTCAATACTGGTAATATATACAGTGTTTGTTGCAGTGTAAAGATCAGTTTTTTGCTTGTAGCAAATTACGTTTGCAAGTGGAGAATCAAGTTTAGGCCGTCCGAATGGGAGTCAAAGCAGCGCGCGTTAGATTTTCAAATATTACTTAACCGCAGTCACATTCGTGTGAGAGGTGAGTGTTTTAAGGCAATAAGGTGATACTGTTAATCATCGTGTTGCGATTCGCTCACTTGGTTTTAAGATTGGCTTAGCTTTTCATTTAGCAGTCGCTTGGGCTCAGCACCAATGCCTAATAACATCGGAAAACACTTATACAAGCAACAAGTAAAACAACCGCGTTTTTTTGCTAAATCTGAAGTATACTTTGCTGCTTAATATATTCGTGTTTGCTGATGCTGGAAATTTTAAGATTATATGAAGAATTTCATGTTTAAAAATATCAAGCAATTAGATTTCGACTCTTTTAAAAGAGTTAATAAATACTGGATCTTGTTCACTTTTTTCACACTACAGTATGTACTTTAACGAAAAGCTTAATAAGCGTAGACAAAAACTTGGAGCATAAGGAAACAATGAGCTTATTTTGGATAACAGCAATTTTATTGATTGGAGTAGTAATACCTCTATTTACTGAGCGGTTTGGGCGCACCTTCAATACGATTTTCACAATGCTTGCTCCTGCTATAGCGCTTGCTTACATAGTCAGTTTACTGCCAGCTGTCTTAGCCGGTGAAATTGTCACCGAATATGTAGAATGGATACCTTCTATCGGGCTTACTTTATCCTTGCGGCTTGATGGGCTAGCATTGATGTTCGCGTTGCTAATTCTAGGTATTGGCTTACTGATTATTGTATACGCACGGTATTATCTTTCCGAAAAAGAAGCGGTTGGGCGTTTTTTCTCTTACCTAATTTTGTTCATGACAGCTATGCTATCCATCGTGTTGTCAAACAATGTACTGCAACTTTGGATGGCTTGGGAAGTTACCAGCATCAGTTCATTTTTACTTATCAGTTTCTGGTCGACTAAATCTGAGTCGCGCAAGGGTGCTAGAATGGCGCTAACGGTAACTGGTGCTGGCGGACTCGCGCTCCTTGCTGGTTTATTGCTTATAGCTGATATGGTTGGCAGTTATGAGTTAAGCACAATACTCGCCAGTGGTGATGTCATAAGAGAGCACGCTCTTTATCCTGTCGCACTAATTTTGATATTGCTCGGTGCTTTTACTAAATCTGCTCAATTTCCATTTCACTTTTGGCTACCTCACGCTATGGCGGCGCCCACGCCGGTTAGTGCTTATTTGCATTCTGCGACAATGGTGAAAGCGGGTGTTTTCTTGCTTGCACGCATGTATCCTGTGTTATCTGGTACCGAAATGTGGTTTTTAATTGTTAGCATGACGGGTTTGATAACCTTGCTGTTAGGCGCTTACACAGCGCTATTTAAACACGATTTAAAAGGTCTGCTGGCTTATAGCACAATAAGCCATCTTGGTCTGATTACGCTGCTTTTAGGGCTAGATACAAAATTGGCGGCCGTCGCTGCGCTGTTTCATATTATGAATCATGCTGTATTTAAAGCCTCACTCTTCATGGCAGCGGGTATTATTGACCATGAATCAGGCACTCGAGACATGCGTAAGCTGGGAGGGTTATGGCGATTTATGCCCTACACCGCCACGCTTGCGATGGTAGCTGCTGCTTCAATGGCGGGCGTACCTTTGTTTAATGGCTTTTTATCGAAAGAAATGTTTTTAGCTGAAACACTCCATTCGTCTGCTTTAGGCTTTCTTTCTTGGATGACGCCAGTATTAGCGACGGTTGCTAGCGTGTTTGCTGTGGCTTATTCTGTGCGTTTTATACACGACGTATTTTTTAATGGTGAACCAAAAGACTTACCGAAAACGCCTCATGAGCCGCCAAGATATATGAAAATACCTATCGAAATATTGGTAGCGCTGTGTTTACTCGTGGGTATATTTCCTAACTATATCATTGGTGATTTATTGGATGCAGCAGCATCGTCCGTTCTGCTAGGTGAGCTTCCCAATTATAGTCTTTCGATATGGCATGGTTTTAACTTAGCCCTATTAATGAGCGCTATTGCGATTGGTGGTGGATTGTTAGTATATGCCTATCGCAGTCATTTATATCGTTTTCAAGCGCAATTCAAAGAGTCAGATGAAAAACGTGTTTTTGAAGGGGTAATACAAACGCTCGTAGGTTATGCCACGAGGGCATACGATGGCTTAGGAAATGGATCTTTACAGCGCTATATTGCAGCGCTGCTGTTTTTTGCGATTGCAGTTACTGCAATTCCACTGATTAATCTCGACACAGCTAAAACACATTTTCCTGATCAAGCCTTGGGTGGCGTAGAGATTATTGCTGCGATTATTTTATGTTTAAGTGCCATAGCGACGGTTATTTACCACCGTAAACGCATGGTTGCACTAATAACTTTGTCGGTAGTTGGACTTATTGTATCTATCGCATTCGCTCGCTTTTCTGCGCC
Source organism: Glaciecola sp. (assembly GCA_965660625.1). Lineage (GTDB taxonomy): Bacteria > Pseudomonadota > Gammaproteobacteria > Enterobacterales > Alteromonadaceae > Glaciecola. Next base: position 382,590 of record CBFIAR010000001.1, on the reverse strand, counting down.
TGATCTAGCGTTGACTCAGCTGGCAGTAGAGGTAGTGACGGTGATTTTGCTGATGTTAGCGCTGTATTTTTTACCGCAAAAAACCCCCTCGGAATCATCACCTTCGCGAGTGGTGAGAGACGTCAGTATAGCGGCAGCTTTAGGCGGTCTTGTTGCCACTATCAACTATGCCTTTATTACGCAGCCGTTGGACACTATTTCCGAGTTTTTCTTGGAAAACAGCAAAACAGGAGGGGGCGGTACAAATGCTGTAAACGTTATTTTAGTAGATTTTCGAGGGCTAGATACGCTTGGTGAAATTCTCGTTCTGGGCATTGCAGCGCTTGGTATTTTTAAATTACTCGCGCGTATTCGGCTAGCAATGCCGTCTGCTAATGAAAATGGTTTGCCGTGGTCTGAGGATCGTCATCCTCCTATTTTAACGATGATTTCACAAAGCTTGTTGCCGCTTGCACTCTTAGTCTCTTTTTACATATTTCTGCGCGGTCACAATATGCCCGGGGGAGGGTTTATTGCTGGCTTAATAACCTCTGTCGCGTTAATTCAGCAATACATCGCGCACGGTGTAGATTGGGTCAAGCCTCGCTTAAAAGTTGATTATCAAATCCTAATAGCCCTAGGAGTGCTAATCGCAACACTTACCGGCATAGGCAGTTGGTTTTTCGATCGCCCATTCATGACCACTTGGTTTGACTATTTTGATATCCCATTTATCGGTGAAATTGAGCTTGCAAGCGCCCTGATATTTGATTTGGGTGTTTACTTAACGGTGGTAGGCGCTACGTTACTGATACTGGCGAATTTGGGCAAGCTCACTTCTGTTCATCGCCCGACTACGGAGGAATAATGGAAACTTTATACGTAATTTGTGTAGGTGTATTAACATCTTGTGGCGTTTTTTTGTGTTTACGTGGACGCACTTTCTCTGTCGTAATTGGCCTAACACTGCTGTCTTATGCAGTGAATCTATTTTTGTTTTCAAGTGGTCGTTTGAATCTCGACGGTGCTGCTATTTTGGGTATGTCTGATTCATACGCAGACCCTCTTCCGCAAGCGCTGACCTTAACGGCCATTGTAATAGGTTTTGCAATGATCGCATTTGTCGTTATTCTGGCTATGCGCGCGCGCGCCGACTTAGGCAATGACCTTGTAGACGGCAGGGAGCCGCCGGATACTGATAAATTAATAATGCCGAGTAAGGACAAGATATGACGGTTCATTTAGCAATCCTTCCTATTTTGATACCACTGGTTGGCGGTCTATTGATGCTATTACCGCCCTTTGCGGGTGTTGAACGATATCAAGCTAGGCGTGTTGCCTCACTTTGCTTGTTGTTTGCACAAATAGTTTGCTCAATTGTGCTTATATCAACAGTTGTAAAAAGGGGGGCCATCATGTACGCGGTGGGTGACTGGCAGCCGCCGTTTGGCATTATTTTATACGTGGATCACTTGTCCGCTATGTTAGTGGCGCTCACTGCCGTTTTAGGACTAGGCGTTACTTTGTATTCATTTGCCGGAAGCGATAGGGAGGGCAAATACTTTCATCCTCTTATTCAGTTTCAGCTGTTGGGCATATATGGCGCATTTTTAACTAACGATTTGTTTAACCTTTTCGTTTTCTTTGAAGTATTACTTATCGCGTCGTATGCGCTACTTATTCACGGTGGTGGCAAACAGAAAACCGCCGCAAACGTCCACTACGTGATTTTAAACTTAATCGGCTCGAGCTTGTTTTTGTTTGCATTAGGCACGCTTTATGGCATCACGGGTACGCTTAATATTGCTGACATGTCACTGCGTGTCGCACAATTATCGGCAAGTAATCAACTGATTGTTCAGGCGGGCGGCTCTTTGTTGCTGGTTGTCTTTGGCCTCAAGGCTGCGATGTTGCCACTTCACTTTTGGCTACCAAAAACCTACGCGGCTGCTAGTGCGCCGGTTGCCGCACTTTTTGCCATAATGACGAAGGTCGGTGTGTATTGCATATTTCGTGTTTACACTGTGATTTTTGGTGAGCAAGCAGGCGAATTAGCTAACATGGTGCAGCCATGGATTTGGCCTCTTTCGATACTCACTATTATTGTTGGTACAGTAGGCGCACTAGCGAGCCCTAATCTAAGAACTCTTGCTGCTAATCTCGTGATTGTATCTGTTGGTACACTGTTAATCGCATTCGCTTTGAGAACGCCAGAGGCAACAGCTGCTGGTTTATATTATTTGATCCACAGTACTTTGGTGACAGCTGCTTTATTCTTGATAGCCGATATGTTGGGTCAACAGCGGGGTAAAGCTCTGGATTACTTTGTTATTGCACGGAAGATAAAACAACAGGCATTATTGGGGTGCTTATTTGTCGTTGCAGCTATGTCCATAGCTGGTCTACCGCCTTTTTCAGGCTTTTTGGGTAAACTCGTTGTTTTACAATCAGCTGCTGCTTCAGAGCAAATAGTATGGGTATGGTCAGTTATGTTAGTTTCTAGTCTAATTACCATCATCGCTCTCTCTAGAGCGGGGACAACGCTGTTTTGGCGCGCGACGCATAGTCATGATGTTGCTGAATCTGCCGGCGTTTCTCAATGGCAGCTTTGGGGAACGCTTTTATTGCTTGGTGCCTCACCTTTGTTAGCGCTGTTTGGGGCTAGCATCATTGAGTATACCAATAATGCCGCCGCACAATTACATGATATTCAGTCATTAATTAAGGTGATGAAATTAGAGGGAGGTGTGTAATGAGCTTGCTTTCACGTTTAATGCCAATGCCCGTGCATAGCATAATGCTTTTGATTGTTTGGCTTATGCTGAATACCACTGTGAGTTTGGGGCACATCATTCTTGGTAGCGTGCTCGCCCTCATTATCCCTCTTTTGTGCGCGCCATTGCGAGTTCCTCAACCTAAAATGAAGAAACCATTTAAAGCTTTGGTTTACATATTTGTTGTTCTTAAAGACATTATAGTTGCTAATTTTGAGGTTGCTTTTTTGGTCGTGGGACCGATGCACAAAATTAAACCTGGCTTGCTTGCAGTGCCACTTGAGCTTGATGATACCTTACCTATTACTGTGCTTGCTAGCACCGTAACCATGACGCCAGGTACTCTCAGCGCCGAGGTATCAAAAGATAAAAAGTGGCTTTATGTGCATGTATTAGATATGCCTGACAACGAGCAAGAAGTCATTGATTTGATTAAACAGCGCTACGAATCGCGCGTTAAGGAGATTTTCGGATGCTAGATATCGCTATAGTCGCGGTTGCAGTTATGCTGAGTATTGCGCTTGTGCTCAACCTGTGGCGTCTCATTATTGGACCTCATGTAGTTGACCGTATTTTGGCGCTTGATACGATGTACATTAACAGTATTGCTTTAATTTTACTGTTTGGTATTTACAATCAAACACCATTGTATTTTGAGGCCGCTTTGCTTATTGCAATGTTGGGATTTGTCAGCAGCGTGGCGTTTGGAAAGTATTTGCTGCGTGGCGATATTATTGAGTAGGAGGTAGTATGAGTTTTACCCTTGAGTTAATTGTATCTGTGCTCCTCATTCTAGGTGGGCTATTTATCCTAGTGGGATCGATAGGGCTTCTGCGTCTGCAGGACTTTTACGTTCGCTTACATGCTCCGACGAAAGCGACAACGCTAGGTCTGGGCTGTTTCCTTATAGGGTCAATGGTATACATGTACCATATGCGAGGAAGTCTCAGTATCAACGAACTTTTAATCACCCTGTTTTTAGTTATCACGGCTCCGGTAACTGCGCATATTCTGGCGAAAGTGGCGATGCATCATCGAGTAAAGGTTATGCCACGTACTCGAAATCAACACCTCATTGAGACTGCGAGAATGCAGCTGCCGCCAGATAATGATAGCAAAAACCTAGATACTAAAAGTCCTAATACCAAATAAAAAACAAGAAAACGAAGTATCAAACTACAATTAGAACACAAAGCGTCTTTTTCTCTTAATATTCGCGCCTTTCGCATTTTTACTGGTGTACTTGAAACAATACTGTTAGGAACTACGTCTAATCAATGCTTGAAATTTGGGGAGTGCATTGACTAGTTTATGATGGAAAGGACAGTTTTCCCATACTCACATTTGCTTGCTGCGAATGGCTACTTGAAAAAGCAAGTTCATTACCAGCAACACATTCGTTTGCGAGTATGGCAAATAAAATGGCTTCTTTTGCATCTGAGTTGACGCCTAACTTATTCGTGGAAAATACCGGTCTAGCAAGCAAGTTAGAGATATTATTGAGTAAAAGTGGGTTGTGAGCGCCCCCACCACTAACGTAAATAACTGATAACTCTGGCAGTTGCCTAAGAGAATCTGCAATAGCTTGGGCGCTAAAAGCATTTAAGGTAGCCATCTGATCGGGGACGCTGAGATTATCTAAGTGGATTGCTTTTAATTGCGCATTGAACCAGTCCAAATTGAAAGTCTCAGGGCCCGTGGTTTTAGGCATAGGTAAATTGATAAAACTCTGTTTTAACAAGCGCTTTAGCAAAATCTTATTGACACTTCCTCGTTTAGCAATATTTGCGTCTTTATCGAAGTCGTCGTCACTGTACAATCGTGCAAGCGCGTCCATAATCGTGTTGCCAGGGCCAATATCAGAACAAACTAGCTGATCAAACTTAGCCTTAGAGGGAATATAGGTAATATTGGCTATCCCGCCTATATTCAATAGTACGCGATGCTCTTCTTCGCTACGCAAAAGTAAATAGTCACCGTATATTGCCAGCGGTGCGCCTTCGCCGCCATGAGCAATATGTTTTTGCCGAAAATCACTGACTGTTGTTATGCCTGTTACCGCCGCGATATGGTCGCCATCACCAATTTGTAATGTGCTATTGGGCTGATTATTCATTTTGTGTAATGAGGATGGGCGGTGATAGATAGTCTGTCCGTGACTTGCAATCAGATCGATATTGTCATTGGGTATTCCCCACTCTCGTAATGTCTGGTTAATCATTTCACCGTGCAGTTGACCAATTTGAGCATGCAACAAACATAGCGCATCTAAAGATACAACTTGTTGAGCGAATACATGTTGAATGGCAGTTTTCAAGGCATCTGAATAATCGACAGTCGTGAATTTTTCGCAGTGTAATTTTGTCGACGTTCCGTGTCCCGATATTTTGCATAGCGCTATATCGAGACCATCGAGTGAGGTGCCGCTCATTAGTCCAACGATAATGCGTTCGTTAGCGATCGCTATACTGTGTAGTTTTTCGATATGCTGCAACATCAGTAGAGCTTACTACCCCAGTTGAGTTTGGTGCGCAGAACATTAAAATAGTTATAGTCTGCTGGGTGAACCAAGTTGAGTTTGTCCGGATTCTTACGAATACGCACTTCGTCACCGGGCATAAGAGACATCATGATATGGCTGTCACAACTCACTTGCAGATTGTCAGTATTAATATTCGACATTTTTAAGGTGATTTCACTGTTTGCATCTACCACAATCGGGCGGCTACTTAGTGTATGTGGAAACATTGGTACAAGAGTGAGTGCGTCCAATTGCGGCATTAGGATAGGGCCGCCACCTGACAATGAGTATGCTGTAGAGCCTGTAGGCGTAGCGATAATTAGCCCGTCTGACCTTTGACTGAACACAAACTGGTTGTCGATATACAGCTCGAACTCCATCATGTGAGCGACTTTACCATGATGTAGTACGATTTCGTTTACCGCTGCATTGGTGTCTTGATGCCCATCGTTCCTAAAGATATTTGCTTCTAATAAAAATCGTGCTTCTCGGTGCACATTGCCGTCAAATATATCGCCTATTTGGCGGCTAATATCTTCAGGGTTAATGTCAGTTAAAAATCCTAAATTGCCACGATTGACACCCACAACATCAGTGTCATATTTTGCAAGTACTCGCGCGGCACCTAGCATATATCCGTCGCCGCCAACAACGATAGCTAACTCAGCCCTTTCGCCCATGGTTTCTAGATCACAAACTTCTAAGGAACGATCATCAAGTTCTTCTTTTATGCGAGCCTCTACTAAAATAGTACAGTTTCTTTGTTTTAGTTCAGTAACAAGCGCATTGAGACTTACCCGGCTGCCTTCATGGTCTGTTTTTCCAATCAAGCCAACGGTTGAATAACTCATTAATTGTTCTCTAATAGTCGTTTTTCTTATATTCCCTAACTTTTACGCAATTGGCGGTGACTTGCAAGCTTAACTTTGCAAACTTGTTTATCGTGCGGTCCAGCCGCCATCTAATATCAGCGCTTGACCTGTAATATTCTTTGCTGCGTTACTAATTAAAAAGTTTGCTGTCTGTGCTAACTCATCAATTTCGATAAAGGCTTTTTTGGGCATCGGATCTAGCATTATTTTATTAATCACGTCCTCTTCAGACATGTTGTTTTCTTTTGCCTGCGCTGAAATTTGTTGCTCAACTAAGGGAGTTTTTACGTAAGCAGGGCAGAGCGTATTAATGGTCACGTCAACATCCCCAGTTTCTAAGGCGATGGTTTTTGCAAACCCAAGTAATCCATGTTTTGCGGCCACATAGGCTGATTTAAAAGGTGAGGCGATAATTGAATGTATAGAGCCCACGTTGATAATTCGACCAAAATTTTGCGCGCGCATATGCGGAAGAAACGCTTGGGTCAATAATGCAGGCCCAACAAGCATAATGTTAATTAGCATTTGCCATTTCTCAGCTGGAAAATCTTCGAGTCTACTGACATGTTGAATACCCGCATTATTAATTAGGATATCTATTGGAGTGTCGCTCAGAGCGGCCGGCAATGCAGCAACTTGCTGCGCATCACACACATCGATTTGTAACGATTGAGCAGAAAAACCTGAGTCATTGAGCTTTTTGGCCGCTTGTTTCGCCGTCTCTTCATTGATGTCTGCAATGACAATATGATGACCTTGTTTTGCTAGATATTCACCAATACCATAGCCAATGCCACTTGCACCACCGGTAACAAATATATTTAAAGTTTTGACTGTACCAGACATGTTTCTTTCCTTTTGTTCAAAATCAGCGTCTATTTAGAATTCGCTATGATATTTGGAATGCTATCAACCAAGGCCATTACAGCCTTTATTTGCTTACCGTCTTTATTTGCGTAATCTTCACCAGTATATCCCCACCAATCCCAGCATGCTTGAGGGTTAAGTGGCATAAAAGCGGATTTTTTAGTTTGTGGGTAAAGTACGATTAGGTTGTTGGTATCTGCCCACGCGTTGAATCCTGCATTTTTTGCATACCCATCTCCAACGGCTTCTGCATTTTGGTTGCAGCCATGAAAACTGATATGAATGTCACAATGTAGATTATCTTTGCAGCTCTGGGGAACAAACAGATAGGCATTTTCGCCAAGTGTTTCCGCATGTTCGCCAGCATAATCAGCTTGTTGAAACGTAAGCAGTTGCTGGCTCAGGTTTTCATTGCTTTTATCAGATCTCTGCATCGGTAATGGTATGATGTATTTAAGTAGCTCTCCTGCTGCGTCATAACTGCAATTCCCAATAAAAGGAGGCGCAGATTCAATGCACGATCCGCCGCTGTTCAAGGTTGGCATTACATGAGCAAATGCTTGATCATTAACATACTTTACATTTTCTGGAGCAAACAAAGTAGTTGTTTGTAAGGCCAGTTGGTCTGCAACCACTCTATCTATGCGTGTGTCGAGCGTGCCGTGTAGCAACCATACCTTATCGTTCTGGTTATATTTTGTATCCGCTAACTTGCCGCTTTGTTGATAATCTTTGATTGTTGCCATAAGCGCATCTAATGCTATTGTGGCATCTGGGTTTGCAACGCAGTTTTGTAATGCTGTGCCTATACTTGCTTGAGCACAGAAATATGGACCTCCTGCAATGAGTCCAGCGCCAACCACTCTTTCGGAAAAGGCTAAATGAAACTGCATTGCCATGTAAGCGCCCGAAGATAAACCTGAAACACTGATAGTAGGTTGTTGATATTTTTGTAAGTCATTTTGGGCACTATTCGTTGCATTTGGACTGCCGCAAGCAGATAGCACTAGTGACGTTAACGAAATGAAACACGCTTGTTTTAATGTAAAAAGTGTCATGTGATTATCCAGTCAGTTAGCTAAAAATGCAGCAATCGTTGCGCTATGCTTGTGAACGCCTAATACGCCTTCTAAGTGTCCAAGAGGGCCTGGGATTTCTGCGATTTGCGTGTTATTCCCCATTGCTTCTAGTGCACTGTGCGCATTGCGCGCATGATATGGCATGAGCAATAAGTCTTGAGCTGCCGGTAAAAATAGCGTTTTAGCCTTTATCTGCTGTAAACCGGTGCTTATCTCTTGCTGTTGACCCGCCATAAATAGTTGGCAGGCTCTGACTAAATATAGCAGGCTATTCGCATCCATTTTTTCAGCTCGGCCTTTTGCTCTATTATACAACCAATCATTAATACTGTGACGCGCTTGGATGTCTTGAAGCGGATTTTCCTCAAGTGCTTTATACTTTATATCTGTGCCAACCTGATTGAAATACTCTGGTGTCAGTGCTATTTGTGTCACAAACATGAGTGCAGCCGTCAGTCCTTCGGTTGGTGGCTGACTATCATAGTAGTTACCCTGTTGCCAATGTGTATCGAGTTTAATCGGGATTGCCCACTGTTCAAGCGCGGCAGTAGTCCAAGCATCACTATGCGACGAGCCGATCACTGATATAAGTCGCTCAACTTTGTCAGGGTAGGCTGACGCCCATTCAATTGCCTGCATTGATCCCATCGACGGACCGGCAACCGCATATAGCTTTTCTATTCCTAGTGAATCAAGTAGTGATTTTTGCGTATTGACCATGTCACGCATCGTAATAACAGGAAACGTGAGACCATAGGGTTTACCTGTTTCCGGATTAATACTCGCAGGGCCAGTGGTAATCACATTTTCATCTTTGACATTTAAGTTCGCCAAACTGTCCATACTGAGTACAAAAAACTTATTCGTATCTATTGCTTTGTTTGGACCAATAATACTATCCCAATAACCACTTGTAGGATCGTTTTGATCATACTTGCCTGCCGCGTGAGAGGTACCAGTGAAGTAGTGTGTGATTAGAATTGCGTTTGTTTTGCTAGTGTTTAACTTACCGTAACTTTCCCATCCTAATTTGACTTCTTTTACACTTTCGCCATTGAACATTCTGAAGTCTGTCATAGTGTGCACTTGTTTTTGCGTTAGCAAAGGCAACCCAGGAATCGGGTTTTGTGCAGCGGCTGTGAAATGGCTTATCGGCAGCAGTATTAGCGCTAACATGAACATACAAGGGAATGCTGCACTGGTGATCATGCTACGAATACTGCGTTGACAAATCGAGATTACAGTCCCAGACGCAAACCAAGGTGTCGTGTTTTTGAAATCATGTTCTGATTTAGCGAATGAATTGATCAATGTACGATGTTGCATTCTGTTTGATCCCTAAAATATGATGAATAGTGCTATCGCAAACATTAAGCCAATCAGCGGCACTGCAACTGTTAGCGCAGCCATTGGACCGTATGCACGTTGGTGCGTTTCATGACAAATTGCACGAATAGTAGTGACAACATAACCGTTATGCGGCAAAGAATCCAAAGCACCTGATGAAATTGACACAATACGATGCAGTTCTTCCGGGTCAACACCTTGGTCGAGATAGTGGGGTCCTACTAGCGGCAAAGCGATGGCTTGTCCTCCAGAGGCTGAACCGGTAAGGCCTGCAATAACACTGACGGCAATTGCGGCACCGATTAATTCATTGCCCGGTATTTGGGTCATTACTTCTACCGTATCTTGAAATGCCGTCGTAGTTTTCGCAATCGCACCAAAACCGACCACTGCCGCAGTGTTGCCAATGGCAAGTAATGCGCCCGTCGTACCTAAGTTTACTGCTGTAGATAAGTTTTGAAAATACGTAAAGTTGATAGTCATTAAGGTGAGTACACCGCCTCCTAAAGCGACTATTAATGCCAGTTGTGCCAAATGTTCGTGTAAAAAGAACGACAATAAAAGAACGACCAGAAGCGGTATAAATCCAGTAATTGGGTGAGGGTAGTCGCGTTCCTTTATTTCTGGATCCTCTGGTTTTGCCTCAAAAACTTCCCCTGCTAATACGGCTTTGCCGACCATACGCTTTAGCCACCAGTAACCAAATAGCGCCATAAATATTGCAACAACTAAGCTTACTTCCCATGCTGCATAAGGACTAGTTCCTAAATATTTTATTGGGATCCAGTTTTGTATCTCCGGTGAACCCGCCGATGTCATCGTAAAAGTAACTGAGCCAAAAGCCATGGTTGCAGGTATGAAACGTCGAGGGAGGTTCGCATCTTTGAACAGACTCAGTGCCATGGGATAGACTGAAAATGCCACAACGAAGACACTCACACCACCATAGGTCAGAATAGCGCAGGCCGCTACAACTGCAAATACCGCTTGCTTGTAACCTATTTTGCTTATAATCCATTTTGACAGTGCGTCAGCCGCGCCAGTATCTTCCATAAATTTACCGAACAAAGCGCCCAGTAAGAACATAAAAAACCACGAAGCGATAAAACCGGTAAATCCTGCCATGTATGTTGTGACAAAGTTAATCTCCCCCGCAAACACTGGTAGGCCGCTTGTTACTGCCACAACTAAAGCGCATAAAGGAGCCGCTATAAATAGGTTCATTCCGCGGATGGTTAGCCATATTAGCAGACCCAAACCACCTACTAAGCCAATTAAACTTATCATTATTTTTTTCCTAATTGCCAAGTGAAAAATCTGTGACCGCAGACTGCTTGACCATGCCGCAAGTGTGCTGCATAAGCGAACTAAAGCCCATAGTACGATGGTACTAGTTACGTTTGAATGTTTTTCGCCTAGATTAGTAAAAGACCGCTATTGCTAGCAAAGACAATTAGTTAATGCTTATTACAAATAGCTATTGGTAACAAGCTATTTATCTAACGTGATTGATTAAAAGTACACACAGGAATACCTTTAAGGGGACACAATGAAAACTATAATGAAAAAAACGCCTCAACTCGCGCTTTGCGCTCTGGCGGTAAGTGCCGCTTTAACAATTGGAACGCAAGTTCAAGCACAGGAAACCCAGCAAGTCAGGGAAGGAAAGCTAGAAAGGATCCAAGTTACAGCGCGTAAAAAGTCTGAGAACTTGCAAGAAGTACCCATTGCTGTTACCTCGATTGGTGCAAAAGAGCTTAGCGAGAAAGGTATTTCGGTTATTACTGAAATACAGCAGTTTTCGCCAAATACTACATTGCAAACTAGTCGTGGTACTAACTCAACACTAACCGCTTTCATTCGTGGTGTTGGTCAACAAGATCCACTTTGGGGTTATGAACCAGGCGTTGGTATCTACATTGATGATGTGTACATGGCCCGTCCACAAGGCGCCGTGCTTGATCTAATCGACGTTGAAAGAATAGAAGTACTGCGTGGTCCTCAAGGGACCTTATACGGCAAGAACACAATCGGTGGTGCGATAAAGTACGTCACTAAAGAAATGAGTGGCGGCACAGAGTTTAACGCTGAAGCAACCGTTGGCAGTTATTCACAGCGTGACGTCAAATTAACAGGTCAACTACCTGTCATTGACGACAAACTTTATGTTGGTTTTGGCTTCGCAGATTTGAATCGCGATGGCTTTGGTGAGTTTTTGCAATCTGCATTGCCTAACCAAGATCGTGAAAACTATAATAAAGATTTATGGGCAGCTCGCGTTGACGTTGAATTTAGAGCGTCAGACGATCTTTTTGTTAAATTTAACTGGGATAAGACAAGAGATACGTCTAATGCAAAAGGCGGTTATCGCCTTCTTCCAAGCTTATTAACTGATGCACCTGTGCCAAACAGCGTTTATGATTCTTATACTAGCTTACCCACATCAAACTTAGTTGAGTTGGAAGGTTACAGCTTAATGCTGCGTTATAACTACAGTGATGCAATGGAACTTAAATACATTGCGTCGTATCGCGAAAGCTATTCACCCACCAACATTGATTTTGATAACACTGCCTTGGATATTTTTGATGTTCCTGCTGAATATTCAGATGACAACAGTACTCACGAGCTGCAAATGAACTACACGGGAGACCGCTTTAATGTCGTCAGCGGTCTGTATCTATATGATGGTGAGTCTTGTGGTAACTTTGACGCGATTCTTGGTTTCTTAGGGCGTGCAGCGTTCGGTACGCCAGGATTAACGAGAGAAGTCACTGGCTGCAACAATTCTGAAAGCTGGGCTATCTATTCTCAAGCAACTTTCCAAGTGACTGATGACTTATCGATGACCGTCGGTGGTCGATATACTGACGAAGACAAAACGGCCATTGTTAACAACGGACTCGTATTTGCTAACGTCTATCCGCAGAGTAATTGGATCCCCGGGTATACCAGACCTGACGGTCAACTTGTACCGACAGTATTAGGTGGCGATACTAACGGTGATGGTGCACTTGATGGTCCAAAAACCGAAAATTGGACCCGCTTTACTCCACGCCTTGGTATAGAGTATCAAGCCGCTGATAATATGATGCTGTTCGCCAGTTTCTCGCAAGGTTTCAAGTCAGGCACATTTAACCCGAGAGCGACAATTAATGAAGAGGGCGTTAATCCTGAAATTGTAGATACTTATGAAGCAGGTATTAAAGCAGATTGGAATGAGAACCTTAGAACTAACGTTACCTTATTCGCACTTGATCATAAAGACCGGCAGTATGTTGGTCTCGGAGAAGGTAACAGTGCGACGGATTTGCAACAGGTACTGAGAAACGTTGCAGAAACTTCAGCAACCGGTGTTGAAGCTGAAGTAACCTATGTTGCTAGCGATTACCTTACTCTTAATCTTTCTTATGGCTACATCAATGAGAAAATTGAGAAAAATAACTCTGTTCCGCCACTTGTTGGTTTAGCGAATACACCAAGTCAAACGGTTAATTTATCGGCAAATTACGTGATTGAGTCTGATATTGGTGACTTTACGATTAATGCGGGTTATTACCACAGAGGAGACTACTTATTGTTTGAAACAAGCACATTGCTTGAGCAAGACGCATATGGCTTAGTCAATGTGAGTGTTAATTGGCAAAGTGTTGAAGGTGACTGGTATGCAAGCCTACATGGCAAGAACCTGACGGATGAAGAATACTTAGTGGGTGGTTATGACTTCGTTGGTGTTGCAGAGGATGGTTCATTACTTCCTGGCTTAGGTGGTGATTTGACCTTAATCGGCTATTACGGTGACCCAAGAACGGTTCATTTAACAGTCGGTTACCGTTTCTAGGATTCATGTGTCCTTAGGGGCTTCGGCCCCTTTTTTATTTTTTGATAAAACAAAGATAGACGATGAAATGTAAGCTGCAAAATACTGGCTATTAAGCGCTATTAGACAAAGCCACAACTATTCAAATTGACTCTTAATTTAACACCCTCTAGTATTCGTGAATCTGCTATTCAAAGCTAAACGGTCCAAGGCGTAATCTATTAAGGCATCAACATTCGACATGGAAAACATCAAAGCATTAATCGCTGACGATCATCCTTTATTTAGAAATGCACTGAAGCAAGCATTGAGTGATGTATTGGGTGAAGGTTTGTTAGAATCTGCCGACTTTCAGTCGACGATCCGGCAACTCAATTTACACGATGATATAGATTTGCTTTTTCTCGACTTAAAAATGCCAGGCAATTCTGGCCTCACCGGATTAAGTCAAATTCGTGCTGAATTTCCAAATATTTTAATTGTGGTAGTATCTGCTGAAGAGAATCCGTCGTTGATTGTAAAAGCACTGCAGCTCGGTGCCAGTGCTTTTATCCCGAAATCAACGTCACTTGAGTCAATAACCGAAGCGGTTTCAGATGTTCTTAATGGCGGTGAATGGCTGCCAGAAAACTTAATGCACTTAGGTGAGCATGCTTCAAGTGACAATAACGAGGCCTTGCAACGAATTGAACAATTGACGCCTCATCAATTAAAAGTACTTAGAATGATGGCTGACGGATTATTAAACAAGCAAATTGCTTATGAGTTGGATATTTCAGAAAGCACCGTTAAACAGCATGCCTCTGCTTGTTTGCGCAAACTAAATGTGAACAACAGAACGCAGGCAGGTGTCATTTTTAAACAGCTCATGTCTTTGGAATAATTTTAGTGTTCGGTGAGCAGTCGTCTTTTACCCTGAATTGACTTCATCATTCGCATTGATATATGGAAATAATGTTGCTTCCAGTCAAAGTCTGATAAATTAGACCCAATACCTCTTTGCAATAAACATCAATAAATAGATAAAAGAAACGATTAGGAGAAAAATGTGATTGAGCTTGTCGCGATTAATATCGAAAACAAAGTTGCCACTATTACCATTCAAAATGGCAAGGTGAACGCAATTTCTCATCAGGTAATTGACGAGTTAAATACAGCCTTAGATCAAGCCCAAGAGGCAGAAGCGGTTGTTGTGATCACTGGGAAACCAGGCATGCTCTCAGGTGGTTACGATTTAAATGTGATGCGCAAAAGTACGAGTGCGGCAATGCAGTTGGTTGAAAAAGGATCGACCTTATCTCGACGCCTGCTTTCGTTTCCCTATCCAGTATTAGTTGCTTGTCCTGGCCACGCCGTTGCAAAAGGTGCGTTCTTGCTTCTTTCTGCTGACTATAGAATAGGTGTTGAAGGCGATTTCAAGATCGGCTTGAACGAAGTTGCTATTGGTATGAGCATGCACGATGCTGGTGTTGAATTGGCCAGAGGTAGGTTAGCGCCTGTGTTCTTCAATCGCAGCGTTATTTTAGCAGAAATGGTATCTCCTCAAGATGCTATGACAGCGGGCTTCCTTGATAAAGTCGTTGATGAGTCAGCGTTTTTAGCTACGGTCAATTTTATTGCGCAAGCGATGACAAAATTAGACATGAAAGCGCACTACAATACAAAGCTGAAGGTGAGAGCTGATTTGCTGACAAAATTAGATGCGGCAATTGAAAAAGATAGAGGCGGAAGTTTGTATTAGCGCGGTTAACACATAGCGACCGCGTTGCTTGTTTCATTCTGTTCTCTAAGACAGGCTCATGATTTAGTTTTCTGCAGCAGTCTTTTTAATGCCACTGGCTTTAAGGGTTTTGGTAAATAAATCATATTGTAAACATCTGCCTCATCTCTTATTACTTGGCTGCGATCTGCTGTACTCAATAACAACAATGGTTTACTCAACTGATGCTGCTGCCTGAACGCAACGATTGACTGACAAACATCTATCCCGTTGTCGCCATTATCCAGATGATAATCTGCGATTATATAATCAACGCTTGTTAGTTGTTGATATCGCTCTGCGCTTTTTGCATCGTGCGCTATGTGAACCTGTGCTCCCCATCCTTGCAACAGCGCCGTCATGGCATTGGCGATCAGCGCTTGGTTTTCGATCAATAAAACCGTTTTTTGATACATGAATGTTTGATTTTTTGACACGTCGTCTTTTTCTGCAATAGGCATAGTCCCGGATTTACTGCGACCTAGGAGGATAGAAAATTGAGTCCCTTTGTCGACAATTGAGCGTACTTTAACATCATGGTTTAGCAGCTCACTCATTTTCTCTACGATCGTTAATCCAAGTCCAATACCTTCATTGTTTCCCTTGTTTTCCAATTGCTTAAACTCATCAAATATTAAGCGCTTTTGTTCCTCAGCAATACCTTTTCCTGTGTCCAATACGCAAATTTCAACTTTGTTGTCAGCTCTTCTCCTCACTCCGACCAGGATTCGACCTGATTCTGTATAACGCACGGCATTGCTGATTAGATTTTGAATGATTCTATTTAACAAACGACGATCGCTGTGGACCCAAACACTGGTTTGTACATAGTCGATACTGAGCTGCTTTTGTTTGGCAACAACGACATATTCATTCACTAAGTTTTTAAGCAAGGGATCAAGACTGAATGATTTTAGGGCAGGTTTAAATAGGCCTGATTCCAGCTTAGTCATATCAAGCAGCATTGACAGAAGCTGATCTGCATTTTCCAATGCATTGACAAGGCCTTGAGTGAGTTCTCGATCGTCAGCATTTTTTAATCGCTGATGTAGCATTGATGCAAATAATGATGCAGCATTAAATGGTTGCATTAGATCATGACCGGCAGCAGCCAAAAATTTTGTTTTACTCGTGTTTGCCATTTCAGCATCTAGTTTAGCCGAGTTTAGTTCAGCGGTGCGCTTTTCTACTCTTGACTCTAAGTCTACTTTTGCATCTTCTAGCTGTCTCTGGATGTGAATATATTCACTAATATCATTATAGGTTGTTACAAATCCACCACCGGGAAGCGGACTTCCAGCTATTTCAATCACTCTGCCATTTTGATTATCACGAATGAATTTATAGGCGTTTCCGGATAGGGTATAGGCAATACGCCTTTCGATGAGTTCATCAGTTGACAGCACCTCTCCTCTTTGATGTATCAAACCGCGCGATGCATTGAACTGGAGAATTTCACGCAAATGCATGCCGACTTGTAAAAAATTTTTGGGATAATCAAATAGTTCTATATATTTTTGATTCCAAGCAATTAAGCTCATGTCCGAACCGATAACGCTTATTCCTTGTGGGATGTGAGCTACTGAAGACTGCAGTAACTCATGATTAAATTGGAAAGTTTGCGATGCTTGTTCAATCCATTCGGTTAGTTCATTGATGTCTTCTTTTTTGTTTATAGAAATAGCTGCTAGGAGGATGCGAGCGCTGGCGTTACCTACGTGCGATGATAATAGGCGTTCAGCATGCGCGAGTACCGATGGTTCTACATAGGCTAAATTAGCTGCATCAGATAGTGAAACGCGGTTGGAAAATACACTAGCAAGTTGCACTGGAATGACTCGATTAATAAGAGCGAGTAAATCGTGGGTAGGAATTTGAAAACTGGCTTTACTCTCAATGATATAAGCGGTTTGCGGACCTTCAGCGTTATATTTATTGGCAGGATACTCCGCCATATTAATGCGTTTTTTACATACTAAAGTCAGTAATGAAATTAGCACAAAAACAATGGTATTGCTAAAAAATGAAATATAAAAACCGAGGGCTAGGTCGCTATCATGAAGTGTGTCAGCGAAGTAATAACTTGACAATATACTTGGGTATAAAATGAAGTAGGCCCAGCATATAGCGCCAACAAGTGTAGCAAAGATTGCACTCGATTTAGTGGCGTTTTTCCAGTAAAGACCAAGAATAATGGCCGGGAACATCTGCGCTAAAAGAGACAGGGCAATAAAACCGCTTTTTACTAGCGGCGCTGTTTGACTAATATTGAGGTGATACCAGTAGGCGATACCTAACACTAAAATAATTGTAAATTGTCGTATTCTTAAGATATTGGCAGGCGCAAGGTTCTTTTTTAGGTGAGGGGACACTTGGGTTGAAAGCCAAAGCGGTGTGACGAAACTATTCGCCACCATAATACCCATGGTCAGCGTTGCTACAATAACCATACTAGTAGCGCCTGAAAGTCCACCGATATAAGATGTAATCGATACCCATTTATTACCCATACTGACCGGGATTGAGAGTGCGAAGCTATCTGTAGAGTATTGGCTTGTATCCAACAGAATATTCCCTGCCAGTGCAATAGGTAGCACAAAGACAGTCATGCAGATCAAGAACAATGGAAATAGCCATCTCGCCAGCAACAATTCGTTTTCGTTGTTATTCTCAATGAACGCGATATGAAATTGGCGGGGCAAGCAAAACATGGCGCAGATGCCCAACAAAACATGGCTCGCAAAAACCCAGATAGAAAAGTCAGACTGCAATATTTGAATGCTGGCTTCATTCTTTGATGCTTCAATAAAGAGATCAAAAACCCCATCAAATAAGCCATAGCAAACGTACACTCCAACAATAATTAATCCGATCAATTTTGCTAATGATTCAAATGCGATGGTGTACATTAAACCAGTGTGTTTTTCAGTTAAATCGAGAGTTCTGGTACCAAAAATGATAGCAAATAATGCCATTAAGCCAACGACATAAAACCCGATACTAGGCGTTAAACTCTGACTGTCTTTAGTCATCAAGTTCAGCATGAGAGTAATAGCATCAAGTTGCAGTGCGATATACGGTACTACGCCAATGAAGCAGATGAGTGTGATCATACCGGCAATGATATGACTGTGTTGATAGCGCATGCCGATAAAGTCGGCGAGTGAACTGATGTTGTGCTGCCGACACAGTTTTGCAATTTTACAGATAACCGGGAACGCAAACAGCATGACTATGATAACGCCTAGATAGGTAGGAACAAATGCCCAACCAAACTGAGAAGCTTGAGTAGTCGTGCCAAAAAACGCCCAAGAGGTACAGTGAATACCCAGTGCCAAGGAATAGATAATGGGAGATGCTGCACGTTTTTTATTTCCATAAAATGCGATAGCAAAAAGTACACCTAAATAAACAAGCGTGATTAGGCCAACGGTGTATATCGAAAACAAGCAAAACCCCTGCTAGAACAATAAAAATAAAAAAGCAACATCAGCACCCTAGATTAATGCCTTTTTTGTAAAAAAGGTATCACAGTTTTGTTATCGAGCAGACAAAATGAAAAAAAATGCATTTAATCTACTATTTTCCCTTGAAGCCTCTAAAAGCAACCCCATTAAAGGGCGATGTAAGCGAATTGGTGTCATGACCAAAAAGAACTAAGTAAGTGAAAGGTCCGCGGAGAATGTAATGAGTGATGAACAGAATAAACCAGTAAATGAACACGTAGTCGAAGGTGAATTGGTTAATGATGATGAACAGCCAATGACTGCTGATCAACTAGAGCAAGCAATGAACAAAGATGAAAATGTTGCTCGCATTGCTCAGCTTGAAGCTGCGCTTGAAGCAGCTAACGATACAATAGACGGACAGAAAGATGCTGTGTTGCGTGCCCGTGCAGACATGGAAAATGCGAGACGCCGTGCTGAGCAAGAAGTGGATAAAGCAAGAAAATTTGCGCTAGAGAGGTTTGCTGGTGAATTATTGCCGGTACTCGACAATTTAGAGCGTGCTATGCAAGTAGCTGATGTTGAAAATGAAGCGATTAAACCCGTCATTGAGGGGGTTGATTTAACGCTTAAATCATTCATCGGTATTGTTGAAAAATTTGGAATGGAAATTGTTGACCCACAAGGCGAAACGTTCAATCCAGAATTACACCAAGCAATGTCTATGCAAGAAACCACTGAATTTGCGCCAAATTCAGTAATGGCAGTCATGCAAAAGGGCTATACCTTGAATGGGCGTTTGTTGCGCCCGGCTATGGTCATGGTATCGCGCGCTGCTAGTAGTGGTATAGATACACAGGTGTAGTTCCTCAAAGCATGAAGTAGGGCGAGTAGCTGGATAAAGCAACGCGATGCAAGTTCGTCTATGGATGGCTCGCGTGCTCTATCGTAAAGAGGCGTTTTGTTACAGCTTATTCTAATTCATGTGTAGATATGCACCCTACGGTTAGGTGTAAAAATAAAAAAAATGGAAATTTTTTAAAACACATATTGAAAACAGGGCTATTAGCCCCACTTATTATTGCAAGAAGCAGAAACGCAGAAACGCAGAAACGCAGAAACGCAGAAACGCAGAAACGCGGTAATGCATAACGCATAAAACATATTTTGGAGACACACAAATGGGTAGAATCATTGGTATCGACTTAGGTACAACAAATTCATGTGTCGCAGTGCTAGACGGCGACAAAGCAAAAGTTATTGAAAATTCAGAGGGTGACCGCACTACACCTTCAATTATCGCTTACAGCTCAGAAGGTGAGACGCTTGTTGGTCAACCAGCGAAGCGTCAAGCTGTGACAAACCCAGAAAACACACTTTACGCGATTAAGCGTTTAATCGGTCGTCGTTTTGAAGACGAAGAAGTGCAGCGCGATATCGACATCATGCCGTTCAAAATTATAAAAGCTGATAACGGTGATGCTTGGGTTCAAGCGAATGGCGAAAAGATGGCTCCTCCACAAATTTCTGCAGAAATTTTGAAAAAGATGAAGAAAACGGCGGAAGACTACTTAGGTGAAGAAGTTACTGCCGCTGTCATCACCGTTCCTGCTTATTTCAATGATGCACAGCGTCAAGCAACTAAAGATGCGGGCCGAATTGCAGGTTTGGAAGTGAAACGTATTATTAACGAGCCGACTGCGGCTGCCCTTGCATACGGTATGGATAAGAAGAAAGGCGATAGTGTCGTTGCGGTATACGACCTAGGTGGCGGTACATTCGATATCTCAATCATTGAAATTGATGATGCAGATGGTGAACATACTTTTGAAGTGTTGGCGACCAACGGTGACACTCATCTAGGTGGGGAAGACTTTGATAACCGTATGATCAATTATTTGGTTGAAGAGTTTAAGAAAGACCAAGGTTTTGATCTACGCAAAGACCCATTAGCAATGCAGCGTCTAAAAGAAGCTGGCGAGAAAGCGAAAATTGAGTTGTCTTCAGCACAGCAAACAGAAGTTAACTTGCCTTATATTACTGCTGATGCCTCTGGTCCTAAGCATTTAGTGATTAAAGTCACTCGTGCAAAATTAGAGTCATTAGTGGAAGACTTAGTTAAAAAGTCACTCGAACCATTAAAGCAGGCATTAAAGGATTCTGATTTATCAGTCAGTGATATCAACGACATCATCCTTGTTGGTGGCCAAACACGTATGCCATTAGTTCAGAAGTATGTAACTGAATTCTTTGGTAAAGAACCACGTAAAGACGTAAACCCTGATGAAGCGGTTGCTGTTGGTGCTGCGATCCAAGGTGGCGTATTGTCTGGTGACGTTAAAGACGTATTGCTACTAGACGTTTCACCTCTCTCATTAGGTATTGAGACGATGGGTGGTGTGATGACGACGCTAATTGAGAAAAATACGACAGTACCGACTAAAAAGTCTCAAACTTTCTCAACAGCTGAAGATAACCAGTCTGCGGTAACCGTTCATGTTCTTCAGGGTGAGCGCAAGCAAGCATCCGGGAACAAGTCTCTAGGGCAATTTAATTTAGAAGGTATTCGTCCAGCAACGCGCGGCGCACCTCAAATCGAAGTGACATTCGACATTGATGCAGACGGTATTTTACACGTTTCTGCAAAAGACAAAGATACTGGTAAAGAGCAAAAAATCACCATCAAAGCGAACTCAGGTTTAAGCGATGAAGAAATTGAACAAATGGTGCAAGATGCTGTAGCTAATAAAGAAGCTGATGCTAAGTTTGAAGAGTTGGTGCAAGCTCGTAACCAAGCTGATGGCATGGTGCATGGAACTCGAACTCAAATTGAAGAAGCAGGCGATGCTTTACCTGAGGAAGATAAAAAAGCGATTGAAGAAGCTCTTGATGCATTAGAAACTGCTCGCAAGGGCGATGACAAAGCAGAAATCGAAGCTAAAACTCAAGCGTTGATGGAAGCGTCTTCAAAGCTCATGGAAATTGCTCAAGCTAAAGCGGCGGCGGAAGGCCAAGGCGCGCCGGAAGGTGGGGAAACAAAGTCTGCAAAAGCTGACGACGATGTTGTTGATGCTGAGTTTGAAGAAGTGAAAGACGACAAAAAATAATTGCTGTTAACTCGCTGATTAACATTTTGGGCGCAACTGAGAAATTCAGATTGCGCCCTGTTTGTATTCAAGTTCATCGACTTTATATTAATTTATTGTTTTATAAGAACTTTTAAACACGAAGTTGAATGCAGGATGATGGCCTAAAGAGCCTTTATAAAACAAAGAAAAACAATGCAGGAAATTTTGATCTTATGTCCAAACGAGACTATTACGAGGTATTAGGCGTAGAACGCGGTGCCGAAGAGCGCACCATCAAGAAAGCCTATAAGAAGCTCGCCATGAAATACCACCCTGACCGCACACAGGGCGACAAGGGCATGGAAGAAAAGTTTAAAGAAGCGCAAGAAGCGCATGAAATACTGACAGACTCTCGAAAACGTGCAGCTTATGATCAATATGGTCATGCTGGTGTCGATCCAAATCGTGGCGGAGGTCAAGGCCAGGGTGCAGATTTTGGTGATATTTTTGGTGATGTTTTTGGTGATATTTTCGGCGGTGGTCGTGGTCGTCAGTCGCGAGCACGCCAAGGCTCGGACTTGCGTTACAATCTCGAGATGTCGTTAGAAGAAGCTGTGCGTGGTAAAGACGTTGAAATTAGGGTTCCTACACTGGTTGAATGTGACAGTTGTCATGGTTCAGGCGCGAAAAAAGGCTCGACCCCAACGAGCTGCCCAACATGTAAAGGAAATGGGCAAGTGCAAATGCGTCAAGGATTTTTTGCTGTGCAGCAAACGTGCCCAACGTGTTCTGGTAAAGGGCGAATTATTAGCGACCCGTGCAACCCATGCCGCGGCCAAGGCCGTGTTGAAAAAACCAAAACGTTGTCGGTTAAAGTACCTGCAGGTGTTGATACAGGCGATAGAATTCGCTTAACTGGCGAAGGCGAAGCGGGCGAAAGTGGAGCGCCTGCTGGTGATTTATATGTTCAAGTCAATATTCGAGAGCATGAGATTTTCGCGCGTGATGGTAATAATCTATATTGTGAAGTACCCCTCGGATTTGCGACCGCAGCATTAGGTGGAGAAATTGAAGTTCCTACTTTAGATGGAAAGGTAAAACTTAAAATTTCGCAAGAGACTCAAACTGGCAAAATGTTTCGTCTCAGAGGCAAAGGTGTCAAATCGGTCCGTAGCGGAAGCATCGGCGATCTCATGTGTAAAGTTGTGATAGAAACCCCGGTTAATTTGTCTGCAAAGCAAAGAGAGATGTTGGAAGAGTTCGACGCATCGTTGGGTGGCGGCAAGCATCGACCCAAAGAACAAGGTTTTTTTGATGGCGTTAAAAAGTTCTTTGACGATTTAACCAAGTAAGGTGAAAAGTGGCTTTTAGCATGTAGTTATTACACCAGGAATATCAATATAGAACGCTCAAATCGAGAAACAGATAACTTTACGTAAAAACTGATAAGCGCCCATTTGGGGCGCTTTTTTTGGGTCAGTTATATCATCATCTAATGCATGCTAAAAAACAGGCCAGTCTCTTTATGGTAATAATGCCCAGCAGGTTTCGGCGAGTGATAGAATTGAACCAAGCTATCTTATCCCGCCACTTGTGGTAAAGTATCGGAGATTCTGAAAAACCGCTGTGATTAGGTCGAACTGCATAGACCGTCTGGCAGGTGGCAAGTTGCTTAAGAATACCTTGGAGGCGGCTCATGCACTGTCGAGTGCAGATGGACAAACATCGTTTTATCTATTTCACCCAGCGTTATTAAGGATCCCCACAGCTGGCTGCGCGGGAGCTATCAAAACAGTAAATAAAAACGTCATTATAGGAACATATTATATGAAGAAGATGCTTATTTCATTGGCTTTAGCTACAACCCTTACAACTCCTTTCGTTATTGCAAAAGAAGCGAGCTCAGAAAAGCAGGCGAACGCGGCAGTGCAGTTCAGGCAAGCGGTGCTGCAATTAGTGAGAAGTAATATGGGACCACTTGGCGGTATGGCAAAAGGGCAAATTGATTATGATGCTGAAGTGATAAGCGTGAATGCTATGCGTATTGAGCAGTTGGCTCTTATGATGGGAGATTATTTTGAATTGGATACGAGAAAATTCCAGGTGAAAACTGAGGCTGCTGATATTATCTGGGAAGAAATGAGTGATTTCGAAAGCAAAAGGCAAGATATGGTCGATGCTGCCGCTAATCTTCAAAAAATCGCGTTAGCAAAAGATGAATCTAATTACCGCTCGGCTATAGGAGCCCTTGGTTCCACATGCAAAGCTTGTCATGATAAATTTAAAACAGATTAACACTTAAGCCTGTTGTAAATGTACAATCTGTAACAGCTTATTTAGAAAAAGTAGACATTGATAGGCGTTCTTTTAATGAGAATTAAGAGAACGTTTTTTCGATTATATTGAGAGGAAACCCAGTTATAGTTAGTCGCGGAGTAATTCACGAATAATAACACTGCATAAACTAGCTAAAAGTAGTATTACATTTATGTTTTTTTTATGTAATATTATTGTTAAGAACAGCGTCGTACTGTTAAAAGACGTTGTTGTTATCAGTGCTAATTGTGCTTTTATAGCATTTACAATGATAGTAGAGAAGAGTCCTCATTACCTAGCGAGGCTTCTATGGAAACAACGGAAGTTAATAGCGCTAAATCCTAAATAAAAACAAAAAAAGGATTGGCCATTATGTCGAAAGATGCTTTGAAACAGACTGCGGTTGCAGTGGGACTGACTATTCTTTACGGATTGACAATTTCTCAAGCTAACGCAATTTTTTGATTTTACCAGATATTGTAGAGTTTTATGTTGAGGAGCGAAGATAAGTATCTTCGCTCTTTTTTATGGTGCGCCAAGTATGGTTCGCAGCGCCCATTCTGGCAACTGTTCCATCGTTATGCAGATGACTGTCATATCTATACGCGTCGTTTAGCGCCATGAAAATATTGTCCCATTCTCTTGTGCAAAGTTGAGTTGCCTATGGATCTTTTGCCGTTTGCTTGTCATTGCCAAACTCAACGCATTACCTCTTGCAACCAGCCAATCTGCTTTCTTAATCTGACTATCTTTTCTGCTAATATCATAAGGTTTACTCCTTCGACTTTAGTTGACGCTTAGCTTAGGGAATTCGGTAGTTGCAGACCAGTAAGCCGGCTTGTTAATTTGTCAACCAGCGGTTGCAATTTAGCTTGTTTGGTTAAATTTAAGCATTTGTTTCTGTGATAACAAGGTAACTTCTAGAAATTGAAAGTCTCAGTGATAGTTTGTGATATTCATCCGTATTGATGAATGTAGCCAATCCGATCAATCGGCTCGAGGATTATTAGCTCAACTTGAAATGGCAATCATGAGACCTGTTCGTTATTTTACCCGTTTATTATCGCTTGCACCAAAACTCCTCAGCCATTAACCTCGGACTATCTATCAATTTAAGTTTCAAACCTATGTTCCCATTATCTGTACTCGACCTAGTTTCTGTAAAAGTAGATAAAACACCAGCAGAGGCATTCACCGAATCTCTCGAATTAGCACAACTCGCAGATACTTTAGGGTACTTACGTTACTGGGTCGCAGAGCACCATAATATGGTGGGTATAGGCAGTGCTGCTACTTCGGTGGTCATTGGTTATTTAGCGGCTGGAACTAAAAGCATTAGAATAGGAGCGGGCGGCGTGATGCTACCTAACCATTCGCCGTTAGTGATTGCTGAGCAGTTTGGTACATTAGAGTCACTGTACCCTAATAGAATTGACCTTGGTTTAGGTCGCGCTCCCGGAACCGATCAGCAAACATGGCGGGCTTTACGAAGAGATCCAAGGGCGTCGGAGCAATTTTCACAAGATGTTCAAGAGCTGCAACACTATTTCGAACCCGTTAAAGACGGCCAAGCAGTTCAAGCTGTACCAGGAGGAGGCTTAAATGTTCCACTTTGGATGTTAGGTTCTAGCTTATTTGGTGCCCAACTAGCCGCTCAACTTGGCTTACCTTATGCCTTTGCTTCACACTTTGCTCCAGCGTCCTTAGACCAAGCCTTTGAACAATACCGACATCTATTTACGCCATCGAACCAATTGTCAAAACCTTATGCTATGCCGTGTGTTTCTGTGATTGTGGCCGATACCGACGAGCAGGCTGAATATTTATTCACCAGTATGCAGATTCGGTTTTTAGGCATGATAAGAGGTGAGCGAGGTAAATTATCAGCGCCGATTGATAATATTGAAAACTGTTGGAACACCATGGAAAAAGCGCTAGTTGAAAGCATGCTAAGTTGTGCTTTTATAGGCAGTCCCATAACGGTGAAAGAGAAACTACAACACTTTATTAATCGAACTCAAGCCGATGAGTTAATCGTGAGCGCTGGAATTTTTGATCAAAGCGCAAAATTACATTCATATGAATTGTTAGCTGACATCGGTAAACAGCTTGAACATGCATAAGTTTCTGTCGCCTATATATTGACCAGAGCTACAAAATAGGGTCCTGGGCAAGCTCATTATGAAAAAATGGCAATAGTTGAATTAGATGAGCGTATCTTGTCTTTAGGATGAGTGGTGAAAGCTGATTCACGTTGATATAACACGTGAAGCGTTTTATCTTCATAAAAAAGCCTTACAAATAACAACTTTCCGCCAGTCTATTAACTAAGTTTAACTGTTTGGCTACATATGTGATGAGCAATGCTTAATTTCGAAGAAACTGGTTGATTTTCTCATTTAGTAATCTGCCGTCCTAAAACTTTTCAAGTTGTTCTGTTACGCATAAAAAGCGGCAATAGTAATCAATCCAAACGTGCCTTATTTCAACAAAAAATTACAAAATCAATAGTACACTATGCGAATAACACGTAATTTTTTGACTTATAAAAACTACTTTATTAATAAGAATAATACATGCGTTATTTGTTGCAGGTGGCATTGCGGGGCACTGCTTTTGTTGTGTCAGGCTATCAATCTGCTTTTTCATCCTGCTGCGCGGGAGCTGTCAAACTTAATAATAAAAATCGTCAATAACTTCTGGCGCAAAAGTAACCACAACTAAATACACGATTAGTGCAGACAAGCAGGAAAAAATAACGAACTTTATCCAATGGTTTTGAGTCAGTGGGGTTGCTGCTGTTATGTCATGTTGTTTATATCCAGTGATCATACTTACTACTAAATTTTGTTTCTTCGCAAATTTATAAACAATCATTGCACCGATATGTAATGCAATAAACAACCAAACAGCGTTGAAACCTTGATGATGAAGCCAATTCATTACATCTCGTGTTTTTTCTCCTATGGCATAGTAATACGGACCATTGTGAAAAATATCATCAGTTATAAACAAACCAGTTATCGCTTGTGTAAATAAAACCGTCAGAATAAAGATGATGGAATACGCGCCTAGGGGAGTATGACCAATGCTGGGCTCATTCTCATGGGCAGCGAAGGTTTTTGAATACAGCCATGCACTTTGTGGCGATACAATGAACTGTGAAAACTTAGCATAATACGCCCCCCAAAAACCCCATAGCACTCTAAAAATTAATAATCCTAAAATGAAATAGCCGCCATAAAAGTGCCATTGTATGGCGTCTTCGATTACTTCAGCGGTAATGTACTGGGAAATAACAGCCATCACTAATAGCCAATGAAATAGACGCGTGGGGAAGTCCCAAATATATAACTGAAGCATAACGGTTCCGTAATTCAAAATAGGTGTCAGCTAAAGCATAGCCTGTAATTCGCTCAAGCTTTATTAAAAATTTAAATCTAGCTTTAGGTTTTTCGTTAATTCGGGCAATATATCACAAACTAAAAAAACATAGAGTTTATATGACTAAAATTGGTGTTTTAGGCGCTAATGGCCGAATGGGGCGTGTGTTAATTGATGCTTGCTACCAACATACAGACGTTTCACTGGGTTTCGCTAGTGTACGCACGGGTTCTTCACTTGTTGGCATTGACGCAGGGGAACTATCAGGTATCGCGAAGCAGTATATCAAGGTTTGCGATACTAAGAATCAACCTACTGGAATAGCCGATGTCATTATTGACTTTACGCTGCCACAAGCCTTACAAGCAAATATTGCGTGGTGCGTAAGCAATAAAAAGGCAATGGTTATAGGAACTACTGGATTGTCAGCTGCAGAGTTGGCCATGATTGATCAAGCTGCGAAGGCAATTCCGATTGTTTTTGCCGCTAATTATAGTGTTGGCGTTAACTTGTTACTGAGCTTGGCAAGACAGACTAGCGCAGTAATGGGAAAGGATGCTGATATTGAAATAGTTGAAGCGCATCACCGATTCAAAAAAGATGCACCGTCTGGAACAGCCGTAGCTATTGGTCAGGTAATTGCAGATGAATTAGGTCGCGACTTGTCTAAATGTGCTATTTACGGGCGAGAAGGTCATACTGGTGAGCGCGATCGAGAAAGCATCGGATTCTGTACGGTTAGAGCTGGTGACATAGTGGGGGAGCACACTGCAATATTTGCAACAATAGGTGAAAGAATAGAATTGACGCATAAAGCATCAAGTCGCTTAACCTTTGCTAATGGTGCAATCACGGCTGCCATTTGGGTTAAAGATAAATCTCCCGGTTTATATAGCATGCAGCAAGTATTAAGTTTGCCCTAGTTGAGCATTTGCTTACAACGACCTTACTCTAATCGTAATTGACAATATTACGCTTAATTAGTGTATTTTTTAAAGCTTTGTTTGCATAATTTGACTCTAGCGCTTGTTTTTGTATATTTACTTGTTTAATTTGAGAAACAATTAGATCATTTGCTGGCATTAATATATAATCAGCGGAATTTGCCATAAATTTGCAATTTCGGTCTAGGCGCAAGCATAAATCCACGGCAAGAAAAGCCAAATGATTGAGCTAGCGCTTATGTGTTGAAAGTGCGAAGATTCGCGAAGAAGCTACTGGAAAAGCTATTTTTTGATGCTTTTCATGTATTTTTCGGAAATATCAGTATTTCGCTGTTATTTCCCTTGTTACCTTTAATTTTAGGAGGTTGACTTGGCTATTTCTGCCCTTTTAGTGCTAGAAGATGGTTCTGTTTTCAATGGTACCGCAATAGGTTGTATGGGTCACAGTGTTGGAGAAGTTGTTTTCAATACATCAATGACTGGTTATCAAGAAATTCTTACCGACCCATCATACGCTGAACAAATCATCACACTGACATACCCTCACATAGGTAACACCGGAGTAAACTCCGAAGATGTCGAATCTGATAAAATATGGGCTAAAGGCCTAATAATTCGTGACCTACCTCTTATCGCTAGTAATTTTAGGAGCGAGCAAACTCTCTCTGATTATCTGGTCAAAAATAATATTGTTGCAATAGCCGATATTGATACACGACGTTTAACTCGTATTTTGCGTGATAAAGGTGCTCAGCGAGGCTGTATTGTGACAGCGGGTGCATTAACGCAAGAACAAGCTTTAGCGGAAGCGAAGGCTTTCCCCGGTTTAAAGGGAATGGATCTCGCAAAAATCGTCTCCAGAGCAGAACAAACAACGTGGATAGATGGCTCTTGGGAGCTTGGAAAGGGCTACAACACTGGCAAGCAAGACCTACCTTACCATGTAGTGGCTTACGACTTTGGTGCGAAGAATAATATTTTGAGAATGCTAGTAGACCGTGGTTGTAAACTTACGCTGGTTCCAGCACAAACCCCAGCAGCAGAAGTGTTGGCGTTAAACCCAGACGGTATCTTTTTGTCTAATGGCCCAGGTGACCCTGAACCTTGTGTTTACGCTATTGACGCTATCAAGATTTTTCTCGAAAAATCGATTCCAATCTTTGGCATTTGCTTAGGACACCAATTATTAGCATTAGCGAGCGGTGCAAAAACAGAGAAGATGAAATTTGGCCATCACGGTGCAAACCATCCGGTAAAAGATTTAGCCCGAAATGTTGTCATGATTACAAGCCAAAATCACGGTTTTGCTGTGGATGAGTCGTCATTGCCTGATTGTCTTAAAGTAACTCACGTTTCTTTATTCGACAAATCACTGCAGGGTATTGAGCACAAAGATAAACCTGCGTTTAGCTTCCAAGGTCATCCTGAAGCGAGTCCGGGCCCGCATGATGCAGCGCCGTTATTTGATAAATTTATTGAACAAATAGTTCAGTCTCAGAAACAAGCTTAATAGTAGGAAATCAGACTATGCCAAAACGTACCGACCTCAAGAGTATCTTAATTCTTGGTGCTGGACCTATCGTGATCGGTCAAGCTTGTGAGTTTGACTATTCGGGCGCGCAAGCTTGTAAAGCATTACGTGAAGAGGGTTACAGAGTCATTCTTGTTAACTCCAATCCAGCTACTATTATGACCGACCCAGAAATGGCGGATGCAACTTACATTGAGCCAATTCAATGGGAAGTTGTGCGCAACATCATTGCTAAAGAGCGCCCCGATGCCGTGTTACCCACAATGGGTGGGCAAACAGCACTTAACTGTGCTTTAGACCTCAACAAACACGGGGTATTAAAAGAATTCAATGTTGAATTAATTGGCGCTTCTGCTGACGCTATTGATAAAGCCGAAGATAGAGAACGCTTCGATAAAGCCATGAAATCGATCGGTTTAGAATGCCCAAGAGCTGAAATAGCACATGACCTAGAGCAAGCCTATGATGTATCAACGCGGATTGGTTTTCCATGCATTATCCGCCCTTCGTTTACCATGGGTGGAAGCGGCGGTGGTATCGCCTACAACAAAGATGAATTCACTGAAATATGTACTCGAGGTCTGGATTTATCGCCCACATCTGAACTGCTTATTGATGAGTCATTAATAGGCTGGAAAGAATATGAAATGGAAGTGGTGCGGGATAAAGCCGATAACTGCATTATTGTTTGTACCATTGAAAATATTGACCCTATGGGTGTGCACACCGGCGACTCTATAACAGTTGCACCAGCACAGACTTTGACCGATAAAGAGTTTCAAATCATGCGAAATGCAGCAATGGCTGTGTTACGTGAGATTGGTGTTGAAACAGGTGGTTCTAACGTGCAGTTTGGCGTTTGTCCAGATACTGGCAGAATGGTTATTATCGAAATGAATCCGCGGGTATCCCGTTCGTCGGCACTTGCGTCGAAGGCGACAGGATTTCCAATTGCCAAAATTGCCGCAAAACTAGCGATTGGCTATACACTGGATGAATTAGCAAATGATATCACGGGTGGTTTAACGCCAGCTTCGTTTGAACCTGCGATTGATTATGTAGTAACCAAAATACCGCGTTTTAACTTTGAAAAATTTGCGGGTTCAAATGACCGTCTGACAACACAAATGAAATCAGTTGGCGAAGTCATGGCGATTGGTCGTAATATGCAAGAATCATTGCAAAAAGCATTGCGTGGACTCGAAGTTGGCGTTTCAGGCCTGAATCCGATTCTTGATTTGAATGACCCAGAAGCCAAAAACAAACTTATTTATGAACTCCGTGAACCGGGCGCTGAGCGCATTTGGTATATTGGTGATGCTTTTAGAATGGGTATGTCGGTAGATGAAGTGCATTCACTTACCAACATTGACCGTTGGTATTTAGTGCAAATAGAAGACATTGTACAATTAGAGCAACTGGTAGAGCGCATTGGCTTGTCAGAAGTTGATGAAAAGCTGATGAGGACGCTTAAACGCAAAGGTTTTGCGGATGCTCGTTTAGCAGAGCTGACCAATGTGGCTGAGGATGATGTGCGAGACATGCGCAATAAGTTTCATGTGTTGCCGGTTTACAAGCGTGTAGATACCTGTGCTGCAGAGTTCAGCACCTCAACAGCCTACATGTACAGTACATATGATGAAGAATGCGAGTCGAATCCGTCGAATAGAGAAAAGATAATGGTACTTGGCGGTGGTCCAAACCGCATTGGCCAAGGCATTGAATTTGACTATTGTTGTGTGCACGCTGCATTGGCAATGCGTGAAGATGGATATGAGACAATCATGGTTAACTGCAACCCTGAGACGGTTTCAACGGATTACGACACGTCAGATCGCCTTTATTTTGAGCCAGTTACGCTCGAAGACGTGTTAGAAATAGTGCGCATTGAAAAGCCAAAAGGCGTTATTGTGCAGTACGGTGGTCAAACTCCACTCAAGTTAGCTAGAGCATTGAAAGAAAATGGTGTGCCGATTATTGGTACCTCGCCTGATGCGATTGATCGCGCAGAAGATCGTGAACGCTTCCAGCATATGGTTAACAAACTCGGTTTAAAGCAACCTGCAAATGCGACTGTTAGCAATATGGAAGAAGCCATGACTCAGGCTTCAATTATTGGTTTCCCATTAGTGGTGCGTCCGTCATATGTATTAGGCGGCCGAGCAATGGAGATTGTCTATGATCTGCAGGATTTGAGACGTTATTTGAATGAAGCTGTGAAAGTCTCTAACGATAGCCCAGTTTTGCTTGACCGTTTCCTAGACGACGCCATTGAAGTTGATATAGATGCTATCTGCGATGGTGAGCAAGTCGTAATAGGTGGCATCATGGAACATATTGAACAAGCGGGTGTTCACTCTGGGGATTCAGCGTGTAGCTTACCGCCTTATACACTATCAAAAGAAATCCAGGACGTCATGCGCAAGCAAGTGACGCAAATGGCCTTAGAGCTCGAAGTTGTGGGCTTGATGAATACACAGTTTGCGATTAAAGACAATGAAGTTTATCTAATTGAAGTTAATCCGAGAGCCGCCAGAACGGTTCCATTTGTATCAAAAGCAACGGGTGCTCCACTCGCAAAAATTGCTGCACGAGTCATGGCTGGAACAAGTTTAGCAACACAAGGTTTTACGAAAGAAATAATTCCACCTTTCTTCAGCGTAAAAGAAGTTGTGTTACCGTTTGCTAAATTTCAAGGTGTCGATCCACTATTGGGTCCAGAGATGCGTTCAACAGGTGAAGTGATGGGCGTGGGTAACGGTTTCGATGAAGCTTATGCCAAAGCAAACTTGGGTGCCTCAGAACCACTTCCTGTCGAGGGCAAAGTGCTGCTATCGGTTCGCAATAACGATAAGCAACGTTTAATTGGCTTGGCAAAAGAGATGATCGAGCAGGGCTTTACTGTCGAAGCTACCAAAGGCACAGCGCAATTACTTGCTGAGCATGGCGTAAAATGTGCTGTTGTAAACAAGCTTTCGGAAGGTCGTCCTAATATTGTTGACGCAATTAAAAATGGTGAATACTGTTATGTCGTAAATACGACTGAGGGTAGACAGGCAATAAACGATTCTGTTTATATTCGTCGCGAAGCATTGCTTAACAAGATTAGTTACACAACGACACTGAATGCTGCGTTTGCAACAATTAGAGCAAGAACTGCTGATGCTAAAACCAATGTTACCTCGGTGCAAGAGCTGCATAAGCGAATAAATGCCTAGGGGAACTTGATGAATATTGTGCTGAAGTCTGTTAACGGGCTTTAGCCATTTCAAAAATAGTATATAATCACATGATTGATTGATTGATTGATTGAATATGAAATGCGCCGAGATTGGCGCATTTTTGCTTAGTATGGATCGGTGAAGTGTTCTTGAGAGAACTATATTTTATGAATATTAATGATACCATTTCTGTTTTAGATACTACAAAAAATAAAGAGTAGATACATGACTACATATCCAATGACTGCGCATGGCGCAAAAATGCTTCAAAAAGAATTACTTGAATTGAAAACAGTAAAACGTCCAGAGATCATTAAGTCAATTGCGACTGCACGTGAGCACGGTGATTTAAAGGAAAATGCGGAGTATCATGCAGCGCGTGAGCAACAAAGTTTTTGTGAAGGCCGCATTCAAGATATTGAAGGTAAATTGTCAAACGCACAAATTATTGATGTAACTAAAATCCCAAACACGGGTAAAGTGATATTTGGCACAACAGTGACCGTGATGAATTGTAAAACAGAGGAAGAAATTACCTATAAAATTGTGGGTGATGATGAATCAGATATTAAGAAACTCCTCATTTCGGTTAATTCACCGATTGCTCGAGGTTTGGTTGGTAAAGTGGTTGATGATGTTGTGAATATTCAAACACCAGCAGGTAGTGTTGAATTTGAAATCATTCACGTAGAGTATATTTAAAATGGTGTCAAAGCATTTACATGCTCTGACCAACACGCTCATTTCACCATTCCGAATTTAGGCTGGTTCCTGAGCGTTCAACCAGTCCGTGGCTTTGCTTAATGCTTCTGTCCGATTGCTCACAAATGCATCAGGTGGCAGAATGTCAGAGAATCCCATCTTCTGAAGTTTTTTCTTTGAACTACCTTTTTTAATTAATACAAGAATGTGTTTCTGTAGCTGATTAGCATCTTTTATTAAGTTTTCTATAGCAAGGGCAATAGTATCGTCTAGGAATGATACATCGCTCAAGTCGATAATAATGACCTTGTGTTCGGTCATGCTACTCAATTCGCGCGACAGTGCTTTGGAAACACCGAATATCATAGTTCCGCTTAAATAGAAAAACAAAATTTGACCATTAGCTTTATTCAGTAACTGCTGTTGCTCAATGTTAAGTGGCAGTTGACCGTCAACGTCACTGATCGCTTTAATATTCTTTTCTTGCGAGGCACTGAGTTTCTCAATCGTCATTATGTTAGCAATAAAGACACCGATGCCGACAGCCACTACTAGGTCGACAAATACCGTGAGTAACAAAACGGCATACATAATTAAAGAAGATTGCTTAGAAACTCTATGAGCGCGCTTAATAAAACTCCAATCGAGTATGTCGATCCCGACTTTCACGGCTATACCGGCTAATACTGCTATTGGAATGACTGATATCAGATTAGAGGCGCCAAAAACAGCGAGGACTAAAACAAATACTCGGATTAGTCCAGAGAGGGCTGTTTTGGCTCCTGCCTGAATATTGACAACGGTCCCCATAGTTGCACCAGCACCAGGTAAACCTCCGAATAGACCCGACATCATGTTACCGATGCCTTGACCAATGAGCTCTTTATCTGATTTGTGCTCGCTTCTTGTCAGATTATCTGCAATGACCGACGTTAACATTGAGTCAATACACCCAAGCATGCCAAGAACGATGCCATCAAGGATCATAGTTTTGATCTGATCTGGTGTAAATTCCGGTAGCACAATGGAAGGTAAGGTGACGTTTATGTCGCCAATTCGCTTGATGTCAATTGTTTGGAAGAATAGAACCGATATCAGGGATATCATGATGAGCGCAATGAGTTGCGGAGGTACAATATTTTTAAGCTTTTTGGGTGTCAAATATAAGATAGCGATAGTGGCTAGCGCCATGCCAAATTCGATAAAGCTGATATCTTTAATGATATCCGGCAACGACGTCAGCGTGCCTATTACGCCACCTGCTGGCGCTGCTGAACCTAGGGCGGGAGCAAGTTGCATCACAATCAAGATACAACCTATGCCCGACATAAAGCCGCTAATAACACTATAAGGCATCATGGTGATATATTTACCGAGTTTCATGATACCAAAAATAACTTGGGTCAAACCGGCGATCATCACTACGGTGAATGCCATCGCCAAACCATTGTCAGGGTTACTGGCAACCAGTGTCGTAACAACCGCGGCCATGATAACCGTCATAGGCCCAGTTGGTTCAGAAATCAGGGTTGGAGTACCACCGAACAATGCAGCAAACAAGCCAATGATAATTGCACCATATAAACCTGCTTCAGGTCCTACGCCGGACGCAACACCAAACGTTAGCGCTAGGGGCAAAGAGACAATAGCCGCAGTGACCCCGCCGAGAATATCGCCACGCAGATTACGTTTGTTAATGGTATTGAAAATTTGCAAACCCGTTCACCTTTATCAACGTATTACCCTATTCAAGGTAAGCCGTATTTCTTGTTATTTATGTAGTATACCTTCTAATGTTTGCGCAGTGGTTTGATCTGCTTCTGCAAGAGAGCAATGACGAATAAAATTAGAAAAAATAAATAAACAGGCCAGTTGCCCAGCTCTCTATAAGGTGTTTTTCCTGTTACAAGCAAGACATCTGCGCTAAGGACAGTATCTTTGAATTGCGGAGCTAGTGCACTAATTTCGCCTTTATGATCAATAAACGCAGTGACTCCAGTGTTGGTAGAGCGCAGCACTGGCAAACCAAACTCTTTGGCACGCATTTGCGCTATTTCTAAATGCTGGTGAGGTCCATGTGAATCGCCAAACCAAGCGTCATTGCTCACTGTAACAATCGCGTCAGTATTATCATTTAAGTTTGCTCGAATTTGACTTGGAAACGCAATTTCAAAACAGATAGCTGGTGCCAGTGTCATTCCGTTGGCTAACAAGTTCGTCTGGACGTAGCTGCCTCTTGTAAATGAGGACATGGGCAAATCGAAAATGGGGGCAAGTTTTCTTAATATGGATTCAAATGGGACAAATTCACCAATGGGTAATAAATGATGTTTCGCAAAACGGTTTGTGTGACCATATTTGTACGGAAGCGTGTTTTTATTTAACTCATCATTGCCTAAGCTAAGTAAATTATTATAAATTTTCTTAGTGTTATAATTTACATCAACAATACCTGTAATAAGTGCTGTGTTTGTTTGCGTCGCTTTCTCGTCAAGCAACTCAAGAAAGTCAGTTGCAGCAATTTCAAGCTTTGGAATAGCGGCTTCTGGCCATATTATAAGATCAGAATCCCAATGTTCGCTGGTTAAATTCCAGTATTTCTGCATTGTTGGGCGGTCTTGTTCAGGAACCCAACGAATCGTTTGTTCAATATTACCTTGAACCATGCTCACCCGCTTTATCTCGCCGCTTTCTTGAGTCCAGTCAACGCTGTCTAAGACCAAACCTGATACGCACAAAATGATGCCTACAAATATTGCTTGCAGCTGATTGTTAGCTACTCTTTTGGTCGTTTGGAATTGATTGAGCATCAGCCCAAGATTGACGGTGATCAGGACTAAGATTGCACTAACACCGATTTCACCTATCAATGGGATCCATCCACTTAACGGACCATTTAATTGACTGTAACCAATAGATAACCAGGGAAATCCTGTCATGAAGTTTGCTCGAGCAAACTCTAAAATCAACCAAAATAACGGCAGCGTCAGTGGCCAAAGCTGCCTATTAAAAAAACGATTTGTTACGTATATCGCGATTGCAGGAAAGAGAGCTAAATAAGCACACAAGACGGACATCATGCCGATAGAAGCAATTAAAGGCAGACCACCATGCACAGATATGCTGACATGGATCCAACTAATACCGGCAGCAAAGTAACCGAAGCTAAAAGACCAGGCTAATGTAAAACTATGCTTGGTCTGCTGAGACTGAACGAGAAACCATATAGGAAGAACAAGAAAAGGCAACCACCAAGCACTAAAAGGGGCAAACGCAAAGGTTAAACTTGCCCCTAAAATGACAAGCAAAACGCTTTTTAGCCAAATATTCAGATTCTAGTCCTCGGAATCAAGCAGTGTAATTTTTAACTGCGCAATACGACGTTTATCTGAGCTCGTGATTTTAAAATTCATATTTTCTATCGTAATTTCGTCATCTGTATCTGGCATGTGACCAAATGCACGCAACACGACACCACCAATAGTATCCGACTCTTCTTCATTTAAATTGCTTTCAAAAAATCGATTGAAGTCTTCTACAGAGGTTAATGCTTTCACGGAATAGGTGTGTTTATTGAGCGGACGAATTTCATCCGTTTCTTTGATTTCGTCATCATATTCATCTTCAATCTCGCCAACAATAAGCTCCAAGATGTCTTCGATAGTGACTAAACCAGAAACGCCGCCATATTCATCTACGACAATCGCCATATGGTAGCGTTGTTGACGAAACTCTTTTAACAAAACGTCAACGCGCTTACTTTCAGGGACGATGATAGCTTCGCGGAGTACTTCTTTTAGTTTAAATTCTTTGTTTGGTAAGAACGCATACGGTATTAAATCTTTAGCCAGTAAGATCCCTTCAATATGGTCTTTGTCTTCGGAAATAACGGGGTAACGGGAGTGAGCGTGGTCGAGCATAATAGGCAGAAACTGTTCAACTCCTTGTTCAATGTCGATGGTAACCATTTGTGCTCTGGGGATCATTATTTCCCTGACGCGAATTTCGCTGACCGTCATTACCCCCTCTATCATTTCTTTTGTTTGAGGATCTATTACATCTCGCTGCTCTGCATCTGAAATGACTTCAGAAAGTTCTTCTCTGTTTCTCGGTTCGCCCTTAAAAGAGCCGGCTAAACGATCTAGCCAGTTTTTATTCGAGGAACCGCTGGTAGAGTGGGGGTTGTCGTCGCTCATGATATTTTTTTTATTTCCTAATAACGGTACAGTTAATGATCTTGGTAGGGATCGTCAATATTTAATTTTGCAAGGATAGCGGTTTCAAAACCTTCCATTTCCTGCGCTTCTGTTTCATCTATATGGTCATAACCTAACAAATGCAATAAACCATGTATGCAAAGGTGCGCCCAATGATTTACCACCAGTTTTTTTTGCTCCCTCGCTTCTTGCTCTACAATAGCAGCGCAAACAACAAGGTCACCTAAGAATGGCATCTCGATATGCTCAGGCGCTTCGAAGGGAAAAGATAACACATTGGTTGGTTTGTCTTTGTTTCTGTAGTCTGAGTTAAGTTGCTGCGATTCTGCAAGGTCGACGAACCGCAGCGTCACTTCAAATATTTCGTGATGTACCGTTTCTATATCCGCGCTATTCATATCAGAATCACTCGTTAAAGTAGGAGTAGAGGATACACTCAAGTTTGAATCAATACTGGATTGAGTAATGAGTTGGACTGAGGTCTGTGAGCGGAGCATTTCGATAGTCGTGTTTAACCATTTCTCAATTTGCAGTTCTGTGGGTAGAACGTGATTAAGCGAATCTTGCTCAATCACGTTTTGTAAATCAACTTTGATCGTCATTATTAGTCGTTTTGCCAATTTGATTTTGATCCAAATTTTGCTCATCAATATGTTGACTGGCGTGTTTTATTTGTTCCTCTCTCTGCCTCTTTTTTTCGATTAATTCTCTTTCTTTCTTACTCTCATAATCTTCGTAAGCTTGCACTATGCGAGCCACAACAGGGTGTCTCACTACGTCTTGCGCAGTAAAAAAATTAAAGGAAATATCGTTTACATCACTTAATACTTCTATTGCATGACGCAAGCCCGATTTTGCCCCTTTGGGTAAATCGATTTGGGTTATATCGCCAGTGATCACAGCTTGTGAGTTAAAACCAATACGTGTTAAAAACATCTTCATTTGTTCAACACTGGTATTTTGTCCTTCATCGAGGATAATAAATGCGTCGTTAAGTGTCCGTCCGCGCATATAAGCTAATGGGGCAACTTCAATGACATTTCGCTCAATCAGTTTTTCGACTTTTTCAAAGCCTAACATTTCAAATAAAGCATCGTACAAAGGACGTAAATAAGGGTCTACTTTCTGGGATAGGTCACCCGGAAGAAAACCAAGCTTTTCACCGGCTTCAACTGCCGGGCGCGTTAACAAGATACGCCTTACTTCTTGACGCTCAAGTGCATCGACTGCGCAGGCAACGGCAAGATAAGTTTTACCTGTACCAGCAGGGCCTATGCCAAAGGTGATGTCGTGAGTTACCACATTTGAAACGTACTTTGACTGGCTTGGGTTACGAGGTTTAATGACACCGCGCTTAGTTTTTATATGGACTTCTTTGCCGTAATCTCCAGCTTCAGCGCGCTCCAAGCACTTTACTTCTTGAATGGCCAGGTGAATCTGATTAGGCTCTAAAACAGGAACGCTTCCCTTAACGGGTTGGGTTTCGATATACAACAATTTTAGCAGCTCGCTGGCGCCATTTGCCTGCTGCTGGTCGCCTAGTACTTTGAATTCATTTGAACGATAGGTGATTTCCACACCTAATCGGCGTTCAATTTGCTTAATGTTGTCGTCAAATGGACCACAAAGACTCGCTAAACGTTTGTTATCCTGAGGCTGTAATACAATTTCGTTACTCACTAATTTTGTCAATATAATCTCTTCTATTTAGGGCTTTTGCTCATTCTGAAGCTGCGATTATGGTGCATGAATTACATATTACGCAGGGACGAATTGAGTCACACCATTATTGTCAGGTTGCGGCTTTTTGGCCAAAATACTCTGTGGTGATACTGCCACACGCAATCCCATGTCTTTTTCGCGCAATACCACTTTGCCGCGCAATGAATTACTGTAAACTTCTGTAATTTCAACGTCAACAAATTCACCAATCATCTCTGGAGAACCTTCAAAATTCACCACTCGATTATTCTCGGTTCTGCCGGTTAATTCCATGAGGTTTTTCTTTGACGGCCCTTCAACGAGAATACGCTGAGTTGTGTTCAGCATATGTCGAGCGATACGATGCGCATTTTGATTAATACGCTGTTGTAATATTTGTAATCGTTGTTTTTTAGTTGCCTCAGTCACATCGTCAACGATATCAGCGGCCGGCGTGCCTGGTCGCGAGCTATAAATGAAACTAAAGCTCATGTCGTAGTCAATGGCATTGATAAGGTCCATTGTTGCTTCAAAATCTGCATCGGTTTCACCTGGGAAGCCAATAATAAAGTCAGACGACATACAAAGGTTAGGGCGCACCTTCTTCAATTTTCGGATAATAGATTTATACTCAATTGCGGTGTGGCCGCGTTTCATTTGAGTAAGAATGCGGTCCGAACCACTTTGTACCGGTAAGTGCAAATGGTCTACTAATTCTGGGATATGTTTGTAAGCTTCAATAATATCCTCCGTAAACTCAACAGGATGGGATGTAGTGTAACGTATGCGGTCGATCCCATCTATGGATGCAATCAGTTCTAATAGCTCAGCAAAACGACACACATTGCCGTCGTAGTGAGGGCCTCTAAATGCATTCACGTTTTGCCCTAATAGGTTAACTTCACGTACGCCTTGTGCGGCAAGTTGTGCAACTTCTAAAAGTACATCGTCTACTGGGCGACTAACTTCTTCTCCTCGCGTATAGGGGACTACACAGAAGCTACAATATTTTGAGCAGCCTTCCATTATCGACACAAAGGCGGTTGGGCCGTCAGCTCGAGGTTCTGGTAAACGGTCAAATTTTTCGATTTCAGGAAAGCTGACATCAACAACTGACTTGTCACCGCCTTTGATTTGCTTAATCATTTCAGGCAAACGGTGCAGTGTTTGTGGCCCAAATACGATATCCACATAAGGCGCACGTTTTCTTATTTCTGCACCCTCTTGCGAGGCAACGCAACCACCAACGCCGATAATTAAGTCAGGTTTATTCTGTTTGAGATTCTTCCAACGACCTAATTGATGGAATACCTTTTCCTGTGCTTTCTCCCGAATAGAGCAGGTATTGAGCAAGATCACATCCGCATCTTCAGCTTGTTCTGCTAGCGTATAGCCATGAGTTGAATCAAGGAGATCTGCCATCTTCTCAGAATCATACTCGTTCATCTGACAGCCCCAGGTTTTGATAAATAACTTCTTGTTCATAGTGGCAATATTTCGTCTTTTATTAGGTCGTTACGATTAGAACGAACAATCTTCTTGGGTTCATGTCGATTATCCATTCTAATTAGAATGATTGTGTAACCGTACATTTTAGACTGAAACAACGACAGACGCCAGTGCAAACCTGTTAGTCGTCTCTCTTTTCTTTTTTAGTCCTAACCCACCGTTATCTATTCGTTACATTGGCTAGGATGAATCGCTATCCTTGCTCTTGAATATATCTCCTGATTGTTTTTTCGCTGGCTTACCCACGGAGCTCACGATGCAGAAACTGCAGTGAAAAACGCCCTGTAAAAAGGCTGCTTGCAGAAATTCACTAAACATAAGATTTTATATAAAAATGAAATTAAGTTAATTGCATCGGAAAATCTCAAGGCAAAGGCGCGACTTTTCGCATCAAATATCACGACAGATAAGCCATGAAAATGGTATTTTAGTGTGTGAGGATTTGAATGTGAAATCGATGTAACAATGCAA
Organism: Glaciecola sp.; assembly: GCA_965660625.1. Lineage (GTDB taxonomy): Bacteria > Pseudomonadota > Gammaproteobacteria > Enterobacterales > Alteromonadaceae > Glaciecola. The sequence goes on along the minus strand of CBFIAR010000001.1, from coordinate 341,062 downwards.
TGGCAGGATGGTGGCTGACAATGTGTTGATGCTGAATGCAAGGTATTTCGGTTGTCTAGTTTGTAGAAGTAACCAAACACGCAACCTATCTACAGCAAAAAGTATTGCTAAAATGGGTGTATTAGATGCAGCAGTTGGGTAATTCACTTTTACTTTGTTACTGAACAGTCTAACTTCAAGGTTATTCTGTAAATTGACTACTAGAGCAACATTAAAAGTTAACAATAAAGTAGTAAAATAAGGCTAGCGAATGAATATTTGTAACGGCAGAAAAAGTGAGAACGCATGGACATAATCGCAGATTATTGTATTTTTGGTGGCGGCATGGTCGGTGGAGCTATGGCTATTGGCTTGTCGCGATTAGGATATAAAGTCGCAGTAATAGAAGCTCACGAGCCCGAACCATTCAACAGTGAGAGTTTACCTGATCTAAGAGTGTCGGCCTTAAACCGATGTAGTCAGCGTCTTTTGCAAAGCTACAATGTGTGGGACAGGATATTGGCTATGCGATGTCAACAATATCAACGCCTTTCTGTTTGGGAAAACCCGGCTAGTCCTTTGCATTTTGAAGCCTCTCAAATAGGTGAAAATTATTTGGGTCATTTTGTTGAAAACCGAATATTGCAACTGGCGCTATTGGAGACGCTCGAAACAGAGCATGCTGATAATATCCAAGTAGTCTATGCTAAAGCAGTGGATGTTAGTATTTCAGGCAGCTGCATAACGCTAGATAACGGCGTTCATGTTCAGGCGCGTACGCTAATTGCTGCAGACGGAGGTAACTCACAGTTGCGCGAAGAAACTAATATAGGGGTCACCGGTTGGCAATACGAACAGCAAGCGAATGTTTTATTAGTAAAAATGATGACTGAATTTGAGTCTGCCACATGGCAGCAATTTACACCAAAGGGGCCCATTGCGTTCCTCCCTTTGTTTGATGGTTATGCAAATTTAGTTTGGTATGCGGATTCAGCAACCAGCCAAGATATTCGAAACAGCAGCATTGACGAGATTAAAAATGCGGTTTTAGCTCGCTTTCCATCGAGTTTAGGCGACTTCACGGTAATAGATAAAACCAGTTTTCCATTGCGTCGGATGCATGCTAATCAATATTGGCGAAACAACGTGGTACTAATCGGAGATGCAGCTCATCAAATAAATCCATTGGCAGGACAAGGAGTGAATCTTGGCTTTAAAGACGTTGAAGCATTAGTGGAAGCGATCAAAAACAAACCCATTACTGAATCGAACAAAGAGGCACTGCGTGAATATGAAAATAAGAGACGAACACCAAATTTGCTGATGATGACTGCGATGGATGTATTTTATCAAACGTTCAGTAATGATGTTGGGACGCTAAAATTGCTCCGTAATTTCGCTGTTCGAGTTGCCAATAAGGCAGGACCCATTAAGAAAAAAGCGTTGAAATACGCGATGGGTATTGAATAGCAATAGACGCTACCATTATTACTCTTGTTATATTACACAGAGCAAAAAATAGAAATAAAGTGCGCAATTAACGCACTATCGTTAAACATTAGACATTAAATAAGGAAATAGTTATGGCAGTTTTAGGTATTTTGGCGGTGTTGTTTATGGCCTTAATTATTATCGTTCCAATGCTTGAGAAGTCAAAAATGAGAATATCGCCTGAAACTCAAGCAAAGTTTATGAAGTGGGTCATACCACTTATTGTTATTTTACTGGTTATTCAGCTCTTCATGTACATGTAAGTTGGTATGTATGTAATAGTTATACGTTAAGGCGCTTTATATGAAATGAGTTGATAAGTAGCTAATATTAACTATTGGTGAGCATCTTCTATTTAGCTAGCTCACCAACAGAATATTTGTCCTTATTTCCAGATCTTGTCTTCTGTACTGCCTTGAATGTTGCAATCAGCTTCAACAAAATCCATTTTCGCTTGGTTCTTGCGTTTTTCATTGTAGTCTTTTGTAACCGCGACAATAGTTGGTGTAAGTAAAACGATAGCGATAATATTTACGACGGTCATTAAGCCTAACGCCATATCTGCCATTGCCCAAACTTTAGGTACTGCAGCCATTGAACCCCATAAAATCATAGCTAGATAACCCGTTGTATAAAAAGCTCGGCCATATTTGTTGTCTAATTTAAACACATGTAAATTACTTTCCCCATAAGCGTAGTTAGCCACCACTGAGGTAAATGCAAATAAGCTAATAGCGGCAGCAACAAAATCGCCTCCGTATGCGCCGAGATGACTTTCCATCGAAGTTTGGGTTAAGCGAATACCTTCCATTTGACCAATATCGTTGCCATGACCGGCGAGCAATATGATGAAAGCAGTGCAAGTACACAAAACCATTGTATCGATAAATACACCGAGCATTTGTATGTAACCCTGAGACACAGGGTGGTTAGGGTGGGGAGAAGCACTTGCTGCGGCATGCGGCACACTGCCGGAACCCGCCTCGTTAGAATATAAACCACGCTGTATGCCGTTCTTCACTGCGGCGGCAAATGCACCGGCTCCTGCTTCTTGTAAGCCGAAAGCAGATTTAACGATATCTATGATGACGTCAGGCAATAATTGGATATTGATAATGGTAATAACAAGGGCAACTAAAACGTATGCGATACCCATAAATGGCACAATCCATTCGGCAAATCGAGCAATCGCCCGTAAACCCCCAATCACGATTAAACCCGCTAGAGTGATAATCACCAATCCCGAATGAAAGGTTTCGATGCCATAGCTATTACTAAGAGCGTCAGTGATGGTATTTGCTTGAACCGCTGAAAATACAAATCCGTAGCCAAAAAATAAACATAGGGCAAATAAAACCGCGAACCATGAATTATTTAACCCTTGTTTGATATAGTAGGCCGGCCCGCCTCTATATTCGCCGTTCTCATCTTTTATTTTATAGACTTGACCAAGAACACTTTCAGCATATCCTGTGGCCATGCCGAGAAGTGCAATGACCCACATCCAAAATATGGCGCCAGCACCACCTAAGGATATAGCCACAGCGACGCCGGCTAAGTTTCCGGTACCCACCCTCGCTGACAAGCTTGTACAAAGGGCTTGGAATGAACTGATCCCCGAAGTGTCACTTTTACCACTGCCTTTCAACAGCGAAAACATATGTTTGAAGTCGAGTAATTGTATGAATTTGAGTTTAACCGTAAACCAAACGCCTGCGATCAAGAGCATGTAGATAAGAACTTGCCCATCACCCCATAGCACCATGTTAATAAACTCAACGGTGGCATTAATTGCCTGACTAGTGTTAAAAAATAGCTGAGAAAACAGGTCTGAAAGTTCTGTACTGAGGCTTTGGTTCTTGGTGATTGAGTCAAGTAACAATTTTCTTTTCCTTTAAAACGCAAAAACGCCGGATAAACCGGCGTTCGTGAAATTTGGCTGGGGTAGCAGGACTCGAACCTACGAATGACGGGATCAAAACCCGTTGCCTTACCAACTTGGCTATACCCCAAGAGTAATCAAGGATGCTTTAAATTACAACTCAAACTTGTGAGCTTTTAAAAACTGTTTGGCTGGGGTAGCAGGACTCGAACCTACGAATGACGGGATCAAAACCCGTTGCCTTACCAACTTGGCTATACCCCAACAGTTTTTGGTGCGGAAGGAGAGACTTGAACTCTCACGCCGTGAAGCACTGGAACCTAAATCCAGCGTGTCTACCAATTCCACCACTCCCGCATATCACAGTCACCTATTATTACTAATAGGTGAATTGGTGGCTACGGCGGGACTCGAACCTGCGACCCCATCATTATGAGTGATGTGCTCTAACCAGCTGAGCTACGTAGCCATCCTATCACTCCAAACAGCGCTTGTCTGTCTCAGAGTGGCGCGTATTATGCTTAGTTGAAGTGAGGTCGTCAACCCCTTTTTTGCATGAAATAACTGGTTGGACACAAAATAATCAAGAAAGCCAAATAATGAGCAATGTTAAGGGCGTTTTTTCGGTAATATGCCGGTTTCTATATTGAAATTTTGCATCTGCCGTGTGAGTTTTTGTCCTAGTACAGAGTCTGATAATCTAGGAACTCTGGTTTCGTCGGTTTCGTAATTACTTTGTTTAAACATGACGGCGAAGTTTGCATCACTCTCCGTAAGACCTTTGTGTCGGGTTTTGGCTGATAAATCACTTATCTTTGCAATGCTGTTTTTTCTTGAAAAACGTGCAAAGGTCTTAAACGTGAAATTTTCTTCAACATGACGGTTGCTCATGTGCAGCAGTGCATCCATAAGACTAAATAAAAATGCATTTTCAGTTGATTCTTCAATGATAATATTTAGCCTGTCTAGCGTTACTAATTCAGGCAGTTTTGTCGCCTCTGATTTTTTATACTCAAGTGTAATAAGCTGCTGTTCAACATTGAGAGGCACAACCTGAGTAAGCTCGAAGTGACCGCCATCGTATTGCAATTTAACCAATACGTCTTTGAGCTTTGTATCACTTATCTCAGCACTCTCATCATTTGTATCGGTTTTGCGCGACATCGCCATTAATGGTAAGTCATGATGGCAACTAAAGGGGGTTGTTACCTTGTTGTTGTCATTGTATTTGATGAGCTCTCGCACCTCATGTTCTCTTGCCTTCATCAATGCTAAGAAAGCAGTCTGTATAATTTCTGAAGAGGGAAGCAGGGGTTCAACACGCCAGCGTCGCCCATAAACGATTTTTAGGTTTCCTTGTGATTGTTTATTTAGATAGTTATCTACGCCAATGATACCGACTTGAATGAATATGCCTCCATTGTCCTCATCAACAAAGAGAAGATAGTTCGGGTCGTAGCTTATTTCAGCCACGATATCTTCCACTGAGTCTTTTGTGTGATGATAAGACAAATAGTGCTGCGGTATACAGTTTGTACCGTCGTCCAGCATGATATTTGGCGCACTGGGCAATGCGCTTTCACCCGGTAATAAAGGAAGCTGCGTTTTCATATTTTTTTGTACCAAAGCTATCAAGGTAAAACAGGCTGACCGAAGTAAGCCTTATTTCGATAAGGTGGCGTTGATACGGCGGATCTGGCATTTTGGTTTTGTAGTGGGTGTGAAATACGTTACACATTATGCGGCGTGAAAAATCGTTGGAGGTGAAGCGCGGTTGGGGTATGATTTAACAGAAATGAATAATAGCCGACATTAACTTTGGTAAACGTCGGCTAGACGCTTTTTACACATTAAATCTAAAGTGTATTATGTCACCATCTTTTAAAATGTATTCTTTGCCTTCTAAACGCCATTTGCCAGCGTCTTTGGCGCCAGATTCACCTTTACACGCAATATAATCGTCATAGCCAATAATTTCAGCGCGGATGAAACCTTTTTCAAAATCAGTGTGAATTTTACCAGCACCTTGCGGTGCAGTTGAACCGATAGGGTAAGTCCAAGCGCGTACTTCCTTTACACCAGCTGTAAAATACGTCTCAAGCGTCAAGAGGCTATAACCAGCCCGGATCACGCGATTTAAACCAGGCTCTGTCAACCCTAGTTCGGTCATAAATTCCGCTTTTTCTTCTTCATCTAGTTCGGCAATATCTGATTCAATTGCTGCGCAAACGCTAACGACAATAGCGCCTTCTGCTTCAGCAATCGCCCGAACTTTATCAAGGTATGGATTGTTTTCGAAACCTTCTTCGTTAACGTTCGCAATATACATGGTAGGTTTCAACGTTAAGAAGTTCATATAAGAAATGGCAGCGTTTTCTTCTTTACTAAGTTCAACAGAACGCAGCAACACCCCTTCATTTAAGTGCGGTAGTAACTTTTCTAGCACTTTTAATTCAAACTTAGCGTCAGCATCGCCACTCTTTGCGCGCTTACCAACACGAAGCACTGCTTTTTCTGCAGTTTCTAAATCTGAAAGGGCGAGTTCGGTATTGATAACATCAATATCTTCCTGTGGATCTACTTTTCCGGCGACATGAATAATGTTTTCGTCGTCAAAACAACGAACAACATGCCCAATAGCATCGGTTTCTCTAATATTAGCTAAGAACTTGTTACCTAAACCTTCACCTTTAGATGCACCGGCTACCAGGCCTGCAATATCTACGAACTCCATAGTAGTAGGAATAACACGCTGAGGTTTCACTATTTCTGCTAATGCAGTTAAACGTTCATCAGGAACCGGCACGACGCCGGTATTAGGCTCAATGGTGCAAAATGGAAAGTTGGCTGCTTCGATGCCTGCTTTAGTCAATGCATTAAAAAGGGTAGATTTACCTACATTCGGAAGGCCGACAATGCCACATTTGAAACCCATATTCGTTGTCCTTTAATATCTATTGCTTGAGAAGTACCGCGCTATACGCAATACCAAATAATATTTAATCCGCTTTAAAAGAGTGCAGACGCTGCGTAGCAGAGACCAAATCTTGTTTAATCAAAATGTCTGTGCAACGTATGGCTTCATCTACAGCAGCATCTATTTTTTCCTGTTCAGCTTGTGATGCTTTGCCTAAAACATGGCCCGTCACTTTACCTTTGTGACCAGGATGGCCAATGCCTATTCTCAAGCGCAAAAACTCTCGCTGATTGGCTAGGTTGGCGACAATGTCGCGAATACCATTCTGGGTTGAGCTTCCACCTATTTTGAATTTTGCGATGCCTGGCTCAAAGTCGAGTTCGTCGTACGCAACTAATAGTTGGGTATACTCTATTTTGTAGAAGTTAGCTAATGCAGCAACGGCTTGACCACTTCTATTCATGAAGGTTGTCGGAATGAGTAATCGGATGTCTTGACCGTGTAAAGTAAAGCGACCGGTAAAACCAAAAAACTTACTTTCAAACTTTAAAGGGCAGTTAAATCTTGAAGCTAAGCTTTCAACAAACATAGCACCCGCATTGTGCCGAGTGTTTTTATATTCGGGGCCTGGATTACCCAGGCCCACGATTAGACGAATGTCAGACAAACTGATTATTCCGCAGTAGTGTCTGCTTCACCTTCAGCATTATCTTCAACGCTAGGGCCTTTAGCCGTTTTAACAGTAACAACTGCCAAATCATGCTCTTCGCCTTTGCCTAACTCTACAGACTCAACGCCTTTAGGGAAGGTAACGTTTGACAAGTGAACTGTTTGACCAATTTCAACGCTTTTCAAATCAACTTCGATATATTCTGGTAAGTTTTTAGGCAAACAAGTAATTTCGATTTCGTTCATATGATGCTCAGCGTGACCACCGTTTAGTTTAATTGCATCAGATTCAGCTTCGTTAATAAAGTGAATAGGAACGCTAGTAGTTAACGCTTGACCAGCAATAACACGTTGGAAATCGATGTGAGTTACTTTTGGTTTATAAGGGTGGCGTTGCATATCTTTTACAAGCGCTTCTACTTTTTTACCATCGATGTTGATAGTCAACACGTGTGAGTAAAAAGCTTCGAAATCTTGTGCTTGGATCACTTTATTATGATCAAGCGTAATAGATACAGGTGCTTCATCACCACCGTATACGATTGCAGGCACTTTATCCTGAAGACGAAGGCGGCGGCTCGCACCTTTCCCTAGGTCAGTTCGGATAGTTGCATCCAATGTGAAAATTGCGTCAGACATGTTATGTCTCCAAATTTATTAGTTTAATAAACTCGATTTCGCGACCAAATCGAGTACGTTGTTGTTAGTTACTTTTTATATGCCGTAATCTAATTTAATTGGCTTACGGCAGGCAAAACGCCTCACATAAAACAAGTTGAATGTAGAATACAACGCAGTAAAAAACAAAAGCCCGTACTAAAACGGGCGCCATATTCTAGCACTGAGATTATTAACAAACAACGTAAATTTGCCCCCTGATAGCCTAAATCATACTGAAACCCGAACGTTTTATTTGTACCACAGGAATTGCGGGATAATGTTTGTATCCTTGACGTCTAAATTTTGTGCATGATTTGAGTGGCTAAGTCGCAAATAAATACTAGCTAAGAACATGTTATATATCTTTTTTCGTAAACTCTGGGCGTCCTGGCTTTGCAGCTTTTGATTCATCTATAATCGAGACGCTTTCAACTTTAATCGCCTCACCAAACTGGGTTGTTGTAATCATGTCGGGTAATGTTTGACCACTTAATTCGATAATTAATCCGTGTCTCAAATACTTTTTATCCATTCCAATAGGGGTGTACTTATTTCCCTTTTCATCAACAAAACCAAAAAAACCACCTTCAATCTCTTGAAATAAAATTTGGCCTTTTAACGTTAGTAATTTTGATTTATCACGGCTAAGTTGTTGCATATCATCACTCAATCCAAGTTCAATTGCTTGGTCGTAAGCACTTTTTGTAGATGCTTGTGTTTTTTTATCATCCGATAGATCTGATGGATTGGCTTGGCTTATTTCACTTGAAGAATTGAGCGCAGAGTCTTCCTTTTCGGTCTTTCCTCCGCAGCCCGATAACATAACACCTACCACTAATAAGCGGGTGATAGAAACCGTTGATGCTGACATATTGTTCCGTCCTTAAAACGTAAGTTGGCCTAATTGGCGGTGACGACATCTTACTATTATTAGCCTCAGGTTGATATCATAGTTTGCGCCAAAAAAAGGAAGGTTGTGGTATTTTCAGATGACTCGTTCGTTTAAGTTAATAAACAAAAAAGCCGCAGAACGTTAATGACGTCACCCCCATAAAGTGGGTCACTTCATTAACGTTCTGCGGCTTTTAAAAGCGCGCTAAAATTTAGTATTCAAACATTGCAGAGATAGACTCTTCATTGCTAATTCGTCGAATCGTTTCTGCTAACATCTCTGAAAGTGACAATTGCTTCACTTTCTTCAATGCTCTCATTTCTGCGCTAAGTGGGATACTGTCAGTAATGATAATTTCGTCAATTACAGAGTCTCGTAAGTTTTGCACAGCGTTGCCAGAAAATATTGCATGTGTCGCATACGCAAAAACTCTTGCCGCGCCATGTTCTTTTAGTGCTTCCGCAGCTTTCGCTAGGGTTCCACCGGTGTCAATCATGTCGTCGACAATAATACAGTCTCTACCTTTTACGTCACCGATGATGTTCATTACCTGGGCAACATTTGCTTTCGGTCGACGTTTATCGATAATTGCTAAGTCCGAGTCATTTAACAACTTCGCAGTTGCCCGTGCTCTTACAACACCACCGATATCTGGAGAAACCACGATTGGTCGAACAAAATCACGTTGGAACATGTCATCAAGTAAAATAGGTGTACCGAAGGCATTGTCTACCGGTACATCAAAGAACCCTTGAATCTGCTCTGCGTGTAAATCGATCGTCAGCACACGATCTACGCCAACGTTTGATAGGAAGTCAGCAACTACCTTCGCGGTAATTGGAACCCTCGCTGAACGGACTCGTCGGTCTTGACGCGCATAACCAAAATAAGGAATAACAGCAGTTATGCGGCCGGCGGAAGCGCGACGAAAGGCATCAATCATCACGATTAATTCCATCAAGTTATCATTCGTTGGTGCGCAAGTAGACTGAATAATAAAAACGTCAGAACCACGCACGTTTTCATGAATTTCTACGCAAATTTCACCATCACTAAAACGACCAACACTGGCATTTCCTAATTTAGTGTATAAACGTTCGGCGACTTTCTGGGCGAGTTCAGGTACAGCATTTCCTGCAAAAAGCTTCATATCAGGCACAAGATAATCCTCAGTGCGTTGTTTAGATGGTGGCTGGGGTAGCAGGACTTGAACCTACGAATGGCGGGATCAAAACCCGCTGCCTTACCAACTTGGCTATACCCCAATAAGGTTTCAGCTTGTCCAAGAGCTGGATATTAACTTTGTTAGAGACCTAAAGCGATATGCAAACCTGACCGGTTAACGCCTTCAGCAACAAACCCAGTGTAACATTCAGGTAGCAAGTGGAGAACCTTGTCTGCGTCTTCTTTCGCATCGAAAACGGCAAAAACACTTGCACCTGTTCCAGTCATCCGGGACGGTGCGTAGTGTACCAACCACTGTAATAAATTTGCAACATCCTTATTCGTTTTCGCCACTAAAGTTTGACAATCGTTGTGGGTTTCTTCGAAACAGTATGTTTTGACATCAATCTTCGGCGTGTTCCGCGGTAAATCAATCGATGTAAAAATGGCCTTGGTTGATATTGATACGTTGGGCGTTGCTACCAAGTACCATTTTTGAGGAATATTCGTTGGTACTAATATGTCGCCGACACCCTCCGCAAATGCGGTGTAGCCGTGCACGAAAATAGGAACATCAGCACCCAGGGTTAATCCAATGTCGGCTAAGGCTTGGGTGTTTAGATTACAGTTCCAAAGTTGATTCAGAACAAGCAATACCGTGGCTGCGTTTGAAGAACCTCCACCGATCCCACCACCCAAAGGTAATCTTTTATTAATATGAAGTGTGCAACCTGACTTTTCTGCGGTGTAGGATTTCAGTGCGATGGCGGCTCTGTACACTAAGTTTTCATGCTCAGGTACGCCTAATATTTGCTCGGCTATATTAATTTCATTCTTCGTGTTAATGACAAAGCCAATATCATCTCCGTAATCCAATAACTGAAATAAGCTTTGGAGCTGATGATATCCATTTTCATAGCGTCCGTTAATATGTAAAAACAGATTGAGCTTTGCTGGGCTTGGATACCATTTTATTTTCTCTGCCACTGATTGACCTTAAATTTTATTCGAGTTTGCTTAATTGGGTTATTAACTTCAACAGAAAACGGCAACCATACGCCTTGTACTTGTTTGTATTGGCTGTAGGTGATTTCCCAACCAAAGCAAGTCGCACAAGTAGGTTGGATACGTTCAGGCAGACCGCTCTCATTTAGCACAATCTGATCTTCTTCATTTGCTAATGCTTTAATCCACTGAGGTAAGTTATCAAGCGGCAGTGTCCACCCAGTCGTTCTGTAAATTAGTGTTTCGGTCGATTCGTCTTCATATTTTTCACCATCAGCCTCTAGGCGCGCAACACTTCCGTCGTAGCTTAAATTTAACAACGATACGCCAATAAAATTGCTTAGCTTAAAATCAATGCTTTGACTTGCTTGCTGCCAATTTAGATAAGCGCTTGTGCGTTCTTCGGGGGTTATTACTGCAATTTTACCGGTCAGTTCCCAATGACTCATCAACCTCAGTTTTTCTTGATTTGGCAGCTGAAGATAGCCAGCCGACATATCAATTTCTTGTCGGTTATCTATATGATGAGTAGTCTGACATCCGCTAAGTAACAGCAAAAAAAGACAGACACCGAAAACGTTATAGGAGCAAGAGGTGAGCACTGAATCGCCTTGAGTAAAATCAATCAACAGAAGACTAGCACTTTTGCTGCCTAAATTAAATTAGCTAACCAATTAAATGAGGACGTTGCCAATGTTGGTTATTAATTGCTGTTGATTAGCGCGGTGCTTCGCCAGCCTTTGTAAGTTGTTAATGATGAACTTACGTCAGATGAAAAGCCAAATATGGCGGCAGACTTTTTTGAAAAAAGATAAAATACACAGAAATACGCCCACCTTCGATTAATTCTTTAATCTCAATTTCTTTCAATCATATACGCTTTTTCGTACAATGCCGCGAACTTAGTCAATTAGGCATCACTACCTTTTTTAAATGACCATCATTGCGCTCGGGATTAATCATAAGTCTGCACCAGTAAAGTTACGGGAAAAAGTTGCTTTTTCTCCGGACAAACTTGCGCATGCACTGCAATCATGCCCGCAACATACGAGCACTGAACAAGTGGTGATATTATCCACATGTAATAGAACAGAGGTTTATATAAAAGCTAATCAGCCTGACGATATTGAAAAATTATCGCAGTGGTTGGCTGACTTTCATCAAACTGACCGAGAGACTGTTCTACAGCATATATACGTGAAGCAGGGAGACGATGCTATTAATCATCTCATGCGGGTTGCATGCGGACTGGATTCTTTAATTGTTGGTGAGCCGCAAATCTTAGGACAGGTGAAGCAGGCGTATACTGAAGCAAAAAACGCGGGTAAAATCAGTATTGAATTTGAAAAGTTATTTCAGTCGACTTTTTCAGTCGCAAAACAAGTGCGTACTGAGACTGAAATTGGCGCAAATGCGGTTTCTGTGGCATTCGCGGCAGTTCAACTAGCAAAACAAATATTTTCAAAGTTAACAAAGAGTAATGTGCTACTTATTGGCGCAGGAGAAACGATTGAGCTCGTTGCTAAACACTTGGTTGATGTCCAAGCAAAGTCGATTACTGTGGCGAATAGAACACTTTCTCGAGCGAGTAAATTAGCCGACAGCTTGCAGGGTACAGCTATTACTATCAGTCAAATACCAGAGCATTTGGCGCAAGCAGATATTGTGATTAGTTCAACAGCGAGTTCACTGCCGCTTATCAGTAGAAGTACAGTGGCGACAGCGCTTAAAGCGAGAAAGCATAAACCAATGCTGTTGATTGATTTAGCCGTTCCTCGAGATATTGAAAACGAAGTGGGTGAGTTAGATGATGCGTATTTGTATACGGTGGATGACTTACAGAATATTGTAGAACAAAACGTGGCGAATAGGGGCGTTGCAGCGCAACAGGCTGAACACATGATTGGTGGCATGGTTGCCAGCTACGGCTACTGGCAGCAGCATTACCAAAATGTTGATTTAATAAAAAATTATCGTGAAAAAGCGGAGAAAACCCGCGATGATGCTCTGCAAAAAGCATTGAAACAAATTGATGATGGCATTGCGCCAGATGAGGCTATGAAAGAATTAGCCTTCAAGTTAACCCAAGCGATGTTGCACGGGCCTACAAAGGCTTTGCAACAGGCTAGTAAGCTGTCCGACGATGATAATCTAAAGTTTTTAGCAAAAGCACTAGGATTAGAAGGCACAGTGAAAAGAAAAACAGGAAAACAATGAAACAGTCCGTAGTGCATAAATTAGAATCGTTGGTTGAACGCTTTGAAGAAGTTCAAGCGTTATTAGGCGATGCGAGTGTCATTGGTAATCAAGAAAAATTCCGTAATTTGTCCAAAGAATATTCCCAATTAGAAGAAGTTGTGAAGCAGTTTGGCAGCTATCAATCGGCGCAAAAGGACGTTGAGTCTGCGCTAGAAATGCTGCAGGAAAACGATCCAGAAATGAAAGAAATGGCACAAGAGGAGCTTAAAGACAGCAAGGCACGTGTCGAAACGCTAGAAACTAGCTTGCAAATATTGCTCTTGCCGACAGATCCTAACGACGACAACAGCTGTTTCTTAGAAATTCGCGCAGGTGCTGGCGGTGATGAAGCGGCTATATTTGCAGGCGATCTGTTCCGTATGTACAGCCGTTATGCTGAAACGAAAGGCTGGAAACTAGAGTTGATCAGCGCTAATGAAGGTGATCACGGTGGTTATAAAGAAATAATCGTTAATATAAGCGGTGATGGCGCTTACGGTGTAATGAAGTTTGAATCCGGCGGGCATCGCGTTCAGCGTGTACCGGAAACGGAATCTCAAGGACGTATTCATACATCAGCCTGCACTGTTGCTGTTTTACCTGAAGTTCCTGAATCGCAGGCGATTGAGATTAATCCCGCGGACCTTCGCGTGGATACGTTCAGAGCGTCCGGAGCCGGTGGTCAGCACGTCAACAAAACTGATTCTGCAATCAGACTTACACATATACCCACTGGCGTTGTGGTGGAATGCCAGGATGAGCGTTCGCAGCATAAAAATAGGGCGAAAGCCATGTCAGTACTGCAAGCTCGCTTGAATAAGATTGAAGAAGACAAACGTAACGCCGAAGAGGCCAGCACCAGAAAAATCCTTGTAGGCAGCGGCGATCGGTCGGAGCGGATACGCACCTACAACTTCCCGCAGGGCCGTGTGACTGACCATAGAATTAACTTAACATTATATAAATTAGATGACGTAATTGCGGGTGATTTAGGCGCATTAATGGAGCCTATTCGCCAAGAACACCAAGCGGACATGCTCGCCTCATTGTCTGACGAGTATTAGTTCGTAAGCGATGCTTAACGATAATGATATACAATTCAATGATGCCAGCGCAAGAGACCTTAGCGTCATCACTGAGATCATTAACGAATGCATCACCATTGCGGATGCTTTGTCCGCTAGTCGAAAGTTACTAGCGGAACACCAAGAAAACCTGACTTTTAATGAGCCTATCCTTGAAGCGTCGATTTTTGTAGAACAAGCATTCGACAAAACATCTATGCAGCTGATCACACAAAGCGATGAAAAACTTTGTGACAGCGCTAAGAAGGCACTATCAACGATGCTGAGTAAACGTATATCTGGAGTTCCAGTAGCATATATCGTTGGTCATCAGCCGTTCTGGACCCTCAATTTGAAAGTGTCAGAGCAGACCCTAATTCCTCGCGCTGACTCAGAAGTTATAGTTGAAACTGCAGTATCACTATCACTAGTAAAAGACGCTAGCATACTCGACCTAGGCACAGGAACAGGCGCGATTGCCCTTGCAATAAAATCAGAATGTCCACAGTGGAGTGTAACGGGATGTGATTTTAAAAGTGAAATAGTTGAACTTGCAAACGCGAATGCTCGTTTGAACCAACTGAAGGTCGATTTTTTCTTAAGTGATTGGTTTTCAGCTGTGCCAGAAACGAAGCGCTTCGATTTAATTGTTTCAAACCCGCCTTATGTAGAAGCAAGTTCTAGCTGGCTTCAGCAAGGAGACGTTCGTTTTGAACCTGACAGCGCACTAACTTCTGGTGTAGACGGTTTGGATGACATCAGGCATATTATCTTGCGCGCTCCCCAATTTCTGAATGCGGCTGGCTATTTGTTGCTTGAGCACGGACATGAACAAGCTGAAGTTATTCAAGAACTTTTGAATGAAGCGGGTTACAAAGAAGTGACGACGAACAAAGATTTAAGCGGATTGGATCGAGCTACGTTAGGACGTTGGATGTTTTAATCACGGGCTGAATATTTAAAACGACGAACAACAGTTCAATAAAAATAAAAAAGGACAACGACATGTATCAAGCAGCAATGCATATTCACGTAGCCGCAGTGGTGATAAGCCTCGCGTTTTTCTCATTCCGCTTTGCGCTGACGCTAAAGGGCAGTAATATATTACAACAGAAGTGGCTTAAAATAACACCGCACGTTGTAGATACGGTGCTACTGGGAACCGCTATTTGGTTATTAACACTCTCTAGTATGGTGGAAGTAGATGGTTGGGTTGCCAGTAAAGTGATCGGTGTCATTATGTATATTGTGTCAGGATTTTTTGCATTAAAATGGGCGAAAACAAACCGTTCGCGAGTTATCGGTTTTGTTTGCGCCGTTATTTGGTTGATGCTAACAGCATCGGTTGCATTTTCTAAACAGCCGTTTTCGTTTTTGGCATAGGAGATGGGCTTTATTACGGAGCTTTGCTAGACGCAGAATATCCATTAGCATCGCCTCTGTTTTACGTTATTTATAATCTACAATTTGACTCAATGACCCTAGGATTACGCTGTTTTGATTACACAAGTAAAAGTACACGATCTCACCGTCGATAATAATGCGCCATTTGTTCTTTTTGGTGGCATGAATGTTTTAGAATCACGTGATTTGGCTATGCAAATTACTGAAAAATATAAGGAAGTGACTACTAAGTTGGGTATTCCATATGTGTTTAAGGCATCATTTGATAAAGCAAACAGAAGCTCTGTAAATTCGTATCGTGGACCTGGCTTAGAAGAAGGCTTGAGAATTTTTGAAGAAATCAAAAGCCAGTTTCATGTACCGATTATTACTGATGTTCATGAGCCTTTTCAGGCGGCGCCAGTAGCTGAAGTGGTCGATGTTATTCAGCTTCCTGCATTTTTAGCCCGCCAAACCGATCTTGTGGTGGCAATGGCAAAAACCAACGCGGTAATTAATGTTAAAAAACCGCAATTTTTAGCCCCCCACGAAATGCGTCACATTATTACTAAGTTTGCAGAGGCGGGAAATGAAAAAATTCTGTTGTGCGAGCGAGGTTCCTGTTACGGATACAATAACCTGATTGTTGATATGTTGGGCATGGACGAAATGAAAACCATGGCGCCTGTTATTTTTGATGCCACGCACGCATTGCAGCAACCTGGGGGTCGCAGCGACTCTGCGGGAGGCCGCAGGCAGCAAGCCGCTGAACTCGCGCGCAGTGGCATGGCGCTTGGGATTGCTGGTTTGTTTATTGAATCTCACCCTAACCCTGATGAAGCTAAATGTGACGGCCCGTGTGCATTGCCTCTTGATAAGTTGGAAGGCTACTTGTCACAAATGAAAGCCGTGGATGATTTGGTAAAAAGTTTTGCGCCGCTGAATATTTTATAGTGTCGTCACACTGTGAGGACGCCATACTTTCGCTGCGCTATATTGCAACAACACGACAACAGAGCTAAGCAGCCGCTCGCTGTATGCGATGGTAAGGAAGCAAACTATGCTTGAAATAAGCGCTCCATTTACATTTTTCTTCGCGTTTCTATCAGCACATGGTTAAAAGCGAAATTGTTAAAAACGAAGCTGTGATCCTGCTGCACGGCTTAGCTAGAAATGCGTCTTCCATGCATAAGCTTGAAAAAGCGCTAGTTAAGCAAGGCTATGAAGTTGTTAACGTCGATTACCCTTCAACAAAACACGATATTGAATCGTTGGCAGAGTGGAGTATCGGAAACGCCATACAAACAGTGCAGCGGCAAAATACAATTCATTTTGTCACGCATTCCATGGGCGGCATTTTGGTTCGTCAATTTTTGCGTAAACATGATATGCAAAATCTTGGCAGGGTAGTTATGTTGGGTCCACCAAATTCTGGCAGTGAAGTTGTGGATATTCTACAAAAGTTACCCGGTTTTAAAACCGTTAATGGCCCGGCTGGTCTGCAGCTATCAGCGACCAAGAATAGCTTGCCGAATCAATTGGGACCAGCACATTTTGAAGTCGGTATTATTGCTGGATCACGCAGTATTAATTTAGTGTTATCCACAATGCTACCGGAACCCAATGACGGAAAAGTATCGGTGGAAAGTTCAAAGCTCGAAGGTATGACAGACCATGTTGTTATGCCCGTAACGCATACATTTATGATGCGCAATCCCGCTGTCATTGAGCAAGTTATTGCGTTTTTACAAAAGGGTGCCTTTGAAAATCTCGACGACTAGACCCTTTGTGTAACGACACTTATGCAAAATAGGATTTATGTAAGACAGCACTTATGCAAGACAGCACTTTTTGTATTTCTTGCCACTGCCACATGGACAGGGATCGTTTCGAGTCGGTGTAATTTTTCCGCTTTTCTCTTTTGTAAGGCCGGTCGTATAATACCAATTACCATCTTGCTTAATGAAACTAGAAAGTTCATGCATGGCAAAAAAATCGCCGTCAATGTTGTAAGTAGCAATAAACTCAACTGTTCCGACGTCATCACTTTCTATCGTATCTAACACCTCAAGCTGCAACCATTTAGTGTTTTCTGAATTCTCACGTAGCGCCTGCAAACTTAGTTTCTGTTGTTGAACAGGAGCATAAGTTGTTAAAATATAATCATAGTTTTTGACTACGTAAGCAGAGTACCTAGACCGCATAAGTTGCTCGGGACGCTGGGCACTGTTATTTCTTATTACGGGTTCACAGCATTCTGAAAATTGGCGATTGCTACAGCAGTGGCAGTTCATTTGTATCTCAATTACAAGCATTTGTGTCCGCAAGATACTTAAATTGATTGATTTTTTCTAGCAAAAGTTAAACCTGTAAATTTGATGGTGTAGTTTTTTTACAATAAACTCTGAACACGTGGATAGTTGGTCAATTGGTTTGACCTAATCATCAGTTAAATCGGTTGATCTCATCTGATGAGTTACGATGTCACCCTCAAATAAACCTATTCCTATATAAAAATGGTTTAAATTCCTTTAAAATGCGCGTCTCAGATTTTCATGCATGCATGATTTCATTTAATAATGATTAATTTTTGATTGTAATCTAACAACATTGCATTCAAACAGACTCGTTATTTTATTTTACAGTTAACAAGCATTAGGAATTTTAATGACTACTGATACATCCAAGATTATTTACACCATTACCGATGAAGCTCCGGCTTTAGCCACGCAATCACTTTTGCCGATCATCAAGGCATTTACTGCCTCTTCAGGTATTGATGTTGAAACTCGTGATATTTCTTTAGCTGGCAGAATCATTGCAAATTTCCCCGATTATTTAACTGAAGAACAACGTATTGGTGATGATCTTGCTGAACTTGGTGAACTTGCTAAGACACCTGAAGCTAATATCATAAAACTACCTAATATCAGTGCCTCAATACCCCAGCTTCAAGCAGCGTTAAAAGAACTGCGTGCTAAAGGTTATGCTTTACCAAACTATCCAGAAGAAGCAAAAACTGAAGAAGAAAAAACCATAAAAGCAACCTACGCAAAAGTATTAGGTTCTTCAGTAAACCCTGTTTTACGTGAAGGTAACTCTGACCGCCGAGCGCCTGCTTCAGTAAAACAGTATGCCCGCATCAATCCACACTCAATGGGGGCATGGGCGCCTGATTCGAAGTCTCACGTTTCGCATATGCAATCGGGGGATTTTTACGGAAGTGAAAAATCAACAACTGTTTCTGGCGCGCAAGATGTGCGCATTGAATTTGTCGACGCGAGCGGCACCGTTACAACACTCAAAGAAAAGGTCTCGTTATTAGATAAAGAAGTCATTGATGCATCAGTGATGAGCAAGAATGCTTTAGTTAGCTTTTTTGATAAAGAGATTGAAGCAGCGAAGGAACAAGACGTTTTGCTCTCACTGCATATGAAAGCAACCATGATGAAAGTGTCGGATCCGGTTATATTTGGTCACGCTGTTGAAGTATTCTATAAAGATGTATTTGCTAAGCATGGTGATACATTTGCTAAGCTTGGTATTGATGTTAAAAACGGCTTAGGTGATGTGTACGATAAAATATCGTCATTGCCAGCAGATGAAAAAGCTGAAATAGAAGCAGATATCCAAGCGGTTTATGGTACTCGTCCTGATATAGCAATGGTTGACTCTGACCGCGGCATCACAAACTTGCACGTTCCAAGCGATGTTATTATCGACGCATCAATGCCAGCTGCAATACGTGCATCAGGTCAAATGTGGGGACCAGATGGTAAGCAAAAAGATACCAAATTCATGATCCCAGACCGCAACTATGCGGGTGTTTTTGATTCGGTCATTGAGTTTTGCAAAAAGCACGGCGCATTCGATCCGACTACGATGGGTTCTGTGCCTAACGTTGGTTTGATGGCGCAGAAGGCAGAAGAATACGGTTCACATGACAAAACGTTTATATTGTCTGAGGCCGGCACTGTCCGTGTGGTAAACACTGCCGGTGAAGTATTACTTACTCACGATGTTGAAAATGGTGACATTTGGAGAATGTGTCAGGCTAAAGATGCGCCAATACAAGATTGGGTTAAACTAGCAGTTACACGTGCTAGAGCGACCAACACTCCTGCTATTTTTTGGTTGGATGAAGATCGTGCACACGACGCGCAAATGATTAAAAAAGTAAATTTGTATCTAAAAGACCACGACACATCAGGCCTAGATATTCAAATTATGAGTCCTGTAGAGGCCACTGAATTTACGCTGCAACGTTGTGCAAAGGGCGAAGACACCATATCGGTCACAGGTAACGTGCTGCGCGATTACTTAACCGATTTGTTCCCTATTTTAGAATTAGGCACAAGCGCGAAAATGCTGTCTATTGTTCCTTTGATGAATGGTGGCGGTCTGTTTGAAACAGGAGCGGGTGGTTCAGCACCTAAACATGTGCAGCAGTTCGAAAAAGAAAACCATTTGCGTTGGGATTCGTTGGGTGAGTTTTTAGCATTAGCGGCGTCTCTGGAACATTTAAGCGTGACAACCGATAAGCCAAAAGCAAAAGTACTGGCGGATACCTTGGACCGAGCAACAGCGAAGTTCTTACAAGAAAATAAGTCTCCATCACGAAAAGTAAATGAATTAGATAACCGTGGTTCGCATTTTTACTTAGCGATGTACTGGGCGCAAGAACTTGCGGCTCAAAAGGAAGATGCAGATCTACAAGCTCAATTTAAACCAGTAGCTGAAGCAATGACCGCGCAAGAAGCGACTATTGTTAACGAATTGAATAGTGCTCAAGGCGTTGCTGTTGACTTAAATGGCTACTATTTTCCTGATGATAATTTAGCCGCTGCAGCCATGCGCCCCAGTGCGACACTGAACGAACTGATAGCATCGATATAAAAATTAAGGTGTTTGTCTGCATTAAGACAAACACTTTTTAAGTAACTCAGAATATAGTTAACTTAATAGCCTGCTGAAAATCAGCAAAAAATAACCCTCGAGTATTAGTAATAATGTCGGGGGTTTTTATATCATAGGGCTTTATTAATCCAATAGTACCAAATAACCAACGTTCAATAGTTCAGCGACAGCTGCGATAAATTCGGGCTTATCAATGAGCTCCTTTGGTAACTCTATACCTACCGTTACCTCTCTGCTGTTGAGCAAAGTCTCGAAACCGTTTCTTAGACTCTTAGCCACAGCAAATAGATTACCATCAATAAAAAATACAAATTTATCAGAAACCTGATGCTCTGCATAAATAGGCTTAACGCCAGTCATTCTGCACAGTGAAACACCTTGTGATAATGCTTCATACGTTTCTTCGATTGTATAGTCTGCTTTTAAAGCTTCGTCGCTTGGCAGGCTTTGACGACTGAGCAATTGAAGAAGTGCATTTTCTGCTTGTTCAGAGTTAAAAAGTTGAATGAGGTGTTGTTTTACTTTTGTTATTTCAGCTAAATCGATCGCTGCGCTTTTGCTATTTTCTGCTCTGAGCGTGATTAATTCCGGATCGGTATAGCGTGCTGATGTAGATGGGTTGATGCTATTTTCATCAACTAAACCGCTTAGTATTTCGAGCGAAGTAGGTGCCCTAAAGCCAATACTATAATTTAAGCAATCAGAGAGTGCGACACCATTATGTGGATGTTTTGGCGGAATATAAACAACATCGCCAGGTAGCAGTATCTCGTCAATAATAGGTAAAAAGCCATCAATTTGTTTTAGCAAAGGGTGAGGGACTGACTCCGTGTAATTGCCTGGTAAACCCACTTGCCAACGTCTTGAACCTTTGCCTTGTATAATAAATACGTCATATTCATCGGTGTGTGGGCCAACACCTGCACCTTCGTTAGAAAAGCTAATCATGACATCATCAAGACGCCAATTAGGAATAAAGCTGACGAGTTGAGTTAAGTCGTCAATGTCATCAATGTAGCGATCTACACCTTGGACCAGCAAAGACCAAGCGCCAGTGCAAATTTCGTCAAATGTATCAAAGGGTCCTTGATAAGCACTCCATTGACCATCAATACAGGAAACAACGCGGCTATCTATTTCATCTTCTTGGGCTAAACCCGCTAATTCGTGCTCGTCTATTGGATCGGTGAACGAATCAATAAAACCTCTAATTATGCAGGGTTTTTTTTGCCAATATTCGTTTAGGAAGTGAGCTTGGTCAAAATCAGTAATAATCATTTTTTACCTAATAATTTATACACAGTAACTTGCCCCAAACCTTTCAATTGCTTGATAGTGCCAGGACAAAATTCATAATGCTGCATACTATACATCATGCTGTATTGACACACTTGAATTTCTCTATCGGCTGCTGTTGATTCCAGCCTAGAGGCGAGATTCATGGTATTCCCCCATACATCAAATGCGGGGCGTGATTGGCCAATCATTCCTGAGATTGCGTTACCTGATGCGATACCAATTTTAATCCCGATATCAACACCCGCTTTCATTTCAAACTCTCTGCGAATAGCGAGCGCAAATTCGCAGCACTGTTGGCTAGTCTCATAAGCACTCAATTGAACAGTATCCAGACCGGCTGCGGCGATATATTGATCACCGTTTGTTTTGATTTTCGTTATATTATGTTGTTCTGCAATAGTATCGAATATCGTGTAAATACGATGCAGAAACATCACTAAATTTTTATCAGAAGTTTGCCGGCTGAAAGGGGTGAACTGGATGAAATCAATAAAAATAATACTGCAAAAAGCGTGCTCGCTAACGCAATTATTAAGCTCTTGCTGTTGCGCAGACATTAAATAGTCTGACAGATGCTCAGGGATTACTTTTTTTAACAGCTTACTGGTCTTTCGCTCTGTCGCCAGGATTTTTTGCCAACTGCGAACCATCTGCCGACGGATCCAAACGGCAAGCAGTAAACAAGACATCGCTAAAGTAAGGCCATTTACATTGATTACGCTAATTTGCCATGCTTTATGCTGAACAGCAAAAACAAATTCAGTTTGAAAATAAATAAATAGCCCACAAAATACACACAGGGTTATCCACATTTGTTCTGTTTCATATTGATGAAAAATATACAGGGAGGCAAACATGCCTAGTAAAAAATAAAATTGAATATTCAGATTTATTTTCCATAATAAAATAGCGGTAAAGAGATAGCTAATATAGGTCAAAATCAGCAGCGATCTAGCTAGTTCAAAGAAACCTAGTTTGCTTAAGAAAAAGGCTGATGAAAAGAAAACAACATGAATCAACATGTTGGTAACATGCATGTAGATATCAGGAATATTTGAAAACCAGACTAACTTTAATGATTGTACAAAAAGCATTAGACACAAACAAAGACAAACGCCAGTAAGTATCTCGGCGCGCGTGCTTTGTTTAGTGAGGAGCGTTAGTGGAGTGGCCTTTGTGTGCTTGTAATACCGTTTGAGACTTGCAACTACCTGAAGCATGACACACATCCTTGTGGGTCTTTAATTTTGCCTTTATTTTTTCAGAAAGCTAGTTGTCAAGCAACTGATCGACAAGCCTGATTGCGTCACCGATGTAGTTTTCCGGAGACAATTTTTTCAAATCGATTTTAACTTCTTCAGGTAAGTCGAGATTATCTATGAATTCAGCCATTACCGTAGCATTTACCTTTTTACCGCGTGTTAGCTCTTTGAGTTTTTCATAAGGTTTCTCAATACCGTAGCGACGCATGACAGTTTGAATCGGCTCAGCGAGCAATTCCCAGTTATGGTCGAGTTCTGCGCGTAAACTGGCTTCGTTTACCTGAAGCTTACTGATCCCTTTTAATGTCGCTTGGTAGGCAATAACCGCATAGCCTAGACCAACACCTAAGTTTCTCAACACGGTTGAGTCGGTTAGATCTCTCTGCCAGCGACTTACAGGTAATTTACTCGCTAAGTGACCCAAGATAGCATTTGAAATACCTAAATTACCTTCGGAATTCTCAAAGTCGATAGGATTCACTTTGTGTGGCATTGTAGATGAACCAATTTCACCAGCTATCGTTCTTTGTTTAAAATGGCCCAACGCGATGTAGCCCCAAATGTCGCGGTTAAAATCAATCAATATGGTATTGAAACGACTTATAGCGTCATATAACTCAGCAATATAATCGTGCGGTTCGATTTGTGTCGTAAATGGGTTCCAAGTGATCCCTAGTCCGCCTACAAATTCGTTTGCGAAAGCGTGCCAGTCAGTATTTGGATAGGCGCTTAAATGAGCATTGTAGTTACCTACTGCACCATTGATTTTACCCAACAGCTCGACGTTGATGATTTGTGCTCTTTGACGTTTTAAGCGCATTGCCACGTTAGCCATTTCCTTGCCCATGGTGGTGGGAGAGGCCGGTTGTCCATGAGTTCTGGCCATCATTGGAATGCTTTTATATTCCTTAGCTAGGCGCGTTAACTCTGCAATCAGTTTGTCACAATAGGGCAGTAATACCTCGTCGCGTCCACCTTTAAGCATGAGTGCATGTGACAAGTTGTTAATATCCTCTGACGTGCAGGCAAAATGAATAAACTCGTTAATGGCCTGTAGCTCAGCATTATCAGCTACTTTTTCTTTCAAAAAGTACTCTACCGCTTTGACATCGTGATTGGTGGTCGCTTCTATGTCTTTGACTCGCTGCGCGTCGGCTTCACTAAAATCCTCAACGATACTATTTAACAAGGCGTTTGCTTCGCTACTAAAAGCCGGAACTTCGGAGATATCGTTATGATTTGCGAGTGCTTGTAACCAGCGAACTTCGACAACAACACGCTGCTTAATTAAACCATATTCGCTGAAATACGCTCGTAGTTCCTTGGTTTTACTACCGTAGCGGCCATCCACAGGGGAAAGAGCGGTAAGTGCGGATAGGTTCATTGTGTGTCCTTAATAAATATAAATTATAAATAAAATGTGTATTTCAAACTTGATGGCAGTGCATGTCCACCGTGCTTAACTCAGGAGATAACTCTCACAGCCTGTTTTGCCGCTTTTAATATCTGACTTTTGTTAAATAATATATGTCTTCGCTTGCCGCCCATTTGACGCCACAGCACGGCAGAGCGAACACCCGCCAGTAAAAGTGCACGGACTTTGTGTTGATTTGTTGTTGAGCTCAGGTGCTGCTGGTTTCCAGAAATTTGAATTTTTGGGGCAAGCGGACTTACTATGTCAGTATAGACGCTAGCAAGTGCCGACATTATTTGACTGTGTTCAAAATCAACGTGACCCAATTGTCGTTGTACGTGCGATATGCGCTGGCCTAAATCGTTTAATGCTGATGAATGTTTGCTGAGCTTTCGCTCCAAACTTAATATAGATGCGACATAGCGCGTTATTTCAGCGTCTTTGTGTCTGCTTTCATTGTCTAGTTGCGCGACAAGTGTGGAAAATCCCACTGAAAGGTTGGGGAGAGAACCATATACCTGCTGAGGATTGTCAGGTGCGGTGACTAAAATACTTGAGATACTTGCCTCAACGGCTTGCGCATCGGCACTGCCTTTTCGTGCAATACTTTGCACTAATGCTGCAGCTTGGCAGACTCCCGCTAAGGCGATGTGACGCTCTATATCAGGGCTAATCATTTATTCTTTGCTCTTTTGCATTTGTTGCAAATGTTTTTATTTCGTTATCAACTAAATAAGCGTCAATGATACCGCCCCCTAAGCAAGTGTCACCCGCATAAAAAACAGCAGACTGACCTGGCGTCACCGCCTTTTGAGGTTTATCAAAAATGACTTTTACATTGCCATCGTCATCAGAATAAACCGTGCAGGGGATATCGCTTTGCCGATAACGTGTTTTGACCATCATTTTAGTTGTTTCAGTAGGGCCAATTCGGTCAACCCAATGAAGTTGACTGGCAATTAACCCTTCAGAGTAAAGTTTCGGGTGGTCTGCACCTTGACCTACAACTAAGACATTGCGCACTACATCTTTATCTACGACATACCAAGGTTCGTCGCCATGCTCTTTTTTACCACCAATGAGCAAGCCTTTTCGCTGTCCTAAAGTGTGATACATCAGACCATCATGATGACCTATTTCTTCACCTTCAGCCGTTTCTATAATACCGGGTTTAGCGGGCAAATAGTGACCAAGGAAATCTTTGAATTTACGCTCTCCGATAAAACAAATGCCAGTACTGTCTTTTTTATTGTGTGTTACCAGACCTTGTTGCTCTGCAATTTCTCGGACTCTGGGTTTTTCGATATCACCTACAGGGAATAGTGTTTTTTCAATATGTTCATGGCTCAGCGTGTATAAAAAATAGCTTTGGTCTTTATTACCGTCGTGCCCGCGTACCATTTTCCATTTACCATCTTCAAAACGTCGCTGCACATAGTGACCTGTCGCAATATAATCCGCACCCAAGTCTTCTGCCGCAAATTCCAAGAAGGCTTTAAATTTGATTTCTTTGTTACACATTATATCTGGATTGGGGGTTCTACCTGCTTTGTATTCTTCGAGAAAATATTCAAAAACATTATCCCAATATTCAGCCGCAAAATTAATGCGATGAAGATAAATGCCAAGTTTGTCTGCAACGGCCTGTGCGTCGGCTAAGTCTTCTGCCGCGGCGCAATATTCGTCATTGTCATCTTCTTCCCAGTTCTTCATAAATAAACCTTCAACTTGATAACCTTGCTGTTGAAGAAGATAAGCTGAAACCGATGAATCGACTCCGCCAGACATGCCAACGATGACCTTTTTCTCAGAGTTTGATTTTGATGAACTGGAAGTATTATTGTCAGTCAACGAACTGCTACCTTTTTGTGATGTTTATCGCGAGTATTTTCGGGCGCATATAATAGCAATTTTTGACGTATATTTATAGTTTATCGTAGTGCAAAATTGACGAAATTATATCGCTTTTCGATTAACTAAGTTCTACATACTTGCCATTCGCAATATTGTCTAAGGTCCAATTGCCAATTCGGTATCGAATTAACCGCAGTGTTGGAAATCCGATGTGGGCCGTCATTCGACGAACTTGTCTATTCCTGCCCTCAGTAATCGTTATACTCAGCCAAGTGGTTGGAATATTTGCCCTAAATCGCACTGGCGGCGTTCTTTCCCAAATATCAGGAACTTCCATTTCCTCAACTATAGCACTGAGTGTAGGACCATCGTTGAGAACAACACCGTTGCGGAGTTTATCTAAATCAGTGGAGCAGGGCTCGCCCTCTACCTGAACCCAATAGGTTTTGCGGGTTTTGTTTTTTGGAGAAGAGATCGTATTTGCAAGTTTGCCATCGTTGGTTAATACCAATAGACCCTCGCTGTCTCGATCGAGACGGCCAGCAGCGTATATATTTGGGATCGGAATAAAGTCTTTGAGTGTTTTGCGCCCATCCTGATCCGTAAATTGGGTTAGCACCATATAAGGCTTATTAAAAAGCACTGTTTTTGTTGGCTCGGAAGGCTTATTGTTTGGTTTTTTTCGGCGGTGGTTAAAATACGTTAAATGCGAGTTTTTCACGAAAGTAGACAGCCTGAATTTTATTTTCAGTGTTTATTGAGAATAATTATGCCACGAAGTTATCGTTATCGTAAGTTTCTTTTTACGTTTTAACGTGATTTGAAGAAGATGAACATTATTAAGATGTAGACAATAAATAGCTCGCAAAGAGCAAAAATAACCAGCAAAGGTATGTAAACCGGTCTAAAAATTTAATAATGACAGCGTGATGTCTTGTTGAATTAACACTTAGCTTACAGGTACAAAAAAGCAGGATGAGCCCCTGCTTTTTATGTTTATTTATATGCGATTATAATATTATCGTTATCTTTCAGGCTCCTCGCCATTCAAACCGATATTTTCTGCATGTAAACCTTTTGGGCCTTGCTGGACTTCATAAGTCACTTCTTGGCCCGCTTTGAGAGAGCGGTATCCATCCATCTTGATAGTCGAATAATGCGCAAAAATATCTTCGCCGCCATTTTCGGGTACGATGAATCCGAATCCTTTTGCATTGTTAAACCATTTAACTTTGCCGACTGCCATACTAATACATCCTTTTATTGAACCTTGAAATGCTACTAATTTGCCCCCACAATGAGTAGGACAACGGGGTGTGACTCACAACAAAAGCATCACATGCTAAAACTGTAGGTTTTTTAACCAGTAATTGTCAAGCGGTAATTACACATTTTGACGTTTTGTTAAAAAAACTGTTCTTGTTCTCGTTTTTGACACTATTATAGTAACTACGACAAAAGAGTAACTATGACAAAAGAAAATATTAGTATTGACGGCGAAAAGCAAATTGATACCGTCAAAAAGAAAATTGAGCCTCCACCTATGTATAAGGTGATGCTCAACAATGACGACTATACGCCTATGGATTTCGTGATCGAGGTGCTGGTAACCTTCTTCAAAATCGACTCTGAAAAAGCAAATCAGCTAATGCTTACCGTGCATTATCAAGGTAAGGCTGTTTGTGGCATATTTACTGCAGAGATTGCAGAGACCAAAGTAATGCAAGTGAACCAATATTCACGAAAAAATCAGCATCCATTGATGTGCACAATGGAACCGGCGCAATAGTAAGGGGAAGAAATGTTAAATAAAGATTTAGAACAAACATTGAATGAAGCCTTTGTCTTCGCGCGTCAGCATCGTCATGAGTTTATGACTGTGGAGCATTTGCTACTGATGCTACTTGACAATACTGCCGCTCAAGAAGCATTAAAAGCCTGTGGTGCAAGTATTGAATCTCTGCGCACAGAACTTACCGATTTCGTCAATGAAACAACACCATTGATGTCAGAACAACAAAGCACTGAGCGTGAGACTCAGCCAACGCTTGGGTTTCAGCGCGTATTGCAACGTGCGGTATTTCACGTGCAGTCTTCGGGTAAAGGCGAAGTCACAGGAGCAAACGTGCTGGTTGCGATTTTTAGTGAACAAGAGTCACAAGCTGTCTACATTCTCAAAAAGGCCGACGTTACTCGTTTAGACGTCGTCAATTACATATCACATGGTGTGAGCAAAACTGATGAAGAATCTAGAACGCCGGACGAAATTCAAGAGGAGGGTGCAGAGAGCGAAGAAAATCAATCAATGCTCTCAAAGTATGCTAGTAACCTAAATGTTGCCGCAAAAGAGGGCAAGATTGATCCACTCATTGGTCGTGATCAAGAATTAGAAAGAACGATTCAGATCCTATGTCGCCGTCGTAAAAACAATCCTCTATTAGTAGGCGAGGCTGGGGTTGGTAAAACGGCGATAGCCGAGGGGCTAGCCTATCGTATCGTGCAAGAGGACGTACCTGATGTTATCGCATCATCCACCGTTTACTCACTTGATTTGGGCGCACTATTAGCCGGTACTAAATATCGTGGTGATTTTGAAAAACGATTGAAAGGCATTCTGAAGGAGCTTAGCGCCGACCCTGATGCGATTTTATTTATTGATGAAATTCACACAATCATTGGCGCAGGGGCTGCATCAGGTGGAGTAATGGATGCGTCAAACTTACTAAAACCGAAATTGAGTAGTGGTGAGCTACGCTGCATCGGTTCAACCACTTATCAAGAGTATCAAGGCATTTTTGAAAAGGACCGAGCGCTAGCTCGCCGTTTCCAGAAAGTAGATGTGGTTGAACCTAGTGTGCACGACACGACCAAAATACTGATGGGCTTGAAGTCACGTTATGAAGAGCACCACAGTGTGCGTTTTACGCAAAAAGCACTTGCCGCTGCAGCTGAACTGTCCGCAAAATATATTAACGAACGCTTTTTGCCAGACAAAGCAATTGACGTGATGGATGAAGCAGGTGCAAGCCAACGCTTATTGCCAGCGTCTAAACGTAAAAAAACAATTAATGTTTCTGACATTGAACAGATCATTGCGAAAATAGCACGTATCCCTGAGAAGTCTGTATCGACCTCTGATAAGCATGTGTTAAAGAACCTCAGTCGCAATCTTAAAATGGTGGTTTTTGGTCAGGATCAAGCGATTGACACGCTGTCTGATGCGATCCAGCTATCACGCTCTGGTTTAGGTAACGAGTCCAAGCCAATTGGTAGCTTCTTGTTTGCTGGGCCAACAGGTGTTGGTAAAACTGAAGTTACTCAGCAGCTCGCTAAGATCATGGGCGTTGAATTAGCGCGCTTCGACATGTCAGAGTATATGGAACGTCATGCAGTTTCGCGGCTCATTGGTGCTCCTCCTGGTTACGTCGGTTATGATCAGGGTGGTTTGTTAACTGACGCGGTGATTAAAAATCCATACTGTGTTGTATTGCTTGATGAGATGGAAAAAGCACATTCAGATATCTACAATATACTGTTGCAAGTCATGGATCACGGTACGTTGACTGACAATAATGGTCGTAAAGTTGATTTTAGAAATGTTGTTCTGGTGATGACAACCAATGCCGGTGTGCAGCAAACGGTGCGGCAATCGATTGGCTTTAAAGAACAAGACCATAGTCATGATGCGATGTCTGAAATTAACAAGACATTTTCTCCCGAATTTAGAAACCGACTCGATGGAATAGTGTGGTTTAATCATTTGGATGAGCAAGTTATATTACAAGTAGTTGATAAGTTCATTATTGAATTACAAGCTCAGCTTGATCAGAAAGGTGTATCACTAGAAGTGTCGGATAGAGCGCGCGATTGGCTGGCTAAGAAAGGCTATGATAAGTCGATGGGTGCAAGACCAATGGCTCGTATCATTCAAGAGAAACTTAAAAAGGATCTTGCGGCTGAACTGCTGTTTGGCAAACTGAGCAACGGTGGTGAAGTAAAAGTTGACCTGAAAGATGACAAGTTAACCTTCGCATATGTACCTGTCACTAAAGCTAAGACTGAAGCTTAAAAAGCCCAGTACATGTAAGATATTAAAAAACCGCCTTTAGGCGGTTTTTTTGAAACTTTTTGCTTGTTTGCTGGCTGACTATTGTCACCACAGGCTAGCGTTGTTTGAGTCCTAACACAGTGAAACTGATTATTGCGCAGGTCTCGTTGGAATTATTAACGCGCTCTATAGATGATACGGCCTTTACTCAGGTCGTAAGGAGTCATCTCAACGGTGACTTTGTCACCTGTTAATATACGAATGTAGTTCTTACGCATTTTTCCAGAAATATGCGCAGTGACTACGTGACCATTTTCCAATTCAACTCGGAACATGGTGTTTGGAAGTGTATCTTGTACAGTCCCTTCCATTTCAATACAGTCTTCTTTTGCCATCTAAAGCAATAACCTCAATTTGTTAGTCAATAATTTTGCCGCGCAGAAAATAACTCAAAAGCTTCGCTGTGTAAAGGTATTCATGTGTTTTTTACGGATAAATGCCACTTATTGTCGTAGAAACGCTCATGTGGATAGAAGTTTCGTTTGTAATTCATTTTTTTACACGCATCGACTTGATAGCCCAAATAGACATAAGGTAAGTTCTCGTCTGCAGTTAATTGAATTTGTTTTAATATGAAGAAGATACCAAGCGAGCGTTTACTCATACTCGGCTCAAAAAAAGTATATAGTGCAGAGTAGCCTTGTTTAAGTTTATCGGTTACCGCTACCCCGATGAGTTCACCGTTTAAATGCGCTTCGAGAAACATAGGGCTTTGCCATTCGCAATTGACGAAACCATCGTATTGCTGTATTGACGCCGGGTACATAGTACCATCAGAATGTACTTGGTTAACGTATTTTTCATACAGCAAATAATATTCAGGTTTGTTTATATCACTAATTTTTATCTGCAGGTCGTCATTCTTTGATAGCACGCGTTTTTGGCTTTTGCTAATAGTAAAAGCCCTTGCTAGCACCCTGATCGACTGACATTCATTACAATTTGCGCATTGTGGTCGGTATATTTGTTCTCCACTGCGTCTAAAACCTGATTCGGTTAGGTCTGAAAAAATGCTACGCAGGACCATGGGAGGCTCCACGCAAACCAACAGTTGCTCTTGTCTTTCTGGTAAATAGTTACAATCAAATTGTTGAGTAATACCAAATTTCAAATCAGCTTCCTTAGCGATTGTGGACGCCAAATGTCTGGATCGATGTCTTGGGTTTTATATTTTTGTAGGCGTTCAAGAAAGTCTTTTCGAGAGATGCTTTCACAGCCTAAAGTGGCGAGATGTGGGGTTTCCATTTGGCAGTCAATAAATCCCATATCGAATTTTTTCATATGCTGAACCAATACGTATAAGGCAACTTTGGAGGCATCTGTTTTTAAATGAAACATTGATTCGCCACAAAATATCCCGCCAACAGCAACGCCATACAAACCACCAACTAAGATTTCGTTATGCCAAACTTCAATCGAGTGAGCGTGTCCTGCTTCATGCAACTTAACATAAGCATTGAGCATCTCTTCTGTAATCCAGGTTTGTGTGCTCGTTTCAGCAGCTGGTCCTAAGCCAGAAGCTTTTCTTGGTATTTGCGAACATTGTTTAATAACACCTAAAAAGTTGTTATTTAGTGTGACGTGGTATTCAGCTTTTTTTAATGACTTGAGCAGCGTCTTTGATGTATGGAACTTATCTAAAGCCAAAATACCCCTTGGATCGGGTGACCACCAAAGGTAAGGCTCATCATCGCCAAACCATGGAAAAATGCCTGAATGGTAAGCATTAACTAATCGAGTTATCGATAGGTCACCGCCGAAAGCGAGCAGGCCATTTGGTTCCTCTAACGCAAATTCTACGGCGGGAAAACGATTTGAATGGTCGAGTTTAAATAGTTCAATCATGCGGGCTCCCTAACGGGATTTCCGCATAATTAAATTGCATAAAAACGTTATTGAGCATCCAAGAACTTTTCAGCGTCGAGAGCAGCCATACAGCCTGTTCCTGCAGATGTTATGGCTTGTCTGTAAACATGGTCGCTTACATCACCTGCAGCGAATACGCCTTCAACACTGGTTTGTGTCGCATTGCCGTCTAGGCCACTTTTCACTTTTATATAACCATCTTTCATGTCTAATTGACCGTCAAAGATGCTGGTGTTAGGTGAGTGACCAATCGCAATGAAAACACCCATGACATCCACTTTAGAGATATCACTGGTTTGTGTATCTTTGATATTGATGCCGGTTACGCCCATGTTATCACCAAGCACTTCATCCAGTTCTTTATTTAAATGCAATACCACGTTGCCGTTTTTAGCTTTCTCCATCAAACGGTCAGCTAATATTTTTTCACTACGGAAGTTTTCTCTTCGATGTATTACATGCACTTCTGAAGCGATGTTAGATAAGTAGAGCGCTTCTTCAACTGCTGTATTACCGCCACCAACAACGGCTACTTTTTGATTTCTGTAGAAAAAGCCGTCGCAGGTTGCGCATGCGGAGACGCCTTTACCCATGAATGCAGTTTCAGATTCTAAGCCTAAATATTTAGCGGATGCGCCGGTTGAAATAATAAGGGCATCACAAGTATAGGTGCCTTGGTCACCAATTAGTGTGAACGGGCGCTTGCTTAGATCGGTTTTATTGATATGGTCGAAAATGATTTCTGTATCAAATTTTTCAGCGTGCTTTTGCATACGTACCATGAGATCAGGACCTGTTAGACCTTCAGGATCACCTGGCCAGTTTTCGACTTCTGTGGTGGTGGTCAGTTGACCGCCTTGTTGGATCCCAGTTAACAATACTGGATGTAAATTTGCTCTAGCGGCGTACACAGCGGCTGAATAGCCTGCTGGTCCAGACCCTAATATAAGTAAGGGGACGTGTCTGGTTTGTGACATGTAAATCTCCAAAAACTGCTTGTAAGTGTAAGTCTGATATTGGGATGCTTATTTTCAATTCAAGATTGATCTTTGCGCGTTCGCGACGCAGTATAAACGGGATAAGAAAAAGCCTCCATGCTTATTGACTATTACTGCAAATGTTTTGGAATTTTGGTTTTACAATATTCAAGAAATATTGTTTCTTTTTTGTGCTAATATGCATAAAGAGTTGGGAATTAGTTTTGAATCGGTGAAGACAATGACGAATCAACTACCACATGTAATTCAGCAAGGCCAAAGCTACATGGACACGTGGCCGATGCAAAAGCAGTTGTATGGATTATTTCCCGAATGCAGAATTATTGCAGCAACGAAATTTGGCTTCAAGGTAATGCCAGCGTTAGCGGTGTTGACGGTTGCAGTGCAGCTGCATTTTATGGGTACAGCGCAGCTGCCTCAGGCATTAACCTTAGGTATCTTCTTTTTAAGTCTGCCGGTTCAGGGGCTAATTTGGTTAGGTTTTCGGTCTCAAAAAACACTCCCGCCAGCAATAAAAGCTTGGTATCAAGAGATTTATCTGAAAATGCAGCAACAAGGATGTGCTCTAGAACAAGCAAAGTCGCAACCTAGATTTCATGAGTTAGCATTGTTGTTACGAACCGCTTTTTCTAAATTAGATAAGGCCTTTACAAAGCACTTATTTTGAGTTTTTGAATAAGGCAACAGGATAGTGGATTTGCTACTTCCGACCGGCCTCGTATTCCTCACCATCAAATCAGCAATTTAGCAGGGTGTCAGTACGCCCTTACATTTTTGACAGCGGTATTGCTGTTTACCTTTCTTTACCTTGTTGTGCCGCACCACGCTGAGCATAATTAGATGGTTACATTCACATTGATAAGCAAAATCTTGCATGCCGACATCAGTAACATCAAATTGATGAGTTACGTGTGCATCCAGGTGAAAGAGAGAACGCATTATGCTTTGCCATTCTACACCATGCGGCTTTACTCTCCCAAAATGCTGATAGCAAACGATATGTGCTACCTCGTGCGGGATGACCTGTTTTAAAAAATCGTCGTAGTTTTGCATGAAAAGCTTTCTATTCAACTTGATGAGATTTTTTTGCAGATGTGCGCTGCCTGCAATTTTACCTCGTTGATCTAAGTTAACATCAGGCATTGAGAACGGCACTGAAAAATAATCTTCAGCGCGTTTGCAGTTTTGTTCAATTGCCGCTACTGCAGAATTGAGAAGAGATGCGTCGTTCATCCCGCTATTTTACGTTATGCATAAAAAAATGGACAGTCGAAACTGTCCATTTTTGCGTTTAGGTTGCTCAATTCAGTGTAACAATAAGCGTTAGTCTATAAGTGCTTGTTACCTGAATCAGTCTACTTGGCATTCAATGCACATTGCATAGGTGGCTAGAGGGTCATTCAATTGCGTAAACTGTTTAAGGTCAGCGTCAACCTTTGAGAATATTTCTTGGAATGCACTGGTTTTTGGTTCGATAACCAAACCGGAAAACACATTAGCGCTTCCTTGTAAAAAGCTCTGCCAAAACAGTTCTTTGTCAGACAATGTTCGAACAATGTATTTAGTGTCGTAATCTTCCAGTTCAGCAAGAGCTGCCGCAGATTCAACGGCATCTTGCAGGTTACCAAGTTTATCAACTAAACCTAATTCTAAGGCTTGCGTACCTATCCATACTCTACCTTGAGCAATGTTATCGACGTCTTTTACCGTCATACTGCGTTCCGTTGCCACAAGGTTGATAAAACGCTCATAACCCCGTTCGATGTTCATTTGGATGATTTGTTTTATTCCAGCCGACAGTCCTCGAGTAGCGCTCATTCCTGCTAAGTCTGTTGTACCTACGCCATCAGTTCTTACGCCAACATATTCTAGTGTTCTTTCAAATGTTGTCATCATTCCAAATATACCAATGGAGCCAGTTATGGTGCTAGGCTCAGCAAAAATTTCATCGGCACTCGCGGATATCCAGTAGCCACCGGACGCTGCATATGTGGCCATAGAAGCAACGACAGGTTTGCCAGCGGCTTTGATCAAGTCTATCTCTTTGCGAATCACTTCGGACGCGAAGGCACTGCCGCCACCAGAGTCAACCTGCAGAACAACGGCTTTTACATTATCATCCAAACGCGCTTCTCTCAGTAGCTGGGCGGTGCTGTCACCACCGATAGTTCCTGGTTTTTGGTTACCGTCTAAGATAGTGCCTTTTGCGATAACAATCGCTACTTTTTGTTTGTTAGATTCGGGTAAGGGGATTTGCGGCATAATTAAACTGAGATAATTGTCGTACTTTACCGTGTTATAACCTTGCTTATTATCGGCCCCACCCAACAACGCAATCATTTCTTCGCGGAAATCATTGCGAGATCGTAAACCATCAATCCAGCCATTTTGCAGCGCGTATTGGGCAAAATCGCCGTTTACCGATGCGAATTTTGGAATTAACTGTTCTATTTTTTCGTCAAAATTACTCAACTCCATCTTTCTCGCCGACGCAACATCTGACTTATATTGTGACCATAGCTCGTTCATCCAAGCCTCATTGGCTAGCCTTGCTTCTGGTGACATATCGTCGCGCAAATACGGCTCCACGGCTGACTTGAATTTGCCAACCTTAAAAACGTGCACTGAAGCCCGTAATTTCTCTAACCCTTCTTTGTAATACATTCTGTAACGACCATAACCTTCGATGATCATTGCGCCCATAGGGTTGAGGTATACATTGTCGGCGTGAGCGGCTAAATAATATTGGTTCTGTCCATAATAATCACCCATAGCATATATAGGTTTACCCGATTCTTTAAAGTCTGTCAGTGCCTGAGCGACCAAGCGCATTTTGTCTAAGCCACCGCCGCCAAGTTCGTCTAGCTGCAAGACCAAGGCTTTGATGCGTTTGTCTTGTTTTGCATTATTGATGACTTTAACTAAGTCCCTCACCAATATTTCTGGGTTGTCGGTGCCTTGTCCAAATGCTTCAGCTGCAAACTTTTCGGCTGGGTCGACATATTGTTTTTCAATGACTAAGTTACCGCTCAGATTCAACACGAGTGCGCTACTGCTCGGTACCACTGCCTTTTCAGTACCCGAATTACTAATTCCTATAAGTACAGCGATGAGTATGATAAAAAAGATGATGTTTAAAACGAACTTTCTAGTAAAGTTGATTACGTTCCAAGATCCAATGAAAAATGACTTAGTCCAACTCTTTCTTTCTGACATATTAGTATTTTACCTTTTAACTTCGTTCACTCTCAATGGTATCTAATTGATGTGACAAACGAAAATATTTAAATGTAATTGTTTGTTACAGTTTGTTCAAATCTTCACTTAGCCAAGCTTGAATCAATCTAGCGACTGCCTCATGCTCATTACTAGCAAATGTCATTAACAGATCGCTTTGACGTTTTTGTATGTGTCGAGGTTTTGCGTGTTTACGCATAATATTCTGAAGCGGTCTGGTTTTTTTCTGCAGCGGCTTCGTTTCTGGCTGTCTCTTTTGTTGCTCAGGTTGTCGTTGCTGCATTTTAACTCCGCAAGGTCTTCGTTGTTTTGAGTACCTGAGTACAATACAATAGAAAACAACATAACACAGTATGCAAACTGACCCGATGAGTTTGTAGAAGAATACTGTTACATGTCTTGGTTGCCCCTGACATTTTATTTAATCTGTTTCCTTTATTGGAGGTGAATGTGCAAGCGTTAGATCTTTTATTAAATCGAAGTTCTCAACCACGGTTAACCGAGCCTGCGCCTGAGGGCGTTGCGCTTGAAAATATAATGCAAGCCGCCTTACGTGCACCTGACCATCGGTGTTTGACGCCTTGGAAGTTTATTGTTTGCAAGGGGAAGGGGCTTGTTAAACTGGGGGAAATATTCGAGCAAGCAGCAATAAATTCAGGACTTGAACAAAGCATTATTGATCGAGCGGTGCAACTTCCGCTTAGAGCGCCCATGGTGATTGTTGCTATTTGTAAATATACTGAAAATAACAAGGTTCCTTGGGTAGAGCAGGTAGCCTCAACTGCTTGCGCAGTGCATAGTATGCAAATGGCAGCTTTGGCTCAGGGCTTCCAAGGCGTCTGGCGCAGTGGTAACTATGCACAAGATAAATTTGTAAAAGACGCGTTTGCTTGTCTTGAGCAGGATGAAATCCTTGGTTTTTTATATGTTGGTAGTAGTAAGCTAAAAACGATGGCCAAACCGCAACGTCAGAGCGCTGACTATTTTGATATTTGGCAGTGATGATAGGTTTGGGCAGCATACATAAAAACAGACCGTTGCAGTAGCAAAGGTCTATTTTTATTGAATCTTTTAGTGAATTTTTAACAGTGTATTTTTCAGTATAAGACCCACTACTGCCCCCTCTTTGGTGACAAATTACAGTATTAACGACATGCTAATATTATGCTTCAATCCTAAATGTGAGCCCAGCATTGTCTTCTAAACGCTTAATTAGTTTGTTTCCCAAAGCAGGCGCAGGCGTGTAAAAGCCACCTTCAATCGTGTCATAATTTTCAACCAAACAAAGGGCGCTTTCTGCAATCATTTTAGACGTTGAACCATAACCAGGGTCGAGTGTGCCCGCCACGCTTGCGATACGCGTTTTACCATTTTTGTCTTGGCCAACGAACATGATGTCGTAGAAACCATTGTCGCGTTCTTCTTTGGTTGGGCCCTCTCCAGGTTTAGGACCATCATCACTGCCGAGAGACTTATCATTGGCAACTGCATTTGCGGTTGCTTCACCACGATCGCCAGGTCCGGTTAGCATCATTTCATCGTATTTAAAATTATGACCATATTGGTGATCAAGTAGCATGTTCGAGCGATGAATGTTACGTGTGTTTATGGCTGCCATTATAAACGGGGCAACCCAACTGCCCAATGCTTCATCAAAATATGGCTTATCACCATTGGGTTGTTCAACGGCGTTTGTCGTTAAAGCAAGAGAGTATGGGTTTTTGAGTACTTTCATCACATTCGGATCTGAAAATGCGGCCTTCATGGTCGCTTTCAGGCTTGCAGCAGTGCCGCCAGAAAATTTGCCCTGCATCTTGCGCACACGACCTTTGACGTATTCAATGGGCGAGCCTGTTTCAGCGATAGCCGTTTGTTGCAAGCGATAAACGCCCAGGTCGAAAGGAATGGAATCGAAGCCACATGAAAATATGATCTTTGCGCCACTTTTTTCCGCTTGAGCTTGGTATTTGCCAATCATCTCATGCATCCAAGTCGGTTCACCACAGAGGTCAACGTAACCCGTTCCTGAGGCGGCACAAGCTCGGACCAGATTTTCACCATATATTTGGTAAGGACCGACTGTTGTTAGCACAACAGCCGCTTGCTTAACGAGTTTGCCAATGCTATCAACGTCGTTTCCATTTACTTCAATTAGCGGAGTATCAGAAGGGGCATTAAGCTCATCTCTTACTTTAGCTAACTTTTCTAAATTTCTGCCAGCCATAGCCCAGCTAACCTTGGTATCAGGAGCATATTGACTCAGAAAATATTCTACAACTAACTTGCCGGTAAAACCTGTGGCACCAAAAATGACAACGTCATATTTTTTATTTGCGTTATTTAGCATGCGTTTCCTTGTATTAAAATAGTATCAAGTTAGTGCATAACTATACGACCGAAGCTTTATCGACAGTATTTTTTTAGATTATTTATGCCTATCACTCAAACTTCTTTTAAACAATTGTGACAATTTTGCATGCGTTAGTTGCACCAACGGTTTCCATGCGATCGCCATAAGTAAGAATGACTTGATCGCCATTTTGAAGCAGTCCTGACTCTTTGAGCACTGCGATCACATCTGCTGTCATTTCGCCGGGTAGGCTTTTTGATGAATCGAAGTACAAAGGGATTACGCCGCGGTAGAGAGCCATCATATTTAACGTTGCAATATGTCTCGACATTGCGATGATGGGCAAAGATGTGGTAATTCTAGACATTAACTTTGGTGTGTTCCCACTCTCAGTTAGGCCGACAATGGCTTTTATCGTTGGCAAGTGATTGGCTGCGTATACTGCAGACATCGCTGTCGTTTCACTGACGTCCTTGAAGAATTCATCTAAGCGATGCTTCGATATTTTAACACTCGGATGCGTTTCAGCACCTTCACAAACGCGAGACATTGCCTTGACCGTTTCGACCGGATATTTGCCAGCGGCAGTCTCGGCTGAGAGCATTACCGCATCAGTACCGTCCAACACTGCATTGGCCACATCCATTACCTCTGCGCGCGTTGGCATCGGACTTTCAATCATCGATTCCATCATCTGCGTCGCAGTGATGACAACACGGTTTAATTGTCTAGAACGTGCAATTAGTTTCTTTTGTACTCCAGGAAGTTGTGCATCGCCAATTTCCACGCCTAAATCACCGCGCGCCACCATGACGGCATCTGAAGCCAAAATAATATCGTCCATGGCCTCTTCACTAGCGACTGTTTCTGCCCGTTCTACTTTCGCGCAAATTTTTGCGTTTGAACCTGCAGCGACTGCTAATTCGCGTGCATAGTTCAAGTCCGCACCTGAGCGAGGAAAAGAAACGGCGAGGTAGTCAACACCAATTTCCGCTGCAGTGAGAATATCCCGTTTATCCTTGTCGGTTAATGCTTCAGCTGACAAGCCGCCACCTTGGCGATTAATGCCTTTATTGTTTGATAATTTGCCGCCGACCGTTACCGTGGTAATCACTTTTCGGTCTTCAACCCGAACAACGATGAGCTGTATACGGCCGTCATCTAAGAGCAATAAATCGCCTTCACTGACATCGTCGGGTAGTGCTTTATAATCTATACCGACTTCTTTAACATTGCCCGCATTAACTTCTAATTCGGCGTCAAGTATGAAAGTTTGGCCAACGTCTAAAGTGACTGCGCCATCGATAAATCGAGAGACACGTATTTTGGGTCCCTGCAGGTCGCCCAATATGGCAACGTATTTATTTAATTTTTTTGCAGCTGCACGTACTTTTTTAGCGCGCTCAATGTGATCTTGAGCATTCCCATGTGAGAAGTTCATTCTCACCACGTTTGCACCTGCTGCTATGATGGCTTCAATCGTTTCTTGGGTGTCAGTCGCAGGACCAAGTGTGGCTAGTATTTTTGTTCTTCTCGACATATCTTTACTCAATTTATGTTGTGGTTGTAGGTTGATACATTTTTATAACAGCAAACGATGACTGCTTTCTTTAAGTGCTGAGTTTAAGTTCTCTTTATGTGTCTGCTTTTGTATAGCGACTGCCTCTTAGCGTATCTTTTACTCTTTTTAAATTCTCTCTAAATTTATTGCCTCGACGCAACGTAAAACCGGTCGCCAAAACATCAATCAATGTGAGTTGAGCGATACGTGATGCCATTGGCATGTACAAATCGGTGTCTTCTGGCACGGCCAAAGAAAGAACATAGTTGCATTCTTTACTTAACGGACTATCGGCGGAAGTAATACCAACAACAACGGCATCGTTTGAGCGTGCTATTTGAGCAATTTCCACCAAGCTTTTGGTTCTGCCTGTATGGGATATCAAAACGACGACATCTTCTTCTGTGCAGTTCATGCAACTCATACGTTGCATCAACGTGTCTTCAAAATAAACGACCGGCACATTGAATCTAAAAAATTTATTAAGAGCATCGTGGGCGACAGAAGAGGATGCACCCATGCCAAAAAATGAAATCTTTTTCGCTTGTGTCAGCAAATCAACGACTCGGTTAACCGTGGCGATATCGATCGATTGACGCGCAACCTCAAGCGCAGCCATTGTCGATTCAAAAATCTTATTGGTATATTCAGTGGGTCCGTCGAACTCATC
Organism: Glaciecola sp.; assembly: GCA_965660625.1. Lineage (GTDB taxonomy): Bacteria > Pseudomonadota > Gammaproteobacteria > Enterobacterales > Alteromonadaceae > Glaciecola. The sequence goes on along the minus strand of CBFIAR010000001.1, from coordinate 300,182 downwards.
GACATGGCGATTAACATACGGTGTGCCATTTGCGAGACTTTGAGCAAGGTGAAGTTTAAAATCAGGATAGCCCTTGGTATCTAATCTTCGGCAAAATCTGTTTACTGTGGGCTCACTTACATTCGACATTTTTGCCAGTGTAGCGATTGATGAGTGAATAGCCACTTGTGGATTAGCCAGAATAACTTCCGCAACTTTCTTTTCTGATTTGCTAAAATCCACTTTTTGTCGTGTAATTTTTTCGAGTATGTTCATTTTTGTTGTCTCACTAGAGAGGCGTTAAATTGCCCTCTTCGTTGTTTATAGCGCACTCCAAGTCAATCCGAGGATGATTTTAGTCGCTCACGAACAGCTAAACTGTAATAATACTACGATTATTTTTTGCGTTTGTCATTTTTGTTGTAACTTTTTAACCAAAATAATTCACATTTTACTGACTTCTACATTTCTGATGTCGCTGAATTATTCACGTTTGTCGAGCCTTGTTTAACTTCAATAAATGGATGCATATTAACATTGTAACGACCGTCAATTAACAATTGTACGATTTATAATGCTATCCCTATCGTAGATGCGAAAAATAAATTGTCACGTATAATTTTTGTTAAAGAGTTTCGTAATTTGAGTGTGTATTGGTTGTAATATTACTACATTTGTTGTTTACTATACGCATTATTCCCCGTCATTATTACAATATTGCAAGAATGCGATGTAACGAGGCTACTATGAGTATAGAAACTGGGTTAACTAATGCTGGTTACGAACCCATTGATTTTGTCTTATTTGGCACCCTAGGTGACTTAGCAAGACGCAAACTACTTCCTTCTCTTTATCAACTTGAAAAAGCCAATCTATTAAACGAGGGCACCAATATTGTTGGTGTGGCGCGTCAAGATATGCCTCAAGCAGACTACTCTGCTGAAGTGAAAAAGAATATCACTACGTTTTTAGGTGAAACTTTTTGTGAAGAAACATGGCAACGATTTGAACAGCGCTTAGATTATGTCCAAATTGATATGAAGCAGCCTGAAGACTATAAAAAGCTCTGTGAACACGTTGATGCCTCCCGCACGATGGTATGCTACTTCGCAACACCTCCCTCTATTTATGGCGATATTTGCCAAGGAATGAATGCGGCGAACGTGATTGACTCTAGTGTTCGAGTGGTGTTAGAGAAGCCTATCGGTCATGACCTAGTTTCGTCTAAGTTAATTAACGAGCAAGTAGCAGAGTTTTTCAACGAGAAACAAATTTATCGTATTGATCATTATCTTGGTAAAGAAACCGTTCTTAATTTAATCGCACTGCGCTTTGCAAACAGTATTTTTGCAACAAACTGGGATCACAATTGTATTGATCACGTTCAAATAAGTGTTGCTGAGTCAGTCGGTATTGAAGGTCGTTGGGGTTATTTTGATGATGCAGGTCAAATGCGAGATATGGTGCAAAACCACCTATTGCAAATTTTATCTTTAGTTGCAATGGAGCCTCCTACGACACTAGATGCGGATAGCATTCGCGATGAAAAACTAAAAGTACTTAAAGCCTTGCGCCCAATAAACTCATCTAACGTAGCGGCAAAAACGGTGAGAGGCCAATATATTACTGGTTTCGTGCGCGGTGAGGAAGTACCTGGATACTTAGAAGAGCCGGATGCTAATGAAAAAAGCAAGACGGAAACCTTCGTAGCGATAAAGGCAGAAATCGATAACTGGCGCTGGGCTGGGGTTCCATTCTACTTAAGAACAGGAAAGCGTTTACCCAACAAAACGAGTGAAGTAGTTATCTATTTCAAGCGCCAACCGCACAATCTGTTCGGTGATAGCTTTACAACGTTGCCGCAAAATAAGTTAGTTATTCGTTTGCAACCAGACGAAGGTGTTGAAATTACAGTAATGAATAAAATACCGGGCTTAACTAGCACAGGCTCGATGGATTTACAGAAATCTAAACTAAACTTAAGTTTTTCTGAAGCATTTGAGGCTCAGCGTATACCTGATGCATATGAAAAACTGCTTTTAGAGGTAATGATTGGGAACCAAGCATTATTTGTTAGACGCGATGAAATAGAACAGGCCTGGACGTGGGTTGATTCAATTAAAGCAGCCTGGGACGCAAGCAATGAGCCACCAGAAAGCTATCAAGCAGGCACATGGGGACCGGTGTCTGCCATCGCACTATTAGCAAGAGAAGACCGCTCTTGGTATGAAACAAAAATCAAGCGCAGCAAATAGGATGATGGTATGAGTTTACGAACAACGACGTTTAGCTCTGCTAGCGAACTAGCGACTGTTTTTAGTCAACGTATAGCAGATATATTAAAGCAAGCAATCAGTGAACGCGGAAATGCAAGCCTAGTAGTGAGCGGAGGGAGTACACCCTTACCCTTATTTAAAGCTCTGTCTGTGCGTGCTGTTGATTGGTCAAAGGTCACAATAACGCTAGCTGACGAGCGCTGGGTCGCAAACACGGATGCTGCGAGTAATGAAAAATTAGTCAGGGAAAACTTGCTGCAAGATAAGGCATCTAAGGCCAATTTTATTGCACTTAAAACAGCCCATAAAAATGCCGAGGATGCAGTTGAGCAATTGACAGCAACGTTCAATAAAATAGGCTTACCATTTGATGTTGTTATTTTAGGCATGGGCGAAGATGGACACACTGCTTCGTTGTTTCCGTGTTCAGCGCAAATTGAAGCGGGACTTGACGTTAATTCTCCAGCAATGTTGATAGCAACACAACCCACGACGGCACCGCATCAACGTATGTCGTTTACGCTGCGTGCACTCGTTAGCAGTGCAAACGTATTTTTGCATTTAACTGGCCAGAAAAAACGAGACGTTTTGCAAGATGCGCTCGAAAATTATACTGACTTAGAGAAACCGATTAAAGCTGTCTGTGATAAGACCAACGTCGAATTGATGTGGGCACCTTAGGAGAAAGACATGAACCCGATGATTCAAGAAGTAACTCAACGTATTATTGAACGAAGTAAGCAAACACGCCAAGCTTATTTAACGAAAATTGAAAATGCACGTAAACAGGGGCCGTTAAGAGGCGCTCTGTCTTGCGGTAACTTAGCACATGGTTTTGCGGCGTGTAATACAGATGATAAATCTGACCTCCGCAGCATGACAAAAGCTAACGTAGCGATTATTTCGTCATACAACGATATGCTTTCCGCACATCAACCATATGAAAGTTATCCTCAAAAAATCAAACAAGCGATTAAAGAAGTGGGTAGCGTTGCACAATTTGCGGGCGGGGTGCCTGCCATGTGTGATGGTGTGACTCAAGGTAATGCAGGCATGGAATTAAGTCTGATGAGTCGCGATAATATAGCGATGGGAGCGGCAATCGCGCTTTCACACAATATGTTCGATGCCACTATAATGCTTGGTATTTGTGACAAAATAGTCCCTGGTTTGTTATTAGGTGGTTTAAGTTTTGGGCATTTACCCACGGTATTCGTCCCAGCAGGACCAATGCCATCAGGCTTACCAAATAAAGAAAAGGCTCGGGTTCGTCAAGCTTATGCCGAAGGTAAAGTGGGGCGCGATGAGCTGCTTGAAGCTGAGTCTCAATCTTACCATTCTGCGGGTACATGTACTTTTTATGGTACTGCTAATAGTAATCAATTAGTGGTTGAAGTGATGGGCTTGCATTTGCCGGGAGCTTCATTTGTGAACCCAGACACACCTTTGCGTGAAGCATTGACAAAAGCGGCTTCCGTTCAGGCAACACGCTTGACCGATTTGGGTGAAAACTATATGCCAATTGGCCATATCGTGGATGCTAAATCAATGGTCAATGGTATTGTGGCTTTACTCGCAACCGGTGGCTCTACTAATCACACTATGCACCTAGTTGCAGTGGCTCGTGCAGCTGGATTGATTATCAATTGGGATGATTTTTCTGACTTATCAAGAGCAACACCCCTTTTGACTCGCATTTATCCAAACGGTTCGGCTGATATTAATCACTTTACAGCGGCTGGTGGCATGGGCTTGTTGTTTAAACAATTGCTGGACGCAGGTCTGCTGCATAATGATGTAAATACAATTTGTGGCAGAGGATTAGAGCAATATACAAAAGAACCTGTTTTACGGGATGGCGAACTTTCGTGGGTGGATGGTCCAAAAGAATCATTAGATAAAACTGTGTTGGCGACAGTGTCCGCGCCGTTCAAACCCGATGGCGGTCTCTCTGTACTAGAGGGCAACATCGGCCGTGCCGTAATGAAAACATCGGCATTACGCGATCCTAATTGCCACATAAAAGCACCTGCTGTGGTTTTTGAAGATCAATACGCATTAGACAAAGCATTCAATGATGGCGATTTAAATAAGGACTGTGTTGTTGTCGTTCGCTTTCAAGGGCCTGCCGCAATTGGAATGCCTGAATTACATCGCTTGACGCCACCATTAGGTGTATTGCAAGACAAAGGGTATAAGGTCGCATTAGTGACTGATGGTCGAATGTCAGGTGCTTCTGGTAAAGTACCTGCAGCGATTCATTTGACACCTGAAGCGTATAAAGGCGGTTTAATCGCGAAAGTTAAAAATGGCGATATTATTGAATTAAACACGGCAACTGGTGAGTTTATCTTGCATGTGGACGAAGCTGAATTAGCCTCACGCGAGCTCGCGAAAGCAGATTTAAGAGACAGTCACGTCGGCATGGGAAGAGAGATGTTTGCTGGTATGCGTGCATCACTCACCGGTGCTGAAGAAGGTGCATGTTCATTATTCTTTGAGCAAGAGCAAGCACTATGAGTCATATGTTTGTAGCTGACGTTGGTGGTACCAACATACGCTTGGCACTCATAGAAAACGGTACATTGACGAAGATAACAAAGTACTTGTGTAAAGATTTCGAGACCATTACTGACGCAATTGCACAATTTGCGCATGAAGCCAATGTTGATAGCTTTCTTTATGGTTGTATTGCGATTGCTTGTCCGGTAAATAACGACGTGGTTAAAATGACCAATCATACTTGGAGTTTTTCTAAAACGGCGCTAAGAAGTGAGTTGAATTTAGAACGTCTGTTAGTCATCAATGACTTTTCGGCAGTTGCTTATTCGTTACCTACGTTAAGCAAACAACAAGTAATACAAATTGGTCCTGGCGTTCCCGTAGAAAAGGGCAATATTGCTGTTTTTGGACCAGGCACAGGACTAGGCGTAGAACATCTAACATGGACTGATAGCGGTTGGCTGACTCTTGATGGTGAGGGTGGGCACGTTGATTTTGCGCCAAATGATGAAAATGATCTTATCGTTTGGCGGTACATCAAAGCAAAATTAGGTCGCGTACCTGCTGAAGAGTTACTTTCTGGTAGGGGCCTCGTTAATATTTATACCGCCTTGGCTCTGCATCAAGGTGGCGAACTGATGTTTGACGATCCGGCGGATATTACGCAGCATGCGTTAGCTAATACAAATCCCATTTGCCTAAGCGCTGTCGAACAGTTCTGTCGCGTTATGGGCAGTTTTGCGGGCAATTTAGCCTTGAATCTTTGCACTACTGGAGGCGTTTTCATCGGGGGAGGCATTGCGTCTCGCTTGGGTGAATTCTTCGTTAATAGTGATTTTCGTAAAAAATTTGAAGATAAAGGCAATTTTGCTGGATATGTCCAAAACATTCCGACTTACTTAATTAATGAACCTGATCACGGATTACTAGGGGCATTAGCTTATTTACTACAACAAACCAAAGAGAAGCATTGATGATGAATAACTGGATCTTTTCCTCAGAAGAAATTTTTAATCAAGGACCCGTTGTTCCTGTACTCGTGATTGAAAATGTTGAAGACGCTGTCCCTATTGCGAAAGCATTGATCGCAGGAGGCATCAACGTATTGGAAGTAACACTGCGCACAGATGCGGCGATGGATGTTATTCGTGCCATTGCTAAAGAGTTACCTGAAGCTTATATTGGCGCCGGTACAGTCACCAATCGTGAACAACTGAAAGCGGTCACGGAAGCAGGAGCAAAATTTGCAATCAGTCCAGGCTTAACAGCCGATTTATTGCAAGCAGGTAAAGAAGGGACTATCCCTTTGATCCCAGGCATTTCAAATATTTCAGATTTGATGACAGCAAAGGATGCAGGATATGATCATCTCAAATTCTTTCCTGCGGAAGCTGCGGGTGGCGTGAATGCGCTGAAATCAATTGGTGGGCCATTCCCCGATATTTCATTCTGCCCAACAGGCGGTATTAGCCCGAGCAATTACAAACAGTATTTGGCACTTCCTAATGTCAAATGTTGCGGTGGTTCATGGTTAGCTCCGGCGGATGTTATTCAAAATAAACAATGGTCAACTATTACTGAGCTCGCAAAACAAGCGGTTAATATCTAGTTTAGCTAAGCATTAGAAGCACAATCGATAACACGATAGTGCTTCTAATTAGTAGTCTACTAACTAATGACTTGCACCAGTGCATGCTCGCTGTTGGCAGTCAGTTCGATGCCCTGGGTGATAGAAGCTTCTATACAAAGCATATTGAGATAGCTTGTGTCTTGCATATCAACCATCGCTGTACTCTTTTCTTGCCATGGGTTCCAGACAACAACGGAATCGTGCCCATGTTGTTCTATAACGGTCTTGTTGTCATTCGAACTAACCGAGATTAATTCGAATTTCTGATTGTCGTCTTGCAAATGTATTCTGTCTGTTTCGCCTTCAACGGAGTAGGGTTGACTTTGTATAAAAACACCATTGTCTCTGGTCTTATCCAAATACTTTCCCGTAATTCCTGTTATTTCGGTCTGAAGGATATCATGTACCTTGAAATAACTGTGTAACGCTGCCGTGACTCTTATGCTTTTCTCACTTGCATTTCTAGTAATGAGTTTGATGCTGCACTTTTTAGCGAACGTAAATTCAACAACAACGGAGACGCTACTAGAGAAGCCGTGTAAACCAAGTTGCTCTGGACTAAGTACAATAATTGTTTCGTCTTCGGTTTCTGTTATCGCAGTAACATACCAGTCTTGATTGCGGACAAAGCCATGAGCAGGAAGTGCGTCACTGACCTCATTGTCGGGAGGAATGTTAGAAAACCATGGCCAGCAAATAGGTACTCCGCCTCTTATTGGACTGCGCTTGTTCATGAGCGCAACGGGGCTTAGCCAAAGTCGCTCTCGCCCGTCAGAATTTGGAATAAAACTCAGAAGGTGAGCTCCATAAAGTGCTATTTCAGCGCTGCAATGTGCATTTTTAATCTTAAGTGTTGTTACCTGATCTCTCTTGCTCATTGATACTGAGTTATATTGCTTATTCATGTACGTGTACAAAATTTTCTCCTATGAGCTGAAAATAAAAAAGACGGCACCTGCCGTCTTTTTTATTGCTGTTTATCATCTACGTTGTGTTCAATAATTTTGCTTTATTAGAGCTCAATATTCGCATTTTTTAAACAAATTATGGTGAAATAATCACTTTGAAATATGTGCAACTAAGTCCAATACTCGGTTTGAATAGCCAACTTCGTTATCATACCAAGAAACAACTTTTGCAAACGTATCAGTTAGCGAAATTCCAGCAGTTGCATCAAAAACACTGGACAAAGTTTCACCGATGAAATCTTGCGATACGACAGCGTCTTCAGTATATCCAAGAATTCCTTTTAGCGAGCCTTCAGAAGCTGCTTTCATCACTTCACAAATTCTCTCGTAGCTAGCAGGTTTCGAAAGGTTGACGGTTAAGTCAACAACAGAAACGTTAGCGGTAGGTACTCTGAACGCCATACCGGTTAGCTTACCATTCAGTGCTGGTATGACTTTGCCAACTGCCTTAGCTGCACCTGTCGACGATGGGATGATGTTTTGCGAAGCACCACGGCCACCGCGCCAATCTTTAGATGATGGGCCGTCAACCGTCTTTTGCGTAGCTGTTGTTGCATGCACGGTAGTCATCAAACCATCTTTAATGCCAAACTCATCATTTAACACCTTTGCAATCGGGGCTAAGCAATTCGTGGTGCAAGATGCATTTGACACGATTGTCTGTCCAGCATAGTCTGCGTGATTTACACCCATCACAAACATAGGGGTGTCATCTTTTGATGGGGCAGACAAAACAACTTTTTTCGCACCGGCGGCGATGTGTTTTTCAGCTGTTTCTTTGGTTAAGAACAAGCCTGTTGCCTCAACAACAACATCAACATTAGCAGCGTCCCAAGCCAAATTTTCTGGCGTTCTTTCCGCAGTTACTCGAATTTTCTTGCCGTTTACAACCAAGTACCCGTCTTGTACTTCCACCGTCCCATCGAATCTGCCATGTGTGGAGTCATATTTAAACAAATAAGCAATGTAGTCTATATCCAATAAATCATTTATTGCTACAACGTTAATATCTTCGCGGGTTGCTGCTGCGCGTAATACTAAGCGTCCAATCCTACCGAAACCATTTATACCGACATTAATAGCCATGAAAAACCTCTGTTAAAATAAAAATCATTATTTGAAATAAAATTACATAAATTATGGATCAAATATGTGAATATTGCAAAGTTATAATATTAATTGTAGTTTAATTACGATATTTTAAGGTAAACTATGAGTGCAAACGTATTCAATATCCTATTCTGCTAATTTGTTGAATAATGACGTGTTACCAACCTCGCGTTAACAATATCTCGTTAACAACTGTGTTGTAAAAAGGTGTTATAAATAACGTGTTGCTAAATATGCCAACAACTTTCTTCGGTGCATTAAATAATTGAGACCAAAGGAGATTAGGATAAATAAAATGAGCGAAATAATTGAAGGTTTAGTGGCGTCTAGAGGGATTGAATCGGCGTTCATTGATGCGTGGGGAGAGCCAGCAACGGTAACCGACGATACCAAAATAAAGTTACTCAGAGCCATGGGATACAAAGTTGATGACGCAAATGCACTTGAACAACAAGTTGAAGATGATTTAGCTCATCAATGGATGAAAGCATTGAACCCAGTTCAGGTTATAAAGCACGACGAAGCGCTTGTATTTCCGTTACGCTTGTCTATTGAGATGGCAGCTCAAAAGTTAATCCTGACCGTGCAGTTGGAAGATGGCAACATAGAAACGCGTGAGATAACAGCGGTTGATCATCAATTAATAAATGTTGCGGATATCGAAGATGAAGAGTTTCATGAGTACGCTGTAGCATTAGATATTCAGTTGCCAATGGGGTATCACACATTGAGTGTGCACGCAGACGAGACTCTGCTTGCGTCTTCGTCAATTATAAAAGTGCCGCAGCGCTGTTTTATTCCTGAAGAGATCCTAAGGGGCAAAAAGATATGGGGCTTAAGTGTACAACTGTATTGTGTGCGCAGTCGCCGAAATTGGGGGATTGGCGATTTTACGGATTTACAATTACTGATTAAACAAGCAGCCTCACAAGGTGCTGACTTTGTTGGTCTAAATCCGATCCATGAATTATATCCTGCTAATCCAGACGTCTGCAGTCCCTATGGACCAAGCTCTCGCAGATGGCTGAATTACTTATATATTGATGTTGAACAAGTCCCCGAGTTTGATAATCCAGCTGTTATGACATGGGTCAAAGACAATGCAGTTGCGGAACGGTTAGAGACATTGCGTGCCGCTGATTACGTAGACTACGAGGGCGTGGCAACAATTAAATTAGCCGCGTTGAATGAAGCTTTTAACCAATATAAAGCAAAATACTTGGGTAAAAACACAAAGCAAAACAAAGCATTTAAAGCGTTTATTGCTCACGGCGGAGAAAGTCTGCAAACGCTCGCCGTGTTTGAAGCACTGCAAGAAAGTTTAAAGGCTGAAGGAAAAGAATGTTGGGGATGGCCGGTTTTCCCTGATGAATATCAAGCGTACAACATGCCAAGTGTTGCTAAGTTTTCGAAGCAGTATAAAGATAGAGTCAATTTTTATTTGTTTTTACAATGGCAAGCATCCCTGCAATTTGAGGCCGCAAGCAAAACGGCCAGTGAAGCAGGAATGTTGATTGGCTTATATCGAGATCTTGCTGTAGGTGTTAGCGAAGGTAGTGCTGAAATATGGGGGAATAAAGACCTCTATTGCATCGATGCCAGCGTAGGTGCACCCCCTGATATATTAGGGCCGCTAGGTCAGAATTGGGGGCTTCCGCCAATGGACCCGATAAAGCTTTATGAACAAGCTTATCAGCCTATTATTGATTTATTTGCATCTAATATGCATGCCTCTGGTGCCCTAAGGATCGACCATGTGATGGCGCTCTTGCGTTTATGGTGGGTATACCGTGGCGATCACGCAAGTAAAGGGGGTTATGTTTGTTATCCTGTAGAGGACTTGTTAGGCATATTAGCCTTAGAAAGTCAGCGCAATCAGAGCTTAGTGATAGGTGAAGACTTAGGGACCGTGCCAGAAGAGATCCGTTCGAAATTAGCCGATAATGGCATGTATTCTTATCGCGTTTTCTTTTTTGAGCAGGCTGAAGACGGTGGGTTTTATGCCCCTGAACATTATCCGGAGCAATCTATGGCAACCCTGACGACGCATGATATGCCTACCTTAAGCGGTTATTGGCATTGCGACGACCTAGCGCTTGGCAGAGACGTAGGTTTGTATCCTGATGCTGAAGTATTGGCCTCACTTTACGATACAAGGCACGAAAATAAGCAACATATTCTAAATACATTGCATGGACATCATTCAATTTCTAACAATATCAGTAAAAATGTGAACGATGTTGGTATGACAACCGAACTCAACTATGGAATGCAAACACATATGGCAAGTGGTTCTAGTGCTTTGCTGAGCTTACAATTAGAAGATTGGTTGCAGATGGACAAGCCGGTGAATATCCCAGGAACGTTTAAAGAATATCCGAACTGGAAACGAAAATTGTCGCGCAATTTAGAAGATATTTTTGAAGATGATGCTATTGTACGCCTTGCAAAAAATTTAACGAGCCGCAGGTCGGACGCTAGTAAAGTATAACTTTTGATGGAGTGAGCATGGCGAATTATTCAGAACTAACGCATGGGAATTGTGCGCAACCCTTCAGCCTATTAGGGCCCAAGCACGTAAAAACAAAAACCAGCGTAACTCTCTGGATACCTGACGCTAAAAGTGTAACGCTGTACAGTCGGAAAAAAAATAATCGGGTAAAACAGGAAAAAAAGCTTGCACAATTGAGCTTGAACTCTGCAGGGATGTTTGTCGGTGAGTTCAAAACACCCACGGATAACGACTTTATATATGAAGTTGTTGCCGAATATGAGGCCGGCGACCACCGTTTTGTTGACCCTTATCAGTTTCAATCCGAAGCGTATCATGCAGTGCATTTCGTTGATCATCAACCTGAAAATTTATATCAGCAAATTGGCGCTCACTTAGTTGAATCAAAAGGTGTTACTGGTGTCCGTTTCGCAGTATTTGCGCCGAATGCTTCTGCAGTATCGCTGATAGGTGACTTCAACGTTTGGAATCGCTTGTCGCACCCAATGCAAAAAACCGATTTGGGGTATTGGGTGCTTTTCGTCCCAGGTTTAACTGCAGGTGAACAATATAAATACGCCATAAAGGATGTCACAGGTCATCAACTTTCAGACAAAGCTGACCCTGTAGGTTTCCAACATCAGCAGTATCCCTCGCATAGTTCCGTCATCTACGACCAAGATGCTTATGAATGGAAAGACAAGAGCTGGTTAAATCGCAAGAATATAAATCATTATAAAACACCCATGAGTATTTATGAGGTGCACCTTGGTTCTTGGCGCAAACCCGGAAATACTGAACAGCGTTATTTAAGCTATCGAGAGCTTGCCAAAGAATTAGTCGATTACGTAAAAGATATGGGCTATACGCACATAGAGGTGATGCCGGTCTCTGAATTTCCATTTGATGGTTCTTGGGGGTATCAACCTGTGGGTTTATTTGCACCAACGAGTAGATTCGGCGATCCGGACAGCTTTAAATTTTTTGTTGATACCTGCCATCAAAATAATATTGGCGTTATTGTTGATTGGGTTCCGGCACACTTTCCTGAGGATGGACATGGTTTAGCACGCTTTGATGGTTCTCATTTATACGAATATGCGGACCCGCGCAAAGGATGGCATCCTGACTGGAATTCATGTATTTATGACTTTGGTAAACAAACCGTTCGCCAATTTTTAGTTGCAAACGCTTTATTCTGGTTTGATAAATATCACGTCGACGGCATTCGAGTTGATGCGGTCGCATCCATGCTTTACTTAGACTATTCGCGTAACGATGGCGATTGGATACCAAACGTCGATGGCGGCAATCACAATTATGAAGCCATTAGTTTATTGCAATGGATGAATACAGAGGTTTACGCAAAATATCCATGGGCAATGACAATTGCTGAAGAGTCGACTTCATTTGCGGGTGTTTCAAAGCCAGTTAGCTCAGGCGGATTAGGCTTTGGCTTTAAATGGAATATGGGGTGGATGCATGATTCTTTGCACTATATTGCCAAAGATCCTGCGTATCGACGTTTTCATCATTCAGAGCTTACTTTTAGTATGGTGTATGCTTTTGATGAAAATTTTGTTTTACCCATTTCACATGATGAAGTGGTGCATGGCAAGGGCTCAATGCTGCAAAAAATGCCTGGAGATACTTGGCAACAAGCCGCCAATTTGCGCGCTTTTTATGGTTTTATGTTCGCTCACCCGGGTAAAAAACTACAGTTTATGGGCAATGAATTTGCTCAGGATCGAGAGTGGAATCACGATATCTCTCTCGACTGGCATTTGTTAGAACAACCGAAACATTTAGGCATTAGTAAGTTATACAAAACCTTGAATGAAGTGTATCGAACCACATCAGCGCTATTTGAACTAGATCACGATCCTGCAGGTTTCCGATGGATTGACCACAATAACTCAGAGCAATCTGTAGTATCACTTTTACGTCGCAATGCGGATAATACTGAAAACGTTATTGCTGTGGCTAATTTTACACCAATTCCCCGAGAAGCCTTTCGCATCGGTGTGGAGCAAAAAGGAGACTATGCTCTTATTTTAAACACTGACGATATTGAATTTGGTGGCAGTGGCTTTGTGGCTTGGACTGAATCGATGCTTTCAAGTGAAAATCAAGCATGGAATGATTGTCCTTGTTCTATTGTGGTGAATTTGCCGCCCTTGAGTGTGCTTATGTTGAAGTGGAATAAATCCTAATTATGTCTGATGCATTATCTGCTCAACCATTTATTTTATTACCTGGTCAGGTCTCTCCCTTTGGTGCAACTTTAAAAAGCGATGGCTGCAACTTCTCAATATATTGTCCCGACGCACAAGATGTTTATCTTTGTTTGTTCGATGATCGCGATAAAGAAGTGGCGAAAATACGGCTTAAACAGCGAGTACAGTCAAAGTGGTTTGGCTTCGTAATGGGGATCAAAGAAGGCCAAAAATATGCTTATCGTGTGCGTTCAAAGCCGCATCGTAAAGTGAATGATGAAATGAATGTAGGTCGCTTGCTGATTGACCCATATGCTAAACAATTAAGTCACGCATTGAATTGGGATCGCGAGGCTTATATAGGGGATGTTAATACTGTTTTAGGCGATTCGGTTAGTGATAATGCTGCCTTTATCCCTAAGTCTATTGTGACTGTTTGTGACGCAACTAGTAAATCTCGATTGAGTGTGGAGGGAAGTAGTTTAGCTAGCCTGCGCAAAGGTATTCCGCGGCGCGACCGAATCATATACGAAGCACACATCAAAGGGCTGACGCAACTTCACCCTGATGTGCCTGACAAACATAAAGGTAAATTTTTAGGAGCATGCCATCCTAGTGTCTTAGCGCATTTAACTGAATTAGGCATAAGCTGTGTACAATTTTTACCTGTTTTTGCGTTTATGCCGGAGCCTTTTATCAGTGAAAAAGGCTTAACTAATTATTGGGGCTACAATCCCATCAACTTTTTTAGTCCGGACCCAAGATACGGTGTCAAAGATGCATTATCTGAATGTAAACATATGGTCAGCGAGTATCATAAAGCCGGTTTTGAAGTCATTTTGGATGTGGTTTTTAATCACACAGCGGAAAGTGGTGAGCCAGGTAGCATATTATCTTTTAAAGGCTTTTGTCACAAGCATGCTTATTTACAAATTGATAATGACGAGTTAAGTACACCCAGCTATGTTAATTTTTCTGGTTGTGGCAATACCATAAACTCTGCAAATACTTACATGTCCACCCTCATAATAGATGCGTTGAGATATTGGGTCACTGAGGTAGGAGTGGATGGATTTAGATTTGATTTAGCGGCCTCGCTAGGACGCGAACCTATTGATTTCCATGCTGATGCTGCCGTGTTTAAAATACTCAGACAAGATCCTATTTTGAAATGTGTAGTTATGATTGCTGAACCATGGGATATTGGGCCAGGCGGATATCAACTAGGGCAGTTTCCTGATCATTGGCTCGAAGTGAACGACAAATTCAGGGATACAGTGCGTGGCTTTTGGCGCTCTGATACCGGTTTGAAAGCCGGTTTTGCGACACGCTTCATGGGTTCTCGGGATGTGTTTCCAAAAGGCGTGAGGCCAATGCAAACTAGTGTCAACAATGTAACTTACCATGATGGCTTTACGTTACACGATCTTGTAAGTTATTCACAAAAGCATAACCTTGCTAATTTGGAAGACAATCAAGACGGTCATAATCACAACTTGAGCCACAATTATGGCGTTGAGGGGGAAACAAACGACGTCGCTATTTTGTCCTTGCGTGAAAAACAAAAACGCAATTTGTTCGCGACCTTGATTTTGTCTCAAGGAACTCCCCATATCTTAGGTGGCGATGAATTGAGTCGTTCACAAAAAGGTAATAACAATGCTTATTGTCAAGATAACGAATTGAATTGGATGCACTGGCAGTTAGATAAGCGCCAGAGTTCATTTCTTGAGTTTTGCCAATACGTCATCGCGCTGCGCAATAAAAACCCACTGTTAAGCCATATGTTGTTTAAGGACGATGAGTTTAACAATGAGGTGAACGTCACCACCGCAGACTGGTATCGAGTAGACGGCACATTTAAACGTGATCAAGATTGGAGTTCCGATAAGCATCACTGTTTTGCTCTGCATGTAGTGGGGTGCATGTCATCGACAGATCCTCAGTATAATCTCGCTCTGGACACTGCTGCAGAAACTGTGGTTGTACAGGATACTGTTAGGCCTAACGCAATTTCGCAGGACGCCTTGGCACAAGACGCTATGGCGCAAGAATGGCTTTACGTGGTAAATAGCTCAACAGAAAACGTTGAGTTTAATTTACCCTTGTTGTCCAACCATCAGGATTGGCAGTGTGTGCTCAATACAGCAAATAGTGATATTACACAAATTCAGTCGCAGCAAGTCAGTTCCCTATTTACAATGGAGTCGCGTAGCTTTTGCTTGTTCAAACTGCACTCTTAGAACGGGATCCGTTTAGTTGTAAAAAGCTCAGTGGCAATGCATAAACAAGGCGTTACGACATCAGATTCTAATAAAAGATAGTGTTAAGCTGTTTATCCGTTTGTGCTTTGAGTGGTATGATCCAAAGATAATCAACATACAAGAGAGCTATGCATGAGTGGTGTATCCGCAAATTCTGAGAAAAATGAAGCATCAACGTTATGTGATATTGGGTTTATTGGTTTGGGAGTGATGGGCAAAAACCTTACGCTTAATTTAGTCGATAACGGTTACAAACTAGCGTGTTTCGATCTCGACCAGAATAAAATCGATGCCATTTTAAGTCAGGATGAATTAGAACGGAAAACCGCCGAACCTAGAGTGGTTGGCTGCCGTTCTTATACCGAATTATTAAAAAACCTCAAAGCCCCTCATACAATTATTTTGTCTGTTCCTGCCGGCGAACCTGTTGACCATGTATGCCATCACCTTATTGATGCTGGTGTTCAAGCAGATGATATCGTGGTGGATACTGGAAATAGTCTATGGACCGATTCGGTAGAACGAGAAGCCAAATATAAGGGCAAGTTTATTTTCTTTTCTACCGCGGTTTCTGGTGGTGAAGTTGGTGCTCGTTTCGGTCCTTCACTCATGCCATCCGGCGACCCATATGCATGGACTCGCATCGAATCTATTTGGCAAGCTATAGCGGCGAAAGTCGATCCTAAAACAGGCCTGCCGATTGAGTCATATGAACCAGGTAAGCCAGTTACCGAGGGCGAACCGTGCACTACTTATATAGGTCCTGTTGGCGCAGGCCACTACGTCAAAATGGTACACAATGGTATTGAATACGCTGATATGCAGCTTATTTGTGAAGCGTATCACATTATGAGAACCGGGCTTAATATGAGCCCCAAAGAAATTGCACACACATATCGAGAGTGGAATAAGGGCGAATTAAATAGTTATCTGATTGAGATTAGTGCGCAGGTATTGGACCAAGACGATCCAGAGACAGGTGCCGCACTTGTTGACATGATAATGGACAAAGCAGGTCAAAAAGGTACTGGTCTGTGGACCGCAGTGAGCGCGCTACAGGTGGGCAGTCCGGCGCAAACAATCACGCAGGCTGTATTTGCGAGAAGCCTTTCCGCGTTTAAAGATGAACGAGTGATTGCAAGTAAAAAGCTCTCTGGACCTGATCCTTCTATGACAAAAAATGAGTTGAAAGAGGTTGTGATCGAACAACTCCACGATGCGCTCTACTGCTCCAAAATATGTGCTTATGCGCAGGGTTTTCAGTTAATGAGTATTGCCGCCAAAGAACACGGTTGGAAACTCGACTTCGCTGAAATAGCTAAAATTTGGCGCGCTGGCTGCATTATTCGAGCTATTTTTCTACAGTCCATCACTAAAGCTTATGAGAATGATGAGCACTTAGAAAACTTGTTGCTCGACCCATTCTTTATTGAACAAATTAACAAGTATCAATCGAATTGGCGAAAAGCAATCGCATCAGCAACAATCGCCGGTATTCCTTGCCCCGCGATGTCATCAGCGTTAAGTTATTACGATTCGTATCGCTGCGAAGTGCTGCCTGCTAATTTATTGCAGGGCCAACGTGACTTTTTTGGAGCACATACATTCTCTCGTGTTGATAAACCAGAAAGTAAAAAATACCATATTGAATGGAATAGCCCAGATAGACCACAAATAGTGGTAAAGAAATAAACGATAATAGGCAGCAATATGAGTGATCCTTGGAAAGATAAATTAAGCGAAGAAGAGTACAGAGTGACTCGTCAGGCTGGCACAGAAAGACCCTACACTGGTGAGTATCTCGATAATAAGGCTACCGGAAATTATGTCTGTAAGTGTTGCGGTGCAAATTTGTTTGCGTCGGACGCAAAATTTGATTCAGGATGCGGTTGGCCTTCATTTTTTGAACAAAGCGAAGAGGCTAATGTGTTATATCGAACTGATAATTCCTTAGGCATGAGTAGAACTGAAATAGTATGTAAGAATTGTGATGCGCATTTAGGTCATGTTTTTGACGATGGGCCAAAGCCAACGGGGCAGAGATATTGCGTAAATTCCCTATCGTTGAAATTCAAAGCTCAGGAAAATTAAGTAAAACCAAGTAAATCAACATTTTTTTGATGTAATTTTGTTACATATGATTATATAAAAACTAAGGCACATTATTAATGTGCCTTTTTTTGTTTTTGGTAGGCTAATTTATAAAATAATGATTCGCAAACAGCGTGTTAGAAACACTAATAAATAATCGCTTTATTTACTGTACGCTTGTTTTGTAAAAGTACCGAGCTATATGCGCAGTGAAAGAAATAAATATGTCGTTTAAATTATCGATTGTTTTCGGTATTTGTAGATAAATTACAATCATAATCACGTAGTTCTCAATAAAACATAAAAAATTGAAATTTATCAACAATTTGGCATAGCCCCGTGGATTGCATAGAATGCGCTTCGCAACGCGAGCTTTGCAGCCGTTGACCCGTGGTATTGGACAATTATTAGTAACACTCAAACTATGTTTAGAAGGCAATTTGCATGAATCAGCAGTTCGAACAGGAATTATTATCTAGTTGGCAGGAAAGACAAGAGTTTGCGGAAAAAATGCTGCCCTTAATCGGCAGTCTCTATCGCAATCATTGCGTCGAAATTACACTTTATGGACGCACATTACTCAATGCGAGTTCGATAGACGTCATTAAGGCCCATCGCACAGTCAGACGCCATGAAGGCGAGAAACTGCGATTGAGAGAAAGCTGGCCTTTGCTCGAAGCGATTAGCAAAATGCAACTAGCGCCTGTGGAAATTGATATTGGTAAGCTAGCGTTTGATTTCCATCATGCTGATAAAGCAGGTAGGGCGAATGACGGAAAAAATCGAACCGACCTGCAGGCATATCTGAATGAAGAGTTAAAAGCAGTTCACAATGCTGCTGATAATCATGAAGCAAAAGACGTGGTTTTATACGGATTTGGTCGCATAGGACGTTTATTAGCAAGACTGTTAATTGAGCGTCAGGGTAAAAATAATAAACTGCGTCTGCGCGCTATCGTCGTGCGCGGTGGCAGAGATGGGGATTTGGAAAAACGTGCGAGTTTGTTGCGCCGTGACTCCGTACACGGTCCTTTTAACGGCAGCATTACGATTGACGAAGAGCGTAAGGCAATAAAAGCTAACGGGTCTTACATTCAAGTTATTTATGCCAACAGTCCAGATGAAATTGATTACACTCAGTATGGTATCGATAACGCTATTATCGTTGACAATACAGGTATGTGGCGCGATGAAGCAGGCTTGGGTTTACATCTGAAGTCAAAAGGCGCTGCTAAAGTATTGTTAACTGCACCAGGTAAAGGTAGCATCAAAAATATCGTATACGGAGTGAATCACACGGATATATTGCCTTCGGACAAAATATTATCCGCTGCAAGTTGCACCACGAATGCTATCACGCCGGTGTTAAAGGTATTAGATGAAGAATATGGTATTGAGAATGGACACGTTGAAACTGTGCATTCATTCACTAACGATCAAAACTTAATAGACAACTATCACAAGGCTGATAGGAGGGGGCGTGCGGCTTCTTTGAACATGGTGATTACTGAAACGGGTGCGGCGCAGGCGGTTGCCAAAGCGTATCCTCAGCTCGCTGGTAAGCTGACCGGCAACGCGATCAGAGTGCCTACACCGAATGTATCCATGGCAATTCTAAATCTGAACTTAAAGAAAGCCACAGACAAACAAAGTATTAATAATTTTTTGCAAACGGTGAGTTTATTCTCTGATCTGCAGCATCAAATTGACTTTACGGCGTCAACAGAAATTGTATCAACCGACTTGGTAGGTACTAGAGCTGCGAGTGTAGTGGATTCGCAGGCAACGATTGTTGCTGATAACCGCGCCACGTTATATGTTTGGTACGACAATGAGTTTGGTTATAGTTGTCAGGTAATGCAGGTGGTTAAAGATATGGCTGGCTTAAAATACCCACTGGTGCCACAAGCTAAGATAGTAACCGCGTAATTCAAGTACCTTGAAAATTTTGGCACTGGTGCCGTTTCCTTTACGATACGGCAACGTGCCAAAACATAAAACGGCGACAGGATGCCTTAAACTTAGCCGCAACAATACTTGGAACTAGATTGGACATTAAATCGTTTTTCAAAAAAAGTACTTGGACTCGAGATATTCTTTTCGGGTTACTCATTATTTTTGGCGTTATGGCTTATCAAAACCGAAATCTGCTGGAGGATGACGGTTCTATTCAAATAACTTCTCAAAACTTTATTACGCTAGGCGGTGAGATGTATGCGCTTGCCCCAAGCGATAAAAAAACACTTATTTATTTTTTTGCACCATGGTGTGCAGTGTGTAAGATGAGTATCGCAAATCTGGATGTCGTCGATACGGATGAATACACAGTGCTAAGAATTGCTTTGGATTATCAGTCGGTAGAAGAAATCGAGGCTTTTGCTAAAGATGCTGGGGTAAATGGTACTGTTTTACTTGGCGGTGAACCACATAAGCAGCGTTTTAACATAAGTGGATATCCTACTTATTATATCTTGGATGAACAATTACAAGTAATTAGTCACGACATGGGCTACAGCACTTATTTGGGTTTAAAATTGAGAACTAAGATTCTTTGAACATAAAACCCTATGATTTCGATGTAAAACTAGGCTACAGAGCCAATAAAACGCGATAAAAGCCAATTACTATATTACCGAATAAATTTCCCTATGGTAAAGTAGGCAAAAAGTCCGAACAGAGCCCTTAAATGATAATAACAAGCCAATTTGATAGTGGTAATATTCGAGTTATTCAAGCGACAGATCCTCAAAATATAAAGTTAGCTATTAACCCTGACAATGGCTCAGCGTTTTATCAATGGTTTCACTTTAAACTGCAGTCTACAAAGTTTGTTGAACATAAGCTGGTTATCACGGACTTAGATAAGTCGGCTTATCCTGATGGATGGCCTGGTTATCAAGCTGTGGCTTCTTACGATCGCGAGGAATGGTTTAGAGTAGAAACTAGCTTCCACGAGAATAACCTTACTATTGATTTTGTACCTGAATATGATTCAGTTTACTTTGCCTATTTCACCCCCTATAGCTATGAGCGTCATCAAGACTTCATTTCAGCTGCACAGATGTCATTTGATTGTGAGTTAAGACACATCGGGTTTACGCTTGATAAGCGTGATATGTCTCTACTAGTGATTGGTGAAGAGGCTGAAGGTAAGAATAAGATTTGGGTGACGGCGAGACAACATCCAGGTGAGTCGATGGCTGAATGGCTTGCAGAGGGCTTAGTGCGTCGCTTACTTGATGAGGATGACGGTGTTGCCAAGCAATTATTGGAAGATAACGTCTTTTATGTCATCCCTAACATGAACCCGGATGGCTCAGCGCGCGGTCATTTACGCACCAATGCGGTCGGTACTAATCTAAACCGTGAGTGGCAAAATCCCAGCGAAGATAAAAGTCCTGAGGTGTTATATACCCTGCAGGCCATGGATAAGTATGGCGTTGATATGTTTTTAGACATTCATGGCGACGAAGCGCTACCTTATAACTTTGTCGCAGGATGTGAAGGAAACCCAAATTATAATGCGCGCTTAGCAGCCTTAGAAACGCGTTTTAAAGAAGCCTTAATGCTGGCAACACCAGAATTTCAAGATGTGTTTGGATATGCTAAAGATGCTCCCGGTACTGGCAATGTTGCGATAGCTGCTAACGCTGTTGGACACCGTTACGATTGCCTCTCATACACGGTTGAAATGCCATTTAAAGATAACGATAATTTACCCGACCCAGCTTATGGATGGTCAGCGCCACGTTGCCAGCAACTTGGCGAAGATTTGTTAATTGCAATAAGAGCCGTGAGTGCTAATTTGCGCTAAATTTGCGAGCGTTTTATTGCAGATACAGATAGTGTAATACGTTTTACCCAGTTGCTAACAAATTGTGCTAATGTTGTTAGCGAAAAACAAAATTAACAGTAAAAATAAGAATAAGAGGACGTGATTTTGGAAGGTTTATTAGATTTTTTTAATCTGCTCGACGGTTTTTTGGGCAGTGCAGCTTGGTTTCCATACATTCTACTGGGTGTTGGTGCATTCTTTACTATTTACCTTAAATTTCCGCAAATACGGTTCTTCAAGCATGCTTGGTTAGTCGTTACCGGTAAATTTGATAAGGCCGATGAGCCAGGTGATACCACGCATTTTAGGGCCTTGACTACGGCACTTTCCGGCACGGTTGGTACAGGTAATATCAGTGGTGTGGCCTTTGCTATCTTTCTGGGCGGCCCTGCTGCACTCTTTTGGATGTGGGCAACGGCATTTTTAGGAATGACGACGAAGTTTGTAGAGGTAACGCTCTCGCATAAGTACCGAGTTAAAACCGAAGATGGCACGATGGCCGGTGGCCCAATGTACTATATGGACCGCAGACTAAATATGAAATGGTTGGCGGTCGCTTTTGCAATTGCAACAGTGATTAGTTCGTTTGGTACGGGTAACTTACCGCAAAGTAACGGTATTGCAACTAGCATCGAGTCAACATTTGGATTCGCACCAGTGGTTGTTGGTGGTGTTTTATCTGTACTGCTTGGTCTAGTTATCTTAGGCGGTATTAAACGTATCGCTGCGGTTACCAGTAAAATAGTCCCCTTAATGGCAATTATCTACATCGTCGGAGCATTCGCTGTTATTTTTGCAAATATAGAAAATGTCGGGCCAGCTTTTGTTTCAGTCATTAGTGATGCATTCACTGGCTCCGCAGCAGCCGGGGGCTTCTTGGGAGCAACGCTTGCTTACGCGTTCAATAGAGGCGTAAATCGTGGTCTCTTCAGTAACGAAGCAGGGCAAGGTTCAGCACCGATAGCACACGCGGCAGCTAAAACCAAAGAGCCTGTTTCAGAGGGCATGGTATCCATCTTAGAACCCTTTATTGATACTATTATAATATGCACGATTACCGGCTTAGTCATACTGTCATCTGGAGTATGGAAAGAGAAACATCAAAACACCTTCGATCGCTCAGACATGACATTTATCGCAGGTCAATATGACGATTCAAATAGCGACGATATTAATAAATTATTTTTGCATTTAAATAATGTGGAAGGCGAAAAAGTTGAAAACTTCACTGGCCAAATTAATGTTCTGAATGGCACTGCCACGTCTGGCGGTTTCACCTTAATTAATAGCCGCTCATTAGCTGAGGACGTGACATACAGTGTAGGCTCTTCTGAGGACCCATTCACCGGTACCTTAAAAATCGAAGACGGCGCTTTAGTTAAAGAAAGCATTATTGTGGAAGGGAAATCGCTGGTTCATTCAGCTAACCTCACTGCAATTGCCTTTACTCGCGGTTATTTTGGTGAATTTGGTAAATATATAGTGTCAATAGGACTATTATTATTTGCGTTTTCAACAGCGATTGCTTGGTCATATTATGGTGATAGAGCAATGACCTATTTGCTTGGTCCACGTTCGGTGATGCCTTATCGCGTTATCTATTGCGCTGGGTTTTTCTGGGCTGCGGTTTCAGATACTACCTTAGTTTGGGCATTGTCGGCAGTGGCTATTGTTGTTATGACCTTGCCGAACTTGTTCGGTATCATGATGCTGCGAAAAGAAATGAAAGAATCAGTTAATGAGTACTGGGAAAAACAACAAAAATAAAGAATCACTTTAGAGTGAGAAAAAGGTTAGTCGAATGGTCGATTAACCTTTTTTTACGTATTACATAATTGAAGTCAGCCCTTAGAATCAAAATTAAACGGAGACATGTATGGCTATTACAGCATGCCCATCTTGTTCAAAACCTATTTCTGATAAAGCAAAATCATGCAGCCATTGCGGCTTTAATATTGGTAGCGCAACAGCAGAAGATATCGAACGTAAAGCGAAGTTTGCACACTATCAAGCAATGCAAAAATTACAGAATCAATCAATGCTTGCTATTTTGTTGTTTATAACTGGATTTGGTTTTATCTACTGGGGAGGCTCTCAGCCAGGCGAAATTCAGTATAATTTGTCCATCGGCGGGACCATCGTTGGTTTTGTTTGGTACGCAGTCAATCGAGTCAGGCTTGCATTGGCAAAAAGGAAGTAAACGTGAATATTCAACAACTTGTTAGTGCAATGACACCGCAGATTTATGAAAACTTGCGCACGGCTGTGGAAATTGGTAAGTGGCCTGACGGAAAGCCACTAACGGATGAGCAAAAAAGCAACTCGTTGCAGGCGGTATTAATGTACCAGTCGAGAGTAGAACAGTCTGAGCAACACATGACGATTGGTAAAAATGGTGAAGTGGTGCAAAAAAGCCGCTCACAACTTAAACAAGAGTTTGATAAAGCCTTAGGTAAAAATAACACATTAGAAACTGCCGAACAAAGCAGTGCAGACGACTTAAATACTATTGCGCGGTTTAAACAAAATGATATTTGATAGGTTCTTTAAAGCAAAACACCTTAACTCCGATCCACAAGTGCGCTTAACTGCTATCGCTAGTTTGTCATTGGATAAACCAAGCGATAAACAAGCGCTGCATGAATTAGCGTTCAACGATAGCCAAGCAAACGTAAGCGTAGCAGCACTGGACAAGCTAAATTCATTCCCATTGTGGCTCAAAGCCTCAGAAACAGCTGAAAATCCTAGGTTAAAGAAACTCGCGCATGAGCGGGTTTTGGCGGAAGTGAATAACCCTCATTCAAGCTTGCTGACTCAAGCAGATTTTAATTCATTTGTTGCTGAGTCTAAAAATTTGGTGTTACTGGAGCAAATGCTTTTTAGCAATCAACGCTTGCGGAACAATGATGCACTCGTGCTAGCGGTATTGTTGAAAATAGATAAATTAAATACCAATCGTCTATATTTTAAAGACTATGCTAATCAAGCACAACAGCAAGTCATTGTCGCTAGATCAAATGAAATTAACGAATTGAGTAAAATGCTTAAATTGGCTAATGATGAGCTTGTGATCAATGCCATTGAAGTGAAAATTGAAAACCTGAGAAAATTGGCAGCGCTGCCGATTAAGATTAAACAGGAAGCCACACTGGTCATTTCGAAACTTCTTGCTCTAAAAGACAGCAATGATTATGAAAGCTTGTATGAGAGTAAACAACAACTTTGCCAAGAGTTCGAGGAATATAAAACTAATTTCAACGTGTTAGATGAGGAAAGCGCGTTATTGCTGGCCGAAAAATATTTACGTGTAAACGAGTCTGTTGATAAACGTTTAGCTGCATTAAAAGAAGATTGGCAAAATACTAACGAGTTAAAACGGACAACAAATGCGCTGTCCGCAATAGATGAACGCTTTAAAGAAGTAAAGCAACAGATAGATGCAATTTTAGCATCAATTGACGATCCCAGTTTGCTAGCACAGTCAAAATTACTCGGTAATGCATTGTCTGACATCAGCTTAGATATTGAGGATACGAAGAAGGGACCGCAAACTGTAGCCCATAAGCGCACAATAAAGCAGATACAAGCAAACATTGAAACGTATCAAGGTTTTTTGGATAAACTGCCTAATGTGAGAGAGACACAAGAGAATGCTAAAGCTTTAGTTGGCAAGTTACAGGCGGTGTCCGATGAGTTACCCGTTGATGAAGTTGCCGTTATCGTAAAGCAATTAAGAAATGAATGGAATAAACTGATGGCGACGGTTTTGTTACCTCTTCCTCATTCTATATTAGCTGCTTGGCAAGACACTGAGAAAAAACACCGTAGCAAAATCTCTGCTGTTCAGGAGGAATCTAAACAGCAAGAAAAAAAAACAGTAGCTAAACTTAAAACCGTTCAGAGAATGATCAATCAGGGTAGCTTCAAACCTGCTTTATCGACGTTTAAATATGCGCAAAGAATGTATGCAGTATTACCTGAGAAAAGCCAAAAAAACCTTTCAAAGCTGTATACAGAAATCCATGAAAAGACGACGGAACTGCAGGATCTTCAAGCGTTTATTGCTGGCCCAAGAAAACCTGCGATTCTAGCAGAAGTCAATGCCTTAGCGCTTCAACAAAACGTAGAGGATATCTCTGATAGAGCGCAAAGTATTAAAACGTTAAGAGCACAGTGGAATGAACTTGGTAAGTTAGGAACAGAAGAGGATGAGGCGCTTAATAAAACCTTTGATGATGCGCTTGAAAGGGCTTTTCTGCCGTGTCGTGCGCATTATGCTCAACAAGATAAGGTTCGAGCTGAAAATGCGGTGCAAGCAAAAGCGATTATTGAGGAGTTAGCAACACTGACTAAGCATGATAGTGCGGCAGCGATGGGTCGTATGCTAAGCGCTATTAATAAAAAGTGGCGCGCCTTAGGTAATCTTGAACAAAGTGAACGTCGTAAGTTACAAAAGATGTATCAAACTGCACAGAAGCCTATACAGATGCGCTTGAATGCGTTTTATTCTGACAATCTTGAGCGTAAACAAGTGCTCTTGAAAAAAGCGGAACAACTCGATGCAGTTGAAGATGTTAGCAGTGCAGCAGAATCTGCAAAGCAGTTTCAACAGCAGTGGAAGGAAATCGGTTTTTCAGGAAAACAAACGGACGATGAGTTATGGGTAGCATTTCGCAAAGCTAATGACGCTGTTTTTGCAAAAATAAGTGAAAAAAGAGACGCTGAATCTTCAGCGCTATCGCAAGCAAAAACAGATTTTCATGCCCAAGCTGAAGTCTTAAGTGAGCAACTTAAAACAGCAAATGAATTGAAAGACTTATCTAATTTTGAGGCTGATGCAGAAGTATTAAACGAGCAACTTAGAGATATACCAACGCGACAAGCGAAAACCGAACAGCAAAAATTAGACTCAATTTTACAGCAGTACAAAGCGAGACAGCGAGAGTTTGAACAACAGAAAAACGCCGCACAGTGGACCAATCTATTTGAGACGCTAGCAGCTTGGACTGACGACTCTTTGCCACAGAGTGCTGCTGAGTTACCCAATAAATTTCAACAGTTAATGAAATCAGCTGTTAACGAAAAAAGTGCTGATAGACGCAAAAAACTTACTATTCAATCCGAAATTATTGCTGATTTACCGAGTAACAAAGCGGATGAAAAAGAACGAAAGCTACTTCAACTGCAGCTTATGGCGGCTCGGTTAGAAGGAAGCGATGTGCCGACTGTGGATGGTTTATTAGCAGATTGGATTAGTTGTGGTCCTTTGTTGACAGCGGATCACGCATTGTTAAAACGCTTAAAGAAAGTTATTTTGGCGTAATAAGGCGATACTAATGCGTAAGCACATCTATGTTGCATATACAGGCGGTACGATAGGCATGAAACCTTCGAGCAGCGGCTTTGTGCCGGCCGCAGGATACTTGAGTGAAACCTTGCGCAATATGCCTGAGTTTCATCGAAAAGAGATGCCAGCATTCACTATTCATGAGTATGATCACCTCATTGATTCAAGTGATATGTCGCCAGCTGACTGGCAGCTTATCGCAGATGATATCGCTAATAATTATGCTGACTATGACGGCTTTATTATTTTGCATGGCACGGACACCATGGCATATACTTCATCCGCACTGTCGTTCATGTTAGAGGGTCTGACAAAGCCAGTAATAGTAACGGGCTCACAAATACCTTTGGCTGAATTAAGGTCAGATGGTCAAACAAACTTGTTGAATGCCTTGTACATTGCAGCAAATTATCCCATTCCAGAAGTTACTTTGTTCTTCAACAATAAGCTGTATCGTGGAAACAGAGTGCGAAAAGTTGATGCGGACGGCTTTGATGCGTTTGATTCTCCGAACTTTCCACCTCTGTTGGAGGCCGGTATTAATATAGAAGTAAATCATGACGTGGTCAGCGTGTTTGATAGCACCATTACTGGCGAACAAAACGGCGATAAGCTTAAACAGGCAGACCGACGTTTGCCGTCCTCTAGGAATTTGAAGATAAGCCCAGTAACGCCACAACCAATAGGCTTGGTGAGTTTGTATCCGGGGATTTCGGCGGATGTTGTTAAAAATATCATACAGCAACCTGTCAATGCACTTATCTTATTGAGCTATGGCGTTGGCAACGCCCCTCAAAACAAAGCATTATTAGCCCAGCTCGTTCAAGCTCAAGAAAATGACGTGATTGTTGTCAATTGCACGCAGTGTTTTAGAGGGACGGTCAATATGACTGGCTATGCGAATGGTCATATATTACAAGATACCGGGCTAATTTCTGGCGG
This sequence comes from Glaciecola sp., assembly GCA_965660625.1. Lineage (GTDB taxonomy): Bacteria > Pseudomonadota > Gammaproteobacteria > Enterobacterales > Alteromonadaceae > Glaciecola. The sequence continues at coordinate 272,531 of CBFIAR010000001.1, read as the reverse complement.
AGATATGACGCCTGAGGCAACTTTAGCTAAGCTGCATTATTTGCTTAGTAAGCCGGAGCTAAGCACACAAGAGCGTAAAAAATTAATGACAAAGAACCTTCGCGGGGAGCTAACTTGTCGTTAGTGCTCGGTTTGGGCTGCTTAAAGGCTATCTAACGCAGCCAGTACATCATTAATGAGATCTTCATGCCGCTCACAGCCAACACTGAATCTAATAATACCTTCTGCTATCTTATCTGTTCCCCAGCGAGCACGACGCTCAGCTATGCTGTGCACGCCACCAAAACTGGTTGCCACATAGACCAAATTGCATGCAGCCAAGAATTTATCTGCACTTTCCTTAGAGGCTAATTCGAAACTAATAATAAAACCAAAGAGCTGCTGCTGTTCTTTTGCAATGGCATGTGAAGGGTCATTTGGAAGCCCTGGAAAGCGAATTGAACGCACTTTTTCATGCTTTTCTAATGTATGAGCTAATAACATAGCTGTGTCGCACATACGTTGTAATCTAACATCTAAAGTAGATAAGCTTCGGTGTACAAGCCAAGTTTCCATGGGCCCAGGAATGTTTCCCGAAAATTTGCGCCAATTTCTAATTTTGTCGCTAATCGTTTTATCTAATGTTGAAACATGACCAAACACAACATCGCTGTGCCCGTTTACCGCTTTCGTATCAGCACTCATCGAAATGTCTGCGCCCAACGCTAGCGGCAACTGGCCTAAGAATGTCAGCGTTGTGTTGTCGATCGCTAATATACCGCCTTGCTGATGGATCTTCTTGGCAGCTTTGCGTATATCAAAGGTATCTAGCATGGGATTACTGGGGGTTTCTAACAAGGCAAGCGTAATGTCGTGAAAATCGAAGTTGTCGATATCGCGAGTAGCAATTGTTTTTAGCTTAACGCCAAACTTAAGCAGATATTGCTCGGTGTAATAGCGTACCGGCGCATAGCCATCGCTGGGCAGTAATATGGTATCTCCCGGCTGAACTAAGCTAGTTAAAATTGCCGAGGCAGCAGACATTCCTGAAGGAAAGATGACGGTCTCACCACCTTCTAATTGGGCTAAACCTGACTCAAGGCTTGTCCAAGTGGGCTGTCCAAATCGACCGTATTGATAGACAGCTGGATCTACATCACCGGATAAATGAAAGGTGCTGGCAAATTCAGGGCCATGACGAAATGCGTTTCCATTTTTTGCCACCGGAGCACCGGCATTAATACTGAGAGAAGCTAAAGAGGGTTTGCGCGTCATACTTTCTTTCAACTCTCTTGCAAACGAGCGGCAAGGTATTTTGCTAATTCTAACATTGCAAATTGGCCTGCTATTTTTTTTGCATCAGAGTGGTAGTTTGTGTTCGTATTCACATCATATTCATCTTGCATAGCTTCTAAGCGCAGCGCTGTGCTTCCGTTTACCACGATGCGACCGTGACGCTCCAAGCTATTTTGTAAGTGAATAGTCCACTCGTTATTTTCATGAAGTACGTAGATTTTACGCATCGTCGTTACTTTGCTTCGACACCTTCAGCTTGCTTGTCGGCATGGTAACTAGAGCGAACCATAGGACCACATGCTGCATGTGAAAAACCAATCGAATTTGCATAGTCTCCCAGCGCATCAAATTCTGCAGGCGGAACGTAGCGTTTAACAGGGAAGTGATGTTTACTTGGCTGCAAATATTGTCCGAGCGTTAACATGTCTACATTGTGAGTGCGAAGATCATCCAATACCTTTTTCATTTCCTCGGACTCTTCACCCATTCCCATCATCAATCCTGATTTAGTCGGGATCGTTGGGTGCTGTTCCTTGAATTTCCGCAATAAGTCAAGCGACCATTGATAGTTTGCTCCCGGACGACACTCTCTATATAAACGAGGAATGGTTTCTAGGTTATGGTTAAATACGTCGGGAACGCCGTTTTGAAATATCTCTAAAGCGCGATCCATCCGCCCTCGGAAATCAGGAACCAATACTTCAATTTTGGTACTCGGGCTGTGCTCGCGAATTGCATTTATGCAATCAACGAAGTGCTGAGCGCCGCCGTCACGAAGATCGTCGCGGTCAACAGAGGTGATCACAACGTAGCTCAATTTCATTTCCGCAATAGTTTTTGCTAATTTAATGGGTTCTTCTGCACTCGGCGGCAGTGGCTTGCCATGCGCAACGTCACAGAATGGGCAGCGTCGAGTGCAAATATCACCTAAAATCATAAATGTCGCGGTGCCTTTGTTAAAGCATTCTGCAAGGTTAGGGCAACTGGCTTCTTCACATACTGAATGTAAATTATTTTTACGCAACGTCGATTTGATGTGGTCGATGCGATCAGTTGTTCGAGGCAGTTTTATTTTAATCCACGATGGCTTGCGCAGCATCTGTTCCTTTTCCGTAGGAACAATGGTGATTGGAATGTGTTTTAGTTTTTCATCATCGCGAAGTTTTACACCCGCTTCTGAGCGTGAATTATTCATCAAAACCTTCTCTATATTCTTTATGCTTAATACCCAAAAGCGAGCAAAAGTGTTCAACTATTTTAGGGCCTGCAATCTCTAGTGAATCAGGACCACCTAAAGCGGCACAATCTATCATTTCCATGCCTGCATAGCCACACGGATTTATGCGCCCAAAAGGACGTAGATCCATATTGACGTTCAGCGCCAGACCGTGAAAAGAACATCCTTTGCGAATTCTTAAGCCGACAGAACATAGCTTCTGTTCATCAACATAAACGCCGGGCGCGTCCTTTTTCGCATAGGCTTCAATTCCATAGTCGGCCATTAACCCAACGATACAGTTTTCTAAGCCATTAACTAGGTGACGAACACCTAATTTATTTCTACGCACGTCAATTAAAATGTACAACATTTGTTGACCTGGACCGTGGTAGGTGACTTGCCCCCCTCTATCTACTTGCACAACAGGAATATTGCCAGGTGCAAGGATATGCTCAGCCTTACCGGCTTGGCCTTGAGTAAAGACGGGCGTATGCTCTACTAACCAAATTTCGTCAGCAGTTTCTGGCGTTCTTTGATCAGTAAATTCCTGCATTTTCTGCCAAATTGGACGATATGATTGCGAACCTAATTGACGAATGATGGTTGATTGCATAGCAATTAGAGCACAAACCTAACTAGCTCAAGACTGGAAATCTCAGTGTAAATTGTTTCCATATGGTCTTTGCTAGTGACTTTCACTTTTATCGAAAGTGAATGATAGTTACCTTTACTACTTGGCTTGATACTCGGTGAATAATCACCCGGTGCATACTGTTGTAAACAAGAAATAACAACGTCAGGCAAGCTGGGGTCTGCTACGCCCATTACTTTGAATGTTTGAAAGCAGGGGAATTCTAAAATTTCGTCAAATTTCGTATCCAATGTCATAATTAACTCTCAAATCCCATTTTTAAGGAAATCCAATCCATTGCTTTTTCAATCAAGCCACCTTCCTGCACTTCTTGTAATGTGACTAAAGGGTAAGTGGCAACATTATCACCGTCTAATTGTAAAAATAAGTTACCAACAACTTGTCCTTTTTCAATAGGTGCTTCGAGACTTTGGTTGAGCTCGAAGTGTGCCTTTAACTTGCTTGCTTGACCTCGCGGTATGGTTATCGGTGTTGCTTGATTTAATCCTAGCTCAACCGTTTCACGGTCGCCCATATAAATACGTTGAGCAACAAAGCTATCGCCTGCTTGGTATGGTGTTACCGACTCAAAGAAGCGGAACCCATAGCGCAATAATTTTTTATTTTCAACTTTACGAGAGCGTTCGCTGTCAGTACCCATAACGATGGAGACCAGACGCATGTCACCTTGGGTCGCTGACGTAATCAAACTATAACCAGCATCTGATGTATGGCCGGTCTTGATACCGTCTACGTTTAAGCTCTTATCCCATAGTAAACTATTGCGATTAAACTGTTTAATACCGTTATAGGTGAACTCTTTAATACTGTATAGCGCATAAGACTCTGGTAATTCCGAAATCAAAGCCGAGGACAGTGTCGCCATATCGCGCGGTGATGTGTAATGATCCGCATCATGTAATCCATGGCTGTTAACAAAATGACTGGCGTTCATGCCGAGGCTTTGCGCATGTGCATTCATCATGCTTGCAAAGGCCTCCTCGCTACCTGCAATATGCTCTGCCATTGCAACACAAGCGTCGTTACCTGATTGCACTACAATTCCCTTGAGTAAATCTGCAACCGATACTTTCGTTCCAACTTCAATGAACATCTTTGAAGAATCTGGAAAATTCTTGGCCCAAGCGTTCTCTGATATCGTGACCATATCAGTGAGACTAATATTACCAGCTTTAATTTCTTTGCCGATGACATAGATGGTCATAATTTTGGTCAAACTTGCTGGCGCAAGCCGCATATCAATATTTTTTTCAGCGATGATATGACCTGTGTTGTGATCCAGCAACATATACCCGCCGGCCGCCACATTAGGTGGTGGAGGAATAACAATCGCTGCATTCGCAAAAAAGCACGATGCAGCAAGAAGTAACGTAGAAACTATTTTTAAGCGCATTTATTCAACCATTTTTTTGAGGTTTTTATCATCAGTGTGCATCGACTTGCAAGGAATAACACCTGACCTTCCGGTGACCTTGAGTTGCTTTCTTAATGAGCATGCAATCACGTGATCTATTAAATGTGGATTTTATATCAATCCACCTGTGGACGGCTAGTGATTCAGCCTATTTTTTATTAATTCTGTATTTGCTGTGACAAGCAATCATTACATAGTTAACAGATTCTGAGTGACTTCAATTAATCAGCCGACAAAATCTGAAATGCACTATCAAAACCAATACTTTTCAAATCTTGGATTAACTTTTCTGCCTTTTGTTCATTTATTAAAGGCCCCAGTCTTAATCTATAAATATTATCGATTAAAGGAGCGTCAGTCGGAACTTGGTATAAACGGGCTAATCCCTCCGACAATTCGGTCACTTTTTCTGCGCTCGAAAATGCAGCCACTTGCACAAAAATTTGATTCTTTTTGTCGTTATCTGCCATAACTGATGCTAATGCATCTGAAATTGGCGCAGTTGCAGATTCAAGTTCTACTCGGTCTTCCAAGGTTGTTTTGGTATTTGCTTGCGCTACCATAACAGAGTTTGTCTCTGGTTGAGCTAAAGAGGGCGGTATTTCTGGCTGTTGCGGTGCACCGGCGCCAACGGTCATAATACCATTTTCATCGATATGAACAATTTCAATTTTTACGTTAGCAACACCTGTCGGCAATACATCTAACTTTTTCGCTGCAGCATAAGACAAGTCAATGACACGACCATGATGAAAAGGCCCGCGGTCGTTCACACGAACAATCGCTTCTTTTTGATTATCCAAGTTGGTAACTTTCACAAACGAGGGTAGAGGCAATGTTTTATGCGCGGCTGTCATTGAAAACATATCGTAAACTTCACCATTAGAGGTTAAATGGCCATGGAACTTTTGTCCATACCAGGAGGCTTCGCCATGTTCTTCGTAACCTTTTGCGCTCAGCATTGGCGTGTAATATTTACCCAACACCGTGTAGGGGCGAAAGTTAGCTGGCGCATAAGGTTCGTATCTGGGGGTCGCATCGGCCAGTTCAAGCTCACCATAATGGAACTCAGGCGCACTATCTTGTTTTTGCGAATATCTACTCGTATTTATGCTGCACGCGCTTGCGCCCGCTAAGGCTATTATCAATATTGTATATTTTTTTAGCGTATTCATTCCGTTGCCATTATTTTATCGTTATTATTTGTTGCTGCATTGCCACGTTAATTAACGTGACATTAATCGCTTTTGCGTACTGATAGACATCAGAATACCAAAGCCTGCTAGCAAGGTCACCATTGAAGTGCCGCCATAGCTAACAAGCGGCAAAGGAACGCCAACAACGGGCAGTAAACCAGAAACCATTCCCATATTAACGAACACATAGACAAAGAAGGTCAGGGTTAAACTGCCTGCTAATAATTTGCTGAAGGCGTCTTGGGCATAATTTGCAATCATGAGTCCACGAATAATAATGCACATATAAATAAACAAGAGACCTATAACACCAATAAGTCCAAATTCTTCACTAAAAACAGCGAAGATAAAGTCCGTGTGCCGTTCAGGCAAAAACTCAAGTTGAGATTGCGTACCCTGCAACCAACCTTTTCCACTAACACCGCCAGAGCCGATGGCTATTTTTGATTGGATAATATGATAACCAGAGCCTAAAGGGTCACTTTCTGGATTTAAGAAAGTGAGAACACGCTGCTTCTGGTAACCTTGCATCAAAAAGAACCACATTATTGGCGCGAAGGCACCACCCAATGCACTGATTAAACCAATTAAACGCCAAGACATACCAGACAGAAAGAGGCCGAATATACCGGAACTGGCAACCAACAGACTGGTGCCTAAATCGGGCTGTTTTGCAATGAGGATCGTCGGAATGAAGACCAGTCCAAAGCCAATTGCAATGTTGCGAGCACGAGGCGGCAAGTTAAATTTACTAATATACCAAGCGACCATGAGTGGAACGGCCAATTTCATTACTTCTGAGGGTTGAAAACGTATAAGGCCCAGATCTAACCAGCGCTGTGCCCCTTTCCCGACCACACCTATGAGTAGCACAAGTATGAGCATAATCAGCCCAAAACTATAGAAATAAACTGCTAAACGTCGGTAAGCCATAGGGGGAATTTGTGCCAGAATAAACATCACGATGAGAGCGATCCCTAAGCGCGTTAGCTGTCTGTATACCAAATCCCAGTCTTGTCCGCCGGAGCTATAGATGGTCACAAGTCCTATGCCCATAAGGCAAACTAGTGCAAATAGCAAAAAGCCATCGATATGAAGGCGCTCGAGCATGGTTGTTTTTACGGTTGTAAATTTTGCTTCAGCCACCGTTATCCTCCGCCATAATTGACGCTGCAACCTTAGGTGAGCTTTGTACTGTGCCAGCAGAGCCACCTAAGGTTGTTTTCAAAGCTATGCCTTTTGACTTTATTTCACTAAAATAATAATCCATCACGATCCTTGCCGCTGGTGCAGCATTAGAACTGCCACCGCCAGCGTTTTCAATCACGACTGAAATACTAATTTCAGGGTCGACATAGGGTGCATAGCCTATATACATTGCATTATCTTTTAAGCGCGCCGATACATTCTCCTCCTCGTACTCAGCATCTTGAGCAACGGAAAATAGCTGTGCTGTTCCCGTTTTTCCTGCTGAAATATAATCTGTATTTCTAAACGCATTATGCGCCGTACCATGATCACGATTAACGGTGCCGTACAGGGCATCCAGCACAACATCCCAATTGTGTTCATCGGCCATAGGTATCGGAGATTGTATTTCAATGGGGAGTTTATTCACTGTACCCTCAGCCATGTAGCCCTTAATTAGTCGGGGAGTGTGGCGTTGCCCTTTATTAATGAGAAAATTAAGTGACTGCGCTAATTGCAATGGGGTCGCATTCCAGTAACTTTGACCAATCCCAACGGGAATAGTGTCACCGATATACCAGGGTTCATTGAAGCGAGCTCTTTTCCAGCCTCTGCTCGGCATATTCGCGGCAGACTCTTCCATAAGGTCAATACCAGTGTGCCTGCCAAAGCCAAACAGTTGCATATAGTCGCTGATCTTATCGATACCTAATTTGTAAGCTAAGTCGTAGTAAAATATATCACATGACACTTCAATTGATTTAGTTACGTCGACCATCCCATGCCCATATTTTTTCCAATCCCGCCAAACATGATCGACGTTCTTCAAATGGTAAGTGCCACGATCATGTATCTCAGTAGTTTCGTCAATTAGACCTTCCTCAAGTCCCAAAAGTGCTAAAAGAGGTTTTATCGTAGAGGCAGGCGGATAACGGCCCTGCGTTGCTCGATTCAGAAGTGGACTATTTTTGGAGGCAAGAAGTTTACTGTATTCTTTTTGGCTTATGCCATGCACAAACAAGTTTGGATCATAACTTGGACTGCTATATAGCGCCAAAATACTGCCATCATTTGGGTCTGTTACAACAACCGAGCCTCTTCTTCCGGCAAGTACCTCTTGCGCTTTCTTTTGCATGTTTATGTCGATATTTAGCACAATATCTTTGCCTGGCAAAGGTGGTTCAAAACTTAACACACGTATAATTCGGCCTTGATTATTAACCTCTACTTGCTGATAGCCGACCACGCCGTGGAGCGTTCGTTCATGAAACTTTTCTATACCTTGTTTACCAATATCATGAGTGGCAGCGTAGTTTGCAAGCTGGTCATTCTGTTCAAGCTTAGCTAAATCCTTTTTATTTATTCTTGCGACATAGCCTAGCGTGTGGGTAAGGGTGTCTTTGAAAGGATAATTTCGTGATAATCTTGCGTCGATGCTTACACCAGGGAACTGATGCTGTTTAGCCGAGAAAAGAGCGACATCTTGATGTGATAGTTGCTGCCTAATTGAAATCGGTTTGAAGCGTCGCTGTCGTTTCAAACTATTTTTGAATTCTTTGATTTCAGCATTTGACAAAGACATCAATGCTGACAGCTTACTAATGGTATCATCGAGGTTCTCGACTTCTTCAGGCGTGATTTCTAAACTGAATACGGGCTTGTTTTCGGCAAGTATTTCACCGTTGCGGTCATATATGAGACCGCGGTTTGGTGCAACCGGTAATACTTTAATTCTATTGCCATTGGAACGTGTTTGATAATCTTCGTACTGACGAACCTGCAGTTGGTATAAGTTCACAATAATAATAGACATCAGGATGCAAACGAACATGATAGAGACCACAGTGCGTCTGGCAACCAGATTAGCTTCCGCTGAGTGATCTCTTATCGTTTGACGCTTCGGTGCCATATATTACTCTTGTCTCTACAACCTGCTTTATTCTCTATGGTATGGATGATTTTGCGTCACCGACCAAGCGCGATAAATGCTCTCAGCAACAATAACTCTTACCATCGGATGGGGCAGCGTCAATTTGGATAATGACCACTTTTGCTCAGAAGCTTGTTGGCACTCTTCTGATAAGCCTTCTGGTCCACCAATGAGAAGACTGATATCACGTCCGTCCATTTTCCATTTTTCTAACTGCTCTGCGAGTTGCGGTGTGCTCCAGCTTTGACCAAGCACTTCAAGCGTCACAATTTTGTTCCCTTTCGGGATTTGTTGCAAGCAACGTTGTCCCTCATCAAGAAGAATGCGTTTCACGTCAGCATTTTTGCCCCTTTTACCGGGCGCAACCTCCGTGAAATACAATTGGCAGTCAGCTGGAAAACGCCTGACGTACTCATTCGCACCTTCGACAACCCATTTGGGCATTTTGTTCCCAACCGCAACTACTTGTATTCGCATTTTTGCATCACCAACATTAAATCATGATTTCTCAGGCTATTGCCAAAGCTTCTCAAGCTGGTAGAAGTCGCGAGTTTCGTCTTGCATTACATGCACAACAACGTTACCTAAATCGACCAGCACCCATTCACCTGTTTCTTTGCCCTCGACACTTAAGGGAGGCATATTTGCTGCTTTCATTTCAACGACCAAATTTTCAGCAATTGAGGTAACGTGCTTTTTGGAGTTTCCTGAACATACGATTAGCACGTCAGTGATGGTAGACTTGCCTTCAACATTTATCTGTACAATGTCTCTGGCTTTCATATCTTCAATTTTGTCTATTATAAATTGAACGTATTCTTGTTGATTCAATGTTATTCCTAGGGGATTTTTTGTTCATATAATTGGTGTTGTTTTATGTATTTCAACACCTCTAAAGGCAGCACTTCGCCTGTTTCCAAGTAACGGTAGTCTCTCTGCTCGAGTTTCTCTCGAATGAAAGTTGATGACACCGCAACGGTCGGAAAATGGCAAGACACAACAACGCCGTTATGTGTTGCTAAACACTGCTTGTCTGCTAAGGATACCGCATCATGAGGCCCACATGAAATATATTGCGTCACTTCTTGCAATCTTTTTAACGGCTGGTCATCTCTATTCAATACAATAATATTACAAAGCTGCAAAATTTGTTGCCATTTATGCCATGTTTCAAATGCTTGAAATGAGTCTGCACCCATTACCAAGCATATGGATTGCGTATGATGATGCTTTAACTTTTGTAATGTATTAAAGGTATAACTTACTTCATTACTTTCTAACTCGATATGTTCAACATAGAGAGATGGTTCTAGCTTACAAACAAGTTCTAGCATTGCCAAGCGGTGTTCATTGCTGATACTTACTCGCTGCTTGTGAGGAGGAATATTGCAAGGCATCAAGCCTACTCTTGGGATATCAAGCGCCTGCATGGCTTGTTTTAGTGGTTTGATGTGTCCCCAATGCGGTGGGTTAAACGTGCCGCCAAAGAGTGTGATTGTTTGTGAAAGCGTCATCACTAATTCAAAGGTAAATGTTGCAGTGCTGCGGGCATAAATAACAATGCCAAATGACTTAACAGAATGTAGGGTCTTGCTGTTGTCTCGCTTTTTAATATTAAGTCAGCCTGTTGTAAATGAGTTTGCATTAAACTAACATTGCTTGGACTGAGTCGCCTTAAGGCATTTTTATACAGTGTTTGTTTATTTTGCCAAATGCGTAATTTATTGAAGTTGATACTGCCATCAATGCTCTGCATTGCCTGACATTCTGCTAAGGTTTGTGCTTCTTTTATTAAGTTCCACAAGATAATGTTTGGTTCTACGCCTTCGCTTTCCAAACGGTACAAAATTTTAATCGCTTTTTGAATATCACCTGCGAGCAAATCATCGATAAATTGAAACACCGTGAACCGAGACTGATCGACCATACCAGCAGCCAAGACTTTTTCATCGACTTGTTGGCCGCTGTCGGCATACATCAAAGCGAGTTTTTCAACTTCTTGTTTAGCGGCAAGTAGATTGCCTTCACTGAAGTCAGCGAGCAGGTTCACCCCAGCGGGGCTAATTTTTACCCGGGAAGCACGACAACGTTGTTCAATCCATTGAACTAGTTGCTTGCCTTCCAGAGGGTAGCAAATTGAAAATATGCCTTTTGCATCAAGCGCTGTAAACCATTTTGCTTTTTGTACATCTTTTGCGATTTTAGGACCTTGAATTAAAATTAAGGTGTCAGCCGACGGATTTTCGGCAATGGCAGATAGGACTTTACTACCCTCTGCGCCTGGTTTACCGGTAGGGAGGGTAAGTTCAATATATTGTTTGTCAGAAAACAATGACATTGTTTGAGTTGCTTCAATGAGCTGCGACCATGAAAAATCAGTATCAACAATGAATGTTTGGCGTTCTTCAAAGCCCTGTGATTTTGCTAATAAGCGAACACAATCGATCATATCGAGCTTCTGCTGAGGTTCATCCCCAAAAACAAGGATAAACGGTGCAAGACCTTGCTGTTCAATATGCTGCTGAAAGCGGTTAGGATAAACTTGCATCAGGGTTTATTCACGCTGATTGTTGACCCTTTTCGGGCTTTTCTATCTTCAATCGACGTTAACGCTTCTGAGTACTGACTAGATAGTAAGCGAATCATACGGTCAGCAGACTCAGCTCGCATCTCATCAAGCACCAAATCAAACTCTCTAGATTTAGCGAGTACTTGATCCGGATCATCTTGATATTCCCTTGCCACGGTCATCGACGCGCTGATAGGTTCCGCAAATGGAAAAATAACCTCGTAATCCACAGAATAAATTAGCTCGTACTCTGCTACTTGTCCACTTGAAAAAATAGAGAGTAGGCGGCGCTCAAGTGCTTCAGGCTGGAGTTTGATTACTACGACTGTGTTAGTTGCTATTCCTTCAGGTATATTTTTTTCGCCAACAATACTTTGTAGTTGATATACCGGAAGCCTGTTGTGGAGTGCTCGTGATAGGGGTAAGTAGTCAAATTGTGAAAGAATAACAACATTATTTAAGTAACTTGGTAATGCTTGGCTGCCACGCAATTTAAACCCACATCCTTGTAAAACAATGGTCATTATGGCAATAACAAACACTAGTTTTGCCTTTGTCACTGTTGCACACACAATCTTCCGCAAATTGTAAAGTACGATGCTAACCTGGCTTATCAAATTCCTACTCCGTTGATGTAACACAATATGTTCAATTATAGGACAACCTCTCTTTATTATTTACCGAAAATAAGGCAAAGGTTTCTCAAAACATGAGTCTTGCAACGTTTTGTCATCACGTTGCTGACGGACTAGTTAGCAACAATGTTGACAAGTTTACCCGCAATATAAATGACTTTGCGTATTGTTTTACCTTCAATAAAGGGTTGCACATTTTCTTGTGCTAACGCGTCTTCTTGGGCTTGCTCGCTGCTGATGTCTGCTGCGACCGTCATCTTTGCACGCACCTTGCCGTTAACTTGAACCACTATCAGCTTTTCCTCTTCTACCAATGCTGATGCATCTACCTTTGGCCAAGGAGATGTTTGCAATTCGCCCTTACCATCAGAACTTTTACCCCCCAATAAAGTCCAGAGTGCTTCGCAAATATGCGGTGTAATTGGATTCAATAATTGCACCATTGCCATCAAACCTTCGCGCTGAAGCGCAATATCTTGGTCATCATGAATTTCAGCTTTCTGTAAATTGTTTAATAGCTCCATGACTTTAGCGACAGCAGTGTTGAAGGTTTGCCTGCGTCCCAAGTCATCGGTGACCTTATCAATTGTTTGGTGAATTTCTCGACGCAACGTTTTTTGCGTCTTGTTCAACGAGGCTTTATCTAGCTTAGGGACACCTCCTTTCGTTTCACATAATTGACAATGCTCAGTGGCTAAACGCCAGAAACGTTTCAAGAAACGATGTGAACCTTCAACGCCAGAATCTATCCACTCTAAGGTCTGCTCCGGTGGCGCGGCAAACATCGTAAATAGTCTTACCGTGTCTGCACCATATATATCGATGACAGCTTGGGGATCAATGCCGTTATTCTTTGATTTACCCATTTTGATCATGCCAGCATGTTCAACTTTTGTGCCATCAGCTAAGCTTGCTTTTGCAATGCGGCCTTTGTCATCTTTTTCCACAATAACATCAGTTGGCGCATGCCAAATTTCTTTTCCTTTTTCGTCTTTGGAGAAAAAGGCGTCTGCTAGCACCATACCTTGGCATAACAATTTTTTAAAGGGTTCATCGCTAGTGACGAGGTCTTCGTCACGTAAAAGTTTATGAAAAAAGCGTGCGTACAGTAGGTGCAAAATAGCGTGCTCTATGCCGCCAATATATTGGTCGACAGGAAGCCAGTAATTCGCTTCTTTAGGATCAAGCATCGCATCGGATGGAGCCGATGCATAACGAGCATAATACCAGGACGATTCCATGAAGGTATCAAAAGTATCAGTTTCACGAGTGACGGGCTGTCCATTATGAGTTGCTTTTGCCCATTCTGGATCTGCTTTAATAGGTGAGGTGACCCCATCCATAACCACGTCTTCCGGCAATACGACAGGCAAGTCCTCTGGGTTAACAGCGAACGACTCTCCGTTTTCGTTAGTGACAACGGGGATCGGCGCTCCCCAATAACGTTGTCTTGAAACGCCCCAGTCACGCAGACGGTAATTAATCGATTTTTTTCCTTTACCCAAAGAGGAAAGCTTGTCAGCGATGGCGTCAAAGCCCTCTTGGAATGAGAGTCCACTATATTCTGCGGAGTTCATTAGTGTGTTCTTTTCAGTATAAGCCGCCTTACTAATGTCTGCAGTGTCAACGTCATTAGCGGTGAATTCGACCACTTGTAGGATAGGCAATTCGTATTTAGTGGCAAATTCCCAATCTCGTTGATCATGTGCGGGAACTGACATTACTGCGCCAGAGCCATAGCTCATCAATACAAAGTTGGCGATCCAGATAGGAATTGCCTCACCTGTGAGCGGATGAATGGCGCTTAGGCCGGTTGCCATTCCTTTCTTTTCCATTGTTGCCATATCGGCTTCAGTGGTTTTCGTATTTTTACACTCTTCAATGAATGCAGTCATGTCAGGAGTAGACTTTGCCATTTCTAGTGCCAGCGGGTGCTGAGCAGCAACAGCCAAATATGTCGCTCCGTATAGTGTGTCTGGGCGAGTTGTGTATACTTCAATTTTACTGATACCAGCCGTTTCCGTCGTTAAGTCAAAGGTAACGTCAACACCTTCAGAGCGACCAATCCAGTTGCGCTGCGCAGTGACGACTTGCTGCGGCCATTCGCTAAGTTTGTCTAAATCAGCCAACAATTGTTCAGCGTAATTTGTAATTTTAATAAACCACTGCGGTATTTCTTTTTGTTCGACTAATGCACCAGAGCGCCAACCGCGGCCATCAATTACTTGTTCATTGGCCAATACGGTTTGATCGACCGGATCCCAGTTCACAGTCGCATTTTTCTTATACACAAGTCCTTTTTCGAACAAACGCGTAAAAAACCACTGCTCCCAACGGTAATAATCTTGCTTACAGGTTGCTAACTCACGGCTCCAATCATAACCAAAGCCAAGTGAGTTAAGCTGGTTTTTCATGTAATCGATATTCTGATAGGTCCACTTAGCGGGCGCAGATTTGTTGTTGATCGCGGCATTTTCCGCTGGTAAGCCAAATGCGTCCCAACCCATCGGTTGTAATACATTTTTGCCCTGCATGCGATGAAAACGACTGACCACATCACCGATAGTATAATTACGCACATGGCCCATATGTAGGCGACCACTTGGGTAGGGAAACATGGATAAACAATAGAATTTTTCCCTATTATCATCTTGCTTCGCGGCAAATATTTGAGTTTTATCCCAATGCGTTTGCGCCGATTTCTCTACGGATTGCGGATCATATTGATTTTCGGTGATGTCTGTATTAGCCATTTATATATGTATCTCTGGGCATATTGTTATTTTATTACCTATAGAATACCTTGTTGGAGGGGCATGGGACAATAGTCGAAACTGATAAAGCGAGTCATCTTGGGTGATTTTTGGCAATAAAGTAAAAATCACAGGCGTAGCTGCTGTTAAAATAAACAATGAGGCGGCTAATCAAGTTCAAAAGTATTAAATCATCACAAAATTACAGCAATCTAACAGCACATCATTTACCATAGATAAGAATGAGCAAACTTAGCAGCACACTTGCTGTAAAAGTGTGAAACGATGAATCGACGTTTTAGTGTCGAGTGCATGTAAACAGCGCACAATATTTATCAGTAGGTGGCGTATAAGTCTTGCATTCTTTGCTAACAATGGAGTTTCTGGATAGGTTCAGTTAGCACAACGTTTATCACAATATTCATCAATAGAAACGACAGAAGAAATAAATATCTATGGTTGCAAAACTCTCGTCCATTCAACAAGTCATGCACAAACTGAGCATTCCCGCAGCCGATTTAAGTGCCTGCGTTGACAACGAAATGTTCAACATCGCTATGCAAAGCCAAGCCGGCGAGACAGCGTTAATTGGACAAAATAGAGCAAAAGAAGCGTTGAGCTTTGGTTTGGGGGTTAATTCAACTGGCTATAATCTTTATGTCATGGGAGAGCAGGCGACAGGACGTTATACCTTAGTGCATAACTTTATTAATCATCGCGCTAAAACGCAGCCGACGCCGAATGATTGGTGTTACCTAAATAATTTTGATGATGAACGCCAACCTATAGCACTGCAGTTGCCAACAAGTCAGAGTAAAGCATTTGTTCAGGATATTGAAAATCTACTTGATGAATTAATGGATACCTTTCCCGCAGTTTTTGAAAATCCGAGCTATCAGCGACGCAAGGCAGCTATTACTCGGTCTAATGAACAACGTTATGATAAAGCTATTGATGAAGTTGAAAAAATCGCGTTTGGCAAAGGCATCGCGCTAATTGAGGATAGTGGCAGTATTAGCTTTTCTCCGATTATTGACGATAAACCAATGAATGATGCCGATTTCGCGCTACGCTGTGATGATGAAAGACAAATATATTATGGGCTGATCGACGAACTTGAAGAATGTTTGAGCGAGGCGCTCATTGAGGTCCCTTTATGGCAACGCGAGAGTGCTGAGCAGTTGCGCAAACTGAAGCGTGAGACGGCAGAACAAGGTATTCGTCCTTTGCTGCGAGAACTCGAGCACAAACATGCATCCGATATAGCGATCCTGAAGCATCTGAAACAATTAAAGCCACACTTAATCGACACAGTTACCGAATTGTTAGTCCCCGATACTAAAGAAGAGAAACAAGACGATTTTGATATAAGCGCAATTTTGGTCGATACCTATGTGCCGAATGTGTTGGTGAGGCATGCAACTGATGCCGGCGCCCCCATTGTTTATGAATCCAACCCAACGCATCAAAATCTATTTGGTAAAGTCGAATATACGAGTGTTCAAGGCAGTGTCTACACGAACTACAGAATGATCGTTGCTGGTGCCTTGCATAAAGCCAACGGCGGATATTTATTGCTAGACGCCGACAAGTTAGTTGATCAGCCCTACGTCTGGGAATCTCTAAAGTTGGCACTCAAATTTGGCCAACTCAAAATGGAGTTACCACAGCAAGATGTTGGTATGGTAAATTCTATTACGCAAACCCCACAAGTGATCCCACTGAAAGTAAAAGTGATATTGCTTGGCTCGCGTGAACTTTATTATGCCTTGCAAGACTATGATGATGAATTCAAAGAACTTTTTCGGGTTCTCGTGGATTTTGATCATGAAATACCGCTCAATCAACAAAATTTAAATGACTTTGTCGCCAGAGTAAAAGGGCACGTTCAGCATATTGGGCTGAGTAGCATTGATGCTGAAGCAATACGAAGACTTCTTGAGTACAGTCTAAGACTCGCTGAACATCAGTCAAAATTGAGCGCAAGATTTGCTGATGTCATTGAGTTGATAAACGAAGCGCAATATTTCTGTCTGCAGCAGCATCAAAATGCGCTTGAGGCAATTCACATAGAGGCAGCATTAGCGGCTAAGAAAAACCGCACAGGTCGTGTGAGTGAGTCATTGCTGGAGGATATCAAAGAAGGCCATGTCTTGATTAATACAGATGGACAAGCCGTGGGGAAAGTAAATGGTCTAACGGTGCTTGAAGTTGGAGACACTGCTTTTGGGACTCCTGCTCGCATTACATCAACGGTTTACGCCGGTTCAAGTGGCGTTATTGATATTGAGCGGGAGGTGGAGTTGGGACAATCAATACACTCTAAGGGTGTTATGCTCCTCACTGGGTATCTAGGTAATAAATATGCCCAGTTTTTTCCGTTGACTCTGTCTGCCAATATCGCGTTAGAGCAGTCATATGGCTATATTGACGGGGATAGTGCTTCCTTAGGCGAATTAATTGCGCTCATTTCAGCATTAACCGAATTACCTGTGGACCAAAGATTGGCAGTAACAGGGTCTATTAATCAATATGGTGAAGTACAGGCTGTCGGTGGCGTAAATGAAAAAATCGAAGGCTACTTTTCACTTTGTCTGCAACGCGGTTTGAATGGAAAGCAGGGGGTGATTATTCCAAAATCAAATGCGTTAAATTTAGTCTTGGACAATGAAATTATTGAAGCGGTCAGACAAGGGTTATTTCACGTTTATGCGGTAAGTTCGGTTGATGAAACCCTGTGTTTATTAATGAATAAAGAAGCGGGGGAGTTGAACGTAAAAGGACGCTATCCAAAAAATAGCATCCATTATCAAGCAGTTAATCGCCTATACAATATTGCCAATATTGTGAATGGTGGTGGAGACGAAGAGTAAGCTAGATGAATGAGTTCAGTCGGGCTGGCCGTCTGTTTCTATTTTGGCGGCATTCTCAAAGCGCCGTCTAAACGCACTGTCTCGCCGTTTAGGTAAGCATTGTCTGCCATGTGCAGCACCAGCTTGCCAAACTCTTCTGGTAAACCTAAACGCTTTGGAAATTGCACGTTTTGTACTAATCCTTCCTGAACTTTATCTGGCATTGCTAGCAGCATTGGCGTACCCATAACACCGGGTGCGATCGTATTCACTCGAATGCCCAGCGTTGCCAAATCTCTTGCCATAGGTAAACACAAAGCAATAATGCCGCCTTTACTTGCTGCGTAGGCTGTTTGTCCAATTTGTCCTTCATAACCCGCTACGGATGCTGTGTTAACAATCAGACCTCGTTCATTGGTTTCACCTAAGGGCGCATTTTTTGCCATCGCGCTCGCTGCTACCCTAGCAACATTGAAGGTCCCGATTAAATTAATATCAATCACCGACTTGAAGTTCGCTAAAGGCATTGCGTCACCTTCACGATCTAAAATACGCTTTGCCGGAGCGACGCCTGCGCAATTTACGCAAAGCCGAATATCTAAATCGCCTTTAACAATTTCAGAAACAGCTTCTTCTACACTGCTGTCATTGGTCACATCTACTTTATAAAACGTACAAAACTGATCGCCAAATTCGCTAACGCGTTGTTTACCCATTTCTTCATTTAAATCAAATATAGCAAGATGGTAGCCGGCTTCTCGCAGCACAACTGCTGTGGCATATCCGAGTCCTGAGCATCCACCTGTTACTATTGCAATACGATTTGTATTTTGTGTCGTCATGTTGGCCTCATATCATTATTTTTTGATGAGTTTACATACTCAAGCCGTATTACTTGAGTCTTGATAAAGCTGATATGTTAATTAAATAAGAAGATGCTTATCGTTTTGGAATGCTGATTTTTTTCTCATCGCTTTGACGATACATTACCAAAACATGCCCAATAGCTTGAACTTGTACTGCGTTTGTCTCGCCGATGATCGCTTCCATAATGAGCTGTTTTTCTTCCTTGTCATCACTTGGCACTTTTACTTTTATTAACTCGTGAAAACTAAGTGCGTTCTCTATTTCGGCTAAAACGCCTTCAGTTAATCCGTTATTTCCAAGCTGCACAATGGGTTTCAAT
Source organism: Glaciecola sp. (assembly GCA_965660625.1). Taxonomy (GTDB): domain Bacteria; phylum Pseudomonadota; class Gammaproteobacteria; order Enterobacterales; family Alteromonadaceae; genus Glaciecola. The sequence continues at coordinate 253,662 of CBFIAR010000001.1, read as the reverse complement.
GAGTGCGCTAGGCCTTTCAAATATTGCTTTTGTTTGTTTGATAAATTCATTTGTTATCTTTTGTAACGATTAGTTTGTGTTAAACACCTTGAAAAAATGTATTCTACCTCTATCTATACAACATTCCTAATCAGTTTCTTGATTGTGTACAAAAAAAAGCAACACGGTGTAAGTAGTAACGAGTATTTTACGCGTATTTGCGGGTGGATAAATTGATTGTCGTGAACTACGATGTGAGTTGAAGATACGTTAACGAAATCTTTTAACTCGGCTTTTCGTGAAAAAGATTTTATACAAACAAGATAATCAGATGGGTATCTTGTGGCGAAGGTTTTTAAATTATAGTAATCTCAAAAACATCTATTGTTGCTTATAAAGCGTATTGATGTGTAATGAGTAATCCAAGATTTATTTTTATTAGAGGTAAGCAGCGTTGAGCGACATGGCAAAAAATCTCATTTTATGGCTCGTCATAGCAGTAGTGCTAATGATGGTGTTTCAAAATATATCGGGCGGAGAAAGTGCAACAAACAAGCTCGCGTATTCGACGTTCCTCGAACAAGTCAAACGTGGCGACATTAAAGCAGTTACGATTGACCAAAGCACCAACGAAATTAGCGGCGTACGCAGCAACAATGATGCATTCGTTACGCAAATTCCATATTTAGATATGAAATTGATGGATGAATTGTTAATGCAGGGCAATGTGATTGTTTCAGGGAAGAAACCTGAAGAGCAATCATTCTTAGCATCCATTTTCATTAATTGGTTTCCAATGTTACTGCTCATCGGTGTATGGATCTTCTTTATGCGACAAATGCAGGGCGGTGGTGGTAAAGGCGCGATGTCATTTGGAAAAAGCAAAGCCAGACTGTTGGGCGAAGACCAAATCAAGACGACATTTGCCGATGTGGCTGGATGTGATGAAGCAAAAGAAGACGTGAGTGAATTGGTTGATTTCTTGCGCGACCCTACAAAGTTTCAGAAGCTAGGCGGTAAAATACCGAAGGGCGTGCTCATGGTAGGTCCTCCTGGAACGGGTAAAACATTGCTGGCAAAAGCAATTGCTGGGGAAGCGAAGGTTCCTTTTTTCAGTATTTCGGGCTCCGACTTCGTAGAGATGTTTGTGGGTGTTGGCGCATCGCGCGTTCGCGACATGTTTGATCAAGCTAAAAAATCTGCACCTTGCATTATTTTCATCGATGAGATTGATGCAGTTGGTCGTAAGCGTGGCGCCGGTCACGGCGGTGGTCATGATGAGAGAGAGCAAACACTTAACCAAATGCTGGTTGAAATGGATGGCTTTGAAGGTCATGAAGGAATTATTGTTATTGCGGCCACAAACCGCCCTGACGTTCTTGATCCCGCGCTGCTGCGCCCAGGTCGTTTCGACCGTCAAGTGATGGTTGGGTTGCCAGACATTCGTGGTCGTGAGCAAATCTTAAAAGTACACATGCGAAAAGTGCCGCTGGGCGACAATGTCGTAGCATCTTTAATTGCTCGGGGAACACCAGGCTTCTCAGGTGCCGATCTGGCGAACCTTGTAAACGAAGCGGCTCTATTTGCGGCTCGCACAAATAAACGTGTCGTAAGCATGGAAGAGTTCGACAAGGCAAAAGACAAAATCATGATGGGTTCTGAACGCAAGAGCATGGTCATGTCTGAAGAAGAAAAAACCAATACGGCGTATCACGAAGCAGGGCATGCCATTGTGGGACGCTTGGTGCCTAAGCACGATCCGGTATACAAAGTGTCTATTATTCCTCGCGGTCGGGCTTTGGGCGTAACGATGTATTTGCCAGAGCAGGACAAGTATAGCAATTCAAGAGAAGAGCTAGAGTCACGCATTGCGACATTGTTCGGAGGACGTATTGCCGAAGTAATTACTTTAGGTGAAGCAGGTGTTACCACTGGGGCTTCTAACGATATTGAACGGGCAACCAACATTGCGCGTAAGATGGTTACCTCTTGGGGGCTATCGCCTAAAATGGGTCCAATAAATTATGAAGATGAAGAAAATGAAATGTTCATGGGCGGAGGTGGAAAACCGAAGTCTGCTGAAACAGTGCGGGACATTGACGCTGAAATTCGTTTACTTATTGACCGTAACTATGCTGCCGCAGAGAAAATCTTAAAAGACAATCTCGATGTGCTTGAAGCGATGAAAGACGCGCTCATGAAATATGAGACGATTGATGCTAAACAAATCGATGACTTAATGAATCGTGTGGAAGTTCGTCCTCCTGCTGATTGGGAAAAAGACGATAAAACTGATTCTGATAAACCATCAGGCGGTGCCTCTATGAATGCTGGTGCTGAAAAAAAAGACGTACCAGACAGTGATCCAAGTGATGTAAGTCACTAAAAAAACCGTTAGATTAGAAAACGCTGGTTAACACCGGCGTTTTTTTTATCGAATATATAGTGAGAAAAACCAGTGTTCTTTAGGTGCTGGCTAATGTAAACAAACATGTTAGATATGAAAAGTCTGCAACATAATCCAAAGGATTACACTCTCAGATAGTCTAAGGAAAAGTAACCGTTGATACGAACACTGACAATGAAGTTTAGAAACCACGAAGTCAAATTTGATACGCCTAAAGTAATGGGTATTTTGAACGTTACTCCTGATTCATTTTCAGATGGAGGCCAGTTCAGCGAGCTTGATCAAGCAATTCGACAGGCTGAGGAAATGGTAAAAGCGGGTGCAACATTTATTGATGTTGGCGGTGAGTCCACGCGGCCGGGTGCTTGTGTCGTCTCGTTAAATGAAGAGCTCGATCGCGTCATTCCTGTTATTGAAAAAATAACTAATTATCTTGATGTAGTAGTATCGATTGATACCAGCAAGGCGTCGGTCATGAGTCAAGCAGTGCAAAGCGGCGCTAGCATGATTAATGACGTCAGAGCTTTGAGAAATGAGGGAGCTTTGAGTGCTGCCATCCTTGCGGCGAAAGATTTCAACGTGCCTAGTTGCCTGATGCATATGCAGGGTGAACCACAGAGTATGCAAAATAAGCCTCAGTATCATGGTGTCGTGGAAGAGGTGTGCGATTTTTTTGAACAGCGTATTGAAGAGTGTGCGAAGGCAGGACTCGAGCGACGATATATGCTGATTGATCCCGGCTTTGGTTTTGGTAAAACACTCGATCACAATTATCAACTTTTGAAACACCTACACCATTTTAATAGATTTAATATGCCGGTGCTGGTTGGTATGTCGAGAAAGTCTATGATTGGCAATTTATTAAAAAGAGACATCAATCAAAGGTTGGCAGGAAATATTGCCACTGCTACTATTGCCGCTACAGCAGGTGTTGAAATTATCAGAGTACACGATGTTGCAGAGACAATGGACGCCATCAAGGTCGTAAATAAATTGCGAAGTATAGAATAGAAGCATTAAGGAAGTTGTATGACTGAACGAAAATATTTTGGCACCGATGGGATTAGAGGAAAGGTTGGCGAAAGCGCTATTAACCCAGAATTTGTAATAAAATTAGGTTACGCTGCGGGAAAAGTATTAGCAGGTCAAGGCACTAACAAAGTGCTAATAGGCAAAGATACACGAATTTCTGGCTATATGCTTGAATCGGCGTTAGAAGCTGGACTATCCGCGGCTGGGATCAATATCGGCCTGCTAGGTCCGATGCCAACTCCTGCCATTGCTTATTTAACCAAAACCTTCCGTTCGGAAGCCGGCATTGTCATTAGTGCTTCGCACAACCCTTATTATGACAACGGTATAAAATTTTTCTCATCTACAGGTTACAAATTAGACGACAAGATTGAGCTCGCAATTGAAGCACAACTTGAGCTGCCCATTGTCTGTGTTGAGTCTGATAAATTAGGTAAAGCGACGCGAATTAACGATGCAGCTGGACGTTACATCGAATATTGCAAAGGCACCTTTCCATCTGAATTGTCGCTTAAGGGGCTAAAAATTGTGGTCGATTGTGCTCACGGTGCAACTTATCATATTGCACCTGACGTGTTAGCTGAGTTGGGTGCTGAGGTCATTGAGATAGGCACATCACCAAACGGCATAAATATCAATCATCAGGTTGGTGCAACATCTATGCGCGCAGCTGTCGATGCAGTTAAAGAACACAAAGCCGATATCGGCTTCGCGTTAGACGGTGATGGCGACAGAATAATGATGGTAGACGAGAAGGGCAACGTGATTGATGGAGATGAAATAATTTTCATTATTGCTCGTGAAGCCATGAAGAGCGGCCAACTGCAAGGTGGCGTAGTAGGAACTAAAATGTCTAATTTAGGCATGGAAGTTGCGCTGGAAAAATTAGGTATTCCATTTGCACGGGCCAATGTCGGTGATCGCTATGTAATGGAAATGCTGCTTGAAAAAGGCTGGAAAATTGGTGGCGAAAACTCAGGGCATGTGCTCAATTTAAGCCTTGCTTCTACCGGTGATGGCATTGTTGCTGGTCTACAAGTCATTGCCGCAATGTTGCGTTCACAGATGAAACTAAGCGTATTAAACTCGGGCTTTACTCGATTTCCGCAGCGGCTTATTAACGTTAAGTTTGCGGATGCAAGCAAAAATCCGCTGGAATCTGATGAAGTTAAGGCCATTGTTATTCAAGCGGAAGAAGAAATGGGTGACGCAGGTCGTGTTCTTTTGCGAAAAAGCGGCACTGAACCCCTAATTAGGGTGATGGTTGAAGCGATTGATAAGGGCCTGAGTGACTTCTGGGCTGAGAAAATAGCGGAAGTGGTTAAAAAAGCATCATAAGAACGCAACTATTACGTATTTAACAAACTGATACTTGTATATTTGTGAGTGGTTAGTTAATATCACGCCCGCTCTGGAGTGGGCTTTGGAGAAAGCATGACAAATTCCCAAAGAAGACCTTTTGTGGCGGGTAATTGGAAAATGAACGGAAGCAACGAATTAGTTGATGCTTTTTCTGTAAAATTAAGCGCAAACCCTGCGGTTGATATCGTTATCTGTCCTCCTGCGGTGTATTTGTCTAAATTCAGTCATGCTGAGTTTGACATAGGTGCACAAAATGCAAGTGAGTTCGCATCTGGTGCGCATACCGGTGAGATATCCCTAGGTATGATTTCGGAAGCTGGATGCAAATACGTTATTCTCGGACACTCAGAGCGACGTGAAGGCCACGCAGAATCGAATGAAGTGGTAGCAAGGAAAGTAAAAGCAGCTATTGCGGCAGGCCTCACCCCGATTTTATGTATTGGTGAGCCCTTAAAAATAAGAGAGATTGGCAATGTATTTGCGTTTTTAAAAGCGCAGTTAGATGCAGTGGCCAAAGAATGTGGCGCTGATTATATAAAGAATTCAGTGATTGCCTACGAACCAATCTGGGCAATTGGAACGGGTAAAACAGCAAGCCCAGAGCAAGCGCAAGAAGTCCATGCGTTTATTCGAAAAGAATTAGCCGCGTTAGACCCGAAAGCAGCAGGAAGCGTCAGGCTGTTGTATGGAGGCAGTGTGAATCCTGCAAACGCGAAAGAGTTGTTTGCAAAACCAGACATAGATGGCGGACTTATTGGTGGTGCCAGCTTAAAAATAGAAGATTTTACAACAATTTGCCAAGCGGCAAGTTAGAGAGGAAAGAATGTTAGAACAAGTATTGATTGTGGGTTATTTGGTTGTTGCATTATTGTTGATTGGCTTTGTTTTAATCCAGCAAGGTAAAGGCGCTGATATGGGCGCATCGTTTGGTGCCGGCGGCTCTAATACTGTTTTTGGTTCGTCAGGTTCGGGTAATTTCATGACAAAAACGACTGCCGTATTAGCAACTTGTTTTTTTGTTATCAGCTTGCTTTTGGGCTCGATTTCTGCGAGTAAAAATGAGAAAGTAGATGAATTCGATAATCTTGAAGTGCCTGTTGTAGAAGCGCCTTTGAGTACAGAGATTCCAACGCTAAGTACGGAATTACCAGTTGCATCAGATGTACCAGCGGCGACTGAAGAAGACAAGAAAGTAGACGATATTCCAAATTAGTCTGCGGTTTTTAGTAAAGAGTGAAAAGTAAGAAAAGAAAAATGCGGAAGTGGTGGAATTGGTAGACACGCCATCTTGAGGGGGTGGTGACTTAGGTCGTGGGGGTTCGAGTCCCCCTTTCCGCACCAAATAAGACAAAGGGTTAGCATCGATGGTGCTAACCTTTTTTAGTGCATATAATTTCTTACCGTTAATTTGACTATTCACTTGGTTTACAATAGAGGCAAATATGAAATGGGTAGTGTAACTGCAAGTACTCGCGAAAATCCTGTTCATTCTGACACTCTTTGACTACCCATTGCTGCTCGCAACCGTCTGCCATCAAAGCGGAAAAATAATGTTTTACCGTAGCCTCATCTTTATTAGATTGTTGTCTTAAATAGTTAATATTCAATGTTGTTCACCATTTCCACTGATTCAATTCTATCCGCCAAGATAAGCTTACATTTCTTTTTCGAGCGATATCATATGAATCATGTGTTTTAATTATTTTTAATTTGGACGTCTAGAGGCCTATAATAGGTGGTTGAGGTATGAATGCAACCTTGCGCACTAAGAAAAACTTACAAAATAGTGGTTGTCAGAGCTTCTCTGAAAAGATAGTTGATGTTTAGAAAATAATATCACCCGTATTATAATGTTCAGATTGTGTAAATAATGACAGCGCAATAAAGCAAGTTTTAAACACAAGGAAAAAAGATGAAAAAGTGGATTATCAGTGCATGTGCACTGACATTAGTCTCACCCTTTGGAACAGCATTAGCCGACGAGGGTATGTGGCAGCCGCATCAACTCCCGGATATTAAAGAACAGCTTGTATCGGCTGGGCTGCAACTAAACCCCGACGATATGTCTGATTTGTCAAAGTTCCCAATGAATGCGATCATTAGCCTAGGTGGTTGTACTGCAAGCTTTATCTCTGATCAAGGCTTAGTGGTGACCAACCATCACTGTGCATATCGTTCGATACAACATAATAGTTCAGAAAAAAATAACTTACTTGCTAATGGTTTTGTGGCTAAAACAAAGCAAGAGGAGTTAGCTGCAGCACCCGGTAGCCGTGTATATATCACTGAATCGTTAACCGATGTCACTGCCAAAATTAGCGGTGGTATCTCTGTAGAATTGGCAGGTAATGACTATTATCAAGCCATTGAGAATAATCGTAAAAAGCTCGTTGCTGAGTGCGAAATGGATGATGATTATCGTTGTTCGGTTTCAAGTTTTCATGGTGGTGCAAGTTATGTATTAATTAAATTACTTACTATCAGAGACGTACGCTTAGCTTATGCACCACCGTCGAGTATTGGGAAGTTTGGAGGCGACACTGATAATTGGCAATGGCCCCGCCAAACGGGTGATTGGGCCTTTTACCGTGCATACGTTGGCAAAGATGGTAAACCAGCGGATTACAGTGAAGACAACATTCCTTACAGCAACAAAGCCTTCCTAAAAGTGAATGCTAAAGGCGTTGATGAGGGGGATTATGTCATGGTTTTAGGTTATCCGGGCAGCACTAATCGGTATCGAACCGCCGTGGAAGTCAAAAGCAACTTCACTTGGACCTATCCAACAGCTAAGTTATACCGAGAAGAGTACATTGATGTCATTAAGCAGCACTCTGCTCCAGACAGTGACGAGCGCATTAAGTATGCTAGTAACATTGCGAGTTTAGCGAATTATGCTAAGAACTATGGCTCGATGGTAGAGAGTTACAAGAAGGGCGATATGTTAGCCCGCAAGGGACGCTTAGAGACAGATTTAGCAAGGTGGCTAGCTGAAGACGCGCAGATGAACGCTAAATATGGTGCAAGTTTAGTTGTACTTAATCAATTAATCGAAGAGTCTGATAGAAATAAAGAACGCGATCTATTGATGAGTTATATGGGCAGAACCACCATGATGTCGACGGCCAGAAGCCTTCTTCGTTTGTCTCATGAGCAAGCAAAACCAGATGCTGATAGAGAACGCGGTTATCAAAATCGAGATTTGAAAGGCTACGAGCAGTCGATGTCTTCGATAAACTCGCGTTATGTAGCTGATATTGATAAAGCCCTTCTTAAACATTTTTTACTTAAATATGTCGACTTGCCGAAAGCGCAACGTATTGCGAGTTTTGACAAATTTTTTGAGATAACAGATAAGGACTTGACTGGAGCCTATGCCAAAATCGACAGAATGTACGCTACAACTAAGTTGGGTGAATTAGATACACGCCTTGCTATGATGGTAATGTCAGAGGAACAGTTGCGTGCAAGTGATGACCCTTTTATTCAATATGCGGTTAGCCAATTTGACTACAGCATGGAAGAAGAAAAACTCAGTAAGACACTGTCGGGAAAACTCCAACAAGTTCGGCCTGAGTATATGAAAGCCCTGATTGCATTTAAAAAATCGCGCAATGAGGCGGTATATGCTGATGCCAATAGTACTTTGCGCATCACTTATGGCAATGTCAAAGGCTATAGCCCACAAGATGGTTTAACGGCAACACCTTTCACTACAACTGAAGGAATGTTGGCCAAGTATATTCCGGGTGATGATGAATTCGATTTGCCGACAAAGCTGCGCGAAGCGATAGAAGCAAAACGCTACGGTCATTATGCTGATCCCAAACTCAATTCTGTTGCAGTCAATTACTTGAGTACTTTAGACATCACTGGCGGTAATTCAGGATCACCCACACTCAATGCCAGAGGTGAGTTTGTGGGGCTGGTGTTTGACGGTGTATATGAGTCAATTATTGGTGATTGGGACTATGATCCAACATACAACCGAGCAATCCATGTTAGTAGCCCCTTTATGCTGTGGGTTATGGATGAGGTCGATGGCGCTGAAAACCTGATAGAAGAAATGAAAATTGTCAGATAAAGCAAGGTAAGTTAAATCAAATCATCAAGCAGCTGCTTACATCCGCTGTTTGATGACCTTTGATGGTTAAAACCGAGTGTTTGTGTAGATCCTATTTTTGTTATGTCTTTTCCTGTCTATTTGACGCTTCGCTCTGCTAATGGAATTGTAAAAAGCGTCTTCAATTGCTGTCGCTGTAGTCGATGTAGAGGCAATACTGTTGGGTAGAAGCTCTATTTCAATCGAACATCGTATTATTTTCTGACCGAACTGGTCCACGTCTTTCTCAAATAAAGCATTAACATTTTCAATTATTTGCGTATATCTACCCAATTGCATTTGCAGTGTCTGATTGAAGCATATCAGCTGTGATGCACTTATTTTTACATCAGGATGTACAATGTTGAGTTGCATGCTTACACTTACCAACGTTTTTTCTGTCTATATGTCAAGATTAGCAACTTAAAGTGAGTGAATATATTCGTATATATGTATAAAAAAGAATCGAAAAAACTGACGTTCGCGATTGCATTTGATTTAATTGCTCCGTGTGTCAGACTCAATCGCTTAAAAATCAATTATTTTTAAATAATTAATAAGAGGCTAGAAAATAAAAGCCTAGGAATAACAGTGTAAATGTCGGAAAATTTCAATTACAAGCACCTTCACTACTTTTGGGTAGTTGCAACAGAGGGCAGTATTGCAAAGGCTGCGGAAAAACTCTTTATTACGCCTCAAACGATCAGTGGCCAATTAAGTATGCTCGAGGAAAGAATAGGGCAACCACTGTTCGATCGTGTTGGCCGTCGCTTGCGCTTAACTGAAACCGGACGTTTGGTTTTACGTTACGCTGACGAAATATTTGAATTAGGTAAAGAGCTCAGTGATGTGCTTCGTGGAGCTCCGTTGGTTGGAACCTCCGAGTTTATCATCAGCGCAGCGAGTGCATTACCTAAAACGATTGTTTATAAAATTATTGAGCCAGCCCTAAAACTATCAAAAGAGGTTAGTTTGATCTGCAAGGAAGGGCCGGTTGAGACGATACTTGGCGAATTAGCTATTCACGAAGTTGACATGGTGTTGACGGACACGCCTTTGTCTAGCAACTTGAGTATTCGCGCTTACAACCATTACTTAGGGGAGTCTGGCCTAACATTCTTTGCGACAAGGAAAGTGAAAGAGCATTTAGTTGGTGAATTTCCTCAATGTTTACATCAAGCACCGGTTTTACTGCCAACCAAGCAGTATGCAGTTCGACAGTTGTTCGATAAATGGTCAAACGATAACAGCATCTTTCCGATCATAAAAGGGCAGTACGATGACAGCGCACTGATGAAGTCTTTTGGACAAGCGGGGTTTGGCATTTTCTTTATGCCAACAATTATTGAAGACGAAGTTTGTGACAGCTTTGAAGTTGAAGTTGTAGGTCGCCTAAGCGATGTTAAACAGAAGTTTTATGCCATTTCAGCTGAGAGAAAAGTCACCCATCCCGCTGTGGCCGCTGTATGCAATTCCGCAAGAGATATAATTTTTAAATAGCAATCGAGGCGTTTCATCGCTATACTATGCCGCGCAATAATAAGCATAAAACATATATAAACTAAAGGATAGAGTGTGACTCCTATTACTAAAACATTTCAGTATGGTCAGCATACTGTCACCCTAGAAACGGGTGTAATCGCAAGACAAGCAACGGCAGCAGTAATGGCAAGTATGGACGATACGTCTGTATTGGTTTCAGTTGTCGGTAAAAAAGAAACTAAAGCGGATCAAGGTTTCTTCCCACTAACTGTTAATTACCAAGAAAAAGCGTACGCGGCAGGCAAAATTCCTGGTGGCTTTTTCAAACGTGAAGGACGCCCTTCTGAAAGCGAAACATTAATCGCACGTTTAATTGACCGTCCAATTCGTCCATTATTTCCAAATGATTTTAAAAATGAAGTTCAAATCATTATTACCGTGGTTTCTGCTAACCCAGAAATCCCGACTGACATCATTTCTCTAATCGGCACTTCTGCTGCACTAGCAATTTCTGGTATGCCCTTCAATGGTCCAGTCGGTGCAGCGCGCGTGGGTTATAAAGATGGCGGTTACATTTTAAATACGCGTGCATCGGAGCAGGAAGAGAGTCAGTTAGATCTGGTTGTTGCAGGTACTAAAAGCGCAGTATTGATGGTTGAATCTGAAGCAGACATATTATCTGAAGACGTCATGCTTGGTGCTGTTATGTATGGTCACGAGCAATCTCAAACTGTTATTAACGCAATCACAGAGTTTGCTGCAGAAGTAGGCACAGAAAGCTGGGGCTGGACAGCGCCTGCTGAAAATACTGAATTGAAAGCAAAAGTTAAAGAACTTGCACAAGCAGGTATGACTGAAGCTTATCAAATTTCTGATAAAATGGTGCGTAAAGATGCAATCACTGCTGTAACAAGCAAGGCATTAGAAACTATTCTTGAAGCTAATCCAGCGCAAGATCCGAAGGAAGCAAGCGAGCTATTACATGATCTAGAAAGCGACGTTGTACGTTCACGTATTCTTGCTGGCGAAAAGCGCATTGACGGACGCGATCCTGATACGATACGTGCTCTAAACGTAGCGACCGGTTTGTTGCCAAGAACGCATGGTTCTGCATTGTTCACTCGTGGTGAAACACAAGCTATCGTTGCTGCTACTTTAGGTACAGAGCGTGATGCACAGATGCTAGATCAACTGAGTGGAATGGCAACTAGCCGTTTCATGCTACATTACAACTTCCCTCCATACTGTGTAGGCGAAACTGGTTTTGTTGGCTCACCAAAGCGCCGTGAAATCGGTCATGGTCGTCTTGCAAAACGCGGCATTCAAGCGGTTATGCCTTCTGCAGAAGAATTCCCGTATGTTGTGCGTGTTGTTTCTGAAATCACTGAATCTAACGGTTCATCTTCAATGGCCTCGGTTTGTGGTACGTCATTGGCGTTGATGGATGCTGGTGTTCCAATTAAAGCTTCTGTTGCTGGTATTGCAATGGGCTTGGTTAAATCTGACGATAACTTCGTCGTGCTTTCTGACATCTTAGGTGATGAAGATCATCTTGGTGATATGGACTTTAAAGTTGCGGGTACTACTAACGGTATTACTGCACTTCAAATGGACATTAAAATTGAAGGTATTACACAAGAAATTATGCAGTTAGCGTTAAAGCAAGCAAAAGAAGCTCGTTTGCATATTCTTGAAGTAATGGATTCTGCAATTTCGGGTCACCGTGAAGAAATGTCTGAATACGCTCCGCGTATATACACAATGAAAGTTGATCAAGACAAAATTCGCGACGTGATTGGTAAAGGTGGCGCGATGATCAGATCGATCACTGAAGCTTCTGACACCAACATTGAAATTGAAGATGACGGTACAATTAAAATCTTTGCAACTGAAAAAGCGAAAGCTGATATTGCTATTGACCGCATCAAAGCTGTTACAGCTGAGATTGAAGTTGGTACTGTGTATAACGGCAAAGTTATGCGTATCGTGGATTTCGGTGCGTTTGTTGAAGTGTTACCAGGCAAAGAAGGCCTAGTTCATATCAGCCAAATTGCTCATGACCGCGTAAACAAAGTCACCGACTTCCTTGAAGAAGGCCAAATGGTTGACGTTAAAGTCATGGAAATTGATCGTCAAAATCGTATTCGTTTAAGTATCAAAGAGCTATTAGAAAAACCAGCTCCAGCTGCTCCAAGCGACGGCGAGTAATTTAATTCGAGTGAGATGGCTTTAGCCATTGACAGTATTGATATAGGTGAGTACTGGTTCGAGTTAGAAATGATATAAAAAAAGGAGCTTCGGCTCCTTTTTTATTATTTCACATATTCGACATACAAAACATTCAGGAGATATAAAATGAATGAACAACAAAGAACTGAGGTGGAAGCCGCAGCGTTCAGACGCCTCGTCGATCATTTAGACAAAAACAAACAGGTTCAGAATATTGAATTGATGTTGTTAGCAGATTTTTGCAGAAATTGTTTGTCGAAGTGGTATTTAGCCGCAGCACAAGAGCGTGATTTTTCATTAACTGATGAGGAAGCACGAAAAGCTATTTACAAAATGTCTTACGGTGAGTGGAAGACCAACCATCAATTACCAGCTACCGAAGAGCAATTAAGCGCATTCAATGCGAAAAGAGAGGCTAAGCAGGATAAATAAGCGCATGCTATACTTTGTTGAAAGTGTGCTTTAGCCGACACATAGGATATTTGTAAAGGTGTGAATACGCCTTTGTTTTTTGAAATAGAACGGTGGTTAGTAAGGAATTTTGTGAAAGTAAATAAAAAACGCATAGGTATTATTGCCAGCTTAGTATTAGCTCTGCTGCTTTCAGGGTGCGCCATACAAAGTAACGACGCACATAGACCCATGGAGAACTTACTGTTGGCTGAACCTGAGCCTGTTGATACTCGTTCGCAAATGGCCATTGCGCGCTACAATCATATCCTTGCGCAAGCGCCGTTAAAGGACGAAGAACGCGCTGAGCTTTTGTTTCAACGAGGTATGCTTTACGACAGCGTTGGTTTATCGGGTTTAGCTAGATATGACTTTATGCAGGCACTGGAATTGAAGCCAGATATGGCTGAAGCGCATAATTCAATTGGCATTCATTACATACAGCAAATGGATTTCATCATGGCTTATGAGTCCTTTGACTCAACCTTAGATATTAACCCTGATTATGAGTTTGCCATCCTAAACAGAGGTATTGCTCTTTACTACGGCGGAAGAGCAGGGCTTGCTGTCTCTGATTTAGCCCGGTTTTATGAAAAAGATAAGCAGGATCCTTATCGTGTGTTGTGGTCATTTATTGTTGAGCAAAGTGTTGATCGAAATAAAGCACTCGTCAATCTTGCTAAACATAGAACAGATCTGGATGAAGAAAATTGGGCAACGACAATCGTTGATTTTTATTTAGGCAAGGTTGATGAAACTGCGGTTATCGCTGACTTAGTAGATGATGTTAACAGTCAAAAGCAGCTGAATGATCGATTGTGTGAGGCTTATTTTTATTTAGGTAAGTATCATAGCGATATTGGCAACAAGGTGACAGCCTCGAACTACTTTAAGCTGTCGTTAAGCACGAATGTATTCGAATATGTTGAACATCGTTTCTCTAGGGTAGAGTTGGCTAGGCTACGAGAAAAAAGAAAAGAAGACAGTGTCGATTCTGAACAGCAGAGCGTAGAAGCGACTCGATAGTAGAATGAAGGATATAGGATGACAAGTGAGTGAGGCTAGTGATTAATTCTTTCAAAGTATTGCTGTGCGTCCTCAGCATCGGCGTTTTCTTGCAAGCCGATAACTGTCATTCACCGACGAGAGTTTTACCACAACATTTAGTATTACAGAATGCTCAAGCAGGCTATCTTCTCTACCCTTTGGTAAAACGCAGTAATTCTGATGCAGTTGCAGCATTGACCAAACTAGCAATTGATTCGGATGACCCTTATTGGTTAGGTTTGGCCGGTGAACTAGGCAGTAGTGCAGCACTTTACTATGCCGCTATGCGTAGCGAAAATCCAACGGAAATAAAATTATGGCTGAAAAACTCAGCTGAAATGGGGCATGCTCAAAGCCAATTTGAGTACGCACTATTGCAAACTTCAAATGATGATAAGCGACTTTGGATGCAAAAATCTGCGGAAGCTGGCTACAGACCAGCCATTATATCAATGGCAAAATATACATTCGAGTCTCACGATAATTCAGACGCAATTATATGGCTAGAAAAAGCCGCGTCGTTTGATGCATCTAGTGCTTTTAAGCTGGCCAACTTGTACTGGAAGCAAGATAAAATTGAGGAATCTACGCTTTACTTTGATAAAGCAGCGGAACAAAATTTTGGGCCTGCACGAACGGCTTTGCAAGTTATTGAGCAACATAACATGAAATCCTTAGCTTCGTTATTAGACGTCGCTCCACAAGCCCCAAACTGCGCTCAAACAATTCAGTTTGTTGCTACGACTCTGGTTTCATTCATTCAAGCGATGGGTTTTCAAGAACAGTTTGAAAAAGATAAAAGGCTGGCCGATTTACCCTTATGTGTTTTGCCGCCTATTTGGCTGGAAAAGAACAGTTTGATCTGCAGCAGTAATTTTGACAACGAGGCTAGATTGGGGTGCGATCTTTATCCACTCAGCCGGTTAAAAACGCCATTGAGTTTTTCACACATGGTTGTGTTCGCAGAGCAAGGCAAAGCAAACGTCAACAATGGCGTAATGTTCCTTGATCAAACTGACACTTATTCTGTTTTTGTGCATGAGCTTGCTCACTTTGCTGGCTTTGTTGATGAGTATGCACTGCCGGAAAGTTTGGCTGAGTATCATTGCAGCAAAAACGTGGCGCCTAATCTTTTGTTATCGCCGCTGTCTGCGGCATTTCAAATAGAGAGCGAAGCGGATCGTCACAATCTTACTAGTATACTAGCGGAAGATCCTATAAAAAGCGCTAACGTTAAACAAGCTCCATCAGTAGGGCTGACATTAAGCGAACATAGGGAGGATCAAAAATTAGCTGATTCGGTAGGCAAAGAAACGATCCCATCTCGTTATTTGCCTTTGGACAGAGCGAATACTTGGAAAGCAGCCTTAGATGCACACAATCAGCTGCAGGTATTGGAAAGTAATCATCCTGTTCTGCATCACATTGCTCGTTCTAGAACCTGCAAAAATACGCAATATGAATCTTTCAAACCGACTCAGCAAATGACTTTTCTGGAATATCATGAGGTGCCCAATATTCCCAGAGTGTATCGGACATTGTGGCGTCAGGTGCTTATTAATAACGCGCTTGTTTCGACTATTAATGACAATCTAACGATTGCTGCGTTTGCAAATAAGGATGACGCCACGGCTATTTTTTGGTCTATGCTATAGCTGCTTTTGATTAAACTCATCGACCCACAATGAGGTTGCACCGCATATCGCAACGGGCATAACAAGGAAGTTTAGAATCGGAATGAGTGAGAAAATATTTACCATAATACCAAAACTAAAACACTTCCCACGTCGTTGATTTAAATCATGTCGCATTTGCTGGAAGGAAATTTTATGATTGTCGAACGGATAATCACAATATTGTATGGCCATCATCCAGGCACTGAATAAGAACCACAAAACTTGGCCAACAACAGGTAGCACGAAAAATAACAGTAAGAAACCGACAGCGCGAGGTAAAAAATATAAGACTTTAGAAAGTTCGCGACCTAGTGTTCGTGGTATGTCTTTTACCGCGCTGAGTAATCCTTCGTTTCCCAGATCTTGGCCGGTTAAATAGCGTTCCACTTTTTCACTCAGTAAACCATTAAATGGCGCCGCTATCCAGTTTGCTAAGGTACCAAAAATGAGAGCAAAGATGAGTAAAACTGAAATAACAGCAATTGGCCAGAGTAAGAAACTCAATGCCGTTTTCAACCAGCCAAGAAAGTCAGGTATAAGATTCAGCAGATAGTTTATACCCATTTCCAACTGTGGCCATAGAAAGTAAAAAGCCATCGAAAATAAGAACAAATTTATAAATAAGGGCACAAAAACAAAGCGTTTAAGTCCTTTTGTTTTGATCAATGAAAAGCCTTCGAAAAAATAACTAACGCCACTTCTATTACTCATGTGTTCCCTTTATTTTTGTGTGATTTTTACTACCGCCAACAACTAGTATATCGCGCTAAATACGCAGATGTAATGAACAATTGTTACCAAGTTTTACTTTTGTTACATTGGCATTAATACGATAATCATTGGACCCTATTTTTTGCCAACAGCACTTATTAAAAATTCATGCGCTTAAAGAAAATTAAATTAGCTGGATTTAAATCATTTGTAGACCCTACCACAATACCATTTCTGGGTGAAATGACTGCTGTAGTGGGGCCAAACGGATGCGGTAAATCCAATGTTATTGATGCAGTGCGATGGGTATTAGGCGAGAGTTCGGCAAAAAATTTGCGTGGCGATGCCATGACAGATGTCATTTTTAACGGTTCGACTGCGCGAAAAGCCGTATCGCAGTGTTCTGTTGAGTTGGTATTTGATAATTCTTCCGGCCGGATAGCGGGTGAATATGCTAATTATAACGAGCTGTCCGTGAAGCGTATCGTGACTAAAGAAGCGGTTTCAAGTTATCTTCTGAATGGCAGTAAATGTCGCAAGCGAGATATCACCGACTTATTTTTAGGCACCGGTCTTGGGCCTCGAAGCTACGCTATTATTGAACAAGGTATGATTTCCAAGCTGATTGAAAGTCGACCACAAGAACTGCGTGTCTTCGTAGAAGAGGCTGCAGGTATTTCGAAGTATAAAGAACGCCGACGTGAAACAGAAAATAGAATAAAGCACACAAAAGAAAACTTAGAGCGCTTAGATGATGTTCGTGGCGAACTTTCAGAGCAATTGAGTAAATTGCAACGCCAAGCACTGGCGGCTACGAAATATAAAGAACTAAAAGCATCTGAGCGAGAGTTAAAAGCGCAACTCGCTGTGATCCGATGGTTGAAACAAAATGACTTAATTAACCAGGCTGAAGCTTACATTACACAAAAGGGAATTGAATTAGAGGAAGTTATTTCGCTTAAGCGCGTTGATGAAAACAGCATTATTCAATATCGAGAAGAACAAGAAGTATACAAGCTCGAAATAAACGATATTCAACACGATATCTTCAAAGTGAGCACGGATATTACCAAAATTGAGCAATCACAGGTATTCTCTAAAAAACGTCAACAGCAAATTCAAATGGAACTGCAACAATTGCACAGCCAAGTGCAACAAACTCAAATACTGTTTTCAGACACCGCTGATGACTTAGTTATTGTTGAGGATGAATTAGTCAACTTAGAGCCAAATAAGATGCTTCTTGAAGAAGCCGTCGAGCAGGCACAAGCGAAGAGATATGAGGCAGAAGAAGCCTTGCTCCAGTTCAATGAAAAGAACAGAGATAGCGACATTAGGTACCATTCTTTAAAACAGAAACTTCAGAGTTGTCATGGTCAAATCCAAAACACGATGAGCATGCAGCTGCGCACTGAATCACGCATTCAAGAACTTAAACAAGAATTGGTTGAACTAGAGCAGCCAATCCTTGCGCAACAGTTAGAACATATTCAGAATGAACTAACACTGGCGAAAGAGGGATTAGCGCAGGCGCAAGAAGCCTTATTGTTCACACAAGAGCGCCAGCAAAAAGCGATGGTAGCGCATCGAAAAACAAGCGCGGAGGTGGAGCAACAAAAAGGTACATTAATTACCTTACAAGCGAGGAAAGATGCCCTCCAAGAGATTCATAACAAAAACAGTCGGTCTAAAAGTAAGAGTTTGATAGATAGTGAGACAGATCAATTTGAATCCTCATTACTCGAACTATCTTCCTTTTTAAATATTGAGCCAGGATATGAAGAGCGTTGTGAAATTGTATTTTCACATATTGCGAATCCAAGTGTATTACCTGCATTGCAAATTGAGCACGTAGAGCCGCATTTCTTCGATATCAAGCATGGTCAAGCAATCATGTTTGAAAAACACATGACAAATCAGAAGTTGAAGGGAAGTTTAGGTGAAAAGATCAACAACCCTACGATCCCACATTTTCTAAATACGATCAGTTTGGTCGAGAGTGTGCAATCTGGTATACATAAGCAAAAAGATCTGCTTCCAGGTTATTCACTCATAACACCATGCGGTTTATGGTTATTTAAAGACATGTTGATTAATGGTGCTGGTGCTCTTGTTGACGCATCTCTGAGTCGAAGTGCAGAAATAGCGTCGTTGACAACACAGGTAGAAAAACAAAAACAGCACTTAGAAATTGCCGATCGTGCAGCCGCATTGACTGCGTTATCTCTCAAACAGCTAAGTGCTTTGATAGACGACGCAAAATCGCTTTGCACAAACTACGCAGAGCAGATTTTTAAATTTAGCACGCAGTTGACCCAACTTCAGCAACACTTAACTCAACAAAAAATGCGTCATGAGCGAGTATGTGAAGAGTTAGAGCGTTACCGAATGAGTGCTGAAGAAGAGTTAGAAACGCTTCAAATGCTAAACGAACAAGGGGAAGTATTTGCAATGGAGTTGGCTCAATTTGAGGAAGTATTGGATGATCAGATGGCTTGTGCAGAAGGTTTGCAGGCGAACGCGCAATTAACTCGCTCTCAAGTCGAACAGTTGGTGTCACAATCTCATGAATTGGCTATGCAGGTGCAGCAAGCTAAAAACAAATATACATTGTTAAAAGATAAGCAGGTAAACCGTGAAGAACAGATTAATGAAAGCAAAGACAAAATAGCAATGCTGCAAGAAGAGGTAGAAGAGTTATTAATGCCTTTCGACGATCAGCAACAAAGGCTACAAACTCTTCTGCACAACAAGACCTTACAACAACAGCGCCAGAATGAAATACAGGAGATGCTTGCCGAGGTTGATGAGAAGCTTTTAGAAGCAGAAAAAGGCCAGTTAGGTATCAATCAAGCAGCCGAGAGGATTAAAGCGGAGATAGACAGTAAGAATTTACAAGCAGAGGGTAATAAGGTGCGTGCTCAGTCCTACATTGAACAATTAGAAGAGATGCAGCAAGCATTAAAGCCAATTTTGGATAACTTACCTGAAGATATTAACGAGGAAATATGGCAGATAAACCTTGAAAAAACCACCTCATCTTTGTCTCGTTTAGGCGCGGTTAATCTGGCCGCTGTAGAAGAGTTTGAATCACAATCGCTAAGAAAACGTTATTTAGATGATCAAAATGACGACTTATCGCAAGCGTTAGAAACCCTGGAAAACGCGATTAAAAAAATAGATAAAGAGACTCGAAGTCGCTTTAAAGCAACGTTTGAGCAAATCAACACTGACTTAAAAATGTTGTTTCCTAAAGTCTTTGGAGGCGGCAGTGCTCACCTTGCACTAACAGAAGATGATATGCTAGATACAGGTGTTACAATTATGGCGCGACCACCGGGTAAGAAAAATAGTACAATCCACCTTCTTTCTGGTGGAGAAAAAGCGCTAACCGCATTATCATTAGTCTTTGCCATCTTCAGACTGAATCCGGCGCCGTTTTGTTTACTCGATGAAGTAGACGCGCCTTTAGATGATGCAAATGTAGGACGTTTCTGTAAATTGGTTTCAGAAATGTCAAAAACCGTGCAATTTATCTACATCACGCACAACAAAGTGGCAATGGAAATGGCAAGCCATTTGACGGGTGTTACCATGGCGGAGCCTGGAGTGTCTAGGATGGTCGCGGTTGATGTAGAAGAAGCTTTAGCTATCGCAGAATAATAATAAGTAGAGTAGTTTAAAATGGAAGATTTGCGCTTAACATTTTTGATTTTTGGTATTGTTGCAATTATCGCTATCCTTGCTCACGGAATGTGGACAATTAGGAAAAATGCGAAAGGCAATGAAAAAGCAAAATTTGAATCCAGAGACTGGAATAATAAGAACGAGCCATCGTTAGGTGACGACGATGATAAGTTTGATGCACACGGTGTCGGCAGTGTCAGAGTTATTTCGACGAATAAAACAGTCAATAACGAGAATGATGAAGAAGACACAAACAATGACAATGGTCACGATCGTGCAGATTATGATGACGATATCATCGATAACCTGCATTCTGAAGAAGACAACCTGAAGTACTCGGAAGCCCAAGATGATGTTGACGACGTAAAGTCTGGGCGTCAGCATAATAAAAACATTGATTTTGAGTCAAGCGATGATAGCGATAGTACTGCTGAAGCAGATGAAAATACCGTTTCACTTAAAAATGAGATTGGCAAAGACTTAGCCTTAGATGATGATTTATCTTTGGAACGCAGTGATATGGATTTTGGCAAACCAGTAGAAGAGCTCGATAAAACCACGCCCAAACTATATGGTAGTGTTGTGACGCAACCAAAACCCGCTTTTCAGCGTACCACAAAAATAATCGAAACCTCACATCGACAATCACCAAAACAAGATGACCCTGATATACCAGAACCGCCGCCATTTTTATTAAAATCAGTTGCAGCAAGCCCTGAGGTTAACCCTCAAGTGAACAAAATGACTGAGATTGAAGACAAATATGAACATGACCTTGGAGTTCAAAATAAAATCGACGCCAGAGGTAGAATCGAGCCTGAATTCAAACTTGATACTGAAGAACAGACGCCTGTAGAGCCGGTAAAACCTATTAGTTTAGCAGATCAAGCAAGAAAACTCGTTTCTCGCCGCAAAAAGAGTGTCGCGGATGTTATTCGTAAAGAACCAGAAATGCAGTCAAAGAGTAAACTTAACGAAGAACAAATGCGAATTGACTTCTCGAGTGATTCGAGTGAAGAGCCTTCAGCTCATAAAGAGCCTTCAGCTCATAAAGAGCCTTCAGCTGATACAAAGCCTATTACAAGACAAACACCGACAACAACGCAGCAACCTGCGTCGAGCATACAATCTACAAGCACCCATGCTGGAAGCAGCGCAAAACAGAATGAGCAAGCAACGGATGTTCTTGTTTTAAATGTTAGAGCGCCCGAAGAACGAGAAATTAGCGGGGCGGCGCTTCTCCCAATGTTATTAACCCTAGGCTTAAAATTTGGCGAGCAAGATATTTTTCATCGACACGTAACTACGAATGGCAAAGGACCGGTTTTATTCTCTCTAGCTAATTTGTTTAAACCGGGTGTTTTTGATATCGACAGCATCGAGACATTTAGTACCCGCGGTTTATCTTTGTTTATGATGCTGCCTATTGAAGGTGATCCGCAACAAGTCTTTAATATGATGCACAACGCAGCGCGAAAATTGGCCGATGAATTTGGCTGTCAGATCCTCGATGGCAGCCGTGGAGTATTGACCAAACAAGGTCTACAAAAATATTCAGAGCGCATTCGAGATTTTGAACGAAGACGTATTAACCGATAGTAAAAAATGACTGAATTAAATGAAGTGAAAGCGCACATGGATGCGCTTAAATCGCAGCTAGAAGAACACAATTACCAGTACTACGTTATGGATGCACCGAGTATCCCTGATGCAGAATATGACCGATTAATGCGGGAGCTTATTACTCTCGAAAAGCAACACCCAGAGTTAATCAGTGCCGATTCTCCGAGTCAAAAAGTGGGCGGAGCGCCATTATCTAAATTTGATACAGTTGCGCATGAAGTTCCGATGCTGTCGCTCGACAACGGCTTTGAAGTATCTGATTTGACTGCATTTGAAAAACGACTTCAAGACAGGTTACTTTCATCTTCTGACATACAGTTTAGCTGTGAACCCAAACTCGATGGCCTAGCTGTCTCTATTCTCTATATTAACGGCATACTCACCAGAGCGGCAACGAGAGGTGATGGGCAAGTTGGCGAAGATATTACAAAGAATGTCAAAACCATTGCTAATGTGCCTATTAAACTGCGTGGGGGGAACGTACCGAGTAAAGTCGAAGTCCGAGGCGAAGTGTTTATGCCAAAAGCGGGTTTTGAAAAACTCAATGAGAGACAAAAAAAAGTCGGAAATAAACTATTCGCTAACCCAAGAAATGCGGCGGCGGGGAGCTTGCGCCAACTTGATTCGCGGATCACGGCGAAGCGACCGCTACTCTTTTATGCCTATAGTATGGGTGTTATTGAGGGCGAGAGCCTGACAGAACTGCCGCTGCACACTGAACGCCTAGCTGCGCTGGGCGAATGGGGCATTCCTTTATGCAAAGAGTCCGCTGTTGCAAATGGTGCCGAAGAGTGCATTGCATATTTCACGAAAATTGGTCAAATGCGCAATTCGCTATCTTATGACATTGATGGTGTTGTGTTTAAAGTCAATGATATTAACTTACAGCAGCGACTCGGTTTTGTTTCAAAGGCGCCGCGCTGGGCCATTGCGCAAAAATTTCCGGCCCAAGAGGAAATGACCACCTTACTCGACGTTGAGTTTCAAGTTGGCCGCACAGGCGCGATTACCCCTGTAGCAAGGCTAGAACCAGTTTTTGTCGGTGGCGTGACAGTATCGAATGCGACGCTGCACAATCAAGACGAAATTGCTCGTTTGGGCGTTAAAATAGGTGACAAAGTCGTAATTCGACGCGCAGGAGATGTGATCCCACAGGTTGTGTCCGTTGTTTTAGAAAAACGCACAGACGATGTTCGTGATATCGTTTTTCCGACGCATTGCCCTGTTTGTCATTCGCATGTAGAGAGAACCGAATCAGAGGCTGTGGCGAGATGCACTGGCGGCTTGGTCTGTGCGGCCCAGCGCAAAGAAGCTATCAAGCATTTTGCTTCGCGCAAAGCACTCGACATTGATGGTTTAGGAGACAAAATCGTTGAGCAGCTCGTAGACGCAAATATTATTAAAAATCCTGCCGATTTATTTAGATTAAATATGCCTAAATTACTCTCAGTAGAGAGAATGGGGGATAAATCCGCTGTTAATCTTCTCAACGCAATTGAAAAATCACGAGAAACAACGTTGCCAAAGTTTCTCTATGCTCTGGGAATAAGAGAAGTTGGTGAGTCAACGGCACGCAACCTAGCGTTGCACTATTTGACACTAGATCGAATTATACAAGCAGACATAGAATCATTGGTAGAAGTGCAAGACGTTGGTGCGATTGTAGCGCAGCATGTTTTTCACTTTATGCGTGAGCCACTGAACATAGATATTATAAATGATTTGATTGAGCTAGGAATTCATTGGCCCGAAATACAGCAAGCGTCACTAGATGAACAGCCTTTTGCTGGAAAAACGATTGTGCTAACTGGCACTTTATCGCAAATGGGTCGAAGCGAGGCTAAGGCGAAGCTACAGGAACTGGGCGCAAAAGTGTCGGGCAGTGTATCGGCTAAAACTGATCTGCTAATTGCAGGCGAAAAAGCGGGATCAAAGTTAAGTAAGGCTGAATCGTTGAATATAGAAGTTTGGGATGAAGCTCAGATGGTGGCTTTTTTCGAGCAATATTAATATTGCAGTCAGGTGTTTGAAATAGCAAACACTTGATTTTTTCTCTTTATTATCTATTTTTTATCCGGGTTACGAGCCTTCCAAGCCCGCATCACCGATATTCTCCATACCCAATCCAAACTAAAATACCCCAAAATACCAAACAATACAGAACAGATCCCGCAACCTAAAATAAAGGCTGGTCCAATGGTGGATAGGCTTTCAGCTAACCATGTCCAGCTTAACTCAAAAGCAAAGTGTTCAACTTCAGTCCCAAGTACAGTACTCCCCACCAAATAAGCCCCGTAGAATATAGGCGGCATAGTCAATGGATTTGTCAACCAGACAGTGGCGATTGATAGAGGTAAATTCACTCTGAAGATGATAGCTGCAGCAGATGAAAATATCATTTGGAACGGAACTGGCCAGAAAGCGAAGAATAGCCCAATACCAAAAGCACCGCTAGCGGAGCGGCGGTTCAAATGCCACAAATTTGGATCATGCAGAAGGGTACCAAAGATGCGTAGATATTTATTTTCTTTCACCTTTATATGGTCAGGTAAATAGCGTCTTATAAATTTCTTTGGCATTTATCTAATCTCTTAAGGAAGACAAGTTGAGTAAGCTACATAGCGCAATGTTTGCATTCATTATTGTATTCCTAAGTAGTCTTTTTTGGCCTGCGCTACCTTCAATTCAGATTATGGCAACGGTTGTTTTAATGACCATTATTGCAGCGTTTCGCGTGCGCTTTCAAATCAAAACCTGGATATTTGGAGCAATACTTGGTTTCCTCTGGGCGGGCAGTGTAGGACATTGGTATTCGTCTTGGCAACTACCAAATCGATATTTTAATGAAAATGTCATTATAGAAGCTACTGTTCAGTCACTTCAACTCCCGATAACAAAAGTACAACAGCATCATTTCTCTAACAGTAGCGTGCTTAAAAGTAATTCTCTAGGTAATTCAATCCATGGCGCTTTGTTAGCAAACGCTCAAGAGTACTTTAAATCAGAGCATAGGCAATTTGAGCACAAAACCTTAATGCTCAAGCTGAGTAAAATAGGCAAAACGACGCTGTATCACTCACCACGGGTTAAACTCTCTTGGTTTCAACCAAGCATTCTATTTGAACAGGGCGACAAAGTCAGGTTAGTGGTTAATATGAAAAAGCCGCATGCCTTAGCAAATGAGTTTGGTTTTAATCGCCAAAAATGGTTAGCCAGTCAAAACGTTGTTGCGGTTGGTAGCGTAAAGGCAAGTCCTACCAACGCTATTTTGATGTCTCATCGTTCAATACGACAAAACATAGTTAACCGTTTATTGCTTGATGCAAACAAATACAATCTAAAAAATACTAGATGGATTTTAGCATTAGGATTGGGGGAGCGCAGTTTATTCACTGACGAGGATTGGAAGTTACTGCAAACTAGCGGGACAGCGCACTTGTTTGCAATCTCTGGCTTACACCTTGGCATTGTGAGTTTGTTATTTTTTAATTTGACAAAAGCATGCTTGTTTTTCGTTATCAAAATCTTGGGTTTGGATTATCAGCCAAACATTGCGCCATGGGCAATTATAGTGAGTATCCCTTTCTGTTTCTTCTATGCCTTTTTAAGTGGCTTTCAGATCCCGGTTATTCGCTCAGCGATCGCAATCCTTTTTATTGCCTATTTGATGTTTTATCAACTTTATTGGCGACCTATCGCCGTTATTATTTGTTTGCTGATAAATTTCTTCTTGCTATTTCCCCTCTCTATTTTAGGAATAAGTTTCTGGTTTAGTTTTGGCGCGATTTTCGCCATTTTATTTTTTATGTGGCGTTTTCCTCGATATGATAATTCTTTGTGGGAGGGGGCTAAACAAGCAATTTTTCTGCAGCTATTTTTGTCCTTAATGATGCTGCCATTAGTTGCATTCAATTTTGGTATGATTTCGACTGTGTCTGCACTCGTCAACTTAATCGTTATGCCTGTTGTGAGTATGCTGCTTGTGCCTTTGTGCTTAGGACTCATAGTGATGGTGCTGCTGGGTATTGACGCATTCATGAAGGCTTTACTGCTGTCACTGGATTATTGTTTTGAACAGCTTATTGCATTTATGCGGATATTAAATACCGTGCCTAATGCGAGCATGGAAGTACACCAAATACCGTCAATAGCTTGGTTCATGACATTTATTGTTCTTTTATTGATGTTTTTGCCGTTTTGGCCACATCGAAAGAAAATGATAACTGCTCTGTGCGTTGCTATCATCACGCAAAGTATGGCGCACAATGCGGTTGGAGAAGGTTGGTCGGTGCGCGTTTTTGACATTGGGCAAGGGCTGAGTGTACTTGTCCGCCAACATAATCGTTTCCTTTTATACGACACTGGTCAATCGTTTATATCGGGCGGTAACTTAGCTCAGTCCGTTATCGCACCGTATTTCGAGGCTGAAGCTCACTTTATACCAAGTGAGTCGCAGACCAAGCCCCCAGTTCCGAGCATTGATTATTTGATCAATAGTCATATGGATAATGATCATGCGGGCGGAAATGCCTTCGTTTTCTCGCGCTATAACGTGACTCAATGGTTAACGCCTGCGGGCGGTTGCACTAGCAACGACAGTTTTACCTGGGGGGAGCTGAGCTTACAGATGTTATGGCCAGATAAAACCGTTTCAGGAGAAGAAAATAATCATTCCTGTGTAATTAAAATTAGCGGTAAAAATTTGAGTTTGCTGTTAACTGGGGACATTGAAGCAGCAGCAGAGCGCCTGATTTTAAATAAATATGCAGACCTCGGTACCTTGCAAGCGGATGTCTTGGTGGCTTCTCATCACGGCAGCAAGACATCATCTACACTCCCTTTTGTTAACGCTGTATCGCCCAAATATGTGGTAATAAGTAGTAAATATTTTAATCGTTGGCAATTTCCCCATCCCAGTGTCACCGCTAATTTTAAAAAGGTAAATGCTAAGGTCTTCAACACCGCGTTTGACGGCGAAGTTGTTTTCGAATTTTCAAATGGTAAGGTAAAAGCACATGCCTACCGCCAACGCTGGTTTACTCCTTGGTATATGCGAATCCAACGCTCGCAAAACGAATAGCGGACAAAGCCTTTAATCAATAAAGTCCGAAACCAACAAAGCCTTTAGCAACAAAGCCTTTAGCAACAAAGCTTTGTGAAATTGAGGGCTTACGTTAGAATACCTCCCCTAAAGCAATGAAACTTCTGAAAATGCTAGATAGACCAGTAACTATGATAAAGGATAAGAATGACTGCCACTACTGAAATTGAGCCTAGGGTTATCAAACGATTCCTGACTTATTTGTCGCCCTTTAAACTCCCTTTTTCAATTGCAATACTAGGCATGCTCGGCTACGCAGGCATCGACGCTTTCGTCATTTCACAGCTGCAGCCCATGATCGACGTGGGCCTGAAGGACACTAATTCAGATTTTCTTAGGATTGCTGCTTTTGCTATCGTTCCGCTTTTCATTATTCGTGGTTTGTTCAATTTTATGGGGAGTTACACGCTAAGTTGGATCAGCTCACAAGTTGTGATGAAAATGCGTCAACAACTATTCGATAAGTACATTCATTTACCGGTAGAATTTCATGATCACCAATCGGCTGGTACGCTCATATCGAAAGTCACTTTTGATACCGAACAAGTCGCCAATGCTGCAGGCAAGGCATTCCTAATACTTATTCGTGAGGGCGCGTTTGTTATCGGCTTGCTTTTCGTGATGTTCTATCAGTCGTGGCAGCTGTCCGTTATTTTTCTACTAATCGGTCCAATTGTCGGGGTGATCGTCAATATCGTCAGTAAAAGGTTCAGAAAAATCAGTAAAGCCATACAAAAAGCAATGGGTTCATTAACAACCAGCGTTGAACAGGTAGTTAAAGGCCATAAAGTGGTATTGATGTTTGGTGGCCAACAGCTAGAGTCAGAAAAATTCCAGCAGACAAACAATAACAATCGTCAGCAAACCATGAAATTGGCAACAACACAGATACTCAGTGTTTCTACTATTCAAGTCATTGCATCTATTGCCTTAGCTTTTGTTTTATACCTTGCAAGTACACCTACCATGTTGAGCGCGTTAACTCCTGGAGTGTTTATTGCCGTGTTAATTTCCATGATGGCTTTACTAAAGCCATTAAAGCAAATTACGACAGTCAACAATGAATTTCAAAAAGGTATGGCTGCTTGTGCCAGCATTTTCGATTTGTTAGATCAAGAGATAGAAATGGATACGGGCAAGAAAGAGATAAAACGTGCGCAAGGCAACCTCAGGTTTAAAGACGTGACGTTTACTTATCCAAGCAAAAAAATGCCCGCATTGTGCAATGTGAATTTCGATATCAATGCAGGACAGACTATAGCGTTAGTGGGACGTTCAGGTAGCGGTAAATCGACATTGTCGAGCCTGCTGACTCGTTTTTATCGACCGCAGTCAGGTGAGATATTGCTTGACGGTATCGCACTTAATGATGTCACTTTGAGGTCATTGAGAAAGCAATTTGCATTGGTGTCACAACAGGTGACCTTATTTAACGATACAATTGCAAACAACATTGCTTATGGATGCGTTGATAAAGTTACTAGGGAGCAGATAATGCAGGCAGCTAAAGCCGCACATGTGTCTGAGTTTGTTAGTCAGCAAGAAAACGGATTTGATACTATCATTGGCGAAAATGGCGTGACTCTCTCGGGTGGGCAACGTCAGCGCATTGCTATCGCTAGAGCAATCTTAGCAGATTCACCTATTCTTATTCTCGATGAGGCAACTTCTGCGCTTGATACTGAGTCTGAAAAATTAATTCAGCAGGCACTGGAAGAATTGCAAAAAAGCCGCACTAATATTGTTATTGCACATCGCTTGTCGACCATCGAAAGCGCAGATCTTATTCTTGTAATTGAGCAGGGCGAAGTTGTCGAACGCGGCACTCATACTGAATTGATTGCTAAAGACGGTATGTATGCGCAATTGCATAAAATGCAATTTTCCCAGGCTTAGCAATGGCTCTGCAAAAAGCGTGGTACGGAGATAAAAAATGGCTATGGTTATTATTGCCACTCACACTCGTATTTTTTTGTTTAAGCAATCTACGCAAAATTTTCTACAAAGTTGGTGTATTTGCATCATCTAAACCCAAGTCGTTCGTGATTGTTGTAGGTAATATTTCTGTTGGTGGTAATGGTAAAACACCGACTGTCATTGCAATATGCGAACATCTCGCCAATCAGGGCTTGCGCTGTGGCGTGCTGTCACGTGGTTACGGCGGGTCGCAAACGCATTTTCCACATTTGGTACAAGACCTAGATAGTCCAAGTCTTGTAGGGGATGAGCCGAAGCTGATGCAGCATCGACTGCATTGTCCTATTGTGATTGATCCGAAACGCGTGCGCGGTGCAAATTGTTTGTATGAAGAGCATGGCTGTGATGTGATTATTTGTGATGACGGTCTACAACACTATGCGTTACAAAGAAATTTTGAAATCGTTGTGATGGATGGAAGGGGCGTTGGAAATGGCTTTCTAATGCCAATGGGACCACTAAGAGAATCAGTGACTAGACTTAACACAGTCGATGCCGTCGTGTTTAATGGCCAACCGCACACTGATATTTCAATTTCGCTAGACAAGACAGCCTTGATGACGCTGGAACCAACTCAATGGATCAACGTTAAGAGCGGTGAATGTCAATCTTCGTTAATGATTCAAAAAGCGACGGCTATAGCTGGTATCGGCGACCCCAAACGCTTTTTCGCGACCTTGAGCAATATGGGAATTACGTGCGATAAAACTATTGGATTTCCTGATCATTATGCCTATAAATTAGCAGATATCCCAAAAGGGATGGTACTGATGACAGAAAAAGACGCAGTAAAATGCAAATCATTGGCGCATGATAATTGCTGGTATTTACAAGTGAGTGGTAATATATCGGAAAATTTGTACTCGTTGCTAGATAACAAGTTGAAAATGTACCAGCGCTAAGCAAACATCATGTAATTGCTGATGACGAACTACCAATCACGTGCCTTGTGAGCGGAAAATAACGCGTAAGATTCTAATCATAAAAATTAAGGATATTCATGGCTTTTGATAAGCAGTTACTCGACATATTGGCTTGCCCAGTTTGCAAAGGCAAGTTGTTGCTCTCTATTGAACAAAAGGAACTCATTTGCCGCTTTGATCGCTTGGCTTATCCAATAAAGGACAATATACCTGTGTTGCTTGATACAGAAGCAAGAGTGTTATCGTTAGAAGAGTTGGAAGCATTAAAAGCTAAGGGCAGCTAAAGGTGACTAGTTTGAAATTTATCGTCGTTATTCCTGCGAGATACGGTTCAACCCGTTTTCCGGGGAAGCCATTGGCTTTGATCAAAGGTAAGCCGATGATCCAGCATGTTGTTGAACGCGCAAGCGAAGCTGGCGCGCAAAAAGTGATCGTTGCTACCGATGACGAACGCATTGCCAAAGTTGTCAATGAATTCGGTGCCGACGTTTGTATGACTCGTGACGACCATGAATCGGGCACGACTAGGATAGCTGAAGTGTTAGCAACGCTAGCATATCCTGATGACACTATCGTTGTGAACGTTCAAGGCGATGAGCCTTTCATTCCTGCAATCAATATTCAACAAGTTGCGCAGAACCTGCACGATAATTCACAGATACCGATGGCAACCTTAGGCTATCCAATTAGCGATATTGAGGATATTTTCAACCCAAATGTTGTTAAGGTTGTCACAAATAGTCATAAACATGCGATGTATTTTTCTCGAGCAGCCATGCCATTCGATCGTGACGAGTTTAGCAATAAGTCAGTCGATAACATTTGTATGCATGATTTAAGCTCAGTGTATTTGCGTCACATCGGTATTTATGGATACAGAGCGGGGTTTGTTAAGCAGTACGAAAACATGTCTGCCACGCAGCTAGAGCGAACCGAGTCTTTAGAACAATTAAGAGTACTCTGGCATGGACACGTCATTCACGTTGATGTAGCAAAACACGCACCACCGCACGGCGTGGATACGCCTGAAGACTTGCAGCGGTTTCAATAGCGTCATCTCTGCGTGGCTTTGCTTGCGCCGTCAGGCATAGATAAAGTGGGTAAGCTAGCCAATGAGCAAGTTAATAGGTAAGTCAATAAGGGAGCTATAGCTCCCTTGTTTATATTACGCTTCTTGTATCTCAGCTTCGTCATCTTCAACCGGCACAGCCCACAAATCATGTTCGTCGGCATGAATGATTTCAGCCCATAAACGTTGGCCTGGCTGAACATCAAATACACCGTTTAGATGCACAACACCGTCTATTTCAGGAGCATCACCAAACGTACGTCCGACAGCACCTTCTGCATCAACAGAATCGATAACGATGTTGTATTCTTTGCCTATTCTGTTCTGCAGTCGTTGTTTGCTTATTTGCGATTGCACTTCCATAAAGCGCTGTAAGCGACTATCTTTGATACCTTCATCAATAGGGTCAGGCAAGTCGTTTGCTTTCGCTCCATCTACTGGAGAATATTTAAAACAGCCAACGCGGTCTAGCTGTGCTTCTTCTAAGAAGGTCAGTAATTCTTCAAACTCTTCCTCGGTTTCGCCAGGAAAACCAACAATGAAGGTTGAGCGAATAACCAACTCTGGGCAAACTTCTCGCCATTTCCTAATGCGTTCAATGGTTCTATCTGCACTTCCGGGTCGCTTCATCAAACGCAGAATTCGTTTGTTTGCGTGCTGAAATGGAATATCTAAATAAGGTAATATCTTCCCTTCAGCCATGAGAGGGATCAGATCATCAACATGTGGATAAGGGTAAACATAATGCAGCCTAACCCACATATCCATCTCGCCCAGTTTCTCGCACAGTTGCTGCATGTGCGTCTTAACCGGCATGCCGTCCCAAAAATCTGTTTTGTATTTTACGTCAACGCCATACGCACTGGTGTCTTGAGAAATAACGAGAAGTTCGTTAACACCAGCCGCTTTCAATCGTTTCGCTTCACTGAGCACTTGACCCACAGGGCGACTGACTAAATCGCCGCGCATCGAAGGGATAATACAAAAAGTGCAGCGGTGATTACACCCTTCTGAAATCTTCAGATAAGCAAAGTGTTTTGGCGTTAGCTTTACGCCGTGGTCAGGTACTAAGTTCAGAAAGGGATTAAATTCAGGCTTGGGTAAATGTTCGTGAACTTGGTTAACGACTTCTTCATAGGCGTGAGGCCCAGTAATAGACAATACGTTTGGATGCACCTCACGAATGTCATCTTCTTTAATACCTAAACAGCCGGTAACAATTACTTTACCATTCTCTGCCAGCGCCTCACCGATAGTATCCAGTGATTCTTGCACCGCAGAATCGATGAAGCCGCAGGTATTAACGATAACTAAGGCCGCATCTTTATAGGTTGATACAACGTCATAACCTTCAATTCGCAACTGCGTCAAAATACGTTCTGAATCGACGAGATTCTTTGGACAACCCAGTGATACAAATCCGATTTTGGTTGTTTCTGCTGCGCTATCAAGCTGTTTCACTTGTATCGACTGCTCTTGAATGATTTGTTTTGGACCATCCATCGTCGTTGTTTGTTTTGGATTGAATTGTTTGACTGTCATTTAATTTGCCCTTGCTCGAAGTACCGCTTCTGAAGCCGCGGTGTCTTTTATTTCATGAAATGTTGTTAGGGCTCCATCAACGAATATTGGTGCATTCAGATTCAAGCCATTTTTGCGCGCATTATAGCGGATTAATGCAAGAACACATAGTGCCAAACAGGCTTGTGAGTTGAATCGAAACTTACATCTCCTATGATAAATTTGTGCTGAGTATAAGTAATGCATCTATATGGTTGTTTGATGCTCTAGAATTAGATGAACTTGATAGATTTATTCAAGCCGTAAAAGTGAGTACGTTTGCTTGCCCAAGTGATGACAACACTCCAAAGTTAGACGAATATTTAACGAATACTAGCATTAGCCATTCTCAACGTTTTCAGCTTCAGCTCGAAAAAATTCACTGGCAAATCTGCAATGGAAACTATAGTCAAGCTGAAGCCACCGTTGATAAAGTTATCGCGGATCCAAATGCCAAACAAAGTGAAGAATCTTACGCGCTCGCAGTGTATCAAAAAGGTTTCCTTTTTGATGTCAAGGAAGATAAGCGCCGCTGCGATTTTTATCAACAAGCAAAAGAGCTTTCACTGGGAAAATTTGATGATATTAGTTTGAGCTCGGAACTAGGCTTGATGACGTATTGTGAAGCCAGCATTGACGAAGGCCAAAAGCTAAAGCGCTTGTTTGATATCTTAGAACTATACTCATTACGCCGAG
Organism: Glaciecola sp.; assembly: GCA_965660625.1. Classification (GTDB taxonomy): domain Bacteria; phylum Pseudomonadota; class Gammaproteobacteria; order Enterobacterales; family Alteromonadaceae; genus Glaciecola. The sequence goes on along the minus strand of CBFIAR010000001.1, from coordinate 220,549 downwards.
ACGCACCGACTATTGCCCATATTCATAACAATATCGGCTTGATATATGGGCGCATAGGTCAACACGTTTTAGCCACAGAGCAATTTCAAAAGACCTATGAAATTGGCTTACCTCATTATCAAGGTGCTACTAAATATGCGTCGCTAATTAGTGTGTTTACTTCCTTGCTAGCCAGTGGTCAATTTTACGACGCTGAACGCGTTATAAGTGAATTAGATGGTGCACGCAAAGAAGTCGATGTGCCGCTTGTACATGCTTGGTATTACTATGCAAAAGGACGCTTTTATCAACGCTTAGAACGAGCTGATGAACTACAACAAACCGTAATCGATTGGAAACCTCACTTGGTGGATATGAAAAATTCTATTTTTACGGGCATGCATCGATTTAGATGAAGTGTTAAATGACATGATGCTTTCTTTAAGCCTGAAGTCTAAAACAGCCTAAATACAACGAATACGAAAGCCACTTTATGCCTATTCTCTTTACGCCTCTTCTCTCTCTGCCAAGCAGTGTCAAGTAATGTAAAGAAGTGTAAAGAAAGAGAACTTATTCACCTATTCATAGACCTATGATGTGACACCGTCAGGCTTTATACCAATCTCTGCCTGACCTTGCGCTATTGTTCTGGAGTAAAACGCCTATACCGGTAAGGTGTTTTGCAACGAGCAAACGACTTAATCATAGGAATAAAAATGGAACTCAATCAACAACTCAATCAACAAAGAGGCGAATTGACTCGCTTTGCTCAAATATTATGTGTTGCACTCTCTATTACCGGACTGACAGCCTGCGGTTCAGATAGCTCTGAGGGCTAAGATGGCTACATCAAACTCTACAATGCATCGCCAAATGCGCCTGCTATCTTTTTGACCGTAGACGAGGACGTTGATGCAGATCCCGACGATGAAGTTGAAATAACTTATTCATCCGTTCGTTTTGGCGAGACAACGACCAACAAGCAACTACCCTCTAATACATATACTGTAGAATTAGGTTGGCAAGAAGAGGATAGCGCTGCGCGAGCTGATCTGACGTTGTTGAGCCAAGAAGAACTAAAAATTAACAATGAAAATATACATTTCATTGTTTTTTCAGGAGATGTTCAAGCGCCCCAAATTCTTAATTTTGATATTCCTATTGTTGACGATGATGAGGATGATGATCTTGATTTATTTAATATTCGAGTACTGAATATTACAAATGAAGGAGCCACCTTTGACATTTATTTGTCTGAGTCAGATGAAACATTTAATGAAGCTGAATTAATCGGATCATACGTTCCAGAAGGGCTGTCAGAAAATCATAAGTTTGAACAATCGCAATACGTTTTTTACGCGACACTTGCTGGGGAAACCGATGTGGTTTATCAATCAAGTGAAGTGACATTTAGTTTTACTACTCAATACATCCTAGCATTGCGGGATAATACCGGAGTAGGGAGCTCACCTATTGTTTTGGATTTACTCTCAAGCAGTACGACCATTAACTTACCTGATGATGATTCTGAGGCAAGAGTCCGATTTTTCAATGGAATGCAGCAAAGTGATTTACTCCCAAACTATTCAGGAACTGTCGATATATATACTGATGCTGCGTCAATTGAGCCCGAAATCACTGGTTTACCTTCGAATCAATTTAGTGCTGCATTGGACAAAAATGACGGTGATTTTAGTGTTCGGATTATAGATGCGGACACACAAGAAAAGCTGTTTGCCAATCAATTGCTCAGTTTGCCTGAAAATACTTACAAAACAATTTTTTACTATACTCAGGAAGAGGCTGTAGATGAAGACGGAGATGGAAACGTCGACGAAAATGATGACGGTATTGTCGATGCTTATAAGCCAGTTCTTCGCACACTGCAAAGCACGAATTCAGAGGGAAGCAGTATCTTTGAGCATCAAATAAAAGTAATCAATTTAGTTGATAGTCAGGATTTCACTCGGATCAGCGTATATTTTGTTAAAAGTGATGAAATTATTTCTACTGCAGATGCAAATCCTTCGGTCGTTTTTGGGAACCAACAGACCTTGTTTTTATGAAACAATACTTACCAAGTTTTTGCTGTTGCCGAAATAGATGGAACCGATATTATACTGACCCAAGATGAATTGATTTTGGATGAGGACAGTGAACCTTTATTTTTGATTTTAACCGAGGACGCTCAGGTTGAAAATGAAGTCACTATGCAATGGGAGCTTCAATCACCTAATTAGCCTTAGCAGTGAAATAATAATGGCGTGAAAATTAAACCAGCAATCAATTATTGCTTGCTGGTTTTTTTGCTTAAGCTAACAGGCTTAATCACAAGAGATTAATATATACTATAATGTAAACCTTGATGTTTCAGTATTTGCCTATACTTTCAAACCATGAAATTAAAACTGCCATTACATAAATACGATGAAGCTGGACGCGTAAAACCACCATGGCTGTTTTTTTTGTGCCTGTGCTTTTTAGCTAGAGGTATCGTTGTGTTCATTGCGTCACTTTCGTTTAGGCAGGACGGAGGCTTATTACTGAGCATATTTTATCCACTAAAATATCAGTTCTATCTTTCTTTATTAACGGCAATACCTGCCATATTGACACTGCTTTTCGTAGGTTTTCGGGAGCGTATATGGAAAGCGGGCAAAGGGGCTTTTTACATAGGTGTACCGGCGGTGCTGGCTTACCTCATTGCTTCAGATCTCATAATTCAGCTTTATATCCTGCGGGCTCAACATTTTGCCTTTGCTTGGCCGACGGCATTAACCTTATTTTCAGTGTTATTGTTCGCTTGGTATTTAATAAGGAGCAAGCATATGAGGATTATGCTTGCCGACTGGCGACTGAATTCTTAATGCCACTGCCGTCATTGTATTCGTTTTTTATTGCGTGGCGCTACCAAGTGCTTCATTAAAGTAATGCTGAACGCTAACGCTGCTGTCATTAACTAAACGCTCATAGCAAATACCAGCGAATGCAAACGTTTTTTCCTGATACATTAACATGATTGAGGGGGCTTCCTCGTCTTGCAAATTATACTGCCATTGTCCGCCAGCGAGCTTGCGAAATGTTTCACCAATGTACGCACCGTAGATATTACATATAGTAAACACCGCTTTGTCCTCAAGCGCTTGGTCATTATATGTATCTAAAAACTTTAAAATTACAGTATCAACCAATGCAATGCTTTCAGGGGAAAAGTCCAACTCAATAGTGAATTCTTCTCGACTGGTTTTTATCGCATCAAGAGCACTTTCGCGCATTAGTTGATTTAAGGCTTGTTGTTCCATATTGACTCAAACATATCCAAATTAATCGTTATATAGGGAAGACGGTAAATCAATTTGACGATGATGTAAAATAAGAGTCTCTAATAATTTGGTCCCAGGTCCCTTATTGTCCGGCGTGGGGCAAATTAAAAAGGCCGTCATTTGCTTAAATTGACTGCCTTGTACGGGCAGGCTCACTAGTTTCCTTTCGTCGATTAATGCTTTTACTTTGTGTTGAGGTATCCAGCAAAACCCAAGTTTTTGCAGTAGTAAATCGATAGCGGTATCAAACTGACTGACGGTCCATCGATTTTCTGATTTCAGCCATCCTGATTTCTCGTCAGGGGACAAAGATGAGTCTTTTATAACGATCTGGAGTTGCTGTGCAAGGGCGTTTGAGTCAATGGGTTGCTGCAATGAAGCGAGAACGTGCTCAGGGTGGCATACTAAAAGGAATTCAACTGTAGCAATAGGTTCTCCTAAAAAGCCTTTAGGGACGTGCATGTTAATCACAAGATCGGCTTTATGCTGGATAATAGTTTCTTCTGTTCCGGTTAGGACGTGGTCAATAACCTGCAAGCGACTGCCCCTTGACTGTGGTAAGAATTCTCTTAACGCGGGGTACAAGAGTTCTCTAGGAAAAGCTAAGTCTACAACAAGCTTAATTTCTGGTTCCCAATCTTGATTAATATTGATGGCAAGTGATTCAAGATCTTCAACATTCTGTGTTAAGTACCTTGAGCGCCTCAACATAACTTCACCGGCTTCAGTCAATACAGCCTTGCGGCCAATAACCTCAAGTAATTTAACGGCTAACATACTCTGTAACTTTGCGACGGCATGATTAAGAGACGATTGTGACTTATTGAGCTTTTGTGCTGCTTGAGCGTATCCGCCATGGTCAACAACAGCTTGTAAAATACGCCATTGTTCGATGGTTGTTTTAGGCCTATACAACTTATGTGCTTCCTTCTCTGTGTTTTGTTTACCGACATGTGAGTCTAAGTTAATTAGGTACTATGGAACCAGTACTTTATGATATTAAAGGACGGTTTGAATCGTATCGCTGTACTTGAGTCACTGACGTTATATGTATTTTCAGTAGACTGAGTTGGTCAAATTTAGCGCTTTGTCAGGATGATCCTACTACGAAGCATAGCGTAATCTATGCATAAATCACTTTTTACTGGCAAACTATGAAATATGCAGCTTTCCTTCCTCTTTCCGCTCTAATTGCACTCTTACTCATCAGCGTGTTGGTGCATTTTGGCGTCATCCCGCCAGGAATGAGCATTTTAGAATCGCTTCAGGACAACATGCAAAAAGGGTTTTTCTTCATAATTTTTCTTATTATTCTACTAGAGTCGATTATTTACGTTGGTTTTTACTTTCCAGGGCAGTTTTTCGCGGTGATTTTAGTGGTTGGCGCAAAACCGAGCGCAATGGATGTTGTTTATCTAACGCTATGCATGGTCGTGGCAGCAACATTAGGCTCTCTGATCAACTTTATGCTTGGAAGGGCTTCACGTAAACACTCATTTAAGCAAGGCGAGCAAGTTGAGGAAAAGAAGACGAAGCTTAAGCATTTGTTGCTGGCCATGATACATATTAATTCTCTCGCATTTTTCATGTTTTCACAGGGCAATCAGCTAAAGTCACCTAAAGTAATTGGTTTGGCCGGCTTTCTAAACTTGCCTTATTATTTATTGCTAATAGCGGGTACTGCAGTGCTAAGTGAGCAAGTGATGGCGATGGCAGAGAATACCGCGCTATTGGTCTGTATTGTCTGTATTTGGTTGGCAATTGCGTTGGTCTTTGATGTGAAGCAGCATCGAGCGGACAAGGCCGCCGCAAATACATGAATTAACTTTAACGGCCAAGCACAAACTGTATCGCTCTCGTTGCTGCGACAAAGCCGAATGTCGCTGTTACCCCAACAAAAGCACCAAAGCCGGTAGCACAATCCATTTTACCTGCACCTTGCTGCTGGCCTTTTTCAAAGCTTATGCTGCCATCGCTTTGTGGATATCGTAATTGCTCAGTGGAATAAACACATTCAACCCCAAAGTTGCGCTTGGCGTTTTTACTGAAATGATAAAATCGGCGCAGTTCGGAGCGTAGTTTTGCAGCTAGCGGATCTTGAATAGTTTTAGCTAAATCGTTGCAGGTGATTTTCAAAGGGTCTAATTGACCTCCGGCACCACCAACTGTGACTATTTTTATTTTGTTGCGCTTGCAAAAGGCGATCATTGCGGCTTTTGCTTTTATACTGTCAACGGCATCGATGACAACGTCGAAAGATGTCGTAATATAAGCTTGAAGCGTCTCTGTCGTCACAAAATCTTCGATTGCTGTCACATTGCATTGAGGATTAATGTCGAGAATACGCTGCTTCATTACCTCTACTTTTGAGGCTTCTATCGTCGATGATAGTGCGTGCAGTTGTCTATTTACATTGCTGAGCGCAATATCATCCAGATCAATCAAGGTGATATTACCTACTGCGGTGCGCGCTAATGCCTCAGCGCTCCAAGACCCAACGCCACCAATGCCAACAACGGCAATATTTGCATTCTGTAATTTCATTAGGCCGCTGCTGCCATATAATCGAGACAGCCCTGAGAATTGAGTGGCGGTATTTGCTGTTGTCATAAGGTTTTGTTTATCATCCTATCATGAAGCGTTGATGTATTCTTTTTCTAACGTCAAAAGGTTCTAAAAATTCGAATATAACTTGCTATTTTAAGCGAGTTACGTTCAATTAAATAAGTGTTTTAATTGTCTCATCAACTAACATCAGTAAATATGAGGAATTTAACATGGGTTTATTAGTCGATGGTGTTTGGCAAGACCAATGGTACGACACAAAAAAGAGTAATGGCAAATTTGTTCGTCAAGATTCTGCATTTAGAAATACAATAAGCAGTGACGCTGGCGCAAAATTTACGCCCGAATCAGGTCGTTATCATTTATTTGTCAGTTTAGCCTGTCCGTGGGCGCACAGGACGTTAATTTTTAGAGCACTAAAAGAGTTGGAGTCACACATATCGGTATCTGTTGTGAGTCCAGATATGTTGGAAAATGGGTGGGTGTTCGGTGGATATGATGGGGCAACGGAAGACCATTTATTTGGATCGAAGTACATTTATGAAATATACACCAAAGCTCAGTCAGACATCACTACGCGAGTCACCGTGCCAGTGTTGTGGGATAAAAAGACTAATCAAATTGTAAATAATGAATCCGCTGAGATAATTCGCATTTTTAACACAGCGTTTAACGATTTGACGGGTAATCATGACGATTATTATCCCAATGCTCTCAAGGGTAGTATTGATGAAATAAATGATTATGTTTATCACCGCATCAATAATGGTGTCTACAAAGCGGGTTTTGCCACGACGCAAGTGGCTTATGAGGAAGCACTTTTCGCATTGTTCGAAGGTTTGGATTTTTTAGAAGAAACGTTAAGTGCAAAACGTTTTTTACTTGGCAGTCAGATTACCGAGGCTGATTGGCGTTTGTTTACAACTTTAGTTCGTTTTGACCTGGTTTATGTTGGGCATTTTAAATGCAATTTACGCCGCATTGCTGACTATCCAGCAATCTCCGGTTATTTAAAAGAGCTTTTTCAGGTGACGGGCGTTAAAGCAACGACCAATTTTGACCATATAAAAAGACACTACTATTTCAGCCATACGATGATTAATCCAACGCAAGTGGTGCCTTCTGGTCCTATAATGGATCTCGATTCACCGCATGGTCGCGACAATCTTTAGGTTTACATGAAGGAATAAATTGATGAGTACTGCCAATACATCAACAAATACGACAACACCAAATACAACAATAATAAAGCAAATTGTGCAGGGTATGCCAGCTTCCGATGGTGCCGGTGTCAAGTTAAAAAGAGTGCTCGGACAACCTAGCCTGAAAAGGGTAGACCCGTTCCTAATGCTCGACGAGTTCGGTTCGGAAGACGCGCAAGACTACATCGCAGGGTTTCCACAACACCCACATCGTGGCTTTCAAACAGTGACTTACATGCTTAACGGCAAGATGAGGCACAAGGACTCAACTGGTAATGAGGGTGTGATTGAAGATGGTGGCCTGCAGTGGATGAATGCGGGTAAAGGTATTATTCATGAAGAAATGCCAATGCAAATCGAAGGTAAGATGCGCGGCTTCCAACTTTGGGTGAACTTGCCTGCGGCTGAAAAAATGTCTGCACCAGGCTATCAAGATATTCCCACTGCGAATATTCCGGAGTTGAGTAGCGAAAAAGGTTCTTTGATACGCGTGTTGGCTGGTAATTATCAAGGTCAAGAGGGCGCAGTGACAACACAAGCTGTCAAACCTCAGTTTTTTGATTTCCATTTAGTGGCTGATGAGTCACTGACGGTTGCCACGCAAAACACGCACAATGGATTTTTATACGTTTATGAAGGTGAGCTTGAAGTTGCTGGCAAAAAATTGAAAAAAGGCGAGTTGGGTGTGTTGGATTTCACCAACGAGTTAGTACTCGATACTAAGGTAGAGACTCGTGTCATTTTAGTTAGCGGCGAGCCAATTAACGAGCCAATCGTTCAATACGGACCTTTTGTGATGAACTCTCAAGAAGAAATTAATCAGGCATTGCGCGATTTTCAACAAGGCGTATTGGCGTAGGATTATTCTTAAGTCCATATTTTGTGCCCAGTACTCACTTAATCAACGAAATATGGACGTTTTGCATTGAACTAAAGGCTTTTCTTCAATACCATCAGCGTAGTGAAGATCTTAAAGGAATGTAAATGAAGCCTGTTGTTCTTGCCGGTGGCACTGGAAGTCGATTGTGGCCCAAATCTCGCGCTGCATTACCAAAGCAGTTTTTATCACTTACGTCTGATAAGACGATGCTGCAAGATACTATCTTGCGTTTGCCTGCCGATAAGATGGAGCTTCCACTATTTATCTGTAATGAGGACCATCGCTTCTTGGCTGCCGAGCAACTTCGTGTCGCAGATATTGATTATGACAGCATCATCTTGGAACCTGTTGGTCGCAATACCGCGCCTGCAATAGCTCTCGCCGCATTAAGAGCTGTGCAGCAGGGAGAAGATCCGATACTGCTGATCCTAGCAGCAGACCACCTTATTTCTGACCACAATGCGTTTCACGCAGCCGTCGAGAAAGCAACGTTACTAGCGGAGCACGGAAAGTTAGTGACGTTTGGCGTGGTGCCGACGGAAGCGCATACGGGGTACGGATACATAAAGTCAGGTGAGTCAGTAAATGAAATCGGTTTTGAAGTGGCCCAGTTTGTTGAAAAGCCTGATTTGGTAACGGCGCAGCAATATCTACAAAGTGCTAAGTACTTTTGGAACAGCGGTATGTTCATGTTCAAAGCGAGCGTGTATTTGCGTGAATTAAGCGAACACGCCCCGGATATTTTTACTGCCTGCACAAACGCGATGCAAAATACTGACAAAGACATGACATTTATACGCGTTGACGCTAACGAGTTTGCTAAATGCCCTGATGACTCGATTGATTATGCGGTGATGGAACGCACTTCTGACGCCTGTATGGTGCCGCTAGACGCCGGTTGGAATGACGTTGGTAGTTGGACTTCATTGTGGGAAACATCACAACATAAAGATGCTTCAGGCAACGTTGTAACAGGTGATGCAATCCTCGATGGCGTCACCAATAGCTATATCAACTCTGAACAGCGCTTAATTGCAGTGATTGGTTTAGATGACGTTGTCGTAGTAGAAACCAAAGACGCCGTAATGGTTGCGAACAAAAGTAAAGTGCAAGACATAAAGAATGTGGTGAATAAGCTTAAGGCCGAAAAACGTCCCGAGTTTGAATTTCACCGCGAAGTTTTCAGACCTTGGGGCAGCTACGATTCCATTGATAACGGGGGCCGCTATCAGGTTAAACGTATTAGTGTAAAACCCGGCGAAAAACTGAGTGTACAAATGCATCACCATCGCGCAGAGCACTGGATCGTAGTCTCCGGCACAGCTAACGTCACTGTGGGAGAGGTAACTTCATTAGTAACCGAGAATGAGTCTATTTACATCCCGATCGGTGAAATTCATGCATTGGAAAATCCTGGAAAGATACTACTAGAGCTGATTGAAGTGCAGTCCGGCAGCTACCTTGGTGAGGACGACATTGTCCGCTTCTCTGATCGTTATGGCCGTGTTGAAGTTAAAAAATAAAGCATGGAAAACGTGGTAACTTTAATGGTTGCCATCGTTTTCACGCATCCAAATTTAAAAATACTAAAAGAACAAAAATCATGACTAAAATTACCTGTTTTAAAGCTTACGATATTCGTGGTGAACTGATTGAACAATTAACTGAGTCAGTTGCGTACCGTATCGGAAGAGCCTTTGCAGAAGAATTACAGGCACGCACTGTCGTTGTAGGTGCAGATGTCAGAAAAACTTCGCTGCCACTTAAACTAGCGTTAGCTGCAGGTTTAATGGACGGCGGTGCGAAAGTAAGTGATTTGGGGATGTGCGGTACTGAAGAAATTTATTTTGCCACAAAGCACCTTGGTGTTGATGGCGGTATTGAAGTAACAGCTTCTCATAATCCTATCAATTACAATGGCTTAAAGTTGGTGAAAGCCGGTTCTATCCCGATCAGCGGTGATAGTGGCTTATTCGCTATTAGAGACAGAGCAGAAAGCTACGATGAGATGAATATACAAGCTCGATTACTCGCATTTAGTACCGGTGAGTTAGTGACTGATGGTGAGTTTTTGAGTGGTATGCATTCAATTCAAGAAAGAAAATTACTTGAAACCAAAAATTACGAGCGCGTTCGCTGTGTAAATGATTACGTTTTGCACCTTGCAAGCTATATCGACTATAAAAAGCTGTCTCCATTGAAGCTTGTTGTCAATGCTGGGAATGGCAGTGCTGGCCCTGCACTCGACGCAATTGAACTGTTTTTCCAAAACCAACATGTACCCGTCGAGTTTATTAAAGTGCATCACGACGCTAATGGTGACTTTCCCCACGGCATTCCAAACCCATTGTTGCCAGAGAATCGCGCGGAGACGTCAAAAGCCGTTATTGAAAACAAGGCTCACATGGGGATCGCGTGGGATGGTGATTTCGATCGCTGTTTCCTATTTGACGAGAAAGGCCAATTTGTCGAAGGCTATTATATTGTCGGTTTATTAGCGCAGGCCTTTTTAGCGAAAGAAAAAGGCGCCAGTATTATTTATGACCCACGTGTTTTTTGGAATACAGAAGAGATTGTTAAAGCGAATAAAGGTAAACCCATTAAATGCAAAACCGGTCATGCTTTTATCAAAGAGAGAATGCGCAAAGAAGACGCTGTCTACGGCGGTGAAATGAGTGCTCATCACTATTTCCGTGATTTTGCTTATTGCGATTCAGGAATGATCCCATGGATGCTTGTGGCTGAATTGATCAGTAAGACAAAGCAGCCATTGTCAGCGTTAGTGAAAGAGCGCATCGAAGCCTTCCCATCTTCTGGCGAGATAAACTCTACTGTTGAAAATGCCGGCTTAACAATTAAGAAGATTGTTGAACACTACGCTGACCAAGCTGAAGTAATAGATAAGACAGACGGCATTGGCATGGAGTTTGGGAACTGGCGCTTTAACTTGAGAAAGTCGAACACTGAGCCAGTGATACGCTTAAATGTTGAATCCCGCGGTGACATTGCTCTAATGCAAGCTAAAACCACAGAGCTGATGGAATTAATTACGGGTTAAAACGACCAGCGTTGCCTTTGATTCGCGCATTTACTGTGCGTCAAGTAAATCACTAAAGTCGACATTTGATTACTTTATCCAATATTGCCTACAAACCCTGTGAGCAGCGCGAAACGATGTCGCAGGGTAAGGCACTTTATGTTTAAAAAGAAGTACTAATATTCGGCTTATTCAGGCGATTAAAGCCATTGCTAAATGGCTTATTACAACGACGCTGGTTAACACTAAACGCAGCGTTGTGTATTCAATGACTTTTCCTTTTTCCATTACCAGAGTGTATTTGTCGTACATTAGCATGCCAATAAAGGCACACGATAAAGCACCTAACAACACACTCCCATCGAGAAACAGCAAACTCAACCAGCCAATAATACTGGGTAGCATAGCCACATAGAGTTGATGGTTTACCCGGTTATGCTGAAGAGCGTCGTACCAATGAATACCGCCAAAGAACGACAGTATAATGGCTGAGTATTGGACAAAGTGTTGAAAGCTATAAAAATAATTATTCATGTCAGCAACTGCTATCAACGGAAGCACTATAAATGGAAACAGTCCCGCGTAACCAAGTATTTTAAACTGTATTGGCATGGTAACCTTCTCATTGTCATAGTTTATTTTGAAAAAAAGGCGCCAATAAGGCGCCTTAATTACTAGTGAGTTGAGCGAAGCTTACTTCTTAATAGGAGTATACTTGCGCTGCGTTTCACCTGTATATAACTGACGCGGGCGCCCAATTTTTTGGCCAGGCTGACTCAACATTTCGTGCCAATGTGAAATCCAACCTACCGTTCTTGATAGTGCGAAAATACACGTAAACATGTTAGTTGGAATACCAATGGCTTTGAGCACAATACCTGAGTAAAAGTCGACATTCGGGAATAACTTCTTTTCTGCAAAGTAAGGGTCGCTAAGCGCTATACGTTCTAGTTCCATGGCTACTTCCAGCAATGGGTCGTCTAACTTTAACTCAGCCAATACTTCGTGGCAGCTTTCTCGCATCACGGTAGCTCTAGGATCATGGTTTTTATATACGCGATGTCCAAAACCCATTAAACGGAACGGATCGTTCTTGTCTTTTGCTCTATCAATAAATTCTGGAATACGGTCAACGCTTCCAATTTCTTCTAACATCTCCAAACAAGCTTCGTTTGCACCGCCATGTGCAGGGCCCCACAAAGACGCTACGCCAGCTGCAATGCATGCGTAAGGATTTGCGCCTGACGAACCTGCTAAACGGACAGTAGACGTCGATGCGTTTTGCTCATGATCAGCATGTAGAATAAATATTCTATCCATTGCACGCTCTACCGCTGGACTCACGACATACTCTTCAGCCGGAACCGAGAACATCATATTTAGAAAGTTTGCGGCGTAGCTTAAGTCATTGCTTGGATAGACAAAAGGTTGTCCAACATTGTACTTGTAGCACATTGCAACTAACGTCGGCATCTTAGCAATTAAGCGATGAGCACTGCGCAAGCGTTGTTCTTCACTGTTCACGTCTAAATCACTGTGGTAGAAAGACGACATCGCTCCGACGGTTCCGCACAGCATCGCCATTGGATGTGCATCGTTTCTGAACCCGTGGAAGAACATATTAATTTGCTCGTGCAGCAAAGTATGACGAGTAATCGTGTCTTTAAAATTCAGATATTCAGTTGCGTCTGGAGCATGCCCGTGCAATAGCATATGACATACTTCGAGGTAATCAGAGTCACGCGCCAACTCTTCTATTGGGTAGCCTCTGTGTAACAAAATACCTTTGCCACCATCAATGAATGTAATTGAAGATTCACATGAACCTGTAGCCATAAAACCTGGATCGAAGGTAAAATATCCATTGCTTCCAAGTGGTCTAACATCGATGACCGGGTGACCCGCTGTCCCAGTTAAAATCGGAAGCTCGATTTCTTTATCACCTACTTTTAAAATGGCTGTATCATTTGCCATGTAATGTTCTCCTCGTTAATTTTCTAGTATAACGTTGCAGTCGACAAACTTACGTAGCTTTCGACGATATTGTTCACATCGTTAAGAAAAGTGGCGCTATTTGTACTGGTATTGTAGTAATAAGTCAATTTAAATGCATATTCGATTAATAAATATTCTGCATTAACTATAGCAATAAGGGTAGCAATAAATCTTTAAGACTAAAGGCTTAATACGCAACAAAAAATTGTAATTTACTGGCCGGATTGTTATATTCAACGCCGCTAAATTCGTGACATGTATTTTGTTTCAATTTAGCAATAATTGATTCACAAATTGTTAACAAAGCAAGGGTGCTAGTACACCCCAAAAAAGTAAAACACACAACTAGGGTAATCGCTTAAGCATACACATGTTATGCATTACCTGCGAACGACTACAGGCAGATTATTGTGAAGAAACAAAGACCGGTAAATTTAGACCTTAATACAATCAGCTTTCCACCCGCGGCTGTTGCGTCAATTCTCCATCGTGTTACGGGCGTTGCAATGTTTTTTGCGTTGTTATTCGTCATTTACGCGTGGGCTACATCAGTTGCTTCAATCGAGGGTTATAACTCGGTTGTCAGTATGATGGATGCATGGTATGGAAAAGTGATTTCAATCGGTACTTTATCTGCGCTGTCTTACCACATTATTGGTGGTGTGAGGCACGTGATTATGGATATGGGCCATTGGGAAGAGCTCGACTCAGGCAACAACAGCGCGAAAGCTGCAATGGCGCTTTGGGTGGTGTTAACAATCGTATTAGGAGTTGTATTATGGTAACCAATCAAGTGTCAATGAAAAGAAACGGCATTCAGGACTATGTATCACTGCGAGCAACGGCAGCGATAATCACTGCCTTCACCATATTCATGGTGTACTTTTTTATAACAACATCGGTTGTTACATTCGAAGTTTGGCAAGGTCTGTTCGCCAATATTTACATGAAAGCATTTACGCTAGCCACATTGATCTCAATCATGATCCATGTGCGTATAGGTTTGTGGCAGGTATTGACAGATTACGTCAAACCAACTGGTCTGCGCGCCGGTCTTCAATATGTTCTTAACCTAATTGCATTTGCGTATGTTGCAGTAGGTCTATTCGTTTTGTGGGGTGTTTAATATGAGTTTACCCGTTCATGAGTTTGACGCGGTAGTTATCGGCGCTGGCGGCGCTGGCATGCGAGCTGCTTTACAGATTTCAGAATCTGGTAAGTCGTGTGCATTATTATCAAAAGTATTTCCGACCCGTTCACACACAGTATCTGCGCAAGGTGGTATTACTGTTGCTTTGGGTAATTCACATGAAGATAACTGGGAATGGCACATGTACGACACCGTAAAAGGGTCAGATTACATTGGCGACCAGGAAGCGATTGAATATATGTGTAAGACAGGTCCTGAAGCCATTATCGAAATGGAAAATATGGGCTTACCTTTTTCACGTACTGAAGAGGGTAAAGTATACCAACGTCCATTTGGTGGCCAGTCAAGAAACTTTGGCGGAGAACAGGCGGCAAGAACAGCAGCTGCTGCTGATAGAACAGGTCACGCCTTACTGCATTTGTTGTATCAACAGAACGTAAAAAACCGCACAAAAGTATTCAGTGAATGGTACGCACTCGATCTTGTGAAAAATCAACACGGTCAAGTAGTTGGCTGCACAGCAATCGACATAGAGTCTGGTGAAGTTGTGTACTTTAAATCTAAAGCCGTTGTTTTAGCGACGGGTGGTGCTGGCCGCATTTACGCTTCAACCACAAACGCGCATATTAATACCGGTGACGGCGTGGGCATGGCAATTAGAGCTGGTGTACCGCTACAAGACATGGAAATGTGGCAGTTCCACCCAACAGGCATCGCAGGTGCAGGTACGCTTGTAACTGAAGGTTGTCGTGGTGAAGGCGGTTACTTATTGAATAAAGATGGCGAGCGTTTCATGGAACGTTATGCGCCAAACGCTAAAGATCTTGCTGGTCGTGACGTTGTTGCTCGTTCAATGATGACAGAAATTCGTGAAGGTCGCGGTTGTGATGGTCCTTGGGGTCCTCACTTAAAGCTGAAACTCGATCACTTAGGTAAAGATGTGCTTGAGTCACGTTTGCCTGGTATTCTTGAATTATCACGCACATTTGCACACGTGGATCCGGTCAAAGAGCCTATTCCAGTGATACCAACGTGTCACTATATGATGGGCGGTATTCCAACGAATGTAGATGGGCAGGTTATTAATGTCGATATCGATGGTAAAGAAACTATTGTCGATGGTTTATTTGCTTGCGGTGAAATTGCCTGTGTATCAGTGCATGGTGCAAACCGACTCGGTGGTAATTCCTTACTAGATTTGGTCGTGTTTGGTCGTGCTACTGGCTTGCACTTGGGTAAGAGTTTAGATCAAGTTGACGTTAAAAGTGACGCATCTGCTTCAGACTTAGACGCAGCAATGTCGCGCTTCAATCGTTGGGAAAGCTCTGAAGTAGGTAAGGGCGAAGACCCCGTTCAAATTAAGAAAGATATGCAACAGTGCATGCAGCTCAACTTCTCGGTTTTCCGTGAAGGTCAGGCAATGGCTGAAGGCTTGAAAGAACTGAAAGAAATTCGCGAACGTTTGCAAAACGCAAGTTTGAATGACAAGAGTTCTGACTTTAATACGATGCGTATTGAATGCTTAGAGTTAGACAACCTAATGGAAACTGCTTACAGCACGGCGGTTGCAGCTAACTTTAGAACAGAGAGTCGTGGCGCACACAGCCGTTTCGATTTCCCTGAGAGAGACGATGAAAATTGGTTGTGTCACAGCTTGTACTTGCCGGAATCAGAAACTATGCGTCGTCGCGATGTCAACATGACGCCGAAGCTTAGAGAAGCGTTTCCACCAAAAGTACGTTCGTATTAATAGGAGTAGTCATTATGATGTTAAATTTTTCGATTTATCGATATAACCCAGACGTAGATGATGCACCTAAGATGCAAGATTATCAGTTAGAGGTCGAGGAAGGCCAAGACATGATGGTGCTTGACGCTTTGATTGCATTAAAAGAAAAAGATCCAACGTTGTCTTTCCGTCGCTCATGCCGTGAAGGTGTTTGTGGTTCAGATGGTATGAACATGAACGGTAAAAATGGTTTGGCATGTATTACACCTCTCTCTGCGCTCGGTAAAGGTAAAATAGTGGTGCGGCCACTACCCGGTTTGCCGGTAGTACGAGACCTTGTGGTAGATATGACGCAGTTCTACACTCAGTACGAGAAAATCAAACCATTTTTGATTAATGATGATAAGCAGCCACCAGCGCGTGAGCATATACAATCGCAAGAAGACCGAGCTAAATTAGATGGTTTGTACGAATGTATTTTATGCGCTTGCTGTTCATCTTCATGCCCGTCATTTTGGTGGAATCCGGATAAATTTATCGGGCCAGCTGGCTTGTTGCATGCGTATAGATTTTTAATTGATTCTCGCGATACAGCAACTGATGCTCGTTTGAATGACTTAGACGACGCATTTAGCGTGTTCCGATGCCATGGCATCATGAATTGCGTTAGTGTGTGTCCAAAGGGATTGAATCCAACAAAAGCTATCGGCCAAATTAAGTCGATGCTGTTACAACGTGCTGTTTAGTGCTTGGTTACCTACTCGTTAGGTATGTTTGATTGCTAAATAGCCGTCCCGCGAGGGGTGGCTATTTTTTTATCTAGACACAACTCAATGTAAAATTATTAGTAAATATTGAAAAATAATGAAAATATTCAAGTTTTTCTTATGGTTGAGACTATATATATGAAGTTTTATACCATTTTAGTCGTAGATATCCGCTCAAAGGTGTAATACGCAATTTACAAAAAGAATCTATATAGAATACAATACACTTAACTTTTTATATCAAGGCTTAAGAATGCAAGATAGCGTGATGAAAGCATGGTGGGATTCATCCCACATGGCGGGAGGTAATACCGCTTACATCGAAGGGATGTATGACACTTACCTTGAAGATCCACAAAGTATTCCAGAAAACTGGAAAGTTATTTTCGACGCGCTACCTAAGGTAGATGGTGTTGAGGTAGAATCCAACCACACGCAAATCAAGGCTGATTTCAAACAAATGGCCTCGTTGGGTCCTGCTGCAAGGTTCACCTCAGGTGCTGCTGCAACACCCGGCGATGTTCAAAGCGATGAGCGACAGGTAAAAGTATTACAATTAATTAATGCTTACCGATTCCGTGGGCACCAGCATGCTAACCTCGATCCACTTAGTTTATGGAAGCAACCGAGAGTTCGAGATTTAGAATTATCACACCATAATCTTTCTGAGAGCGACTTTACCGCCATGTTCAATCTTGGCTCATATGCGGTAAATACAGATAAAATGGCTTTAGGTGATTTACTTAAGTCATTGAATCGTACTTACTGTGGCTCTATCGGCTCTGAATATATGCACATTACTGATACCGAACAGAAACGTTGGCTGCAGCAGCGGATTGAGTCGGTTGAAGCGAAACCCGTGATTGGCCGAGATGAAAAAGTTAACATTCTTAAGGGCCTTATCGCCGCAGATGGTATGGAAAAGTACCTGGGCGCTAAATTTACGGGTGCGAAACGATTTTCATTAGAAGGCGGCGACTCTCTTGTTCCAATGCTAAAAGGCTTAATTACCGAAGCCGGGGCAGTGGGTACGAAAGAGGTTGTCATTGGTATGGCCCACCGTGGGCGTTTGAATGTATTAGTGAATGTGTTAGGTAAAAATCCATCAGTTCTGTTTGATGAATTCGCCGGAAAACATGATGATACATTAGGGGCCGGCGATGTAAAATATCACGCTGGTTTTTCTTCTGATTTTGCAACACCAGGTGGAAATGTGCATTTGGCACTTGCTTTCAATCCATCGCATTTGGAAATTGTTAACCCTGTAGTGATGGGCTCAGTTAGAGCGAGGCTATCTCGTCGCGATTGTGAAGACGGTTCTGCGGTTTTACCGATTACAATACACGGTGACTCTGCCATAGCCGGTCAGGGCGTTGTACAAGAAACGTTCAATATGTCACAAACTCGTGGCTTTAAAGTTGGCGGGACAGTTCGAATTGTTATTAACAACCAAGTTGGTTTTACCACCTCGAACACCGAAGACACGCGTTCTACACAATACTGCACTGACATAGCGAAAATGGTGCAAGCGCCAATTTTTCACGTGAATTCTGATGATCCTGAAGCTGTCATGTTTGTTACTAGACTTGCTTTAGAATACCGTAACAAATTTAAACGTGACGTGGTGATAGATTTAGTTTGCTACCGTCGCCATGGTCATAACGAAGCGGATGAGCCGAATGCGACTCAGCCATTAATGTATCAAAAAATTAAAAAGCATCCTGTTCCCCGCGATATTTATGCTGACCAATTGATTGCTGAAGGTACCATTGAAAAGCACGAAGTTGAAAAGCTAATGGCTGACTATAGAGCTGCATTGGACCACGGTGCATGTGTGGTCGAGGAGTGGCGACCAATGACTGAGCATTCAGTCGATTGGTCACCTTACATTGGCCACGATTGGGATGTCGAATATGATGCTAGTTTGCCAGTTTCCAGAATAAAGGAGCTTGGTCAGGCTTTGATCAATTATCCAGAGAGTCATCGTCTGCAGTCTCGTGTTAACAAACTATATGTTGACCGCAAGGCAATGGTAGATGGTGAGAAAATGCTCGACTGGGGAATGGCTGAAAACTTAGCCTATGCGAGTGTCCTAGCCGAGAAAACAGATATCAGAATGACAGGTCAAGATTCGGGGCGGGGCACCTTCTTCCATCGTCATGCTGTTTTGCACAACCAAGATGACGGTTCATCATATTTACCGTTGCAGAATATCTCTGATGACCAAGGCCGAATTGAAATTTATGATTCTGTATTGTCTGAAGAGGCTGTAATGGCCTTTGAATATGGTTTTGCCACAGCTGAACCTGCATGTTTAACTATTTGGGAAGCACAATTTGGCGATTTTGCGAACGGTGCCCAGGTTGTGTTTGACCAGTTTTTATCATCAGGTGAAGCAAAGTGGGGCCGCTTGTGTGGTCTAACGATGTTATTGCCGCACGGTTATGAAGGCCAAGGTCCTGAGCACAGTTCTGCTCGTTTAGAGAGATGGTTACAAATGTGTGCTGACCATAACTGGCAAGTGTGCATACCATCCACTCCTGCGCAGGTATACAATATGCTGCGTCGCCAATCAGTTCGACCTATGCGTCGACCATTGATAGTTATGTCGCCGAAATCACTGCTTCGTCATCCACTTGCGGTTTCTTCAATGGAAGAACTGGCAGCGGGTGTGTTCCACAATGTGATTGATGAGATTGATGAGATAGATCCGCAAAACGTCAAACGTGTTGTGATGTGTTCTGGCAAAGTTTACTACGATTTGCTGGATCAGCGTCGTAAGAACGAACAAAGTGACGTTGCGATTGTGCGTTTAGAGCAGTTGTATCCATTCCCTCAGGACGAGTTCAAAACCAAGATGGCAAAGTATGAACATGTGACTGACTGGATTTGGTGTCAAGAAGAACCACAGAACCAAGGTGCTTGGTATTGCAGCCAACATCATTTCTGGCAATCAATTCCGAAAGGATCTAACTTAACTTATGCAGGGCGCAAAGCTTCGGCTTCTCCTGCAGTTGGCTATGTTTCTGTACACAACCAACAACAAAAGGCGTTGGTTGAAGACGCACTTACAATAAACTAAGGAACCCAGATGACAATTGAAATAAAAGTTCCCGTATTACCTGAATCAGTAGCAGATGCAACAATCGCAACGTGGCATGTAAAAGCGGGTGAAACTGTTACCAGAGACCAAAATTTGGTTGATATTGAGACTGACAAGGTAGTATTGGAAGTAGTAGCACCAGAAGACGGCGTCTTGTCAGAAATTATTCATGGTGAAGGTGATACCGTTTTAGGTGAACAAGTCATTGGTAAAGTAGAAGCGGGAGGCTCTGCTAAAAAAGAGTCCACGTCTTCTGAACCAGCAGCCGAGAAAGAGTCTGCGGCACTAACTGGGTCAGGCAAAAAGACTGAGATTAAAGTTCCTGTGCTTCCGGAATCAGTAGCTGATGCAACAATAGCAACTTGGCATGTGCAGCCCGGACAGTCAGTAAAGCGTGATCAAAATTTAGTTGATATTGAAACAGACAAAGTCGTATTGGAAGTTGTTGCGCCAGAAGATGGTTCAATTTCTGAAATTTTAGCTCAAGAGGGCGAAACAGTACTTGCTGAGGCTGTTATTGCAAACTTCGTAGCAGGTGCGGCCGCAAAGCCATCGATGGAAAGTAAAGATAGCGCGCCAGTAGCCCAAGCTGAACAGGAAGAAGGAGATTCAGACGCATTGAGTCCTTCCGTGCGCCGTTTACTTGCTGAAAAAGGTGTTGACGCTAGTAAAGTCAAAGGCACAGGTAAAGGCGGCAGAGTAACCAAAGAAGACGTGGAAAAGCATTTGAAAGCACCAGCAAAAGCGCCATCAGCAGCGTCAACAGAGGCGCCATCTATTGCAGCAGGCGAGCGCACAGAAAAGCGCGTGCCAATGACGAGATTACGTAAAACAATCGCCAGTCGTTTGTTAGAGGCGAAAAACTCAACAGCAATGTTGACTACGTTCAATGAAGTTAATATGAAGCCTATTATGGACTTGCGTAAGCAATACCAAGAGAGCTTTGAAAAGCGTCATGGTATTCGTTTGGGTTTCATGTCTTTCTATGTGAAAGCGGTCACCGAAGCGTTAAAGCGTTTCCCAGAAGTCAATGCGTCAATTGATGGTGACGATATTTGTTATCATAACTATTTCGACATCTCAATCGCTGTATCTACACCACGTGGTTTGGTTACACCTATATTGCGTGATACCGATACGCTCGGCATGGCGGGTGTTGAAAAAGGCATCAAAGAACTCGCATTGAAAGGTCGCGACGGCAAGCTTGCTATGTCAGACCTGCAGGGCGGTAACTTTACTATTACCAACGGCGGTGTGTTTGGATCGTTATTGTCTACGCCAATTATTAATCCACCACAAAGCGCAATATTGGGAATGCATAAAATCCAAGATCGCCCAATGGCAGTGAACGGTAAAGTAGAGATATTACCTATGATGTACCTCGCGTTATCTTACGACCACAGAATCGTGGACGGTAAAGAATCGGTTGGTTTCTTGGTCACTGTAAAAGAAATGTTAGAAGATCCAACACGTTTGTTACTTGATGTGTAAATATTAAGTTAACAAGCTGCTCGGAATCAAAAAAATTAGGGTGATAACGTCGTTATCACCTGAAGTATAGCTAAGTTTGTGATAAGATTTAGCGAAATTAAAACAAGTCGCCCGCAGTCCTTTTTAAGGGAGCATAGGCGGCTTTTCTATTAAATAAAATCGGATAAATTAACATGAATTTGCATGAATACCAGGGCAAACAGTTATTCAAAGAATACGGTTTGCCAGTATCTGAAGGATACGCTGCGGAGACTCCTCAAGCTGCTGTTGAAGCTGCAGACCGCATTGGCGGAACTGAATGGGTAGTTAAATGTCAAGTACACGCTGGCGGTCGCGGTAAAGCGGGCGGTGTGAAACTAGTTAAAGACAAAGCTGACATTAGAGCTTTTGCTGAAAACTGGCTTGGCAAAAATCTAGTCACTTATCAAACAGATGAAAAAGGTCAGCCGGTCAGTCAAATTCTTGTTGAAACCTGCACAGATATCGCTCAAGAGCTATACTTAGGCGCAGTGGTTGATAGAACCTCACGCAGAATCATTTTCATGGCATCTACAGAAGGTGGCGTTGAAATTGAGACTGTTGCGGAACAAACACCAGAAAAAATCTTAAAAGCTGAAATCGATCCATTAGTTGGCGCGCAGCCGTTTCAAGCAAGAGAAATGGCGTTCAAATTAGGCTTGAAGGGTGTTCAAATTCGTCAGTTTACTACCATATTTATGGGTCTAGCTAAGATGTTTGAAGAGCTTGACCTAGCAATGATTGAGATCAACCCGCTAGTTATCAAAGCAGACGGTGACTTGCACTGCTTAGACGCGAAGTTAGGGGTAGACGGCAACGCATTGTATCGTCAGCCAAAAGTCCGTGATATGAACGATCCATCACAAGATGATGCGCGTGAAGCCCACGCAGCAAAATTCGAACTTAACTACGTTGCACTAGATGGCAACGTGGGTTGCATGGTAAACGGTGCTGGTCTTGCAATGGGAACGATGGATATCGTTAACTTGCATGGCGGAAGCCCTGCTAACTTCCTCGACGTTGGGGGCGGTGCAACCAAAGAACGTGTTGCTGAAGCATTTAAAATTATTTTGTCAGACAGCAAGGTTAAAGCAGTATTGGTTAACATTTTCGGTGGTATCGTGCGTTGCGATATGATTGCTGAAGGTATTATTGGTGCAGTTAAAGAAGTTGGCGTTAACGTACCAGTGGTTGTTCGTCTAGAAGGCACAAATGCAGAACTAGGTCGCGAAGTGCTTGCGAGTTCTGGTTTAGATATCATTGCTGCAGAATCCTTGACGGATGCTGCACTTAAAGTTGTTGCTGCTGCGGAGGGCAAATAATGTCAGTATTAATTAATAAAGATACTAAAGTTATCTGCCAAGGTTTTACTGGCGGTCAAGGTACGTTCCACTCTGAGCAAGCAATTGCTTATGGTACGCAAATGGTTGGTGGTGTAACTCCTGGTAAAGGCGGTACTACACATTTAGGTCTTCCTGTATTCAATACTGTGAGAGAAGCGGTAGAAGCAACAGGCGCTACGGCAACGGTAATTTATGTACCAGCGCCATTTTGTAAAGATTCAATCATAGAAGCGGTTGATGCGGGTATTGAATTAGTGGTCTGTATCACTGAAGGTATTCCGACTATCGATATGCTTTATGTTAAAGAGTACGTTGATCGTAAAGGTGCACGTATGATCGGTCCTAACTGTCCAGGTGTTATTACTCCGGGCGAGTGTAAGATTGGTATCATGCCTGGTCACATTCATAAGCCAGGTAAAGTTGGCATTGTTTCACGCTCTGGTACATTGACATACGAAGCAGTTAAGCAGACTACTGATGAAGGTTTTGGTCAGTCTACTTGTGTTGGTATTGGTGGTGATCCAATTCCTGGTTCTAACTTCATCGACATATTGAAGTTGTTCCAAGAAGATCCAGCTACTGAAGCAATCGTTATGATTGGTGAAATTGGCGGTACAGCTGAAGAAGAAGCTGCTGAATACATCAAAGCACATGTAACTAAGCCTGTAGTATCTTACATAGCTGGCGTAACAGCACCTGCGGGTAAGCGTATGGGTCATGCTGGCGCAATTATCGCTGGCGGCAAAGGTACTGCTGATGAGAAATTCAAAGCGTTAGAAGCGGCAGGTGTTAAAACTGTGCGCTCACTTGCTGAAATAGGTAAAGGATTGCGCGAAATTACTGGTTGGTAATTTGGTGAATTAAGATTGAACTAGAAAACCTGCCAAACGGCAGGTTTTTTTTTACTTTACTGTCATTAAGCTGAAGTCTCTTTCATTAGGATAAGTCCGAACAGCCTTGTAAAAAATTCAGGTAAACGATACCAATAAGCTCTTAAAAACCTTTCTCCACAGATTCAGATATTTTCCATGTAAATAACACCTTTCTTTTTGTTGATTGAATGTAAGCAATTGTTTTTTTTTATAAATACTATTCTCTATTCTCTTATCATAAAATGTTTCTTGTTTTCATTAACAGCATAAACATCGCATTTAGATTGGCCGATTTGTTAACTAAATGTAGCAATATGTTATGAATACGTATGCACATAATGGTGAATGAACTCGCAAAAATGTAACATCCTAATTAGTACAAATAGGCGTGCTTGCGCAACCAGTCATAAGGTCTGGTGAGCATAGAAGCGTCAAACTCAACAGTAATGGGATACAAATATGACTAAATTCAAACCCAGCTTGATTACCGTGGCCTTAGTTGCTAGCGGAATGATGATTGGTAGTTTGCCCCTTTATGCACAACAAAGCCCTGAAAGTTCTCAACAGGATCAGGCTGATGAACGTGCAGAAGAAAACATCGAGAAAATTGAGGTTGTTGGTTTTCGAACTAGCCTGATAAAGTCGCTCAATCAAAAAAGATTCAGTGACACCGTATCAGAACAAATCTCTGCCGATGACTTAGGTGGATTACCCGACGTATCAATGGCGGATGCGTTAACACGCTTACCCGGTATATCAGCGGTAAGAACCGGTGGCCAAGCAGCAGAAATTAACATTCGTGGTTTATCTGGTGATTTCGTTTTTTCTACGCTTAACGGCAGAGAACAAGTATCAACTAGCGGTAGTCGCTCAATAGAGTTTGATCAGTACCCATCAGAGTTAATCAGTTCAGCTGCAGTATATAAATCACCAAAAGCCTCATTGCTGGAAGGCGGCGTTGCCGGAACGGTTGAATTGAAAACAGCTAGCCCATTGGCCAACGATAAGCAGCATACGTTTAATGCAAACGTTCGCGGTATGTATAACGACCGTGCTAACGAAGTCGCTGATGCTGATGAGTTTGGTCATCGACTTAGCTTTTCATATCAAGGCAAATTTTTAGAAGATACCCTTGGCGTCGCTCTCGGTTACGCAAGGTTGTATCAACCCAGTGTTTCGACTCAGTTCATCGGCCTCGCTTATAACAGAGAAAAGGATGTTGATTTTGTCGCAAACGATACAGATAATCTCGATCCAAATCGTCCAGCGCTAGGCCAATGTGGTGAATGTGAAAGCATTTCTGAGGGTTTTGAAATGCAGCACGCTGGCGGTGCGGAGACTCGTAATGGTTACATGGCCGCAATTGAGTGGGCACCGGTAGATAACTTTGTTTTAAAAGCCGATGCTTTCTTAAGTAAGTTCGAGTCAGAAGAGTTCGCTCGCGGATTTCGGGTAAAACTCGAAGCACCCAACGTCACGATTGCCAACCCAACTATTGTGGGGAATGACGTTATTGGTGGTACCTTCAATCGTGATCGCGGCGCAAACACTCGTGTTGAATTAGTCAATGACGACAACCGAGACAATGATGAGGTTCGCAGTTATGGGCTCAACGGAAAGTGGGATATAAACGATAACTGGACAATGTCTTTCGATATTTCTCACTCTGCTGCTGAAAGTGATTTCAGAAATGGTTTGCTGTGGTCATTAGTTGCTGAAGACGCCAATGCATTAGCGCCGGTGCTAGACCAGAACATATCGATAAGTTATTTGTTGAATGGCTTAGATTTGCCTGATTTAGGTTTTAATCAGGCTGCGGATTTTATTGATTTAAATAAAGTCATGGTGTCTAAATACGGTATTTATCCATACCAAAATTCAGATCAATTAGATGCTTACCGACTAGATTTCACTTATCAACTAGAGAATGACTGGGTTCGCTCTATTGAATTTGGTGCTCGTTATTCAGATCGCGCATACACCAATGATCGTTCCGTATTCGAATATGGTAGTGACTCAGGTTTCTCTAGAAGTCAACCGCCACTGCGCTTGACTGAAGACATGACCACCGTGGTCAATTGGGAAGGAGAATTCTCTTATTTCCCTAGTTACTTAGCGATTGATTTAGATAAAGCCCTAAATGCATGGTTCCCAAGTGGCGTGCCGCAACCGGTGCAAAGTTGGGGTGGGTACGATGGTGTATTGAATCCACCAGATGGCGATCCAATAAGCGATACTTCATGGTCTGTTTTGCAGAGCGGAGAAGTGTATGAAGAAGTAAGCTCAGCCTATATTATGGCAAACCTCGATATGGAATTAGCAGGTATTCCGGTCACCGGTAATGTTGGCGTGAGAATGGTGGATACAAAGCAGGCATCGACCTTTTTGCAAGACGTCGGTGGCGTTCCAGAAGCGGGTGCGCAAAATATTACTGACGATATTGGCTTGGTTGTTGATACCTTTCGTCCTGTAATATTGCAAGATACGTACACTGATTATTTGCCGTCATTAAACCTAACGTTCAAATTAACCAGCAATCAGCTAGTGCGCTTTGCGGCGGCGAAGGTAATGGGTAGAGCACCTATTAATGAAATGTTCGCTAATTCTGGTGTGCAGGTTTCAGAACCCGCTGCGATTCAGAATATTGATACTGGTGAAATTACCGTTCTTGGTGAAGCACGATTATCGGGTCAAAGCGACAATAGTCCTTATTTACGTCCTTTCTACGCTAATCAGTATGATATTTCTTATGAGTACTACTTTGACGATTCAGATGGTGCATTAATCGCTGCGCTTTACTATAAAGACATTAAGTCATTTGTAGATAGAAGCACAACAGACCCTTACGATTTTGCTGCCAACGGATTTATTGTTCCCACTTCAATTGATATACCTGTTTTCACCGATGAGGATGAAGCGCAACCGGTATTAGATGAATTAGGCGAGCAAGTTTTTGTCAGTGTTCCTGTGGAAAATGGTGCCTATACAACGGCTGAAAACAACGCTCGAGGCGGCTATATTCGCGGTCTTGAATTGTCATACACTGAGGTTTACAGTGGCTTACCCGGATTATGGTCCGGCTTAGGTCTGAGTGCGAGCTACTCGTACACAGAAACCGAGATTATAAAAAGAGCCAGTACCAGCGATGGTGTCTTTTCTACCTTGCTACCTGGATTGAGCAAGCAAGTATTGTCTGGGACTGTATTTTGGGAAAATGAGGGCTTTGAGACACGCATAAGCGCGCGTTACAGAGACCCGTTTGTGTCTAAACAAGTAGCAGTAAATGATCAGGTTGTTAACTTTGATTCGGAGCTAATTATCGATTACCAAGCGAGCTACGAAGTGAACGAAAACCTAGGTATTTTATTCCAAGTGAATAACGTAACAGATGCGCCTACGAAAAGTTACTTCGGTGATGAAGCGCGCACGGGCACGATTCAGTACTTTGGTACTCAATTCTTCTTGGGGCTAACGTATTCATTATGAGAATAATTAATTTAACGTCTCTGTTTAAAAAAGGCCTTAATTTAGGTCGTAACAAAAATATGACATTGGAGAATTTACCTATGTTTAGTCGTAAAAGTTTCATCAGCTATGCTGCTGTTATCCTGTCAATATTCGTATTGTCAGGCTGTGGTGGTTCAGAAGTGGAATCGGGGCAGGTTGCAGTAACCTGTAACGTTCCCAATATACCCAATGCCGAAGGAGAGTGCGTGCCACCACCTCCCATCCTTTGCGCGGCACCCACTGTACCTAATGATGCAAATGATGCTTGTGTTGTCGGTTTTAACCCAACTTTAGCGCCGCCGGTTGCTTTCCCAGCGGCGGATCAGGCTGTTTTGTATTATAACCGAGCCGCGGTTGGTGCTGATAACAGTCCTAATGACCCTTCGTATGAAGGCTATCGCTTACATACATGGAGCAATGATGCATGTAATGCTTATGCTGATGCTGACACTGCATGGGATAATGGTCGTGTTCACACTGGCATCGATCCAACCTATGGTGCTTATTGGGTTTTAGATCTTAAGCCGGGTTATGCTGAAACAACCGGTGCTTGTCATAATTTCATTATTCACATTGGTACTGATGATGCTGGTAAAGAATTAGGCGGCGGTGACTTCCAAGGGAAGCTGCAGCAACCCGAAGACGAGCGTTTTGCGCGCATGAACTTCGCTTTCTCCGGTGTTTCAACTTTGTATGAGTTTCCCATTGATTCACTCGGCGAACAACCTGTAAGTATTGATGGTGCCCAGGCACATTGGTTGGATGCTACTACTTTGTTGTGGAACGTTGATTTTGCGGTTGTAGATTCAGTTAAATTACATTACTCAGCCGATGCGAGTTTGGCGGTAACGGTAGAAACTGGATTGAACGGCACTGTTGCTGAGTTAACCGAGATTGATTTAACGGACGCACAAAAAGCCATTGCACCTCAGTTATCAGGGTTACCGGCCTTTGCTGGTGATTGGACGGTAGATGACGCAAAAGCTGTGTTAAAAACACAAGCAGTGTTGGGCGCATATAACGAAGAAGGTAAACTTGTTGCAGCCACTCGGATTCAAATTCCGAATGTATTGGACCAACTTTACACGATAGGCGAAAACGATGCTGACGAAGCAGTTTTGGGTCCTGTTTATACAGATTCAGGCATTGAAGCTAGAGTATGGGCACCGACGGCAACTAAGGTTGCGCTTAAGCTTTACAGCGCTGATAAGCGTTTGCAGTCGACTAATCCAATGACGTACGACGCGGCAACTGGTATTTGGTCATATGCAGGCACCATGGATATGGATCGCCAGTTATATCGCTTTGAAGTGACCGTGTATCATCCTGAAGATGATCAAATAGAAGTGATTGATGTAACAGACCCATACTCCGTCGGTTTGGCTCTTAACGGTCGCTTTTCGCAGTTCGTTAATTTAGCAGACGAGGACCTTAAGCCAGAAGGCTGGGACACGCATACTATACCAAGCATTGCAGATCCTGAAGATGCGATTCTATATGAAGGCCATATTCGCGACTTTAGTGCATTAGATGCGTCTACCTCAGAGGCGAATCGCGGCAAGTATCTTGCGTTTACTGAAAAAGATTCAGCGCCGATGCAGCATCTCGCTAAACTCGCTGAAAAGGGCTTAACGCACTTCCACATGTTACCCGCAAATGATATTGCAACGATTAACGAAGATACGAGCAAAACCGTTGATCTTTCGAGCACAGTTCAACAGATATGTGCTTTAAAGCCAGCGTCAGAGGTATGTCTTGACAATACTTCTCGTGATATGACGATTGGTGAACTTTACAATAGCTATAACGTGTTATCTGAGCCAGGTGCAGCACAAGCATTATCACAGCAACTACGTGATATTGATCAGTTTAACTGGGGTTATGATCCTAAGCACTTTAATGCGCCAGAGGGCAGTTATTCATCTAATCCAGACAGTGTTGCGCGTATTATTGAAATGCGAGCAATGAATCAATCCTTACATGAAATAGGCCTCCGAGTTGTGCTTGACGTTGTGTATAACCACACTAATGCTTCCGGTTTATTTGAGAACTCAGTCTTCGATAAAGTGGTGCCAGGTTATTATCACAGATATGAAGTCGACAGTGGTTCAATTGTGCGTGAAACATGCTGTGATGATACGGAACCACGCAACCGCATGATGGAAAAATTCATGGAAGATTCACTTCTGCTATGGACCGAACATTATAAGTTTGACGGTTTCCGTTTCGACATAATGAGCCAGGCAACTAAACAAACGATGGTTGATTTATATGCCAAAGTACGTGAGTTAGATGAAGATAACTATTTCTATGGTGAAGGTTGGACTCGTCAGGATCGTGGTTACGAGCAAGCGAATCAAATCAATATGGCGGGCACGGAAATAGGCACCTATAACGATCGTATTCGTGAAGGCGTTCGTCGCGGTAATATTTTCTATAATGGTAATCGAAACAGCCGTTTAGGCACCGATGGAGAAGTGAGTCTCGCTTCCGCTATGGGCGATCAAGACATTGTTAAAATGTCGATGGCTGGTACCTTGACTGACTTTGTGTTGGAAACATCAGGTGGCAATGCGACTGAAACCAGTTCTTTGGGTGGTTATGCGCAAGACCCTGCTGATATTATCAACTATGTGTCAAAACACGATAATGAGTCACTTTGGGATCAGTACAACTACAACCTTCCTGCTAATCTCAGCTTGGACGAAAGGATCCGTGCACAAAACATAGGTATTGGTATTCCTATGCTGTCACAAGGTATTCCTTTCTTGCAAATGGGCGGTGACTTCCTGCGCTCCAAGTCTATGGATAGAAACACATATGATTCAGGCGACTGGTTCAGCCGTGTCGACTTTAGTTATGAAAAAAATAATTGGAACGTCGGTTTGCCGATGGCACAAGACAACCAAGGTAATTGGGACACCATTTCTACCTTTATGTTTTCGCCAGAAAGAGCAGCAAGCATGTCTAATATTGAGTTTGCAGCGGAAGTGTTCCAAGAGTACTTGAGCATTCGTACTGACAGCAAGTTGTTCCGATTAAGCACCGCTGAAGATATTAAAGCGCGTATTGGCTTCCACAATATTGGTTCACGTCAACAGCAGGGCTTGATCGTAATGAGCCTCGACGATGGTGTCGTGCCAAATAGTGAAGCAATACTGGCAGATATCGACCCAAAATATGATGCACTTGTTGTCGTAATTAATACTGGCTATGAAGAAAAGTCGATTGAAGTGTTAACTGCTACTGGTTTTGAACTTCATACTGTACTTGCTAACTCGGTTGATCCAGTCGTGCGCGGCGCGTCGTTTTCTGAAGGTGCTGATGCTTCAGGCAACGGTACATTTACGGTTCCACCGTTAAGCATGGCTGTGTTTGTGAAAAACCAAGGCATGGAACGTGGTTATGGTTTATCAGCGTTTGCTACATCGGGTGCACCGGATGTTGTCCCATTCGGTGACACAACAGTATTCTTGCGTGGTCAAATGAATGACTGGGGCGAGACTGATGCAATGAGCTATAAAGGCGACGGTGTATATGAAGTAGCCGTAGCGTTGAATGGCGCAGAGACCTATGCATTCAAGATCGCATCTTCAGACTGGTCGTCTGTTGACTATGGCAACAACGATACGCCTGCAGTCACTGAAAATGTAGAAAAAGACGTGTTCAGCGGTCAAGGCAACATGACCTTTACACCAAGTGTTGATGCAACTTACGTGTTCAGCTTCAATGCAGCAGACACCGGTGCAGCTACGCTTACTATCGTTAACGAAGAACCCTACGTTGGCAATCCTATCTTCCTTCGTGGCGGCATGAACGGTTGGGGCTTGGACAATGAGTTTAACTACGATGGCGGACGTTTATACTCGGTTGCGGTTGATCTTGGTGCTGAAGAGTATCAGTTCAAAGTAGCCAACGAAGGCTGGGATACGCCTAACTTGGGCGCATTTAGTGAAGATGATGCTGATGATTTAATTGTGTTGGGTCAAAACCTAGCGCTGACTGAAGGTGGAAGCAATGTTGTAATCAACGTCGCGGAAGCAGGCAAATACGTGTTTATTTTTGATAGTACGAACCTTAGTGAACCTAAAGTCAGAGTGTTCAACGAACAGTTCTTTGGTGCTAACACGGTATTTATTCGTGGCAGCCTGAACGGCTGGGGTGAAGTTGATCCTTTAGTCTATCAAGGTAATGGTATTTATACCGTCGACATCAACTTAGATGGAACTGATGTTAACTTTAAAGTGGCGACATCGGACTGGTCAACAGTTAACCTTGGGGCAACGTCGGATGAGACTGCTGCGGTTACCATAGGTGAGCCTAAAGTAACTTTCCAAGATGGAAACAGCGCTAATTTGACAATTGCGGCACCGGCGGCAGGCTTGTATCAATTCAAGGTTGAAGGACCTGATGCAAAAGCGCCAACAGTCACGGTTACACCAGTAGAGTAGAATTTTTGCCTAAAGCTTCAAAATAAGCTTAATTCTACAAAAAGCCAGCGCACGTCGCTGGCTTTTTATTAAAGATAAAATTTTCTATTTATAACGAAATTACAAAAGCGTAATCATCTGGCACAGTTTGTATTAATCAATATCAAATGGTCTTTTCTCCGCGGATGAACGCTGTCAAATTACAATGGGTATAAATCTGGGTTGTTCTCATGACATGATGAACGCTTCCTACAAATACTGAATTAGCAATGATTGAGTCCTTTTCTTTGTATGATGAACCTATCTCGTTGTTATAATGCAGTCTGCTTAATAAGTTGTTAACTTCCCGTCAAGTTTATCTAGCTGTTTTGTCTAAAATGTATATCCAACTTATCACCGCAGGGTGAATCGCCACTAGTTTACTAGACACCTTTTAGTTAGTTAGATAAACTAACTAAAAATAAGATGCAATTTTTTTAGGAATCTAGTTAAATTGTTGCTGGTCTTATTGAGGATAAATATTGGACAGCTGTAATACCGTATCGTAATGATTTTATATGCATTATTTCGGTGCGACGTTCAAGAAAAGCATAGGTAGCCATTTATGAAGGCTAGTGATTTTGATAGTCAAATCTCTAGGTAGAGAAGCTTTAAGAATTGGTGTTACTCGCGAATCTATCTTAAGGTCTGGTTAGCTAAGAAATTAGAGGATGAGTAAGCTATCAGAAACATTCAAGACGGACCATTTATAAGAGAGAAATGGTACCTTATATAAAGTGTTAGGTGTTTAAGTGAAAGAAAAACTTTTTGTATACGGAACGCTGGGGCTTGGTCGGCCAAATGAACATATACTTACTGATATAGGTGGCTCATGGCAAGCAGCCAGTGTAAGAGGAGTTTTAAGAGATCAGGGATGGGGAGCAGAAATGGGATTTCCTGGTATTGAATTGGATGAATCAGGTAAAGAAATAGATGGTTTCGTTTTTACTTCTGAAAACCTGTCAAATCATTGGGCCAGTCTAGATGAATTTGAAGGCGAAGCATACTTGCGCGTCATAGCAAAAGTAAAATTAAAAAACGGCAATCTTGTTGATGCAAATATATATACGCTATCTTAAAAATAGTATGTGGTAAATCAGTAGCTAAAATTTCCGATATATACATAAAAAGATCTTGTCACATCTTTAATCAGTGCATTTACCTGTTTAAGTATTTGTTATCTGTACTTTGCTTTGAGTAACGCAGTTTCAATTAATTTTATGTTGTTGTCTATTGCTTCTCCTAGCGCACCGGCGCGTTTCGCGCGCTGATAATAGTATAAAGACTCATTAAAGCGCTGTTGGGTGAATTTAATTTCAGCAATTTGCAGATTATATAAACCGTTATGTGGCAAAGCATCGGCAAGAATTTGTATTGATTTAGCCATCATTAGTGAATTATTTTCACTTCGGTATCGTTCCAAACTGCTTTCCATCATTTGTAACCAAGATATTTTTTTAGTAAAAAACGCTAAGCCTAATTGCTGCTGCCAGTCACTCGGTTTAGGTAGGGAGGGGTTCGTTGGTTTTTCTGTGAATGGATAATCAGAAATCAAATTCAATATGGTCGCAAAACCATAATATTCCTCTTGTGGAAGAACTAAGCGCTCTTTCCAAGCTCTATCTATGCTGACCTTAGTAAACGGCTTTATATTGATTTTCGCCGCAATGGCGTCATAAAACGCGTTAGAAATAACAAAATAACCCTGTAGGTTTGGATGCAAGTGTTCTAGCATCATCGCGCTACCCACGATGCCGTTGGGGCTGCGAATAGCTAGTTCATTCTCCACGTCCACTAGCTGGGCGTTATATTGCGCTGCCAGTTTTCGAATAATGTCATTCATTGCCGACGGCGCTCTAAAACGCAATTGATCATGTTCTACCGCCAATGCAAAATGTTTTTTCGCGATACTCGCTTGTTGCAGTTGTAGTGCCAGAGTCGCAATTTTAAAATGTAAATCTGCTGATGTTGACATTGAAAATGTTGTTGATGCTGATTCCAGCTCTTGAAGCTGCTTTCGTTGGCTTAGCTTTTCGATATTAGCGAAAAATGCGTTCGTTGCATTCAAGAATTTAGACTCAATCGGTAAGCTAGAAAACGGCGCCTGATTTGCCTGATTACTCGCAATAGTCGATATGTAAACCTGAATATTTGCTTTTTTGTAATTTGCGAGTAGTTCAGACATGTTGTGTTCAAACTGAGCGAGACCCGCATTATAAACGTTGGAACCTTTCGCAATTGCTTTATCTTTAGCTACTTTTGCCATAAACGTGCGAGACTGTTGGCCAGTTTTCTGTTCTTCTAAAGCAACGATCTCATTGCCTTTCGTTAAGCTATTTCCATGTTTTTCTGGAGTGGCAAGTCCGAAATAAATGCGCTGAATTAACTGAAAGATTCTGAAATCTTTTAGTGATAAAAACCATCTAGTGGTTGTTCCTGAGCCCATCGCAGTGTAGTTAGAACCAACACCTAAAATCCCAAGAAACTCATTATGGCCAGCATAAATCAATACGGCATCCGGCTTCTGCTCAATAATTTCGTCTACAAAATCAAGTAGGGTGTAGCTATTCACAGCAGACATGGCTGTATTGAGGACTTCTACATATCGTCCGGGCATGCTCGCTTTGAGTCGTTGATCAAGTGTACCTGCGATACTTGCACCTAAACCATAAGGGAATCCGGCAGCTGTGCTTCCTCCTTGCACTACAATTCTGTAGCCATTCTTGGGTTTTTCTTTGAGAATGAAGTTAGCTTCCATGGTGACCGAGGGCGTAGGCGCATTTTCTGGGAAGTAACGTGACATCACATCTGGGCGGGGTAGTTGATAACTTGGATGTGCTGGATTTTCGATAAACAATGGTGCCGAGTTGCCAAAGCCAACAAGTCGTAAACCTATCTCAAGGAAAACAAAAAACAAGAGTGGAATAAATGCCGTAATAACATAGAAGATAACTCGTTGTTTTTTTCCATTCTCGCTATGCTTAGTTTTTGTGTGGTTTTTTTTCATCAGTTTTAGTTCAATTGATTCTTAATATTAATAGCGCGTGTATTATTAGGCTCAATTTCTAATAGTTCATTTAATATAGAAACGGCACCTGAAATATCCCCCGATTTAAAAATAATCTCTGCAAGGGTAAGGTAGTAATTAGCGTTTGTAGTATCATTTTTTATGCTATCCGCAAGCGCCCGGCGAGCATAAAATTCTGCGAAGCCAAGCTCGTTTATATCTAGATATAACAAACTGGCTGCGCGAGCGGCCTCGGTTTCATTTGGTAAAGCATCATATAGTAGACCAGCGGCTTTTGCTGCTTCACTTGTATTGTTTTGCTGCTGCAAGATGACTAAAAGCTGTTGCTGTGTTGTTATCCACGGTTCACCCTCAATGCGCCTTTTAGCTATTTTCTGGATTGATGTGTCCCTCTTAGGTGCAGGAACATCAATTTTGTTATTAGTGAAAGGGTAATCAGAAGTAAGTGTTGAAATTTTATACTCACCTACTAGCTGATCTACTTCAGAAAGTGGCATATTCTGCCAAGCTTGTTCGGTTAATAAAGGGGCGGAAATCGTCTGATTTGCAGCGGCTAGTTTATTAAAGAAACCATTGACCAATAAACCTTGGTAAAACGAATCTGCAATCAAGAAGTAGCCGCGGGGCGTTGGGTGCAGATGTTCTAACATATGTTTAGCGCCAATAATTTTGCCACTTGAGTCGTTCCTGATGGCGGTTTCACTATCAACTAAAAATGTAGTTGGCATGCCTGAAGAACTACTCTCTACAATCTCTTGAATAATATGATTAAACGAAGATGGCGCCCTAAACCTAAGAAGATCGTAATCCTTTGCCAGTGTGAAGAACTTCACGGAGCGTTCGTCACTTTCGTCTAACATTGCTTGCGCGACTGCGTAAGCAAGATCGGCCGATGTATCGCCGCTCTCTAAAAGCTTCACTCCTTGTTGAATGATTCGTCTATTTGAACGAGGTATTGCTCGGTTAATAAGTTGCTCTACATCGGGATTGCTGCTCGAGGAAAACGGCGGCAAGTCCATTTCATTTGATGCAATGGTGGATAAATATAAAGGGATCTTGGCGTTGCGAAATGCAGACTGAATGGCCATCAAGTTCTGTTCAAACTGCGCAGAACCTTGTGCAAACAAGGCTGAGTCAAAAGCAATGGCTTTCTCTTTGGCTACAGACGCCATAACGGTGCGTGATCCATCGCTATGATCGGTATCAACAGGTGTTTGAAAGAGCGCGTAGTAGATTGACTGTATTAACTGAAAAATTCGCCAGTCTTTCAATTTTAAGAATAGTAAGTTGGCAGCGTGACTGCCGTTTGAAGCATATACTGAGCCTACGCCCATCACGCCTAAGTATTCATTGTGACCTGCGTAAATGAGCACGGCATCGGGTTCAATCTCTATGACTTCATCAACGAAATCCAACAGGGCGTAACTATTAATGCTGGCCATTGCCACTGAGATAATTTCAACATGACT
>CBFIAR010000001.1:0-184612 GCA_965660625.1 Glaciecola sp. | reverse complement strand
GACTATCTGGAAATTGCGCTTTGATCCGTTGATTCAGCATACCAGCAGGGGAGCCGAAACGACCATATGGAAAACCAGCCGCAGTTGACCCACCCATCAAAACAATGCGAATGCTGTCTGAGTCTTTATTCTTTCGAAACAAAAAGGTGTCAGGGCCTACTGGCGGCGCAAAGTTGGCTTGATGAAAAAAACGTTTTACTACCTCAGGGTTTGGTTGCAAATAGTCTTGGCTATAGCTTGATGGAACAAATAAAGGATATTCGTGACCGAAGCCTGCTAAGCGCAATAACCCCTCAAGCATTAGTATCAAAACAAACGGCAGTAGAATAACAATCACATAAAAAATAGGGCGATTTTGGCTATTGTTGGCATTCGTTCCTAGGCTTTGTTTCTTATTTTCCGACATATTTGCTAAAGCACCTTGGTATTTTTAATTTAGTGAGTCTTTTTTTCTGTCAGTTTATCCTAAAATAGGCGTAAAAATCATGTAAATGGATTGTTGCATACGTATTCGGTACGAAAAACTGCATAAATACCAGAGTTAGACTAGTTCACACCAAAAATATCAGTAAACTAACGATTCGTTTGTTAACCGATTCTGCAAAATGAAAAAAATTTTAGGGATATCAGCTTTCTATCACGACAGCGCTGCGGCGCTAATAGTCGATGGTGATATTCAATGTGCAGTGCAAGAGGAGCGTTTTAGTCGCATAAAGCATGACCCTGATTTCCCAAAG
This sequence comes from Glaciecola sp., assembly GCA_965660625.1. Lineage (GTDB taxonomy): Bacteria > Pseudomonadota > Gammaproteobacteria > Enterobacterales > Alteromonadaceae > Glaciecola. The sequence goes on along the minus strand of CBFIAR010000001.1, from coordinate 183,875 downwards.
CAGGCTATTCAATACTGTTTACTGACCACCCATACGGACTTACAAAGCATTGATGCGGTGGTTTTTTACGATAAACCACTACTAAAGTTCGAGCGATTGATTGAAACATATTTGGCAACAGCGCCACACGGATTTTTATCATTTGTGCGCGCTATGCCTATTTGGTTGAAAGAAAAGCTGTATTTGAAATCGGTACTGCGCAGCGAACTGCGTAAGGTAATTCACGAGCAACGAGCACAAGCCAACGGCACCTCGTATTTTGATGAAGTTAGTAAAGAGAAAAAGCCAAAAGTGCCGCCGTTACTTTTTTGTGAACACCATGAGTCACATGCAGCCGCGGCCTATTTTCCGAGCCCCTTTGATAATGCTGCGGTACTTTGCTTGGACGGTGTCGGCGAGTGGGCTACGTCTTCAGCATGGCGAGGAGTAGCGGGTGAATTGAGCCCTTTATTTGAGATCCATTTTCCACATTCTCTCGGTTTACTCTATTCAGCGTTTACCCAGTACTGTGGTTTTAAAGTGAACAGTGGTGAATATAAATTGATGGGCTTAGCGCCATATGGAGAGCCCAAGTACGTCGATGTTATTAAGCAGAATTTAGTCAATATAAGAGATGACGGTAGCTTCTCGCTGGACATGAATTATTTTGACTATGCTGCCGGTCAAACCATGACAAATTCAAAGTTTCATCGTTTGTTTGATGGGCCTGCTCACCTTTATGACAGTGAAACAACCCAAAAACAAATGGACTTAGCACGCTCTATTCAAGTTGTCACTGAAGAAATAGTGTTGAAAATAGCTGCGTATTTATATCAGCAAACGGGATGTGAGAACCTCTGTCTCGCTGGCGGTGTAGCTCTTAACTGCGTCTCCAACGGTCGCTTAAGCAGAGAAGGACCGTTTAAACATATATGGATCCAACCTGCCGCTGGCGATGCGGGTAGCGCCGTTGGTGCAGCATTACAAGTTTGGCATAAGTATTTTAAAAAACCGAAAAAGTTGTTCGAAAGTCATCACGCATCAGGCGAATTTGCAGAACGTGATCATATGAAAGGCGCTTATTTGGGCTGCGAATTCAGTTCTGAACAGGTGCAGCTCGCCTGCAAAAATAAGTCCTTGCCTTTTTCTGTCGTTAAGGACGAGGTATTATTCAGCCAAGTTGCCTCTTATCTTGATGCTGGAAAAGTGGTAGGTTGGTTTCAAGATGCAATGGAGTTTGGTCCTCGCGCGCTAGGTAATCGTTCGATCATCGGTGATGCTCGCAATACGCAAATGCAGTCTCAGATGAATCTTAAAATCAAGCAACGCGAGTCGTTCAGACCCTTTGCTCCTGCGGTTTTGAGTGAGGATGTGAGTTATTGGTTCGACATGGCGCATGCTAGCCCGTACATGCTGATGGTTGCCGACGTTAGGAGCGAACATTGCGTAAAACTCGAAGATTCTCAGTTAATAGGACTTGATAAATTGCATCAAATCCGAAGTTCGGTTCCAGCCATTACTCATGTTGATAATTCAGCTCGAGTACAAACCGTTCACAAGACAAGTAATCCTAAATTCCATCGTCTTATTAGTGAATTTAAACGCTTAACAGGCGTTGGAATGGTAATTAATACTTCCTTTAATGTCAGAGGTGAACCACCCGTTTGTAGTCCAGATGATGCGATACGTTGTTTCTTGGCCACTGATATGGATGTATTGGTGATGCAAAATGTTTTGCTATTAAAGTCTGAGCAGCCTAACGAGCAAATACAGGCTGCAAAAAACATCACTTTCGATATGGATTAATAGACATGAAACATATGCTGCAAAAAGTACTGTTACCGCTGGCTAATCGCAATGACATCAGAGCAATGCGCTCTTTTGCGTTGACTATGTCGATTGCTTTTCCCATTGTATTTACGTTGCTGTTGCCTTGGCTATTCAAACAGGAAACGGTTTATTGGCCTCTCGCCTTTAGCAGCGGATTGATGTCACTTTATGTCGTTTATCCAAAAGGTATTTATTACCCTTATTATGGTTGGATGATCATTGCGTCGGTTTTGGGATGGCTTAATACAAGATTAATTTTAGCACTGGTTTTTTATATCGTGATAACACCGATTGGAGTGATGATGAAAACCTTAGGAAAATTGCAATATAAAAAGCACGTCATCAAACCAAGCAATTGGGTAAAGCAAACACAAACCGACGCTGACAAAGATAAGAAACGCTTAGAGGAACCTTTTTAATATGATTGAATTCTTGCAAGATTTATGGGCTTTTCTAAGAGTACGTAAAAAGCTCTGGCTATTGCCGATTATTATTATTCTCGCTTTGTTGGGCGGTATTGTTGTGGCTACACAGCAGTCATCCCTCGCCACTTTTATTTACACCTTATTTTAGGGATATCGCATGTCTAGAATCAGCAAAAATCATTCATTCAGCTTGTTAGCCATGGCTTTTTCGATTTTTCTAATTGGTGCTTGTTCACCATCAGAGCAGCAACAATCATCGGTCGATAAAACTACAATAAAGCCAATGCAAAGCAACCATCAGACTGTATTGTCGACGCATCCTCACGCCGCACAAGGCGATGGCAAACCCGTAGTCTATCAAGTGTTCACTCGTTTATTCGGTAACACTAATGACACCAATAAGCCGTGGGGAACAATCGAGGAAAATGGTATCGGTAAGTTTAGCGATATTGATGCAGTAGCACTGCAAAGTATCAAGGCACTCGGCGCTTCATATGTTTGGTATACTGGCGTCCCTCATCATGCTGTTATCAACGATTACACTGAATTCGGTATTACTCTCGATGACCCTGATGTTGTTAAGGGCCGTGCGGGGTCTCCTTATGCCGTCAAAGACTATTACAACGTTAACCCCGACTTAGCCGATGATCCAGCAAATAGGCTCGCCGAATTTGAAGCGTTGATCAAACGAACTCACGAGCAGCAATTAAAAGTCATTATCGATATTGTGCCAAATCATGTAGCACGTGCTTACGAGTCATTAAGCAAGCCCGAGGGTGTCAGTGATTTTGGTGAAGATGACAACACCGATGTTGAATATGCACGTGATAATAATTTTTACTATGTTATTGGTGACGCATTCAAAGTCCCTATAAGCGAAAACGGCTATCAAGCACTGGATGGCGAAGTGCATCTCTTATCCGATGGCAAGTTTAGTGAAATGCCTGCTAAATGGACCGGAAACGGTGCGCGTGAATCTCAACCAAGTGCCAATGACTGGTATGAAACAGTAAAAGTAAATTATGGCGTAAAGCCAGATGGTAGCTACGACTTTGACGCTTTACCGAAAGAGTATGCACATAAATCAGTAAGCGAGCATGCTGTTTTCTGGCGAGATAAATCGGTTCCCGATTCATGGATCAAATTTGAGCAAATAGTGCATTATTGGCTTGATAAAGGCGTGGATGGTTTCCGTTATGATATGGCTGAAATGGTACCGGTTGAGTTTTGGTCTTTTCTAAATTCATCGATTAAAGCAAAGAACCCAGATGCATTCTTATTGGCCGAAGTGTATAACCCGAGTTTATATCATGAGTATTTGCAGCTTGGAAAAATGGATTATCTGTATGACAAGGTCGCGTTTTACGACTCGCTGAAATTGTTAATGCAAGGGAGAGGCGATGCCCAAGCGATAGAAGATATTCAGTTATCCCTCGCAGATATTGAGTTACACATGCTGCATTTTTTAGAGAATCATGATGAACAACGCATTGCCAGTGATGCGTTTGCGGGCAGTGCTGAAAAAGGCAAACCGGCAATGGTAGTGTCTGCCTTAATTAGTAAGTCCCCGACGATGCTATATTTTGCGCAAGACGTGGGGGAGGATGGTTCTGAGGAAACCGGTTTTGGTGATCCAACCCGAACCACAATATTTGATTATGCTGGGGTACCAGCTCATCAGCGATACATGAATAACGGTCAGTTTGATGGTGGTCAATCGACAGCGTCCGAAAAACAACTACGAGCGTTTTATGAACGAGTAATGCTTATTTCTGCAAATCATCCAGCTATGCTTGGAAAATACCAAAGTTTGCATTCATTGAATGTAAAAAACGCGCAAAATGATAACGTTAATCAATACTCCAACTCACAATTTTCCTTTGTAAGGTGGACAGAGGACAAAGCCTTGATCGTGATCAGCAACTTTAGTGAAGACGACTTATCGACGGTAACTGTTAAATTACCCATTTCACTGTTAACAGAATGGCAAGTAAACGAAGGAAGCTACCCGGCAACAGATTTACTGAATGGCTTCGTTTATAAAATGCAGGTCGCTAGGAAACGATCTGATGCCTTCGTCAGTGTAAAACTGAATGGATTGCAGTCGGTTGTGCTTGAAGTTAACTTGAAGGACCCATTGTAATGAAACGCTTGCACACTTTATACAGTCAGCTAATGCTTGGGCTACTATTTGGCTTTGCTCTAAATATCAGCATGTTGGGCGCTAGTAGTGCTGTAGCGCAAGATAACATAGCTTATGCGGCTCTGGAATCAGGGCATAGCGTTGAAGAAAGCAAACTGGGATATAGTCAAGGCCTTGAACTTAAAGATGCTAAAAAACAAAAGCAAGTTTTACATGTCACGCTATCTAGCGGCAGTTTAACCATCACAGCAATTAATGACGCATCGTTTGAAGTTTTTTATCAACCAGAAAACGTGAAGCAATTACCTTCGTTTGCATTGGTTAAAGGTGCCACTGAACGACACCATGTAGACACCACACTAGCGTCATTCGACGAGTATCTTGAATTTTCAGTCGCTAATTTGACCGCTCGCTTGCGTATTTCACCCTTTTCTATTAGCTATTACCGTGACGGTAAATTACTTGTTGCTGAAGAAGCCGGTCTATTTAACTTTGATACTCTGCGTGGTTTTCGATTTACCTTGCAAGATGATGAAAAAATTATGGGTGGGGGGCAACGCGTTTTAGGAATGGATAGGCGTGGGCATCGCATGCCTTTGTATAACAAAGCGCACTATGGTTACACCACTGAGTCGTCGCAGATGTACTACGGTTTGCCTGCGGTGATGTCTACCAATATGTATGCCATTGGCTTTGACAACAGTGCCTCTGGTTTCCTCGATATCGGCCACACTCAAAATGATGTTTTACAATTTGAAGCAGAAGCAGGTAGAACGTCCTACATAATTAGTTCAGGCTCAACTTATGCAGATTTAGTCTCTAACTTTGTTGACATGACCGGAAAGCAGCCACTGCCTCCACGTTGGGCTTTGGGTAATTATGCCTCTAGATTTGGCTACAAGACGCAAAAACAAACTCTCGATACTATCGATACCTTTTTAACTGAAGATTTTCCAGTTGATGCAATCGTGCTGGATTTATATTGGTTTGGCCCTGATATTAAGGGGCACATGGGGAATTTACAGTGGGACAAAACGGCGTTTCCAGCGCCAGAGAAAATGATCAAACTACTCAATAAAAAGGGCGTGAAAACCATCTTAATCACCGAGCCTTTTATTTTATCAACATCTTCTCAGTGGGATTCAGCGCTGGAAAACGACGCATTGGCACGAAGTATTGGCGGTGGACCAAGGCGTTTTGACTTTTATTTTGGAAACACAGGTTTAGTTGATGTTTTCAATGAAGCCTCGCAGGATTGGTTTTGGCGCTTTTATGAAGCGCTCGATGAGCAGGGCGTAGCGGGTTGGTGGGGCGATTTAGGTGAACCGGAGGTGCACCCCAAAGACAGTTTACACCTCCTTGATGGTAAGGTGGTTACGGGGGATGAAATACACAATGTGTATGGTCATCAATGGGCACAAATGGTGTATGAACGTCAAACTAAGCTGCATCCTAATGAACGCCCGTTCATCATGATGCGTTCGGGGTTTCTGGGTAGTCAGCGTTACGGCATGATCCCATGGACTGGAGACGTATCTCGAGAATGGGGCGGTTTAAAACCACAAGTAGAGCTAGCGCTGCAGATGAGTATGTTTGGTTTAGCCTACACACACTCTGATCTTGGTGGTTTTGCTGGTGGCGAAACGTTCGATGCTGAGCTTTATATTCGTTGGCTGCAATACGGCGTTTTTCAACCTGTTTACCGCCCGCATGCGCAAGACAATATCGCACCTGAACCTGTATTTCATGATCAAAAAACCAAAGACATTACCCGTGAATTTGTAAAATTACGCTATCGCATGTTGCCATACAATTATTCTCTGGCGTTTGAAAACTCACTTTTTGGAACGCCTATGATGAGGCCAACCTTCTTTAATACGGCTAGCGCTGATATTGATAATGCACTCAGCTATTTTTGGGGTGACGCGTTTTTAGTGCAGCCAGTGATAGAGCCAGGCTTCAGTGAGGTTTCGATTGCATTACCAGAAGGTGTTTGGTTTAACTACTGGACGGATACCAAGTACACCAACTTTAGCGATAACACGAAAGCCGTGGTGATTCCGACGCCACTGGAACAAATCCCCGTTTTAGTGAAAGCTGGCTCGTTCGTGCCCATGGCGCAGAATATGCAAAACACGGATGAATACAACAGTGCAGCATTAAACGTCCATTATTATCATGACAGCGCTGTGACTCAGGCTAAATATGTGATGTTTGATGATGATGGTAAAAGTGCAGATACAATCGCTTCAGAAAGTTATCAAATGCTTAACTTCGTATCGACTTCGGCATTAATCTCAAATACTGAAGCGCTTGATTTGTCAGTGTCGGTTAAAGGCACTTACAAGGGGTCAAAGAAGGTCAGGGAAATGACCTTTATTGTGCATGGCATTGAAAAACAGCCCCAAAATGTCATGCTAAATGGTATACCGATAAAACAGCAAGAAGCTGACGATTTTGAATCCGTTACAAGCGGCGCATACTGGAACCCCAAAACGCAGCTCCTTCGAGTGAAGGGAAGGCTTGAGACTGATATGCGATTGAGCATTTTACTCTAAGACGATTGTTGCAGGCAGCACGCAACGTTGCTTGCCACGCTTGAGTACTTATTTATGAATACCAAGGCTGGTTATTCCTAATCTTTCGTTGTGGGCAGCAAAGTGAGTTGTGCTTTGCATAATGTACTGTGCCAACTGCTTCATATTGCTGCTGGGTAATTTGTTGGGAGAAGTGGCTGGTGCAAAGGCATCGTATCCTGCGAGCAAGCAATACCAAGAAATGACAGGATAATAGTGAGTCATTTGATGCTTTTCCAATACCGCAGCAATATCTTTTTTCGAACGCCAAGTTTGGATAACGTCAGCGAGTTGCATCGAAATGTTGTTATTTTCTCTATTATCTATCCAATACTTGGAATCCGTTCTGGTATTCATTTTGTAGTGGCATACAATATAATCTCTGATGCCATTGAAGCGTCTTTTTATTTCCTCATTAAAAGCGAGCTTGATGCTCTCCTGTTCAGAATCAAAAGAGGGATCCGTTAAACTCTTCGCCAATTGTTGGATCGTTTCCTGTACTAAGTGCAGTGCCGTTGCCTCCAAAGGCTCTATAAAACCTTGCGATAGACCAACAGCGACCACGTTTTTATGCCAATGACGCTGCACTTGACCTACTTTCATATGAAGGTGTTTAGCTTCGCCTTGCTGGGTTTCTGAGCTGCTGCCAGTAATGGTCGAGTTAATATAGCGTCGCAGTTCTTTTTCGGCCTGCTCGGCTGACAAATACTGATCGCTATACACATAACCATTTCCCGTTCTATTCGTTAATGGGATCTGCCAAGCCCAACCAGCAGAAAGCGCGGTTGCTTTTGTTTCAGAAGCAATGATTTTTTGACTTGCAGAGGCGATAGCCACCGCTTTGTTATTGAATAAGTTATTTTCAAATGAGTCGAAAGGCTCTTCTAATACTCCTTGCAACAGCAATGAGTTAAAACCCGTAGCATCGATAAACAAGTCAGCATCCAGTGTTTCGCCTGAAGCAAGTTGAATTGCACGAATGCTTTTATCTTTATTCTGTATTGCACGTTCCATTTTACCGTTAATATGCCTTACACCACTATTAATGGCGCGCTGACATAAAAAAGCGCCTAACTTTGCGGAATCAAAGTGATACGCGTAATTGAGCGGTATTTGAGGCTTTCCCAATAAGGGTTTTGGGCTTAAATTCAGCTGAGCTAGTTTAGCAGAAAGAAAGAAGTCATCAGGATTAACTGGAACGTCCATTCCTCTCGAACGCATTTGACAGTGATATAAAAACGCTGAGGCTGTTTGCCGATCAAAGGGAGATGGAAAAGGGTGAAAGTAGCGATTTTGTGCTTGATGTTCAGTCCATTGCAAAAAACTGATGCCATTTTTGTAAGTAGCATGGCAAGCGGGCATCCATTCAGACTCTTGGATCCCAAGAAGATCAAAAAATTTCTTTAATTGCGGTGTTGAGCCTTCACCTACACCGATAATTCCGATTTGCGGCGACTCTACTAATGTAATTTGCCAATGCGCTTTATTCGGCATAGTGGCTTTGCATTGCAACAAATAGTGACTGAGCATATTTGCCGCCATCCATCCAGCAGTGCCTCCCCCCAAAATTAGCAACTTTTTCATTGTGCTCTTTATAATCGATTAATTATTGGTAAAATTTATCAAATATTAACAACAAATACATGGATTGGTTTCCGCTTCTGATCAAAACAAGTAGGATTATGCCCTGAATACGTATGCACTTGGATAGTTATTTATAAATGATGACGTTACACTAATACTATTAATTAACATCCGGTTTACATGGGTTTAGCTTTTCTCTCAGATAACACGCCTGTTGTCTTAAGTCTTCGCGATACTATTTGAAACGATAAACACGACAATAACAATAACAACAATAAGAGTAATTTATGCAGAAACAACAACCCCGGTTGAGCTTTTGGCAGCTTTGGACCGTTAGCTTCGGTTTTTTAGGAGTCCAGTTTGGCTTTGCTTTGCAAAATGCTAATGCCAGTCGAATTCTTTCTGACTTGGGCGCCGATCTTCATTCTCTTTCTTTCTTTTGGTTAGTTGCTCCTATCATGGGCCTGCTTGTTCAACCGATCGTTGGCGCAGCGTCAGATAGAACATGGAACAAGTTAGGTCGTCGCAGACCGTTTATATTAGCGGGCGCGATTGCAGCAGCAGCGGGTATGTTTTTAATGCCAAACGCGTCATTGTTTGTGGCACTTATTGCCCCTATGATTTTTGGCGTATTGATGTTGGCATTGATGGATGCTTCTTTTAACGTTTGCTTTCAGCCATTCAGATCCTTGGTTTCTGACATGGTGCCTGCAGAGCAACGCAATTCAGGATATTCAATTCAGTCATTATTAATTAATGTCGGCGCCGTTATCGGTTCAATTCTGCCTTTCGTGTTAACTAATGTTGTTGGCTTAGAGAACACTGCAAAAGCAGGTGCAGTGGCACCATCGGTGGTTTGGGCGTTTTACATTGGCGCTACCGTATTATTGGGTAGCGTCTTATGGACTGTTTTTAAAACCAAAGAATACAAGCCGAAAGATTACTATGCTTACAAAGGATTGGACGCAGCGGTGGTCGAGCGAGAGTTAGCGGCACAAAAAAACGTAGGCCAAAAATTATCCGAATTTTTTAGGCTGATGAAATCAATGCCAGATACGATGAAACAGCTTGCCGTGGTGCAATTTTTCTCATGGTTCGCGTTGTTCATTATGTGGGTATATACAACGCCTGCAATTACTCAGCATATTTGGGGAGTGGAAGTGAAGTGGTTTGACCCTGCTTATCTTAATTCTGTTGAGGTCCCTGCCTCTATTATTGCGGCAAAAGGGGCAGCTGGCGATTGGGTCGGTATCTTGTTTGCCGCTTATTCTCTGTTCGCCGCTATATTTTCTGTGGTTTTGGCAAAGCTAGCTGACAAAATTGGACGTAAAGTCGTATACGCAGGTTCTTTATTTATTGGCGGTATCAGCTACATCAGTTTTGTATTTTTTCAAGACCTGACTCCCACGACTGTTAATTTGCTTATTACACAAGTTACAGTGCCTGCTGGAGCGGTCAATTTGGTGTTGCCAATGATTGGAATTGGCATTGCGTGGGCTGCTATTTTAGCCATGCCATATGCAATGTTAGCAGGTTCTTTGCCTGCCGATAAAACCGGCGTTTACATGGGTATTTTCAATTTCACTATCGCTATGCCACAAATTGTTTGCGGTTTAACGGCGGGCTTTATTCTTAAATACGCATTCGACAATGAGGCGGTAAACATTATTGTTGTGTCCGGCGTCGCTATGATAATAGCGGGATTTGCCGTATTTAGAGTGAAGGAGCATATTCAAGTTACCAATCTTTAGCAAAGCGTCCTTATTAAAGGAAACGACTCAGAAGAAACGAACAACAGATCAGGGGGGCATAACAGACGCCTGCTTAGCCTCAGTAGCATGTCACATGTTCTTGAGGCTTTTTTATTTGCTATGGCACTCTTATAGCGGACGCAAAATACACTATCACGAAATATCAGTGAGTAGGTTTACGTTATGTAAAATGCGCTTATGGCGTTTTGTTGTGCGCGAAACCGTCGCCGCAAGACTGCCTGATGATTAATTCAGGTGGCATCAAATAATCTTCCACGGGTTCATTATGTATTAGCTTCAGTAGATTTGAGACCAGCAATTCACCGGCAACTTGGGTATTTTGATGAACTGTTGTAAGTGGGGTAGAAGCAAATTGACTTATTTGAATATTGTCATAGCCAACAACCGCGATGTCTCTAGGTACTTTTAATCCCTTGCTTCTAATGGCTCTTATCGCTCCCATGGCAATAAGATCTGAAGCACAGACAATCGCATCTGGATGACTACCCTCTAATATTTCCATTGCGGCCTTATAGCCCGAAAATTCTGTTGAAATAGCGTTTTTTTGCACTACTTTTGAACTATCAAATCCCGCTTTTACGATCACATTCATGAAACCATCAAAGCGCCCTTTAAATTCTGGAGCACTTTCATCTGCTTGACCAATAAACGCAAAACTTTTATGCCCTAGAGCAACAAGATGTTTGGTTATTTCCACGCCACCTAAAAAATTATCGCAGCCAATTGAAATACCTGGATGCTTCTTGTCAGGTGCTCCCCAACGTAAAAAGCGGGTACCTTGTTCTTCCAACTGAGATAGCTTGTACTCGTAGTCGGTGTAGCTACCATAACCCAATAAAATAAGACCGTCAGCTTTGTTTGAATCTTCATAAACCGCATGCCAGTCATCCTTCATATTTTGAAAGGAAACGAGTAGGTCATATCCTGCAGCAGCGGTTGCTTTAGTGATACTTCCTAGCATTGATATGAAAAAGGGATTGATGAGTGAATCATCTGAAGTAGGATCTTCAAACAGCAGCAATGCAAGGGTTTGACTATGTTGTTTGCGCAAATTACTGGCGTTTTTATCAACCTTATAGTTAAGATCCTTTGCAATTTTTTTGATACGTTCTCGTGTCTCTTGGTTCACCAATGGACTGTCGCTCAATGCTCGAGAGACTGTAGACTGAGAGACACCAGCCATATGCGCTATATCAAATGATGTCGCTTTACTCTTCATTTATAAAAGAATTCTTATTTTGCTTTACACCTTTTATACACTAATCAAGCACGCAAGTTCAAATTGTTTGCGCGATAGCCCAGCGAAAATGCAAAATTCTAACTATTGTATTAGCTTCAAAGTGATATACTCGTCGAAAAATAGCCCCATATTATTAAGGAACATATACACATGGCCGAGATTGAGCATCGACCGTCCAATTTTATCAGACAAATTATCGATAAAGATTTGCAAAGTGGCTTGCATTCTAAGATAGCTACTCGCTTTCCACCTGAGCCAAATGGCTATTTACACATTGGTCATGCGAAGTCTATTTGCCTAAATTTTGGAATTGCTCAGGATTATCAAGGAACCTGTAATTTAAGATTTGATGATACTAACCCAGAAAAAGAAGACATCGATTTCGTCAATTCTATTAAACACGATGTTAGCTGGCTTGGTTTCAAGTGGAATGGTAAAGAACGTTATTCATCTAATTATTTCGACCAATTACACGGTTTTGCAGTTGAGCTAATTCAAAAAGGCCTAGCTTACGTCGACTTTAGTCCGCAAGAAAAAATGCGTGAGATGCGTGGTACTTTAACTAAGCCGGGTACCAATAGTCCTTACAGAAATACTCACCCAGAAGAAAATTTATCGCTCTTTGCCAAAATGCGAGCGGGTGAGTTTAAAGAGGGCGAATGCAGCTTACGCGCTAAAATAGATATGACATCCTCTTTTATGTGCATGCGCGACCCGGTAATCTACCGTGTTAAATTTGCCCATCATCATCAAACCGGGGACAAGTGGTGCATTTACCCGATGTATGACTTTACTCACTGTATTTCTGATGCAATTGAAGGCATAAGCCACTCATTGTGTACGCTTGAATTTCAAGATAATCGACGCCTTTATGATTGGGTAATAGAAAATATTTCAATCGACTGCACGCCAAGACAGTATGAGTTTTCTCGCCTTAATTTAGAATACACGGTGTTGAGCAAACGCAAACTTATACAATTGGTTGAAGAGCATCACGTCAGTGGTTGGGATGATCCTAGAATGCCGACAATCGCTGGTATTCGCAGACGAGGTTATACGCCATCTTCAGTGCGCGAGTTTTGTTTGCGCATTGGTGTTACTAAAATGGATAACATGGTTGAGATGAGTATGCTCGAAGCGTGCATTCGCGATGAGTTAAATGTGCATGCACCGCGCAGAATGGCAGTGTTAGATCCATTGAAAGTGATTATAGAAAACTATCCAGATGATAAAGTTGAGTGGCTCGATGCACCTAATCATCCTTCTGATGAGTCGATGGGCACGCGTAAAGTCCCATTCAGTAAAGAATTGTGGATAGAAAAAGAAGACTTCAAAGAATCAGCCAATAAAAAATTCAAACGTTTGGTCCTTGATAAAGAAGTGCGACTGCGTAATGCTTATTTCTTGAGAGCGGACCGCTGTGATGTGGATGAAAATGGCGAAGTCACAACGGTGTATTGTACATATGATGCTGCAACGCTCGGTTCAGACCCTGAAGATGGTCGCAAAGCCAAGGGAGTTATTCATTGGGTAAGTGCTACAGAAGGTAAGCAAGCTGACATTCGATTGTACGACCGCTTGTTCACTGTGCCTAACCCTGCGGCCGAAGCAGAGTTTACGGCGACTATTAACCCGAACTCATTGCTAGTTAAAAAAGGCTTCGTTGAGCCTTCTCTTGCGACGGCTCAAATGACACAAGCTTTTCAGTTTGAAAGAACAGGATATTTCTGTATCGACACAGACAGCAAACCTGACGCGTTAGTGATTAATAGAACGGTTGAGCTGCGTGATACATGGGCGAAGATGAATCAATAAGGTGGCTCGCTTCATAGGCGTGTTTTGCGCTAGTCATTACATGTTTACAAGCAACGAAATCGCACAACAAATGAACGGTAATTTAAAAAGGGTCACCTGACTAGACGACCCTTTTTATTATCTTGGCAAGTTTACCGCTTAGAATATTTCCAGCTTAAGATCGATCTTATTTAGCTTGGCAATCTAGCGTTTGACCATTAACGGCTTTACTCTCATCAGAGGCTAAGTATAAATAGCTTGGCATAATATCGTTCGGCATCTTCAACGAATCGGGTTTCTCACCAGGAAATGCTTTTGCACGCATAGCCGTTCTCGTCGCTCCGGGGTTGATACAATTAAATCTGATCCCTGTGTTTTTATATTCGTCGGCAAGCACCTGCATCATGCCTTCAGTTGCAAATTTAGATATACTATAGGTTCCCCAGTAAGCGCGCCCCGTTCGACCAACAGAGGATGTTGTATAAATAACTGAGGCTGATTTATTCAATTTTAACAGCGGCAGCAGAGCTTGAGTCATAAAAAACTGACTATTCAGGTTCACTTGACTAACATCCAAGAACTCTGATTCTTTAATTTCCTCAAAGGGACATAAGTTGCCAAGAATACTGGCATTAAATAATACAACATCAATTTTTTGATACTGCCCTTCAATGCTGGCGACCATATCCTGATAATTTTTCGGTGTGGCACCTTTAAAATCAATTGGCACGATGGCTGGTGTAACGCCGCCATTGTTGATTATCTGATCGTAGGTGCACTCTAATTTTGATACTGTTTTACCCAATAAGATAAGTTCGGCACCGTGTTTTGCAAAGGTAATAGCGGCTTGCTTACCAATACCGTCACCAGCTCCCGTAACAATAACGGTCTTATTTTCCAATGCGTTGGGTGCTGCTACATACTGAAGCGCAGCGTTTTGTATGATTGATTGCATATTTAAATGTTTTTTATTTACTTGGTATCGGAACTGCCTATGGTATCTTACAATATACCAAGGCTAAAGTGCTTAGTGCCCATTTAGTACGATTTAGTAATTTTCATTACAAAGTATTAACAAACCTTTGCAAAGTGAACTCAAAGCCAATACTATTAAAGTAATTATAACTGGTCATACTTGTTAGACTATCCGCAATACTAGCACCGTACAAAAAGTTACAATGTGCTGGGTTAATATTATCTGCAAGCAAGTGGGGAAAATGAATGAATAAATTGTTAATTAGCACCGGTGTTTTAGCCGCTTTAGGCTTAGCTGGTTGCGGCAGCGATACTTTGGAAGAGATCAATACCGAAGCAACGCCACAAACTCCTTTTTCGCGCGTCGTCTTTGATCCGGCGAACGGTAACCTAAACATTCCAAATGACTTATTAATGTTACCAGGGAGTGATGGCTTTTTTGACTACACTCTCAATATTCCGGTCGCCGATCCTTCTAATTTTGGTGATCCGCAAAATGCATTGAACATACTTGACGGATGGTCAACTAACCAACCTTTCGTTATTGATGTTGAAACACCACCGAACGCCTCACTAGACGCCTCAACTTTGAGCGCTGGAGTGCATTTATATGAAGCAACATTAGGTTTAAATCAACAAGACGCAGATTGCGCCGCTATTCCAATTCCAAGCGCGGGTTGTAAAGTGGGCGATAAGCTCGTTTTTGGTGTTGATTACGTGCTTAGCCTAGCTGATATCAATACGATTGCTTTTGTACCTTTGAAACCATTAAAAGCGGCTCAAGGCTACTTATTAGTGATGACCGAAGACCTTAAAGACTCTTCCGGTAAGGCCGTAAAAGGATCTCTCACTTGGGATTTAGTGTCTCAAGATATCGATACCCTTCCTCTCGCGACCGAATCTCAGTTAAGCTTACAAAGTTTAATTAACCTGCACCTCGATTCATTGTCTAATGCGGGCGTTCAGACTGACAACGTTACTTACGTTTCAGCGTTTACAACACAATCCGTTTCTAATGTGCTTGACACTGTGAAGCAACTTATGATCGCTGAGTTTGCCGGTAGAACTGCTGCTGGTGACCCGACAGCTGGGCAGGCACTGCCAGCTATTGTCACTAGAGACGTTGAATCTGGCACAAACACCATGGAAGCATTGGGTTTGGTTTCTAGCCAACTTGTAGCTGGTGCAGTTCAGCAAGGTATCGCAGGTTTACCAGCAGAAGCCGCGCAACTCATTCCAGCGATTAATGCGGCGGATTTTTCCTCGTTTACTACATGCGCTGGTTTATTAGTGAGTGCGGGAGGCGGGTTTGGCAACGACATTCCTCAAGTAAATGAATTTGCAGCGGGCGTGGCTACAGGTATTTTAGGTGAAGTAGGGCAATTTTGTGCTGCAAGTCGATACGAAGGTAATATTTCACTACCGTATTACTCAGCAATCCCGACTGCTGAAAATCCACTAGCGCCAGTTAACAGATTCTGGACCGCGGCTTGTGACAGCGGCATCGTTTTAGCCAATGCAGGTTCTGCATTGGCAAATGCTCAGCCGGGTCCAAATGCTGCATTATGTACTCAAGTCGGTTTGGCTGATGTGAGAATTAATGGTGAGTTACTCGATCGCGATCGTAACTTAACCAAGTTCAATCCTGTTCCGCAGTTGAAGGGTGGAAACCAAGGTTTTGAAACTTTAGATGTGCAGGTAACTGTGCCTAACCCTCAGGTAGCTGCTGCTCTTGGGTTTGAGATTGCAAAGCCAGACGCTGGTTGGCCTGTGGTTATGTTAGCTCACGGTATTACGTCACAGAAAGAAGATATGCTGGCCGTCACAGGAGCGTTATCTTTGGCAGGGTTTGCTACATTTGCAATCGATCAGCCAATACACGGCTCTCGTGGGTTTGACTTAGATGGTGATGGTACTGATGATTTAAATGCGACAACTGTCAGTGCGACTCACTACCTGAATCTTGCTGTCTTACCTACTGGTAGGGATAATTTACGTCAAAGCGTATCTGATTTATTAGGCCTGCGATTAGGTTTAAATGCAGTTGTTGATACTACTGCGTCACAGTCGGTTGATATTGATACTTCTAATATTTCTATCTTTGGTGTTTCTCTTGGTGCTATTACGGGCGGCAACTTTGCGTCGGTCGCAAATACTGGTTTCGTTGGCCCGCTGGCTGCATTTGACGGCATGTTTGCAATACAATCTGCAACGTTAGAGTCTCCAGGTGGTGGTATTGCAAACTTTCTCTTAGAATCAGCATCATTTGGCCCGTTGGTCAAAGGATTGTTATTATCGCAAGGCTCGCCAGATTTTCAGGCATTCTTGAACAGTACTTTTGGCACCGTTAGCGTGTCAGAGGCTGAATTGGTGGGCGCCGTTAGCGGATTTTTAGCAGCTTTAACGCCTGAACAGCTTGCTGGTGCAAATGCGTTGTTTAGCCAGTTCTCTTTTGCAGCGCAAACAATGATTGATTCAGCCGACCCAATTAATTATTTCACTAACTTAGCGAGCAACACTCCAGTGCTCATGCAGACGGTGATTGGTGATGGGGGGGATAATCTGCCTGACCAAGTTATTCCGGTAACGACAGCGTTGCCTTTAGCAGGTCAACAAGCCTTAGCGAATATCATGGGATTAGAACAGATATCAGCCACTACTGCTGGCGCAAGCCCAATCAGCGGGATTGTGAAGTTTGTTGAAGGTGCTCATGCAAGTAGTTTAAATCCAGCTAGTAGTCCAGCTGTGACGGCTGAAATGCAGCGTGAGTTAGCAAACTATGTTGCCTCAGGTGCCACTGCGATTGTTATTAGCGATGAAGCCGTCGTTGCTAACTAAAGGTTAATGAAACAGCAATAAGTAAACGTCAAAAGCCAGCAATATTGCTGGCTTTTTTATCGCTAATCAGTTTTTTTATTATTTACACGGTTCAATGCAGTTGAACGAGTTTCGACACTGTTGAGGTAAAGGCTTACACCTGGGGTAAATACAAAATGTTGGTTATTGTTTACAAGAGTCCTCAGGTTAATTGTAATAAAAACATTAATTAATTGTAAAGCAATTGGTTTTTTGACTAAACTTGCGTACGATTTGCATCTAAGAACAAAAAAGGGATACATTCTTAATGAACTTACACTTTGGGTTATTCAAACAAACACTTACCGTTGCTGCAGTTGCAATCGCGCTGTCTGGTTGCGGAAGTGATGAAAAGCAATATATATTAACTCAGCCGTCGTTACCGGCTGCACCACCTCTGCCGCCAGCAGCTGCGCCTGTGCTGCCTGCATTCGACACTGACGGTGTCTTAGAGGCAAATATTCGTTGGACTGACTATGGTGTTCCTCATGTTACTGCTGACAATCTTGAGGGCATGTCATTTGGTGTTGGTTATGCGTTTGCACAGGATAACTTGTGTATCTTAGCCGACCAAATCGTCAAATATAATTCTGAACGTTCCAAGTACCTAGGTCCGGATAGAAATCCTGGCAGCGGCGACTCAGAGCATCTTATTAATGATTTTGGATTTTTAACTGTTGGCATTCGTGAACTCGCAGAGCAAAATTTAGCAACTCTCAGCGATAACAGTCGTGCGATGCTAAGTGGCTACACAAAAGGTTTCAACCAATACCTTAACGAAACGGGTGTTATGAATATTGACCCTAGTTGCGCTGGTCAACCGTGGGTGCAGGAAATTGACAGTGTTGATTTGCTAACGTATTCGATGGGTGTTTCGCTTTTACCTGGGGCCGCAAATTTTCTCGGTCCAATGTTTCTTGCCGCGCCTCCTGGAGAGAACCCTTTTCCCACGCCTGTAACAACAGCCGTTAATGTAGAATCTAAGCAAGCACTTCCGTTTAAAGTTGAACCAACCATTAGCCTCCCAGAACGTAATCCACAAGAAATGGGATCGAACGGTTGGGGCTTAGGCTCGGATAAGACTGAAAATGGTATGGGCATGGTGCTGGGTAATCCGCATTTCCCACATACCGGCAATTTACGCTTTTGGCAATTTCACACTACTATTCCAGGGCATCTAAACGTGATGGGTGGCTCACTAATGGGCTTGCCAGGCGCGGTTAATATTGGTTTCAATGAAAACGTTGCATGGACCCACACTTTCTCTACAGCAGAGCACTTTGTGGTTTACCAACTTCAATTAGATTCCGATGACGCTAATGGTCTAACGCATTCTGTTGATGGTAATAAACGAACCATCTTCAAGAAAGAACTGGTCATTGATGTTGCCGTTGCGCCAGGGCAAACAATTAAACTTAAAAAGAATTCTTACTCAACTAACTATGGACCGATGATCGTGGTTCCAGGTAACTTTGAATGGGGAGCAGGCGGTTCAGCATTTGCTATTAAAGATGCTAATTTACCTAATTATGATGTTCTGGATCATTGGCTAGCAATGAACTTAGCTGGTGATATGAATGAGTTTAAAAAAGCATTCAAGGACTACGATGGCGTTATTTTCAATAACACTATGGCCGCGTCTAAAGAGGGTGAAGTTTTTTATATTGATGATTCAACCGTGCCAGGTTTAACGGCAACAGCCGTGAATGAACTGACAACTAATCCTCTGTTAATCCAAACCAAAGAAGTAGCTGGCTTTACGGTATTGCCCGGTTTTGCAAGTGCGTTTGATTTTAATGCACCGGTCTCTTATGAAAATGCACCTAAGTATGAAGGCACCGATTATGTGCAAAATTCAAATGATAGCTTTTGGTTAACTAACTTTGAGAATCCAATTACTGGCGTTTCGCCACTATACGGTAAGGTGGGCAACGAACAGTCTTTGCGTTCAAGAATGGCGCATAAGCTTCTTAATCAAGCGTCAGGCTCTGACGGCAAATTCAACATGATGGAGGTTGAAGAGGCGTTGTTTAGCAATCGTTCTTATCTCAGTGAGGATATTTTTACTGAGATTTTATCTATATGCCAATCAAACAGAGAAGTTGATTTCGATGTGAATGGGCGTACGGTTACTTTAGGTGAAGGTTGTGATGCAATGAGTGCTTGGGACGGGGCAATGAATGTTGACAGTGTTGGCGCTCATGTCTTTAGAGAGTTTGCATTTCAATTTAGACGCAATCCTCAATGGGCCGTTGCGTATGATGCAGACGACGTTCTGAATACGCCCAGAGGCTTAAAATATAACTCTACTACACTGATGCAGTTAGCGACTGCAATCGACAAAATTGAACGTGCTGGCATACCATTGGCTGCCACATTGGGCGAAGTTCAGTTCGTTGAGAAAGGAACCGCAGAAGGCTTACCAAGTGGCGAGCGTTTACCATGGGGCGGGGCGCACAATGTAGAGGGTGGTTTTAATGTGTTTGATGCAAGAACCTCTAACAATGGCACTGAACTTCCTAATCATACTTATCCTATGATGGACAATACATCCATATTGAGTGCTGACGCCAAGGGTTATCATATCACTTATGGAAGTAGCTGGATGTTTATAGCCAACTTTACAAAAGATGGTCCAGTTGCTCGCGGTCTTTTAAGTTACTCACAATCGCATAATCCTGAATCTGAGCAATCTGATGATCAAACCAAACTTTATTCTTCTCAGCCACAATTGCGTCCTTTACGTTTTACTGAAGCAGATATCGCGGCGAATTTGGTCAAGGAGATGAATGTTAGTAATGCAGTTCAAGAGTAATTAAGCGAAATTCACTATTTATTGAAGTGCGTGTCTAATTTATGTGATATACAATCGCGTAATGAAAGATGTCTAATAAACGTTTAGATTAAAATTAAAAGGGCCTTAAGGGCCCTTTTGTTTTGTCGTTTCAGCCCAATATAACTGCATTAAAGGCAGTACATAATTAAAATCAATAGGAGCGCAGTTTGGAATTTTTATTTGTATATGGTTTGTTTTTGGCCAAAGCAATCACCATCGTTGTTGCGATAGTTGTCGTTGTTGGCTTAATTGTTGGGATTGCTACAAAGCAGAAGCAAACCAGCGGTAATCTTGAATTCGAATCTTTATCCGAACATTTCGACGATATTAAAAGCCAAGCACAGCATGTTCTATTAGATAAAGACGAGCTCAAGAAAGCTGAAAAAGAAGAAAAGAAAAAACAGAAAAAGAAATCGGCCAAAGCAGGTGAAGATAAAAAAAGTAACATGTTTGTTTTGCACTTTAATGGTTCAATGAACGCGCAAGAAGTCGAGCAACTGCGCGAAGAAATCACCGCGGTACTGTGTGTTGCGACTAAAGGTGATGAAGTCTTAGTTAATGTTGAAAGTGGCGGTGGAGTGGTTCATGGGTATGGACTAGCCGCATCTCAGTTGCAGCGCATCAGAGACAAAGAGATAAAATTGACCGTTAGTGTTGATAAAGTGGCTGCGAGCGGGGGATATATGATGGCTTGCGTAGCAGACCACATAATGAGTGCTCCTTTCGCGATTATTGGTTCAATTGGTGTTATTGCGCAGTTACCCAACTTTAATAAGGTATTAAAGAAAAACGATATTGATTTTGAACAACATACGGCTGGGGATTTTAAGCGTACTTTAACGATGTTTGGTGAAAACACAGCGGAAGGGCGAAACAAGTTCAAAGCAGAAATTGAAGATGTACATCTTATGTTTAAAGAGTTTGTTCAACAGCACCGTCCGCAGCTAGATATTGATAAAGTAGCGACAGGCGAATATTGGTATGGTCAGCGAGCTAAAGAACTGAATCTGGTCGATGAATTGAAAACTTCTGATGACTTTTTAATGGAAGCAAATAATCAGTTCAAATTGTTTAGCATTAAATATGCAGCCAAGAAGAGCTTAGCTCAAAAACTTGGATTTTCAGCATATCAAGCGATTGAACAGGCATTCATGAGGATTGTGGATTCGGGCAACAAACTATATCGCTAGTTGAGTACTAAATTTTGAGTAATAAAAAAGCGGCATAGCCGCTTTTTTAATTATTAACCTAACGCTCTAGGCTGTCGTAAGCTTTACTCATTGCAACTAACGCGGCGCTTTTGCCCCAGGGTTAGTGTCTTGAATTTGCTTAGTATAAAAGTCCTTCACTGAAAAGCTCGAAGAAGATTTCTTTGCTTTGGCTTTAGCTGGCGCTTTTGGCTTCTCTGCTTTAGCTTCTTTCGCCGGTTTTTCCGCTTTTGCTTTTTTAGGAGCAGGAGCTTCCATACCATCAGCCATTTCTGCAAGCTGTGCTAAACGGATATTTTTACCACCGTCGACACTGTACCAACCACCTTTAGCTTCGATAGTTGGGGCTTTACCATTTGCTGCTTCATATGCAGCTGTGAATTTTGCTAAGACGCCGTCTTTGTCTAATTTGCTCATCTTTTCTTATGAACCCTTTTTGTTGTAGTAATGTTAACATAGAGACAGTGTAAACCTTTTTTATTTCAAATGTCTAATTTGAGTGCTTTGGAGCTATATTTTTGTGAAAAGACATGAATTTACTACCTTAATTGACGATTTACTTCTGCCAAATACAGTCAATGATTATTGCCCAAATGGACTGCAAGTGGAAGGCTCTGTTGAAATTAATAAAGTCATTACGGGCGTAACAGCATCTCAAGCGCTCATTGATGAGGCAATAAAGCGTAATGCAGACTGCATTTTAGTGCACCACGGCTATTTTTGGAAAGGCGAGTCACAGACGCTTACTGGCCTCAAAATGCGTCGAATTAAATCACTTTTACTGCATGATATTAATTTATTCGCATATCATTTACCCATTGATATTCACCCTGAACTTGGAAACAACGCGCAACTGGGGAAGTTATTGCAGGTAAATAATATTCAGTGCCATCCAACATTAACGCCAAATGGTATCGTAATGTGGGGAGAGCTAGCTACGGGGTTTGATGCAATCAGTTTTAAACAGCATCTAGCAAGTGTTTTACACCGAGAACCATTACATGTAAGCGCAAGCTCCAGTAAAACCATTAAAAAGATTGCATGGTGCACAGGGGGAGGGCAAGGGTATATTGATGCTTGTGCGGCATTGGGGGTTGATGCTTTTATTTCTGGAGAGATATCAGAGCAAACAACACACAGTGCACGTGAGCTTGATATTCACTACTTTGCTGCTGGCCATCACGCCACTGAGCGCTATGGCGTCAAAGCTATAGGTGAATATTTGAGCCGTATATCGAGCGTTGACGTTGAGTTTGTTGATATCCCTAATCCTGCATAAGGTTGGCTACAAGTCTCGCAAAGTAATAGGATAAGCACGAGTAATCATGAAAGACAGAGAAATAGTGACGCCATGTGATACGTTTTTCAACGGTATTGCCAACAAATTTGACAACAATATCTATGGCACAAGTAAAGGGCGTTTACGTCATCAAATGCTACTGCATTATTTATCTACAATAATCCATGCACAGCAGTCCTATAGAGTGTTAGACGCAGGCGGTGGCACAGGCATGATGTCATTGGAATTTGCTCAGGCTGGCCATCAGGTTACGCTCTGCGATGGTTCAGACGAGGTGCTAGAAATTGCTAAGCAGCGTTTGGCACTAACAACAAATACGAGCATTCAAAAAACGGATATATTATCACTTAATTATCCAGAGTATTTTGACGTCATACTTTGCCATGCCGTACTTGAATGGGTTCAGGAGCCAATGGTGATTGTTGACAAGCTATTTACTCTGTTGCGCAAAGGCGGTTTTCTGTCGTTGAGTTTCTTTAATCGCGACGCAGCCTTGTTTAATAATGCGATTTGGGGAAACTTTGACTATATCGAAGCCGGCCTTAAAACACGCAATCAGGTCAGATTGAATCCGCACAATGCACAGCGACCTGCTGATTTGATTAACTATATAAAGGGTAAATATCCAACATATACAATCGAACATCAAGCGGGTATCAGATGTTTTCATGACTATTTACAAGATAGAACTAAGCAAGTTGCTGAGTATGACAAGATACTGCAGTTAGAAATGCAGTATGGAGCAACCGAGCCCTATATGTGGCTCGGCAAATATTTTCATTTGATTATAAAGAAAGACGAATAATTACTGAGCGTGCCGTACACTAGATAAAATTAGGTGTTTAAGGCGGCGGTAATGTCAGCTTCAATTTGCTCAGGTTTGGTGGTTGGGCTGTAGCGTTTTATTACCACTCCATTTTTGCCAATCAAAAATTTAGTGAAATTCCATTTTATGCGTTTGCTTCCGAATATACCCGGTGCCTGCTCTTTCAATAACTTATAAATTGGTGCGGTATTCTCACCATTAACCTCAATTTTTTTAGAAAGCGGAAATGATAAATTGAAACGCATCTCGCAGAATTGAGCGATATCGCCGTCTGTGCCGGGCTCTTGATGCCCGAATTGATCACATGGAAAACCAATAACTTCTAGGTCATTATCTTTATATTTTTTATATAAGGCCTCTAATCCATCATACTGTGGTGTAAATCCGCATTTGCTAGCAGTGTTAACAACAAGCACGACTTTGCCTTCATATTGTCTACATGGAACGATTTCGCCATTATTCGCAACATAATCTAAATCATAGAACGTACTTGTCATATTATTCTCGTGTGGAAGTGTTTTTTGCAGTATAACAGCGAGCGCGTAATGATCAGAAATTTTATGTGAATATCATGCGATTATCACGCAACATCTTCCGATAGCTTCTTATTATGTTCTGGCATACGGTACGCATCAGGAAAATCGTTTATCTTTTTTTGAATTAACGTAAACCTTTTCTTGTTCGGCTCTGACAGCATTTTGTCTTGTAGTTCATCCACTAACGTTAAGGTTTTTTGGTTTTTATACTCCGCTTTTTTGATATCGCTCAAACATTGCAGTAAGTTAAGGGTGAAGGCTGGCACACTCGGATTCAACCGGCGGGCTTTATAAAAAAGCTCAATGGCGTCAGTCAACTTATTACCACGATAGCAAACCATGCCTTCGTCGTTAATACGTTTCGCTCTTTCCTCTGACATCCCAAGTGATATTTCTGTCTCTAGGATGACACTCCCGGCTAAGATAAGATCAATTTGGTTATCTTTAGCGGATAACTTTTTATCTACTTCGTTCCAAATTTCTCGTGCTTTATCTTCTTTGCCTAAGCCAAACCAAACTTTCACTGCATCGACCATAGTAGCTAGTTTCGCTTCCTTCGCATCTCCTACGGTCTTATCTAAAATAATACGCTCCGCTTTTTGTTTATCACCCTCTAATAGCCAGGCTAGCGCGAGCATGAAGTCACGTTGATGTTGCGTTTGATTGTCAAGGATACTTCTATTTGCGTTGCCAATGAGACATTTTGCTGCATGAAGTTGTGGAGCTCGATCATCGATAGTGGCATTTTCAGCTAGTTGTAAATGGTATCTAGCTAGCTCTATGGTGTATTCGTCAAACCTTTCTTTCACCGTAAAATTGCTTTCGCGTTTTTTCTCTAAAAGCCTGATTGCATCGTCACTTTTATTCTGCATCTTGTAAGCCAATACTTTTAGCTTGGTTGCAGGAATTGTCAGGTCATTTTCTTTAATATTGTTAAGGATTTTTTCAGCTAAATGATAATTCTCCTTGCCGATTTCAACGCACGCGATCCATTCATATGCCTTATCCTTAGTAATGTGGTCGCCTACCAAGCCATCCAGCATCGTTTGACAATGGCGCCATTGTCCAGATAGAAACTCACTCTTAATGAGGCCCCAATGCGCCCAAAGCACATTTGATGAACGTTTGAGTATGCTTCGATATAGTTCAGCGGCCTCAGAGTAGCGCTGTTCCTCTATTAGTAATCGACCTTTTAGTTTGCTGAAGGGAGTACTAATGCGTTTACCCAAACTTCCTCTGAGAGCCTTATCGATGTGCTTGAGAGCCATTGATGTTCGATCACTATCTAAGTAGTCGAGTGCTGGTTTCATTTTTTCACGCACAGTTAAGTACTGGGTAAGGGACGTTTGCAAGGTTTTAAGAGTGTAGGGTTTTATGATAAGGACGTCAGGATTGACATCGAGAATCTGACTGATTGTCTGGGGCAATCTATCAGAGCTTAAGAATACGATACCCGTTGAGGGTTTGAGCAGCTTTGCTTCTGCTAAATACTGAATCCATTCTACGCCATTTTTATTTTGTCCTAAGTAAAAATCAATGACGACGAGATCAAACTCAATTGTGCGTAGGCCATTTCTAAGTTCCTTGCCATTGCTATAGCTGGCAACATCAAATTCCCCCATCGACATCAAGTGACTGCGTAAATTGAGTCTCGCCGTTGCGTTATATTCAACAATTGCGATTTTGACTTTATACTTGGTCATAAGAACCTCGCCCATTTTATTATTCTGTGAGCTTAACAATTGAGGCTCGTAGTTGCATTCTCATTGAATGAAGTTTGTCCTGTTTTTGGGTATGTTGAGAGATACATAGGTCTGTAAAATTCGTTATATCCGACTAACATACCAGAGTTTTTAACAATAACTTTACATTGCTGAACTGGCTCGACTATACTTTACGTTTACGTAAAGGTAATGTCGGTTTACTGTAGCGGCATATTCACTGATTGAATCATCTAAAGGTTTACTATGAACAAAATAGCTCAATTAATTGATGGACAATTTGTCCAATCTACAAGCACTGATTTGATAGAAGTGACAAATCCTGCAAACAACAAAGTGATTGCCCATGCACCCTGTGCCACGGATGCTGAGATAGAGAAAGCAATTGACGCCGCAACTACCGCCTTTAAAACGTGGAAGAAAGTATCTGTTCCAGAAAGAGCGCGTTTGATGATGCGTTACCAGCATTTGCTGAAAGAACATCATGATGAAATTGCGACGATATTGAGTGAAGAGACGGGTAAAACCTTTGCGGACGCAAAGGGTGACGTTTGGCGCGGGATTGAAGTTGTAGAGCAGGCAGCTAATATTTGCTCAATGATGATGGGCGAAACGGTTGAGAACGTGGCGACTAACATTGATACTTACAGCATGATTCAGCCGTTGGGTGTTTGCTTAGGTATCACCCCATTTAATTTCCCTGCAATGATCCCGTTATGGATGTTTCCGCTGGCAATTGCAAGCGGAAACACATTTATCTTAAAGCCGTCTGAACAAGATCCTAAAACACCTATGAAATTAGCTGAACTGTTTCTTGAAGCCGGTGCGCCTAAAGGCATACTGAACGTGCTTCATGGTGGTAAAGACCAAGTTAATTACTTACTTAATCATGATGCAATAAAAGCGGTCTCATTTGTTGGCAGCGTGCCGGTAGGGCAACATATTTATAAAACGGCAACAGCCAACTTAAAACGTGCGCAATGCTTTGCAGGTGCCAAGAATCATTCTGTGATTATGCCTGACGCTAACAAAGAGTTCGTATTGAACAATCTAGTTGGTGCAAGCGTAGGTGCTGCTGGACAGCGCTGTATGGCAATTTCTGTCGCTGTTTTTGTTGGAGAAAGTGCAGAATGGATACCTGAGCTCGCGTCAAGGATTGGTCAAGTTCAACCTGGGCTTTGGGATGACGAAGACGCTGGGTTTGGTCCATTGATTAGCCCTCAGGCTAAGGCAAAAGTATTATCACTTATTGAAGAGGGCAAACAGCAAGGCGCTACCTGTCTTGTTGACGGGTCTGAGTTTACTTTAGCAGGATACGAAGCCGGTAATTGGGTTGGCCCGACCGTATTCACTGATGTCACAACTGAAATGAGTATCTATCAACAAGAAATATTTGGTCCAGTACTATGCTGTATCGTCGTTAATACGCTTGAGGAAGCAATCGAGCTGGTTAATGCTAATCCATTCGGCAACGGTACTTCGATTTTCACTGCTAGCGGCGCAGCTGCTCGCAAATACCAAAGCGATGTTGAGGTTGGCCAAGTCGGTATTAATGTTCCGATCCCTGTCCCATTGCCATTTTTCTCTTTTACGGGCTGGAAAAATTCGTTCTATGGTGACCTTCACGCATATGGAAAACAGGGTGTCCGATTTTATACTGAGACGAAAACAATTACTTCTCGTTGGTTAGATGACGATATTCCTTCTGGTCCTAATATGACAATTGAATTGAAATAATAGAAGACCGCTTGATTCGACACGGTTGAACTAACGCAGCTTTTGCGCAAGGTTTTGCTGCGTAATTTCTTTGACGTCGAAGATTGAATAAAAAGAGACCTAATTATGAATTTTGAATTAAATGAAGATCAAGCTGCTTTTGCTGAAACAGCGAAACAGTTCGCGGATCAAGAGCTTTCGCCATTTGCTGCTAAGTGGGATCAAGAACATTATTTTCCGATTGAAACGATCCGAAAAGCGGGTGAACTTGGCTTCTGTGGTCTGTATACACCTGAACAAGATGGTGGTTTAGGGCTTTCTCGTCTTGATTCCTCCATTATTTTTGAACAACTCTCTATGGGCTGCACAACAACGACAGCGATGTTGACTATTCATAATATGGCAACGTGGATGATAGCAACTTGGGGCACTTCAGCTATCAAAGAAGCTTGGATGGCGTCGTTAGTGAGTGGTGAAAGCATAGCGAGTTATTGTTTAACCGAACCGGGTTCAGGCTCTGATGCTGCATCGATGCGAACAACAGCGAAAAGAACAGATTCAGGCTATGTATTAAACGGCTCAAAAGTTTTTATTTCAGGCGCTGGAGCCACACAAGTTCTTGTGGTTATGGCTCGCACCGGGAAGGCTGGGGCGGGTGGTATTTCTGCTTTTGCATTACCTGCTGATTCGAAAGGCATTGAGTACGGTAAAGCAGAAGAAAAAATGGGCTGGAACGCCCAACCAACCAGAATGATTTCCTTTGTTGACGTTGAAGTTGGCGCAGACGCATTGCTAGGTAATGAAGGTGAGGGGTTTAAGTTCGCGATGCAAGGCCTTGACGGCGGTCGCGTTAACATTGCCACTTGTTCTATTGGTACCGCTCAACAAGCATTCAATACAGCACAAACTTACATGCAAGAAAGAACCCAGTTTGGAAAACCCCTGGCTAGCTTTCAGGCATTGCAATTCAAACTTGCTGACATGGCGACAGAGCTAGTTGCTGCGCGTCAAATGGTGAGGCTAGCAGCAAGTAAATTAGATAACAACCACCCAGATAAAAGCACTTATTGTGCTATGGCCAAACGCTTTGCTACCGATGTAGGATTTGAGGTTTGTAATCAAGCCCTGCAGATACACGGCGGTTATGGCTACATCAAAGAGTATCCGTTAGAACGCCATGTGCGTGATGTAAGAGTGCACCAGATACTAGAAGGGACGAATGAGATTATGCGCGTTATTATAGGTCGTCGTTTGATCTCCTCTGATATTGAAATACTGTAGGAGTTAGCATGGCATCCGCTGAAAGTAAGCTACTCAAGCGTCAAAAGTCGGGCGAGTTCATAGGCATAATTACACTTAACAAAGAAAAGTCGTTAAATGCACTTAACCTTGACATGGTGCAATTGATGAGCGCCTGTTTAGAAGAATGGCGGGATGATGATTCTGTGGTCGCCATATTTGTGGAAGGTGCCGGCGACAAAGCTTTTTGTGCTGGGGGAGACGTTGTTTCGATGCATCAAGCCATGAAGAAAGTTCGTGCTCAAGAGGCTATTAAAAATACATCGAAACTTGATCATCCACCTCAGTTTTTAATTGATTTTTTTACTCAAGAATATAGCCTCGATTATTGCATTCATACTTATCCAAAACCTATTATTACTTGGGGAGCTGGGATTGTGATGGGTGGTGGTTTAGGGTTGTTCGCTGCCTCGAAATTTGCTGTAGCCACAGAAACATCCAGGTTTGCAATGCCGGAAATTAGCATCGGTTTGTTTCCTGATGTCGGAGGAAGTTACTTTCTTAATCGCATGCCGTCTGGTGTTGGACTATTTTTGGGAATAACCGGCGCAAGTTTTAATGGTGTTGACGCCTTTGACGTAAAATTGGCAAGTCATAAACTGGCTTCTTTAAGTAAACAAACACTGTTAACTCAGTTACTACAAATAGATGACGTATCTGCACCTAACATCGACCGAGTGTTGTCAACGTTGCAGCAAACAGATGAATCTACTTTTGCCGCTATCGAGGGCAGATTGCACTCGAATTTTGCGATCTTAAACCCTTTGGGTAAGGCACAAAACCTATCCGAGGCAATCTCGGTATTGACCGAGATAGTTGAAAAGAAAGGCGGCGATCGGTGGTGGATGAAAGCTTTGACAACACTGAAAAATGGCAGTCCTATCACTGCTCATTTAGTATTTGAACAATTGCAGCGGAGTAAGGGTTTAACGCTAGCACAGTGTTTTAGGCAAGAACTGAACATGGCAGTAAATTGCAGCATGTTTGGTGAATTTGAGGAGGGAGTAAGAGCACTACTAATCGACAAGGACTTTGCTCCTCAATGGTTATATAAAACCAGCAATGATGTGCCTCAAAATGTCATTGATGCTCATTTTTCTTATTTTGCAGAGGCGACGCACCCTTTATATCAACTTGAACACACTTATGGAGTTTTACATGATTAATATTGCATTTTTTGGATTGGGCAATATGGGAGCGTCAATGGCTAAAAATTTAGTCAAAGCGAAACTCAATGTTACTGTTTTTGACCTTGTTGAATCACAAGTTCAGCTGTTAGCGGATGCTGGTGCTAAACCGAGCAAGAGTGTGGCTGAGGCTGTGGAGAATGCAGATATCATTATATCGATGCTGCCAGCAGGCAAACATGTTGAATCTCTATATTTTGGTGACGACGGTATTGTTAATCACATCTCAGGTAAGGCTCTGTTTATTGACTGCAGCACGATTGAGTCCAGCGCTGCAATGAATATTGGTCAGCAGCTCAAATCATATGGCCATCGGTTTATTGATGCACCTGTGTCCGGTGGAGTAGCCGGAGCAGCGGCCGGTACCTTAACTTTTATTGTTGGCGGCGATAAAGCAGATTTTGAAGAAGCCCAAACTTGTCTTAAGGCTATGGGCAAAAATATTTTTCATGCTGGGGATGTTGGCGCAGGACAAGTTGCTAAAATTTGTAATAATATGCTGTTAGCTATTTTGATGGCTGGAACGTCAGAAGCGCTGCAAATGGGCATAGATAACGGTTTAGATCCTAAAGTTTTGTCAGATATTATGCTTCAAAGCTCAGGTCGAAACTGGACATTGGAATTGTACAACCCGTGTCCTGGCATCATGCCAAATGTGCCATCATCAAATGACTACCAAGGCGGCTTTCTGGTTGACTTGATGAACAAAGATCTTGGATTAGCCATGAGCACAGCAGCTAACAACGAATCTGTAGTTCCGCTAGGTCAATTAGCTAAATCAATATTCCAAATGCATGGCAACGCAGGTAATGGTCGATTAGATTTTTCTAGTGTATTTAATGCGTTCAAACATCGCTAAGCAGTCTACTGAGTTTATTTGAGGATGTGGTATCATGCCCCCAAATTAATGAACTAAGTTTTTATAATTATGTGGCGATGCCCACTTTGTACATTACCGTTAAAAACACATCAAGATGAAACGCTTAACAGCCCGTTGAAAACTTGGATATGTGTAAATAATCACAGCTTTGATAAGGCTAAACAAGGCTATGTAAACTTGCTTCCTGTGCAAAATAAACGCTCAAAAATGCCTGGTGATGATGCTGAAATGGTGGCTGCGAGAACTACCTTTTTTGCTGAAAAACCATACGATGCACTCGTTGTAAAGCTGTCAGAAATTGTTGCCGATATAGTACTGAGTAACAAGGGGGCTTTTCAAGTGCTGCGTAACCCTGTTGATAGCAGCTCAACTCCCCTGCATATATACGATTCAGGGTGCGGAGAGGGGTATTATATTGACGAGATTTCAAGGCTACTTTTAGACCCTGATGTAAACCGGAATTCGACTGTTTTTTGCTTTGCAGGACATGATATATCGAAGGCTGCAGTGCTTGCTGCTGCAAAGCGAAATAAAGATAAACAATTTGCCGTTGCATCCACGATTAACATCCCAGTTTTGGACCATTCACAAGCCATTATTTTACAAGTTTTTGCGCCGGCCTGCGCGAGCGAATATGCTCGTATTTTACGTTCTCATGGGGTCGTTATTACCGTTGCTCCCGGAGCAAAACATCTATTTGAACTCAAAGAAAAAGTGTATGAAAATCCACAGCTTCATCAAGAAAGTGACGCAAGTTTGGCGGGGTTTGAGATTGCTCAACAGCATCAACTTTCTTTTAGTGTGCCGTTAAGCAGTCCGAAAGTACGTTTGGCTCTGTTACAGATGACCCCCTTTTATTGGAAAACGAACGAGCAACAACGCACACTAATCGAACGAGAGTTACTTCGCGTGAATGCAGACTTTATTATAACGGTATGGCAACTAAGTAAATCATCAGCCCCCCTTGATTCTGTATCAGAATCTGCCTCTCTTGCGGCTGATGCTGCAAGTGTGGCTAACTCAAAAGTAGGTTTGAGTGGCGCAGAAGGAGGCTTATGAATAAGGCGCTATTTTTAGACAGAGACGGTGTTATCAATATTAATTATGGTTATGTTCACCAAACAAGTAATTTCGAATTCATTGACGGCATATTCGATTTGGTTCAACGTGCTAATGAGCAAGGCTATAAAGTGATTGTTGTCACTAATCAGTCTGGAATAGGTCGTGGTATGTACACCGAGGCTGACTTTACACTTCTGAGTACATGGATGGTGTCAATATTTGCCAAAAATAGCGCTGTTATCGATGATGTTCTTTTTTGCCCGCATCACCCGCGAGCAAAGCTGCAGGAATATAAAGAGCTTTGTGAGTGCAGGAAGCCCAAGCCAGGAATGTTAATCACTGCGGCCACCAGACACGATGTAAGCTTAGCGCAGAGCATCATGGTTGGCGACAAACGCTCTGACATGGAAGCCGCTATAGAGGCAGGTATTGGCAGCGCTGTTTGGTTTGACACTGAATGTTTGGATACCAATAAGAAAAGAGCATTAGCATTGACGGCAGCATCGCTTTCAACCAACAAAACGTCGATTGCTGTGACGCATAGCCTTTCAACAGTAATACCAAGATAGCCTCGGATGATATTTTAAGTAAAACCAATACGTAAAATAGGGTATTGGTCAGATACCGAGCGGACTTACAAGAACATTATTGTTTTGAAAACGCAGTAATGTGCTTGATTGAACGACTCAACAGATTAGTATCAATTTCAGTTAATACTTTTTGATTTGTCGTGTAATCTCTAATTTCAAAACTACCGTCCTTACTAACTTCTGTAATCAAGCCTTTGTGCATTACAATTAAGTGTCTACCTTGCGAACTTACGGCCCAAGCCCTCGTTGGGGATTGCAATGCTTGGCCAATCGTATAGTTGTTTGGCGCTGCGTTACAGCCGAGTTGGGTTAAAATAGTAGGCGCGATGTCTTCTGTGGTCGACATTGTCGTTTTGACTGGCAAATTGCTATACAGTTTGTGATAGGGACTGTTTTCTGGCTGTGCGACAAAAAGAATTTTTGTGGTAGTTGAAAGCGCCTGCAGATTAATTGACGCTAACTCCTCCTGCGTGACTGTGGCCATAAACAAGCCGCTTTGTTGTTCCGTTAACTTTTTCGTGAACTCATCCCAACGACTAGAATAAAACGGCTGTTGCTCAGTGTTGTCTCGGTTGTTTATTTTATTATTGTACACGCTAACATCAAGATTAAATGCTTTTGATAGCGCTAGCATAACTGGCTGAGAGCTAATAACGCTAGGCAATAAACCTTGCGGTAAACCGTACATGACAGACATTAAATAATCATTTTTCAATGTGTCGCTAACAAAGTGGAAGCCATTATCTACCAAGCCTTCAGGTTGAGATGAAAGGAAACCCGTGCGCAAACTGACAAAGAGTAATTTCTGTGAAGCGTCTACTGAGCAATAAATGGGCTTGGGTGGATAATCGAACGAGAGATCAGTATCGTTGAATTGCAAATTTTGACGTTGTTTGTAGTCTTGAAGATCGAATACACCGATACGCGACATTAGTGTTTTGGCTGTTGCCGGATAGGAAAGTGGGAGCATATTGTCTTGCTGCAATACCGGAGCATAGAATTTTGCATCAGCCCATACATGGATTGCGTGACTAGCAATAAAGCAAGCGACAAATACACTTGTGACGTAGGCTCCAATATGTACCTTCATAAAACGTTTTATGCGCTTATGAATGGCGTTAGCAAGCACAAGTTGAAACATTAGCCATACCACGATAAGCAATAGCAGGTAAAACCACTGCAACCAATTAAATGCGCTAATCTGCCCTGCGGTTTCGCTACGCAGTAATGCTGCAGAGCTAAAAGTGATGTGAAATCCTGTCTTACTGTACAGCAGCACGTCAAACGCAAGAAGCGCGAGTCCTATGGCCGCCACAACAGAGCCTATGGCCTTAATTATACCAGCTTGCTTAATTTTGTAGCAAAGTGGTAAGAGCAAAAGAACGAAGCCGAAGAAGGTAATAAAACTGATGTGTCCTATCCAAGTTAGCAGCATGTAAGTGATGCTCAAGGGAGTGCTTGCAATAGGCGATGACAACAAATAACCGGATGATATGATCAATGCCATCAAAATATTAGCGAGCGCAAACCAATGCCCCCAGGCTACGAGTTGGTTTATTTGCTTGCGTCTTGGTGATTCATCAAACATCATAGCGGTTGTTAATTTCCTTTGACTGCTCTTTTTAATACATTACAAAATTGCTCTACCATCGCATCTCTGTTTTCAAGTGCGACATGCTGTGTGAATATATTGGATAACACATTACCCAACACCATTAACGATAAATCTCGGTTTGCATTATTTTTTTCTAAGGCGTCAAAAACGTCCTGCATTGCAGCTTCGAACTCTTTATTTGAGTATCGGGATTGTTGTGGCATTAATCTGTCCTGTGATTTTTGATGAAAAACTGGTTACAATTACCTGAATTCAGACTGCTGATTATAATGGTACTCGAATCATTCACAATCAATTGTTTAGAAAATCGAAGTTTATTGTCGAGGTACTTATCGGTAAACTACGGTAAATACGATACTGAACCAAAAGTTTAGCACATTTTATAAGGTAGTCTTTTAAGTATATGAGTGCACTCATTCACCAATTTGTTGTTCATCGTCTAAACTTGTCCGACGATGGCAAGCTTCATTTTATTCCTCGCTCTAGCTGTTTTGAGGCAAGTAAAGATATTGAAACATTAGCTCAGCAGCTTCATGCAACCTTTAATAGTAAGCCAGGGAAAGGCGTCGGCGGATTTTCACCAGAAGTTGAAAATGTGTTTCCTGAGGATTTATCGCAGGTATTGCAAAGCGACATGGATTTTCATGCTTTCAGTGTGAAAAGTGGCGAATTTTTACTGCAAACCTTAGTGAAAGAAGAGATGGTAGAAACGGGTTTTTTAATATTCAGTCAGTATGAATATTTGGCTACACAGTATCTTCTTATTGCACTGATTGACACTAAACAGCACGTGGCTGTTAATCAACAGATGGATTTGGACTATAGTGACCACCTCGACCTCAGCAAAATGCAGCTAGCTGTGCGCGTTGATATTACCCAATGGCAAGTATCGCCAGAACATTTTCGCTATATTAGTTTCTTGAAAGGGCGTATGGGGCGAAAAGTGTCTGATTTCTTCTTGCAATATATCGGCTGCGACGAAAAGGTTGACGTGAAACAGCAAAATAAACAGTTAATGCAAAACGTCGATGATTACTTATCTCAAGAGCAGTGCGATGCATATGAAAAAAACCAACATCGTGGATCAGTTGCAAGCTACTTTAAAGAAAAAGTAGATGATGGTGAAGATGTTACGGTTGAAGAAATTGCGCAGTTTTTACCAAAAAACGAAAATTCAGGGCAATCTTTTGCTGTATTCAATGACCAACAAGAAGTGCCTCTAGAGCAAAGTTTCCAACCTGATCGCTCTGTTATTAAATCGTTGGCAAAATTCAGTGGAGCGGGCGGCGGTGTTACGATTAATTTTGATAGGCCACTCTTAGGTGAGCGTATTTTATATGACCCACATACAGACACCCTTACAATTCGCGGTATTCCACCCAATTTAAAAGACCAGTTGCTGCGTGCAACAAAAGGAAGTTAATTACTGATATGAAATTATTCGTAAACGATTTAACCGTCATGGATTTTTCTTATCTGTGCCCAAAACGCGGAATGGTCGGTGAGAGCTGGATTGTCGATATTCTGCTAAATGGCGGATTGAATGAAGAAAGTATGGTGCAAGATTTCGGTAAAGTAAAAAAAGAACTTAAGCATGTGATTGATGAATATATTGATCATAAATTGGTTGTACCAGCAGAGAATAAGCGCACCACCATTACACATGATGACAGCAATGAACGTGTGCAAGTAGACTTTTCTTATCAACACGACGGCGCTGAAAATGCGCAAAGTATGCATCTGTATTGCCCACCTGAAGCGTATGCATTTGTGTACGCTGATGAGGTTAATATGAGTTCTGTTACAGAGTATTTAAAAGAAGTCATAAAAATTCATTTGCCAGAAAACGTGCATTCTGTAGCGCTTTTTTTGCGTGAAGAAGTTATCCCGACTGATTTTTATCACTACACTCATGGACTGAAAAAACACGATGGCAATTGCCAGCGTATTGCTCATGGGCATCGCTCAAAAGTGCTAATTTTTGAAGATGGAAAAGAAAGTCAAACGTGGCAGAACTATTGGGCCAAAAGATGGGCCGATATTTATATTGGTACTCGTGAGGATCTAGTCTCACCTAATAAGTTGAGTTTTCATCACGATAATATTAATGACGAAAAGTTTTATTGTTTTAAATACGAAGCATCACAGGGTGAATTTGAGATGGCCATTGAAAAAACGGCTTGTGAAATCATTGAAACCGATTCTACCGTTGAATGTTTAGCGCAGTTTATGTTTGATGAACTGAAAACGATGACTGATGTAAAATTAGAAGTGAGAGCGTTTGAAGGTGTCGGCAAGGGTGCTATTGTTGCTGACGAATAAACCTAAAAGAAAACAAGATTGCTCACTTATTAAAAGTGGCGTTTTGTCGGTTATTTATAGCGTCATGCTTTTCAATGCCAGTGCACTGGCAAACGCTCTTGGAGCGAAAAGTAAGCTTGAGTTAGCTGCTGCAGAGGTAGCAAAGCAGCCTGCGTTAAAAGGTAAGTTGACACAAGGTGCGCTTTTGCGCGGAAAGCTACCTGCAGGGAGCTCTGTTTGGTTAAATGGCAAAGAGATCAACATTCTAGCATCGGGTGATTTTGTCCTCGGATTCGGTCGTGACGCCGCCTTAGCACAAGAATTAGCATGGCAATTACCCGGCAAAGAGACGCGTAATCAACAATCACTCGCGTTAGTCAAGCGTGAATACAACATACAACGTATTGAAGGTGTAGCTTCGAAGTACGTTTCTCCTCCAAAAGACGTATTGGCACGTATTCACGAGGATAATGTGCAAATAGCCTCAGCGCGAGCGACAAGTTCAAAGCACTCTGCATTTTTGAGCGATTTTATACTACCAGCCAAAGGAACTATTTCCGGTGTTTACGGCAGCCAAAGAGTGTTTAATGGCCAAGCTAAACGTCCACACTTTGGTTTAGACATTGCCGGTCCCGTAGGAACTGACATCGTTGCGCCAGTTGATGGTGTTGTGACCTTAGCGCACAGTGATATGTATTACTCGGGAGGGACACTCATTATTGACCACGGACTTGGTGTTTCTTCCACCTTTATTCATCTATCCTCTATTGATGTCAAACGCGGAGATGCCGTGAGACAAGGTCAGAAGATTGCTGAGATGGGGGCAACAGGTCGGGTAACCGGCCCTCATCTTGACTGGCGTATTAATTGGTTCAAAGAGCGTTTAGACCCGGCCCTCGTTGTCGACGTTGTTGATATTGAATAATAAATATAGCGATTGAGAGATTGTTACTGAGCCACAGCCCCAGAAATCCAAGTACCAAAAAGGTCCGCGTTCTCAATTGTAAAGTAGACAGTATCGTTAATCGCAGGTTCAATCGGTAAACTACTGCGAATAATTCGGCCCTGTCGCAGCAGCGTAATCTCTGCCGATGTGCTTTGTTGATTATCCAGCAGTCTCTGTAAGTTTCCGGCGTTTACTTGCCATTGACCTAAGGCAATCATTACATCGCCTAGTTGAGCTCCCGCTTGAACAATAGGCGAGCCGTCATGCATTGTCTGCAATACAACACCACTGCCTTGGTCTCTATACGTTGCGCCAAAAGCATGCTTCGTCGTCTCTTTATTGGCCTTGCCGCCCTTGTCGTCCGCGCTAGCTCGACTGCGTAAATTAAGCTTTAGCCCAATCGACTGAACCATAGTGTCTAATGGTAAATCCATGGTCGTGTATATCGCAATATCGAGAAATGCAGATATATCAATATTAAAATGCGTTTTGCATAGAGTCTGGATAACGTCGTTTGGTGTACCGATGTTTTTAATGCCGTAATTTAACCATAGTAACTGCATTAACTGGTCGATAGAATAACGATTATGACTAAGTTGGCGCAACGTGATATCAAGCGCTAAAGCGATAATTGCGCCTTTGTTGTAATAACTAACAATGTGGTTATGTGAACCAGCATCTTGTTTATAAAACTTTGTCCAAGTGTCAAAGCTTGATTGGGTAATTGTTTGCTTGTGTCGCCCTTGAGTTCTATTTAATCGAGTGACATTTTCGCCTAATATTTCAGCGTAGCGGAGGGGGGTAATAATCCTCGTTCTTGCTAAACTTAGGTCATCATAAAGGCTGGTAAAACCCTCATATATCCAGAGCTGCTCAATATATTGTTCGGTTTGCAAGTCAGGTGCAATCATCAATTCAGGTTTGATACGCTTGACATTCCAGGCGTGAAAAAGTTCGTGACTGCACAAGCTCAAAAATTGCTGGTATTGTTCTGGGATAACCTCTGTTTCACTGCGCATGGGTAAATTGAACCTGGGAAACATCAATGCGGTTGATGCGCGATGCTCTAAACCGCCAAATCCATCTTCACATAACAAGGTTATGAACCAATAGTCTGTTTCGGGCAGGCCGCCAAACAAGTCTATGTGGTGTTTACAAATAGGTTTTAAATCGTTACAAATTCGCTCTATATCAGTTTCATTATTGCCAGACAATACAAAATGAAAACGCACACCGCAAACCTCAAAAATGTTTTGTTCAAGCACACCCATGAGAACAGGATGATCAATGAGTTCTTGATAGTCTTCACAAATGAAGGAGTGTGTGGCAATGTCATCAAACTCCACAACAGCTTGCTTTGTTAACGACGTGCACAACGTCCAACCTTTAGCTAGTTGGTTATTGATGATATTGACTAAGATTGGTGTAGCAGAGTTTTCAGTAAACTCCTTGACTTCTAAAAATGTGCTGGTTCCATTAAAAAATGCATATTCGTCAAATAAATAGGCACCGCGCACAGATAAATCAAAGGCATAAACTTGATATGTTACTTCGAGTCCGAGCGCTGCATTTTCGACTTGCCACGTGTGTTTGTCTACTTGACGGATAGATGATTTTTCTTTACCCGATGAAGTTGCTTCTATGCTGTGAATATTTTTACTAAAGTCGCGAATCATATAACTACCCGGTATCCATGCAGGTAGCGTTAAATGAATAACATTGTGCTTTGATGCAGGAATACAAAGTTTGACATTAAAAACGTGCTCAGCTAGATTTTCAGGAACGATTTGGTATGTGAGCATGTCTGCCATGGATGGACGCCTATGTTAGTTAGCTTATAGATAAGTTTTATCAAGTCACTATATTACCATGTTATCAGTTGCTTGTGACCGACCAATTGTCATTCGGAAAAGGAAATTCAGTGAAACCTAGCACGCTATCAACCGACATAAATGCCTTATTGTGTTTGTTGCCAAACACCGAAGCCGATATGCAATTGATTGCATATGAGGAGCCTGTGCGCCTGCAAACAACTTACTTTGGTAACGATGGTCAGCACTGCTTGTTTTTCAGATACCCAGCATCAACAGAAGCAGTTAACACAACGCATCTAATAGAACCTGATATGCGTATTGTCATCCGCTATGTTCTCGATGAACCTTATGGTGAGGTCGTGGCTTTTAAAACGCGTGTTCTTAAAGTGATTCATTCCCCCGTGCCCATGTTGATCACCAGTTTTCCATCCGCTTTGCAAAAATTGGGACTGAGGTCTGAGAAACGTGCTATTTCAGGTGTACCCGTGGAAGTGGTTCTGGATGAGCAGGAAAATAAAGAAGAAGAAGGACTTATTGTTGATATTTCACAAAATGGTTGTAAGTTGCTCATTCCTTTTCACACGGCACTCCAGGTCATAGAGGGTGACGAAAAAATCACGCTATGTGTTGAATTAGCAGAAAGGACATTGCTGTTAGGGGCAAAAGTCAAAAATGTGCGTATTGAAAAAGACTACCATGCTTACGGTATAAAGTTTGACGACCACGATAATCAACTTGAACGATTACTTGAGCGATACATGATCACGTTGTAAACTGTTTGTTAAAATAAACGTCCAAAGTTAACAATCCAAAATAACAATAATAATAGAGAGGAATCAAATGCGCGAAGTCGAGCGGTTAATTACTAAGTATGGTGAAAGTCACACCAATAGAACCAATATCATGATACACGCCGTCGCTGTTCCTGCTATTTACTTTGTCACGATAGGCTTGCTTTGGTCGATTCCTGTGCCTGAGTTTATGCAAGCCATGAATATTACATTCGCACACGTACTCGCTATTCCAACATTGTATTATTACTTTAAACTGTCTGGGCCAATAGGTGCAGCAATGACATTGCTTACTTTGGCTGCCTTTGGTGTCATCAAGTTGCTCGTCATGTTTACTATTTCAGTGTGGATGTTTAGTTTAAGTTTGTTTGTTGTAATGTGGATATTGCAATTTATCGGACATCATTTAGAAGGTAAAAAACCGTCATTTTTTGAAGATTTACGCTATTTGTTAATTGGGCCCGCTTGGTGGTGGGTGCATTGGCTGAAAAGAGTGAATATTAGTTATTAATCAGTTACGATCTGAAATTTCCAGAAAAACGCTTTCATTTAAGCGTTTTTTGCGCTTTGTGGGAACGTTTGAGCCTGAAAATGTAATTTGATATTAAATGCTTATGTGAACCTGGGGTCATAACCGTCATTTTTTATCGGAATGTTAAACCTTTAATATCTTCGTTGTCGTAATAACTAGGGAGAAAAATAATTAACGATGGAGTAGGGTAGAGTGAAAAAGATTATTGTGATTAGCTTTATATTGCTGTTGTCAGGTTGTTCCACAAAATTTGTATATAAAAATTTAGATTGGTTGGTATATTGGTATGTTGATGATTTTGTAGCGCTAAGCGAAGAGCAAGAGAGAGTAGTCGATGTGAAATTGGCCGCTTGGCTTGAGTGGCACAAAAACGATGAAATCCCTAAATACATAGCTCATTTGAACGAGTTATCAGTCGACATTCAGATGCAACAACTCAGTCTTGATAAGATGGACTATCACCAGCAAAAAGTAACCGAACATTGGACGAGACTCAAATCTAGAATAATTCCTGACTTAGTCGAAATGGCACCGATGCTCTCGCAAAAGCAAGTAAACTCTATGTTCAAAGAAATTGAAGCATTGAACGAGGAAGAGGCACAAGAGCGAGAAGAGTTATTAACCAAGTCCATTGAACAACGTAAGAAAAAGTCTATTAAGCGCAACATGAAAAATCTTGAGCGTTGGTTAGGTGATATCAATAGTGAGCAGGAAAGTTTGATTGAAAATATGTATGCTCAATACCATTCAAATGGCGCGTTATGGCTTGAGTATCGTGTTCGATATCAAGCGGAGCTGCGTTCATTATTTAACGAGCCTGATAGAGGCGATGAATTTGAAGCGAAGTTGAAACGCTTGCTCATGCAGCCAGAACAATATCGAGGTGAATTGCTTAATCAACGTAACGATGAAAATCGTAATACTTACAAGGCATTTTTGCTTGCTGTTGATGCCCTTGCAACTGATGAGCAAAGAGCGCATTTGCTTAGTGAAATTGCTGACTTTGTTGAGGATTTTAATGACTTGGCCAAATAGGCTATAGTCGCTACTTTTTTCGCAAAGCAGTTAAAGACAAACTTCTTAATCTCATTTTAATTTTAAACAAATCTAGCGATTTAAATCATCCCTTCTAGACCAACAAAAACCTAAATTTGACTTAGGTCAATTGTTACTGCGTTAATAAACTTACACTTCACTAATGTTCAATTTACATAGCTTAGTTCTAGCGGCTTTATGCTGAGTTAAGAAAAAGTTACCTTAAAGTAGGAACATTAACTAATGAATATTAACGAAATAATGAGTCTGAATGTAAAGACGTGTGAAGCGCAGTCTAGTCTTGATGATGTTGCGCGACTGATGTGGGAGCATGACTGTGGCGCTATTCCAGTCGTAGATGATGAAAACAAGCCGATTGGTATCGTAACAGACCGAGATATAGCAATGGCCGCCATGTTAAAGCATAAACCGCTGTGGTCAATGACACCAGAGGAATTCATCTACGGCCAAAAACTAAGTTGTTGTCAACAAAATGATTCGCTTCAAGACTGTTTAAATAAAATGAAAAGTAATGGTGTGCGTAGGATAATGGTGACGAATGCGGATGGAACACTTGCTGGAATTGTATCAATTGGGGATATAGTCGCTTTTACTGGGAATTCACATATGAACACTGCCAGCCCTTTACACGCCTTAAATATAGAGCCCGTTGTTGCAATGCTCAAAGAGGTGAGTGGCCATCACAGTCAATTAGAGAGACCGATGACTGAAGTAAAGTCAAATTAACAGAAATATTAGATCTAGTAGGCAGAATCGAATGATTAAATACCAATTAATTCCATATATTAAAAGGGATTGGTATCAGGGGTAATATGCGAATGAACCGATATGTAACTATACTGTTTAGAATGTTGTTGATAGCGCTAATGTCTTTTAGTTGGGCAATAGCAGCCGCACAAGATAACGGGATTGAAAACTTACGACAAACCAGTAAGGCATTTGCTGACGTATCAAGAGCGGTATCGCCATCAGTCGTGTTTATTCAAGTAGAGGGAAGGAAAACAGTAGCGCCGACGTTTCGATTTCCATTTAATGATGAAAATTGGTTTGGCAACGATTTGTTTGAGCGATTTTTTGGTGAACGCTTTGACGAATATAAATCGCCTCGATTGCCACAAAACCAGCGTGAAATGATAGGGCAAGGCTCAGGGTTTGTATTTAAAGTTAAAGAGGGTTTACTTAAAGACAAAACATATATCTTGACCAACAATCACGTTATTGAAAATGCTGAAAAGATCACGGTGGTACTGCAAAACGATCGCAAATTTTATGCACAAGTCGTTGGTGCCGATCCACAGTCAGATGTTGCTTTGATCGAAATTAATACGAGTAATATTCCAGCAGCTCTATTAGGTGACTCTTCAGTATTAGAGGTTG
Source organism: Glaciecola sp. (assembly GCA_965660625.1). Taxonomy (GTDB): domain Bacteria; phylum Pseudomonadota; class Gammaproteobacteria; order Enterobacterales; family Alteromonadaceae; genus Glaciecola. The sequence goes on along the minus strand of CBFIAR010000001.1, from coordinate 141,108 downwards.
GAGAATGGGTAATCGCAATTGGTAGCCCTTTTGGTTTAAGTCACAGTCTAACAGTAGGCGTCGTTAGTGCTACGGGACGAACAAGTTTGGGTATAAACGACTATGAAGATTTTATTCAAACCGACGCAGCAATCAATCCTGGTAATTCTGGTGGTCCATTAGTCAATATTGACGGTGAAGTTATTGGTATGAATACCGCAATATTTTCCCGCAGTGGTGGCTATATGGGCATTGGGTTTGCGATCCCAATTAATTTAGTGGAGAGTATTGGTGAGCAGCTAATGAGCAAAGGCGAAGTCATTCGTGGTCATTTAGGGATTGTGGTACAGGAACTATCCGACTCGCTCGCTAAATCATTTGGACTAACAGATAACGACGGTATATTAGTTTCACAGGTTATGTCAGATTCACCGGCGGCTAAAGCAGGTTTAGAACAAGGCGACGTTATTACCCAGTTTGATGGAACTCCCATTACTACGGTTGGTAAGTTTCGAAATTTAGTGGCGCTAAGCAAGCCTAATAGTAAAAAAGATATCTCGGTTGTACGCAGAGGGAAGCGTATTAACTTGCTCGTTGTAGTGGGCTCCATCCAGAATGATAAGGCTACGCTTTCTGGAAATGCCGTTACTAGAGAAGAGCTGGGAATGGTGGTAGAAAATATCACTTCAAGTTTAGCCGAGCAATATGACATTGTTCAGGACAAAGGGGTCATTGTTACCGCTGTTGAACCAGGTTCAGTGGCGGCCTTGGCTGGTATTGAACCTGGCACTATCATCTTACAGGTCAATCGTAACCCAATAAGTAATGTTCAGGACTTCAATGTAATGCTTAACGAAGCGCTTAAAAAAAATACTGAGGAGCAATCGGTGCTTCTTTTATTACTGAGAGGAAACATACAGCAATTCTTAGCGTTAAGTTGGAAAGATTAATATGCACAAACTAAAATAGATAGTGGTGCACAAACACTAATTTACAAGCTGACGTTAACGCGTATCTTAATAGCGTAAAATAGCCATAAAACTGGATGGGGCGATGCCATTAAATGTGCCTGCGCCTCGAATGCTAAAAACTCCAACTTGAGTGCTAGCTACCTGCTTTAGGTGCAGCAAAACCGGCATTATGTATGCCCGAACAACTTAAGCAGGTCGGACAATGAGCGAGTATTCAATACATCGGCTTTTTCCAACCAACCTCTCCGCGCTTGATCCACCCCATATTGTAGGTTATTAAAATCAGTGAGTTGGTGAGCGTCGGAATTAATACTCACCAGTACGCCTGCAGATTTCGCCATTCTGCAGTGCAGCGCGTTCAAATCGAGACGCAATGGTTGTGCGTTTAATTCCAGAAAGCATCCCCGCTGTTTAGCGTGCTGTATAATGCGTTTCATATCTAAATCATAAGCTTCACGGCTTCCCAATAGACGACCAGAAGGGTGCGCTAGTATCGTAAAGTAAGGTCGGTCCATCGCTCGCATAATCCTCTCAGTTTGTTTATTTCGCGATAAATGAAAGTTACTATGCACTGCACCAATCACCAGGTCGAGCTCACAGAGGACTTTATCGGATACATCTAGATCACCATTCTCTAGTATATCGACTTCAATACCCTTCAATAATTTAAATCCTCTGAATCGACTGTTAAGTTTATTGATTTCATCTATTTGCTCTATCAGCCGTCTTTCATCCAAACCGTGTACTATATTCAATCGTTTGGAGTGTTCTGTAATTGCTAGATATTCAAGGCCTGCTATTTTTGCGGCCTCGGCCATTTGTTCAAGGCTGTGATGTCCGTCGCTTGCAGTTGTGTGAGAATGTAAGTCTCCCTTAATATCGTCACGTGTTACCAAAGTAGGCAATTGACGCTGTTGCGCCGCATCAATTTCTCCGCTATTTTCTCGTAATTCAGGTGGGATCCAAGGTAAGCCTATCGCAGCTAATACTGATCCTTCAGTTTCTCCCGCTATATGTCTTTTATCTTTGTACACACCGTATTCATTAATTTTAAGTCCGCGTGCTTTGGCGCGCAAACGCAGTGCAATATTATGTGATCGCGAGCCTGTAAAATAATACAAAGCTGCACCATAACAATCGTTGGGCACAACACGTAGGTCAACCTGCAGGCCAGAATATAAGATAACTGAGCTACGTGTTGGTCCGGTGGACAACACATCGCGCACTTGCTCGTAGTTAATAAAAGCGTGAGTTACGCTATCTCCATTTCCTGTCGTTACCAATATATCAATATCCCCGACAGTCTCTTTGCAGCGACGATAACTGCCGGCAATTACTGCTTTTTTGACACCCGGTGTTTGTTTTAAATAAGCCAAAAGGGGATCGGCATATTGTTTTGCAATGGCGCGACTAAGTCTCGTTTTTCGCTTTAGGTTAGATTCTATAGTATGGATGATGTTGGTCTGAATTTTCTGACCCAGTCCAGCAACAGAACTAACTCTACCGTCTTTTGCTGCCTGCAAAAGTTGTTCTTGGGTATGTACACCTAACACGTGCACTAACGCATTTACGCGTTTTGGGCCAAGGCCGGGAATATGTAACAATTCAGTCAGACCAAATGGGCTTTGCTCGCGCAAAGCCTCCAGTTCAGAACAGTGACCCTGCTGAATGATTTCGATTATTTTTTTGGCTAATTTATTCCCAATAGCAGGTAATTGACTTAGATCTTGACCTTTTTTAACATAGTCGGCAACCTCAGTGTCCATATTACGAAGTTGCGCCGCAGCTTTTCGATAAGCCCGAATGCGATAGAAGTTTGCTCCCTGCAAAGTGAGAATATCAGCTGCCTCTTCAAAGACGTTGGCTATATCAATATTATTTGCTGTCATATAGACCAGTCTACGATCGGAACTGTTTTTCAATACGACGTTCGTTGTTAAAAAGCTTGAGTACCTTTGTCATATCTTGGCTTAACACTTTTAATATGCCTTCGATGGCAATAATGCCAAATAATGCCCCCTTGCTGTCTACTACTGGCGCTCTTCGTATTCCATTAGTTTGCAACAGCTCAAGCGCTTGTTTTAGGCTGCTGTCGTGATTTACCGTTATCAACTCTAAACACATAATGCTGCCCAAGGTTATCTTATCGATGTCTATTTCCATGGCGATTATTTCGATCACTAAATCACGATCAGTAATAAGCCCGACAGGAACAGTTTTACCCTGTTGACGCTGAACTATAATGACTTCGCCCACATGATTTGTACGCATCAATTGAGCAGCTTCCAGAATGGATGAATCTTGCGTTAATGTACTGATTTTCTTATCACAATATTGACTGACTGACATAACATACTTTCCGTTTTGAATTGATATACTCTTTAATATCAGCGTTACGCTCGCAATAAACTGACCCACATCAACAATACAAAGACTATTTCCAATCTTCTCTTTTTATTCATCCAACGATTAATCTTCAAAATTTGACGTGTGTCAAACATTTAATTTCATTTCAATTTATCTTTAATTTCAGTTTCAAGAAAAAGGCACATTCGCTGGCTGTTGGTATTTTGCAGATCCGTGTTTATCCGAAAACAGCACTATTAATCAGAGTTGGCATAGTTGGTTTTTAGTAAGAAAGTTATAAAGGAAATAGATATGAATCAAGCAGGCCAATATCATCACGATTGGGTCTCTCACAAAAGAGTAAAAGTCAGCTCGAGGGTCACCACAATGAACAAGAAGCGATTCATTTTAATAAGGAAAAGGCTTGATGCATGCAAGATAAATAGTCAAGTTTATTTTTTAAGAACGATGCTAATCAGCTTCGCTCTTTTAATGTTAAGTGCATGTGGAAGCGAAATAATTGATGAGACAACTTCCCCCCCCCTAACACGACCTACAAGCCAAATTAGGCTTTACCAATTAGGCGATATGCTGGAGTTTTCGGGTGATGTAAGAATATCTAAAAGAGACGAGCCAATATTCATGTCGGCCGTCACAGTGGTCGCTGAATTTAAGCCAGGTAGGTTACATTATCAAGACAAAAAGATATTTACCTTACGCACAATAATAACCTTTCTCGCAACTGGTGAACGTCAAATTGATACACAAGATGTGTGGCAAGAGGCGGACGGGGAATTATTTGAACTGTCCAACGCATACGGCAATGAATATGTTATTGGTACAGCGTTTGAAAAAGGCTTACGGGCCGTGCCTGCTCCTCTTGTTGCCTCTGATAAAAAGACTATTGATTTTTTTACAGTATATGGGGGCGCGGCATCTGGCCCAATTACAGAAGGGAAGCGCGAAATTAGTGTCGATGCCACACAGATGATTGATACCCCTTTAGGTCACTACCAAGCAAACCAAATTAATCATAAAGAATCCTACAAATATCTATTTACTTATGCAAATAACAAGAGGGGAAAAACCGTTGAAACAGACAGAAAGTTATGGGTGTCTCCAGATACCGGCATTGTCAAAAAAAGTGAAGTACGTCGGATTTTGTCCGCTTCCGGCGCTTTACTCTCTGAGAGTAAATGGATGCTTGAATTAAAGCATTTAAATTTTTGAGAAGCAGATTTATGAATTTCAAAAATTCAAAAAAAGGCAAATAAACTGAATGCGAATATGTCGTTCGCCATTAACTTAAAAAGGAAGTAAGCATGGAAACAATACAAAGAAAGATAGGCCTACTATTTAAGGCGTTAATAATTGCGGGCTTTGCATTGATTGCCTCATTCCAGGCCAGTGCAGGGGTAATTTATAATAGTTATGCTGAATTTGAGCTCACCTCGATAAGTGTTACCAGTGCTGGTGGTGACGGTTCTGGCAGCGGCAATGGGACTGGTGGCGGATCTGGCAGCGGCAATGCTCCAAATTATGAAATATCGATATTAACTAGTAGCACTTTTGACACTTATATGGCAACAACCGGTGATGGCGATGCCTCTTTTTTTACCTACATTGAACCGACTCTTGCTTCAGTCTGGACTATCGGTGATGCATTTTTTCAATATTCAGAATCGTTAGGTGAAGCTGGATTCTCGGCGATTGCTACCGGTACGGCAGATTCTCGTGCAGCCACAGATTTTGCCTTGTCTTTCGTAAATACTAGCAATGGAAGCAGAGCAATCACATTTGATCTTTTGTTTACATCCTTTGTCAGCACCTATTTGGAATTCTCAGGTTTATTTGATGCAAATGATGATGGTGGAAGCTATGCAGAAGTGAGTTTAGTTGATGTAGATTCCCCAAATGAATTTTTGCTTTTCTCTTCAGCTGAGTTATTTGCTGGAGGTGATTTGTTTAACGATATTTTTCTCGAGAACAGCTTGAGTTTTACACTTGGAGCTGGGGAAAGTAAGACCATTTACGGTACGACTTACAGTGAAGGGTATGCAACTGCGGTAGCTGAACCATCAATACTTTGGGTAATGAGCGCGGGAATGATGGCTGTATTTGGTTTTCGTGTTACCCGCCGTGAGAAAAAGGGACAGCGAAATTTAAATTAAAAAGCGATAAAAAATTTTTAAGGTGAAAAACTATGTTGATAAAAAATATGAAAAAATCTCCTATTGCAATAGCGATAATTACAGCAGCATTACACAGCACTGCATTTGCTGCGCATGAATCAGTACATGTATTTTCGGTGAATGATATTTTGGGAGGATTTACGGGGACAACTTATGGCACTTCTGGGAGTACTAATGATCCTTCAATTATTTGCGGTATTGGTGACTTTCCTTGTACTCAAATTACCGATTTTTTAGATAAATCTGGGGTGAGACTATATCCAGTAGACAGTGAATTTGGCTATTACGTTGTTGACTTTCTGGGCGCTGAAGGGAAAATTAGAGATTATGACTATGCTGAAGGTTTTGTTGGGAATGAACCCGGTGGTGGCATCAGAGTATCAAATGCTCCAACGCTTAAATATAAAGTCAAAGCCCCATTAGGTACCTGGTGTCAGGGATTAGGAGGCACGTCTGTAAAGTGCGAGACCGAGCACTATACTGCCATGGAACATGTACTGAGCTGCCATGAAACCATCCCCTATCAGTTTGCAGATCCCGTCACTGGTGAACAGCAAATACTTAGGACAGAGAGCGGTAGCCTCGAGTTTAATTGTGCTGATGCCCCTTTGGATGATAACGCGTTAATCTTAGTCGATGGTGAACTAGGTCCGCGACTGGAGAACCCAGTTCCGTGTGATGAGATTGGCGTTCCTGCGGGTTGCCAAATGTTTCCCAATGACAAAACCGATATGCTTAATAACATCGCATTGACCACTGACTATTCGGTTCAACTTAAAGATGATGGGAAGCCACTTTATGGTTGGGGTGGATTACACAAGCGTCCCAACGACGTGAGAATGTATGCTCGCTTGGCATTGCCGGATGAATGGAAAGATCCCGATTTAGTAGAGCCTTTTGTGGTAACCAAAGCTTATTTGGAAGTGGATCACCTTATCACCAATAACCCTAACGATCAGATACGTCCTGAAGACTTAGAGAATGAGGCTGCCACTGGCCGCACACCATCTTACTTTATAGAGAATTTTGATCCTGAGGATAGCTCTCCCGAACCAGAAGTGTGGAAGTCAACCGTATCCTGCTATGAAGGTGACGGTGATTTTATTGAAAGCGAGTCACCTGCGACTGCAATTGGCACTGGTACTGTTCTTCGTAATATGCCATTCGCACTGCAGAAAAACGCAACACCAGGTATTTTAGCTCAAGATGATCCCTATGCATTCTCAGCAGATCTCTACAATGCTTTCACTAACGCTTATTATACGACAATTAATCGTGACCCATTTGAATGGTCTTACGTTAGCACAGACGGGAAAGCAAATGGTGTTTATAACTTCATCGGGAGTGCTTTTCCCAAAAGTGATGACGAGTTAGTTGCTGATGGTCTTGAATTAGTATCTGGCCCACGTTGGCGATTGAAGCCAAACAAGTTTGGTCAAGACCTGCCGGGACTAGAAATCCCAAAAATCGAGTGCAGTGCGCCACCGTTTAAGAGTGACAATATTAAGTATGAAGTAGGTGAACGAGTTACTACAGTGATTAACCTGCTAGATTGGGACGACAGCCAAGGTCCTTCTCCACTAGCAACCAGCGCTGGTTGGGTTGATGTAAACCAAAATGAATTTGTTACTGTTGCCGGAACGATAAATGGTGTGCCTTACACAACGAATGGTTTACCGATGACCAGTGACTTCGATGTCGCTTTTTACATCAAAGGTGATGCTAAATCGACCGCAATTTACAGTGCCAAATTGATTTTAGAATATGAAGGTCAAGATGACACGCCACCACCTCCACCTAGTAATATTGACATGGCACTGGTGAGCATTGCCGTTCCGTCAAGAGCGACTATTAATTCTGAACAGATCGTGGCAGTTGAGATTGTTAATAATGGACCCGCGGATGGCGCTGAAGGGACTGTTATAGTTGAAGGGGTGTCCTCCAGAGGCGAAACTGTGCAGTTCAGCGAGGTGTTTAGTGATGTGTTAAATGGCGATAGTGTTAGTTTTGTCTTTAATTGGACCGCACCATCTGCTCCAACAACGTTTACATGGACTGCGACGGTAATTGCGAATGACGATACTGATAGCAATAATGATACAGCTACCGCTATAACAAGAGTACGCCGTTAATTAATTATACAAGGAGGAAGAGGCATCGATGGTGATATTGATTCACTATTGGTGCCTACATTATGCTGTTATTAGCTTTATTCTATGGGGAGTGGATAATTGATTGGCAAAACACAATTTATACTGATTTCTGTATTTGCAGCCACTAATTTGCTGGCATGGAATGTAACAGCAAATCCCATACAACCGGAACGTTACCATAGTGCGGCTCAAGAACTGAGCGCTAACGATCTAGTTTTACTTCGTTTGGTCACAATGAACAAATTAACAGAGGTCCAACATTTACTCGACCAAGGCGCTTCGGCTAACGTTGTCATGCTTGATAAAAACCGAAGAAGCGCACTCATTTTAGCGACTGCAGCCGGTCATATTGATATTGTGAAGGCATTAATCAATAAGGGGGCTAATATCGAGTACCAAGATAGCGCGGGACTGACGGCCCTGAGTTGGTCTGTGATGCGGAAAAAAAACAAACTCACCGAATACTTATTGTCGGTAAACGCTGACGTAAACACGCTTGATAATAGAAGTATTACTCCTCTCATGCTTGCGGTAGGAACCGGCAACATTGAGATAGTGGACATCCTATCAAAGAATAAGGCGCTGCTTAACGCCAAATCATCGCATAGTAGAATGACACCACTGTTAATCGCAGTGGAAAATAATGATGCTCAAATAACCCGTAAATTACTTGACTTGAATGCGAATGTTGATGGCGCTAACGACTACGGATATACCCCTCTTATGGCTGCGGCTGAGGCAGGGCACCTTGAGATTTTAAAGATTCTCATTCGATATGGTGCGAATGCAAAAACTAAAAATTTAAAAGGAATGACTGCACTAGATTTAGCCAAGAAAAAAAGCCACTGGCAAATTGTCAATATCCTAAAAAACTAATAAAAAAAGATTTCTTTCATTGTTTCCACGATTGGCTAGTTACCAGGAAATAGTCACTGTAAGTTATTTTTAAATAAAGAAATACTGTTTGATTTACGTCAAATTTCCATCTTCTAAAAATGTGAATCTAAAACAGGCGGATAGGCCAGTTCCTATTCCTATTGTAGTGAATATTGATATTTAAAATTGGAGAAATATATGACACGTATAAAATTACCTGTGCTAGCACTTGTTGGGGTAGTCGGTATTACATCCTTGACTTCATACGCAGCTGCCGCGCAACAGGAACAAAGCCGCGATAAAAACAAAGAGCAAAGGGTGGATAGAGAGTATCAAGCTGACCGAAACATGGACAGAGCTCAGGACCGCACTCGTGATATGGAGGGCGACAGAGACAGAGACAGAATGAGTGATGGTATGGGGGGGATTATTTTTGGAGCTCAAGAAATGACTGAGCAAGAACGAAAGTCATACCGTCAAAGACTCAAAACAGCGACATCCGAACAACAACGCATGCAAATTCGTGCTGAACATCAACAGCAGCTAGAGGCGCAAAGATTAAATAGCCCATTATTGAGTGATGATGTCGGTGGTTTTATCTATGGCGGTTATCAAATGACAGAACAAGAACGACAACAATATCGCCAAACATTAAAATCCGCTAGTTCAGAACAAGAGCGCAAGCAAATACGCACAGAACACCAGCAACAGATTCACATGCAAAGTCAAAACAAGGCCTTATTTGATGATGGTGCCGGTGGTTTTATTTATGGGGGAGACCAAATCACAGAACAAGAGCGACAGGCCTATCGTCAGATGCTCAAATCCGCGACATCAGAGCAGCAGCGAGATAAAATTCGCATGGAACATCAGGAGCAGATGCAGAAACGATTGTCTGAAAAGTTGCAGCAGCGCACGTCTGACGATTCCTAATGATAGTGTAATGAAAGGAGTTTGAGTTTATGAAAACACAAAACAATAGTCTACGCTATGCAATAGCATTTCTGTCAGCCGTTGCGGGTAGCGAATGTGTTGCTCAATCTAATGATTTTATTGTAGCGATAGGTGCGGAACATTCTAGCGGAGAGTATGGCGGTGATCGAACCATTGAAGATTTATATGTTCCAGTGACGTTTGGTTACCTAGGAGAGTCCTTAAGTGTTGGCTTAACGGTTCCATACATTTCGATTCGAGCACCAAGTGGAACGACAACTACCGGTAATGATGGTGAAATTATCGTAGGAGAAGGTGAGTACCGAACTGAAAAAGGTCTTGGTGATATAATCGCTAGATTTACGTTCTTAGATGTATATCGAAATGATAGATCAGATATTGCAGTTGATATTGGCGCGAAGATAAAGTTTGGCACTGCAGACGAAACTAAAGGCCTTGGTTCTGGTGAAACAGACTATTCATTACAAAGTAATATTTATAAATATTTCGATGGTTATTACTTGATGGGAACACTCGGTTATAAAATGAGAGGGGAGCCTGAAGGATTGAATGTTGATGACGTCTGGTTTGGTTCTGTCGGTGCGGTGTTTCGCTACTCAATAAAAACCAAAGTTGGTATCGCCTTTGATTATAGACAATCTTCTTTTGAGAATACCGATGATATTCGCGAGGTGAGCTTGTTTGTTTCACATAGAACAAAAGAGTCTTGGGGGCTATCTGCATATACCTTTGTTGGTATGAGTGATAGTAGTCCTGATCTTGGCGCCGGCGCCTCTTATAAGTATTATTTTTAAGGTTAGATACCATTTACATGAATTTATAAGCGGTTGCTGATTTCAAACGAGTTTCTTGATTTGAATGTCGCTCTGTGGCACATATCAGGTTGTATACCTGAATGTGCCAGATCAATATTGTTAGATTATCAATCTGCTTTATGTAGTTCTTTGTGCAAGATATTGATCATCGCCATTATCTTAAAATGATGTGTCTTTAATGCATAATGAGACTCTGATTGTTCAGCATGTAATTGCCTTTCTTTTTGATGTTTAGCAACTTGTTTATCATCTTTGGCTTTGAATGTTTCACTACTATAATCCTGCTCAACATTCTTCATGCTTTCTTCGTGTTTTTCAGTTTTTTTAATGAGAGTTTGAATGGCATTAGCATGTTTATTAAACAACGTGTTTTGTTGCTTTATTATCGCTTCAATCTCGTTTAGTTTTTTCAATGCTAGATCGTTTTCCTTTGTCCAATAGTCCACTTCATCTTGCCATAAAGCACTTTCAGAACGCCACTCAGTGTGTTCCTGATGTGCCGCGAGGTGACTTTCTGTTACGGCTTTTTGTGCTCGGTCTTGTAGTGTTCTGGAAAATTCCATTAAGTCTACAGTATTTGATTTGGCGATCGTCTGTAGTTTGCTCCAGATTGAATTATTCACGTATGCCAAATCAAACTTAATTCTTTCCTTATAAGCTTCACCGACTCCTTCTACGGTTTCACTCAACAAGCGTAAATTACTCTGTAGCTCTTTACTCGCTTGCTGAATTTTCTCTTTACTCATATCCTTAGCGGCATTTAATTTCTGTTCTGCAGCATGAAAGGCCTGTTGCAAGGTTTTACCCTCTTTGATCACAAACTCCTCGACGTTATCAACCATCGCTTGATAGCTTTTCTGTAAATCTGATTTGTTTTTTTTGTTGCTCATAACGCGACCCCTATTAAAATTCTATAAACATGAGATTTGCAATTACCTTTATCTGTTTTAGATAACGTTGGATATTGCTATTTTGAAGTTCATTAAGAACGTGTTGGTTATTAATACTGAATACTCTAAATCAGCGCATGCTAAATAACGTTGACCTATATCAAATATTCGTATCTACCCTAGGAGTGAGCTGACCCATTCAGCATTTTAGGTACTATGCCCTGAATTTAATGATGCCAAAAAAGGCGGGAGGGAAGGGCGAGGGAGAACGCAAAGTGCAATCCGTAAGGCATTGCACTTTGCATAGAGCCTAGTCGGGTGACAGGTCCTGATGCGCTTAATATGTGAGCTATTTTTCTAACTTATATTCGGCCGGCTGACCTTTTGAGTCAGATTTAAGAATAAACGCTCTGATGTCGTTATTCGCGTTTTCTAAATCGGCGCGTCGTAAATACATCATGTGTCCACTTCTATAGCCTTTGAACTCAATTCTGCTACTCATTTGAGCACTGGGATCCAAATGCCACATGTTATATTTAGCATCAAAGTAATTGGTTGCGCCATCGAAGTAGCCCGATTGAATCAACACATTCAAATACGGGTTTTGGGCCATGGCTTGGCGCAATTGTCTACCGCTGTTGTTATCGCTCCTATCCCAAGGGCGAACTGGGCCGAACATATTGTATTTCATATCGGTAACGAAGTTTAATTCTTCACGCAAATAATAGTTAATTGCAGGTGTGAAAGAATGCAACCAAGAAGTCAGTTCTGCATTGTAATCGGGACGGTCGCCTGAACGTTTTTCGTCGATGCCCAAGTAGCGCGAATCGAGTCGGCCAATAGTGCGGTTCTGATCACGAAGTAGCTCTTTCCAAAAGAAACTTGCGCTTGGCGCTAGATTATTATCAAGAACAGCCTCCTTAGAAATGCCAGAATAATAAGCAACGCGTTCAGCCATTTTTTCGCGTGCATCGCCACTTAACATGGTTCCTTTTGCGAGTGCCGGTAAGTAGTTATCAAGCGCAAATGCTTCCACTTCTGGCAACATTTCTAGCAGATCTTTTTCCTGTAGCTCTTGTGGAAGAACACCGTGATACCATGCAGCAGCAGCAAAGTATGGTAGTTGATTCGCTTGTTTAACGGGTCCATCACGGTCAAGTCCAATGTCGGTTGGTGAGACTAAAATAACGCCGTTTAAATACATCCACTGACTATTTTGTAATTCGAGAGCAAGACCCGAAACCCGGGTAGTTCCATAGCTTTCGCCAATTAAGTATTTAGGGGACTGCCAGCGATTTTTGCGAGAAGTGAAGGTGTTCATCCACTCTGCTAAGTATTTTATGTCGGCATTGACGCCAAAAAAACTCTCTTTTTGCTTGTCGCGAGAGGGCATTTCTCCATCTTCATTAGGCAATACGCGAGAATAGCCTGTATTAACTGGATTAATGAAGACAATGTCAGCAACGTCTAAAATAGAGTAGGGATTGTCTTGTACGCCATAGGGTTGAATGGGGTAACCTTCGTCACTCAAATTGAGTACCTTGGGACCAGTGTAAGCAATATGCATCCATACTGATGCTGAACCCGGACCGCCGTTGAATGAATAAACAATGGGTCTTGCTTCACGTTTATCTATATCTTGCCGTTCGTAATAGGTGTAAAACAATGACGCAATTGGCAAACCTTCTTTATCCCATACTGGTTGGGTGCCAACAGTGGCGGTGTAGGACACCTTCTTACCATTAATTTTGGCACTGTGTTTGGTAACCACTTCAGTATCGACTGGTAGCATTCTACTATTCGATTGTGGCGCATCCTTTTGTTGCGCAATGGCCGGAGGCAAAACCAATAAGTAGCTAAGTAAAGATAAAGATGTAATCAAAGCGAGTGTCTTTCGCATAACGTGTCTCTCTAATTGGATAAAGTGTAAGAAGGTTAACAAATAGTGAGTTTAAAAAGCAAAGCCTTATTCAAACGGATGCGATGTATAGAAATGCATGGGGATACTAGCCCTCATCTGCCTAAATAGTTGAACTGAGAGTCAGGTTGTCGGGTGTTGAATACTAATTGATTATATCTTAAATCAAAACAGATGATAAAAAACGGCAATTCATCATGCGCTATTTTTTATCTAAGCTAGTATTTGTTGTAACATGAAAAGATGAGTATTTGCTAAGAACGTTTAATCTGATTATTCAGTCAAACAATTGTTTGAGTAAATATTTAAGCGTAATCAAGCGTAATTAAAGTAAAACAAACGATATGAGTGTTTCTCAAGGAGAATTTAGATGAGTAAAATAGTTAAAGAAGTGGTATCGGCAAATGCTGCCTACGCAGCTGATTTTGGAGAAAAAGGCGATTTGCCAATGCCTCCAGCAAGGCAGTTTGCCATACTGACATGTATGGACGCACGCTTAGATCCTGCCAAATACGCGGGGCTTGCAGAGGGCGATGCCCACGTAATCCGCAATGCTGGTGGAAGAGCTAGTGATGATGCGATCCGCTCGTTAGTCATTTCTTACAAACTGCTCGGTACCAAAGAATGGTTTGTCATTCATCATACTGACTGTGGCATGGAAACATTTACCACGGAAATAATGGGTGATTTATTAGAGGGAAGCTTAAAAACATCAAGCGTAGATGCTTCCGGTTGGACTGATAGCAATGCTGGAGGTGGCACGACCGACGGCAAGTACATCAATTGGTTAACAATAAGCGATCAAGAAAAAAGTGTTTTAGAAGATGTTCAGCGAATTAGAAATAATTCAATGGTTCCAAGTGAAATTCCAATTTATGGATATATTTACGACTGTAAAACAGGCAGTCTCAACGAAGTTCTTGCAGCAACAGAGGCTGGTAAAGTCGTTTAAGATATGTTGCCAAATTACAAGCTACAAAGCTCTAGTAAAGTATCAACGATACTCTACTAGAGCGGTTGAACCCCACAGTATATTGAGCATACCAAATGGCAGTATTGAACGATATTAATCGTTGCCGTTTAGCTGTGTTTAGATTACTTTACGCTCCTGTTACCACTGCGCATTCTTGCGGTCCACATATTAACGAGTCATTAGACAGTGTTTATTACAAGCTCTCGCTCTACACAAGGTTTTTTACTTGCTTTGCTTACCGCATTTTTGTGGGGTATTTTACCTGTTTTTTTAAAAATACTGTTGCAGCAAATGGATGCATATACGATCACGGCTTATCGTTTTGTTGTCGCCGCTTTCGTTCTTTTTGTACTATTGTTTTTTTCCAAGTCATTGCCAAAAGCCCGCCAAGCAAGTAACAAGATCGTTATTGTTGTAATGGTCACTGCAATATTGTTAGTCATTAACTATGTGACTAATGTGTTTGCGTTGATTTATATAAGTCCAGGTACTGTTCAGATTGTGATGCAAATTGCGCCATTTGCGCTGATGTTGGGAAGTGTCTTATTGTATTCAGAGCGATTTAATCGGCAGCAAGGAGCAGGGGTGATTATCCTATTTGCCGGATTGGTATTGTTTTTTAGTGAGCGTATTCCTGTCATTATTGCGTCGGAGGATGAAAATATAATTGGTGTGTTGATCACTATTTTTTCAGCCTTAGCTTGGGCAAGTTATGCACTAGCGCAAAAGCAATTGCTGCTCAGCTTTACCGTCAAACAATTGACTATTTTAATTTACAGTATTGGTTTTATTGTTCTTATCCCTTTTAGTGATTTTGGCGCATTGTTTCAATTAAACAGTGTCCAACTGTGGTCACTATTATTTTGTTGTGCAAATACCTTAATAGCCTACGGTGCGTTTACAAAGGCGATTCAAATATGGGACGGATCAAAGGTGAGCGCAGTGATATCTCTAGCGCCTATATTTACCTATGTGAGTAACAGAATCGCTGTATCAATTGCGCCTGACACATTCATAGATTCAAATTTGAACATGTATGCTTATCTTGGCGCTGGATTAGTAATAGTCGGGGCCATGACCGCGTCCATAGGAAGAAAACACAAAGCCGTTGTAACAGATGATTGACGTTTCGATGAGTAAAAACTTGAGTAAAAGGAGGTAAGTGACGATAACGAAATACCAGTTATTAAACTATGCGTGCAATGGATAAAGTCACAATACCGCATATTGAGCAGCAACTTCGGCTCAATCGCAGCGTAAAAGCGCTCAATACAGATAAAAGTTTGTTTTATCTGTATTTAGCTATGTTAGAAAAGGACTTAACTTATGCGCCTCGATTCGCTGATGCGGAATCTACGAATGAGATTGTGTATGCTGATATAAAATCACATTATTACAAACATCCAGCCCTTCAATTCACAAAACAAGATTTTATGTTGCAGGCGTCATTTTATGCCGCTGTTGACTCTCAAGCGAGTAGCTCGCTGCAAATGCTCAATGCTTTTTTCCCACAAGGCTTATCTGAACACAACAATCATTTGAGGCTGGATGAGAATTTGGTAAATGGATTGGATTATTATGCTAAGCAACGCCTAAATAAGGAAATGACGGCAGATCTCAACAGTCCATCCAAACAAAGTCCCATTCAAATTGATGAGACAATGTTATTCGATCTTATTCCTGAAGCCTCTGCGTTTGCCTTTTAAGCGATTGAGATAGATCAAACCCCTATTAAGTTTACATAGAAAAAATACCATTTTTCTGCTATCTTGCGCGCGCAATTTTGCTCTGGTTTTACGTTCCAATCCGCAAAAGGAAAAATATGAACAACTACATCGTATGTGCGTTATACAAGTTTGTCACTCTTAATGACTTTGAAGAATTTCGCGAGCCTCTTCGTCAATTTATGGAAGAGCGCCAAATTAAAGGCACCATTCTGCTCGCATCTGAAGGTATTAATGGCACTGTCTCCGGGGCTCGTAAGGCAATCGATGAATTACTTGCTTATTTAAATGCCGATGAACGCTTAAATCCCATTTCACATAAAGAATCGTTGCATGAAGAGCAACCATTTTATCGCACTAAGGTGAAACTTAAAAAAGAGATTGTCACGATGGGTGTAGAAGGTATTGACCCAAAACGCACAGTCGGCAGTTATGTGAAACCGAAGGACTGGAATGATTTAATTTCTGATCCTGAAGTGACTCTGGTAGACACCCGCAACGATTATGAAATTGAGATTGGTACGTTCAAATATGCGGTTAATCCTAAGACCGAAACATTTAGAGAATTTCCAGCGTATGTAGCCAAGGAACTTGATCCGGCCAAGCACAAAAAGGTCGCAATGTTTTGCACTGGCGGTATTCGCTGCGAAAAGTCTACAGCGTATTTGAAAGAGCAGGGATTTGAAGAAGTTTATCACCTAGAGGGCGGTATTCTGCAATATTTAGAGGACATTCCTAAAGAAGCATCTTTGTGGGAAGGCGATTGTTTTGTTTTCGATAATCGAGTTGCTGTTAATCACGATTTGCAAAAGAGTGAATATGACCAATGTTATGGTTGTCGTTTGCCAATTACAGAAGAAGATAAATTAAGCGACAAATTTGAGCCTGGTGTAAGTTGCCCAAAATGCTTCTCAACCCATACGGAAGAACAAGTTGAACGTTTCAGGGAACGCGAGAAACAGGTGCGTCTTGCGAAGCAACGAAATGAAGAACATGTAGGAACAGAAGCAAGACTCGTCATAGAGCAGAAACGCTTACAAAAAGCTGAGGAACAGCGGGCCCGCAGTCTGTTGAAAAACAAACAAAAAACACCTTAGTACAGGATTTCCCCTAGACACTCAAGGGGCTAAAGGGGTAAACTTTGGTCATACAAAGTGAAACGATCACAAGGATCGAAGATGAGCCAAGACAAAAAATTAACCACAGCACAAATTGCTGAAATAAGAAAAGACTTTGATTTTTTTGATAGAGATTTGAACGGACAAATTGACCTTCGTGAGTTCATCGAGTTGTTGACAATATTATCGCCGAAAACAAAAGCTGGAAACGTTCAAGAGGGCTTTTCACTTATTGATGGAAATAACGATGGGTATATCGACTTTGACGAATTTTTAGAGTGGTGGAAAGATGGTTGGTGGGAATACTAGACTGTTAGTGCTCAGGTTTTTTTAGCAAAAGAACGCTTAATTAGTGACAGTTCGCAAGTGCTCTTAGATTACGCCTTAACGAGTTTGCATTAACCAAGCGGCGCAGGCGAACGCTAGTTTCCAGTGTCAACACGCTGGAATTGAACTGGGTGAACCTTGACATGTATTTACCGTCCTTTTCATAAATTCAGCGAATCAGCGCAGTGCGAATCAGCTAAGGCGCATTGCGCTACAAGCAGTTTATTCCCCAATGCTGCTCACACAGCTTAGCTAAAAACTTCCCTGTTTATTTAATAAAGCACTTCAATACTATTGGATATTAACTTCGCATTTTCTATCGCTTTTACTGTGTTTTCACCGCGTGCAATGGCTACGCCTAAGCGTCGTGTACCATTGATATTTGGCTTTGCAAATAAACGCAACTGTGAACCGGCAACTAAACCCAAGGCTTCGCGTAGATTGGCAAATTTAATATCTTGAGAATGACCATTACCCAAAATGACACTGGACGCTGTTGGACCATATTGCGTAATTTTGCCGATTGGCAAGCCTAAAATGGCTCGCACGTGCAAAGCAAATTCAGAAAGATCCTGAGACATAAGCGTGACCAAACCTGTGTCGTGAGGGCGAGGTGAAACTTCATTAAAGTAGACCTCATCGTCTTTCACAAAAAACTCCATACCAAAGAGTCCATGTCCACCCAATTCTTTCACCACCTTGGTCGCTATTTCTTGTACTTTTTGCAGTGCCAAATCAGACATTATTTGTGGTTGCCAAGATTCACGATAGTCGCCATTTTCCTGACGATGGCCAATAGGGGCACAAAAATGGATCCCATCAACGGCACTAACGGTTAGTAATGTGATTTCATAATCAAACGGGACAAAGCCTTCCAAAATTACACGTCCGGCGCCGCTGCGACCACCTTCTTGCGAATAAGCCCATGCAGAGTCTAAATCTGCTTCTGTCTTAATGACACTTTGCCCTTTGCCTGAACTGCTCATTACCGGTTTAATAACACAAGGAATACCGATTTCTTTTACCGCTTGCAAATATTCATCTTTGTTGTCAGTAAACACATAGGGGGACGTTTTTACCGACAGCGTTTCAGCAACTAAGCGACGGATTCCCTCTCTATCCATGGTTAGTTTTGTTGCGCGTGCACTGGGTATAACGTTAAAGCCTTCGGCCTCTAATTTTATGAGTGACGCTGTCGCAATAGCCTCAACTTCAGGAATAATGAAGTCCGGCTTTTCTTTACGAATAATGTTTTCTAAGTGGTCTCCATCAAGCATGTTGAGGACATACGAGGAATGCGCTATCTGCATTGCAGGTGCATTTGCATAGCTATCTGCAGCAATGACTTCAATACCAAGTCTCTGTAATTCAATGGCAATTTCTTTACCTAGTTCGCCGGAGCCCAATAATAGGGCTTTTGTTGCGCTAGTTGATAAAGCACTACCAAAAAGAGAACGACTCATAATATGTAACTCGCTATTTAAATTAAAGAGGCTTTTTTATACTGAAATCATATTAAAAAAGTCTAGTGGGCTAATGTAAAAAAAGACAAGTATTCGCGCAATCTCTCAGTCTTAGCATACAGCTGAATGTTAATTTGAGACTGTCATATTGCAAAACAAACTTCGACGTTAACCACTCATATCATTACGACTAACCGCTTAGCTGATTGTCTTCGCGTATGTTTTAATCATCGGTTTTGTTATCAGTATCGCTATCAAAGTTTAAATCTGTGCTGTTATCATCGTCATCAACAACCACTCGGGCTTTTCGTTTTACTGGAATAAAACCGGTGTCTACAGCATCCATTGTTCTTACGCGCTTCTTAACCGGATTCTTCATTGCTTTTGGTTTTGCTTTCACGCTTGCTTTGCTTTCGATCTTTTTTTCAATGAAAGCACGTCGTCCTTTAAACTTCGCCGGCAAAGCTTCATACTCAGAAAACGAATAATCTTGAGGCATTTTCGACTTGATTGCGCTAAAGCTATGCCAGTCTTTGCCACTGACAAAGGAGATAGCGACGCCTTTATTACCGGCTCTGCCAGTGCGACCTATTCGATGAATATACTCATCAGCGAATTTCGGCAAATCGTAATTGATCACTAAAGCAACATTTAATAAATCAAGTCCTCGCGAAGCTAAGTCAGTGGTGACTAAAACAGTATGTAGGCCGCGAGAAAATGCATTAATAACACTAGAACGTTGACCTTGAGCTAATTCTCCATGCAAGCTAATTGCTGCAATACCATTGTCCTCTAGTTGCTTGGCAATACGGCCAGTGTCTTCGCGCGTTGCGGTAAAAACAATAGCTTGAGTCCTATTGGCCATCACCAGTGACTTTAGAAGTAATTGGTCTTTGTGCACGACTCCGTCTGATAAATAAAATTTTTGCTCAATGTCAGCGTGCGGTATCGCAACGTTGTCGATGACAATTTGTTCTGGGGCATTTAGCATTTTCTCTGTCATAGCATGCACTGCAGCACTATCTATGGTCGCTGAAAACATCATTGTTTGGCGTTTTCGATGATTTGCAGAACGATGAATAAGGTCAAGTTGATCCGAAAAGCCAAGTTCAAGCATGCGATCTGCTTCATCTAATATCAATAGTTCAATACCGTTGAGAAAAAAACTTTTGCCATTAATGTGGTCTGCAATACGACCGGCTGTGCCGACAATAATATCGGGGTTTTGACGCAATATTTTAACTTGGTCGTTGTAATTCTCGCCGCCTACGATTAAAGCAACCGATATGTTTTGAGTGGTGGTAAGCTTTTTAGCCTGCATGAAGACTTGTTTAGCAAGCTCACGAGTCGGTGCTAATATAATTGCTCTAGGGTCGGCTTTTGTCAGCGGTCTGCTAGTAAGTAAACGATTAACCGCAGGCACTAAGAATGCGAGTGTTTTTCCTGAACCTGTCTTTGCTCCAGCAACAACGTCTTTGCCTACGAGTGCATGGGGAATACTTTTGTGCTGTACTTCTGTAAGCGTTTCAATTTGCATAATTGACAATGCTTTAAGCACGCGACTGTCGATCGGGAGTTCAGAAAATAACAAGATAGAGCCTCTTTAAATAAGTCTGTTGTATTATCCTTGAAATAGGCTCGTTATAAAAGAAAAACCCCAACATATTACTGTCGGGGTTAGATTCTAGTTTAAAATAGCAATAATTGGGCGGGTGTGTTCCCTTAGCTAAGTTTCATCTCTGGTATATCGCCTTCAACGATAAGTTTTCCCGCGGTTTTTTCTATAATTTCATCAATACTAACGCCGGGCGCTCGCTCTCTTAAATGAAATGCATTGTCTTTAACTTCCAGTACCGCTAAATCGGTGATGATACGTGTAATACAATTGACACCGGTCAATGGAAGTGTGCATGACGGCAGTAGTTTTGAGTTACCGTGTTTATCCGCGTGCGTCATCGTAACAATGATGTTCTTAGCACCAGCCACTAAATCCATCGCCCCGCCCATGCCTTTAATCAACTTGCCAGGGATCATCCAAGACGCAATGCTGCCAGACACATCTACTTCAAATGCGCCTAAAACGGTAAAGTCGACGTGACCACCACGGATCATTGCAAAGCTTTCTGCAGAGTTGAAGATAGAGGCACCGGTTGAAGCTGTTACGGTTTCTTTACCCGCATTAATCATGTCAGCGTCTACCTGATCTTCAGTTGGGTAGGGGCCCATGCCTAATAAGCCGTTTTCAGACTGCAGCATAACCTGTATATGTTTCGGCACATAATTAGCTGCTAGAGTAGGGATACCAATGCCTAAGTTGACGTAATCGCCGTCTTGGAACTCTTGAGCGACGCGCATTGCAATTTGATCTCTTGATAATGCCATGATTATGCTCCTTTTGCGGTAACTAAACGTTCGATACGTTTTTCGAATGTACCTTGAATAATACGGTCAACATATATGCCAGGTGTATGAATCTGACTTGGCTCAAGTTCACCAGGTTCTACAATCTCTTCAACTTCAACCACGGTTATTTTGCCAGCAGTTGCTGCCATTGGATTGAAATTCATCGCAGTGTGTCTATACATACAGTTGCCGTAACGGTCAGCTTTCCAAGCCTTTACGATTGCAAAATCACCTGTAATAGCTTCTTCGAGAATATAATCGCGACCATTGAAGCGACGACTCTCTTTGCCTTCACCTACTGGCGTTCCAAAACCAGTGGCTGTGTAAAACGCAGGAATGCCTGCGCCGCCAGCTCTCATCTTTTCAGCGAGTGTTCCTTGTGGTGTAAGTTCAACCTCGAGTTCGCCGTTGAGCAATTGTTTTTCAAATAGGGCGTTTTCGCCAACGTATGACGAGACCATTTTTTTAATTTGTTTGTCTTCTAATAAAACACCAAGACCGAAACCATCAACACCACAGTTGTTGGATACGACTGTCAGTTCCTTGGTTCCCATGCGCCTAACCTCCGCAATTAAACCTTCAGGAATGCCACACAGTCCAAATCCACCAGCAATGATGGTCATGTTATTTTCAAGTCCTTGCATCGCGTCTGCGTAGCTTGTTACTACTTTATCAAAACCAGCCATGAGTGCTCTCTTATGTTGTCTATTCGTTAGCCATTATTTATCAAGATGTTAAATTTGTAAAATTGATTTATTATCATTATTAATAAATAATAGTTATTAACATAAAAACCAAATATCGCTAGTTACGCTAGTTTTTATCACGGAATAAGAGTGTGATGATGGTCTCAATTAAAAATCTTCAAGCCTTTGTTGAATTGGCCAAGTGCCAATCATTTGCCGAAGCAGCACAAAAACGACATATATCTCAACCTGCACTATCAAGTGCAATTAAAAAGATGGAACTGCAACTGGGAGGGGCGCTTTTTAGTCGCTCAACAAGAAGCGTTAAACTGACACCTGAAGGTATGTCACTTTTACCCGTTGCTAAGCGTTTATTAGATGATTGGGAGAATGCGATTTATGACGTGAAGCAGCTTTTCAAGCTTGAAAAAGGGTTGTTGACAATAGCATCCATGCCTTCGTTTGCTGAAGGTAATTTACCGAGTTTATTGGCCTCATTTGGTTACGCGCAACCAAAAATTAGCATTAGAGTGCATGATGTAGTGATGGAGTTAGTTATTGACAGCGTGTTGCGAGAACGCGCAGATTTGGGTTTTGCATTCGAACCAGAAGAAAATGAATTATTAAATTTTTACCCGATGTTTAATGATGAATTCGTTGTAATTATGCCGCCCGACCATGCGCTTAATCTAGCCGACGATGTAACATTGGATAATCTTACTGAATATCCATTTGTCAGCTTGAATCGGGGGTCATCAACCCGTAAATGGGTTGATGACAAGCTCATCAACGACGATCGTAAAATTACTATTGGGGTTGAAGCATCGCAATTTAGTACTATTGGAAACTTGGTATATTCAGGCATGGGTATTGCCATTGTGCCCTCCATGGTGCAGAAACAAATGGAGGCAAAAGGCTGCATTAGTAAAAAGGTTTCAGGGTTGAATATTATAAAACGGGTTGGTCTAATAACGTTAAAAAATCGCTCTTTATCCTCCGCAGCACAGGCCTTTATAGACAGTTTGGAGTTAAATTTTTAATTAAACAAAGAACCAAACGCCTGTGAGCTACCATTTTTTCTTGGGCCCAAACAGCTGATCGATATCCTCATTTTCTTTCTCTTTTTCTATTGCGATCGCGGCTAAGTTACTGTCCTTCATCGCATTGTGCAGTCCATTCAACATAGCTTCGAACTCAGCGCTCCTTTTCGTAGTATATTCATCTTGTGGTGTGTGAGCCTTCAAGGCTGTGACCGCTTTTTCAATATATTGTTTTGCACTGCCTTGTTGATTACCGCTTATTGCGTCGGCTGCTCGTTTGTGCAGGGTTTCTATATTAACCCGTAATTGCAGCCGTGCTAGATTTTTGTCTTCTGCTGAGAATACGTTAGGGCTAATGTTCCCTTTACCGTGTTCAGACCGCAATATCACTCGCAACTTTTTCACTGCCTGAATGTATTTAATAATGACTTTATCATTGTCGGGCAGCTTAAAAGTGTTGTGGTCTGGTGGTGGCTCGGCTAAATCAAGGTTTTTTAAAAGCACTGATGTGTCATTAAGACGCTGTTTCAAATCTGGGTTGGGACTTTGCTGCAAGCTTTGTTTTAACGAATTCTGAATTCTTCGTAAAATGATAGCAATGAGCTGTTGCGAAACGGGCATTTGCTCAGCAGCAGTGAGTGCGTTTTCGGTCTCGTCGATAATTGCTCTTTGACGACTAATTTCTTCTCGCTTTGCTGCTTCTTTGCGATCTTTGTGTTGCTGAACAGCACTAGCTGCAATACCTGCGACGATAACGATGGCGATCAAAAGTATGACAATTGTGAACATTATAGGTTTCCGTTTAGGAGTCGGTTACTTATCCTTTAGAGCAATAGTACCTTAAATACACTGCCGCCCGTAACGCTATTATTACTCAATGTGATACTTCCTTGTCGATTCTTGTTTTGATGTGCCAGTACAATCATTCTAGCTAAGCATAAGCTTAAGGTTGTTTTTTCCTCGTTTGTACACACCCGTTCTATCGCCACGTCGGACATATCTACCATTCTTTATCGATAGCCTGAGCGATTGTCTTGACCCCACATACAAGGGTAGTCATTGCCAAAAGCCTTGAAATTTTAGTTTCAACGCAGCGTAACGCATGACCTTAACAAATACGTCGTTCATTAATAAAAATAACAAATCCTTGTCGGTAAACCAAGAGAATTGATTATTAAGGTTCACGATACAGCTAATATTTTTTGGCTTCGGGGAGATTTTTTGCATAAAGCCCTGTGTTTCAGTCCCAATTGGATTATCGACCGACCAACTAGATTCTATATCATTTGCGGGTTATGGCAGAATTTTAAAAGAATACGGGGTATCAATAAGGCGTAATTTTGCGATCCCGAAGTTACTTTTAAAGAAAAATTCGCGAAATTCTTATGCAAATTTGTTTTAAATTGTCTATTATTTGGTTATAAAGTGAATAAATCCAAGATACTGCAATATCAACCTCTAGGTTATTTAATGAAATTACAACAATTAAGATATATCGTCGAAGTCCTCAATAATAACCTTAATGTGTCAGCAACGGCTGAGACGCTTTTTACGTCACAACCGGGTATCAGTAAGCAAGTGCGGATGCTTGAAGACGAGCTTGGTATCCAGATCTTTGGCAGGAGTGGTAAGCATCTAACTCATGTTACTGAAGCAGGTAAGGATGTCATTAACATTTCCCGTCAAATCTTGGCAAAAGTAGAAAGTATCAAAGCTGTAGCTCGTGAGCACACATTACCAGACCAAGGTAAACTCAATATAGCAACCACACACACTCAGGCGCGCTACGCTTTACCCGATGTTATCAAGGGCTTTATGTCAAAGTATCCAAGAGTTTCTTTACATATGCATCAGGGCACCCCGTCGCAGATAAGTGATTTAGCGGCAAAAGGTGAGGCCGATTTCGCTATTGCTACAGAGTCTTTGCATCTTTACAATGACTTAGTGATGCTGCCTTGTTATCACTGGAATCGCTCAGTTATTGTGAACAAAGAACACCCACTTGCAAAGAAAACATCGATAACTATTCACGATATCGCTAAATATCCCTTAGTAACTTATGTGTTTGGCTTTACAGGGCGGTCAGAACTCGATCAGGCGTTCAATATAGCGGGCTTAGAACCCAAAATAGTCTTTACTGCGACTGATGCTGATGTCATTAAAACGTATGTTAGGTTAGGTGTTGGGATTGGTGTGATTGCCTCAATGGCGGTTAGCGATGACTTGGATTCTGATTTAGTAAAAATAGATGCCAGCCACTTATTTGATTACAGCACAACAAAAATTGGCTTTAGAAAAGGTTCATTTCTACGGAATTACATGTATGACTTCATCGAACGCTTTGCGCCACATCTGACCAAAGACGTTGTAGAAAGAGCAATGATGCAAAAGAACAATGAAGAAGTTGAGAAAATGTTTAAAGGCTTGACGCTCCCCGTAAAATAAGCGCGGGGTTTAATTCCGCGCTCTTTTGTAATGGCTTAATTTTGGGGTAAATATTATCGAGCAATTAGCACTCGATAATGTTTACAGCTAAACCACCTCGTGCAGTTTCTTTATATTTTGTTTTCATATCGTTGCCGGTTTCCCACATTGTCTTGATGACTTTATCTAGGGATACCTTGTGATTGCCAGTCCCTCTGAATGCCAGACGTGAAGCATTGATAGCTTTAATCGCACCCATTGCATTTCTTTCAATGCAAGGCACCTGCACTAAGCCGCCGACAGGATCGCAGGTTAAGCCTAAATTATGCTCCATTCCAATTTCTGCCGCGTTCTCAACTGCAACGACGGACCCCCCAAGAATTTCAGTTAAAGCACCCGCAGCCATCGAACACGCGACGCCGACTTCACCCTGACAACCTACTTCTGCTCCCGAAATAGATGCGTTCTTTTTATATAGAATACCAATGGCAGCTGCGGTTAGTAGATAACGACAAGCCGTATCGTCATCAACAGGTCTCACGAATTTGTCAAAATAACACAAGACGGCTGGAATAATTCCGGCTGCACCATTAGTAGGTGCGGTCACGACCCTGCCGCCAGCCGCATTTTCTTCATTAACCGCAAGTGCAAATAGATTTACCCAGTCCATTGCTTGCATAGGGTCGTTATTGCTCTCATTCTTGAGCTTCCGGTAAAGGCCATAAGCACGGCGATGCACCTTCAGTCCGCCTGGCAGGATCCCTTCCGTATTGATACCATGTTGAACGCATTCTTTCATCACGTCCCAAATATAAACCAAACGTTCTCTGAGTGTCTCTTCTGATAAAATTGAAATCTCGTTTCTCAGCATTAATGTACTAATTGAAAATCCATTTTCATGACAAATTTTCATTAACTCGGTAGCAGTTGAAAATGGAAAGGGAGCATCGACCTGTTGTTCAGAAAACTTTTCATCTTTCTGTGCTTGGAATTCAGACTCATCAACGATAAAGCCACCACCTATTGAATAGTAGGTTTGCTCTACTATGATGTCGGTTCCAGCATAGGCGAAGAATGTCATGCCGTTAGAATGTAAGGGCAGTGTTTTTCTGCGATGGAAAACAACAGCACCATCTTTCGGAAATAGGACTTGATGCTCTTGGTTTAGTAATAAAGTTTGCTCACTATCGACTAGGGACAGCATCGCGTCGACTTCTTTCACCGGAACGTTTTCAGGTAGGTAGCCGAGTAAGCCCAATATGACTGCTTTGCCAGTGCCGTGACCTTTTCCTGTTTGGCCCAAGGAACCATATAACTCTGTTTTTACAGCTGTTATTTGTGTAAACACGCCTGCTTTTTTTAATACATCACAAAATGCGGCGGCGGCTCTCATTGGCCCAACAGTATGGGAGCTTGACGGGCCTATGCCGACCTTAAACATGTCAAAAACACTGATCATTTTTTATCGCTTAACTATTAACTTTTTCCACCTTAAGTCTTGCATAGTTTTGACAATAAACAAATGAGATTTGCTAATCAGTGGCATTAGAATTGTTAATGCGATGTTATGGCATACAGTGACACTTTCGTATTCTTATAAGAATAATAGTCGATGTATTGAAAACTAAAAGAGTAAGGAGACTGGCATGCAATAGTGTTCGCTTTATTAAGAATAAAAGTCGAGATGCTTGCAAAGTAGGGCTGTCATGCCAGCAGTTGCTCCCCAAATGACATCATTTTGATATTGTATAAAATACACAGGAAAATTTTGTTGTCTGCGTTCTGCGTGATGAATAAAGTAATTTTGTTGGTTCATTAAGTGAGATAGAGGGACTTGAAAGATACGACTAACCTCGTTTCTATCAATCTTTAAATCAACAAGGAGGTCAACTGACTTATCTAAAATACCGATAACAGGTAATACGGCAAAACCGCTAATGGTTTTGTATTCTGGCAGCGTGCCGAGGATCCTAACTTTGTCTGACTGCAGACCAATTTCTTCTTCAGCCTCACGCAGTGCGGTATGCACTAGCGATTCGTCTGAACTTTCGTATTTGCCGCCAGGAAAACTTATTTGACCTGCGTGATGGTTTAGATGGCTCGCGCGCTGCGTGAATAATACGTGTAAATCGTCAAATGGTGGCTGCAAACAAATCAGGACTGCTGCGGGCCTGGTCTTTTCT
This sequence comes from Glaciecola sp., assembly GCA_965660625.1. Classification (GTDB taxonomy): domain Bacteria; phylum Pseudomonadota; class Gammaproteobacteria; order Enterobacterales; family Alteromonadaceae; genus Glaciecola. The sequence goes on along the minus strand of CBFIAR010000001.1, from coordinate 113,673 downwards.
GGAAAGGGGAAATCGTTCGATGGACCAGCGGACCAAGGAAGATGAAACTTAGATAAAAAATGTTTTTCATTCATTGTTTTATGTTCATTTAGTTGGTGTAACGATTTCTTATTGATGTTTCTTTGTTGGTATATTGGCTGACATACACTTTGGAGAAGTTGCATCTAACTGCATTGTTTCTTCAAGTATAGGCAGTATTTTTGCTACTTTGTCTAAACTTTCCTGATATTCGCTGGCAGTTTCTGAGTCTAATACAATACCGCCTCCTGCCCAACAATATAAACGATTATTTTCCGCTAATACAGTACGGATACAAATACTCGTATCCATATCGTCGCGCACCCCAATATACCCTATGCTACCACAATAGATACTGCGTTTATTTGGTTCTAGTTCTTGAATGATTTGCATTGCGCGATGCTTCGGTGCACCGGTAATAGAGCCCCCAGGAAATGCCCCTTTAAGCAACTGGATGGGAGACGACGAGGCCTTTAACTTGCCCAGAATCGTGCTAACCATATGATGTACAGCAGGATAACTTTCTAATGTAAATAGAGCAGGAACGACCACAGAATGCGGCTCACAGTGTTTGCTTAAGTCATTCCTAAGTAAATCAACAATCATAAGGTTTTCTGCTTTATCTTTCTCAGAATTCAGTAATTCCTCACTTAGCTTTTTATCATCCTCCTCATTAAGAGCACGCTTTCGCGTACCTTTAATTGGCTTGGTTTCTACTATTCCCGCTTTTACTTGAAGAAAACGTTCGGGAGAGACACTTAAAATGCAGTTGTTCTCTAAACGTATAAATGATGAAAATGGTGCTTTATTAACGCCTCTAAGCAGGCAATATGCTTGCCATTCAGACCCTTGATAACAAGCCTCAAAGCGCTGTGCAAAGTTTATTTGGTAGCAGTCGCCTGAATGAAGGTAATCATCAATTCGTTGCAGTTTTTTCTGATACTCTGTCTCGCTCTGATTTGCTTGCCAATGGCTCAACTGCTGAAAATTAATGGTAGTCTTCGTTTTAGTTTCATCGGCTGTTAAAGACCTAAGTTGCTTCATACGCTTATGATCAAGGTAACAACAGAAAACCTTATTCGTTTTATTGTCGAAAATGAGGCTTTGGTCATAAATACCAACGGCCAGATCGGGAGATGAATATTCATCGGGATTGCTGTCTGGGATGTCATCTAAGGGTATATTCAAATCATAATTGAAGTAGCCTAAAGCGCCACATAAGAACGGAAGAGGGCTTGCTTCTTTGACGTTTACCAAGGATTTGAACCTGTGATGCACTTCTTCCAAACGCCCAAATGGGCAGGGGTATTTTGTGTCAGGCTCCTTTTCAAGTAGAACAGACCACCCCTTAATGGCGGATTCGACTAATTGCTTATTCTTAACCACTAGCTTTGCGACTGGGGAATGCACGATAATGTCGTATCGACCATCGCTTAATTGATTATTACAAGTATCGAGCAACATGGCCCAAGGCAAATGCTGGTAATTGGAGAATACTTGAACTGCAGAAATGCCTTCGAGTTCTACACACTCTTCAATAAAAATCGGTAGTGACAATGTTAACCTCGTAAATAATCGGGTTTTTTGGCGAAATAAACATGAGTTAAGTAGTATACTTGGCAAATTATTAAAACCATATCAATCTTTGAAAAAACAGGGGACATCATGACCGTCATTCGTCAACAAGACTTTATAGACAGTATTGAAGATGCGTTGCAATTTATTTCCTATTATCACCCGCTAGATTACGTCAAGGCAGTAGAAGCAGCCTATAATCGCGAGGAGAGTCAAGCGGCGAAAGACGCTATGGCGCAAATACTGATCAACTCTAGAATGTCTGCTGAGGGCAAGCGACCTCTATGCCAAGACACGGGAATTGTGACTTGTTTTGTTAAGCTCGGTATGGATATCAGTTGGGATAAAACAGATATGACCGTTCAAGAAATGGTCGACGAGGGCACTCGTCGTGCGTATTTAAATCCTGACAACCCGTTGCGGGCGTCCATAGTTTCAGATCCAGCCGGAAAACGCATTAACACAAAGGATAATACGCCTGCCGTTGTGCATATAGATACGGTTAAAGGCAACAAAATTGAAGTCATGATTGCAGCAAAAGGCGGCGGCTCAGAAAATAAATCAAAAATGGTTATGCTCAATCCTAGCGATGATATTGCTGACTGGGTGGTGAAGACGCTCCCTACGATGGGCGCGGGTTGGTGTCCACCAGGCATGTTAGGTATAGGCATTGGCGGCACGGCTGAAAAAGCGGCTGTTTTAGCAAAAGAAAGTTTGATGGATCCCGTCGATATTCAAGAACTAATGGAGCGCGGCGCGGTTACGACTGAAGAAAAGCTACGTTTAGATATATTCAAAAAAGTGAATGACTTGGGTATTGGTGCTCAGGGTTTAGGTGGCTTAACAACCGTCGTTGACGTTAAAATTATGTCTATGCCGACGCATGCAGCCTCAAAGCCTGTCGCCATGATCCCGAATTGTGCAGCAACTCGCCACGCACATTTTTATCTTGATGGCTCAGGCCCCTCAGAGTTGCAAGCACCGAAGTTAGAAGATTGGCCGGAAGTAACGTGGGAAGTGGGTAAAGATACGCGTAGAGTAAATCTCAACGATATTACAAAAGCAGACATTCAAGACTGGAAAGTGGGCGAAACAGTATTACTGAGCGGCAAGATGCTAACCGGTCGTGATGCTGCTCACAAACGAATTCAAACAATGCTCGATAATGGTGAAGGTTTGCCTGAAGGTGTTGATTTAACCAATCGATTTATTTATTACGTGGGCCCTGTAGATGCAGTGGGTAGTGAAGTTGTTGGTCCAGCAGGCCCGACAACGGCAACACGGATGGATAAATTTACTGACATGATGTTGGAGCAGACTGGCCTAATTGGCATGATTGGCAAAGCCGAACGGGGTCCAGCGACAGTCAAAAGTATCGCGAAACACAAAGCGGTATATCTAATGGCGGTCGGCGGCGCAGCTTATTTGGTTTCTAAAGCAATTAAAAAGTCACGCGTTGTGGCGTTTGAAGACTTGGGAATGGAAGCCATTTATGAATTTGATGTGGTCGATATGCCCGTCACGGTGGCAGTTGATAGTTCCGGTGCTAACGCGCACGAAACAGGGCCTGCTATTTGGAAGGCTAAAATTGCTGATTTAGATGCTGCTTTAAAAATAAAGTAGCGTCGATTTATAATCCGCAGCTAGATATATGTGCAAAAATCATTCGCGTTAATCTTTAGGGCCCCGAATCTAACGGGGCTCTATTGCATGCGACATAACGCGTTAAAATACGATAAGGACAAAGTATATAATGCCCCTCATGTTACAAGCGTTTATGAATCCAGAAGTTGCCATAGCAACAGGTGCTGCGACATTTTTGACTGTGCTGCTCGTTTACTTATTTTTGCACTTACAATATAGGCGTAAATTGGATTCCATAAAGGCGCTACATCAGTCCGAACTCCTACAGCAATCTGACACCTACATTGGCGACATAAACAAGCAAAAATCATTTTATGAAGCGGATATCCAAGATTTAAAGTATCAACTTGCATTAAATGACCAAACTTTTGGCCAATATGACGTCAAAATGGATGAGCTTCAAGAAAAGCTACAAAAAAATGAGTATGAATATAAGCAACATCTAGACACAGGCAGAAACATAATCGCTGAAAATCAGCGGGAAATTGGGATGTTGAGTCAAAAAGCAGATGAGTTACAGCGCAAACAAAATGAAAATGAAGTGTTGTTGAAAAAGCTAGAAGAAATAAACGCTAAATATGCAAATTTACAGGCAAGTTATCAGTCTCAGCAGGCCGGATTTGAGCAAGAGAGAAAGAGTTTTGCAGAGAAATTAACGTTATTAGAGAACGCAGAGAGGCAACTTTCTACCCAATTTGAGAATTTAGCAAATAAGATATTCGAACAAAAATCAGAAAAGTTTACGAAAACGAGTGAAACAGGAATAACGCAAATTATCGCGCCGCTCAAAGAGCAAATCGAATCTTTTAAGCGCCAAGTTTCAGAGCAATATGTTAAAGAAGGTCAAGAACGAGCCTCTCTTAAAACGGAAATTTTAAGCCTGAAAGAACTTAATAAACAAATCACCGAAGAAGCGGCTGCGCTTACCAACGCATTGAAAGGTGACAATAAGCAGCAAGGGAATTGGGGCGAACTGGTATTAGAGCGAATTTTATCTGAGTCAGGATTACGTAATGGTCATGAATATGAAACTCAGAAATCGTTGAAAAATGATCACGGCAAGCGTTATCAACCCGATGTCGTGGTGCATTTGCCTAACGATAAAGATATTGTTATTGATTCAAAAGTGTCATTAATTGCACATGAGAGATACGTTAATGCGAAAAATGACGATGATCGCCACCGCGCTATTAAAGAACACGTTATTTCGATAAGTGGGCACATAAAAGGTCTGAGTAAGAAAGATTATCAAGACCTCACGGGTGTGCGGACGCTTGATTATGTTCTCATGTTTATTCCAATAGAATCTGCGTTTATCTCAGCTATCGAACATGCCCCTGACTTGATCAAAAGAGCGCTGGATAATCAGATCATGCTCGTTAGCCCAACGAATCTATTGGTTGCTTTGCGCACAATAAATAATATTTGGCAGTATGAGTATCAAAACCAAAATGCCAATAAAATAGCTGATCAAGCCCGCAAAATGTACGACAAATTTCATGGTTTTATTACCGATATGGAAAAGATTGGTCGCAACGTTGATGCCACCGCGAAAGCTTATGAGGCCGCGATGGCCAAGCTATCTACAGGCCGTGGTAACCTCGTTAGGCAAGCAGAGCAGTTCAAAAAATTAGGTGTTTCGCCCACAAAAGCCTTAGGTATCGGCTTAGTAGACGGCAGTGCAGATGGCAATAATGATGATGACGACTTTGATGCAGATATTTACGACGATGAGGACACGCTAGCTGAAGAATAAATACGTCGACAAATAGTCGATAAAGTCTAAATATCAATCGGTTTTGATAGGTAAGCTTTTTTGCCTTGGCTAATATCGTTATTTCATCTTGAGAGGTGTCAAAGCGGTATAACAGTGTACATATCGCTTTACGCCGAAATTTCTTCTGGTCTTGTTTGGCAATACTATACAAGATTTTCCGCAATACTCTGGGGCACTCTGTGCCCCGCAGGCGCAATGGCTATTTCTCTTGAACCGCAATACTGGTGGTAATGTTAACATTGCCGGTTAACATTAGCATGACAGAGCAGTATTTTTCAGTACTCAGTTGCACTGCACGTGCTAAGTGTTTTTCATTTATATCGTTCCCTTGAACAACAAAATGAGCATGTATCCTTGTAAACTTGCGAGGCGCAGATTCAGCTCGTTCAGCTTCTAACTCACAATAGCAGCCTTGCATATCCTGACGAGACTTTCGCATAATTTCTACGACATCAACAGAGGAACACGCTCCTACTGATATGAGTACCGCTTCCATTGGTGAAAGATTTTTACCATTGCCGTCTAACTTTAGCTTTCGGCCATTGTCCATTTCTCCTTCAAAGCCTAGGCCATCTTCAGATGGCTCCCATACAACTGTTGCTTTCATTTTGCCTACCTAATCATTCTATTGTCTGAGTTGTTAATTTATCTAGTTGCTTACTTACTTTGTACTATGCTGATATGTGTTTTGCTCAATACTATCTTTTTATTTTTATAAAGCGCTCCGATGGCGCGTTTATAAGCACCTTTGCTTACTTGAAAACGCGCAAAAATATCCTCAGAGGAACTCTTATCTGTTAGCGTCGACATGCCTCCATGGGCCACTAAGTCGTCCATAATTTCGCTGGCTAAGTCTGTTCTAGCTCCCTTGCCTTCTTTTTGTAAGGATAAATCAATTTTACCATCTTCCCGAATATGTTTTATGAAAGCGGTAAGTTGATCGCCCACAACTAGCCTTTTAAATAAGTCACTTTTAAATAATAATCCTTGATATTGCTTGTTGATAACGCACTTAAACCCTAAAGAGGTTTCATCAAATACAAGCACTGACACGGCATCACCAACGGACAGTTCATCCGCTGTTTCTTCTAGAAAACGATACAGTTTAGTGCTACCAATCATTTTTCTATTGTTAGGATCATCTAACAAATACACAACATAGCTCAATCCGATATCCATAGGCTTATGCTGCATCGATTTTGGCACTAGCAAATCACGTTCTAATCCCCAGTCAAAAAAGGCACCGAAATCCGTTGCGCCAGTGCACGTTAACAATGCAAAATCATTCACTTTGATTGGCATGTCTTTTTGCGTGGCATGCATACTACCGTCTTGTGAATAATATACGAATGCTTGCAGGGTTTGACCTTCAATGAATTTATCCTTAGCATCACTTACCGGAAGGAAGACTGACTCTGCAGCATCAGATTCTGATCCTGCAGTAGACAATGAGTAACCAAAGGGCAGTTCGTCGGTGACGATTAAATCATTCACTTGACCGATTATTGGCATTTAAGACTCTCTTTTATATGATTTTTTAACGTTATAGCTTTAGTATAACAGGATTGAATTTTTCAACATCATGCTTAATTTGAGAACTATGAAATTAAATGCAGATTTAGGTGAGAGTTATGGGCAATGGCAGTTCGACGCTGATAGCGACATTATGCCATATATTGATATGGCAAATATTGCCTGTGGTGGTCATGCGGGTGATCCTAGCGTGATGCACAAAACCATTCAGCTAGCGGTAGAGCATGATGTGCTCATTGGCGCGCATCCTTCTTATCCAGATATACAAGGTTTTGGGCGCAGAAGCATGCGAGTTCCGCCAAATGAGCTGATGCTTATTATTCAGGCTCAAATAGCGACATTGGATGGACTTGCAAAATGCCAAGGCACAAAAGTGAGTTATGTTAAACCTCACGGTGCGCTATACAACGACATGATGGCAGATCAGGCAGTAAGAAATGCTGTCTTTTCTGCAATTTCTGGTTTTTACTGCAACTTGCCACTCGTTGTGCAGGCTAGCACTGAAAATGAGGCCTTGCGAATGGACGCGAGAAAACGCGATATTACCTTAATATTTGAAGCTTTTTCTGACCGTCTATATTTAGATTCAGGTTTGTTAACGCCCCGCAGTCACCCGCGTGCAGTGTTGAATGCCGTTGATTCAGTGGAACAAGCAAATCGTCTTATTCAAAGAAATGAGGTGGTCACTGAGAGTGGCGCTATGTTGTCCATACATGCTGATACAATCTGTGTACATGGTGATAGCCCAGAGGCAATGTATACCGTTAAACAAATAAGAAAGTTACTGCAATAAATCAGGATGAATACGGTTGACGATATTGCTATGACGATAAAATTCAGAAACGATGTGATAAACATTAGAACAGCATCGGATTGCAGTGTCATATTGTATGTAGACGACACAAAAATAGGTTTAGAAACTGCAAATACAATTGTTGAATTACTCACACGCAGCTTGTTGACTAACAAACCAGATTGGCTTTGCGAATATATACCCTCGTACACCTCTTTGCTTATTGAGTTTTCGCTTTACGATATCGACCATCTCGGTGTTAATACATTCATGCGACGATTAGTCAGTGATTTAGACGCTCAAATCGGCGTCTTCGTAGCAGAGAACGCCAGTCCGGCCAAACCCGTTGAAAGCATTGCCGAAAATCAAAATGCTGAGGTGGCATTATCACCGAAGAAACGTACCCACAGAATTCCTGTCTGTTATGAGCTTTCATCCGTGGAAACAGACTTGCCCAAAATCGCGCAAGACAAAAACATGAGCGAAGGTCGCGTTGCTAGTGCACACTACGAAAATATATACCGTGTTTATGCGACAGGATTTATGCCTGGTTTCGCGTATTTAGGGGAGTTGCCAGAAGCGTTATCTCAAGCAAGATTGAGCAAGCCTCGATTAAAGGTACCGAAAGGTGCTGTTGCGATAGCCGATCGCCAAACCGCTATCTATCCAGATGAGTCGCCTGGTGGATGGCATATAATCGGCTATACGCCCCTCGATCTTGTAATCAATGGTAAAGATAAAATTGGCGCTACCAACGGTGAAATTGATGCGTTGCTTAAAACGGGGGACTATGTTGAATTTTATCCTGTAACTGAAAGCGAGTATCTAAGTTGGGTTAGTTCATGAAAATACTGGCGACGGGACTCAGTGCTCGACTCACTGACTTAGGCAGAGTAGGCCATCAACATAAAGGCTTTACGCAGTCTGGCGCACTCGACAAGAATAGCCATTTACTTGCGAATGGTATCATGAAGGTTGTTGCGACTAATCCAACGATTGAAATTTTACTTGGCGGATTTATGGCTGTTGCAACACAAGACCTTGAAATTGCAGTTACTGGCGCGCAATCGATTATTCTGATCGATAATATATGTCAGCCATTAAATAAGCAGTTATTTTGGAAAAAAGGTGAAACACTACAAATTATGGAACCAACGCTTGGTGTAAGGAATTATATCGCCTGCCGTCATCGTTTTAAGACAGCACTGTTTTTGAATTCTTGTTGTGCCGTAACTAGAGAGAAAACGGGAGGGTTGCACCGAGATGGTAAAGGGCTAAAGATTGGTGATGAACTGACGTATGAGCAATGTCATCCGAATAATCTCAATTTGCGAGATCAAGTACTGATTAATCAGCCTGTAGCTAACGCAACCATCGAACCAGCAACGATTCCAGTCACCAAATTGGCAAAAAACTACACTGTGCGAGTAGTATTGGGGTATCAGCACGAATTATTTGATCATAATATGAAGTTGCGTTTTTTCCATCAACGTTTTTCTGTTAGCAACGAGACAAACAATATGGGAATGAGATTAACAGGCGAATCTATCGGACAGATTTCAGTTAAGCTATATTCTGAGGGCATCGCCAACGGTGCAGTCCAAATAACGCCAAGTGGCTTGCCTATTATTATGTTGGCTGAAAGGCAAACGATTGGTGGTTATCCTAAAATTGGCAGTATTATTACCAATGATTTGCCAGAATTAGGTCAATGTCGTCCGGGTAGCATTATCCAATTTGAAGAATGTGATTTATTGACGGCAAGAAAAGAATGGTTGCTTCGCAAGATAAAAATGCAGCGATTTTGTAAAAATTAACCACTAACAACTACTTATGAATAAATTAAAACGCCAACACAGCAACGCCAAAATAATAAAATAGGAATGAATAACAATGAGTAAAGTATATTTAAATGGCGAGTTCATAAATGCCAATGAAGCCAAAATTTCTCCGATGGATAGGGGCTTTTTGTTTGGCGATGGCATTTATGAAGTCATTCCTACCTACTCTGGAAAACCTGTCGGTTTAAATTTACATGTCGAGAGAATGAAAAGTGGACTGCATAACGTTGGGATTAATTATATTGTGGATGCAGAGATTTTGGCGAATATTATTCATCAGCTTGTTTCACAACAGACAGCTGTGTCTCAAGGTGTGTATGTGCATGTGAGCCGTGGCGCTGATGTTAAACGCTTTCATGCTTATCCTAAAGATATCGCGCCGACTGTATTCGCATACGCATTTGATACCCCGCGCAGTCAAGACCCTTCTAGTGAAAAAGTGAAGGGATTCCATGTGACAACGGGGCCAGATATGCGTTGGCAGCGTTGCCATATTAAGTCTACGTCTTTGCTTGGTAATGTAATGCATTTTCAACAAGCTCAAGATGCTGGGGTTGATGAAATTATACTATACAACGAGAATAAAGAAATTACTGAAGCGGCGGCTTGTAATGTCTTTATTGTAAAGAACAAGGTGATATATACCCCTCCTTTAGACAACCATTTGTTGCCAGGGATTACTAGACGTATTGCGATTGATGCTATTGGGCGGTATACAGACTTCAAACTGCAGGAGAGTGTCATCACGTTAGATGAACTGCTGGATGCAGATGAGGTCTGGATTACGAGTTCTACTAAAGAAATTGGTCCGGTGTTGTCTATTGATGGGAAGTTAGTGGGGATGGGACGCGAAGGGCCGGTATGGATGGCAGCCCAAAAGGCCTATAACCAGCATAAATTCAATTGCTAAACAATACGCATCATTATGCAGTGAATCTTTCTAGGAATTGCTTCCTTGCAAACAGCGTTGCCTAGAAAGGCTTTGCACTAAAAGCCAGCTCAATAGAAAGGCATTGCACAGAAAAAGGTCTAAGGAAACTCGTTTTCAGCTTTTTGTTAGCTTGGTTTTATCGAATATATAGCGAGAAAACCCAGTGAGCTTTAGTCGCTGGGTAATTCACTGCTCTGCGTTTTCGCAATCTACTTTGGTACATTCACCGTAAAGATACAAACTGTGGTTCGTCAGCTTCATGTTATTTTTCGCGGCAATCTCATCCTGCCTTTTTTCTATAACATTGTCTTCGAACTCGAACACTTTACCGCAGCTTAAACACACTAGATGGTCATGGTGCTCTTTATGACTAATTTCGAAAACAGATTTACCACCTTCAAAGTGGTGACGGTTTAAAATACCCGCATCGTCAAATTGATTTAAAACCCGATAAACGGTTGCCAAACCAATTTCTTCATTCTGCTCAATCAGTATTTTATAAACATCTTCTGCGCTGATGTGCTGATTTTGCGGCTCTTGAAGAATTTCCAAGATTTTCAAACGAGGTAATGTTACTTTCAGTCCTGCTTTTTTTAATTCTTTATTTTGGTTCATGAGAAACTTCGTCTTAGAAACTTGCGGTATAGTATAGATAAGTTGTAAAGATTTAACAGTGTCTGCCGTAATATTTATAAGATAAGTAGAAATTGCTCTCAAAAACAGTGTTTATTAGACAAAAAGTAACAAATTTCAACCTGAATTTTTACATAGCAATGTTACTCATTTTTCCATTGAGTTACCTAACGAGTTAAGAGATTCAAAATGCGTGAATTGATGAAACAACTGTCCGTTGTTCGAAAAATGATCTTAGGTTTCAGTGGCCTCGCGATTTTACTACTATTAACAAGTTTCATGTCCTACTTCGGCCTACAGGACATAAAATATTCGGCGTCAACGGTTATTGAAGAGAAAATGCCGATGCAAAAGGCAATGACTGGCGTGCGCACCGATATTTTATTATTGTCTAATGCCACCATCAGCGCATATTATGAAACTGACGCTGCTGCACTGAGTGTGCAAAAAGAGAACTACGAAGCGCTTTCATTAAGTTTAACTGAGGGGCTCAATTCACTAAACAAACTTGTCACTTCAGAAAATAGGGCAAGACTTGCATCGACAGTTGATTTAAGCGCTCAGTTTATTGCCTATAGTGAAAAAATGTTTAATGACATAAATACTATTATTGCAATCAGAAAGGAACTGAAAGCGACGAGTGAGGCAACACTTGCCGTTGCCGATGAAGCAGGCGCGCTAATGGCAGATTTAAGTTATCTTGAAGGAAGTGAAGCAAATTTAGCGCCACTCATTGGTATGGGTAACAATATTGATAATAAGTTAGCCTTAATACTTGGTTTCATCCAAGAACTAGCGCGCGCTGTAGAGCGTGACCATATTCAGCAAACTATCGAGGTCATGCAGTACAATATTACCAATATTGAAGCAGATGCAAGTTATCTAAATCGTCTTGCTGAGACAGTTGATAATGATGGCTTGGTTGGTGGTTTTAACCAACAATTTATGAAATTGAAAACAATGCTATCAAGCGACATCGGGATCTATGCATTGCAAGTCAAACGAATGCGCTTAATCGAAGACATTAATCAGTCCTATCAAGACGCAAATATAGTGCTCAATAAAACTAACGAGCTATTACGAGCTCTTACGGAGAGCGTAAACACAGCAACACTGCGGGGCCAAGAAGATATTTTAAATACAGTGAGAAGCAATGAAATTAAGAATGTAGTCGTGTCTATGATAGGTATTATGGCGACTATTATTCTCGCGTTGATCGCCACCCGCATTATTGCAAGACCGTTAAAAGAAGTTAACCAGCGATTGGAAGTGTTAAGCAGTGGTGACTTAAGCCAGCGGATGAATGAAGAGGGCTCAGATGAATTCGCCGAATTGTCTCAAAACGTTAATCGACTTATCGACTCATTGCAAAGCCTGATAGGCAGCATTCTTGAGCAAGAACAAGTGCTGACAGATGTTACTCATCGTTCCATTGAAATAGGTGATCGAAGTTTGCAGCAAGTGGCTATGCAGCAACAACAAATTAGTAAAACATCAGCTAACACCCTTAAAGTGAAAGAAACGAGTTTAAATAATCTACGTCAGATAGAAGCATCTAAAGAACAAATGGCGCAGGCCATTTCGCAAACCGACAGTATAATCTCATTGGTTAATCAAAGTCGTCTGCAAGTAAATGAACAAGCGCAGCAGGCAGCAGAATCGGCAAAAATCATCTACCGATTGGGTGATAACAGCAATAAAATTAGCGGTATATTAGATGTTATTAAAACTATCGCTGCACAAACTAATTTGTTGGCCTTGAACGCTGCAATAGAAGCTGCGCGAGCCGGTGAGCAAGGAAGGGGATTTGCGGTAGTGGCTGATGAAGTTAGAACTCTGGCTACTAGAACGCATAAATCTACCGAAGAAATTGAACACATGATCAGTGCGCTGCAAACGGATGCTACGGAAGCGGTTAATGCCATTAGACAGGGTTCAGAGCAAGTTGAAAAAGGAGTTGCGCTGACTCAAACCGTGACTACTGAGGTTTCTGATATTCGTGGGATAATCGAAACCCTCGCAAACGTAAATAGTCAGATTGTTGCTGATACGCAAAACCAAGATGCTTTACTCGATCACGTGGTTGAAAGTTTAAAGAACATTGTTGAGCTAGCAGCCAACAGTGCGCAAAGCACCAAAGAATCTAACCGGGCTACGCATCAATTAGGCGAACAAATGGATGCGTTAAAGCAGGCTGTTTCAAAATTTAGATTGTAGCTAATTTAGGGTCTGTAAAACACGTTACGGAGCGTGACTTCGCCACAACGCCCTAGGTCATCCTTGCGCAGGCATAACATGGATCAATTTAAGTACGGATCAGTATGAGGCCAGCGCGCGCGAATGAAAGACTGATGGAATAACCATAACGCAGCATTTTTCGCGGCCATAAAAAAGAGCTTCATTGTGAAGCTCTATTAACGATGTTTAATTATTTACAGCGCTATTTATAACACTATATTTGGACGTGTACCGATACCAGGACCAAATACAACTGCGTTCAACAACAGTCGATTCGTGCCTAAGGTTGCACCTCTAAATATTGGCTCACCAGAAAACATAATAATCTGACCGCTACCAACGCTTTCTCTGGTTAAATAAGCTGAGTTGGCAATTCGTTGGGCTGCTTCAGGCCACAATAGACCGCTCATCCGAATATTGATTTCTTTGTCTTCAGGCAGTGTGTACCAGCCAATAGCTTTAGTTTCTTCGTCATCATCTTTCGACTTTTTAACTTTCTTCTTATCGGTATAGACACCTACGGATACAACAGCTTCCGCATTTTCAGGTACGACTAAGACAGGTTGACGACTATAAAGCAGTGGCAATGTCTCTGATGTGCCAAAGCTTAACCAATGCTGAGTGTCAACGTCACCCGACACCATCGCGCCAGCTGGCATAAATAGCTTTTGCCATGTGTTGCGCTTTTCGAGATCTTCTTTGCTTAGTCTTTTTGGCGCATCATCCCAAGGGTAGGAGAGGTCTTCTTGCACTGTCATTGGGAAATAATCTTTTATATCACCCAATGGTTTTTGTGCAAGTAATCTGCGCTGTAGAGCAATATCATACTGTTCCGCATTTTCAAATATATCGTCGACCAGTTTCACTTTACTGAACGCTTGTGACGCGATAGCTTGCGTAGAGTTGTCATGCGTAATAAGTGTTCCACCTTGCTCAACCCATGTTTGTAACGCCTTCGCAGTTGAGTCTGGAACGGAATAAGCGCTCGGCATAATTAACACATTATATCGACGTAAGTCGGTGCGTGTCAGGGCAGAGGAGTCAAGTTGTGTGTGACGAATACCTAAATGTGTATCTAAGCTCCACCATGTTGCACCAACATCATTACTACTTGTACCCGACTGACCAAGAATGGCGATTTGTGGCTGCACTAATAACTTAAAGTGTTCGCCACCCCATTCAGGAGCATCTCCAGTGCCATAACCGGTCTTAATATTTTTAATAGATAATCCTGTTTCAGCTGCGGTCTCATTGATCAACGATAATAAATTAGCATTATTTACGTTGTCAGTAATGGTGACAACAACAGAACCTCGTACTAAACTTTCAGAGCCTAATTGCGTTGCTTTATCAATGACGCGTACTTGCACACCGCGCTCCATGAGCCGAGCGGCAAAAGCCACGGATGCATCATCATCACCATTTACTGCCCAAGCGATTGCGTCTTTAGCGGCTTTTATTTGTGCTTGGCCGCTTTTGCTGAATGGACTTATGTCATCTGTCACATTCGTAGGTAAAGTAAGAGCTTCCAAACCATACATCATGGTTAAGTTCCAAGCAGAGGTGTCATACATGATAGATTGGCCTTCACGCAGAATTTTTTGACGCTCCTCCTGCACAGTTTCAGGCAGAATTTGTGCATCAAACTCCATAATTGCAGATAAGAGGCGCGCCTCCGGCTGCCGATTAGGAATAATTAAACTGCCTTTAGGCACTGTTGCTGTTTGTGTTTTACCTAAATGATTGCTTGCTTCTTTCGCTCTAAATTCTTTATCAGCAACATACACTTCAATATCCTGAGCTTGCAGCTTTTCAACCAATGTATTCATGCGAGTTTGGTTATTATTAGCTAACACGACATAGGTTTTATTCGCATAAGGACTGTCTTTTTCAAGCACTGATTTTCTATCGTTCCAATAGTCCTTATACATTTCCTTACTGTGCTTTTGTAACGAGGCTAAATTCGCCATTGTGCTAACAAATTGATGATGTACTGACTCTTTATAGGTTTGAATCGTCCCCTCAGGGCGCCTTACACCATCTTCAGCCATGCGCGATTGCTCATACAAAATATGCATCGAACCTCGGTATTCCGCATAGTTGGAATAACCGGGATACCAGTTTTCGAACCACTCACCAGTATAATAACGCCAACCATTTTCATCAAACGCGGCGCCTTGATCCAGAGAAAAGACGGTTGACCATTTTTGTACACTGGGTGCAATATTGAAGTTAAGTGGTTGTCTCGGCGGCCCCATAAGATAAGTATCTTGTGGTCCCATCTCATGACCATCAATCATTAACTGAGGACGCCATTTATTGATTAGCTTTACTCTACCTCTGGTTTCAGGCTGTGTTAGATAAACGAAATCTCGATTGAGGTCAAAAAAGTAGTGATTTGTTCGACCATAAGGCCAATCGCCACGATGCAATAAGGATTGATCATCTACGTTTGGAGCTGTTCCTCTGTATTGCTCGAGTGATTTTGCAAAACGATCGCGACCATCAGGATTCATCATCGGATCAATGACAATAATCATGTCTTCAAGTAGTTGCTGTACTTTAGGATCTTCAGACGCTGCGTAGTGGAAAATAGAGGTAAGCGCAGCATCAGCACCAGATGTTTCATTGCCGTGAATAGAATATGCCATCCATGCTATTGCTGGTAACTCATCAATAATTTGCGTGGCTTTTGCGTCGGATGTTTTCCTGGGATCTGATAGAGCATCTAGTTTGGCTAAGATCGCATCCATTTTCTCCAAATTTTTTGGACTAGAGATAAAGACTGCATGAAGAGGTCGGCCTTCATGTGTCCTAGCATACTCAATTACATGCAGCCGATCAGTTTGCTGCTTCCAAGTGTCAATCGACTGATTAATTTGTGCAGGTGTTGCTACTCTCTGACCAATTGGAAAACCAAGGATTTTATCAGGATGGGTTAAGGCTTTATTGTAATTGCCCGTGAGCATCTTAGATTGATAATCTAAATCTGCGTTATAGGTTGGTTTCATTAATAAACTTGCTTGACTGGCGCCAATTGATAAAGCAAGTAATCCTGCACAAACCGCAGCATTAATGGGTTTTCGCATGAGTATTCCTTATGTCGTTATAATAATATGTATTTGTCTGCCTTAGTGTGCGACAAAAACAGTGTCAATGACAAGTTAAGATTGAAACTCAAACAGTAAATGAAAGTTAACACTAAGAGGCATAGCGTCATTATAGTTTACTTATGAAGGGCAAGATTAAAAATAATAACAAAGAGTTCGAATAAGAGTACGAATAAACCAAGCTGCAGTGAAAATACAGGTCATCTTGCCTTCGGCGGTGTTGCTGTCCTATATTTTGGCTTTCTGGCTCGAAACAGACTGTTGTTGTGGGTAAGGAATGATATGACTATTTCTGCGCTGAGCATCAAGAGATCACAATTCATGCAACAATCAGCAGCTCACTTAGCCAGTTTCGCAACTGGCGGATATGCTTATGACAACAAAACCGCTCGGCAACTAGACAGCCATAAGCCCTTGGTAATCTCACCAATACATTTTACGATGTTAACCCCTAATGCGATTTAGCTAACTTAAATTAAACTACATCGCATTTGGTTTGTTTCAAGACAGAAAGTGATAATTGTTGAAGGTACTACTAGGGGATTATCCTAATTCAGCTAAACACAATTCTTCAGAAATTTGCTTACACCAATCTTTAACTCGCTGTTCCGTTAGTTCCGGTTGCCGGTCTTCATCGATGCCTAGGCCTACAAAGTGATCATCGTCAGCCATGCCCTTTGATGCTTCAAAATCATAACCTTCAGTTGGCCATTGTCCTACCAAGATTGCCCCTTTAGGCTCAACGATGTCTCTTATCATACCCATCGCATCTAAGAAATACTCAGCGTAATCTTCTTGGTCGCCACAGCCAAAAATAGCTACCAGCTTATCCTCGAAATCGATTTCTTCAAGGTCAGGGAAAAAGTCATCCCAATCACATTGCGCTTCACCATAGTACCAAGTAGGGATCCCAAAAATTAATAGGTCGTACTCCGCAATATCCTCTTTACTGCTTTTCGCAATATCTTTTACGTCGATGAGCTGTTTACCTAATTCTTTTTGGATCATCTTAGCAATGTGCTCGGTGTTACCTGTATCGCTACCAAAAAATAAACCAACGCTAGCCATTTGTTACCCTCTAAAACGTCTTACTGATTGTACTAGCTTAGGAAATTCCGCTAGCACCATAAATTAATTGAATAATGCCTTTAGCCACAAACCCTGCAGCGCCTAGACCCAACACCCCATAAGCGACAACACGACCTATGAGTGGGACGTCATTTTTCTTTAGTACGTCGTGAATTGCTAAACCGAGCAGAATAAATAAACCAACCAAACATACATTTAAGGCAATAGACTCAATTTGTTGATAGCTCTCTGGCGTCATATTATTCTGCAAATAAGTTAAATAACTACGGGCACGAATATTAGCACGATTAACGTAGTTTTTTGAAGCTACTTACGTGATTAACCCTCTATCAATGTCACTTATGCGCACCAAGTAAAATACGGGTTAATAGCGTGTTAATAAGTTGTGGCTTTTCTGCGTGAAGCCAATGTCCAGCGTCTACAATTTTTGCTTTTGCGTTTGGAAACTGTGCTCTGATCGTTGCTTGATGTTGCGCGCTGATGTAGTCGCTTTTTTTACCTTTGATAAAAGTTATTTTGCCAGTGTAAAGCAGGCCTTCGAATGGCCAATCACTTAATAAGGGGTAATCTCTTATAATGAGTGATAAATTAAAGCGCCATTGCCAACCGAGTGTTTCATCCTGATATAAACTTTTAAGTAAAAATGCACGCGTGCTGGCATCTGTAACGTACTCGGAAAGTTCTGCCATCGCCTGTTTTCTATCAGCTATTGCATCTAATTTTACGCTGGTGAGACCATTGATGACATTCTGATGCCGAGGTCCATATTTTACGGGAGCGATGTCCAACACCATCAAGTTCTCTATCAAGGCAGGCGCTAAGCTAGCAACTCTCATTGCTATTTTCCCGCCCAATGAATGCGCGACAATCATCACGTTATCTAGGTTCAATGAGGACAGCGTTTCAATGACTTGTTGTGCCCAGACATCAAAACTGAAATGTTCACTGCGAGGTGATTTACCATGATCAGGAAGGTCAATCGAGATAACATGATGACTTGTCTCAAAATGTCGGCGTATGACAGATAGATTGTCACCGCTACCAAACAAACCATGGATGAGTACGATACTTGGCTGATTGGGAGAGGAAACTAAATGTTCCTCTCCAAATGACTGACTAAAAAGTAATTCAGGCATCTGACCCACTACATATTAGGGTAGTTGGGACCACCAGTACCCTCGGGCACGATCCAGTTTATATTCTGATTCGGATCTTTAATATCACAGGTTTTACAATGTACGCAGTTTTGCGCATTAATTTGCAACTGTTTCTCGCCTGCATCGCTTTCAACAATCTCGTATACACCTGCGGGACAATAGCGTTGTGCGGGTTCATCATATTTGGGCAAATTCACCGTAATGGGTATTGCCGGATCCTTGAGGACCAAATGACAGGGTTGATCTTCTTCGTGGTTGGTATTGGATAAAAATACAGATGATAGTTTATCAAAACTCAGGACACCATCCGGTTTTGGGTAAGCAATTTTGGGTGCATCTGCAGCTAATTTCAAACAAGCGTGGTCGGGTTTTGTATCGTTTATATTAAATGGCAGTTTACCGCCAAAGAAGTTCTGGTCTAAGGTATTGTAAGCGCCGCCAATAAAGTTGCCAAATTTATGAATCACAGCACCAAAGTTTCTTGAACGATATAATTCATCATATAACCAAGACTGCCTAAATGCTTCTGTGTATTCAATCGGGTCCTTAATTTCAACAGATTCAGCAGACAAGAGCTCGAATAAAACCTCAGCGGCTATGATGCCTGACTTCATGGCCGTATGGTTGCCCTTGATTTTTGCGAAATTCAAGGTACCCGCATCACAGCCTACTAATAAGCCGCCTGGAAATGTCATTTTAGGGAGAGACTGAAAACCGCCTTTCGCTATAGCTCTGGCTCCATAGGTTACACGTTTACCGCCTTTCAAAGTGTCAGCAATAACAGGGTGATGCTTTAGACGCTGAAATTCATCGAAAGGGCTCAAGTGAGGATTGGAATAATTAAGGTCAACAATCAGGCCGACAAATACTTGATTGTTTTCTGCATGATACAAATAGCTGCCGCCTGTTGTATCCGTTAATGGCCAGCCTGCCGTATGCACAACCAAACCTTCTTGGTGCTGCTCTGCTGGTACATCCCAAATCTCTTTAAAGCCAATTGCATAATGTTGAGGGGAGGCATCTTTGTTAAGCTCAAACTGCTGCATAAGCTGTTTGCCCAAATGTCCGCGGCAGCCTTCTGCAAATACGGTATATTTTGCTGTAAGCAACATGCCTGGCATGTAGCTGTCTTTATGCTCGCCAGCTTCGCTAACTCCCATATCACCAGTGATTACACCACCAACACTGCCATCATCATTGTAATGCACATTGGCTGCGGTGAAACCCGGAAACACTTCGACGCCCAACTCTTCAGCTTGTTCTGCCATCCAACGACACAGATTCGCCATACTCGTAATGTAGTTACCCGCATTATGCATGGTTTTTGGGGTCATAAAGTTAGGTAATTTTGTTGAGCTCGTTGGGTTATTGAGTAAATAAATATGATCTTCAGTTACCTTAGTGGTTAAAGGAGCCCCTTTTTCAGCCCAATTTGGAAACAGTTCATCTAGCGCTTTTGTCTCAAAAACAGCACCTGAAAGAATATGTGCACCTACTTCTGACCCTTTTTCGAGCACACAAACGTTTAATTCTTGACCTTTTTCATTGGCCAACTGCTTGAGTTTACAAGCTGTCGATAGACCTGAAGGGCCTGCGCCAACTACGATAACATCAAATTCCATTACTTCTCTTTCCACGTGTGTCTCCTAAACAACTTTTATCATTTATAGTAAAACATTAATTAAAGGAATATTACAGCTTGTCAAAACATTGTAAAATCTAATTAGCAAGTAATAGTATTTTATAGTGAATACAGGTTGACGTTTACGTAAAGTGTCAGTAAATTTTGCGTCAACCGTAGCTATGACTGCTAAATTTACGTGAAAGTGTAACGAAAGCGAATAGTATTTATTTATCGCAAGCCCAAAATAGAGGTGATTATGAAAATTTTAGTTCCGGTTAAGCGGGCAGTAGACTACAACGTTAAGGTTCGAGTAAAACCTGATAACTCGGGTGTTGACCTTAATAACGTGAAAATGGCAATTAATCCTTTTTGTGAAATCGCTATTGAAGAAGCGATTCGTCTAAAAGAAAAGGGCGTAGCTACCGAAGTAGTGGTCGTGTCCATTGGCGACAAAGCTTGCCAAGAGCAAATCCGCACCGGTCTAGCGCTTGGTGCAGACCGTGGCATTCATATAGAAACGGATGCAGGTGTTGTTGTTGATTCTTTGCAGGTTGCAAAGTTATTGCAAAAAGTGGTCGACGCTGAATCACCGGATCTGGTGATACTTGGTAAACAGGCGATAGATTCTGATAATAATCAAACAGGTCAAATGCTTGCTGCACTGACTGGTATGCCGCAGGGCACTTTTGCGTCAGAGGTTGTTGTGGCTGACGGCACAGTGAATGTGACACGCGAAATTGACGGTGGTTTACAAACCGTTAAGCTTCAGCTACCGGCAGTGGTCACCACTGACTTGCGTTTAAATGAACCAAGATACGCATCATTACCGAATATCATGAAAGCAAAACGTAAGCCCATTGACGTTAAACCAGTTGCTGATTTTGGTGTTGATATGACGTCTAAAGTGACCATACTTAAAGTAGAAGCACCTGCGCAACGTAGCGGCGGTGTTAAGGTTGCAGACGTAGCTGAGTTAGTCGAAAAATTAAGAAATGAAGCGAAGGTGATAGCATGAGCGTATTAGTATATGCAGAGCACGATAATGAGTCGTTAAAAACTGAAACCAATAAATTAGTTCATGCAGCACTGGGTGCATCATCGGATATCGTTGTATTGGTAGCGGGTTCTGGTTGTTCAGCTGTTGCAGATGCCGCGGCTAAAATTTCTGGTGTTTCAAAAGTGATTTTGGCTGATAACGCTGTTTATGAACATCAATTACCAGAAAATATTGCTGACCTTGTGGTTGAGCTAGCAGCGGATTACACGCATATATTTGCAGCGGCGACAACGACGGGTAAAAACTTTATGCCGCGTGTTGCTGCACTCTTAGATGTGGCGCAAATATCCGACATCATAAAAGTAGAGTCGGAAGATACCTTTGTTAGACCAATCTATGCGGGCAACGCCATTGCAACTGTTCAATCCACTGACGCTAAAAAAGTAGTGACTGTTCGCGCTGCATCTTTTGATGCTGCGGCAAATAAGGGTAACGCTTCAATTGAATCGTTGGATACAGTGAAAACGTCCGAAAAATCGAGCTTTGTTTCTGCTGAGCTGACAAAGTCAGAACGTCCTGAGCTAACGGCTGCTGATGTCATCATATCGGGTGGCCGTGGTATGCAAAATGGTGAAAATTTCGCACTGTTGCATGGTATTGCAGATAAATTGGGCGCAGCTATTGGTGCTTCACGCGCTGCGGTTGATGCTGGCTTTGTGCCGAATGATATGCAAGTGGGGCAAACGGGTAAAATAGTGGCACCGCAGTTATACATTGCCGTTGGCATATCGGGTGCAATACAGCATTTGGCGGGTATGAAAGACAGTAAAGTTATTGTAGCAATCAATAAAGACGAAGAAGCCCCTATCTTCTCAGTCGCAGATTACGGTTTAGTTGGCGACTTGTTTGATGTTCTCCCTCAGTTGGAAGCCGTGCTTTAGTTCTGCTAAGACCCAACTGACATGCATGTAAAGCCCTCGTGACTAGACAGTTACAAGGGCTTTTTTTACCTTAATGAAGGCCATAGAAAGACGTAATTTCACTCCGGTCCTTCGTAGACTTTGGTGAAATAATGCGCCTATCTTTACGTTAACCATTTGCTGGCTTTTTCTGTGTCTGTTGACTTTGCGTCGACCCAAAATTCACCTTCCGTAGTTAACTCTTTTTTCCAAAATGGTGCGTCGGTTTTTAAAAAGTCCATAATGAACTCTGTGGCTGCAAAAGCGGATTTTCTGTGCTTACTGCTCACGCCAACAAAAACAATTTGTGCGTCTGGGGGCAGTTTGCCAATCCGATGAATAAGACGAATAGAGCCGAGAGACCAACGCTTACTCGCTTGTTCACAAATGGTGATAAGGCTTTTTTCGGTCATTCCCGGATAATGTTCAAGTAGCATATAACGTAAGTTTCCACGTTCAGTTAACTCTCTAGCCAAGCCAGAGAATGTCACAATCGCCCCGTTAGACTCAGCATCCTTTCTAATTTGTGTATATTCATAAGCAAGATCAAAATCTTGCTCTTGAACGCTAATAAAGGTAGTTGGTTGTTTCATAAATTAGGTGTTCAGTTCCTTTAAGTATTTCTTTAAAACGCTCAACTTGCGCTGCGTATTTTTTACTTGTTTTGACATTGAAGTGACAACACAAACGCCATAAATAGCGTGAAGTTATTTCATTTTGTATTGCAACATTCCCACGAAGAGTCGTCGTTTTCAACAGCAAAATATCGAGTATCGTTCATTTATAGATTATAGAGCTTGTTCACATAGGTATGGGGAGACTTTCTATGTTCATTGTTGATTTGGCTATAGACACATCCATTAACAATTTTTAATTAATGTAAGACAGCGTTTACGGTGAAATTTAAGTACAATGTTGAGAGTCCACATTTTCATTAAATTTACAGGGTTTTTTCAATGGCAAGCGGTTTTAAAAAAGCAGGGATACCAATATTGATTTTGGTCGGTGCAATCATTGTGATGATTGTGCTGATTAGCATGAAACAAAAACCCGACAAAGAAGAGGTTATTACTCGAGACTTTTTGGTTGATGCTAAAGCAATCGAATTGCAAGATGTTGATTTCTTGGTTTATTCACAAGGCTCAGTGCAAGCAAGAAATAAAACGATGCTGAGCGCACAAGTGAGTGGGCGTGTAATGTCGATTGCAGAAAACTATATCGAAGGCGGTTTTTTTAAAAAAGGTGACGTGCTGGTAGAGTTAGAAACCGCTGATTACCAAACTGATTTGTTACTTGCGGAAGCAGAATTAGCGAGAGCACAAGCGTCATTTGATGAAGAGAAAGCGCGTGGCAAAGTGGCTGCCGAAGAGTGGCGCTCATTCAATCAAGGACCTGCTCCTGAATTGGGACTTCGAAAGCCCCAGCTAGCGCGTGAAGAAGCTTCCGTAAAAGCAGCACAAGCAAATTTACAGCGAGCACAGCGCAATTTCGAAAGAACAAAAATCAGAGCACCGTATGATGGTTTAGTCAAAACACGCAGCGTAGATTTGGGGCAGTTTGTGACGATGGGAGCGCAACTGGGTGAAGTGTTTTCAACAGATGTGGCAGAAGTAAGGTTACCGCTAACCGACGATGATGTCGCCTTTTTGGCCGATTTAAACTCAGTTAATCCTCAGGTCACATTAAGTGCAGATGTTGCAGGGAAAACGCTAAAATGGCAGGGGATCCTAGTTCGTGATGAGGCAGTTTTAGACAGCAAAAGTCGCGTTATCTATGGTGTCGTTGAGGTAGAAGATCCATATCAATTAAAAGCTTCTACAGCGCAAAAGGGCAAGCCTTTGCGATTCGGACGCTTCGTTAATGCAACCATTACAGGAATAACAGCAGGTGACATTGTTGTTTTGCCGCGTCATGTTTTGCGTCTAGATGGCACAATATTAACCGTTGATAACGACAAAAAAATCAACATAAATTTTGTAACAGTACAAAGAGCAGATGAAAATTTCGTATACATTAGCGACGGCTTAAAACCGCAGGAGCAAGTTGTCATGAGTGCGGTTCCTAATCCATACGAAGGAATGCCAGTTCGGTTTTTGGGTGACAAAGATAAGCCACCAAGCCAGCCTGAATCGATACAAAACGTCAATGCGATTGAGGTCAAATAATGAGTAAGCAATACGAAGAAAAGCATATTGATACCGAGAAAGGCATTATTGCTTGGTTTGCGCGTAACAGTGTTGCTGCTAATTTATTGATGTTTGTCATTATTCTTGGTGGAATTTTTGGCATTATCAGAATCCAGAAACAAGTTTTCCCCACGTTTGAAGTCAACGTGATTTCAGTGCAAGTTCCTTATTTGGGTGCTGCGCCGCAGGAAGTAGAAGAGGGCGTTATCCTCAAATTGGAGGAGGCGATTAAAGATCTTGAAGGCATTAAAAAAATGACTTCAACAGCACGTGAAGGCCTTGGCTCTATTAGTATCGAGGTTGAAGACGGGTACGACGTACAAAACTTGTTAGATGAAGTTAAAGTGCAAGTGGATGCAATCCCTAGTTTCCCTGGTAATACAGAAAAGCCTGTTGTGTATCGTATAAAATTCCCACAGGATGTACTCTGGGTATCAGTCTATGGTGATACGACTGAACGTGAATTGAAAGAGTATGCGCAGGGTATACGCGACGACATTGCCAGCTTAGGCGGTATTTCTGATGTTTCGGTGGTGGGCTCGCGCGACTATGAAATCTCTGTTGAAATCTCCGAGCGCAAATTGCAAGAGTACAACTTAACGTTCAATGAATTAGTAACTGCAATTAGACAGTCTTCTATCGATTTACCGGGCGGTTCGATTCGATCTGAAAATGGTGATATCTTGCTGCGCGCTAACGGCCAAGCTTATAATGCCTGGGAATTTGCAAAAATCGTGTTAATTTCACGTGAAGATGGTACTCGATTGCTTCTTGGCGATATTGCCACTATTAATGATGGCTTTATTGAAGATCGACAATTTGCCCTATTTGATGGCAAGCCAGCAGTGAGTATTCGTGTTAGGGCTGTCGGTGATCAAAATGCTTTACAAATTTCCAAGTCAGTCAATTCGTATATAGACGAAAAACGTAAAACGATGCCGGCCAATTTAAGCGCGGATACTTGGGGTGATAGTTCGTTCTATTTGGCGGACCGTTTAAGTATGATGCTCAAAAATATGGGCTTCGGGGCCTTGCTTGTATTTATTGTGCTATCACTATTCTTGAGAGTAAAACTCGCGTTTTGGGTAATTGTAGGCTTGCCCGTATGCTTCCTCGGTACACTGATGGTTATGCCTGCTTCGCAAATAGATGTTTCAATCAACATGTTGAGTCTATTTGGCTTTATTCTCGTTTTAGGTATCGTCGTCGATGATGCGATTATTATGGGAGAATCTGCGTATTCAGAAATAGATAAAAAAGGTCATAGTACTGACGCTATTATCAGAGGCGTAAAGCGGGTTGCTATGCCGGCAACCTTTGGTGTTTTAACCACCATTGCGGCATTCTCTCCGATGTTGATGGTTAGCGGTACTTTCGGTGTTATCTGGAAGACCATTGGTATTGTCGTCATCATGTGCTTAATATTTTCGTTGATTGAATCAAAATTAATATTGCCTGCTCATTTGGTGCACATGAAATTAAAGCCTTACGATCCGAGCAAAGCGACAAAATTCCAAAAATTCAGAGATATTTTTAGTATTGGTATAAAAACTTTCATTGAAAACAAGTATGTCCCGTTTTTAAAAAAGGCAGTCCAATACAGGTACACCACTTTAGCCAGTTTTATTGCCTTGTTGATCATTACCATCGGTTTGTTTGCTAGTGGTTTGGTACGCTGGCAATTTTTCCCAACTATTCCCTCAGATTTTATGCAGGCAAGTGTTGAGCTTGAGCCCGGTTCATCATTAACTCAACGCGATCAAGCAATCAACGCAATGTTAGATGCAATGTATAAAATGGATGATGAAGTTTCTGGTGATACAGGGACTAAAGCGGTCAAGCATGTCATTGCATTTGATAATGGTACCTTAGGGGGCGCTGTTTTTGTTGAGTTGACGAAAGGTGAGACGCGCGAACTAACAGACGTTCAAATCCAAGACATTTGGCGTGAATATTTACCAGAAATTCCTGGGGTTAAAAACTACAATATTGGCAGTCCGGGAGGTCCTGGCGGGGGCAACGGCCTTAGCTTCGAATTTCGTTCTGATAATATTTCCCAGCTCGAAAATATTTCAAAAGAATTACGCAGCTATTTGGGCTCGTACTCAGGCATCACTGAAGTTAACGACTCTTTTAGTGGTGGCAGTGATGAAATTAAATTAGCGCTTAAACCAGAAGCTGAGTCTTTGGGCTTATCATTGTCGCAACTCGCGCAACAGGTGCGCTACGGATTTTATGGCGCAGAGGCGCAGCGTATTCAGCGAGATGACGAAGAAATAAAAGTCATGGTCAGGTATCCGAAAAATGAAAGGAACTCTATCGGTCATCTTGAGACAATGAGAGTTCGCGCGCCCAGCGGCGATGACATACCGTTTAGTGAAGTTGCTGATATAGAGTTGGGCCAAGGCTATGCCAATATCACGCGTGTTGATGGTAATCGCTCTGTTTCAGTAACGGCGAAAGTGAATGCAGATGTTGTTGATGCGCGAGACTTGTTGATTGATGTGCAAACTAAAGTTATCCCAGAAATGTTGGCGCGTTATCCTGCCGTTGATTTTCGACTGCAAGGAAACTCAAAAGATGAGTCCGAGGCAATTATCTCATTGGCGCAAGGCTTCTTATTTGCCCTTGTTGCTATTTATGCGCTCATGGCAGTTCCATTAAAATCGTATTCTCAACCGATTATTATTATGTCGGTTATTCCGTTTGGAATGGTAGGTGCCATTGTTGGGCATTTAGTGTTAGGTCAAGCAGTGAGCGTATTATCTATATGCGGAATCATCGCGCTAGCAGGTGTCGTTGTAAATGATTCACTTATCATGGTTGATTTTGTTAACAGAGCTAGGGCAGAGGGGCGTACGCTGATTGACGCAGTATTGAAATCGGGTAGCGAGCGTTTTAGAGCAATCATACTTACCTCATTAACGACGTTTATGGGACTGATGCCAATTGTTTTTGAGCGTAGTTTGCAAGCTCAAGTCGTTATTCCAATGGCTATCTCATTGGCCTTTGGTATTCTCTTCGCAACAGTAATAACCCTATTACTTATTCCAGCTCTCTACATTATATTAGATGATGTGAAACGGTTCTTTAAACGCAAGGATAAGCATATGTTGACGCAGCCTGTGGCTGAGAATAGCTAGGAGCTGTCGAGCACAGCTATGTTTCTAATGACTCGATCTTATTAGTGCTCTCTTTTAAAGCGTGGATATAAAGAGGAATAGTTCAGAAAAACAGTAAAAACGCCTTCTATGAAGGCGTTTTTTTTACGGAATTTGACTTGATTTCTGCACTGTAAATAAAGTTAGCGGAAATCAAGCTTTAACAATTTCTATCATAGCATCTTAGAAGAAACTGATTTTACCCTCAATACCAATAACACGTGGCTCATTAATAATGCCAGTTAAGTTATTAAAATCAATGGCACCTTTAACGTTATCTTCATCTGTTAAGTTTCTAGCAAATATAGCGACAGTATAATTGTGTGCAAAGTTTGCGTAACCTAAACGTAAACCGGCTTCAAAATTGTTGTCTGTTTGAAATTCAACGGATTCGTATAGGAAAAGGTTAGTTTTACCTTGAAACGCCCAATCTGTATATGCAAACAATTCACCATCATCTCCCATAGGGACGCTGTAGCGAGCAGTAAAATTGAAAATAGTTTCAGGAGCTTGCGGGAATGGGTTGCCATTAATTAACGCACGATTGTCGTTCGTCATGGGATCCTTAACTGTGCAATTAGGACCAAAGGCGGCACTTGCACCACATGGGAAAACAGATAAACCGTTGTCCTCAATTTTGGTTTTATTGAAGCTATAACCAGCAGTTAATACTAAATTGTCATCAACAATGTAAGTTGTGTCTATTTCAAAACCATAAGCTGAGCCTTTGTCAGCATTGATTAAAGCGGTATTGTTTGCACCACCGCCAATAGCTGAAAATTGGATGTCGTCAACAGTGTAATAAAACACCGCTGCATTTAAGCGCAAGCTGTTATCCAGCAAATCAGATTTAAAACCAAATTCAACACTATTAATGGTTTCTGCGTCAGCCACTGATGGCGCGCCTTCAAATGCGACATCGCGTGCTTGTATACTTTGCGCTCTGAAACCGTTTGCATAGCGAGCAAACAATGAAGAATTCTCGTCTAACGTATAGTTCGCGCTGATTTCATAACCCACTTGGTCGTCTGCAACGTTAATAGGGTCGTAATCTTGAACACTTGCAGCACCGATAACTAAGGCAAATCCGTCAACGTTCTGATTGCCAACAGTAAGAGACTTTTCGTCATCTGTATAACGTAAGCCAGCGGTAACAGTGAGTTTGTCAGAAAGGTCATAGCTTCCTTGACCGAACAGAGCCCAGGTTTTGTTGTCGTGAAAAACAGTTGTCGCGCCAAAGAAACCGTCAATACTTGTGACGTTGAATGACGAGTCATAGTAAAACGCACCCACTTGCCAATTAAAAGCATCAGTGTTGTTGCTTGCTAAACGGAATTCTTGCGTAAACTGCTCAAGGTCATCCAAGTTATCTTGGGTAACAGCCGTGAATGGAATGAAGCCCGGAATACTAGTATCACCAGAACCTGCGCCGCCATCGACATCACCTAAACTCGAACCGTTAGCTTCTTCGTTAGCGGTAATCGAGGTAAATGTGAGTCCATTAAAATTATAATCTATTTTAAATGAGAAACCATAGTTCTCATATTCTTGCGGGTTATTATCAAAACCGTTGCCGAGCAGGTTCGCATCATAAAAAACAGTGGTGCGATCGTAGTTTTGGTTTAAGTTATTAGAACCCTTGGTAAAAACGTTCGCACGGAAAATTGACGCTGTACCTTCTAACTCGCGACCGTGTATATTCAGTAGCATCTCTAAATCGTCAACGGGAGTGAATAATAACTGTGCGCGCCAAGCCAGCTCATCGTAACCACCAATGACATCATCTTCGCCAGAAAATGCGTTGTCTATATAATCGTCGCGTTGCTGGGATAAAAATGAAAAGCGACCTGCAACATTATCGGTAAGACCGCCGCCAACCGCTCCTTCAATATTCACTGTACCGAATGACGCGACACCAAATTTTGCATAGGCATCGAAATCTTCAGTTGGTTTTACGCTATCAAATTTGATAATACCGGCTGTTGTGTTGCGACCAAATAGTGTGCCTTGCGGGCCGCGAATAACTTCAACTTGTTGTATGTCGAATAATGGAAAGCTTTTTAGGATAACGTTTTCTTTAACCACGTCATCCATAATGACCGATACCGGTTGTGATGCCGCTAAATCAAAGTCAGTATTACCTAAACCACGAATGTAAAAGCGCGGTGCGACTCGTCCGTTTGACGACTCAGCATACAAACCAGGCACGCGCACAGCTAATGCTAAAATGTCTTCTCCACCAGAAAAAATACTCTCAAATTTTTCGCCGCTTAGTGTAGCGATTGAAATCGGCACATCCTGAATTGATTGACTGCGTTTTTGTGCGGTGACGGTAATTTTTTCTAAAGCGGATTCTTTTTCTGTTTCCTGAGCGACAACTGTGTTTGCCTGCAATGCAGATGCTACACATAGCGCGATACTAGCTAGTTTGTATTTCATTCGATGCCACCTAAAATGAGTGAATTTATATTGAGTATCAGGCCGTTTTTGGCGTGAAAGTTCTTTACGCGTATTTTTGTTAATTGTTTAATTATCGGTTTTCCGTCTGAAAGACATATAAACGGGCTCCCAACACCACACAATGTGCGTAAAAATCGCGCGGTATGCTAACAGAAAATAGATACAATCACACGTTTCTTGAAAGTAAGTTTTATACCTTTTTGTGTTTCGTAAACCGTTATTCAAGTCACTATTAATCTTGTATTGATAAAATGAATTGGCAACCAGGCCCTCATTCATGATTTTATAGAATTAGTAGAACTGACATTTGCGTATTATTTATTTAATTAGATGTTAAAAAATAATTCACGACAGAACCGAGGCACTTACCAATGACAGATAAATTGATCCCTGATTTAGAAATGAATTTTCAACTTTATGATGTACTCCAAGCAGACAAATTATGCGAACACAGCAAGTTCGAAGAGCACAATAAAGAGATATTTACGGCAACCTTAGCGACTGCTGAACAAATCGCGACTAAGCTGTTTTTGCCGCACAATCATATTGCTGATAAGAATGAACCTACTTTCGACGGTCATAAAGTAAGTATGATCCCCGATGTTAAAATTGCTTATGATGCGTTTTGTGAGGCTGGATTTATTGCTGGCCGATATAGCTTTGACGATGGCGGCATGCAATTACCTGAAGTGGTAATGACTGCGGCGTCAGCCTATTTTATGGCGGCAAATCCAAGCACGACTTCCTATCCATTTTTAACATCGGCAGCTGCTAATGTGATATGCCATTTTGGCTCGGCGTGGTTAAAAGAGCAGTTTATGCCTCGTATGTTAACCGGAGAATTTACCGGTACGATGGCGCTGACTGAGCCGCATGCAGGTTCATCATTAGCCGATATAACCACTTCTGCTGTTAAACAAACTGATGGTAGTTACAAAATAAAAGGCAGCAAAATTTATATTTCTGGGGGCGATCATGAACTGTCCCAAAATATTATTCACTTGGTCCTTGCTAAAGTGCCAGGCGGTCCTCCTGGCGTAAAAGGTATCTCATTAATGGTAGTACCGAAGTACAGACTGGATGACAACGGTAAACGAGGGAATCGCAATGATGTTCAGTTGGCTGGATTACTGCATAAACTAGGATACAGAGGTACCACTTCAACCGCACTCACATTTGGTGAAAATGATGACTGCTATGGTTACTTGGTAGGCGAAGAACACCACGGTTTACGTTATATGTTTATGATGATGAACGAAGCTCGCATTGGGGTTGGTTTCGGTGCCGCGATGATTGGCTATCGTGGTTATCAATACTCATTGGCGTATGCAAAAGACAGAACACAAGGGCGCCACACTGACCATAGCGAACCGAATAAACCTGCTCCGATTGTCCTCCACGGCGATGTAAAGCGAATGCTGCTTGCGCAAAAGTCCTACACTGAAGGCGGCATGGCACTGTGTATGTATGGCTCTCATTTAATTGATCGGGTAAATACATGTGATGATGCTGAAGAAAAGCTAGCATTGAAAGAATTGCTCGACCTATTAACCCCCGTTTTCAAAGCGTGGCCCTCTGAATTTGGCCCTAAAGCGAATGACTTAGGCATTCAAGTTTTGGGCGGATCAGGCTACACCAGAGAATATTATTCTGAACAGTTTTGGCGCGATAATCGCTTAAATCCAATTCACGAAGGGACTAACGGCATACAAGCATTAGACCTTTCATTCAGAAAGCTTTGGCAAAAAGATGGCTTGGGACTAAAGACCCTGCAACGTGAAGTAGAGCGTGATTTGTCACAAATAGTCACAGCGAAAACAGCGGCTATGGCAAAAGAACTAAGGCATTATTTAAAAGCCCTGCATGCCATTATTGTGCATGTTTCTGGAACGATTCAATCTGATAAACAGGCAACACTATTAGCCAACGCACAAGCGTTGATGAATGTATTTGCGCAAATAGTAGTGAGTTGGATTTGGATACGTCAAGCAAGGGTTGCTGAAGAGAAGCTTAACACCGCTGATGTTACCGACAAAGAAGCCGCATTTTACAAAGGCAAAATTCAAGCCGCGCAATATTTTATTAGTTGGGAATTACCTACGATTGAACGCGATTTAAAAATACTCAAACAAGATAATGACGTTTGCAGTGATATGCACCCTGATTGGTTTTAAGGATGAGAATAATGAAAAACAAACAATGGCAATTGGCTAAAAGACCCTTTGGCGCGCCCACCATTGACACATGGCAATTTGCTGAAACTGAAGTGCCTGAATTAAAAGACGGTGAGCTATTAGTTAAAATTCACTATATTTCGCTCGATCCTGCAATGCGCGGTTGGTTAAACGATACAAAATCATATATTGAGCCGGTACAAATTGGTGCCGTGATGCGTGCCGGAACGGTTGGTAAAGTGATTGCTAGTATGCATTCAATGTTTTCGGAAGGTGACTACGTTTGTGGTCATCAAGGTGTTCAGGAATATGCGGTCAGCGATGGTAAAATGCTACATAAGGTTGACCCTAAGTTAGCCCCACTATCATATTATTTAGGTGTGTTAGGTATGCCCGGGATGACAGGCTATTTCGGCTTACTTAAAACCGGCGAGCCGAGAGCGGGCGAAACCGTTGTTGTGAGTGGCGCTGCAGGTGCAGTAGGCGGGTTAGTTGGGCAGATAGCAAAAATTAGAGGTTGCCGCGTTGTCGGTATCGCTGGCGGCACTGAAAAATGCCAGTTCTTGATTGATGAATTAGGCTTCGACGCTGTCATTGACTACAAGTCACAAAATGTAAAAAAAGCACTGAAAGAGGCTTGTCCAAAGGGCGTAGATGTTTTCTTTGATAATGTTGGTGGTGACATTTTAGATGACGTGTTAACGCAAATAAACATGAAGGCACGTATTGTCATTTGTGGCGCAATTAGTCAATACAACAACACAACACCGGTAAAAGGCCCATCGAACTACCTATCTTTGCTTGTTAATCGTGCAAAAATGGAGGGCATCGTGGTATTTGATAATATTGCCGAATACCCAACAGCAATGAAAGATATCGCCGCTTGGATCCACTCTGGTGAAATAAAGGTGAAAGACCACGTTGTGGAGGGAATAGAGACCTTTCCAGATACCTTAATGATGCTGTTTAATGGCGAAAACTTCGGTAAGCTAGTCCTTAAAGTAGGGGAGGAATGATGAATCCCGCAGCAAATGTAGAAAATAAACGTATTTTAGTGACAGGCGGTGCGTCGGGCATTGGTGCAGAAGTGGCTTTGCTGCTTGCGAGCAGAGGTGCTAAAGTGGTCATCGCTGATTTGTCTGAAGACAATGCGCTCAAAACCCTTGAACAAGCAAAAGCTCAAGGAAATGATTTGCATTTCGTTAAGGTGGATGTTGCTAGTGGTGACTCCGTTCGAGCATTATTTGCACAAACAATAAAAACCTTGGGTGGTCTCGACGTTGTCATAAATAACGCGGGTATTGATCATACGCCAGCGCCAATGCACGAATTGTCCGACGACGACTTTGACCGCAATATTGCGGTCAATCTTAAAGGCGTTTGGCATTGCATGCGCGCAGCCATTGCTTGTATGGCGCCTAATGGGGGTGGTCATGTGATTAATGTGGCTTCCGTCGCTGGTTTGCGTTCATCTCCAATGATTTCTGCTTATTCAGCGTCAAAACACGGTGTAATAGGCTTAACAAAATCAGCTGCGGTTGAATATGCACGCGCGAACATTCGTTTTAATGCTGTCTGCCCAAGCTTTGTCGATACGCCTATGGTGCAAAATACACTGGCGAAGCTTGATGAGCGTGGTCAAAAGGCGATTATCAACGCAAATCCTATGAAAAGATTGGGTAAGCCAGCAGAAATTGCAGGAGCCATGGCTTGGTTATGTAGCGATGAAAGCAGCTTTATGACCGGACAAACGATGGTGCTGGATGGCGGAATGCTAGCGTAAATTTGGTGCTGGCAGAATTCGGTGACAGATATCATTAATAAAAATAAGGAAAGGACTAAACATGCAAGATTTATTCGATTTAACAGGTAAGGTTGCTCTTATCACTGGCGCGAGCCGAGGTATTGGCGAGTCAATTGCACGATTACTAGCAAGCAAGGGGGCGCACGTTATCGTTTCTAGTCGTAAAATTGATGGTTGCGAAGCGGTAGCTGCCAGCATTCGCGAAAATGGCGGCAAAGCATCGGCATTTGCATGTCACGTTGGTGAGATGGAACAAATAACGGCCGTGTTTGATTATATAAAGAACGAATTTGGTAAAATTGATATATTGGTCAACAATGCAGCTGCAAATCCATACTTCGGGCACATTCTTGATACTGATTTAGCTGCTTATCAAAAAACCGTAGATGTTAATATTCGAGGTTATTTCTTCATGTCGATAGAGGCAGGAAAGATGATGCGAGAGCAGGGTGGTGGTGTTATTTTAAATACAGCGTCTGTTAACGGTGTTACTCCGGGCGACATGCAAGGTATCTACTCAATTACTAAAGCTGCTGTTATCAGTATGACTAAATCGTTTGCCAAAGAATGTGGTAAGTTAAATATTCGCGTTAACGCTTTGCTACCAGGGTTAACCGATACTAAGTTTGCATCGGCACTCACCACAAATGACTCTATTCTAAAGCATGCGCTAAAAGTCATTCCACTAGGACGCGTAGCTGACCCTGATGAAATGGCCGGAACAGTATTGTATTTGGTATCTGATGCATCAAGTTATACAACAGGTGCGTGTATTAATGTAGATGGTGGGATGCTGGCTTAATGCAGATATGGGTTGACGCAGATGCGTGTCCTACGGTTATTCGAGAAATGCTGATAAAGGCATCGCAGAGAACAATGGTGCCACTTACTTTTGTAGCTAACCAGCCAATTTCCGTGCCACCAAACGCACATATTACATCACTCCAGGTAAGCGCCGGTTTCGATGTTGCGGATGACGAGATTGTTAAACGCTGCAATGCAAACGATCTTGTCATTACCGGCGACATTCCACTGGCAGCTGAAATTCTTGCGAAAGATGCTTTAGCGGTCAACTTTCGCGGTGAAGCGTATGATAAAGCGACCATAAAAGCGATACTTACGATGCGTGATTTTATGGATCAAATTCGCGCAAGCGGCGAGCGCACTGGAGGGCCAAAGGCCTTTTCTGCGAAAGATAAAATGAATTTTGCTAACCAAATAGATAGGATTCTTGCTGCACGATGAGCACCGCGTATTAAAAAAAACGGCCATGCTTAAAAGTCATGACCGGCTCACGTTGCATTATCGTAGGTTTCCGTAATAAACCCGCTTGTTTTTATAACTTAAAGTACACCAGCGATAGCCGCGGCTAACACTTCAACATTTTTTGTGTTGATCCCAGCAATATTTACGCGACTTGAATCTACAAAATAAACGCTGTTTTCATCCCTGAGTCTGCGCACCTGCTCAGGCGAAATGCAAAGAAACGAGAACATTCCTTTTTGTTGATTAATAAAACTAAAGTCTTTTGATGCGCCTTGTGCTGCCAAATTATCAACCAGCAGTTTGCGCAGCTGTATCATACGCTCACGCATTTCAGTGACTTCACTCTGCCACAAGGCATTTAAGTTTTCGTTAGCCAATATAATATCTACCAAAGCACCACCATACGATGGAGGCATAGAATATATGCCGCGTGCAACTGATTGAATTTGAGACTGAACAATATCCCGGTTCGCTGAATCACGAGTGATAAGAGCCGCTAATCCAACTCGCTCACGATATAAACCAAAATTTTTGCTACATGATGCTGCGATGATCATTTCTGGCACGCTTTCAGCCATTAAACGAACACCATAGGCGTCTTCCTCTAAACCTTCCCCAAAGCCTTGGTAAGCAATGTCAATAAATGGTAAAAAGCCAACTTTATTTGCTAATGTAGCGACCGCTTGCCATTGCTCTTTCGTTAGATCTGCGCCCGTTGGATTGTGACAGCAACCGTGCAATAAAACCACATCGCCTTTTTTGGCTTGCGCTAAGCAATCCATCATTTCGTCAAACTTGATACTCGCTGTTGCTTTATCAAAATAAGGATAAGTGGCTATTTCAAGACCAGCATTACCGATAAGTGGAATATGGTTAGCCCATGTTGGGTCACTCACCCATACTTTGGTGTCAGAATTGCAACGTTTTAATAACTCAGCCAATATGCGCAGCGCTCCGCAACCGCCAGGGGCCTGCACAGCGGCAACACGATTTGCTAACATAACAGGACTGCCTTTGCCTAATATGAGGTTAAGCATACCGTCAATAAAGCCCTGAACGCCTTGAGGAGTTATATATACTTTTGAGGTTTCGGTTTCCATTAACTGTTTTTGTGCTGCAACAACAGACTTCAAAATGGGCGTGTTACCTTGCTCGTCTTTATAAACACCAACGCCAAGATCAATCTTTGCTGGGTTGCTGTCTTTTTTGAAGTCTATGGATAAACCTAGGATGGGGTCGGACGCTAAAGCGGGCAAATGTTCAAACACAATTGTTCCTTAAAGATGAATTAATAGTGGCTTTCTTTCGTTGTGTATATTATGCCAGTTCTATCCTAATTTTCGAGTTAAATTACGCTTTCTTTATAGTGAACTCAAAATGTTGAACTGACGTTTGTTCTGCTAGCGCATTGAACGTTCGCTCTTCCCAAACAACTTGTTGATGATGATCGACTAATAATACGGTCGATGACCGCGTCCCGTATTCAGGACTTTGAATAAATATTGACGACAGACGTCGTTCCCATTCAATAGCAACACCCGTGTTAGGAAGCAAATCATCTTGAGCTGGCTTGTCGTTACGAAGGAGTTCAAATAGGTGTTCTGTATCTAATACAGCGGCATGCTGGCAATACTTCAGTAGTGCGTCGCGTCCTGTCGATATTTTTGGCCATGGGCTATTAAGCGAGGCATTTGAGAGACCAAAAACGCCATCCTCTAATGGTATACAAGTGGCCTCATGGTTATTATATACATACAGCTGTTCCAGCGTCCCGAACACTAAATTATAGCCATTATACTGCGCTTTGGTATCAGCCAATGTTTTAGTGTATTTCTTTTGTTGCTTACCAGAGACCGTTAAAAAATTAAGAACTAATTCGCCTCGCGTAATGGCATTGGGTAAATCCTTATCTGGCGCTCGAATATTGGTTAGTGCAGCAATACTGCCATTTTTATTAATTCCCATCCACGTGCCGCCTGCCTTTTCATCTCGGCCAGCCAAAATGTCCGAATGGTTGCTCCAAAACGCAGATTTAGCGGTAGGCCGATCGTGAAATTCATCTCGATTTGCCGCGATGATAAGCGGGAATTTAGGGTGCTGATTAATGGCGATAAACAAGATACACATATATATAGCTGAAGCCTTTACTTATTATCGGTTGTTCTACGCAACAAGGAACAACCAATTACAGAATAATTAAACCTATATTGTTCTAAGAGCGCGGCGTAGAACTGGCCGGTAACTATGGTATTATCTCGATAACAAGTCAATACGAGATGCATTTTGAGTGAAGAAATTAGCTTTTGATACCAAATTAGTCCATGCAGATAGGAAAATAAACAAACCACAGTTTGGTGCTGTTCATGAATCAACCAATAACTCCGTGTTATTTGAATTTGAGGATGTGCAAGACCTTGTTGATGTATTTCAGGGTAAGCAAGCTGGTCACGTATATTCTCGCTCTAGTAGTTCTTCGGCAGTTGCTTTGCAAAACGTTCTTAACGAAATGGAGAGCGGTGTTGGTGCCGTTGTTTTCGCAACAGGCATGGCTGCGATCAGCGCAACTTTTCTCTCTCTATTGAAGAGCGGAGATCATATCATTGTAAGCCAATATCTGTTTGGCAACACACGCAGCTTCATGTCCACTATCGAAGGTTTTGGTATCAGTATTAGCTATGCCGATGTGACAGATGTAAGCAACATCGAAGCCGTCTGCAACGCTAATACTAAAATGGTATTTTGTGAGACTATTGCCAATCCAGTAACCCAAGTTGCGGATTTAGTCGGAATAGGGAGTTGGTGCGAGGCAAATAATATCCTTTTTGCACTCGACAACACCATGACTCCTAGTGTTTTATTAGATGCCAAAGCGGTAAAAGCATCGTTATTGTTGACGTCATTGACCAAATACATTGGTGGGCATGGAAACGTGCTCGGCGGTGTTTTGATTGATACTGGTTTGTTTGACTGGTCGCGTTATACCAACATTGAAACAAACTACCGTATTGCAGATCAACAGCAGTGGGGCTTAACGCAGATTAAGAAACGCGGTTTACGTGACATGGGAGCAACATTAGCACCACAGTCGGCGCACTTAGTCGCTATCGGATTAGAAACATTAACCATGCGTTTACGTAAAACATGCGCAAACGCACAGGCTCTGGCGAAGTACCTGTCTACTCATAAAGGTGTTACAGCAGTTCATTATCCGGGGCTAGAGGGACATCCGCAGCATGCTAGAGCAAAAACCTTATTTAAGCGCGGATTTGGCGGCATATTGTCGGTTGAACTAAGTGAGGAAATTGAACCGCATGCTTTCTTAAATGCACTGTCGCTGGTTATTTCAGCCACTCACTTAGGCGATACTCGCACGCTGGCGCTTCCTGCTGCATCAACTATTTTTTATGAAAATGGGGCACTTGAAAGAGCTAAGATGGGTATAGCCGATTCACTGATTAGGATTTCCGTGGGTATCGAAGATATCGAAGATATTCTGGCCGACTTCGACCAAGCCTTCATCTCAATGCTAAGCAAATAATGGGGTCAGTGTTAATTAAATAAATATTTTAGAAAAAAGTAAAAAACTCATGAACTAATTCTAAATGTTGGTGACTAAATAATTACTGTTGGTTAGCTTGTTAGATTTCTAAGAAGTGAGTGTTTCAACTAATAGTGTGTTCCTAGTTGAGTGTGCTTAGCCCCGCTGTTTAAGACGGGGCTTTTTTTTGTGCTTTACAAAGAAGAGTCTACAACAACACTTATAGTGCTAGTGCAGTTTTAATATCGGCAACAAAGTCTTCGTTGTCAGGTTTTGTAAAGGCGCTATATGATTCAACGATATTGCCGTTTTTATCCATCAAATATTTATAAAAATTCCATTTAGGTTCCGTACCCGCTTTTTCTGCCAGCATCGCATACAAGGGATCCGCGTTTTCGCCACGAACAGAGATTGATTCGAACATTGGAAATTTAACTCCATAGGTTAGTTCACATAACTCTGCAGTTTTCTGTTCGTCACCAAATTCCTGGTTAAAATCATTGGATGGAAAACCAAGAATAACGAAACCTTGCTCTTTGTATGTACTGTAGAGGGCTTCTAGCCCTTCAAACTGAGGCGTAAATCCACATTTACTTGCCGTGTTAACAAAGAGAACTGTTTTGCCTTGATATGCATCGCACAGGTTCACAACTTCTTGCGAATTTAGTTTTCTTTTCGCAAATTTGAGTAAATCAGGGCATTCAGATGCAAGCGCTATCTGGCTGCTAGCTATCATTACCAACAAGGAAATTACTTTTTTCATTTTCGTTAGTCCTTTTCACATCATAATAATTTGTGGTTAGTTTGATCAGAGTAAGGGATCGTTAGTCTGGTTAAAAACCAGTTCTGTCGCGGAACAATTTACAGTAACATGCTAAGTTCAAGAATGTTTTATCCAGGGGAGAAAGTAGCTTGTCCCTTATACAGATTAATATAACGTGATAATTACCTTTAAAGAACACTAATAATGAAAAAATATCAAAAAATAGTTTACTCAAGTGTTGGTATAGCTTTACTTAGCGCTTGCTCTGCGACACAAACCTCGCTTTCTAGCACGACTAATAAAAGCCTTGCTAAGTTCCCGACTGAAACAATATCTCAGAACAATAGTCCAGTATTGGCCACTACTAAAGTTGAATTAACACTTAAGCAAATTATGTCCGACCCAGACTGGCTTGGCCGACAACCAGAAGATGCATACTGGAGCGCCGATAGTGCGACAATTGCTTACTATCGTAAGCAAGAAGGCAATCCAATACGTGATTTGTGGCTAGCCACACCTAATATTGCAGGGAACGGTCAGAAGGCTAGTTTAGCAAGCATTCATCAGTATGAGTACGACGAAATTATTCGTGATAACGATATGGATTTTGTTGCTTGGATTTTTGAAGGCAACATCTTTGTTCAGTCACATACCGATAAGACTATACGTCAACTGACTAAGAGTTCAGATGGTGCGAGCAACCTTCAGTTTTATAAACAAGACAGCATTTCTTTTCAGAGAGGTAATAGTTTTTATATTGTAAATGTTAAAACAGGCATGCAGGAACAAGTACTGTCGTGGCAATTCGAGGACGAAGTGGAAGCGGTGAGCGCTCCAGAAGACTATATTGCTGAAGAGCAAATTAAGTTGATTGATTATGTGAAACTTCAACGCAAAAATAGGCAGTTGAGGGAAGATAAGGATAACAATTTAAGAAATGAAAATCGCAGTTTAACAACATCCCCGTTTTATTTTGCAGCTAACCATAGAACGGTGTTAGCGAGGTTTTCACCTGACGGTAAATGGGCAGTTGTGGTTACGACCGAAGATAAGCCTAGCAGTGACGAATCTGACATTATGCCTGATTATATCGAAGAGAATGGCCGCATAAAAGCACAGAGAGTGCGTCAGAGAGTCGCTGACGCTGAGCCTATCCAACATGATGTCTGGTTACTAGAAGTGCGCTCAGGCGAAAAAACCAAATTGGATTATAAAATATTACCTGGCTACAACGAAGACGTTTTAGCCGACGTCAAAAGAGAAAATGCTGAAGCTAAAGGTAAGACCTATCAGGAAAATAGATTACCACGTGATATCAGCCTACTTTTTGGTTCTCAATCCCCGGTTCAGTGGCATGATAACAGTGAAAAAGTGGCTATCATGCTGGAAGCTTGGGACAATAAAGATCGCTGGATAGCGACAGTCGACGTACACGATAAAGTACTCACTACGCAACATCGTATGCACGATTCCGCGTGGGTGAATTACCGTTTCAATAGCTTTGGCTGGTTCGATGACGCTGAAACGCTTTACCTTTTATCAGAAGAGTCTGGGTATTCACAACTTTATACAAAGCCATTAACTGGAGAGTTAACCAGAGTCACGCAAGGTAATTTCGTTGTAGATGACGTTGTGCTTACTCAAGACGACAGCTATTTTTACTACAAAGCGAACAAGAAGCATCCTGGCATTTATGAAATTTATCGTGTGCCATCCAATTCGACAGCATCAGAAGCATTAACTGATTTAAATGGTATGACAGATTATCAGTTATCCCCAGACGAAAGGTCGTTGTTGCTCACTCATTCGAAACTCGTGATGCCTCCTGAGGTATATTCGCTTGATTTGAGTGCTGATACCTTCACGCCAGTTAAAATTACCAGTACGGTAAGTGACGAGTTTCTGAGTATAGATTGGGTATCACCCTCGATTGTTGCGGTGAAGTCGGGTCATACAAAGCAACCCATTTATTCTCGTGTATATGCACCGAAGGGTCCGGCGAGCGATAAACACAGAGCAGTTATTTTTAACCATGGCGCAGGTTATCTACAAAACTCACATCTAGGCTGGTCAGGTTATTTTCGTGAATTTATGTTTCATAGCTTCCTCGTATCTCAAGGGTATGTCGTTATGGATATGGACTACCGCGCTTCAGCCGGATACGGGCGTGATTGGAGAACAGCTATATACCGCCAGATGGGCACACCAGAGACACAAGATTTAAAGGACGGTGTCGATTGGTTAGTGGAAAATGCTAACGTCGATCGACAAAGAATAGGTACTTATGGTGGTTCTTATGGTGGTTTTATGACATTTATGGCACTGTTTACCGAACCAGAATTATTTCAAGCCGGTGCTGCTTTGCGTCCTGTTTCTGATTGGGCGCATTATAATGATGGCTACACGTCTAATATTCTGAATAGACCTGATATTGACCCCATTGCATATGAACGTAGTTCACCTATTTATTTCGCAGAAGGTCTAAGTAAGCCCCTTCTGATCAATGCGCCAATGGTCGACAATAATGTTTTCTTTGTTGATGTGGTTCGACTTGTGCAAATCTTGATCGAAAAAGAAAAAGAAGACTTTGAAACAGCAATCTATCCTGTTGAACCGCATGGTTTCGTGCAGCCTAGTTCATGGTTGGATGAATATCGTCGGATATATAAATTGTTTGAAGAAAATTTGTAGGCTTTAAGAAGCTATTTACATTCGTCTAACTATGGAAGTGATATACCGTTGAGCTTTTATGAAAACCATGTCCTTCCGCATCTTATTAATTGCGCTTGTTCTTCAAGCGCAATAATGAAACTAAGAGAAAAAGTGGTTCCTTTAGCGTTTGGCAACGTTTTAGAGGTTGGAATGGGTTCCGGTGTCAATTTGGCGCTATACAATTCAGCAAACGTCAATATTATCTGGGGGCTTGAGCCTTCAATCGGTATGCGTAAAAAAGCGCAAAAAAATATCGCTTCATCTGCAATTCCAGTCGAGTGGCTAAGTTTACCTGGCGAACAAATTCCTCTCGAGGATAATTCGGTCGATTCAATCGTGTTAACTTATACTCTGTGTACGATAGCTGACTGGCGTGCGGCTATGAATCAAATGCACCGAGTGTTAAAACCAGATGGAAAATTATTCTTCTGTGAGCACGGGCAGGCGCCTGAACAGCGAGTGATCAAATGGCAAAACCGTGGCAATGGTTTGTGGCGTCGAGCCTTCGGTGGCTGCAATTTAAACAGGCCTATTATTAAAAGTATAGAAGTCAGTGGGTTTTCTATAGATTGGTTTGAAAGCAAATATGTAAAGGGGATGCCAAAATTCGTGTCCTATATCAGTGTTGGCGTGGCGTCAAAAGCTTCCTTGTTAGCAAACTAACGAGTCCAATAAGCAAACCACTAAGCGCGCCATATAAATGACTATCAACGGCAACATTTGCCTCAATAAGCGCTGGCATGAATGTGCCAGCGCCATTGATTTGTTCGTTTCCTACTTTAATCGTTAGACCAATAATTAGCAGCCAACCACTTAAACGCTTTTTCTCTAAGTCTCTTATGCAACCCCAAGCGAAAACGCCATGAATGGCTCCCGACAATCCAACGTACCAAATAATATCTGGAGAAAAAACATACATACACATCGAAATCATAATACAAATAACAATAAATTTGGCTAGATAAGAAAGTGTCTCATAATCGTCGCCATGTAATGCCCACAATAATAAGAGCCCCAAAAGATTAAATAGAATGTGGATGAAATTCGTGTGTAAAAAATGTCCCGTCACAATTTGATAGTAATGTCCTTGTGACCACAAAGTGCGTTCAAGTGCAAAATACGCTGAACTCATAGGTTCAAACACAAATGCAATGATACTGATGATGCTTATTATCAAAGGGCCTAAGTATTGTTTTGGATGAATAGGAAAGTGGATCATGTGTTGAAAACTTAAGCATTTATAGATTATTTTGATGGTATCTTATCATTAGAAAACAACAAAGCACTCACATAATCTGTTAAATTAACGATAGTGGAAATGTAGAACGTAGAAATTGAGAATTTAAAAACATGATTAACGTAAGTCGAAAAAATGCCATTCTGACAATTGAAATTGATAGACCTGATAAAAAAAATGCACTGATTCCACAAATGTATATCGATATTGCAGAGGCCATTGAATCTGCTAGCGATGACGAAATAAAAGCAGTGCTAATTCAAGGAAAGGAAGCTTGCTTTACGGCAGGTAATGATATTGCAGATTTCATGTCAAAAGGTAAGGATCAAGATGTAAGCGAGACGTTTCGTTTTATGATGGCGCTAGTGAACTGCCCAGTGCCTGTGGTTGCAAAAGTTGAAGGACTTGCTATTGGCATCG
Source organism: Glaciecola sp. (assembly GCA_965660625.1). Taxonomy (GTDB): domain Bacteria; phylum Pseudomonadota; class Gammaproteobacteria; order Enterobacterales; family Alteromonadaceae; genus Glaciecola. The sequence continues at coordinate 70,033 of CBFIAR010000001.1, read as the reverse complement.
GTACAACATTATTATTGCACTGTGATTTTGTTTACAGTGCAGACAACGCTAAGTTTGCGATGCCATTCATCAATTTGGGCTTGGTTCCTGAATATGCCTCAAGCTATATTCTTCCGCGCATTGCTGGTAACCTGCGAGCGTCTGAGCTGTTGCTGTTAGGGGAAACCTTTGACGCTCAAAAAGCATATGAATGTGGTATAGTCACCAGCGTTCATAAGGAGAACTTGTTATCAGATGTTGTCACTCAGACCCTCGCTAAACTAGTCGAAAAACCCAAAGTGGCACTTGTTCAATCAAAAGCGCTTTTGCGAAATCAGAGCGCTGACATAAAGAAGCATATTCGTGCCGAGTTAGCTGTTTTTGCACAAGCAATGGTAAGTGAAGCAGCAAAAGAAGCATTTTCAGCATTTTTAGAAAAGAGACCAGTAAATAGGTTGATATATAAATAGCTTGAGATAAAGAGTTTACAACAAAAAATTTTATACAAAAAATCGTATACATCAAAAAAGTCTTATTAGTGAAAAAGGTAAAAATGAAAAAACTAGCTCTCGCAACACTAACCGCATTCGCATTTTCATCCTTTGCTCAGACAGCAACGCAAGTGAGAGAAGATCGTGAACCCGAAGCTGCCACCGAGAAAACGGTTAAGCAAGCGTTTGAATCTAAGCAATACATGGTGGTGGCGGCTAATCCTTATGCCTCCATGGCGGGTAAAGAAATACTCGAAAAAGGGGGCTCGGCAATCGATGCAGCTGTTGCTATACAAGCTATGTTGACATTGGTTGAACCACAGTCTTCAGGTATCGGTGGTGGCGCTTTTATTTTGTATTGGGACAATAAGAACAAACAACTGCACACCTTCGATGGTCGTGAAACCGCACCTCAAAACGCAACGCCTTATATTTTTATGGAAGACGGTAAGGCCATGCGTTGGATTGATGCTGTCGTTGGCGGTAAATCGATCGGTGTACCTGGCGTGCTCAAAGCGCTCGAAATGGCACATAGAGAATTCGGAAAACTGAAATGGTCAGATTTGTTTGATGACGCGATCAACACTTCTAGAGAGGGTTTTACCGTATCTCCAAGACTTGAAAGCTTAATAAAGCTTGACGTTCATCCGGGTCTGAATAACTTTAAATCGTCCCAAGCTTACTTCAAGCCAAATGGACAAGCTTTGCAAGAAGGTATGACAAAAACAAATGAGCAACTTGCCGATACATTAAGCAATATTGCAAAGCAGGGCACGGATTACTTCTACAAGGGCAAATTAGCGGAAAAAATAGCAGAAGCGGCTCGCACGACGAGCATCAATCCAGGCTTTATGACCGCGGCCGATATAGAGAACTATGCAGCGAAAAAGCGCGCACCAATATGCGCTGTATATCGCACAAAAAATATCTGCGGCATGGCTCCCCCGAGTTCTGGCGGCGTTACTGTTTATCAAATTTTGAAAATGTTAGAACAGCATGATTTGCAAAAGTATGGTCCAAATAGTAAAGAGTTTATTCATTTATTTACTCAATCGAGTGCACTAGCATTTGCCGACAGAAACCAATACATTGCTGATAGTGACTTCACTAATTTGCCAGTGTTGCCTTTGATTAATGCGACCTATTTATCAGACCGAGCAGGGCAAATTAGCTTGAGTAAAATAAGAAGCAAGTTCGAAGCGGGAGCACCCTATCTAAATGCAGTGGTGGGAGAGGATCATACTGCTGAATTACCGAGCACTAGTCATTTTTCGATTGTGGACAAGGAAGGTAACGCAATTTCGATGACAACGAGTATTGAATTTATGTTTGGTTCTGGTGTGATGGTCGATGGCTTCTTGTTGAACAATCAATTGACCGACTTCTCTTTAGCACCATCCAAAAATGGATTTCAAGCATTAAATAGAGTTGAGCCAAACAAACGTCCTCGAAGCTCAATGAGCCCAACAATGGTGTTCAATGACAAGGGAGAATTAGAGTTAATAATAGGCTCACCAGGCGGCAGCCGAATTATTGATTATGTTGCACTAACTATTATCAACGTAGTGGATTTCAGCATGAATATCCAAGAAGCAATAAACGCCCCAAGAGTGACAAACCGTAATGATTATACTGCTTTGGAAAAGGGTACACAGCTTCCGGAATTACAAACTGAGCTGGAAAAGCAAGGGCACACAGTGCGTGTCATAGACCTCAATAGCGGTCTGCATGGCATCCAATTGATTGATGGTAAAATTTTTGGTGGCGCTGACCCAAGACGCGAAGGGATTGCAGTGGGTCGTTAAATTCGATAACAAATACAGTCCTTTCTTAATTAAGGGACTGTATTTGACACACCAGATATCCGCCAGTCTCCCGATTCTTTCACCAAAGAAATTGTCTTCAAATCGACGATTTTCTTGTTGTTATAAGTACCGATAATTTTTACTTCTACGCTAGCTTCTTGTTTAAACTCAGTCATACCTCGGAAGCCACCAGAGACCGGTTCAACGGTCATTTCAGTTAGTCGCAAATTGAGTATGTGGCGCTGCACGCCCCTGTTAGTATGGTAAGACTTTAAAAGTCGACCGAATTTATCGGTTGATATTTTGATTGCTTCGTCTAAATTATCATCTTCATAAACAGACATAATAAACACTAGTGCAGCATATTGCGGGGTTCCATCACTCATCATGCCGTAACGTCCTGCTTGAATTTCTCTCTCTGGTTTATTACATGAAGCCACGTTAAGTGTAACTAAACATAATAAAATAACTTTGCAAAATTTGTTCATAACCTTGTACTACCTTATCCATTTCACTACCAACGAAATTTAGTACGTTAGTTTAGCAGTTAAGTTCAAAGGTAGACAGTTTAGGCAATAAAACTGCAGTGTATTTGTTCATCGATATAAACAAAAGGGACTGAAAAGTCCCTTTCTATGAGCATCAAATTTTTTAAATAACATCACAGGTAAATTCGTTTTTACTCGTGTCTAATGCCTAACAAAATCCAGATTTTTACTGAATTTCTTCTTCCGCGGTAAATTCATCGGCAAAAAGTGGACTACTTAGGTAGCGCTCTGTGCCACTTGCTAGCAAAACCACTACAATTTTGTCTTTGTTTTCAGGTCGTTCTGCAAATCGCTTGGCAGCGACTACGGCTGCGCCAGAGGAGATGCCCGCTAGAATGCCTTCTTCTTTCATTAAACGTTTGCACATTGCCATTGTATCGTCGTTGCTGACTTGTTCAACTTCGTCAATCATACTTAGATCGAGGTTGCCAGGAATAAAGCCAGCACCAATACCCTGGATCTTATGGGGGCCAGGCGTTAATTCTTCACCAGCTCTCGCTTGCGTGATCACTGGACTGTCAGCGGGTTCAACCGCCACAACCGTAATTGCTTTGCCCGCTGTGTTCTTAATATAACGACTTACACCACTAATTGTGCCGCCTGTACCAACACCAGCCACGAACGCATCAACCTTGCCTTCGGTATCGTCCCAGATTTCAGGGCCCGTCGTTTTTTCATGTATTTCTGGGTTAGCAGGATTATCAAATTGATTCAGCGGCACGTAACGACCGGGATTGTCATCCATTAACTCTTGAACTTTAGCGAGTGCGCCCTTCATACCTTTGGGTGCTTCAGTAAGAACTAAATTTGCTCCTAGGGCTTTTAATAATTTTCTGCGCTCAAGGCTCATACTGCTTGGCATGGTTAAGGTTAATTTATAGCCACGAGACGCTGCAACAAACGCAAGTGCAATACCCGTGTTACCGCTAGTAGCCTCAATAAGCTCTTTACCTTCAGTTAGCACTCCTCTCTTTTCTGCATCCCAAATCATATTTGCGCCTATCCGGCATTTGATACTAAAACTCGGGTTGCGGGATTCTATTTTTGCATATACGTTACCGCCAGTAACTCGGTTAAGTCTGACTAGGGGCGTGCGGCCAATAGCAAGTGAGTGGTCGTCAAATGTTTTCATTCTTATTCCTTTAGTAAAGCATCAGCGATGATTAGCTTGTCATGAAGGTTTGTTATTAAAACAACTATCACCGAGAGTTACCAATCGCTATTATTAATCTTTAGTGTTCTCTTTGTCGTAAAACTTTTAGAGTTGCACTTAACAGGTATAAGAGTATGCGCAAATAAAAAAAAACAAAGTGCTTTTTTGCTATATGTTATTTTTTATTTCACAGTTTGTATTACACAATTATTTTTCATTTACGATAAAAACAAAAGTTGAGGGATCCCATGGGGTTTACTGGTACCAAGAATTATATTGCTAGCAAAGAGTTGCAGTTAGCCGTTAAAGCAGCCATTACATTAGAAAAGCCACTTCTCATTAAAGGAGAGCCTGGCACCGGTAAAACAATGCTGGCAGAAGAATTAGCGTCAGCGCTAGGCTCTGATTTATTGCAGTGGCACATAAAGTCGACAACCAAAGCCCAGCAGGGTTTATATGAATATGATGCGGTTTCACGCCTGCGCGACTCACAACTCGGCGATGATCGCGTACATAATATAGGCAACTATATTGTGAAGGGCAAATTGTGGCAAGCATTTACGGCTGAAAGTCGCCCCGTTTTGTTGATTGATGAAATTGATAAAGCCGATATTGAATTTCCAAATGACTTGCTGCTCGAACTTGATAAAATGGAGTTTTTCGTCTACGAAACCCAAGAGCGCATCGTCGCCAAACAACGCCCAATCGTCATCATTACCTCCAATAATGAGAAGGAACTACCAGACGCGTTTCTTCGCCGCTGCTTTTTCCATTATATTCAATTTCCAGAGAGAGAAGAGATGACACAAATTGTTGATGTGCATTTCCCTAATATCAAAAAAGACTTGCTTGAAAAGGCACTAACGTCCTTTTTCCAAATCAGGGAAGTCAGTGGTATCAAGAAAAAACCGTCAACGTCAGAATTGATTGATTGGTTAAAGCTGTTAGTCGCTGATGACATTCCTGCGTCGGTATTGCAAAATAACGATGCAAAGAATGCACTCCCTCCGCTGTATGGAGCCTTGTTGAAAAATGAGCAAGATATTCATTTATTTGAAAAACTCATGTTTATGGCGCGTCGTTAATGTTAATTGAATTCTTCTTTAAATTACGTGAATACCGTTTAAAAACGAGTATTACTGAATGGCTAGATCTAGTGAATGCGCTCGATCATGACGTTGTGCACGCAGATATTGAAGGTTTCTACTTTTTGGCGCGCACAGTATTGGTGAAAGATGAGAATCAGTACGATAAATTCGATAAAGCCTTTGCAGACTACTTTAAAGGCGTGCAGTCGATTAATTTGTTCGATAAAGAAATTCCTGAGGATTGGTTGCGATCCGAAATGGAAAAATTTTTAACTGACGAAGAAAAGAAAAAGCTAGAGGCGCTAGGTGGTCTTGATAAATTGATGGAAACTTTGCAAGAACGCCTAAAAGAACAAGAAAAACGTCATCAAGGTGGGAATAAGTGGATCGGCACTGGCGGCACTTCGCCGTTTGGTCCGGACGGTCACAACCCTGAGGGCGTGCGTATTGGTCAGCATAAGAACCGTAACTTTTCAGCCGTCAAAGTGTGGGATAAACGGCAGTTTAAAAATCTTTCTAGCGACGTTGAAATTGGCACTAGAAATATTAAAGTTGCGCTTCGCCGTTTACGCAAGTTTGCTCGAACTGGTGCCAGTGAAGAGCTAGACATGCAGGATACAATTAGCTCGACGGCCAGAAACGCCGGTTACTTAGATTTAAAAATGGCGCCTGAACGCCACAACGCTATAAAGCTGCTGTTATTCTTTGATGTTGGTGGTTCTATGGACGCACACATCAAACGTTGCGAAGAATTGTTTTCAGCAGTGCACACAGAGTTTAAGCACATTGAGTTTTTCTATTTTCACAATTGTATTTACGAAGGTGTCTGGAAAGACAATCAACGGCGCGGACAGCAAACCATGGATGTGTACCAAATAATTCATAAATACGGCGCTGACTACAAAGCCATATTTGTGGGTGACGCAACCATGGGGCCTTATGAAATAACCTATCCCGGCGGCAGCGTTGAACATTGGAATGAAGAGCCTGGATCAGTCTGGATGGAACGTCTTCTGCAGCATTTTGACCACGCAGTGTGGTTGAATCCGCAGCCTAAACAGTATTGGCATTATCATGCGTCACTACAGATTATGCAGGAGTTGATGAAAAATAGAATGTACCCCTTGACCGTTGACGGATTAACAGAATCCATAAAAACCTTGTTGAAAAAGAGCTAAGTTTCCCGCTATTCATTGCACAATAGCGGGATAAGCTTGTATCATTGAGCGCGCTTAATACAGGGAAGCCAAATGTTAAAACGTCTTAATAAATACATCAGTGATTCTGGTTTTTGCTCACGTCGCGCAGCTGACGCCTTAATTGAGAAAGGCAGTGTCAGAGTAAATGGTGCTTTGCCAGAACTGGGCACTAAAATTGCTGTTGGCGATGAAGTCACTGTGGACGGAAAGTTGATCAAACCTGTCCCCCAAGATAAAACTGACCGCGTTTATCTTGCCTACAACAAACCAGTGGGAATTACCTGTACTACTGAAAGACAAGTAGCAGGTAACATTATTGATGCGATTGGCTTTCCAACAAGGATATTTCCTATCGGTCGATTAGATAAACCTTCCGAGGGCTTAATATTACTCACCAGCGATGGTGATATTGTGAACAAGATATTGCGAGCTGAAAATGCCCATGAGAAACATTATCGTGTGGTCGTCAACAGAGTTATTTCTGATGATTTCATCCAGAAAATGTCTTCTGGTGTACCGATATTAGACACTGTTACTAAGCCCTGTGAAGTGAAGAGAGCAGGGAAATTCGGTTTCGATATTGTGTTGACCCAAGGTTTAAACCGTCAAATTCGCAGAATGTGCGAATACTTGGGCTATGAAGTTACACGTTTAACCAGAAAACGCATAATGCATGTTGATTTAAGTGGCATAAAGCCGGGGCAGTATCGACATTTAACGGCGGCTGAAATGTCAGAGATGAACAAAGCACTTGAAGGCTCAACTAAAACCTTTACAAGGCGCTAATGAAATCATTCATTAGGATCAAAATATTTGCAAGAACAAACACTTTATTGCCATTGATTACGCTATCATCTGAAATAGAGTTACTCTTCACTTTAGCATCGATAAGTGGTGATTTGTCGATGTTAGGATCCGCAGCCTATGCATAAGCTTTAACATTATTCGCTACGCGTTTTTGAATCACTCTAACGCGCCAAAACATTAATACTGCCGCGCAACTCAACCCGGATATAAAGCCTATCCAAAAACCCTTTGCAGCCATAACAGGGAAAAACCAGTCTGTTAGGCCTAGTACGACACCGACCGGCAGACCAACTAACCAATACGATACAAAACTCAGAATTAACATGGCTTTTGTGTCTTTATATCCGCGCAGAGCATTCGCTGAAACCACTTGAATACCATCGCTGAACTGGAACAAAGCGGCGAAAAATAAAAGGCTCGATGCTATCATAATAACCCCCTTATTCTCTGTATACAGAGCCGCTATTTCAGTACTCAAAATAACCGATACCGTAGCGGTAAATAAGGCAATAATAATTGCACATACAAGAGCGCAATAGACTGAAATTTTAGCGTTTAGGGCGTCCTCTTTACCCACTGAATGGCCTATGCGTATAGCCACCGCCATGCCAATACTCATTGGCAACATGAACATCAATGAGGAAAAGTTAAGTGCAATTTGATGTGAGGCAACCACTTCAGCACCAAAACGTGCAAGTAATACTGCGACAACACCAAAAAGAGTAACTTCAAATACAATGGTGAAAGCAATGGGTAAGCCGATTTTTAATTGAGAGAGCTGCAAGTCTAGCTTTGGCCAATGAAACCGAGTAAACAGGTCATATTGTTTTAATTTCTTCGCTATCATCATGTAGAACAAAGTGACACAAGCCATTACATAAATAACCAATAAAGTGGCAAGACCGCAACCTGCGCCACCCATCTCGGGTAAACCAAATAAACCATTAATTAAAATGTAATTCGCTGGAATATTCACCAGTAAACCGGCAAACATAATGAGCATAGTAGGTCGAGTGCTAGATAAGCCCTCGCAGCAGTTACGTAAACTTTGATATAAAGCGAAACCTGGAGCAGCAAGCAAAATATACACGATGTAATCAACGGTAATGGTTCTTACGTCGACCTCCATTTCAATATTTTCAAGTAACGGACCTACTGCAAAAATGAGCAGCAAGGCAAAAACACTCAGTATTAAAGATAACCAGATACATTGGTGAAGCGCGTTTGCGACTTTATTATTTTGCTTGCTACCCTGCAAGCGACTAATAATCGGCGACAGGCCTAATGTCACACCTTGAATAAACATCAAGACAGGCATAGTAATACTGAATCCTATAGCAACTGCAGCCATATCGGTATAACTGTAGCGACCTGCCATGATAGTGTCTGAAACACCCATTAGTGTTTGCGTCACTTGCGCAATAAGTAGTGGCCAAGCCAGTGCCAACAGTGTTCTCATTTCTACTATGAAGGCTTGTTTAGTAATTGTTTTACTCAAAAGAATGGCTCACTGAAAAGTTTTGCTGAGACTAACATATTTTGCGGTCAAAAAAGAGATTGAGCTCATTGAATTGATTAACAATTTAAACTGATATTTTTTGGTTTCTTCACTTTATAAGTCATGAGAGAAATTAATCGCCTATTTATCGTTACAAAAAGTATCTCGGCTGATGAATAACATATCAATAGATACAAATTGCAGTGTTAATATTAGCTGTGGTGAATATGATTCTAATGCTTTTAAAAAAAACGCTCTGATATGGACGAATATTTAACGCAATATTTGCAAATAGTTAACAACTAGGATGATTCATTCAAAAATAGGTAAGAACGAGGTTGTTTATCATTACTCATTTGCAAAATATGAAAAAAATAGCAAAACACCAGATAAAAACCTTCATTAGAATGTATAGCGTAATTTAACTCTAATGGATGTTGAACATGCAAGACAGAAATCACCTTTCTGATGTACACGCAACAAATAGCGTTTGCTTGATTGAGAATGGCCTTATAGAAATTCCCATGTTGCAGTTACTCGATGAAAATGGACACGAAACGAATAAAGAACTAAGTCCAAAAATAGACGAGGTAACTGCGAAGAGAATTTCATCGACGATGCAATACATTCGCTTGTTAGATGAGCGTATGGTGGGTGCACAGCGCCAAGGTCGGATCAGCTTCTATCTTGCGTGCACGGGCGAAGAAGCATCTACCGTCGGCAGCGCTGCTGCATTATCTGAAAACGACATGATTATGTCGCAATATAGAGAGCAGGGTGCACTTGCTTATCGTGGTTATACGACGGATCAGTTTATGAACCAAATGTTTAGTAACCACTTAGATCCTAATAAAGGTCGACAAATGCCTATTCATTATGGCGATAAGGCTCTGAACTTTATGACAATTTCTTCCCCATTAGGTACCCAAATATCACAGGCCGCAGGCTACGCTTACGGACAAAAGATGGCGGGTCTACCGGCGGTCACGATTTGTTACTTTGGCGAAGGTGCGGCGTCTGAAGGTGATTTTCACGCTGGCGTTAATATGGCTGCCGTGCTGAATTGCCCAGTTATATTCTTCTGCCGAAACAACGGTTACGCTATTTCCACTCCATCGGAGGAGCAATTTAGAGGTGATGGTATAGCTTCCCGCGGTATCGGATACGGTGTTAAAACGATTCGTGTTGATGGCAACGATGTCCTAGCAATATATGCAGCTACTAGAAAAGCGCGAGAGATTGCCTTAGCAGAAAACTGTCCGGTATTGATTGAAGCAATGACGTATCGTTTGGCCGCGCATTCAACGTCGGATGACCCGAGTGGATATCGCTCTAAAAGTGAAGAAGATAAATGGAAAGCAAAAGATCCAATCGAGCGTTTCAATAAATGGTTAGATGGGAAAGGGTGGTTCGACAAAAAAGCGACCGACGTATTTTTAGAAAAGTCACGAGCGGAAATCCTTACTGCGCTTAAGAATGCTGAAAAAGTGCCTATTGCGCCTATCGAAGACATTATCGAAGATGTATACGACATGCCACCTTGGCACCTAAAACAACAACTTGTTGAATTGAAAGCTCATATAGCTAAATACCCTGAGCACTATCCTAAAACGTCTGGGAGAGTAAAATAATGGCGCAAATGAATTTATTACAAGCAATTAATAGCGCACTTATTACGGCGATGACCAAAAATGAAAAAGTGATGGTTTTCGGCGAAGATGTTGGTCACTTTGGTGGTGTTTTTAGAGCGACAAGCAATTTACAGCAGAAATTTGGTAAAGGGCGTTGCTTCAATACGCCGTTAACCGAACAGGGCATCATAGGCTTTGCTAATGGTTTGGCTGCACAGGGCGCAGTGCCGATAGCTGAAATCCAATTTAGTGATTATATTTTCCCCGCGTTTGACCAAATTGTGAATGAAACTGCAAAATGGCGTTATCGTTCAGGTGGTCAATTTACCTGCGGTACATTAACTATTCGAACGCCTTATGGCGGCGGTATAGCAGGCGGACACTACCATTCCCAGTCACCTGAAGCATTTTTTGCGCACATTCCAGGTATGAAAATAGTGATACCGCGTAACCCAAAACAAGCCAAAGGCTTACTACTTGCTTCAATTCGCGACGACAACCCTGTGTTATTTATGGAACCAAAAAAGCTTTACAGAGCTGCGGTTGGTGACGTGCCTGAAACCGACTATGAATTGCCATTAGGTAAAGCCGACTTAGTGAAAAAAGGTTCGGACATCACCTTATTAGCATGGGGTGCTCAGGTCGAAATTATCGAAAAAGCGGCTGCGATGGCCGAGGAAATTGGCGTGTCTTGTGAAGTTATCGATTTACAAAGCATATTACCTTGGGATGTAGACACAATTTGTGAATCTGTTTGCAAAACAGGCAGACTCTTAATCAACCATGAAGCTCCATTAACGGGCGGTTTTGCAAGTGAAATTGCGGCAACCGTTCAGGAAAGATGTTTCTTATACTTGGAATCGCCAATTGCGCGGGTTTGTGGTCTTGATACACCTTATCCATTGGCGCACGAAAAAGAATACATGCCGGATCATCTAAAAACGTTTGAAGCTATCAAACGCACAATGGATTACTAGGAGGCAATAATGAACGAATTTATATTGCCTGACATAGGCGAAGGAATTGTAGAGTGCGAACTACTTGAATGGTTAGTAAAAGAAGGCGATGTGATTGTTGAAGATCAACCCGTTGTTGAAGTTATGACTGATAAGGCAACAGTACAAATACCCGCAATGCACAATGGCGTAGTGAGAAAACTATATTACAAAGAGGGAGACATTGCGAAAGTACATGCTCCTTTATTTGCAATGGACATTGAGAGCGAAGTTAGCGACGAGGAAAAAACTGCATCAGCAACGAGTGTCGCTGTTGTATGCGAATCAAGGGCAAGAGACTCGGATGCACTCAAGCAAAGTTCGTCTGCAACGGGTTCGCAATTTGACGCTAGTCATCGTGAGAAAATTGAAGCGTTTATTTTACCAGACATCGGCGAAGGCATAGTCGAATGTGAAATAGTGAAATGGTGTATAGAAGAAGGTGATTTAGTCGAAGAGGACCAAGTTGTTGTTGAGGTTATGACTGACAAAGCGGTAGTCGAGATACCCGCAAAATATCAAGGCAAAATTGTAAAATTGCATTATCAACAGGGGGATATTGCGCAAGTTCACACGCCTCTATTCGATCAACTGATACTGGCTGATATCGCGACAATCTCTGAAAATTCAGATACAAGTGAGAATTCACATCCTCAAACAACGCAAGGTGGAGCCTCACATGTAGTTTCACCTATGGGAACGGGTGTGCAGGTTTCTGCTTTGAACGAGGTGGATAGCGCCCAGAGCGAGCGCGCCAAGGCGCTAGCTAGTCCAGCGGTAAGAAGGATCGCCAGAGAATATAAAATCAATATTGCTGTTGTCTCGGGCTCAGGTAAAAAAGGGAGGGTGTTGAAGCAAGACATTGAGACGTATGTTCAAAGTCGCGGTATTGTTAAACAAACTTCGCAACAAGCACTTTCTGCGTCAACGGCTAGCACCGTCGTTAATGACAGTTGGCAAGTAAACAAAAATGTAGACGCTGTATCAGGTGTAAGCAAAGTGATAGCCATGCGCGGAATAAAAGCGGCAATGGCTAAGCAGATGATGGACAGTATCAGTACTATTCCTCACTTCACGGTGTCTGATGAATTGATCATGGACAATCTAATCGCATTGAGGGCGGAGCTCAAGCCTGAATTTGAAGAGCAAGGGGTGAAATTAAGTTTCATGCCGTTTTTCATAAAGTCACTGTCTTTGGCCTTGAAATCCTTCCCTGAAATCAACTCACGATTAACAAAAGATAGTGCTCATTTACACTATCTAACGTCGCATAATATTGGCATGGCGGTGGACTCTAAAATTGGTTTACTTGTACCGAATATAAAGAACGTCCAACACTTGTCGTTATTTGAGGTTGCTCAAGAGTGTGATCGAATTATTCATGCTGCACGCGAAGGAAAACTGTCTAATACTGACTTGAGTGGCGGTACGATTAGTATTTCAAATATCGGTGTATTAGGTGGAATAACAGCAACACCAGTGATCAATAAACCAGAAGTTGCCATTGTTGCCTTAGGTAAAACCCAAAAATTACCGAGATTTAATGATGCGGGTGAGGTTTTTGCACAAAGTATCATGATGGTAAATTGGTCGGGTGATCATCGTGTTATTGACGGAGCAACAATGGTTCGATTCAACAACTTATGGATGAGTTACTTGCAGTCGCCGCAAAAAATGCTGGCTCATCTGAAGTAAGCCTTTTTAACTTGGCGTCTATCATTGTAATATAGACCCATCAACGTGCTTTATGAGCTCGCATTGTGCGGGCTTTTTAATTTAAGAGTGAGAGTTTCGTGCTCAGTTATCAACATTCGTTTCATGCTGGAAATCATGCAGATGTGCTAAAACATCTGACGCTAGTGGCCGTGCTAATGCGCCTCAATATAAAGTCAAAACCGTATTTCTTTTTGGACACACATGCTGGCGATGGTGTATATGAGCTTAACTCTAAGCAAGCGTTACAAAACGCAGAGGCTAAAACGGGCGTGTTAAAATTCGACTTGGGCTCTCATGCCGTTGCAGACAGCGAAAAGGCTAAAGCCAATATTCCTGCATTTTTAGACAGCTATCTGAACATTATCAACAAGTATATAGCCGATGGGCAGTATCCTGGCTCTCCTATAGTTGCGTCTGCTTTGTTGAGAAAAGGTGATAACGCGTTTGCAGCGGAGTTACACCCCCAAGCATTTGTATCATTGAAGAGTAATTGTCGTCGCACAGCAATGAAGGCCCAGCATCGTGATGGGTTTGAAATGATGAATGCAGTGTTACCTCCGACGCCAAATAGAGGTGCTGTGCTGATTGACCCTCCCTATGAACAAACGAGTGAATACGAGTGGGTTGCTGATGCCGTTTTCAAGGCTGTGAAACGCTGGCCAATTGGTATCTATATGATTTGGTACCCATTACTTTGTGATACAAGAGAAGATAGGAAAACGGGTGAAATAGTCCACAATCCTAAATCGGCATTGAGCGAAAAAATGTTATCTCAGTTCTCAGGCCTAGATGTAAAGTCAGTATTAAATATTAAGTTTTGTTCGGTAAAACCCTCCGCAACGGCAGGCATGTATGGCTCTGGGATGTGTATCATAAACCCACCGTGGCAATTGGAACATGACCTTAAAGACATTCTCGCTATCCTTCAAAAACAGTTGTCAGGTGATAATAATCAGCTTTCAAAAGTGGAATGGTTAAAAACTGAATAATGAAGCAACCACAGCTTAAACATTTCTATATCCCTGACGATCAATCAGTATATTTGTTGTCTCATAAGGATGCTAAAAAACTTAAAAATTGGTTTGTCTTGTGTATTTCCCAATTAAAAAAATTAGGCTATACCGACATTGAAATGATTGGTAAAGGTGCGTTTGGATTCGCATTTGCAGGTACGGACAATAAAGGGAATGAATTAGTTTTTAAGTTCTCTCGCATTACGTTGCCACAACACATACAAGACCGACTCGAGGAAGAAGCCTTTATGCAGGGCTTAGTAGAGCATCCAAATGTCCCCAAACTAATAGAGTTTCAGCGTATCAAGCGGCAGTCAATTCTAGTCATGGAGCGAGCTACAGGTATTGATTTAGAAAAGTATTCGCTGCGGTTTGGCCCTATGCCACCTAGAATTATTGTTAAAATTACCATTCAGATTTGCGAAATTTTACGTTTTTTAAGAGAGTTCCAGCAGAACGGTGTTTTTCGTCCTATTGTTCATGGCGATATTAAACCATCAAATTTAGTATGGGATGATACGCTGGAACAGGTTTGCTTGATCGATTGGGGCTCTTGTGTGTTTGCGCAAATTGATTCAACAGGACAAACCATTACCACTAATGTGATGGACCTCATGTCATCTGATCTACAGCAAACAAATGCAAGACTAGGCGACGTGTACTTTATCGGTGATGATCAGCTTGATGGTAAATTATCCAGTCCAAGATTTGATGAGCAAGGTTTAGCGAGCACGATATACGCCTTAGCGTCAGGGCAGGGTTCGCGTTATGGTCGAATGGCTATTCCTCCTGATTCACTGGGTCTACCAATAGAATTTGCAAATGTGTTAGCGGCTTTGATGAGCAATGATGTCAATGAACGCAACAAGGCCGGGGACTATCTGCTGAAACATTACCCCCGATTTCGCCAATGGGTTTTTGCTGCAGACAGACATCAAGATCAGCCTTGTTTGGTGCCCACTTGGGTTCATCAGGAAATTAAAGACATAGAAACTGTTGTGTATAGTTCGAGAAAGTCATACTTACGCCAGCAGGAAGGTGTTGATATGACTCAACTCAATTACATCGATGATGCGCAGTTTGAACGCTACTACAAAAATTATCTGCAAGGCATGGGTGAGACAGAAAAAGGGTTTATTGCGGCTGTCAGCCGCTTAGGTAAGTATCCTGTCGTCGGTGGATTAGCTATCCGTTGGGAAGACGCGGGTATTTTTGTCGACTCTAGCCTGAATCTCTACGATCCCAGTTTGCAGCTATCATTTGATAGGAGCGTTGATAACGTGATCAATCTAGCCAGAGCTATTCTGCGCAAGGGCGTTTTTAAGAGCTGTATGTTTAACGCTAAAAATACGCTGCATGTTGAGCGGGTGACTGATAAGAAGCCTTTTATTCCTCATCCTAAAATGCAAATACCTTATGAATTAAGTAAAACATCACTTGCTGAAAATGAAAGTCGTATGCATTCTTACTTTGAAGATGGCGATGATCCAGATGAATTATTAAAGTTACCAGACGCTCTCATGTCAAAAATTAAAAGTCTAAATGCAATTCATCACACTGGGTGCATTATTTTTGAAGCGCTTCCAAAACATTTGAAAGTGCATAATTATTACACATTGCTCGACCATGCCATGGAGCTTGAATTCAAAAGTTTGTTGAAAGAAATTATTGATTTAATACCAAAAATTAATGGCTTAGGAATTTCAGGATTCATGAAACTGCCATACAAAGACACGCGATTTTTTAAGCATCGAACTAAAATGGCGCAACAGTTTTACCCGAGAAATCCTAAACAAACAGATAATTTGTAGCTAGTTAACTAAATGTCAAAGTGAGGATACATTGTCAAATGTTAAATTAGAGTCATTGTTCGAGATGGAAAAAATTGAACAAGGTTTATATAGAGGCCAAAGTTGGGACCTAGGTTTTCCCGCATTATATGGCGGTCAAGTTTTAGGACAGTCCATCGCCGCAGCGTACAAGACTGTGGAAGAAGGGCGTATTATTCACTCTCTGCATTCTTATTTTCTGCTACCGGGAGACGCCCAAAAGCCGGTTATATATGACATAGAAAACGTAAGAGACGGCAGAAGCTTCTCATCTAGGCGGGTAAAAGCGATACAAAACGGACGCACCATTTTTGATATGACGGCATCCTTTCAATGCCCTGAACCAGGCCTAAGTTATCAGTTTGCCGTTGTGCCTGAAGTTCCCCCGCCAGAGGACGTTGCGCAGGATATCAAGTTTTATGAAGACAATTATGAACAATTATCACAAAGAATGAAGGAATCTCTGAGCTATCACCGTCCGGTTGATATACGTACAGTGGACTCAGCTAATTCATATACAGCTGAAAAACGCGCTCCCAGCAGAGCTATATGGTTAAGGGGCCGGGACACACTGGATAGTCCTCTGCAAGTGCATCAAGCATCCCTTGCCTACGCGTCAGACTATCACTTTTTAAGCACAGCGCTGCAACCTCATGGCTTAGCTGTGCATGATAAATCTCTTAGATTAGCAACCATCGATCACGCAATGTGGTTCCATAAACCCTTTAAATTTGACGATTGGCTGTTGTATGAAATGGAAAGTCCGTTCAGTGGCGGAGGTCGTGGATTAGTGCAAGGTAAAATTTTTGATAAACACGGTACGCTTGTTGCCACCACAGTTCAAGAGGGCCTTATGCGCCAGGTAACACTTTAATCCGATGGCAATCTATTGGCGCTAAACAGCACCGAATTGCTTTTCGACCAATGCATAACATAATGCAATAAAGTAAAGCGCTACTGAAGAGCAAGGTTTTCTAAATAAGGTAGAAAAAATGATATATCAATTAGGTTCAGACAAAGTAACACGCGGTCAAAACACCTATGTGGCACCGGGTGCGCACGTTATGGGAAAAGTCGTGTTGCATAATAATTCAAGCGTTTGGTTTAACGCTGTCTTGCGCGGTGACTGCGAGCTCATAGCGCTTGGTGAAGGTAGTAACGTTCAAGACGGTTCTATTTTGCATACTGATTATGGGTTCCCTATGCATATAGGGAAGGGAGTGACAATAGGACACAAAGTCATGTTGCACGGTTGCACTGTTGGTGACTACTCTCTGATTGGAATAAATGCGGTGGTTTTAAACGGTGCTAAAATTGGTCATCACTGCGTTATAGGTGCAAACGCATTGGTCACAGAGGGGATGGAAATTCCAGACTATTCGGTGGTAATGGGCTCGCCAGGAAAGGTAGTAAAGACAATCAAGCCAGAACAGGCTGAGTTATTAGAAAAATCAGCCGAGCATTATCAAAAGAATGCCTCACGTTTTCATACTGACTTAAAGGAACAGGCGCTTTAGTTGGACGCTCGCTTTGCCGATGATGGAAGACTTAGGTCACAGTGTTTAATTAGGGTGTCTTGGTGTTCACTTAACCGCTTTTTCTTGTTTTGTAAATAAAAAGGCCCGGAACAATCGTTCCAGGCTTAGGGGAATGGCTCATTGCTGAGCCTTGCGCTAACTTTTAATGCTGATATTGTGTTTAGGTCTAAACGTGCAACTTATATCTTTAGTACTCGGTCTGTAGCGGATATGAACGCGCTAGAAACTATCAAGATTTACCATAATAGACTAAACTTGCTTGAATTATAAACAATTTTTTAAATTAATTTACAAAAGTTTGATATTCGAAAAATAACACAAAATAATTAGAATATCTAAAACTGTTTAAAGTCAATGACTTAGTTTACTTATTCTGCACAGTTTATGCTCAGGATATATACAACTTATGCACAGGTCACGGAGGAAAAGTCCTCGCTGGGGTGCTCCATGATTAAAATCTTAATACTACAGAGCAAAAAATTCACTGAGTTTACATAGGTATTGTGTTAATTTTATGGGAAATTACGCAAAATAATGAGCTTGGGTTAGTTAATGTCCGCAATGTTCGATGCTATATATTGCGGACTACAACATATTGCGTACTACAACATATTGCGTACTACAACATATTGCGTACTACAACATATTGCGTACTACAACAATATCGATAGGCTGAATAAATAACGTTTATCAGCGTTAGACAATAATAAAGGGTAACAATGCTGCACAGAATTTGGTTGTTTTTTATTGTCAGTGCGTTCGCCGCTACCTGCTGGAAAGTCGCGGTAACGGGTGATTTAGGTGGTTTTGAAGAAGTGATGAATGCGATAACATCAATGGCGAAAACGAGCGTTGATATCGCACTAGGATTAATTGGCTTACTGGCATTTTGGTTAGGGATTTTTAAAGTAGCTGAAAATTCAGGCCTGATCACTAAATTTTCTAAAATACTTGAGCCACTGTTATGCCGCATTATGCCCGATATTCCGCGCGGCCACCCTGCGCTAGGTAGTATTACAATGAACATGTCGGCAAACGTGCTAGGTTTGGACAACGCTGCCACCCCCTTTGGCATAAAAGCGATGCAAGATATGCAAACACTATCACCGGTAAAAGATACGCTAAGCAATTCTCAAATTTTGTTTTTAGTTCTCAATACCTCATCTGTTACTTTATTCCCAATCGCTGTTTTTCTTTATCGAGCAGAGCAGGGCGCAGCTCAGCCAACAGATGTATTTATTCCTATTTTACTTGCGACGAGTGCTTCTACCTTGTTCGGTTTATTTGTGACTTGTGCAGTTCAAAAAGTGAATCTATTTAATCGCGTGGTGCTGACCTATTTAGTGGGCATTTTTAGTTTACTTACCGCGGTGATTTTATATTTTTCGAAACTGGCAACTGACCAACTGGCCGCTCAATCTTCTTTAATCGCTAATTTTTTATTACTGTTATTTATTGTTGTTGTACTAGTACAGGGGTGGAGAAAAAAGCAAAATACATATGAACAGTTTGTTGATGGAGCAAAGAAAGGCTTTGAAGTTGCGGTGACTATTATTCCGTTCTTATTAGCCATGCTTTTTGCTATTGGTATGCTGAGAGCAAGTGGCTTACTTGATATAGTGATGAACGGCATTGCTTATATCGTAAGCAGTATTGGCATGGACACACGGTTTGTTGAAGCGATCCCCAACGCGTTAATGAAACCGCTGAGCGGCAGTGGCGCTAGAGCATTGATGATAGAGACAATGCAGCATCATGGCGCGGACTCGTTTGCCGGACGACTGGCATCCGTTATGCAGGGTTCTACTGAAACAACATTTTATGTGTTAGCTGTCTATTTAGGGGCTGTCGGAATTAAGCACAGTCGTTACGCAGTGGGTTGCTGCTTGGCCGCAGACTTCGCAGGTATTTTTACTGCGATTTGTGTCAGCTACTGGTTCTTTGGTTAATCTCTATTTGAAGAGGCGACGCACAAAAATGTTAAGTGTATTAATTAGGGACGCTTTGTGAGTGACTGGGCTCGCTATTAATATTCAGTAAGATAGGCTTGATTCACGACTAAACGCAGCTAGATCTGCACGGGCAGACACAATTAAATACATTATCGTTATAGAAAAGCAGTGAAAGCGCTTCTATTGCTCTTTCCCTGAGTGTTATTATCCGCAGACTTCAATTTCAACCTTATTATTAAGTGACGCGTTCAACAAATGAGCAACAAACAAAAGCAATATGATCTGATCAATGCGCAAGTACAGGCGCTTATAGCTGGTGAGTCTGACATGATAGCCAATATGGCAAACATTGCAGCGGTACTTTTCAATAATTTGGAGCAAGTTAACTGGGCTGGGTTTTACCTGTATAAAGAAGAACAACTGGTGTTAGGGCCGTTTCAGGGGCAACCTGCTTGTATCAGAATCCCCATAGGCAAAGGCGTTTGTGGGACCGCAGCCTCTCGCCAACAGACTATTGTAGTGAAGGATGTGCATGAATTTGTTGGGCATATAGCGTGTGATGCCGTATCTAATTCTGAAGTGGTTGTGCCCATCGTGGTAAAGGATAAACTGATGGGTGTTCTCGATATTGATAGCCCGATAACTGCGCGCTTTGATGATGATGACCGCAAGGGTTTAGAAATGCTGGTGAGTATATTTGAAGCATCACTCACTTCTATTGCAGAATCATCATGAAATGTTTAGTTGATATTCATGTTTTATTAAGCACGCCTGACGACATGGAAGACGTGCATGATGATCCGTATGAGGCCTCCGAAAAGTTAAATACCATCCTGCATTTAGTCTTCGATAGTATAGATGAAGACGAAGAAGTTGAAAAAATTAACAGAATTATAGAGAAAACGTGGGAACATTGGCATCTCGAGAGCTATTTATTAGATATTGAGGTTGACGACTTGGTTGATTGGGTGGATCATCTACTCTCAACTTGGGATGATTCCGAATCCGAAGAATTGTAAACAACACAAACTACGAAGTAATTTAATGGACGAACAACAAAAATTAGCAAATAGCAAAGAAGTGTTAGCCTTTCTTGCAACCGAATTCCCTAAGTGCTTTTCGCTTCAATCCGATGCTAAACCGCTTAAAATTGGCATCTTTCACGATTTGTCTGAACACCTAAAAGATGATGCTAGATTAAGTAAACGTCTGTTGAGAATGTCTCTAAGGCATTACACCAGCAGTTGGAAATATCTAGCGTCGGTAAAAGAAGGGATTCATCGCATTGATTTAGATGGTGTTGATGGAGAAAAAGTGGAGAAGGAGCACGCTGATCACGCCGCAACTCAATTAAAAGAGAGTAAAGCGAAAGCTGCCGAAAAGCGTCAAGAGCAAAGAAAGCAACCTCAAGACAAAAAGAACTTCAAAGCTAGAGCAAAAATCCCTGGGAAGGCAAACCCAACAGAGGAAAAACCTGCAGAACGTAAGGTAAAACAGGCAATTCCTAAGGTAAAAGTCCGTGAATTAGTGGATGATGACTTAAAAGTTGGTGTGGAGGTATCAGTAAAAGTGGGCAGTTCTCCTATGCCTGCAACCATAACTGAAGTTGCAAAAGACGGTATTCAAGTGCAACTAAATTCAGGCATGACGGTCAAAGTACAACGCGCACAGTTGCGATTAACGATATAACGTCAAGCCAAAACAGAAAGGTAGGTAATATGCAGCTAAATTTGGGTAAGTCTTTTAAAAAGCAACTGATATGGGTTTCTGTCGCAAGCGCTTTGGTTGTTGGAGTCAGCATCGCTGGCCCATCTACAGAAACTGCTGACTCCATTCCTGAGCTTTCGCAAGAGTCCCAACACAGCAAATCTGCAAAACGTATTACCGACCATTTCACACGATCGCATTATAAGAAAATCACTATAGATGACGAACTGTCTGAAAAAATATTTGATAGATATTTGCGCTCACTTGATGTTAACAAGAATTTTTTCTTAGCATCAGATATAGCTCGTTTTGAAAAGTCTAAGGATTCTTTCGATGAAGCTATTCGACAAGGTCAATTGGATATTGCCTATGAGATTTACGTCGTTAACTTAAAACGTAGAGCAGAACGTTTCAACTACGCCCTTACTTTACTTGATGAGCCGTTTGATTATGAAGTAGAAAATGATAAGTATTTCTATGACAGAGAAAAAGCAGTTTGGGCTGAGACGAGTGCTGAATTAAATGAAGTGTGGCGTCAACGCGTAAAATATGACGCTTTGAATCTAAAGATGGCTGATAAAACGTGGGAAGAAACCCAAGATATTCTATCTAAACGCTATAAACGCGCTATTAAAAGACTTAGTCAAACTAATAGCGAAGATGTTTTCCAGACTGTAATGAACTCTTTTGCTCGCAGTATTGAAGCACACACCAGTTATCTTTCTCCTCGCAACACAGAGCGTTTCCAAATGGAAATGAACCTGTCGTTAGAAGGGATCGGTGCAGTATTGCGTAGCGAAGACGATCACACGGTTATTGTTAGCCTGGTGGCAGGCGGACCAGCTGATAAGTCAGCTAAAATAAAACCTGAAGACAAAATCATTGCGGTGGCGCAAGAAGGTGAAGATTTTGTTGATGTCGTTGGCTGGCGCTTAGATGAGGTTGTTGAACTCATCAAAGGACCAAAAGGCAGTGTAGTAAAGCTTCAAGTATTAAAGGGAAGCAGTGAGAGTAAGAAAATTGCTGAAATCCAAATTACGCGCGATAAAGTCAAGTTAGAGGACAGAGCTGCAAAGTCTGAAGTTTATAGTCCTGAATCTGGTCCACACAAAGGCCAGAAATTAGGCGTAATTAACATCCCCAGTTTTTACCATAATCTGCATGTAGATGTTAAAAAAGAACTTGATAAGCTTAAAGAAGCAAACGTCGAAGGTGTTATCGTTGACCTACGCGGCAATGGAGGAGGTTCTTTACCCGAGTCAGTTTTACTCAGTGGATTATTCATTGATAAAGGCCCTGTTGTGCAAGTTCGTTATGAAAACGGGCGAATAAGCGTTGACCGCGACACAGATGGGCTCGTATATTATGCTGGCCCACTAACCGTGATAGTTGATCGCTACAGTGCGTCTGCTAGTGAAATCTTTGCTGCAGCTATGCAGGATTATAATCGCGCAATTATTATTGGTGAGCAAACATTTGGCAAAGGCACAGTGCAGCAGCATAGAGGCTTAAGCCGTATTTACGACTTAGATAAAAAATTAGGTGCTGTTCAATTTACGATTGCTAAGTTTTACCGTATTAGTGGCGGCAGCACGCAGCATAAAGGTGTATTGCCCGATATTTTATATCCTTCACCTGTTGATCCAGCTGAGTGGGGCGAAAGCAAAGAGGAAAACGCGCTTCCATATGACAGCATCCAAAAAGCGAATTACTCTCAATTAGGGCGTTACGATGGGGTTATCGATGTGCTTGCTGCGAAGCATGCAGCTCGTGTAATCAAGGATCCTGAATTCGCATATATTTTCAGTGATATTGAAGAATATAACAAAAACAAAGATAAAAACTTTATCAGTCTCGTAGAGTCTGAGCGGCGTGAGACTAAAAAAGAAAACGATGATAAACAACTTGTTAGGATTAATGAGCGACTTCAACGGATGGGACTTGAAAAACTAAGCTCCTTAGAAGATGAATTACCTGAAGCGTTGGAAAAGATAGATCCTTTTCTATCAGAAGCTGCCAATATCACATTTGATATGGTGAGTTCAGGAAGTTATGCGTTAAACCTAAAAGACTAGAATTAAGCTAGATATCGATAGAATAAAGGCAGCGCCATAGCTGCCTTTGTTCGCTTTAAAAAGTACCACTAATAAAAATAAATATAATGGGGTAATTTATGAGTGCACGCGGTGAGTTTTCTTCGCGAATAGGATTCGTGTTGGCTGCGGCAGGTTCTGCTGTAGGTTTAGGCAATATTTGGGGCTTTCCCACAAAAGTTGCTGAAAATGGCGGTGCTGCTTTTGTATTAATGTATTTGGTTATGGCGTTTTTATTAGCCTACCCTGTATTGATGGCAGAGCTTATTATTGGTCGTGCAAAACGAGCCAACATGATCGATGCGCTTGGCTCTCTTTCCTCAAACTCAAAAATAAGAGTGGCCGGTATTTTTACTGGTTCAATTGGACTCTTGACCGTTGTCTTCATTCTTGCCTTTTACAGTATTGTTGCTGGTTGGATGATCGCATTTTTCGTCGATGCAGCAAGCAATATGATTGGTTTTAGTATTCCATGGTTAACCGAATTTTCAATTTCGAGAAACGCTACATTTATGGCGTTATTTCTATTCCTAACTGGGCTTGTTGTTAGTGGTGGCGTTAGTAATGGTATAGAGCGTTGGTCAGTCAGGCTAATGCCTACATTGTTTACTATCATTGTCTTCCTCATTGTTTACGTTAGCTTCCAGGAAGGTGCTATCGACGGTTGGAAAGCCTATTTAGTACCTGATTTTAGCCGGCTACTAGACGCCGGTTTACTGATTGACGCTATGGGGCAGGCT
Source organism: Glaciecola sp. (assembly GCA_965660625.1). Taxonomy (GTDB): domain Bacteria; phylum Pseudomonadota; class Gammaproteobacteria; order Enterobacterales; family Alteromonadaceae; genus Glaciecola. Next base: position 46,251 of record CBFIAR010000001.1, on the reverse strand, counting down.
TTCTTTTCGATGTCCCTTGGCGTAGGAACCATGTTGGTATATGGGTCTTATATACAAGCGAATGAGAATCTACCAAAGTTAGGTGCTTCAGTTGCTTTGGTTGATATCGGTGTTGCTGTATTTGCGGGTATGCTGATCATTCCTGCAATGTATGTGGCGGCCAATAATGGTGTGCAAATATTTACTGAGTCTGGCGCACTTATTCAAGGGGACAGCCTTATATTCAATGTATTACCAGCACTTTTTGCAACCATTGACGTGGTTGGCTGGGTTGTAGCAACTGCCTTTTTCGCACTGATGGTAATTGCTGCATTAACGTCTTCAATTTCAATGCTGGAGGTACCAGTAGCCTATTTGGTAGATCATCAAGGCGTAAAACGAAAAAAAGCCTCTACCATACTCAGTTCAGTTGTGTTGGCTATCTCTGGCGTGATTATCCTTAATTTTGATGCTTTATTCGGTTTAGTTATTTCCATAACTACGCAATACAGTCAACCTTTACTCGGTTTTGTTTTATGCTTGTTTGCGGGATGGGTTTGGAATAGAAACGAAATATTAAGTGAATTGAAGCAAGGTCAGGATGGAGTAGAAGAAGGCTTATTCTGGAAAATTTGGCCTTGGTACATAAAATTTGTATGTCCTGTGGTTATTGCTTTTATGTTTTATCGCTCACTGACGGCATAGGGAAATCAAATGACCACTGAATCAAAGCTTAAAGAACCAACCCTAACAGATGCGTTAATTCCCATTATACTTTTGGTGTTTTTCATGGGTAGCGCAGTATTTTTATATGGTGAAGATTCATCATATGGACCAAACCAGATCGCCCTGTTACTTGCTATGGGGGTTGCCGCAATTATAGGAATAAAAAACGGTCACCGTTGGGCATCCATTGAAGCTGGATTGGTTAAGGGCATATCAATGTCTTTAGGTGCCTGTATGATTTTATTTGTGGTCGGCTCGCTTATTGGTACTTGGATGCTGGCAGGTACTGTACCGACTCTCATCTATTATGGCTTAAGCTTACTTAATCCGACATTTTTCTATGCCGCTGCTTCAATCATTTGTGCGGTGGTGGCGATGAGCATTGGTAGTTCATGGACAACAGCGGCAACGGTAGGTGTTGCGTTGATTGGTGTTGCTACCGGAATGGAAATGTCTCTTGCTATAACGGCGGGTGCCGTTGTATCCGGCGCTTATTTTGGCGACAAGTTATCGCCTCTATCAGAAACAACAAACTTAGCACCGGCAATTGCAGGTACAGATTTATTCGAACATATCAAATATATGCTTTGGACCACGATACCCAGCTTCGCAATCACCTTAATTCTGTTTGTTATTATCGGATTAACGGAAGATACAAGTCAGGTTAGTGACAGTATTGATAAAATGCAGCAAACATTAGCAAGCCAGTTTGAGCTGGGTTTCCATTTATTGATCCCGCTCATAGTTTTATTGACCTTAGCGATTAAGAAAATGCCTGCATTCCCCGCAATTGCGATTGGCGCGTTATTGGGTGTGATTTGGGCTTTATTGTTTCAGGATAATTTGGTTTCTTCTTTTGCTGATAAACTTACAGTGACTGCACCAGATGGAATTCACTGGCTTTTCAAAGAAATTCCAGAATGGATTAAGCATATCATGGTGACATGGAGCGCACTATTTGACGGAGTGAGTTTTGATACTGGTGATGAGAGCTTAGATAAATTGCTTAGTCGCGGCGGTATGTCCAGCATGCTCAACACCGTTTGGTTAATTATTTGTGCGATGAGTTTCGGTGCGGTTTTAGAAAAAGTCGGTTTGTTAAAGGCGGTTGTTGCTACTTTCTTAAAAGGAGCAACGAGTGCGGGCGACATGATCAGCAGAACGATCTTGACGTGTATCGGCACAAACATCATTACTGCGGATCAATATATCAGTATTGTGATGCCAGGTAGAATGTATAAAGAAGAATTTGAAAAACGCGGCTTAGACCAACTTAACCTTTCCAGAAGCCTAGAGGATGGAGGTACATTAACCTCACCACTGATACCTTGGAACACATGCGGTGCTTACATGTCGGGTGTATTAGGCGTCTCTGTTTATGATTACTTTTTGTATGCTTTCTTTAATCTTATTAACCCTATTCTTGCCGTCATTTATGCGTATTTAGGCATTAAAATACTACGGTTGACACCTCCAAAAGTGAAGGTGGTGGACCAAGGAGTCTAAATTTGTCGCAAGCTATTGCTAAAAGACGCTTGGATTATCAAGCGCCAAATTACTTTATCAATGAAGTTGATCTGGTTATTGAACTTGATCCAACGGATACGATTGTCACCTCATTGCTGAAGTGTGAGCATGCGACAAACGCTTCAGTCAATCTTACTAGGATAGCTACCGAGCAAGATCTAGTTCTGGATGGTGAAGATCTACAATTAATCAGCGTGTTGTTGAACGGTTCAGCACTCTCTAATTATCAAATAGAAGAAGGTAAGTTAGTTATTCCGCATACGGAACTTGTGAATTTTACGACATTTACCTTGCAGATTAAAAATAGTATCGCCCCAGTCAATAACGGCAGTTTGGAAGGGCTTTACTTATCTAACGGTGCTTACTGTACACAATGTGAAGCCGAGGGTTTCCGTAAGATTACCTATTTCTTAGATCGTCCTGATGTATTGTCGGTTTATACCGTTACTATCATTGCTGAAACAGTGGCGTTTCCACATGTGCTTTCGAATGGCAACCTTGTTGAAGAACGCGACATATCCGACGGTAGAAAATTAGTCAAATGGCATGACCCTTTTAAAAAGCCGTGTTATTTATTTGCTCTAGTTGCAGGCAACTTCGACAAACTTAGTGATTCGTTTACAACAATGTCGGGCCGTGAAATTCAATTAGAATTGTTCGTTGACAAGGGCAAAGCTCATCAAGGTCATCACGCATTGGCATCGCTCAAAAAAGCGATGACGTGGGACGAAGAAGTGTTTGGCTTAGAATATGATTTAGACATATACATGGTTGTGGCCGTCGACTTTTTTAATATGGGCGCAATGGAGAACAAAGGGCTAAACGTTTTCAATAGTAAATTCGTTTTAGCAGATGCCAACAGCGCTACAGATGATGATTTTTTCAACATTGAGTCGATAATTGGACATGAATATTTCCATAATTGGACGGGCAATCGAGTCACTTGTCGAGATTGGTTCCAATTAAGTTTAAAAGAAGGCCTAACTGTATTCAGAGACCAGCAATTTTCTGCTGACATGTTTAGCTATCTTGCGACTCGCATAAGCCAAGTAAAGGTAATGCGAGAGCATCAGTTTGCTGAAGATGCGGGCCCGATGAGTCATCCCATTAGACCGGATGAAGTTATTGAGATGAATAATTTCTATACAGTCACTGTCTACGATAAAGGTGCTGAAGTTATTAGAATGCTGCACACATTGCTCAGTGTTGAGGGTTTCCGACGTGGCATGGATTTGTATTTTGAAAGACATGATGGCCAAGCAGTAACATGCGATGATTTTGTCAATGCGATGCAAGATGCTAATGAAGTCAACCTTGATCACTTTAAGTTATGGTACTCACAGTCAGGTACACCTAGAGTGAAAGTTGAAAGAGCATCAGAGAACGGCAACGAAAAACTAATCTTCACCCAAAGGACAATGCATACTGCCGATCAGAGCGAAAAACAAGCACTTTATATACCGATAAAGATGGAATGTTTAGATCCTACTGGGCGTAAAATTGATCTAAAGCTAAATAATGATACTTTTGTGCTAGATGCAGAAAGAGCCAGTTTGTTTGTTACTAATGAGGATTTTGTTCCAGTATTGTTGAGTGATTTTTCTGCACCCGTAATACTTGATTACCCTTATTCATTAGAAGACTTATTGCTAATAATGACCTTTTCATCTAGCGACTATTCAAAATGGGACGCAAGCCAAGCATTATATTCGAGCCTTATAATGCAATTGTATCAGGACCCAAACGCTGAATTTACAGGTGCCGTTTGGAGTAGCTTAGAAGCCGCGCTGAAGCAAGCTTATAATAACGACGAACTCTTAAACGAGATGTTAAGCATACCCAGTGTAGAAACATTAACGCAAGGTATCGAACATTCAGAGCCTCTCAAACTTTCAGTTGCGCGCTCTGCTTTTATTGTGAAAATGCAAGAAAATCTGAATGACTTTTTGCACGAGATAGTGACGAATATAGCACACGAAGATTACCAGTATATCAAGGTTCAAGTGAATAAACGTCGAGTACTTAGTGCAGCTTTACAGTTGTTAAGTTATTCGAAGTTGCCTGCTATTGCTGAGCAATTAGAACAGCGCTTTAATCTTGCAGATAATATGACTGACAAGCTTTCTATGTTGAAAGCTTCTCAAATTTGTTCAATTGCGCTATTTGAAAAGTTAATGTTGTCTTTCGAGCGCGAATACCATGAAAACGCAGTGGTGATGGATAAATGGTTTGCTCTACATGCAACAACAAAGAGTAATGATATTCTAGCGAAACTAACCTTGCTCGCAAGTCATCGCCAGTTCAATCTGAGAAATCCGAATAAAGTGCGCTCTTTAGTTGGCAGTTTCGCATTCTATAATACTGACGGTTTTCATGCGCTTGATGGCAGTGGCTATCAATTTTTAACTGACTATTTAATTGAGCTTGATTCGATAAACCCACAAATAGCATCGAGGCTTGTAACACCCCTTATTCAATACAAAAGGTTTGCAAAAAATCATCAACAGATGATGATAATGCAATTAAAACGCTTACTTGGTAGGACTAACTTAAGCAAAGATTTATATGAAAAAGTCAGTAAAAGTTTGACTAGTTAAGAGTTCTGCGTTTCTATAAATCAGCTCATAAAAAAAGAGTCTTCAATTTAGAGTGCGGTCAGAGTGATGTCGAGACAATGAAACGCTATGTTTTTGCTATTAGTCTTTCTTATTTAGAATGTGAGAGTTTGTATCTGACAACCTTGAAAACCGTCGTTGTTACGGCGACAACTGGAGAACGGGTGCAAATTCCCTCATCGAGACTAAGACCATTTGTCGAACCCGTTGGAATAAAAGGTAAGTTTTGTTTGACCGTGAATAACGAAAATAAAATTCAGTCATTCGAAAGGGTGGCTGGTTGAAAAAAGAGCAGAATGAAGTGTTTTATGTGGTTTTTTTGCATAAATGGTTAACTGGTACGATTTGTTCTTGCGATTGGTGTAAAATGATGTAATCATTTTGTTAATAGTTCAGAAATTACTAGAAAAGTATCGCATAAGGCGATAGTTCGGGAGAATATAAGAACATGAGAAATAAGCCTCGCGTATTTAAAAAATCTTCAATCGCAGCAAGTGTTGCTGTGTTTTTAGCTGCAACATCACAAGGTGCTAATGCTGCTGATTGGAATTTTGGTGATTTATCAATAACGTTCGATTCAAATTTCACACTTGCTACCAGCATAAGAACGGAAGAACGTGATTTCAGCCAAATCGGAAATAGTAATCAACCGGGTCTTGATTGGACTGGATATAACGCAGCGACAAACGTAATTTACCCCTCAGCTGACGTGTGGGCATTAAATAATGGCGCATATTCGACCAACGGTGACCTAGGTAACTTGTCTTACGACAAAGGTGATGCATTTTCAACACAATTCATCGGCTTACACGAATTGGAAGCTGTTTATGGTGACTTTGGATTTTTCGCTCGTGGTTTCTATTTTTACGACTTCGAAAACTCTGATAACGATCGTGCTTACACAAACCCTATAACAGGAAACGTTGCGGACCCATGCAGAGACGACAAAGCGTCTGAAGAGCTATGTAAAGACTTCAGACTACTAGATGCATTTGTATATGCAGACTTTTGGGTGGGCGAAATGCCCGTTTCGTTGCGTCTCGGTGACCAGGTAGTCAGTTGGGGTGAAAGTACCTTCATTCAGCATGGTATTAACACTACCAACCCTGTTGATGTTTCTAGAGCGCAAGCCCCAGGTGCAGAATTAAAAGAAGTCTTTATTCCGGTTGGCATGCTGTTTGGTTCTATTGGCCTAACTGACACGCTTAGTTTATCTGGATACTATCAGTACGAATGGGAACGCTCGCGTTTGCCGGTATCAGGTAGTTACTTAGCCGGTAACGATTTTGCGGGTGAGGGCGGCTCATTTAATAATATTCAACTAGGTTTTTCAGGTAATCCTGATATAGATGCCGATACTCTCATAACTCAGTTAAATGAATTAGGAACAGCACTTAAAATGGGCGCAAGCCCAGCTACCATTGGGCAAGCGTATCTTGCTTACCCAACTAAAGTGGCTGTTCGTGAGCAAAGTGACGCGGCACATAACGATGCTGATGATCAAGGGCAGTTCGGTCTGAAACTAACTTGGTTCTCCGCTGACTTGAATGAAACTGAATTCAGCTTGTATCATATTAATTATCACAGCCAACGTCCATTAGTTGCAGGTGTTACCTCTGATTTTAGTTCACAAGCAATTGCGGCTGATTTAGCCTTACTTGCATCACCTGGCGGTATTACAAGAGATAACGTGACGGATTTACGTGCTTTTACTAAATCTCGATTTGACTATCCAGAGGATATTAAGTTATACGGTTTCAGCTTCAATACAACAGTGGGTGAAACTGCTATCGCCGGTGAAATCGCTTTCCGAGAGGACGAACCTTTACAAATTGATGATGTCGAATTGCTTTACACAGGTATGCCTGAGCAATTAGCAAATGCCGGTTTGCGCCCCGACCTTGGTGGTATTTCACAGCTAAACAATATTGGTAGAAATGTTGGTCCTGGTGAAACTGCGCTGGGATATTTGCTGTCAGATACTTGGCAAGCACAAATGACAGCTTCTCATATATTCGGTCCTAAATTCGGCACCGATAACTTTATATTATTAGGTGAAGCAGGCTACGTTAAGATTATGGATTTTCCAGATCCTAGCATCATTAGACTCAACTCTCCGGGGACATCTAGAACGCCGTCTTTGGAACCAGTATTAGATGTCCAAGGTAACGTTATCAGCGATAGAGCGGGATTGCACACGGGGCTTTCCAACGGCCCAGAAACAAATCCATTCGCTACTGCGGGCGCTTGGGGATATCGTTTATTGGCGGTAGCTGATTACAACAATATTTTCGCCGGCTTCAATTTACGTGCAAGAGCTACTTTTGCTCATGACGTAAATGGTACAACGCCAGATCCATTATTCTTATTCTTGGAAGATAGAAAGTCAGCAAACGTTGCATTTACGTTTGATTATTTAAGTAAGTGGTCGGTGACTGCTTCTTATAGCTCTTTCTGGGGAGGCATAGGTACGACAAATGCCCTTGCAGATAGAGACTTCGTATCTTTCAATATTAAATACGCAATTTAAGGACGTAGTAATGATTAAAAAACTAGGTTTAATAACGGTCGGGCTTGCTATAGCTTTATCGAGTCAATCAGTGTTATCGAAAGTAACTCAAGCCGAAGCGGATAAGTTAGGCAATGAGTTAACTCCCTTAGGTGCAGAAAAAGCGGGTAATGCAGATGGTTCGATTCCTGCGTGGACTGGCGGTATTACGGAATTGCCAGCAGGGTATACGCCAGGCAGCTTTCATATCGATCCATTTGCGGACGATAAAATTTTGTTTACTATCACAGCGAAAAACTATAAGGAGTACGCCGAGTTTTTAACTGATGGGCAGAAAAAATTATTCGAAACATATCCTGACACTTATAAAATGCCTGTTTATCAGACTCGACGTTCGGCAAGTAACCCTCAGCGGGTCTATGATGCGACTAAAGCAAATGCTACTCGAGCAGAGTTGCTCGACGGCGGAAATGGTCTAAAAGGAGCGGCTGTCGGTGTTCCTTTTCCAATCCCAACTAATGGGTTAGAAGCTATATGGAACCACACTTTACGCTATCGTGGTGAAGCGGTTCAGCGCAATGGTGGACAAGCTGCGGTAACAGCAAGTGGTGATTTTAATGTTATTGGTTTTGATGAGCAGCTGATGATAAAATACTCTGAGCAAGGCGCAACACCGGAGTCTTTGAGCGAAGAGAATATTTTATTTAAATTTAAGCAAAGCGTAACCAGCCCAGCAAGACTTGCCGGTACTGCTCTGTTAGTCCATGAAACAGTTGACCAAATTAAAGAACCTCGTCAAGCTTGGACTTACAACACAGGTCAACGCCGAGTGCGTCGTGCGCCTAACATCGCCTATGATGCACCGGGCACAGCGACTGACGGTCTCAGAACGACGGATGACTTCGACATGTACAACGGTTCACCAAACCGCTATAACTGGGAGTTAAAAGGTAAAAAAGAGCTTTACGTTGCCTATAATAACTATGCCTTGCACAGTGACAAAGTGTCATACGCCGACATTTTAAAACCAAATCACGTAAATCCTGATCTGACACGTTTTGAAAAACATCGTGTATGGGTTGTTGAGGCTACACTCAAAGAAGAATTCCGTCACGTTTATCAAAAGCGTACCTTTTACATAGACGAAGATAGCTGGCAAATCCAAGTTGCCGATATTTACGATAACCGAGGTGAATTATATCGTGTCGCTATCGCTCATGGTGTAAACTACTATGAAGTGCCGACTCAATGGTCTACATTAGATGTATATCACGATTTAAATTCTCGTCGTTATTTGGCCATTGGTTTGGATAACGAGGAACAAATGTATGACTTTAGTATTAAACCGGACGATCGCGAGTTTACGCCGCAGGCGTTAAGGCGAGAAGGCAAGAGATAAAACAAAATAGACGGTTGGCTTAGCCAGCCGTTTTTTTTAACCACGGTGAACAAATGACTTCAAATTTTAAAATCTTCTCTGTAGTGGGACTTGTTGCCTTTAGTGCATTGTTATCTGCGAATTCTTCATATCAGGCTCCACTTGTTAAAGAATCACTTTTACTCGATATTGCCGCTGGCATTAACATTGTGATTGTTGGCGAGCGTGGCCATATCCTGACTGGGACAACACAACAAGATCTAGTTCAGGTATCAGTACCGACCAGAACGACATTAACGGCAATTGCGCTATCGGGTAATCATGCTTGGGCTGTTGGTCATGACGCAAGCGTATTGCATTCATCCGATGCTGGCCGCAACTGGGAAGTGCAACTTATGATGCCGGAGTTAGACCGCCCATTTCTCGATGTTTTTTTTATGGATGAAAATAACGGAATTGCAGTGGGTGCCTATGGTTTATTTTATAGAACAATAGACGGCGGTATTACATGGATAAAAGAGCTCCATGCTTCTGTCCTCCCACAAGACGATATAGAGTACTTAGATAGTATAAAAGACGATCCGGCTTTTTATGAGGAAGAACTCTCTTTCATTTTGCCTCACTTTAATCGGCTTAGTTATACTGATGGAAAGCTATACATGGCTGGTGAAGCGGGGATGCTTGCGTTTAGTGATGACTTTGGGCGCTCTTGGCGCCGTTTCGATATAGATTATCGTGGCTCATTTTTTGATATTCAAGAAACCGAAAACGGTCAGCTTTTTGCAGTTGGTCTGCGCGGTAATATCTTCTTAGCAGATAATGATTCCAAGGCGTGGAACAGGCTGCAAACCTGCGTTACAACCTCATTAAATTCGATCGTTCGTGGTAAAAATAACAATATATATATTACTGGCAACAACGGTGTTGTGCTGTCACTAGACCAAACTAACGTGGAGCTTAATAAATATTATCCGAAGAATGACGAAGGCTGTGCCATGCATACTTCAATCAAAAAATTAAAAAATGATTTAAGCGATTCCATATTAAATGGTTTGGTTATCAATGACGCCATCCTTGCTGTAACAGCATCTGGCATTAAGAAAATTGAGTTAAAATAATTAATATGACAAATTTTATCAACGTTATAGAAAAAGCCGTATTTCGTCATAGAGTGGTAGTTGTTGCTTTTTTCTCATTGGTGACTCTATTTCTTCTGTACAACGCTTCGCAGTTAAAATTAGACGCGGGTTTTGAGAAAAACATACCGCTTAATCATGAGTATATGCAAACCTACATGAAGCACCGTCAAGATTTCGGGGGGGCTAATAATGTGCTGGTGTCAGTGTGCGATAAGCATGATAACATTTTTAATCAGAATTTTTTTGACACCTTTAAAAACGTACATGATCAAGTGTTTTTTATTAATGGTGTTGATAGATCATTAGTCACATCTCTGTTTTCGCCTGCAACTCGTTTCACTGAGATAGTCGAGGGGGGGTTCTCTGGGGGGCCAGTCATTCCAGCAGATTTTGATTCATCAAATCCTTCTGCACTAGAACTTGTGCGCAAGAATATTGATAAAGCTGGGATTCTAGGTAGGCAAGTGTCTAATGATTTCCAATGTGCCATGGTGACTGCACAATTACTGGATATTGATCCTGAAACTGGATTACCGTTAGATACGCTAGCGATTGCTGACGATTTAGAGACACAGCTTCGTGGGCTTTACGAGAATGAAGCTACGTCTGTGCACATTATCGGTTTTGCAAAAATGATCGGCGATGTTGCTCAAGGTGCTAAAGACGTTCTCATCTTTTTCGCTATCGCAATAGCCATCACAGCCATCATGGTGTTCTTCTTTTCAAAGTCGTTAATGTTAACTTTCTTGCCATTATTCTGCTCAATTGTTGCTGTTATCTGGCAGTTAGGGCTACTGACACTGTTTGGCTTCGGTCTTGACCCAATGTCGATACTTGTTCCTTTTTTAGTCTTTGCTATTGGCGTTAGTCATGGTGTTCAAATGATTAACGCCGTAGGAAAAAGGGCAGCTGCAGGTATGGACGTTAAAGTCGCATCACAACTTGCGTTTAAAACACTGCTTATTCCTGGTGGTATCGCTTTACTATCAGATACGGTTGGATTTATGACTCTGCTAGTGATTGATATAGGTATCATTAGGGAGCTAGCAATTACGGCGAGTATGGGTGTTGCAGTCATTATCTTGACTAATCTCTTGCTTCTACCTGTGTTGATGTCTTATGTAAAAGTATCCGATAAGTACAAAGCAAAAATTGCCGAATCTGCTAAGAAGAATACACATAGTTGGGATTTAGTGGCAAAATGTGCAAGCCCTAAAGTTGCCATTGGTATCGTTGCTATAACAGCTGTGTTATTTGCTTTTGGGTTGATACAGTCGCAAAAAATGAAGATTGGTGACCTGCATGCTGGAGCGCCAGCGCTACACGAAAATTCTCGCTACAACCAAGACACGTTTTTAATCACTGATAAGTATGAAATAACGGTAGATTACATTTCTGTTATTGTCGAAACGAAGGTAGATGCATGTACTGAGTTTGAATACATGACAGCGATGGATGATTTTCAATGGCGGATGGAAAATATAGACGGAGTTCAGTCAGCGATCTCACTGGCTTCGGTCGCTAAACGGGTTAATGCGGGTTACAACGAAGGTAACCCTAAGTGGGAAGTTTTACCACGAAATCAGGCAAGTATTGTGCAGGCAATATCTCGTGTTCCAAGCTCTACCGGCTTGTTGAATAGAAACTGTTCGGTCATGCCGATCATCTTATTTATGGAAGATCATAAAGCAGAAACGATTGAAACTGTTGTTGCCGCCGTAAAAGAGATTAGCCAAGAATTTTCGAAGGATGACCTACAGTTCAAGCTTGCATCAGGTCCTGTTGGTGTAATGGCTGCAACTAACGAAGCAGTTAAAGACTCACAAGATCCTATGCTGTATTACGTTTTTGGTGCTGTGATTGTGCTGTGTCTTATTAGCTTTAGATCTATACGAGCGACGCTAGCGGTCGTCATACCTTTGTACGTTGTTTCAGTATTAGCCCAAGCACTCATGACTTATTTAGAAATTGGATTAACAGTTTCAACCTTACCAGTTATCGCACTCGGCGTAGGTATTGGGGTAGATTATGGTATTTACATACTCTCAACCATGATCATCAAACTACGAGAGGGTCTTAATGTTGAAGAGTCTTATCTTGAAGCGTTGAAAGAGCGAGGCAGCGCTGTTCTATTCACCGGGATTACCTTAGCCATTGGCGTTAGTACTTGGGTATTTTCATCGCTTAAATTTCAAATGGACATGGGGATATTGCTAACATTTATGTTTATTGTGAATATGTTAGGTGCAATTATTGTACTTCCAGCGATTGCTAGACTATTGTGGTTCAAACGGTAGAGAAGTATTTTTGAGTAATTATTTGAAAAAAGGCCGTAGGGCCTTTTTTTATGCATAAAACGAACATGCTTATGCACTTTGTAAACTAAAGGTTAAATATTGCTTTCAAATCGTTAATATTTTAGCGAAAATACCGATAATAAATAGAGATAGAGAAGGTTAACTGGCTTTGATAACTCAATATTTTTTACTTAAAACGGCAAAAATATTCGTCGGTCTAGTTTATATCCCACACACAACATACAACCTAACGAGAACGTAAATGTCGGTAACAAACCATCAACATTCTGTTTTACTTGAACGTGTTTTTTCCCTCATCAATGAAAAAGTAGATAACGGCGATGCAGCTTTAATCCAACAATTTGGTCGCCTATTATACAAAAATATGTCGTTTGAAGACATTAATGGTCGCAGTGATAGCGATCTTTATGGCGCAACATTGAGTTTATGGCAGCTCATGCAAACTTTTAATATTGGAACCCCATGTATTAAGGTTTTTAATCCTGAAATTGCTAAACACGGTTGGCAGTCTTCCCACACCATTATCGAAATTATCGTAAAAGATATGCCATTTTTGGTTGATTCTGTGCGCATGGCAATTAATCGGTTCGGTATCGCAGCACATCTGCTTTTGCATTCTCCAATGCATGTAACCCGCAATCAAGAGAACAAAGTCACGGGCTTTTTAGATAATAAATCTACGTTGACTAAATATACGTCAGAGACTGTATTTCTTATTGAAATAGATCGTCAAGCAAAAAGGTTAGACATCGAAAAACTCCGCGCTGAATTATTATCAGTCGTTGATGAGGTGTCACTCTCTGTATCTGATTGGCAGCCAATGAGAGAGAAGTTAGCGACTATTACAAAAAGCTTCGAAGAGTCAAAGTCGATCGCATCCTCTGCAATTAAAGCGCAAGGGAAAACCTTTTTAAATTGGTTAAACGATCATAACTTTACGTTAATGGGCTATCGTTATTATCAGGTTAAAGCGATAGAGGGAGATCATCGTTGGATCCCTGAAAATGATTCTAGCCTTGGTTTGATGAAAAACTCTATAAATGATCGTCAGCGTGTTTTGTCTAATTTACCTACAACAGCCAGAGACGCGGCATTAAGTGATAACCCATTAATTCTTACCAAAGCTAACAGTCGCTCGCGTGTTCATCGTCCGGCATACATGGATTACGTAGGTATTAAAGAATTTGACGAGAAAGGCCACGTTACGGGTGAACATCGGTTTTTAGGTCTTTATTCCGCAGCATTCTATAATAGTAGTGCAACTGATTTACCGATGCTACGTGAAAAAATCGACAGAATGTGCGAAATATCTGGTTTCGATAAGGGTACCCATGCTTACAAAGCCTTTGTAAATATTGTCGAAACGTATCCGCGTGATGAGCTTTTACAAACATCCGATGAAGAATTAGCGCAAATTGTAAAGGGTATTTTTCAAATGCAAGAACGAGGGATTTCTCGTTTATTCGTTCGAAAAGACGCTTTTGGGCGCTACTATTCTTGTTTGGTTTACGTGCCCAGAGAGCGGTACAACACGCAATTAAGAAAGGAAACGCAAGAGCTATTGAAGCGCTCGTTTAAGTCGGATGAAGAGGTCGAATTTAATACGTACTTTTCAGAGTCTGTCTATGCACGAACGCATTACATAGCGCGTGTAAAGAATAATAATATGGAGTTTGATGTGAAAGAAATCGAAGATAATTTGATTGAGTTGACGAAGTCATGGCAAGACAAATTAGCTACAAAAATCACATCCGCTTACGGGGAAGCTAAAGGCAAGGCAATTCAGAAAAAATATGTAAACGCGTTCAGTCGTAGCTACGCGGAGCAAAGTCTGCCGAGCGCAGCACTGGTCGATATCGAACGCATTGAATTGCTATCTGATGAAAATAAACTCGATATGCTGTTTTATCGTCCACAAGAAGAAAGTGCTGATAGTGAGATTGTCAAGTTAAAGTTATATCACCGTCATGTACCAATTCATTTAAGTGATGTGCTTCCAATGTTAGAAAACTTTGGGTTAAGAGTCATCGATGAAAGTCCGTTCCGTGTTACTAATGATGAAGGTGAAGTCAGTTGGATAATGGATTTCACAATGTTACATAAGAATGGCCAAAGCTTCCAAATGGAAAAAGCACAGGAACTATTCCAAGACGGATTTAGTAAAACCTGGAACAAAACACTAGAAGATGATGGTTTCAACCGGCTTATCCTCAGTGCAGGTATTACCGGCCGAAATGTGACAATCCTTCGTGCGTATGCCAAATACATGCGCCAAATCGGTACTTCATTTAGTATTGACTACATGGCAAATACGCTTGCTAACTATCCAGATATTGCAACTGATGTTGTTAGTTTGTTTAGATTGCTATTTTGTCCGACGATTAAGCGGATGCCGAAAAAGATAGAAAACTTGAAGGTCGACATTTTAGCAAAGCTTGATAAAGTCTCAAATCTTGATGATGACCGCATAATTCGTCGCTATCTGGAACTGCTAAACGCCACACTGCGCACTAATTTTTATCAAAACGACAGCGAAGGAAATGAAAAATCTTATATTTCATTTAAGTTATTGCCGAGTGAAATTAGTGAAATGCCTCTTCCGATGCCTAAATTTGAAATCTTCGTATATTCACCGAGAGTTGAAGGTGTGCATTTACGCGGTGGAAAAGTTGCTAGGGGTGGATTGCGTTGGTCTGACAGACAAGAAGATTTTAGAACTGAGATATTGGGCTTAGTGAAAGCACAACAAGTAAAAAATACCGTCATTGTCCCTGTAGGCGCAAAAGGCGGTTTTGTTTGTAAAGCGATGCCTGCTGATGCCGATCGTGGTGCAATTCAAGAAGAAGGCAAAGCCTGCTATAAAATATTTATCCGCAGTTTACTCGATATTACGGACAACATAGTCGAAGGAAATATTGTACCGCCAAAAGATGTGATTAGGTTAGACGAAGATGACCCGTATTTAGTTGTGGCGGCTGATAAGGGAACCGCAACGTTTTCAGATATAGCTAATGGGATTTCGGACGAGTTTCATTTTTGGTTGGGTGATGCGTTTGCGTCAGGCGGAAGCGTCGGCTACGACCATAAAAAAATGGGGATTACAGCCCGTGGTGCTTGGGAATCTGTTAAACGTCATTTCCGTGAAATTGGCACCGACTGTCAAGCAACACCCTTTACCGTCGTTGGTGTGGGAGACATGGCGGGTGACGTATTCGGAAACGGCATGCTGTTGTCTGAACAAACTCGAATTGTATGTGCATTTAACCATCTACATATTTTCTTTGATCCTGCACCGGACGAAAAAGCAAGTTATAAAGAGCGTCAGCGTTTGTTTGATGATCCGTCTCTAAGCTGGGATGACTATGACAGAAAGCTTATTTCGAAAGGCGGTGGTATTTTTAAACGGTCTGAAAAAGCAATTCCTTTGTCTCTGGAGATGAAAAAATGGCTTGGAACCCGTCAAGCGACCATGACCCCAAATGAATTGATACACAATGCCCTAAAAATGCCTGTGGATTTGATTTGGAACGGCGGTATCGGTACATACGTGAAAAGCTCAAAAGAGTCTCATGCAGAGGTTGGCGATAGATCCAATGATACAACTCGCGTAAACGGTAAGGATGTGAAAGCTAAAATCATAGGTGAGGGGGGGAATTTAGGTCTAACCCAGCTTGGGCGTATTGAGCTTGCCGCTAATGGCGTTTTAGTGAATACCGACTTTATTGATAACGTGGGTGGCGTGGATTGTTCAGATAATGAAGTCAATATCAAAATCTTGCTTAATACCCTTGTCAACGCAGGCGACTTAACGTTGAAGCAACGCAACGCCTTGTTGTATGAAATGACAGATGACGTTTCAGATATCGTCATTCAGGATTGTTATCGTCAAACTCAGTCCATTTCAATCACTAATCTTGGTGGTGTTAAGCAATTGAAGGAACAACTGCGCTTTATTCATGGACTAGAGCGTGAAGGTTTCCTTAACAGAGAACTTGAATTTATTCCTTCTGACGATGAGATTTCAGATAGAGTGGTCACGGGTCAAGGGCTTACTAGACCTGAGTTAGCAGTTCTTATTGCCTATGGTAAGATGGTGATGAAAGATAAGTTTAATATCCCTAAAATTACCAATAATCCTTATTACAACCAGTTTCTAGTGAACGCGTTTCCGCCAGTATTACGAGAGAAGTATCAACTGCAAATGCAAGAACATCCGTTGAGAGGCGAAATTATAGCCACAAAATTAACCAATGAAATGGTTAATGACATGGGTTTAAATTTTGTGTATCGCTTGCAGGAAGAAACAGGTGCGCTGGTAGAGCAAGTTGCAGAGGCATACACCGTAGTGAAAGGTGTTTTTGAAATGTCTTCATTGTGGGAAAGTGTCGAGGATCTTGATAATAAAATTGACGCGCAACTGCAGCTCAAAATACTAGACAGTATGCGTCGAATATTGCGCAGAACCTGTCGTTGGTACATTCGCCACGGTGGTAAAACAAATAACATTGAAAAAGCAATTAGTCGATACAAGCCCGCTTTCAAATGTATTTCTGAAAATCTAGGTAGCTTGCTAGTTGCGTCTGAGTTTGAGCAAGTCCAAAATGAAGCTAAACGCTTAATTGAAGCTAAAGTACCGAAAGATATTGCGCATCGTGTTGCATGCTTGAGCAACATGTTCTCTTGCATGGACTTAGCCCAAATTGCTGAAATTGAAAAGCGTCCTGTTGAAGTGGTAGCGCGTCTGTATTATCAACTGGGTTCAAAATTTGAACTGCACTGGTTCTTAGAGCAAATCAACCAACAATCAGTTTCAAATCACTGGCAAGCATTGGCGAGAGCTTCATATAGAGAAGAGCTCGATTGGCAGCAGCGCTCTTTAACGTCTGTTTTGCTTAATATTGAACCGGAAGAAAAAAATGCGGATAAAATTTTGAGCGATTGGTGTCAAGCCAATAAAGAAGCATTAGAACGCTGGTATCACATGATGACCGAGTTCAAAACAGCAGATAATCACGAATTTGCTAAATTTTCTGTCGCATTAAGAGAATTGATGCTGTTAAGCGTGAAGGCAAACCATTAGAATGTAACCGTTTGCAAATAGCCCTGCTTTGCAGGGCTTTTTTTTAGTTTGGGGAAACCGTGTACTCTTTTGTTCAAAAATTCTTATTAAGTCGTGATCCAGAATGGAGCCATGATGTCTCAATTGACTTTTTTAAACGCTCACAACGCAATTTCATGTCAAATTTTTACACTCAGCACTTGCAAGACAAGCCAGTCACATGCTTAGGAATGACGTTTAAAAACCCAATAGGTTTAGCCGCGGGTTTAGACAAGAATGGTGAATGCATAGATGCCTTTGCCGCGATGGGATTTGGTTTTATTGAAGTGGGTACCGTTACCCCGAGACCTCAGGCGGGCAACGAAAAGCCTCGTTTGTTTAGGCTTGCTGAACATCGTGCAATTATTAACCGAATGGGCTTCAATAACAAGGGAGTCGACTATTTGGTTGAACAGGTTAAAAATTCTAATTACAAAGGCATATTGGGTATTAACATTGGCAAAAATAAAACCACGCCTGATGAGAGTGCGCTGGATGATTATTTAATATGTCTCGATAGAGTTTATGCTATTGCCTCGTACATTACGGTTAATATTTCCTCACCAAACACCCCTGGCTTGCGCAACCTCCAATATGGTGAAGCACTCGATAGTTTATTGGCCGGATTGAAGGAAAGACAATTATCACTTGAAATTGAGCACAATAAGTATGTGCCTTTACTTATCAAGATTGCCCCAGACTTAAGCGAAGATGAAATTAAGTCAATTGCTGCATCATTGATCCACTCTAAAATGGATGGGGTGATTGCTACAAATACAACACTAGATCGTGAGGCCGTCGAAGGGCATGTTCATGCCAAAGAAGCTGGCGGGTTAAGCGGTGAAGTACTTACACAGAAAAGTCTGCAGGTAACCAAAATACTAGCGAAAGCATTAGATGGCACAATGCCCATCATTGGCGTAGGTGGAATTAGCAGTCCGTACGACGTCAAACAACGAATGGAGGCCGGTGCTACTTTGGTTCAGGTCTATTCATCTTTTATTTATCAAGGTCCAGCACTGATCAAGGAGCTTGTTGATGCATAAGCTAATTGTCACAACCTCAAAGGGGCTCGATGAATTACTCAAGACCGAAATTGAGCAAATTCTCAGGACAGTAAACCTTGTTGAAAATCCGTCTGACGCCAATGCTCTCGCCACGGAATCCGAGCAAGTTGATTACAACTTGCCAACGCTTCAGTTGCAACCGGGCCAAGTTTCGTTTGAGGGAACGTTAAAAGACGCTTATCAATTATGTCTACATTCCAGACTCGCGAATAGAGTACTGTTGGTCGTTGCTGAGGGAAAAGTTAACAGCGCAGAAGAGTTATATGATGTTGCTAAGGAAGCAGACTGGCCATCGCAGTTTGATTCTTATGTTCCATTTATGATCCAATTTAATGGTACCAACAACGCAATTAATAACAGTCAGTTCGGTGCCTTAAAAGTAAAGGATGCTATTGTTGACCAGTTTCAAGAAGCGGGTTTCGAGCGACCCTCTGTTGATAAATTGAAGCCAGGAATTGTGATACAGGCAAGATTAAGGCGAGACAACCTGCATCTTTGTATCGATCTTTCCGGCGGCAGTCTGCATAAACGTGGTTACCGCACAGACGCGGGCGAGGCTCCGTTGAAAGAACATGTTGCGGCAGGAATTTTAATGCGCAGTGGATGGGCGCAAGATGCAAACAGTACGTTACTCGACCCAATGTGTGGTTCGGGCACTATTCCGATTGAAGCTGCAATGATTGCTGCCAATATACCGCCTAATTTAGGAAAGCAAGCATGGGGTTTTGAGCATTGGAATCTGCATCAGAAAAGTACTTTTAATGAAGTAGTAGCTGAAGCATCGCATCGCGTAAGAACGCCTAGCGCAGCAATTTATGCATATGACTTAAGCACGAAATTAATTGAGCTAGCAGAGCAAAATGCAATGAGGGCAGGGGTTGCTGAGTTTATTACGTTCAAACAATGTGATGTTTTAGACGCTGTGATTGAAAAAACCACGCTCCCTACAAATTCTAATACCGAAGACGAGAAAAATGATTGTGCGATCAAAGGGTACATTGTTTCTAATCCCCCCTACGGTGAACGACTGGGTGAGTACACCTCATTACTGCCTTTGTTTGATAAGTTAGGGCATCATTTAAAAAAGCATTTCGCTAATTGGCATGTCTCGCTGCTCAGCTCAAACCAAGATCTTCTTAAAGCACTTAAATTAAGGTATACAAAGAGTTACAAACTGATGAACGGTAAACTTGAGTGCGTACTCATGATTTATCCAATCAGCGGTCAAAATTTGGAAGTATTTGAAAGTCAGACCGATGAAAACCATGAATTTGCGAATCGCTTGCGTAAGAATATAAAGCGATTAAAGCCCTGGATAAAGCGAAGTAATACAAACGCATATCGTATTTATGACGCCGACTTACCGCATTATAATCTTGCCATTGACATATATAATGATTGGGTTGTGGTGCAAGAATATGCTGCCCCTAAAGATGTACCTGAAGACAAAGCAAAACAGCGTTTGCAAGAAGCGCTTATTCATATCCCCAAAGTATTAGGCATTCCTTCAAGCAAAATGGCAGTAAAAGTAAGGCGCCAAAATAAAGGCAAGGAACAGTATGAAAAAGTGGCCCAGACAGGCCAACGTGTTGTTGTGCATGAGCATGGCGCTCAGTTTTATATAAATCCCACTGATTACTTAGATGTCGGTCTGTTTCTTGATCATCGGGATACAAGATTAATGTTTAAGCAACAATGCGCAAACAAAGACGTCCTTAACTTATTTGCATACACAGGCAGTGTATCTGTGCATGCTGCTAAGGCAAAAGCTAAAAGTGTGACCACGGTAGATATGTCAAATACCTATTTAGATTGGGCAAAAGATAACTTTACCTTGAACAAACTTAATGGCTCCTACCAGTTCATTCAAGCGGATTGTTTGAAATGGTTAACAAGGGAGCATGGTAAATATGACCTTATGTTTATTGATCCACCCTCTTTTTCGAACTCGAAAAGAATGGACGACACGTGGGATGTTCAGCGCGATCACGTTAGTTTATTAAGTGACGCTAAAGCGTGTTTAAAAGCTGGCGGAAAAATCTTCTTCAGTAATAATTTACGTCAGTTTAAATTAGACCAAACAGCGGTTGAAGAGTTAGGTTTTCAGGTTGAAGATATCACGCAAAAATCGATTCCAGATGATTTTAAACGAAACCAAAAAATTCATAAGTGTTGGATATTAAGTTTGTGAACATAGTTTTATACACAGGCCCACACTGTTCTTTATGTGACTTAGCTGTCGATATTGTAGAGCAGTTCAATGCACGTTATGGCAATACAATTGCAGATACGACCAATGAGTCTGTATTCCAACCTAGTCTTATGGAAGAAAAAGTTGAACGAATCGAACTTAAAAAAATAAACATTAGAGATTCTGCCGTGCTCTACCATTTATACGGTGCTAGGATCCCAGTGCTAAAGCGAGAAAAAAAAGATTTGGAGCTAGGTTGGCCCTTTACCCTTGACGATTTAATCGAGTTTTTAAAATGAATTTAATGCAATTAAAAAATGCCTCTATCTTATTTGGCCAACCGCCATTAATAGATGGTGCTTCTTTGAATATACAAAGTGGAGAGCGGGTCTGTGTCGTTGGACGTAATGGAAGTGGCAAATCAACGCTGCTAAAAGTCATTGCGGGTGAGATTAAGTTGGATGAAGGACAAATGATTCTTCCCACAGGAACCGTTGTGTCAAGATTACCGCAGGATCCGCCACAAGATATCAGTGGCGATATGTTCGATTATGTCGCAGAGGGTTTGGAAGACGTAGCCCAAATCCTTAAAGATTACCATCACATAACCAATATTATTGGTTCTGATCCAAGTGAAAAGAACTTGAATCGTATGCAAGAGCTTCAGGAGCAACTCGATTCAAGAAACGCCTGGCAGTTCGAGACACGTATCAGTAACGTGCTCACACAACTTCAATTAAAACCAGACCAGATTCTGTCAGAACTATCAGGCGGTTGGCGCCGAAAAGCCGCTTTGGCTAGAGCCTTAGTGAGTGAACCCGATCTATTATTATTGGACGAACCTACAAACCACCTCGATATCGATATGGTTCAATGGTTAGAAAAAGCGCTCCTTAATTATAACGGAGCCATCATATTTATTAGCCACGACCGGGCCTTTATTCGTAAATTAGCGACTCGGATTGTGGATATTGATCGCGGGCAAGTGGTAAGTTATCCCGGTGATTATGAAACTTATTTGGCGCAAAAAGCGCACGATCTGGAAGTTGAACAAACCAGCAATCGTGAATTTGATAAAAAGTTAGCGAAAGAGGAGGTCTGGATTAGACAAGGCATCAAGGCCAGACGTACCAGAAACGAAGGCCGTGTTAGAGCGTTAAAGGCCCTCAGAGATGAATATAGTTCGCGCAGAAACGTAACAGGCAGTGCTGTGATAAACCGAAACGCAGGCGGGAAGTCAGGTAAACGGGTATTTGAAACAGAAGGTTTATATTTCAATATCGAAGATAAGCAACTTGTGAAAGAGCTGGATTTGTTGATTACACGCGGTGAAAAAATTGCTTTAATTGGCGGTAACGGTTGCGGTAAGAGTACTTTGATTAAACTGCTGTTAGGCGAGCTTGAGGCAAGCAAAGGTGAAATATTTAGAGGAACTAATTTAGAAGTCGCCTATTTTGATCAACATCGTTCAACGCTTGAGCTTGATAAGTCTGTCATTGATGTGATAGCTGATGGCAAAAGAGAGGTCACTTTTAATGGTGGTACTCGTCATGTTATCGGCTATTTACAAGACTATTTGTTCTCGCCTGACCGAATAAATGCGCCAGTATCGACCTTATCCGGTGGTGAAAAAAACAGACTAATATTAGCCAAACTGATGTTGAAGCCGAGCAATTTATTAGTGCTCGATGAACCAACTAATGATCTCGATGTCGAAACACTCGAACTGTTAGAGTCCTTATTAGTTGACTATGACGGGACAGTTTTATTGGTCAGTCACGATAGAGAGTTTGTTGATAATGTTGTTACGTCGAGTTTAGTTTTTGAAGGCGACGGTATTATAAAACAGTTCGTTGGTGGCTACACAGATATGCGCAACTGGTATGATGAAAAAGAGCTTCTTGCCAAGAAAATGAATGAAGACCGTGAAAAGCAAACTAAAACTCAAATTGCGCAAGAAAAGCCGGTTGCTGCTACTTCTACTAGAAGCAACAAAAAGCTATCATATAAACTATTGAAAGAACTTGAAGATTTACCTAAAAAAATTGAAATAATGGAAGAAGAATTAGAGGGATTGCAAGTTCAGGTCAATACCGCTGATTTTTTTCAAAAAGACGCCGAGGCAACACAACCAGTCTTAGACAAACTAACAAACATTGAACAATTATTATCAGTCGCTTATAAACGCTGGGATGAATTGGAAAGCTTACAAAATAACGAGTAGTAACAGGATAATTAATGAAATTTAACCGATTAGCGTCAGCAGTGATACTTTATACTGCATCATTGCCAATTTTAGCCGCTTCATACACAGTCACTGAGCTGGCGACAGATGCGCTAGGGCTGAACCAATATGGTATGTCTATAGACAATACCGGCCTTATATTAGCTGCCGTTGAGAATAGCTATAATGCGCCGATAGACCTAACTACCATCGACTTCGAAGATGCTACCATTATTGCAAATTTGACCGACATTGAGTCTGCAGAGAACGGGGTATTTAACCTCGCTGACTACACATATTTAACCAATAGAGCAAGATCTGGTTCAAGCAGTTTTAGTTACTTTACTCAGCAACTCGGCAGTTTACAGGGATACAAAACTGACGGTTCTGTGAATAGCGCTGATTTTATTAATGCGTTTGATACAGAAACTCAGGAATTGGGTGGATTCACCCATTCTATGGATACTGCACCGAGGGATTCAACTGCCGGCACACACATTGTTGGGAACACAGTAGGGCCATTTAGTGCTATTGACTACGTTACTGAAAGTGGCACTAATATAAAGTACATACTCAATGATTTTGACCGTCGCGCTTTTGTGCAAGTAGGGCTGAATGCGTTACCACTATTACCGATGGATACAACGCTAGGTGGAATAAGCCAAGTGAACAGTATAAATAGTAATTACCTTGCCGCTGGCATTGGTTCGATAGCGCCTACCGCAACAACTACTGCTGCAATCGAAAATTGCGCTGTAGATGAAACTCGTGGTGACCAACCCATTGAGGCTTGTTATAGAAATATTTTAATCTTTGGTCAGGGCACCTCAACAGCCTCGAGGAGAACAGGTGTCTGGTTGCAGCGTGCAACATTGTGGTCTTTGGACGTTGAGGGTCAGGTGGTTGATACAACAACATTTGACACATTAGTGACTGATGAAGAAGAATTAGCTTTGCAAGGTTCAAGTCAGGCCCTCGACGTCAACAATAATGGCATTGCAGTTGGTGTTTCTAGTGTCAAAGTGCTGGTCCGAGAGCAGACGGTGCTATCCACGGCAGCTTCGTTGTTTATGCCAAGCGGCGAAGTAGTTCGTATTATAGAAGATGACGAGTTTTTGCCAAATAGTGCTATTTCGATAAATGACTCAGGCTATGTCGTTGGACTCAGAACTGAAAGCATTAATCGAATACCTCGCAATAAAATGTTTATTTACAACATGAATGACAGCACGTTTAATTTTCCGGATGACTTTTTTGCAAGTTCAAGCACTATCCCCAGAGCGGTTAATAATAACAACTTAGTGGTTGGCGCAGCAGACATTGAGGCAAGCAATACTAGCATCAGAAAAACGGCTGCATTTTTGTATGATATTGAGGCCGAGACGTTTACAAACCTCAATACATTGATAAGTTGCAACAGTCCCTTTAATTTGATTGAAGCGACAGACATTAATGATAACAACGAAATTGTAGTATCTGCATTAACAAAAAGACCATCAAGAAATGCACGAGGAGAGCTCGTATTGGATGATAGTGGTCAAAGTGTGCTGGTCGACAGCGTTGTCACATTGAAACTGAACCCAACTGGACAGGCACCTTCTGAATGCTCAGACGAAGAGTTAGGTATAGTAGAACGTCAAGGCGGAAGCACGGGTATATTTGTCTTTGCTTCACTCGCACTCTTAACGTACTTCAGAAGATCGTTAGTGAAGTGATGTAAATATTGGGAATCATGTTCAAAAGCCCCGTGTTTAGGGGCTTTTTTAATTTTAATAACTAAGCGGTCTATAAATATGATTGTATAGATCAAACTAAACCAACGAAATATTTCAATATTTTTCAATGGCTTATAGATGTATTTTGCAAGTGTCAAAATTTAAGCGTTGAACTATGTACATCTAAACGATATCTATAGATAGGTGGCAAAGGAAAGAAACTGACGACTAAATTTTTGCTTTCAATTCCTTCTGTTGCATATTTTAACCAAGAGAGGTTTATCGATGAAAAGACAAAAAAGAGACAAGTTAACACGTGCCCATTCAAAAGGTTATCAAGCAGGTATCTTAGGTCGTTCAAAAGAGATATGTCCCTTCCAAGCTGCCGTTGCGCGCTCGGAGTGGTTAGGTGGTTGGAGAGAAGCGCTAACTGACAGGCAAGCAGGTTTAGTAGGAAGATAGGTTGTACCGATTTATAAATCAAAAAGCCCAATCTACATTGGGCTTTTTGCGTTTGAGTTAATCTTCTTTTTCTCAGCTACATTAAAACGCGCTGGTATCTTGGAACAGACCCACTTTCAAATCTTTAGCAACGTAAATTACTTTGCCATCAACCGCGACAGTACCATCAGCCAAGCCCATAAACAAACGGCGCTTAACAACACGTTTTAGGTTAATTTCATATGTAACCTTTTTAGCTGTCGGTAGGATTTGTCCTGTAAATTTAACTTCTCCAACACCCAAGGCACGACCTTTGCCAGGGCCTCCAGACCATCCAAGGAAAAATCCGACTAATTGCCACATTGCGTCTAAACCCAAGCAACCGGGCATCACTGGATCGCCAGGGAAGTGGCAATCAAAGAACCAAAGATCGGGTGTAATATCCAACTCTGCGATGATATGGCCCTTGCCATGTTCTCCGCCGTCTTCTGTAATTTTTACAATCCTATCCATCATCAACATGTTAGGGGCTGGTAGTTGACTGTTGCCAGGTCCAAACATTTCGCCTGAACTGCATTTTAAGAGCTCATCTCTGTTAAATTCTGATTTTCTATTTGTCATATCACATACTAGTTTTCCATAAGAGGGGTGTAATTTAGCGAACACTTGTAAGCTAAACAACTCTGAACAGTTAATTTAGCTAAAAAAAGTCAGTTTTTTGCAGTACACTGACTAAACTGAAGGTTTTTAAAGCAAATAATGAGCACATGAAGAATCCAAAAATGTCTGCCAATGCTGAGAAGCAAAAACGGTTTCGTGAAAAACAAAAATCCTTAGGCAAGAAGTTGATCCGAGGCTACGTGACTCCTGCCGCAATGGAAAACTATAAAGAAATTGTAGAGAAAACCGGTTGGAGCGACAGTGATGTTTTATCAAATGCGTTACGCATAACGTTTGCAGCTTATAAAAATGGCCAGATTAGACTGTTAAATCAATGGCTTAAAGAGCAGGATTTAAAAAAACGTAAATTGCTGTTAAAACAGGCAGAACACGATAAAAATAGAGAAGAAAAATAGCCCTGCTTGATTAAAAGAGTACTTAGGTTGTGTGTATTTTTAGTATTCGTGCCGCCTCCCTTTTTACCGC
This sequence comes from Glaciecola sp., assembly GCA_965660625.1. Taxonomy (GTDB): domain Bacteria; phylum Pseudomonadota; class Gammaproteobacteria; order Enterobacterales; family Alteromonadaceae; genus Glaciecola. The sequence continues at coordinate 20,178 of CBFIAR010000001.1, read as the reverse complement.
AGGCTTGTCTCGATAAGCCCACATTCTGTCTCTAGCGGCTTTTGCTTCTGCATCCACATTAACAATAGGTAGGTAGTAATCACGTTCGCAGTTGAAGTCATACATCGTTTCCTCCATCGGAGTGATGACCCAAGGTTGGTGGATTACGGGGTTGGGCAGGGAAGCTAGTTGCGGCAACCACTTTTTGATGAACAAACCTTGTTCATCTTTATCAATGGATTGCTTTACAGGATTATAAATCCGAAGCGTATTGATCCCTGTTACACCGGCCTGCATTTGAAATTGTGGGTAATGAATGCCTGGTTCAAAATCTAAAAATTGCGCCCCAAGAAAGCGCGCCCCCTTGCGCCAATCAATGTTGAGATGGTGGCATAAAAAGCTAACAACCATCGCTCTCATTCTGAAATTAATATAACCGGTTTTTACTACGGCTCGCATGCAAGCATCTACAATTGGAACACCCGTGCATCCTGTCTTCCATGCTTTCAATCTGAGGTCTTCATCTTTACCTTTACAATATGGAAAATCAAGATAGGCTTTGTTTATCGGTCGAAACTCCATCGCGGACTCTGTTTCGAACTTCTGAATGAAATGACAATGCCAATGCAGTCGAGATTGGAAAGCAGTGATAGATCGTGCCCAGCCCTTGCGATTACTTTGCGTTAAACTAAATTGATAAACCTGTCTTATGGAAATATTGCCCCACGCTAAGTAAGGCGATAATCGACTGCAAGTCTGTCTAGACATTGTCGGATCGCCAATATTTCCAAAGTACGCTTTACCTCTCTCTTTAAAAAAATGTTTTAAGGTATACCATGCGCGCTTTTCGCCGCCTAACTGCATATTATTATCGGCTGTTTGCCACAGTTTAGGAATAACGTAACTGTACTGTGAGGCTAGGGTGTCTGTGATATTTGAGATACACTTTATATTTTCAAGAGCCGGCTGACTGGCTTGAGCTAAGATCCTATCATTCCAGAGTTTTGGCCAGTTTTTTCTGGTATTAAGTGGCCGATACACAGCACCTTGTGCTACCTCGGTCCACCTAACTTTATTGTCTTTACACCAAATTGAAACAGATTTATCTCTCGAGTAAGTATGCGTTAAACCCACTTCTTGATGACTTACTATCTGCTTTACATTGTACTTTTCATGTAGTTGTGAAAAAACATCTACTGCGTCGCCATAAAGAATTGAAATGGAGGAGTTTACCGAAAACAGCTGTTCGTTAAGATCTCTGATTGACTGCAATATAAAGCGCCAGTGACGAATGTCCATATGCTTGTCGTTTAACATGATAGGTTCGACGATGTAGATCATCGCTAGCGCCGTATTGTGCTCACAAGCAATTTTCAGCGCTTGGTTATCGCGTAAACGTAAATCTCTCTTAAACCACATGACCGTAATACCGTTAGAGTCATTTTCAAAGCACGTTATTTTACCCATTGGTGTATAAACTCATGGTTTGGATCATATATCTCTGTTTGTTTGGCAAGATTAAATTGGCGATGGCCTCGAGGGTCTGCGCCAACACCTCCTAAGTACTGCCAGTTTCCCCAGTTGCTAGCAACATCAAAGTCAATGAGTTGATACTCAAAATATTTTGCACCATATCGCCAATCCAATCCTAGTTCATGCACCAAACAGCTTGCAACCAACTGTCTACCTCTATTCGACATAAATCCAGTGTTTAACAGCTGGCGCATACATGCGTCGACAATTGGGAAGCCTGTCTCACCTTGCTGCCAACGTCGAAACGTATCCCGTTCAAAATTTTGTGTGCGAGCTTTGCGCTGCACACCAAATGCGCTAAAGAGAAGCTCACCGTTAACAAAGTGGTGCCAATGAAAAAACTCTCGCCACAATAACTCAAAGAAAAGCCAGTATGTTGAGTCATTTTTAACCCGCGCTAATTCATATTTTTCCAATTCCGCGAATACTTGTCTTGCGCTGATACAACCTTGAGCTAGCCAAGCAGAGAGCTTGCTGGAAAAATCCCAGCCATCAAGCCCGTTTCTTGTTTCTTTGTATTGGCTGATATGGTCAGTGTTCCACAAGTAATACTGTAGTTGCTCGTGGGCGCTTGATTCGCCGCCAGATAAGTTCGGATAATGGTGATTAATAACAGCTAGGGTGTTTGAACAAATTGATTGTTCAAATTTAGCGTCTGTTATATGAGGTAGCAAGCGCAGCTTTTCAGCCACAGCTTTTACCTCGCAATATTTCTTAAGCTTTTTTCGAAAGGGGGAAAACGTGCCCGGCATATTTTCAACAGAGAATGGAAATTGGGATATATCGTAAAGAGTTGATGAATTTTCTTGAATAAATTGCACCTTACGCGCTGATTCTTTCAGGGTATCTTGTAATGATTGCCACTGTTGCCGCTCGTTAAATCCGCAATGCCATTCGGCCGAAACGTGCGTGGCGTTGAGCGTATAAACTAGTTCCAACATCTGCTTGTGCGAATTAGCGTGATTTAATGGAAGAATAACTAAACGTTGATTTAACTTCTTGAGTGAGTTTTGCAATTGCTGTAATGATTGATTAATGAAGTTAACTCTATGTTCACCGATAGCTTCAATTTTACTATTCACAGTAATACTACTTTGACCGCTGGGGCCTTGGTGAAGATAAACACACACCAATTCGTCTACCTGAGAAGCGATTGAGGCAAGGGTAGCGTTATCCTGAACGCGTAAGTCTTTCCTGAACCAATGTATACCTACTTTTTTGCCCATCACTTTCTGCTTTAATCTTATGCCTATAAGGTTGCTACTTGTTAAGGGGTATTTTCGATCTATTTAACTGTGTATGCTGTAATAACGTGTAAGAGGAGAACGGCTGCTAAAATCGTGAGCCGAGCGAGTTATAGAGTATTAATTACGGGAATAAAGCATTGAGTTTGAAACCAACAAAAAAAATAATCGTCTGGTTTAGGCAGGATCTGCGCATTACAGATAATCCAGCGTTCAGTCACGCCGCCGATAACGGCAGCATCATTCCTGTTTTTATTCTTGATGATGGCGCCCCTGATGAAGCTGTTTTAGGGGGAGCAAGCAAGTGGTGGTTGCACCATTCGTTACTTTCCCTGAATCAATCGTTGAACGACAAGCTTATTGTTCGCCGCGGCAACCCTTTGAGTATTTTGAGCGAGATTGCCAAGGAGTTTTCAGCTGATACCGTGGTGTGGAACAGATTATATGAACCTTGGCAACGTGCTCGGGATGAACATATAAAAACGGAACTGAAGAAAAACGACATCAGTGCAAAGAGTTTAAATGGTTCGCTACTGTGGGAGCCAATGTCTGTGTTAAAGAAAGACGAAACGCCATATAAGGTTTTTACGCCATATTATCGGAAAGGCTGTTTATCTCGCCAAGCTCCGAGATTTCCTTTGCCTAAACCTTCCCAAATGGAAATTGTTGACTGTGTTGCATTTTCTGGTGAATCATTACTGAATCTCCAGCTGATTCCGAAAACTCAATGGTATGCGCAAATCGAGGCACAGTGGGAACCAGGTGAGACTGGAGCAGCGAATAGGCTACAACGATTCATTAATGACGCAGCAACAAGCTATCAAGATGCGAGGAACTTGCCCGCAGTCAAGGGAACGTCGTTGTTGTCACCTCATCTGCATTTCGGTGAGATTTCTCCGAATCAGGCGTGGTATGCCATTCTAGGATCATTTGAAAACGCATTCGATAATAAAGATCTCGATGTTTACCTCAGTGAATTGGGCTGGCGTGAATTTAGCTATTACTTGCTTTACCATTGGCCAGAAATTCAACATAAAAACTTTAACTCAAAATTTAACCACTTTTCATGGCGCACAAGTCCAGACCATCTTAAAGCGTGGCAATCTGGTAATACTGGCATACCGATCATAGATGCAGGAATGCGTGAGTTGTATCAAACAGGCTATATGCACAATAGAATAAGAATGGTCGTGGGCTCCTTTTTAGTAAAAAACCTGCTGATTGATTGGCGGGAAGGAGAACGCTGGTTTTGGGATACATTGCTTGATGCTGATATGGCGAGTAATTCGTCGGGTTGGCAATGGGTTGCAGGCTCAGGAGCGGATGCAGCGCCTTACTTTAGAGTTTTTAATCCTATTTTACAGGGGGAAAAGTTTGATAAGGAGGGGGAATACGTCAAACAATATTGCCCCGAACTAAAAAAGCTACCAAAAAAATTCATTCATAAACCGTGGGAAGCCCCAGCAGACATTTTGCGGGCCTGCGGTATAGTTTTGGGTAAGGACTACCCAGAGCCAATTGTTGATTTAAAAGAATCAAGGAAACGAGCGCTTGATGCGTTTGCACAGCTGAAGGCAATCTCATGAGCGGTTTGACGATTATTTTGGGCGACCAACTCAATGTAAACATGAGCTCACTGCTCAATTTCAACAAGCACACTGACACAGTTCTTATGTCAGAAGTGAAAGAAGAGGCAAGCTACGTTCAGCATCACAAAAAGAAGATCACCTTCATTTTTAGTGCAATGCGACACTTTTCAAAGGAATTAGAGAATGCGGGCTTCACCACTCTGTATGTTAAATATGATGATCCAAATAATCAAGGTTCATTGTTTGAACAAGTGAAGGATACCTGCAAACATAATTCGTATAGCTCTATCAATATTGCTCATCCAGGCGAATATCGCTTGTTAGAAGAGGTAAAAACGTGGGAAATCAAATTAAACATACCGGTAAATATCACGCCCGATAATCGATTTATTGCTCCTCAACAGTTCTTCTCAGATTGGGCAGACGGTCGTAAACAATATCGAATGGAATTCTTTTACAGAGAGTTGAGGAAGACAACCGGCGTTTTGATGGAAGATAAGCAGCCACATGGTGGGAAATGGAACTACGATGCTGATAATCGCAAACCGCTTGGTAAAAAGCCAGACATTCCTAAAAGAACACAGTTTCAGCCTAATAAGGAAACTAGGGACGTGCTGGATCTAGTAGAATCTCAGTTCTCTGAGCACTTTGGCGATTTAGCTGATTTTGGTTTCGCAGTAACAAGAGAAGGAGCCCTTGCCGTTTTGTCAGACTTTGTTGAGCAACGACTAGCTGATTTTGGGCAATATCAAGATGCAATGCTTGAGGGCGACCCTTGGCTGTTCCATTCGCATATAGGCCTTTATCTCAATGTAGGTCTTTTGATGCCTGGCGAGGTAATACTGAAAGCAGAAGAGGCGTATCTGAATGGCGATGTGCCCATTAATTCTGCTGAGGGGTTTATTAGGCAGATTCTTGGTTGGCGAGAGTATGTACGCGGTTTCTACTGGTACTTTATGCCAGGATTGAAGGAAAAGAATCATCTTGAAGCGACAAGGTCTCTGCCTGAGCTTTACTGGAGTGGCAAAACAAAAATGAATTGTATGTCACAGTGCGTACAAGACACTAAACAATATGCATATGCACATCATATCCAACGTTTGATGGTGCTCGGTAACTTTGCGCTGCTAACTGGCATCGAACCAAAGGCCCTCAACGAATGGTATTTATCAGTATATGCAGATGCGTATGAATGGGTTGAGATGCCAAACGTGAGCAGTATGGTTCTGTTCGCCGACGGCGGTCAGTTAGCAAGTAAGCCCTATGCAGCGAGTGGTTCATACATCAATAAAATGTCTAATTACTGCAAAAATTGTGATTACAGCGTAAAAGAAAAAACTGGACCACAAGCATGTCCTTTCAACTATCTTTATTGGCATTTTTTATATCGGCATCAAAATACTTTCAATAATAATCCACGAATGGCCATGATATACAAAACGATGTCTAAAATTGACCAAACAAAGTTTAGTCACATGCTTGAAGATGCCGATACATTTCTCATCAAGTTGGAAAATAATGAAGAAGTCTGAGCTACCGAGTAAAGTTTGCCCAGTTTGCCATAGACCTTTTAATTGGCGCAAAAAATGGGAGAAAAATTGGAAAGAGGTGAAATATTGCTCTAAGGGTTGCTCATCAGTAAGATAAGAATTGGTGTAACATTTATTTGTTTTAATTAACAATTCTATTGTTTCTTAATTTGGTAATTAAGTGTCCTGTTCGTAATTGTTGTGTATACTTCGTTTTGCAGCTTGGGAAGATGTTTGTCATTTCTTTAGTTGGATTGTCCGCTTAGCTTGCGCTTGGTAGCGCATTACCGGTTTACAAATGACATGAGTGATCAAAGTAGCGAAATTGAAAGTTTAAAAAAACGGCTTGCTCGTGCCAAAAAATCATGTTTAGAAGCGGAGAAAATACTTTCAGAAAAAAGTGCAGAGCTATACGAAAAGAATTTACATACTGAAGAATCAAAAATAATTCTGCAGATGGCCTTGTGGGCCAGCGGTGAATCGATTTGGAGTTGGCATCAAAACACGAACTCTTTCTATATTAAAGACTTTACTCACGAATCCACGGAAATGTTAGAGCGGCAAGTCTCGTTCGATACGTTTGTTGATATGCTCCATCCGGACGATATAGACAACTTCAAACTCAACTGGACGCTATACAAGATGAGGTTTTCAACCGATGTTGATGGCGCTTATCGCTTAAAACAGAGTCACAACTATGAATGGTTCCGGTTTAGAGGGCGAGTCGTTCAATTTGACGAGGGAGAATCGCAAAAAATAGTGGGAACACTGAAAAATGTCACTGGCTTAGTTAAAGCTGAAACATCTTCTAGACTCATGTCTTACGCATTTTCTCGGTCAACCGATCCAATGTTAATTATCTCTAAATCACTGCAGATTATCGAAATAAACGACGCGTTTAGTCGTTTGGCGAATATTACTCCTAAAATTAGTCAGCATTTTCACCTTTCAAAATTTATAGAGTTAAGTCATTCCGAGCTTAAGGAACTGGATAAGAACGAAACCCTGTCTCTTGAAAGCACACTGAAGTTGAGTGAGATACTCACAATAGATATTGATTTATCGATTAGCGAATTTAAATGTGAGGACTCGTTCTCCGATTATTACGTTGTTGCATTAAAAGACCTTACAGACCGCAAGAAAACCGAAAAGAAACTTTATCAGTTAGCGCACTTCGACCCATTAACGAATATATTCAACAGGACTGCCTTTAAGCAACGCTTTGAAACGATTCTATCAAATCGTGAATATGATATTTTTACCGTGGTTTTTGTGGGGATTAAAGGCATAGAAGAGGTAAACGATACCTTAGGTCATGAGTCTGGTGAAAAGGTTTTAACACTGCAATCTGAAATATTGAAAAGTCTCACTGACGCCAACATGCATTTGTGTCGATGGGGTGATGATGAATTTTGCTTTATTCTGCCGATTGTAAACGATGACACTTGGGAACAAAAGACGGTTGCTGTAAGTGACGCACTGAAACAACAGTCGATAACCGCAAACGGCCATAAAGTCACGATCAGTAGTTCAATTGGTGTGTCAATTTTTCCAGAACATGGCGATACGTTTGAGTCGCTTACTAGGTGCGCATCTGCAGCAATGTTCAACGCTAAATCGAAGGGTAAAAATATCGTTCAACGTTATTATCAAGATCTAACAAATGACGCTGTAAAAAAAGTCACAATGCTAAATGAACTGCGTGAAGCGATACGGCTGGAAAAACTGGATTTCGTACTGCAGGGAAAATATGATACTCAGCGACAGTTGATAGGCGCAGAAATACTGTGCCGATGGCATTCAGTTACTTATGGTAATGTGTCTCCCAATGTGTTTATTCCTCTAATTGAAAACAACGGACTCGAATCTTTACTGGGTTTGCTTGCTGTCAAAAATGCAGCGTTGTATGGTGGTATTTTAAACGGTGATGGGGACAGAGTGCCAATATCGGTGAACATATCATCACCTCAAATACTTGACCCACATTTTCTTCAACATCTTATTGAAATATGTCACGCACACAACACACCACATGATTTACTTGAACTTGAGATTACCGAGTCTGTTTTTATGCTTGATGAGGATAGCCCATCGGACCGCTTAGGTGCAATTCAAAAAGCCGGCTTTAAAATTTCACTGGACGACTTTGGCACGGGATACAGTTCTCTAAGTTACTTACGTCAATTTCATTTTGACATCGTGAAAATAGATCGTAGTTTTATCTTAGACTTAGAACATAACGAGCGTTCTTACAAGTTGGTAGTTGCCATTATGGATATGTGCAAGGCACTTAACACAGATACAATAGTCGAGGGAGTAGAAACAGAACGTCAATTCGAACTATTAAAGCGGGTAGGGTTTAACAAATTCCAAGGTTTTTTGCTTGGAAGACCTATCGATTTAAATTATTTCGTAAAAGACAATTTCAATCAATAACCGGATATACAACTCGGTGTTTAAGTGTTTAAGTGTTTAAGTCTTTGAGCGATAGTACACAAAAAATAACGCTATAAAATAGTTAGTAAATAATCCGCTAATTCCCCCACGGCAATACCAAAACTGAAGCTGAAAAATGTTCCCAGCATAATGTACTCGGTGAGCTTTCTATCAGTTTGACGGCACATATCTCCGAATCGAAATACGCTTTTAGCGGCTAACATAAAACCCACGCCGGAAAATTGACCAAGTAAAATAAAAGTAGCGATTAAACCGCGTTCAAAATAACCAATGAATTCACCCGCTGAGGCCAGTCCTTCATTCGCTTTTTCTGACTCATCAAATTGCTCTGTATATTTGCGTAATGAAAGTGTGATAATCAAAGACACGGGTTTACTCAAAAACAAGTAAAACCCAATTAACATTAGTACTTTGCTGTCGAAAAAAGCATGCAACTCAGAAAACACTGTCGACAAACTAAGCCCACTTACCCAAACAGAAATCCCTGCGATAAAGATAAGATGAGCAACTTGATCAATCAAAAAATACTTCAATACAAAAATACGATAAGTCTTCCAAATATCGATAAGGTAGTGGCTCACAATAATGACAACTAAAGCTATTAGTGCGCTAGAGTCTAGGGATATTCCACTGAGCAAGAGTGCTATTGCTGTTAAGGCTACATGCACCAGCATGTGCTTGAATAAACCGATTGAACGATACTTATTTTCTACTTTGCACATAATCCAACTGTGTTTTTGTAAATAAAAATCAGCGATAAAATGGGCAACTATTAATAAGAAAAAGAGCTTCATTGTAGTGTCCCTAAGCAAATTTCTCGATAGGCTAATAGGTAAACCTTTACCAATTCTGCGCCACTGCGTTTTAAATGGGTAGTGATGTTCTGTCTGGTCATCTTCATGTGGTTAGCAATAAACTGATGCTCCGGAAAATCAAAGTCGATGTAATAATACAGTACTTCCGCTTGTTTCTCTGTTAACCCATCTAATAAATGATGTAAAAACAATGTTGAAATTGTCAAATCGTTTGTGCCAACCAGACTGGCTAGGTTAACGACTAGGTCACCCCTTGATGCCATATCGAGGGATCTTCCAGATAAAATAAAAGCCTCACCAAGAGATCGAATTAGTTGTTGTGAGGCTTTATCATCGGTTCCTGTGGCAAATGATTGAGTTAACTTTACCGCGGGGCAGTCAATAGCGGATTGCAAAAAAAGTCTAATTGATAAGACGGATTTCATAGCATCATTGATAGTTGGATAAAGAACTTGAAAACTATCACCTCTAAATATCTCGAACTTGCATTTATATTTCACCTGATGAGAGACGAGTATTTTTTCAAGCGCTGTTATCACGGCGGAGTAGGCAGCTTCACGGAGCTTTGTGGAATGAACAATATCAGCTGTTAATACTGCATATTTCCTTACTTCTGTAATGGTCAAAATAAATGCTCCTATTGAAGTACGCTGACGCTAAACATGATAACAAGACACATGCAAACATTTTTGTTTTCAAAAATAATTAGCAACTATATATGATTGCATTAATTCGATGCAATTATTTTTAACTGCATAAACGCCCAATGCTTGTATTTTTAAGTTTATACCTACTCGTAAATTATTGTCTGTTCAACAGCATAATCAGACTAGATGTGTCGAAGCGGCCGCCGCCGTTAGCCTGTACCTGACCATAAAATTGATCAACTAAGGCTGTGATCGGCAAATTCGCACCGTTGACTTTTGCTTCATTTAATACAATGCCAAGATCCTTTCTCATCCAGTCAACCGCGAAACCAAAATCGAACTCGCCCTTTGTCATCGTCGTTGATCTATTCTCCATCTGCCATGATTGGGCCGCACCTTTCGAGATAACATCGACAACCTCCGTTGCATTTAATCCAGCTTTACCTGCAAAATGAAGCGCTTCTGATAAGCCCTGAACAATCCCAGCAATACAAATTTGATTAACCATTTTGGTTAATTGACCACTGCCGCTTATACCCATAAGCTGGTGCTTTTGTGAATAACAATTGAGCAAAGGAACAATGCTACGATATGTCGCTTGCTCACCGCCTAGCATGACCGTTAATTTACCATTTTGCGCACCGGCTTGTCCGCCAGAGACAGGTGCATCTAAAAACTGTATTCCCAAATCGTTTGCTGCACTGAACAGTTCGCGCGCTAGCTCAGCTGAGGTGGTTGTATGATCTATGAGTATATCGCCTTGCGACATGCCAGCAAAAACACCATTTTCCCCATATACAACTGAACGGACATCGTCATCATTTCCAACGCAAAGCAGGACAACTTTTGCGTCTATAGCTGCCAAACGCGGTGTATCTTGATAAGCACCATCGGTATATTCTTCAACCCAACTAACCGCCTTAGCAGATGTGCGGTTGTAAACAGTTGTGTTGTATCCAGCACGTGATAAATGTCCAGCCATTGGATAGCCCATTGCACCTAAACCGATAAACGCGATATTCATACTCATTTTAATTCCTTGTTAATTTCCACCACCGAGCAAGCGTTAGGGCTGCTCAGCGTTTTTAGTAAGTCTCTTATCTATAAAAGATTGAATTTCCAATGCTTTGCACTGTACATTTCCACCCGTAAACATGCTCAACGCCACAACGGTCTTAGATCCTGAACCATCGCAATAAATTATGTTAGGTTGAATGGGGTTTAGACGTTTTCTTGTATCTCGTGTGCCTATAGTAACGATAATTGGGGAGTTTTTCAGCTTATTAAACGACTCAGTTTCTTGTTTTAACATCGCCTCATAGGCATCTTTTTGCAGTGAATCGATAGTACTGGTAGGCAAGCCAGTTGTACTGAGGTGTTTTTGGGAGGGTACGCTGATGCTTTTTTGAATATCCGATTCGTGTTGTCTTTTCACTACTGTTGGCGTTTGTAGCTTTTTATTCGTCACACTCTTAGTGACTTCGATAGGGGATTTTTCTTCGCCTATAGATACATCTATAGTTTTGGGGGATGTTTCTCGTTGATTTCCTGGCAGCGATTTAAGGCTACTTTCGTCAACGCTGACATTTTCTGTTGGGGTTTTCTTTTCCAGTAAATAGCTATATATGGTTACCTTATCGACTGCTTTTTTTGGTTGCGGTATATCCGAATTAAACATGAGCAAATAAACGATGGCAACGTGCAATAGCATTGAAAGCATAAGAAGCGTAGCGTTTGAATACTTATGCTTGATTGTTTTTCTGTTGGCAACCGGTTCAAGTTCAATGACATTCAAAATGTGTTGTTAGATATCCATTCCGCTATTCCCAATTTGACCTTGTTAGGGCGCTTTAGTTTCAAACACATTGATATTTATCATTCAATTAAAAAAAGACACCTGAGGAATAAAACGAAGTGATACTCTTAATAACCTGTGGTGCAATGGTTATGCGTTACTAAAATCGAATTAAATAGGGCACTTGTAATCATTATTTATTGCGCTATTTCTGTGCAGTCTTAGGGAGCTCAAGAGTCGTGAGAAACAAACTTTTGTTAGATATAAAAACAATATTTGAAAATGTATTAATTCCGATTACTACTGCTGTTTAACAAGATTAAAAGAGCCAATTCGGGAAGCTTGCTTAGTAGCGCCTGGTCAACAGGTTTTTTTCAAACAAAGATAGAAATCGATTATTTATATCGTCTAGTTTTTTAAGTAAAATCCTTAGATTGTTGTCCTTTAAAAGCAAACTAATAAAAGGTTGTCCATCCTACAAATGCTTTATTCTGCGTTATCCATATTTTTACTGCCGGTTACAAACACGTGAATGTGTATGTTGGAGCAAATAGAAAAAAGAGATTAATGATGCTACGACAATGATAATCATCAAGAGAAGGATTAACTTGCCAGACAAGAAAATGAGCTAATAGTGTTAATAGTTAATTTGAATCGGAAATAGTTGCTCTAAATAGTAAAATACTAAAATACTGAATTATCGAATTACCACACACAAACTATAAATTCTCACACAAATAATCTAACCCAATAAATTATTGAAGCGTAAACGAGAGCAAATAAACAAGCTCATCATGCGTAAAAAATAATTTCATCAACACAGCGTTACGATAGCTAATATGTAAATGCTAATGAAAAAATGAGGGCATAAAACTTTCTTTAAGTATCTGAATTAACTAAGTTTAAGAGGTTTATTTATCTATGTAACAAACTTATCCACCTATCTTAATAACTATTCACAATTACGCATAATGTATAATTATTAGTCTGTTTTTGGGGGCAGATAATAGGGACTCTTTTTACGTATTTCTACCCCATAATTTTGAGACAAATCTTGCGCATGGCGATAATAAGTTTCTCTGCTCATTAAAAAATAAGGGTCAAATCCGAGTAACCAAGTAATATATGTTCCTCTTAATCTGCATGGAAGTCTAACTAGAAACAGTTGTTGTTCCGCTGTCAATATCACTGGTTTGTTCATTAGTTTTACTTGAAGCATTAAATTTAGGCCATTTGTTATAACCTATTTTAGGGTTATTGGACTCGTGCTTTCTAATAAATTCGACTTCTTTTTGAGATAAAAAAGAATCTGAGCAATCTGTACTTTCAAATAATATCTGTTTCCTGACGGTAAAATCCATCCTTTTTTCAATAGGTAGTTTTTCAAAGTCTTTGTTTATTTCCTCAGCGTCAGGACTTCCAAAATATCTAGAGCTACCGTACATATCCTTTCCAATATAGATTTTATTTGTAGGGTACGTAATCATATAAATTTGTTTTCGTTTTATTACCACTTTAACCATTTTTCTAAACCTTTAGATGCCCAGAGGGCATATAAGCGAAGCGAAACCGCTCTTGTTAATTCGATTTTTGATCAATCGTTAATTCTTAAATATTTATCGAATGCTGAAAACCCAAAATAACCACTCCTTGATTAACCGCTTTTAATCTTTTTATTTTAGGGCGCTGTAAAGGGGTGACCCCTTTACAGCAAACCTGAAATAAAGTGATTATTGAAGTAGTGGGGTTATAGTAATACCCCCACTTTGTCCCATACGTGAGACTTTTTACATTGTTTGCATTTCAATTTGAGCGTCATTTGCTAGCTCTTCGACAAGTTTTAACTCTTCTCTTAACGCATCTTTGTAGCTTTCATTTACGTTTTGAGCGACTTCATCTTGAGATCTGAACTCGTTTAATGAAGGCTCTGGTATTCTGTTTTGATTGCAATAACTGTTTATCAAATCTAAAACTGCATAGCGCTTTAAGGGAGTCAGTTCCTTAATTCTTTCAACCGTTCTTTTAATATATTCTGGCGTGTTTACTTCACCATCCATAATTAACTCATCAGTTGAGCATGACAGGGCTATGGATAACTTCTTAATAGTCTCTAATTTAGGCTCAGACGCACCACGTTCGATTCTAGATACTTGAGTAAGCTCAATACCGGCTTTATCCGCCAAATTGCCTTGAGTCATTCCTCGTTTGTTACGAATAGCTTTCAAATTGTTACTAATTGACATGTTTCGACCCTTTAATTGGCTTTATATGACTAGCATACACCAATAAATTAGCCTTAAGTGTTTACATAATCATTTAGAGCTAATACGATTAGGCTCATATGACTATTGACACGGTTTCAAAAACCCAAGTCGGGAGTCTAGTAATACCCGACTTTTGTCTCATTTTGATACCATTTTAGGAACGTTTACTTGATAGATTGGGCTCGTGTAATTATCCCATTTTTACATTCACCACTTAACAGTGGAGAAATTCTATCATTTGATGAATCTGGCGAAGTTGAATGGCGCACACCTAAAAGAAAAATGGCTGTAGGAAGTTATGAAAAACGCATATCTATCAAGAGTACTGGTGGCGACGGGCAGGGCAACGCAACCCATTTATGGATAAGTGGAAACCCTTCTAAATTCCTTCAAGGTCATAATGTATTTGGCTCTGACGACCTAGTTTCATTGGTGTTCGATACGTTTAAGGTTATTTGCAATCAATTCAATTTGCATCCTACAATGCATGAATATCAAGCGGTTAAAATGGGCAATTATGAGCTTGGTATGGTTGATATTAACTATTCATTTTCACTACCAAGACAGGAAGATGTTCTATCATTTATCCGTTCAATGGAGTTCAAAGCTAAGACTCGCCATGGCAGGCCATCAATGAAAGGTGGAACGCTTTACTTCGGCAAAAAATCTGAACGTTGGGCAATAAAGCTGTATTCTAAAGCAGAGGAAATTAAGACTAAAACAGGCGCATTACCAGAACAACTACAAAATATCGGCATCGAATCCTGGGCACAAAACAAACTAAGAATAGAGTTAAGATTACATTCAAAAGAGCTTGTAAAACTCGACATAATTAACGCAATGCATTTATTACCAGAACATGCCGCAAAACTATTTAATGACTATCTGGCCAAAATAAATATGACTGAGCAAATAAAATTACCAACAGAAACGGCTAACAATTTACCTAACAGATTGAAATCAACTTACACATTATGGTCTGAAGGTCATGACTTAAGATCGATGATGTCCAAAGCAACTTATTACCGTCAACGAAAATTGCTCATGGATTATGGGATCAATATTGATATCCAACCTTGTGAAGTATCAACGTCAAATGTCATTCCAATGTTCAGAGTTGTTGAAGCTGTTCCAGCATCAATTCCTGATTGGGCATTTGCTAAAAACGTCATTCATCATTCTGCAAACTACAAATAACAGCGTAACGCTGTGTTCATAACATTATGGTTGTTACACATAACTGCCAATTCATTCACGTAGACGCGTCACTAAAAATAGCCTGAAACCCATATGCTAAGCGGAATAGCTACTTATCCACGATTCTGTATAACTATACACAATTGCGTATAATGTATATTATGTTAAATTTAATATGTGCTCACATAGTTATTCACACCCGTTTGTATGGCCAGATAAGTTGAGATTTCACGGCGCAATGAGAATTTAATCAACTCCCCTGCAATTGAGGTTCGTTAGTTAACTAGGTTTGATAAGTGAGAATTATAAAAAAGGAAAATGACTAAGATATTTTGGTTTGTAGGTTGGAATGGTTTATCGAGTTAACTTGAATCAATAAATAGTAAATCGCATCAAACGTTCACGGAGTCTAGTCTTGGTTTTTCATTTGTGGATATGTTTTTTTATTCTGCTGTTACGAAATGGATGTTAAACGTTTGGCAACTGCTCTTTCTATTTTGAGATAAACAATATTGGATGCTGCGTTTAGGAATTTGCAATAATGTGCGCCTAGGTTTTACTAATTAGCAATGAGATGTCAATTCTTGAGCACGGATTTCAATCATTAGAATAATTAAGTCACTTGTTTTTCAATATCAAGCAATTGCAATTTATTTGATCCTCACAGCTGAGGTTAAAAAAGATATTTGGTTACTTCATCTCGTCTTTATTCAGCGGCAACCGATATAATATCTTGCCCAAGTTGAAAAACTCGCTGCACCTTGTTTTTGTGTCAACGGCAATCTAAATAGTCGCTAGGGAAATGTCTTAATTCAACAATGTTTGTAATGTGTTAAAATGTTTCGTTTTCGCCAGTTTAATTCGAATGTAGTACGCTTATTTTCTAGCTCCCTACTTCTCAGCGTTAATCTCATTAGCGCACACAGATTATTACTAGCTTATGTTAACAAAAAAGTATCATACCTTAATTCGTAAAAGGCCGTTTTGGGCAGATGGACTAAACCGCTCCGCGGTAGTATTGCCGCATCAAACACCCAAGTTTTTTCACATTCTTTGATCCGCTTCTAAGCTGAATGAAGGGCAATGTCGCCCTGAATTCACTTAGGAGTGATGTCATGTCACCACATAATGAAATAGCTACTCCCCTTCGCCAACGCATGATTGAAGAAATGACCATGCGTAAACTAATGCCTAAAACACAGACGCAATACTTAAGAGCACTGAAGAAACTCACTCAGTTTTTACAGCGTTCTCCAGAAGACGCCACCGCAGAAGAGTTAAGAAAATTCCAGTACATGTTAGCCGAGACAGGCACGTCGAACTTAACTATCAATGCCACCTTACAAGGCTTGAGGATGTTGTATTGCAATACTCTCAAACGTCCAAAGGTCATGCGCAAGACCACTGCATTGCCAGCGGCGTTTTTCAAGGTACCTGTCGCCTAAGTTAGTTTTTATGCCGCTTTTTCGCTATTTATCTTTTGTTGATTATTCGGATTGAGTGAAACCTCGTTAATGGGCGTCCAATTTCGAGTATTTCCACTCCAACGCTCTGGATTTTTTGCCTTCGCTTTTTTATAAACCTCATGGCGGTTAGTTAACATTTCTGAGTCTTTATTTTGATGACGAGCTGCGGGCGTTACGAATTTGATGCCACTATGGCAATGTTCATTATTATACCAATTCACGAAACTAACGATCCACGTTCGCGCTTGTACTAAACCGGCAAATTTCTTTTCAGGGTAGCCGGGTCTGTACTTAAGCGTTCTAAATAAGGACTCTGAATAAGCGTTGTCATTACTCACTGAAGGTCGGCTAAATGATGGCATGACGCCTAGTTTTTGAAGTGTTGCCAACATAGTAGCGCCTTTCATTGGGCTACCATTATCAGAGTGCAGTACTACTTGCTTGCGTTTGATGTGCTCACGCCGACAGATATCGACCATTAAGTCACTGGCCAGTGCACTGCTTTCATTATCATGTACCTGCCAACCGACTATTTTACGGCTGTAAATATCCATGACCATATACAAATAAAGGAATATGCCTTTTACATCGGTCGGCAAATAGGTGATATCCCATGAGTATATTTGATTTGGTGCTGTGGCCACGAATGGCAGCGGTTTGGGGTGATTATACACACGAGAACGAGTGCGTTTGGCGAGTTGTCCCTCTTGCGTAAGCAAGCGATAAATCGTTGATTCAGATGCCAAGTACAAACCGTCATCAGCTAATTTAGGCACAATCTGACTGGGCGGTAAATGGGCATATTTTTTACTGTTCACTACCCGCAGTATTCGGCTTCGCTCAAGCACCGTTAACTTGTTGGCGGGAAATTTAATGGTCGTTTGGCGCCTATCAATCAAGCTGTCAGCGACTCTCCAGCGTTGCAATGCTCTTGGGCTAACACCAACAATATCGCAGGCCAGGCACTGTCTAGCCCCTTCTTTACAAGCTTCATCTACCCAAGAGATGATTTGACCTTTTTCTTCAACAGACATTAGATATCCTCCTCGTCGCTCCAAATATCGTGGACTTTTTTTTGGAGAACTAATAAGGCGGCCGTTTCTGCCAGCGCTTTATCTTTGCGCGTTAAATCACGCTTTAATTTCTGATTTAGTTGCGACAGTTGACGTACTTTTTGTTGGGCATGAGCGGGCTCTTGCGTATTATCATCACCTATAAAGTCTAACTTCCACTGGTCAATATGATGAACATAAATGCCTTGTGTACGGCAATAGACGCTCATTTGTTCTTCTGTTAAACCATGGCAGGCGATAATTGTGTCAATAACAATTGAAAACTGATCCACTTGATCAATTGAAAAGTGATCCACTACTTTTCAATTTTCTCTAATAATCCCGCTTGTCTTTTTTCTTTTATTCGATAGCTTTCTCCTTTAATTTGAATAATGTGAGAGTGATGTAAAACCCTATCTAGCATGGCAGATGTTAACGCGGTGTCATTTGCAAACACTTGTCCCCATTGTCCAAACGGTAAGTTACTGGTAAAAATAACTGAGCCTTTTTCATATCGTTTTGCTACAACATCAAACAGCAACTTTGATTCTTGGGCATTAAATGGCAAGTAGCCAATTTCGTCTATTATGAGTAATCTAGGCGCTTGAACGCCACGCTGAATGTGACTTTTGTATTTATCCTGTCGTTGTGCAGTTGACAGGTTGAGTATTAAGTCAGATGCACTGATAAAGCGTGTCTTTATGCCCGATTGCACTGCTTTGTACCCTAGAGCAAGTGCAAGGTGAGTTTTGCCCACCCCGCTCGGTCCAAGCAATACAACATTTTCTTTACGTTCAATAAACGAAAGCGATGCCAGCTCATTAATCTGCTTTTTGGGTACTCCACTAGCAAATTTGTAATCAAACTCGTCGAGTGTCTTTACGCTTGGGAAGCCAGCCATACGGGTATACATGCTTTGCTTTCGTTGATGTCTGTCAGATTGTTCACAACTTAATAGCTTTTCCAAGAAGTGCATGTACTCCCATTCTTCTTTTGCAGCCTGCTGAGCCAAGCTTACGGCATGGTTTTCTATACCGGGAAGGTTAAGTTCGGTCGCCATTTCAGTGATACGAGATAATTGTAAATTCATGCAATTGCCTCCATGAGCTCATCATAAACAGCAAGTGAATGATGAAGCGCTTGTGTATCGTGTAAATGATGTGAGGCTAACGGTATGTCTTTAATATCGGAAGTTGAGGACACTGATGTTAGTTCAGGAGGCAGCGATAAAAGATAGGGTCGTTCTATCGCTAATCGAGCTTCAGGAGTTTGCTTGGTGGTGTCATGTACACGCTTATGCGCCACATTATCTAGCCATAATCGGACTTCGATATTTGCCGTGTGTACATCTAATACTTCATTTTGCTGCGCTAACTTCGTCCACAATGGCCGATAGAAGTTGTCTCGAATATAGCGTACCATCCGCTCTACTTTCCCTTTCGTCTGCGGTCGGTAAGGTCGACAGAGCTTGGGAATAAACCCGCAATCTTTAGCAAATTGATAGAAGGGTTGATGTAAACGATGCTGGCCATCACCATAGGCGTTCCTTTCAATCACCACCGTCTTCATATTGTCATACCAAATCTCTTGGGTAACACCTTGAAAATACTCGAATGTTTGTCGGTGACAGCTTTCCAAGGTCTCGTAACGCATATTATCGGTAAACACGACAAACATCGCTCGGCTATATCCTAAAATCGCGACAAACACGTGCAGTGGATGTTTACCATTTCTCATGGTTCCCCAATCGACTTGTATTTGTTTGCCAGGTCCGGTTTCAAAACGGATAGTGGGGGCAGTATCTCGTTGTCCTCGATATTGATGTAAATACTGCAACAACAATGATTGACTACCGTCATAGCCTAACTGCCTTATTTCCCTGAGTAAAACGGCTCCTGATAATCTAACAGGCGCCGCTTGTGCTATTCGAGAGTGAAGAAACGAATGATAGGGGGCTAACTTTGACTTTTTCCCTGCACGCTTTTTATACCGAGGTTCGTTAACATCCATGCTTAAATAACGTCGTACTGTGTTCCTTGAAATCCCCAATTCCTCTGCAATTTCTCGTTGTGACTTGCCTTGTTTCCTTAGGATCTGAATTTTCATCAATTCTTCCTTTGTAATCATCACAGCCTCTTTTGTTAGAAAAGAAGCTGTTAGTGTTAAAACAAGTGGATCAGATTTCAATTGTAAAAGTGGTTCAGTTTTGCATTGTTAGTAACAAATTGCATTAAAGCGTTGTTCTCTCGTCCAGTCTTCGGGACGTTTCTCTGTATTCTTTTTAACCATATCTGCTGCCATATATCCATTGGTTGTGCGGCGGAACGACGTTGTCCAGCGACTCAGTGTAGACATTGATACGCCTAATGACGTAGCAACTTCTTCAATCCTAACACCATCACTTCTATTTAAAACCTTTTGCACAGCTTGCTCTTTAAATTCTTCGCTAAATTGGACTCTCATTATTACCTCTTATTAAAAAATTAGAGGCGACAGGTATGGTGACACAGGGGGCTAGTAACAATCGAAGCGGGATGGGTAAGCTCAGAACCCATTGACGCACTGATAGCCACACAATACATCATCGACCAACAACACCGCATTTAGAGTC